>NZ_JAMZDZ010000001.1:6331721-7598065 GCF_024172085.1 Hamadaea flava | reverse complement strand
GAGCAGCGACTCGAGCGAGATGTCCGGGGCGTGCTGCGAGGACACCACGACGGTGTGCAGCTTGACCGGCTTGAGGCCGTTGTACTCGATGGTGACCTGGGTCTTGCCGTCTGGGCGCAGGTACGGGATCACCCCGTCCTTGCGGACCGCGGCGAGCCGGCGGGCCAGCCGGTGCGCGAGCGCGATCGGCAGCGGCATCAGCTCGGGCGTCTCCGAGCAGGCGAAGCCGAACATCATGCCCTGGTCGCCGGCGCCCTGGGAGTCCAGCAGGTCGTGGCCGCCCTCGCGCTGCTCCAGGGCGGAGTCGACGCCCTGGGCGATGTCGGGCGACTGCGACCCGATCGAGACGCTGACGCCGCAGGACGCGCCGTCGAAGCCCTTCTTCGAGGAGTCGTAGCCGATGCCGAGGATCGTCTCGCGGACGATCGTCGGGATGTCGGCGTACGCCTTCGTGGTGACCTCACCCGCGACGTGCACCTGGCCGGTCGTGATCAGGGTTTCCACGGCGACCCGGCTGTGCGGGTCCTGCGTCAGCAGCGCGTCGAGGATGCCATCGCTGATCTGGTCGGCGATCTTGTCGGGGTGACCCTCCGTGACCGATTCGGAGGTGAAGAGACGGCGTGCCACAGTGCTCCCTCAACGGTCCGCTTGCCAACGGCAAGACGCTCAACGATTGCTAGTTATCGCGGCAGTCTAGTCAACCTGCGCGTACGCCGATCCGGCGACCGGCCGTGTGTTCACAATTCGGACTCTTCAGTCGGTCTTCGCCGACCAGCGGTCCAGGACGAGGTCCCAGACGGCGTCGGCGACATCCTCTTTGGGTCGCCGGCCGAGCGCTGTCGTGGATCCGTCCGCCCCCAGCACCACGACGTCGTTGTCGTCGGCCCCGAAGACCTTGTCGGCGCCGACCTCGTTCACCACGATCAGGTCGGCCCGCTTCTTGACGAGCTTGGCCGCGCCGTTGTCGAGCGCGTCGTGCGTCTCCGCGGCGAACGCGACGAGCACCTGGCCGGGCCGTTTCAGCGCGCCCGCCTCGGCGGCGATGTCGGGGTTGGTGACCAGTTCGAGGCTGGGCGCCGACCCGTCGGCCGTCTTCTTGATCTTCTGCTCGGCGTACTGCGCGGGGCGGAAGTCGGCGGGCGCGGCGGCGAACACCATCGCGTCGGCGACGTCAGCCGCCGCGAGGACGGCATCCCGCAGGTCGGCCGTGCTGCCGACCCGGACCAGCTCGACCCCGGCCGGGTTGGGCAGGGCCACGTTGGCCGCGATCAAGGTGACCTTCGCACCGCGGGCGACCGCGGCCGTCGCGAACGCGTACCCCTGCTTGCCGGACGACCGGTTGCCGAGGAAGCGGACCGGGTCGAGCGGTTCCCGGGTGCCGCCGGCGGTGACCACGACGTGCCGTCCGGCCAAGTCGGCGGCGGTACGCCCGGCGAGCACCCGCCGCGCGATCGCGAAGATCTCGGCGGGGTCGGGCAGGCGGCCCTTGCCGGAGTCGGCGCCGGTGAGGCGGCCGACGGCGGGCTCGATCACGATCGCGCCCCGGCGGCGCAGCGTCGCCACGTTGTCGGCGGTGGCCGGGTGCTCCCACATCTCCGTATGCATGGCCGGCGCGAAGACGACCGGGCAGCGAGCGGTGAGCAGGGTCGAGGTGAGCAGGTCGTCGGCCAGCCCGTGGGCCGCCTTGGCCAGCAGATCGGCCGTCGCGGGCGCGACGACCACCAGATCCGCGGTCTGCCCGAGGCGGACGTGCGGCACCTCGGGGACGTCGGTGAAGACTCCGGTCGCGACCGGCTGACCGGACAGGGCCTCCCAGGTGGGCGCGCCGACGAACCGCAGGGCGGCCTCCGTCGGCACGACGCGGACCTGGTGACCCGATTCGGTGAGCAGGCGCAGCAACTCGCACGCCTTGTACGCGGCGATGCCGCCGCTGACGCCGAGGACGACCCTGCTCACCGTCGGATTCTGTTCTCTGCCGAGTTTCAGCGCCTGATCAGGCGGTTTCGCCGGTCGGCTCGGCGACGAGCAGGCCGGCGTTGATCTCGCGCATCGAGATCGAGAGCGCCTTCTCCTGCGGAGTGGTCTCCACCAGCGGGCCGACGTACTCCAGCAGGCCCTCGCCGAGCTGCGAGTAGTAGGCGTTGATCTGGCGCGCGCGCTTCGCCGCGAAGATGACCAGCGCGTACTTCGAGGAGGTCTTCTCCAGCAGCTCGTCGATGGGCGGGTTGGTGATGCCCTCTGGGTTGGCGACGGTTGCGGCCACTTTCACGTCCCTAGAAAAACTTGTGTCTGTTTTGTCAGCCGTGCGCCCGGATCGGCGCGAGCTGTCGTGAACCGAGTAATCCTAGCAACTCGTCAGCAGCGCGTTCGACCGAGTCGTTGACGACGGTGACATCGAACTCCTTCTGCGAGGCCAGCTCCTCGTCGGCGTGCAGCAGCCGGCGCCGGATGGTCTCCTCGTCCTCGGTCCCCCGGCCGCGCAGCCGCCGGTGCAACTCCTCGACGCTCGGCGGGGCGAGGAAGACGAGTTGAGCCTCGGGCATGACCGCCCGGACCTGGCGAGCGCCCTGGATGTCGATCTTCAGCAGGACCGGGATGCCCTGGTCGAGCCGGGCTTCGACGCCCGCGCGGGGCGTGCCGTAGAGGTTGCCCGCGAACTCGGCCCATTCCAGCAGCTGCCCGGAGGCCTCCAGGTGGCGGAACTGGGCCCGGTTCACGAAGTGGTAGTGGATGCCGTCGACCTCGCCGTCTCGCATCTTCCGCGTGGTCGCCGAGACGGAGAACCACACCCAGGGCGCGCGCGGTTTGATCCACTCGATCACGCTGTCCTTGCCGACCCCGGACGGGCCGGACAGCACGGTGAGGCGGGCCGGCGGTCGGGATACGTCGGTCACTTCTTCTCCTCGCCAGATGGGCAGCGCTCGTTGGGTCCCTTTCTACCCAACGCAGCTGATCTTGTCGCGTTACCCCGGCACAGATCACGTCACAGATCACATCGCCGAAAGCGCCAGATCACGGTTCCGGGTCGAATCTTGGACCAAGATTCGACTCAGATCCCTGATCCACCCCGGAAGGGCGGGCGCGACGCCCACCCCGGAAGGGCGGGCGCGACGCCGAGTCCGGGTACACACAAGGCCGCCGCCCGAAACGGGCGGCGGCCTTGTGTGTCACGTCAGCTCAGTTGCCGGAGAACTCGGCGAGCAGAGCCTTGCGCTGCTGCTCACCGAGTCCGCGCAGACGGCGCGAGTCGGCGATCTTCAGCTTCTCCATGATCTGCGTGGCGCGGATCTTGCCGATGCCGGGCAGCGACTGCAGCACCGCCGACACCTTCAGCTTGCCGACGACGTCGTCGGCCTCGGCACGGCTCAGCACCGCGTCCAGCGTGGTCTGACCCTTCTTGAGCTGTTCCTTCAGCTCGGCCCGGGCCTTGCGAATCTCAGCGGCCTTCTCGAGCGCGG
Source organism: Hamadaea flava (assembly GCF_024172085.1). Taxonomy (NCBI): domain Bacteria; kingdom Bacillati; phylum Actinomycetota; class Actinomycetes; order Micromonosporales; family Micromonosporaceae; genus Hamadaea; species Hamadaea flava. The sequence goes on along the minus strand of NZ_JAMZDZ010000001.1, from coordinate 7,594,607 downwards.
CAGCGCGCTGCTCGGGGCTCAGTGTGGGGAGCGGCACCAGTTCTCCTCAGGTCCCACGCGGCGGTCGAGGGGTCGACCCACCGCTCGTTCGTTGGTCTACACGTCCGCCCCGGGTGGGACGGACGACGTTTTGCCTGTGCCTGGGTCACGTGTCACCTACGGTGACGCCTGTGGTTTCCAGTCGCGGGGAAAACTAGCGGTCAGAGCCGCTTTCGGCAACGTCACCACGCATGATCACAAAATGGTTACGCCGTGAGTGGCGTCACCGGTCACCCGCCCAGGGCGCGGCGGCACGCATCGAGCGACCGCTCAGTAGCCTCGATCAGGCCGCGAACCGTCGGCCCGCCCGCGAGCACCTCACGCGAGTACGAGGGAAGGACGGCGTCGATGGAGTCGCCGAAGATCTCGCGCAGTCCGGCGGGGTCGCCACCCTGCGCGCCGAGCCCCGGAACGAGGAACGGCCCATTGGTCCGGGACAGATCCTCGCCGGTCCGCCCGACGGTCGCCCCGACCACCGCACCGATGCTGCCCAGCGGCTTCGCACCCGTGTTGAGCTGGGAAATCTCATCTAGTATCAGTTGGGCGACCGTCCGCCCATCGGCCGTCCGGGCATGCTGGACCTGCGATCCTTCAGGGTTCGATGTAAGGGCCAGGACGAATACCCCACCACCGTGCAAGGCGGCCGAGTCGAACGCCGGACGGAGCGATCCGAAGCCGAGGAACGGGCTCACGGTGATCGCGTCTACATAGATTGGGCTAGATGGATTCAGGTACGCGTCGGCGTACGCGGCCATCGTCGAGCCGATATCACCGCGTTTCGCGTCCAGCAAGACAAGTGCTCCGGCATCCCGCAACTGTCGGATAGTTGACTCAAGAATGGCCATGCCACGCGAACCGAATCGCTCGAAGAATGCGGCCTGAGGTTTAAAGACAGCTACCCGTTCGGCCAGTGCCTCTACCACCGTTCGGCTGAACCGCTCGACACCATCCACGTCATCACTCAAACCCCATGCGGCCAGCAGCGAAGCATGGGGATCGATGCCCACGCACAGCGGTCCGCGCTTGGCCAGGGCTTGGTGCAGGCGACTGCCGAAGGGTTCCATGACGGTGCTCCGTTCACGACGAAATAACGGCGAAATCAGGACGAATGCTGTGAGAAGGCTGAGTACGAGGCCCCGGCGGCGGCCCGCATCGCGCCGGTGACCAGCACGAGATCGGCGTCGGAGGTCACATAGGGCGGCATGGCGTAGATCAGATCCCGAAAGGGGCGCAGCCACACGCCGTGCGCGACCGCCTCGGCGGTCGCGGGCGCCATGGCAACCTCGTGATCCAGCTGGATCACCCCGATGGCCCCGAGCACCCGCACGTCGCGTACGCCGGGCAGGTGCCGCGCCGCGTCGAGACCAGCACTCAGACCTGCGGAAACGCGGCGTACCTCCGTCTCCCAGTCGGACGACAGCAGCAGGCCGAGAGACGCGTTCGCCACGGCGCAGGCCAGCGGGTTGCCCATGAAGGTCGGCCCGTGCGCGAGCACCGGCACCTCGCCACGCGAGATCCCCCCGGCGACCTCCGATGTGCACAGCGCCGCGGCCAGCGTCAGGTATCCGCCGGTCAGTGCCTTGCCCACGCACATGATGTCGGGGGTCACGCCGGCGTGGTCGGCCGCGAACATCCGGCCGGTACGCCCGAAGCCGGTCGCGATCTCGTCGAAGATGAGCAGCACACCGAACTCGTCGGCCAGCTCCCGCAGCACCCGTAGGTACGCCGGATGGTGCCACCGCATGCCACCCGCCCCCTGGACCAACGGCTCGACGATGATCGCGGCGATCTCGTCCGCCTCCGCCTTGAGCGCAGCTCGCAGCTCGTCGGCGTACGCCTGCTCGAAGGTGGCCGGGGGCAGGTCGGCGAAGATCTGCCGGGGCAGCACGTCGCCCCAGAGGCTGTGCATGCCGCCCTCGGGATCGCACACGCTCATCGGGTGGAACGTGTCGCCGTGGTAGCCGCCGCGCCAGGTCAGCAGGCGGCGTTTGGCCGGGCGGCCCAGCGACCGCCAGTACTGCACCGCCATCTTGATGCCGACCTCGACGCTGACCGAGCCGGAATCGGCCAGGAACACATGCTCCAGCCCGGCCGGGGTGATCTCGACGAGGGTCTGCGCCAGGCGGACGGCGGGCTCGTGGGTGAGCCCGCCGAACATCACGTGGCTCATCCGGCCCGCCTGCTCGGCCAGGGCGGCGTCGAGCACCGGATGCCGGTAGCCGTGGATCGCCGACCACCAGCTCGACATCCCGTCGACCAGTTCCCGGCCGTCGTCCAAAGTCAGGCGTACGCCCGACGCCGACCGCACCACCAGCGGCTCCATCCGCCCGGGCATCGGCCCGTACGGGTGCCAGACATGTTCCCGGTCGAGCCGGAGCAGCTCGTCAGCGTCCATGGGCCGCCACAGCGACCGCTCGGACCAACGCCGGGCCGTGGAAGATGAACCCGGTGTAGAGCTGGACAAGGCTGGCGCCGGCGTCGAAGAGCCGGGTCGCGTCGTCGGCCGACATGACCCCGCCGACCCCGATGACGGGCAGCTTGCCGCCGGTCTCGGCGTGCACGAACGAGACGACCTTGCGAGCGCGCTCGGTCAGCGGCTTGCCGGACAGGCCACCGGCCTCCCCCGCGAGCTGGGCGTCGGCCGAGGCGAGCCCGTCGCGGCCCAGCGTCGTGTTGGTGGCGATCAGCCCGGCGACTCCCCGGTCGGCGCAGACCTGCAAGACCTCGCCGATCGCGCTGTCGGTCAGGTCCGGCGCGATCTTCACCAGCACCGGCGTGCCCTTCGCCTCCTTGACCAGGGCGGCCAGCAGCTCGTTCAGGTGGCCGCGGTCCTGCAGCTCGCGCAGGCCCGGAGTGTTCGGAGACGAGACGTTGACCGCCACGTAGTCGGCGTACGGGCGCAGCAGCTGGAGGCTGTAGACGTAGTCGTCGACCGCCTCCTCCAGCGGCGTGACCTTCGACTTGCCCAGGCTGATGCCCAACGGGGCGCGCAGCCCCAGCGGGCCGGCCAGCGCGGGCAGGTCGCCCGGCGTACGGGTGCGGATCAGGGTCGCCGGGGTGTCGGGCACGTTCGGCCGCCGGGCCGGCTCGCCGAGCAACGCCGTGAGCCGTCCGGCCAGCGCCATGGCGCCCTCGTTGTTGAACCCCATCCGGTTGACGACGGCCTCGCTGGCCGGCGCCCGGAACAACCGGGGCTTGTCGTTGCCCGGCTGCGCCTTCGCCGTGACCGTGCCGACCTCGACGAAGCCGAAGCCCAGCGCCGGCCACGCGGGCAGGGCGATCCCGTTCTTGTCCATCCCGGCGGCCAGGCCGACCGGATTCGGGAAGTCCACCCCGAACACCCGGGTCGGCGCGGCCACCGCGTACCGGCGGCGCAGCGACTCCAGGACCCGGTGCCGCCCGGACATCCCGGCCAGCCGGTGCAGGGTCGCCTCGTGGGCCGCCTCGGCGTCACCTCCGCCGATCCGGAACAGCGCCGGGCGTACGAAGGACTCGAAGAAGCTCACAGCTCCGCTCCCAGCGCAGGCCCCGCATCGAATGTCACAGCGTCCGCTGGGCGCTCAGGTCCGGACTCCCCCAGGAGCTCGGGCCTGAGCGCCTTGTGCAGTTCCTGCAGTGGGCGTACCCGTAGATCTCCGGCGATGAGCGCCTCGATGCCCATCACCGCCGCCGCGGCGCCGGGGACCGTCGTGATGCACGGGATGTCGGCCGCGACCGCGGCCGAGCGGATCTCGTAGCCGTCGGACCGCGCACCGGCCCCCGAGCCCTGCGGGGTGTTGATCACGAGCTTGACCTCGCCGGCGCCGATGAGCGAGATGGCGTCGCGCTGGTCGCCGGCGTAGTGCTTGCCGACCACCTCGCAGCCGATGCCGTGCCGCCGCAGCACCTCGCCGGTGCCCTCGGTCGCGATGATCTCGAAGCCGAGGTCGGCCAGCCGCTTGACCGGGAAGATCATGGCGCGCTTGTCGCGGTTGGCGACGCTCACGAAGATCTTGCCGGTGGTCGGCAGCGACCCGTACGCGGCCGCCTGCGACTTGGCGAACGCCTGCCCGAAGGCGATGTCGATGCCCATGACCTCGCCGGTCGACTTCATCTCCGGGCCGAGCAGCGAGTCGACGCCCTTGCCGGCCGGGGTGCGGAACCGCTTGAACGGCAGCACCGCCTCCTTGACCGCGACCGGGGCGTGCTCGGGCAGCTGGCCGCCGTCCCCGGTGGCCTCGAGCATGCCCTCGGCGCGCAGCTCGGCGATGCTCGCCCCGAGCATGATCCGGGCCGCCGCCTTGGCCAGCGGGACCGCGGCCGCCTTGGAGACGAACGGCACCGTACGCGACGCGCGCGGATTGGCCTCCAGCACGTAGAGGGCGTCGTCCTTGAGGGCGTACTGCACGTTGAGCAGCCCCCGTACGCCGACTCCGCGCGCGATCTTCTCGGTGAAGTCGCGGACGACCTTCAGATGCGCGGCTCCCAAGGTGATCGGCGGCAGCGCGCAGGAGGAGTCACCACTGTGGATGCCCGCCTCCTCGATGTGCTCCATGACACCGCCGATGTAGACCTCGCCGTCGGCGTCGCACAGCGCGTCGACGTCGATCTCGATCGCGTCGTCCAGGAACCGGTCGACCAGCACCGGGTGCTCCGGCGAGATGTCGGTCGCCCGGCCGATGTAGTCGCGCAGCGTGTCGTCGTCGTAGACGATCTCCATGCCGCGCCCGCCGAGCACGTACGACGGTCGCACCAGGACTGGGTAGCCCACCTCGTCGGCGATCTTCTTGGCGTCCTCGTAGGACGTCGCGGTGCCGTGCGCCGGCGCGCGCAGGCCGGCCTTGGCCAGCACCGCGCCGAACGCGCCCCGCTCCTCGGCGAGGTGGATCGACTCCGGGCTGGTGCCGACGATGGGCACCCCGGCGTCCTTGAGCCGCTGGGCCAGGCCGAGCGGGGTCTGCCCGCCCAGCTGGACGATCACGCCCACCACGCCGGGACCCCCGGCCGCCGTGCCCGAGCTGTGCTCGGCGTGCCAGACCTCCAGGACGTCCTCGAAGGTCAGCGGCTCGAAGTAGAGCCGGTCGGCGGTGTCGTAGTCGGTGGAGACCGTCTCCGGGTTGCAGTTGACCATGACGGTCTCGAACCCGGCCGCCCGGAGCGCCATGACGGCGTGCACGCAGGAGTAGTCGAACTCGATGCCCTGCCCGATCCGGTTCGGGCCGGAGCCCAGGATGAGCACCTTCGGGCGGTCGCTCGGGGCGACCTCCGTCTCCTCGTCATAGCTGGAGTAGTGGTACGGCGTCTTCGCCGCGAACTCGGCCGCGCAGGTGTCCACCGTCTTGTAGACGGGGCGCAGCCCGAGGCGGTGCCGCAGCGTGCGTACGCCCTCCTCGCCGGCCAGCTCCGGGCGCAGCGCCGCCAGCTGCCGGTCCGACAGCCCGGCGCGCTTGGCCCGGCGCAGCAACGGCTCGTCCAGCACCGCCGCGCTCGTCACCTCTTCGCGTAGCTTGATCAGTGCGGCGATCTGGGTGAGGAACCAGGGGTCCACTCCCCCGCTCGCCTCGTGCACCTGCTCGACGGTCGCGCCCAGGCGCAGCGCCGCTTCGATCGTGTAGAGCCGCCCGTCGTGCGGGATCCTCAGCGCCGCCAGCGCCTCCGCCACGGTGTCGAACTGGTCCATGACAGTCCAGAAGCCGGCCTGCTTGGTCTCCATCGACCGCATCGCCTTGCCGAGCGCCTCGGTGAAATTGCGGCCCAGGCTCATCGCCTCGCCGACCGACTTCATCGTGGTGGTCAGCTCCGGGTCGGCGCCCGGGAACTTCTCGAAGGCGAACCGCGGGATCTTCACCACGACGTAGTCCAGCGACGGCTCGAAGGCGGCCGGGGTCTGCAGGGTGATGTCGTTGGGGATCTCGTCGAGGGTGTAGCCGATGGCGAGCTTCGCCGCGATCTTGGCGATCGGGAAGCCGGTCGCCTTCGACGCCAGCGCCGAGGACCGCGACACCCGCGGGTTCATCTCGATGACGACGATCCGGCCGTTCTCCGGGTCGATGGCGAACTGGATGTTGCAGCCGCCGGTGTCCACGCCGACCTCGCGCAGCACCGCGATGCCGAGATCCCGCATGACCTGGTACTCGCGGTCGGTCAGGGTCATCGCGGGGGCGACGGTCACCGAGTCTCCGGTGTGGACGCCCATCGGGTCGAGGTTCTCGATGGAGCAGACGACCACGACGTTGTCGTGCTTGTCGCGCATCAGCTCCAGCTCGTACTCCTTCCAGCCGAGCACGCTCTCCTCGATGAGCACCTCGTGCACCGGCGAGGCGGCCAGTCCGGACCCGGCGATGCGCTCCAGGTCCTCGTCGGTGTGCGCCATGCCGGACCCGAGTCCGCCCATGGTGAAACTCGGCCGGATGACGACCGGCAGACCCAGGTCGGCCGCGGTCTCGCGGACCTCGTCCATCGAGTGGCACACCCGCGAACGCGGCACCAGCGCCTCGTCGGCCATGCCGACCCGGGCACCCGCACGCGCCACGATCTCCTTGAACAGCTGGCGGTCCTCACCGCGCCGGATGGCGTCGATGTTCGCCCCGATCAGCTCGACCTTGTACTTGTCCAGCACGCCGGCCTCGTGCAGGGCCACCGCGGTGTTCAGCGCGGTCTGCCCGCCCAGCGTCGGCAGGATCGCGTCGGGCCGCTCCCGCTCGATCACCTTCGTGACGAAGTCCGGCGTGATCGGCTCGACGTAGGTCGCGTCGGCGAACTCGGGGTCGGTCATGATCGTCGCGGGGTTGGAGTTCACCAGCGAGACGCGGATGCCCTCCGCCCGCAGGACCCGGCAGGCCTGCGTACCGGAGTAGTCGAACTCGCAGGCCTGGCCGATGACGATCGGACCGGAGCCGATGACCAGGATGTGCTTCAGGTCTTCGCGCTTCGGCATCAGTGCGTCCCCTCGATGAGCAGCTTGAACCTATCGAAGAGGTAGTCGGCGTCGTGCGTGCCGGCTGCCGCTTCGGGGTGGTACTGGACGGTGAAGGCGGGCACGTCCAGCGCCCGCAGCCCCTCGACCACGTTGTCGTTCAGGCAGACGTGGGATACCTCGACCCGGCCGAACTCGGTGTCCACCACCTTGTCCAACGGTGCGTCGACCGCGAAGCCGTGATTGTGCGACGTGACCTCCACCTTCCCGGTGGTGCGGTCCATCACCGGCTGGTTGACGCCACGGTGGCCGTAGCCCAGCTTGTAGGTGCCGAAGCCGAGCGCCCGGCCGAGGATCTGGCTGCCGAAGCAGATCCCGAACAGTGGAATCCGGCGGCGCATCACCTCCTGGGCCAGGGCCACCGGGTGGTCGGCGGTCGCCGGGTCGCCTGGTCCGGGCGAGAAGAAGACCGCGTCCGGCTGCACGGCCAGCAGGTCCTCCAGGGTGGAGGTCGCCGGCAGGATGTGGGTGGTCACCCCGCGCGCGGCCAAGCGCCGCGCCACGTTGCGCTTGATGCCCAGGTCCAGTGCCGCGACGGTGAAGAGCTTCTCGCCTTCGGCTTCCACCGTGTACGCCTGACGCGTGGTCACTTCAGCGGAGAGGTCCGCCCCGACCATCTGCGGACTGGCCAGCACCTTCGACAGCAGCGAGGCGGGATCGAGGTCTACACTGGACACGCCGACCCGCATGGCGCCGCGGTCGCGCAGGTGCCGGGTCAGCGCCCGGGTGTCGATCCCGGCGATGCCGACGATCCCCTCGGCCTTGAGCCGGTCCTCGAGTTCGCCGGTCGCTCGCCAGTTCGAGGCCTCCCGCGACGGGTCGCGGACCACGTATCCGGCGACCCAGATCCGGTCGGACTCGTCGTCCTCACCGTTGACGCCGGTGTTGCCGATGTGCGGCGCGGTCTGCACGACGACCTGACGGTGGTACGACGGGTCGGTCAGCGTCTCCTGGTAACCGGTCATCGCCGTGCTGAACACGGCCTCGCCGAACGTCTCCCCGACGGCGCCGAACGCCTCGCCGCGGAAGGTCCGGCCGTCTTCCAACACCAAGATGGCTTCGGACATCAGGCCGTCTCCCTCCGGTCGACGGCCGAATGCCCGTCAACCCTGTGTTGTCTGATGCCCAAGCTGCGCATGGTCATGCTGCTGCCTTCCCGTCGAGGGCCGTGCGCTTACCCCGCAGGAAGGTCGCGACCACCTTGCCGGGCAGCTCCATCCCCGCGTACGGGGTGTTGGCGCTGAGGCTGGCGAGCGCGGCCGGATCGACGGTGAACCGGGCCTGCGGATCGATCAAAGTGAAGGTCGCCGGGGAACCGGGGACCGGGGTGTGGCCGTGCTCGTCGAGCCCGGCGATGCGGGCCGGCGTACGCGACATGCGGTCGGCGATGCCGTCCCAGCCCAGCGCGTCGCCGACGGTGTGCAGGACGATCGGCAGCGCGGTCTCCAGGCCGAGCATGCCCGGCCGGGCGTACGCCCACTCGCATTCCTTGTCCTGCGCGGCGTGCGGGGCGTGGTCGGTGGCGACGACGTCGATGGTGCCGTCGACCAGCCCGCTGCGCAGCGCCTCGACGTCCTCGGCGGTACGCAGCGGCGGGTTCACCTTGAACACCGGGTCGTAGGGCGCGGTGCCCTCGATCGAACCGCCGACCGCCTCGTCGGTGAGCAGCAGGTGATGCGGCGTGACCTCGGCGGTGACGCGTACGCCCCGGGCCTTGGCCTGACGGATGACCTCGACGCTGCCGGCCGTGGAGACGTGGCAGACGTGCAGGCGGGCACCCGTGTGGGCGGCGAGCAGCACGTCGCGGGCGATGATCGCCTCCTCGGCGACGGAGGGCCAGCCGGTCAGCCCGAGCCGGGCCGAGACGTCGCCCTCGTGCATCTGCGCGCCCTGGGTGAGCCGCGGCTCCTCGGCGTGCTGCGCGATGACGCCGTCGAACGCCTTGACGTATTCCAGTGCCCGGCGCATCAGGCGGGGATCGTGCACGCACATGCCGTCGTCGGAGAAGATCCGGACGGCGGCGGCGGAGTCTGCCATCGCCCCCAGTTCGGCGAGCTTCTCGCCGCCGAGGCCGACGGTGACCGCGCCGATCGGCTGCACGTCCACCAGGCCGGCCTCCCGGCCGAGCCGCCAGACCTGCTCGACGACGCCGGCCGTGTCGGCGACCGGGTTGGTGTTGGCCATCGCGCAGACCGCGGTGTAGCCGCCGAGCGCGGCGGCCCGGGAACCGGTCAGCACGGTCTCGGCGTCCTCCCGGCCGGGCTCGCGCAGGTGCGTGTGCAGGTCGACCAGGCCGGGCAGGGCGATCAGCCCGGTGCCGTCCATGACCTCTTCGGTGCCGTCCGCGCTGTCGACGATCACGCCGTCGCGGACGACCAGGTCGACGGGAGCACCGCCCAGCACGCTGACGTTGCGGATCAGGTAGCTCACGAACGACCTCCAAGCAGCAGGTAGAGACACGCCATCCGGACGGAGACGCCGTTGGCGACCTGTTCGACGATGGTGGAGCGGGGCGAGTCGGCCACCTCGGGAGCGATCTCGACGCCGCGGTTCATCGGGCCGGGGTGCATGACGATCGCGTGGTCCGGCATCCGCCGCAGCCGCGCGCTGTCCAGCCCGTAGCGCTTGTAGTACTCCTGCGACGACGGGAAGAAGGCCGCGTTCATCCGCTCCTTCTGCACTCGCAGCATCATGACCACGTCGGCGTGGGGCAGCACCGAGTCGAAGTCGTAGCTGACGCCCAGGCTCGGGGTGAGACTGCCGAACGCGGGCGGCACCAGGGTCGGCGGGCCGACCAGGGTCACCTTCGCGCCCAGCGTGTGCAGCAGCAGCGCGTTCGACCGGGCGACCCGGCTGTGCAGGACGTCGCCGACGATCGCCACGTTGAGGCCCTCGACCTTGCCCATGCGCGACCGCATCGTGTACGTGTCGAGCAGCGCCTGGGTCGGGTGCTCGTGGGTCCCGTCGCCGGCGTTGAGGACGCTGCCGTGCACCCAGTGCGTGAGCCGGTGCGGCGCGCCCGAGGCGGGATGCCGGATGACCACGGCGTCGGCCCCCATGGCCTGCAACGTCCAGGCGGTGTCCTTGAGCGACTCGCCCTTCTCGACGCTGGAGCCCTTGGCCGAGAAGTTCACGACGTCGGCCGACAGTCGCTTGGCGGCCACTTCGAAGGAGGTCCGGGTCCGGGTGCTGTCCTCATAGAACAGGTTGACCACCGTACGCCCACGCAGCGTCGGCAGCTTCTTGACTTCCCGGCCCGCGACCGTCGCCATCTCGGCGGCGATGTCGTGGATCTGGGTGGCGGTCACGGCGTCCAGGTCGGCCGCCGACAGCAGATGCTTGATCACTGGACACTCCCTGACTGCGCTCCGGACGGCTCAGCCGACGCGCCGCTGGTGGCGAGCCGGACCTCGTCGACGCCGTCGACCTCGCTGAGCAGCACCTTGACCTGCTCGGCGAGGGAGGTCGGGATGTTCTTGCCGACGTAGTCGGCCCGGATCGGCAGCTGGCGGTGGCCGCGGTCGACGAGGACGGCCAGCTGCACCGCCGCGGGGCGGCCGAGATCACTGATCGCGTCGAGCGCCGCCCGCACCGTACGCCCGGAGTAGAGCACGTCGTCGACGAGGATCACCTGGCAGCCGTCGATGCCGCCGCTGGGCAGCTCGGTCCGGCCGACCGCCCGGATGGACTGCCGCGCGAGGTCGTCGCGGTAAAGCGTGATGTCGAGCGTGCCGACCGGCAGTTTGACCTGCTCGAAGGCGTTGATGCGCTCGGCGAGCCGATGGGCCAGCGGAACTCCGCGGGTGGCGACTCCGAGGAGGACGACGTCGCTCGCACCCTGAGTCTTCTCGAGAATCTGATGAGCGATTCGATCGAGTACGCGGTGAATGTCCGCTTCTGAGAGTATGACTTTGTAGGCCAACAGGGACCCCCTTCCCCGCCTCACGGGACGGGATTAAAGAGTGTCTGGATATCCCTCTCCGACTCCGCAAGGAGATCGTCAAGGTCTTCGACGACCCTACCAACTCGGCTATGAGCAGCCAATGTGAGGGTCGTCCCGCCGGTTCAGGCAGGCGTGGGGAAGCCGTTCGGCCCATCGGCGTACCAACAAGTGGGCTAGCAGCACTTGACCACAGCGCGTAACCGACGTACCGTCACGCTGCGTAACGATCACTCGTGGATCAGCACTGTGGGAGGGTGTAGATGTCGACGGAATACTCCAGGTCACTGGGTGCCCGGCTGCGCTCGATCCGCACTCAGCAGGGCCTCTCCCTGCAGGGCGTGGAGGAGAAGTCGAACGGCCGCTGGAAGGCCGTGGTGGTCGGCTCCTACGAGCGCGGCGACCGCGCGGTGACCGTCTCGCGCCTGGCCGAGCTGGCCGATTTCTACCGGGTACCCGTGTCCGAGTTGCTTCCGGACGGCGCCGAGGTCAAACAGAGTGAGGAACGCGCCACCAAGATCGTTCTGGACCTCGAGAAGCTCTACGAGTCCTCGAACGAGGAGCTGGGCTACGTCGCCCGGTACGCCCGCGCCATCCAGCAGCAGCGCGGCGACTACAACGGCCGCATCCTGTCGATCCGCGCGGACGACATGCGGGCGCTCGCGATCATGTACGACAAGTCGCCGTCGGAGTTCACCGACCGGCTGGCCGAGCTGGGAGTGCTCGTGCCGGACCCCCGGGCCTTCTTCGCCGGCAGCTGACCGGAAAATCGGCCGTCATTTGGCCCCTGGCTGCGTTGCTCGACACCTCGTTGGCCCTAGCCAACGTCGGTGTCGTGCGCCTTGCCAGATGGCCAAATGACGGCCGTTTTCCTTACCTTGAGTTAAGAACCCTAGAACCAGGCTGCCTAGTGGGCGTAGTCGGCGATGCGGCCGAGGATGCCGTTGAGGAAGCGGGGCGAGTCGTCGGTCGACAGCTCCTTGGCCAGCTCGACCGCCTCCGTGATCGCTACCGGGTCGTCCACGTCCTCGACGTAGAGCAGCTCGTAGACGGCGATCCGGGCGAGGTTGCGGTCGACCACCGGCATGCGGTCGATCGTCCAGCCCTCGGCGTAGCTCGCGATCAGCTCGTCGATCCGGTCGAGGTGGGCGGACACGCCTTCCACCAGCGACACGGCGTACGGCAGATGCTCCGGGCGCGGGAACTCCAGCCGCTCGACGTATTCCGACAGCGTCTTGGCGATGTTGCGGTCGCGCAGGTCGGCCTCGTAGAGGACGTCCAGAGCCCGCTTGCGTGCCTTGCGGCGAGCGGGCATCTGCGACTTCGGTGCCTCCGCCATTACGAGCGGCCCAGGTAACGCCCGTCGCGGGTGTCGACCTTGATCTTCTCGCCGGTGGTGATGAACAGCGGAACCTGCACGGTGGCGCCGGTCTCGATGGTCGCGGGCTTGGTGCCGCCCGTCGAGCGGTCGCCCTGCAGGCCCGGCTCGGTGTAAGTGACCTCGACCATGACCGAGGTGGGCAGCTCGATGTACAGCGGGGCGCCCTCGTGGGTGGCGACGACCACCTCGGCCTCGGGCAGCAGGTAGTTGGCGTTGGTGCCCACGGTCGTCCCGGAGACGTGGATCTGGTCGTAGGTGTCCAGATCCATGAAGACGAAGTCCTCGCCGTCGGCGTACAGGTACTGCATCGAGCGCTTGTCGACGTTGGCGGTCTCGACCTTGGTGCCGGCGTTGAAGGTCTTGTCGACGACCTTGCCCGAGAGCACGTGCTTGAGGGTCGTCCGCACGAACGCGGGGCCCTTACCCGGCTTGACGTGCTGGAACTCGACCACGCTCCACAGCTCGTTGTCGAGGTTGAGCACCAAGCCGTTCTTGAGGTCGTTCGTGCTGGCCACTGGAAAAGCTCCCGGGTATGCGAAATTGATAACGAACAAGCCTGACCAGTTTACCGGCCGGTCATCAGGCCGCTGGAGCCGAGGTGTCGGTGATCACGCGGGACAGGTAGGACAGGGCCAGCCGATAGCCGTCGACGCCGAGCCCGGCGATCACCCCGGTCGCCACCCCGGAGATCACCGAGTGGTGGCGGAACTCCTCCCGCGCGTGGATGTTCGAGATGTGCACCTCGACGAGCGGGGCCTTCAACATCGCGCAGGCGTCCCGGAGGGCGTACGAGTAGTGGCTCCACGCGGCCGAGTTGAGCACCACCGGGATCGCCTCGTCGGCGGCCTCGTACAGCCAGTGGATCATCTCGGTCTCGTCGTCGGTCTGCCGGCATTCGACGTCCAGGCCGAGCCGCTCACCTTCCACGACGCACCTCTTGGCCAGGTCCTCGTAGCTGGTCGCGCCGTAGATCAGGGTCTGCCGGGTGCCGAGCCGGCCCAGGTTCACCCCGTTCAAGACATAAACCTTCGTCACCGTACAAGCTCCTCGTAGGCGGCGCGCAGCAGCGCCTCGTCCTCGATCGGCACGGTCACCGGCTTGGCCACCTCGTCCAGCAGGACGAACCGCAGCGCAGCGCCACGCGCCTTCTTGTCCACGCGCATCGCGGGCAGCAGCCGCTCCCAGGCGTCCGCGCGATAGGTCACCGGCAGGTCCAGATCGGTCAGGATCTTCCGGGTCCGGTCCACCACGTCCACCCGGCCGGTACGCCGGGACAGCAGCGCGGCGTACACCATCCCGACCGCGACGGCGTGCCCGTGCGGCCAGGTGTAGCCCTCGACGCGTTCGATGGCGTGCCCGAGGGTGTGTCCGTAGTTGAGAATCTCGCGGCGGCCCTGTTCGGTCAGGTCCTCCGCGACCACCTCGGCCTTGACGCGTACCTTCCGCTCGATCAGCTCGCGCAGCGCAGGCCCGGCGGGGTCGGTCGCGGCCGCCAAGTCGGCCTCGAACAGGTCGAGGATCACCGGGTCGGCGATGAACCCGCCCTTGACCACCTCGGCGAGCCCAGCGCGCAACTGATCACCGGGCAGGGTGTCGAGCGCCGACAGCTCGCACAGTACACCGGCCGGCGGGTGGAACGCGCCGACGAGGTTCTTGCCGGCGGCGACGTTGATCCCGGTCTTGCCCCCGATCGCGGCGTCGACCATGCCGTTGACGCTGGTCGAGACCGGGATCCAGGCGACGCCGCGCAGCCAGCAGGCGGCGACGTAGCCGGCGAGGTCCGTCGCCGCTCCCCCGCCGACACCCACGATGACGTCGGACCGGGTGAACCCGGCGGCCCCGAGCGCGTCCCAGCACAACTGGGCGGTCGCGAGGGTCTTGCCCGCCTCGGCGTCGGGGATCTCGATCGGCAGTACGCTCAGCCCGCTGTCGATGAGCGCGTGCGCCACGTGCTGGGCGTAGTGCTCGACCGACCGCGTGAAGATCACCGCCGCCCGGGTGGCCTTGCCGGTCAGCCGGGGCAGTTCGCCGTGCAGACTCCGCCCGACGAGCACCTCGTAGGGCCGCGGCCCGCCGACCGGAATGGCTGTCGTCTCCATCGTGGTCAGCGTATCGGATCACGTGATCATCAAGATTGGCGAGGGAGCCTTGTCCCAGCCTGCGGATCGCCCCTAGCGTGCCGCCATGCGTCGCGTCATTCCCGTCTGGATCCTTTCGCTGGCCCTGCTGGCCGGCACCTCAGCCTGTAGTGCGGACGAGCCCGTCACGGTCGCCGAGACGACGTCGGCCGACGCCACCGGCTCGCCGGTCGCGACAACCCTCGCGCCGTCGAGTACGCCCTCGCCGAGCGCCACGCCGCAGCCGAGCGTCTCGTCGAAGCCGAGCACCTCCCCGAAGCCGTCGAAGTCGCCCACAACGGTCCGGACGACGAAGCCGCCGTCCTCGCCGAAGCCCAAGCTCGTCATCAAGTCCGTCAAGCTGGCCGCGGCGTTCTCCGGGTCGACGTTCACCGTCACGGTCACCATTCAGACCACCGGCTACGGCTCCAGTTCAGCCGAGCTCGTCATCAGCGGCATCGGCAGCGGGGGCGGCGGAACGCAGCGCACCATCAGCATCACCGGGACCGGGTCGAACACCTTCGTGAAGAAGTACTCGTACACCCCGCCGTGGTGCAACGGCGGAGTGACGACCGCCTTCGCCGACATCCTGCCGGACAACGGCTGGCCCAGCCCGGGCCTGGTCGAGCGGCCCTGCCCCTGAGGCCGGCCCGCTAGGCCGGCAGCGCCTGGCGCAGTTCGGCGGCGATGTCGGCGGGTTCGCGGCCGTCGGTCTTCACCGTGATGGTGGCGACCTCCTCGTACAGCGGACGCCGTTGGTCCAGCAGGTACTTCAGGGTGGCCCGCGGGTTCAGCTCCAGCAGCGGCCGGCCCTGGCCCAGCCCGATGCGGTGCACCGCGTCGGGCAGGTCGACGCTCAGGTAGACGACGGTGTGCTCGGCCAGCAGCGCCCGGGTCGGCTCGGCGAGGATCGCCCCACCGCCGAGCGAGACGACGCCGGCGTGCTCGGCGAGCGCGGCGGCCACGGCGGCCCGTTCCAGTTCCCGGAAGTGCTCCTCGCCGTCGTCGACGAAGATGTCCGAGATCGGCTTGCCGGCGCTCGCCACGATGTCGGCGTCGACGTCCCGGAACGGTACGCCCAGCGCCTCGGCCAGCAGCTCGCCGATGGTGGTCTTCCCGCTGCCGGGCGCGCCGACCAGCACCGCGACCGGCCGGCTCATCGGATCACCAGGTTCTCGAGGTAGCCGTCGAGGTTCCGGCGGATCTCGGCGACCGAGTCCCCGCCGAACTTCTCCAGCGCCGCCTCGGCCAGTACCAGCGCCACCATCGCCTCGGCGACCACGGCCGCGGCCGGGACGGCGCAGACGTCGGACCGCTGGTTGATCGCGGTCGCCGATTCGCCGGTCGTCACGTCGATCGTGTTCAGCGCCCGGTTGAGCGACGAGATCGGCTTCATCGCCGCGCGTACGCGCACCGGCTGGCCGTTGGTGATGCCGCCTTCCAGCCCGCCCGCATGGTCGGTGTTGCGCAGTACGCCGTCCGGGCTCGGGAAGATCTCGTCGTGCGCGACCGACCCCCGCGACCGGGCCTGCAACCAGGCGTCGCCGATCTCCACACCCTTGATGGCCTGGATCGACATCAGGGCGGCGGACAGCCGCGAGTCGAGCTTGCGATCCCACTGGGTGTGGCTGCCCAGGCCCGGCGGCACCCCGTAGGCCAGCACCTCGACGACGCCGCCCAGCGTGTCCGCGTCCTTCTTCGCCGCGTCGACCTCGGCGACCATCGCCACGCTCGCCTCCGGGTCGAGACAGCGCAACGGGTCGGCGTCGACCCGTTCGGCGTCGGCGGGCATCGGGACCAGCCCCGGCTTGGCCGCGACCGAGCCCAGCTCGACGACGTGCGACACGATCTCGATGCCGAGCCCCTGCTTGAGCAGCGCCTTGGCGACCGCGCCGACGGCCACCCGGGCAGCCGTCTCCCGGGCGCTGGCCCGCTCCAGGATCGGCCGGGCGTCGGTGTGCCCGTACTTCTGCATCCCGGCCAGATCGGCGTGCCCCGGGCGCGGCCGGGTCAGTGGCGCGTTGCGCGCCTGCGCGGCGAGCAGCTCCGGGTCGACCGGATCGGCCGCCATCACCGTCTCCCACTTCGGCCACTCGGAGTTGCCGACGATGATCGAGACGGGGCTGCCGAGCGTCAGCCCGTGCCGGACACCACCGGTCACGGTCACGACGTCCTGCTCGAACGACATGCGGGCGCCCCGGCCATAACCCAGCCGCCGCCGCGCCAGGTCACGGCCGATCTCGGCGCTCGTGATCTCGATACCGGCGGGCAGGCCGTCCAGCACAGCCGTCAGCGACGGGCCGTGCGACTCCCCTGCGGTCAACCAACGCAACACCTGATCAGTCTGTCACGCCCCGCCCGCGGCCTCCGTCACACCGTGCCCCGCGTCTCACATTCGGGTACGCCCAGCGCCCCGCCCGCGGCTGGTTGCCGGGTCAGGTGCGGTCGCGGAGGTACGCCAAGGCTTCGGCGAGCGTTTCGAAGACCTGGTCGTAGCCCGCATGGAAGAACTCGGGTTCGGTGATGACCGTGACGCCCCACTGGGATCGGTCGGCCATCCCGTCGAGGACGGCGACCCGGCTGTGGCGATAGATGGTGAGGGCGATCGCGCCGGTCGGGTAGTCCAGTACGTCGACGGCGACGTCACCGAGGAACTCGATGACGAGCCGGTGCAATCGTTGCAGCTCGGTGGAGTCCAACCGACCTCCTACCCGCGTTGGGGCCCGCACGGGCAGCGGCAACATTAACGCCGGGCGTACCCTCCACGCCATGCCCGACGCGGTGTCCGTTACCCGATCGACGTACGACGTGATCGCTGCACAGTTCGCCGAGGCGCAGGCGGAGGGTTATCCGGAGTTGACGGCCGACCTGACCTGGTTGGCCAGTCGGATTTCCGCCGGTTCCCGGGTCGCCGACGTCGGCTGCGGGCCGGGGCGCGATCTGGCTCTGCTGCGCGGGATCGGCTTCCGCGCGATCGGGCTGGACCTCTCCGCCGAGATGCTCCGAGCCGGCGGGCACACCGGCGTGGCGCAGGCCGACATGCGTACGCTGCCGTTGCGGGACGGCTGCCTCGACGGGCTGTGGTGCCAGGCGGCGCTGCTGCACATCCCGCACGACCACGTTCCCGAGGTGTTGGCCGAGTTCGCCCGCGTGGTGCGGCCGGGCGGCGCGGTGCACCTCGTGGTCGCCGAGGGCGACGGCGAAGGCTGGGAACGGCATGGATACGGCGGCGACGGGCTGCGGTGGTTCGCGTACCACCGGCTCGATTCGCTCACCGACCTGCTGGCCGCGGTCGGGCTGACCGTCCTGGAAGCGACGCACCGGTCGCACTACCGGGCCTGGCTGGGCGTACGCGCAGCCAAACTGGTTTGATCACCGCCGCCGAAGACAGCAGGATGTCGGCGTGACCACCGCCGACGCCGTCCCGCCGAGTTATCGCGCCCTGTTCGCGTACCCGCGCTATCTGGCCTTCTGGCTGGGGCAGGTGACCAGCGTCGTCGGCAGTTCGGTGTCGCTGATCGCGTTGCCCGCGCTGGTCCTGCCGGCCCGGGGCGCCACCGCGTTCGGCCTGGTCATCGCGGCGCAGGCGCTGGCCGGGGTACTCCTTCTGCTGTTCGGCGGGGTGATCGCCGACCGTTATTCCCGCAGCGTCGTCATGGCGATCGCGGACGCCGTCTGCGTGGTCGGCGTCGCCGGGTTCCTCGCCTTCGCCGAGTCCGGCCCGCTGGCACTGCTGATGGGGGCGGCCTGCCTGGTCGGCGTCGGTGGGGCGATCTACCAGCCCGCGCACCGCGCCGCCATGCCGCAGGTGGTGCCCCAGGCGCTGCTGCAGAAGGCGAACGCGCTCGAATCGGCCACGAAGCGGCTCGGCGCGGCCGGCGGTGCGCTGCTCGGCGGCGTACTCATCGCCACGGTGGGCGCTCGGGGCGCGTTCGTCGTCGACCTCGCCACGTACGCCGTGAGCCTGGTGACGCTGCTCTGGCTTCGGCTCCCCGCCCTGCGTACGGGGGACGTGCCGCCGGGCGTGCGCGCTGTGCTCACCGAGGCGCGCGACGGCGTCCGGGAGGTACGCCGCCGCCCGTGGGCACTGGTGATCATGATCCAGGGGACGTTGCAGGTGTTCTTCCTGTTCGCCCCGAACTACGCCCTCGTGCCGATCGTCAGCCAGCAGCGGTGGGGGCCGGAGGCGTACGGGTGGCTGTCGGCGTCCGCCTCGATCGGCATGATGCTGGGCTCGGCCGTCGCCGGAAGGATCCGGACGAGACGCCCCGGCCTGTGGGCGATGAACGCGCTCGTCCCTTGTGCGATCCTGCCGCTCTGCCTGGCCCTGCCGGTGTCGTTGCCGTTGTGGTGCCTGGTCGAGATGTTGGCCTGGGGCGGCATCGGCGTCTTCTTCGTGCTGTGGTTCACCGCGTTGCAGACCGAGTTCCCGGCCGAGGTCCACGGGCGTGTCTTCTCCTTGGAGTCGATCGGCAACTTCGCCTTGCAGCCCATCGCCATCGCGGTCGCCCCGCTGCTCGCCTCCACCATCGGCATGGGCGTCTTCGTGGCCATCGCCGTCTTCGTCATGGTCGCCTCGACGTACGGCGTCTTCCTGGTGCGTGGCGTCACCGAGTTGCGCTCGCCTCGACCTGTCGTGTGACGATCACTACTCTCGGCGTATCAAGAAATGGAAAGAGTGAGGCGCGCGTTGGCCGAGCATGTGACCGTGCGTGTGCGACCTGGCCTGCTCTTGACCGTCCTAGGTGGATTGAGTGCGGTCGGAGCGTTCTCGTTCGACATGTACCTGCCGGCCTTCCCCGCGATCGCCGAGGCCCTCAGCGTGACGCCGCCCCAGGTGCAGCTCACGCTGACCGCGGCGCTGGTGGGCATGGGGGTCGGGCAGCTGCTGGGCGGGCCGATCTCGGACCGGTTCGGCCGCCGCGGCCCGGTACTCGTCGGCATGGTCGTGTTCGCGATCACCTCGGCGCTCATCGCGTTCGCCCCCAGCATTCCGATCCTGGTGGCGTTGCGGCTGCTCCAAGGCATCGGCGGCGGGTTCGGCACGGCGATCTCGCGGGCGGTCGTCCGGGACCTGTACTCGGGCGCTGAGGCCTCCCGCTACCTGTCGCGCATCCTGCTCGTGTTCGGCGTCGCACCGGTCGTGGCCCCGACGGTGGGCGCGGCGGTCCTGCGCTTCACCACCTGGCGCGGCATCTTCGTATTGCTGGCGGCCTATGGGGTGCTCCTGGGCGTGGCGATCCTGCGGTTCCTGCCGGAGACGCTGCCGGCCACGGCCCGGCGCACCGGCGGCCTGACAACGGTTTTGCGCGGCTTCGGCCGGCTCGCCGGCGACCGGCGCTACCTGGGGTACTCATTGGCCGGTGGGCTCAGCTTCGCGGGGCTGTTCGCCTACCTGTCCGGCAGCTCGTTCGTCCTGCAAGACGTCTTCGGAGTGTCGCCGCAGGTCTACGGCCTGATCTTCGGCCTGAACGCGATCGCCCTGGTCACTGCTGGACAGCTCTCGGCCCGAATCGTCGGCCGCCGTACGCCCCGCGCCCTGCTCTTCACCGCGCTGGTCATCGGACTCGGCGCGACCGCCGTGCTGCTCGCCGGCGCGGAGACCGGCAGCCTGCCCCTGGTGATGGCCACGCTGTTCCTGTTCATCGGCAGCCTCGGCGTCGTCTTCCCGAACAGCACCGCGCTCGCCCTCGACCAGCACCCCGAGATGGCCGGGACCGCCGCCGCCTTCATGGGCGCGACCCAGTCCGCCATCAGCGCCGTCGCCGGGCCGCTGGTCGCGGCACTGGGCGCGGCCAGCGGAGTGCCCATGGCCGCCGTGATGCTCGCCTTCGCCTTCGCCTCGCTCGTCGTCGTCTCGCTGCTGACCCGGGACCAGCTCCGGCCCGTCGCCGCCTGACCCGCCGCTTCCGCGGCGCTCCGCCGCGCTCCGCGCGGCGCCGCGCGCTGGGTCGCCGCGCGCTCCGCGCGCCGCTCCCCGCCGCTCTCCCGCCGCTTTCCGCGCGCTTTCCGCGCGATCATGAACTAATGGTCGTGATCGACCGGCGTGTCGTGTCCGCAGCACCCCGCTCGATCCCCCAACTCCGTGATCAACAGCGACCGAGGTGCGCGGCTTGATCCAGCGCCCGACATCTGCGATTTCCGGCTCGAATCGGAATCATGTTCCGGTGGTATTCGCTGGAGGGCTGATTCCGCGTACCACTGGCACTTGATCTTCAAAACCGGACGCCGAGCGCTGACCACGGGCACTTGATCATGAGGCGACGGCCCCTCCGGGTGACGGACCGGAATCGATCAGGAATGAAGAAGCACGGCCCACCCCCAGCACGTAGCGTGAGGTCAGAGGGGAATCCGTGAGCTAGGAGTGACTATGACTGACGTGTCCAACGAGGGCATTAAGACCGTTCTGCACCCGGTGTCCGATCTCGCGGCCGCCAAGGCGGTCTACACCGCACTGCTCGGCATCGAGCCGCAGGCCGACTCGGAGTACTACGTCGGCTACGACCTCGCCGGCCAGCACATCGGACTGGTGCCGAAGGGCGGGCCGCAGTCCGTGGCGTCGCCGGTGGCGTACTGGCATGTCTCGGACATCGCCGCCAAGCTGGCCGAGGTGACCGCCGCGGGCGGGAAGGTGAAGGACGAGCCGCGCGAGGTCGGCCCGGGCCGCACGGTGGCCACGTTCACCGACGCCGACGGCAACGTGCTGGGCCTCCTCGAGGACAAGTAACCCGTAGTAGTCAGCCGGGTCCGCCGAATGTCGGCGGGCCCGGCTACTTTGGGACCGGCCGAATCAGACACGAGGGACGGAGTGACGATGCACGCTGCCGACAGCCATGACTTGATCCGTGTGCACGGGGCACGCGAGAACAATCTCAAGGACGTCAGCATCGAGATCCCCAAACGCCGGTTGACCGTGTTCACGGGCGTGTCCGGCTCGGGCAAGAGTTCGCTGGTGTTCGACACGATCGCCGCCGAGTCACAGCGGATGATCAACGAGACCTACAGCGCCTTCGTCCAGGGCTTCATGCCGACGCTGTCCCGGCCGGAGGTGGACGTCCTCGACGGGCTGACCACGGCCATCATCGTCGACCAGGAGCGGATGGGCGCCAACGTCCGCTCGACGGTCGGCACCGCGACCGACGCCAACGCGATGCTGCGCATCCTGTTCAGCCGGCTCGGCGTACCGCACATCGGCTCGCCGAACGCGTACTCGTTCAACGTCCCCTCGGTCAGCGGCACCGGTGCGATCACCGTCGAGCGCGGCGAGGGCAAGACCGAGACGTTCTCCCGGACCAGCACCGGCGGCATGTGCCCACGGTGTGAGGGCATGGGCTCGGTCAGCGACTTCGACCTGACGGCGCTCTACGACGAGGCGAAGTCGCTCAACGAGGGCGCGCTGACCATCCCCGGCTACAGCATGGACGGGTGGTACGGACGGATCTACCGCGGTTCCGGCTTCTTCGACCCGGACAAGCCGATCAAGAAGTTCACCCAGAAGGAGCTGCACGACCTGCTCCACAAGGAGCCGACGAAGATCAAGGTCGACGGCATCAACCTCACCTACGAGGGCCTGATCCCGAAGATCCAGAAGTCGTTCCTCTCCAAGGACGTCGACGCCCTGCAGCCGCACATCCGAGCCTTCGTCGAGCGGGCCGTCACCTTCACGACCTGCCCGGAGTGCGAGGGGACCCGCCTGGCCGCCCCGGCCCGGTCGTCGAAGGTCGCGGGCATCAACATCGCCGAGGCTTGCGCGATGCAGATCAGCGACCTCTCCGACTGGGTACGCGGTCTCGACGAGCCCTCGGTCGCTCCCCTGCTGACGGCGTTGCAGCAGACGCTGGACTCGTTCGTGGAGATCGGGCTCGGTTATCTCTCCCTGGACCGGCCGTCCGGCACGCTGTCGGGCGGCGAGGCGCAGCGGACGAAGATGATCCGGCACCTCGGTTCGTCGCTCACCGACGTCACCTACGTCTTCGACGAGCCCACCATCGGCCTGCACCCGCACGACATCCAGCGGATGAATGGCCTGCTCCGGCGGTTGCGCGACAAGGGCAACACGGTGCTGGTCGTGGAGCACAAGCCGGAGGCGATCGCGATCGCCGACCACGTCGTCGACCTCGGTCCCGGCGCCGGCTCGGCCGGTGGCGAGGTGATGTTCGAGGGCACGGTCGAAGGTCTGCGTGGCAGCGGGACGCTGACCGGCCGGCACCTCGACGACCGGGCCTCGCTGAAGGCCAAGGTACGCAAGCCGTCCGGCAAGCTGGAGATCCGCGGCGCCGGTACGCACAACCTCCGGGACGTGGACGTCGACATCCCGTTGGGCGTACTCGTCGTGGTGACCGGCGTGGCGGGTTCGGGGAAGAGTTCCCTGATCCACGGTTCGGTGTCCAAACTCGATGGTGTGGTGAGCGTCGATCAGGCCGGCATCCGGGGCTCGCGGCGCAGCAATCCCGCGACCTACACCGGCCTGCTCGACCCGATCCGCAAGGCGTTCGCCAAAGCCAACGGCGTCAAGCCCGCCCTGTTCAGCGCCAACTCCGAAGGCGCCTGCCCGGCCTGCAACGGCGCCGGGGTCATCTACACCGACCTCGGCATCATGGCTCAGGTCTCGACGGTCTGCGAGGAGTGCGAGGGCAAGCGGTTCCAGGCCGCGGTCCTCGAATACCGCCTCGGCGGGCGCGACATCAGCGAGGTGCTGGCGATGCCGGTGACCGAGGCCGAGGAGTTCTTCGGCTCCGGCGACGCGCGTACGCCGGCGGCGCACGCGATCCTCGACCGGCTCGCCGACGTCGGACTCGGCTACCTCAGCCTGGGCCAACCGTTGACCACCCTGTCCGGCGGCGAACGGCAGCGCCTCAAGCTCGCGGTGCACATGGCCGAGAAGGGCGGCGTCTACGTGCTCGACGAGCCGACCAACGGTTTGCACCTCGCCGACGTGGAGCACCTGCTCGGGCTGCTCGACCGGCTGGTGGACTCCGGCAAGTCGGTGATCGTCATCGAGCACCACCAGGCCGTGATGGCCCACGCCGACTGGATCATCGACCTCGGCCCGGGAGCGGGGCACGACGGCGGCCAGGTCGTCTTCGAGGGCACTCCCGCCGACCTCGTCAAGAAGCCCGCGACCCTGACCGGCGAGCACCTCGCCGCGTACGTCAAGGGCTGACCGCGGAGGGCGCTGGATCAGGGATCCGGGTCGTATCTTGCGCCATGATTCGACCGAGATCCCTGATCCAGCGCCCAAGCGCGCTGCCCAAGCGGGCCGAGCGAGCGCGCTAGGCGGAGGCGAAGAGAGCTGTCCGCATTGCGTCGACGGGTGCGCTCACCCCGGTGAACATCTCGAACTGATGCACCGCCTGGGCCAGCAGCAGGTCGAGGCCGGACACGATCCGGCAGCCCGCCGCCGCGGCCGATCCCGCCAACGGGGTCGGCCAAGGCTTGTAGACCGCGTCGAACACGACCGTCTCCGGCCGCCACGGCACGACCAGGTCGTCGGCGACTCCGAACGGCAGTGTCGAGACCACGACGTCAGCCTCGGCGACCCGGGCCGGCGACGGCCAGGGTGCGTACGCGAGGTCGGGGAGGCCGAGCAGTTCGGCGACCGGCCGAAGCTCGTCGACCGCAGCCGCGCGCCGGGCGTGCACCTCGATCACGGCCGCCTTCAACTCACCTGCCGCGGCCAGCGCCGCCCGCGCGGTGCCGCCGGCCCCGAGGATCGCGACCCGCTGCGCGCTCGTGACACCGGCCCAGCCCAACGCGTCCACCATCCCGGGCGCGTCGGTGTTCTCGGCACGCCAGCCGCCGGACGGCAGGCGTACCAGGGTGTTGCAGGCGCCGAGCGCAGCGGCGGTCGAGGCGACCTCGTCGGCCACCGCCAGTCCGGCCTCCTTGAGCGGCATGGTCAGCGACAGGCCGGCCCACTCCGGCCCCAGCCCCGCGATCAGCCCCGGCAGGCGATCGATCGAGCATTCGATCCGCTCGTACGCCCACCCGCCGAGCCCGGCGGCGGCGTACCCGGCGTTGTGGATCACCGGGGACAGCGAGTGCTCGATCGGCTGACCGAGCACGGCGGCCCTGCGCTGGGCTGACATTCGGCGCCCCCTACGAAACCGTGGATTTCCGTATTCTCATTCATCACTGGTTCCGATTCCCGGGCCGGTAACCACGGGAGGAACGACATGGGGAATCGTACAAAACGCGTCCTGCTGGCCGTCACCTCGGCGGTGGCCATCGCCGCCAGCCTGACGATCGCGGTGCCCGCGCAGGCCAACACCTCGGAAGGCTTCATCGCCGGCGCGGGGGTGCTGCGCGACGACTGGGGCGACGAGGGCACCATCTCGTCCAGCTCGCATCGTTTCAGTGGGGCGACGCTGCTCTGGCAGTGGATTCTCTGGGCCGACGGCACGAAGGAGACCGACGGCACGGCGTATGACGTAGCCGACGTCGACTGCGATTTCGGGCCGAACACGACCCAGACCACCAAGAACTGGCAGCGCGACCACAACCTGTCCGCAGACGGCGTCGTCGGAACCAACACCTTCGCCAAGGCCAACACGTTCCTGACGGCCCCGTACGGCGAAGGCGAGTGGAGCGTCTGGTACACCGGCAAGGTTCACACGGTGTATCTGATGCGTCGCCTTGGCGCGTCCACCTACACGAACGCGTACGTGATCCTGAATCAGACCGGCGGCCAGGGTTCCTGGTACGCCACGTACAACTCGGCCCCCGACTACTGCTGAGCTGAGAGCACGAACGAGCCCGGCCGCGCCACAGCCGGGCTCGTTCGATACGTCAGGTCATAGGCTCTTCGCGGCCGAGCAGTTGAGCACGCCGGTCCGGCAGATGCGGTAGTCGTAGCCGTTGAAACCCGACCCCACCCACTCATCGGTGCCGGAGCAACTGCTCTCCCCCGTCCACTCCCAGGTCGACGAGCCGATAAGCCGCCGCTGGAAACGGGCGCAGTGCCCGTCGGTCAGCGTGTCGGTGGCCCGGAGGGTCCACGCACCGTTCGCGATGTAGATGGCACGCCCCGACGCACCCGTCGTGCTAAACGTCACCTCCAGCGCCTGGGCTGGAACGGCGGCGAAAGCGACGGCGAGCGTCGCAACCGCCATCACCGATCCGACGCGAGCAGCCCACAGCCTTTTGATCATGTCGTCCTCCCCGTTTGGGCGATCAATGTCCGCATCAGTGTATCGACATATCGCATTCCATGAGGGCAGCCGGAACGACGAAGGCCCGGCCGCATCGCGGCCGGGCCTGGATTCGTCAAGGACGAGCTAGCACTTCTCGAGTTGTAGACCGTTCTTGATAGCTGTGTTGATGTTTTGGCAGTGGCCGTTCCAGGTCGTGGCGTACCCCATGGTGCCTTGCTTGTCGATCGTCACGAAGAAGACCCATGCCCCGGACGCCGGATGGATCGCACCCTTCAGCGCCTCCTCGCCCGGGTTACTGATCGGACCGATCGGCATCCCGGAGAACTTCGGCGCGTCGAAGGTGTTGTACGGATCCTTCGGGTTGTGCTGCTCGCCGGCGAGGATCTGGCTGGAGTCCTTCGGCACCTTGCCGCTGACCCGAAGCCAGTAGTTGACCGCGCTGTCGATCTGCAGGCACTTGCAGTCGAAGCCGGGCTTGTAGACGCGGTTGTAGAGCACGCGCGAGACCTTGGGGTAGTCCGCGGGTTTGACGACCTCCGCTTGGCCGATCGAGGCGGAGATGAGCGCCTCGTAGGGCGACAGCCCGAGCGCCTTCGCCGCATCGGCGAAGCCCATGTCCCCGGTCACCTTCAGGAAGTGGTCGGTCATGATCTTGATGGCCTGTTCCGCAGTGACCTTCGGCGGGAATTCGTAGGTCGCGGGGAACAGGAAGCCCTCGATGGCGCTGACGCCGGTGGCGACGCCCTTGCCGTCCAGCCGCTTGAACCACCAGTCCGGGATGAACTTCTTGGGATTGGCCGCGGCCTTCTTGAAGTCCTCCACCGGGATGCCGAGTTCCTTGGAGAGCTTCTCGTAGATCTGGATCGTGATCATGCCCTCGGTGATGGTGACACCCTTGACGTTGCGCGTCTTGGGATCCAGCATCGCGGCGACGGCGGCCTTGCCGCTCATCTGCTTGTGCATGTTGTAGAACCCGGCCTGGATGTTCTTGGCCTTCGGGTCCTCCTCGGCGGCCGAGACGAATGCCTTGTAGCTCTTCACGACGTCTGCAGCCACCAGCGTGTTGGCGATATCGCCGAGCAGTTGGCCGTCCTTGACCTCGATCATCACCGTCTCGGTGGTGCCCGCGCCGTCGTAGTCCGGCGTCAGGAAGTAGCCCGCGACCTTGTCGTACGCCAGGTAGGCGCCGCCGCCGAGCGCGCCCAGCAGGAGCAGCGTCATGAAGAGGGCGAGGAAGCTGCGGCCGCGCCGCTTCTTCTTGGTCTTGCGTGGACGGCGTTTGCCGCCGTCGTCATCGTCGCGATAGTCGCCGCCGCCGGGCAGGAGGCCGGGGCCGTCCCCGTCGTAACCCTCCTCGAGGAACCCGCCGCGCCGGGAACCGGTGTCGTACCGGTCGTCGAGTTTGCGGTACGCCCGGGAACCGGTGTCGTAGCGGGGGTCGGGCTCGTACCGGGGTTCGCTGTCGTAACGGGGGTCGTAGCCGGGCTGCGAACCGGTGTCGTAACGGGGATCCTGCGCGTAGCCGGGCTGCGTACCGGTGTCATAGCGGGGGTCCTGCGCGTAGCGCGGGTCGTAACCACGCTGCGTTCCCGTGTCCTGACGGGGGTCTGGCGCGTATCGCGGATCCGGCGCATAGCGCGGATCCTGGTCGTAGCGGGGGTCGTAGCCGCGCTGCGTTCCCGTGTCGTACCGGGGATCGCTGTCGTAGCGGGGGTCGCTGTCGTACCGGGGCTCATGACCACCACGCGCTTGTGCGCCGGAACCAGCCCAACCACCCTGCTGCTGCCACTGGTCTTGACTCGCGTCCTGCCGGCGGTGCTCGGCGCCGCTGTCCCAGCGCTCGGTCCGTCGGCGCCGGCCACGACCGCGATCATGATCCTCGAAATCGAGGTTCAGGTCGTCGATCATCCTTGCCTCCGTCGACTCTCCAGGTAGTGCTGCAGGATCTCTACGGCGGCCGCCTGATCCACGACGGCTCGCTGGCGTTTTCCCTTCACGCCTCGATCGGAGAGCCTACGGGCTGCCGTAACGGTTGACATCCTCTCGTCCGCCATGACAATTGGGACAGGAGCGATGGCTTCGGCAAGAACCCGGACATATTCGCGAACCTTTTTCGCGGCCGGACCTTCCATGCCCGCAAGATTGACTGGTAAACCCACGACAACCTCTACGCTGTCATGTTCAGTCACGAGACGCGCGATCTCCGCGATATCAGCCGGTACGCCCACAGTGGCGGACCGGATCCCGGCCAAGTCGAGGACCGAGACGTCGACCGAGGAATCCCGGGCGAGGGTGATGAGGGGGGTGGCGAGAATGCCGTCGGGGTCGCACTTGGCGACCCCGACGCGTACCGAACCCACGTCGATGCCGAGGCGTACGCCCCGGACCCACGGAGAAGTCACGCGGCCTGCCGTACCGCGTTCTCGACGGCGGCCAGCAGCTTCGGCGCCTCCTCGGCGGGCAGGCCACCGCCCTGGGCGAGGTCGGCGTTGCCGCCGCCGCGGCCCGACAGCGCACCCTTGACCAGTGCCGACGCGTCCAAGCCCCGAGCGCGGGCGGCCCCGTTGACCGCGACGATCAGCGACGCCTTGCCGTTGGCGCGGGCCGCCACAGCGACCACGCCGGGACGATCGGCCGCGATCTTGCCGCGGACCTCCTGGGCCAGGGTGCGTACGTCGTTGGCGCCGGCGCCCTCAGGGGCCTCGGTGCCGACGAACGCGATCCCGCCGAGGTCGGTCGCCGCGCCCGCCAGGGACGCCGCCCCGGCCAGCACCATCTGCGCCCGCATCTTCTCCAGTTCGCGCTCGGCGTCGCGCAGCTGCGCCACCGTCTGCTCGACCCGGTCGGCGACCTGGTCGTTCGGCACCCGGTACAGCTCTGCCAGCCGCGACACCAGCAGGTGCTCCTTGGCCAGGTAGCTGAACGCGTCCAGGCCGACCAGCGCCTCCACCCGGCGTACGCCGGAGCCGATGGACGACTCGGAGAGGATCTTCACCAGGCCCAGCTGGCCGGAGCGCTCGGTGTGCGTACCACCGCACAGCTCCCGCGCGTACTCGCCGACCTCGACGACCCGCACGACATCGCCGTACTTCTCGCCGAACAACGCCATCGCGCCCATCGCCCGCGCCTCGGCCTGCGAGGTCAGGAACGCCCGGACCTCCAGATCCTCCAACAGGACCTCGTTGATCTTCTGCTCGACGTCGACCAGCACGCTGCCCGGGACCGCGCCCGGCGTGTTGAAGTCGAACCGGAGCCGGCCCGGCGCGTTGAGCGACCCGGCCTGGGTCGCCGCCTCGCCGAGGAAGTTGCGCATCGTCTGGTGCACCAGGTGAGTCGCCGTGTGCGCCCGGGAGATCGCCTTGCGGCGGGTGATGTCGATCTCGGCGAACCCGGCCTCACCTGCCCGGACCTCGCCGGACAGCACCTTGACCTTGTGGACGATCAGGCCCGGGATCGGCTTCTGCACGTCCAGCACCTGCACCCGGCCTGAGCCGACCGTGATGAACCCGGTGTCTGCCTGCTGGCCGCCGCCCTCGGCGTAGAACGGAGTCGTGTCGAGCACCAGCTCGATCAGGTCGCCCTCGCCGGCCACCGTCAACGCCTCACCAGTCGGCGTCAGCAGACTGCGTACGCGCGACTCGCGGGCGATCTCGGCGTATCCGGTGAACTGAACCTCGCCGCCGGCCTCCAGCGAACCCCGGTACGCCGACAGGTCGGCGTGGCCGGTCTTGCGGGCCTGGGCGTCGGCCTTGGCCCGCTTACGCTGCTCGGCCATCAGCGCCCGGAAGCCGTCGGTGTCCACCGACAGGCCCTGCTCGGCCGCGATCTCCAGGGTCAGGTCGATCGGGAAGCCGTAGGTGTCGTGCAGCTGGAACGCCTTGTCCCCGGCCAGGGTCGCGCCGCTGGCCTGCTTCGTCTCCGCGATCGCGGTGTCGAGGATCGTCGTGCCGGCCCGCAGGGTCGACAGGAACGCGTCCTCCTCCGCGTACGCGTACTGCGAGATGCGCTCGAAGTCGGTGGCCAGCTCGGGGTAGGACGGGGCCATGCAGTCCCGCGCCACCGGCAGCAGCTGCGGCAGGGCCTGCTCCTGCCAGCCCAGCAGGCGCATCGCCCGGATGGACCGCCGCATGATCCGGCGCAGCACGTAGCCCCGGCCCTCGTTGGACGGCGTGACGCCGTCGCCGATCAGCATCAGCGCGGTGCGGACGTGGTCGGCGATGACGCGCAGCCGGACGTCGTCGGGGTGCGACTCGCTGGCCGTGTGCGTATGCGTGACGTTGTACCGCTTGCCGGTCATCTCGCACGCCTTGTCGATCAGCGGGCGGACCTCGTCGATCTCGTAGAGGTTGTCGACGCCCTGCATGATCGAGGCCATCCGCTCCAGGCCCATGCCGGTGTCGATGTTCTTCGCCGGCAGCTCGCCCAGGATCGGGTAGTTCTCCTTGTCCGTGCCCGGACCGCGCTCGAACTGCATGAAGACGTTGTTCCAGATCTCCATGTAGCGGTCCTCGTCGACGGCGGGGCCGCCCTCCTGCCCGTACGCCGGGCCGCGGTCGACGTAGATCTCCGAGCAGGGGCCGCACGGACCGGGGATGCCCATCGACCAGAAGTTGTCGGCCTTGCCCCGGCGGACGATCCGCTCAGCCGGCAGCCCGACGTTGCGCCAGTATTCGATGGACTCGTCGTCGTCGAGGTAGACCGTCGCCCAGATCTTCTCCGGGTCGATGCCGAACCCGCCGGACTCGATCGGGTTGGTGATCAGCTCCCACGACAGCTTGATCGCCTCGGCCTTGAAGTAGTCCCCGAACGAGAAGTTCCCGTTCATCTGGAAGAACGTGCCGTGCCGGCTGGTCTTGCCGACCTCGTCGATGTCCGGCGTCCGGATGCACTTCTGGACGCTGACGGCGCGCTTGAACGGCGCGGACTGCTGGCCGAGGAAGTACGGCACGAACTGCACCATGCCGGCGTTGATGAACAACAGGTTCGGGTCGTCGATGGCGGGTAACGGAGCGCTGGGCACCACCGTGTGACCGTTCGCCTCGAAGTGGGCCAGGAACCGGCGCTTGACCTCGGCGGTTCTCATCGGCTTGTGTCACCTTCCTGCTGTTCTCTGAAATACTGGCTCGAGTAGAACTTCTCCCCGACGCCACGGGCCCAGGGCAGGGCCGTGGTGTCGTCGAGCGCCACGCCGTCGGCGAAGGCCCGATGTATCTCATCCTCCCGCTCGGCCATGCCGTCGCGGACGTCCTCCACGAATTCGCGCATCGTCTCGCCGATCCCACCGATCGAGGAGGACACACTCTCGGCGATGCCACCGGGCGTCAGCCGCTGCATGCGCTTGCTCACCGCGCGTACGACCAAGGCCCCGATGGCCAGCCCCGCGCCCAGCCAGAGCAGCCGCTTCACCTCTACCGTCCCCTCGCGGCCTTGCGCTGCGCCTTGAGCGTCGCGCGTACCGCCTTCTCGTCGTCGGCCTGGCGGCGCGCGGAGTTGGCGCGGCGCAGGCCGTAGCTGAACGCCGCCGCCTTGACCAGCGGGCTCGACGCGGCCGCCGAGACGACGCCGACCAGGTTGGCCACGTTGGCGGTGGCGGCCTGGGCGTGCTGCGTCATGGTGTCGACCCGGGCGAGCTGCACGTTCACCCCATCCAGGGTGACCTGCACCTGGCCGAGCGCGGTGTTCACGTTGTCCACCGTGCCGTGCACCTCGTCGAGCAGCGGGCCGGTGCGCACCTGAACGTCTTTCAGGGTCTGCGTCGCGGCGTCGATGGTGTGCCGCAGCCGCAGCACGGGCACGACCAATGCGAGCATCAGCACCGCGAACGCCCCCGCGGCGACCAACGCCGCGATCTCCCAACCACGCATGGCGCGGCCTCCCTCGACTCAGCCCGACGTGCAGACCTTACCTTTTCGGCCGCGTTGCGCCCCTTGCGCCCCGCTGATCTGGAGGCGGCTAGCCGCCGGGAGACGTGGTCGCGTCGGTGCCGGTCCGGTTGAGCCGGTCGTCCGCGATGGCGTTATAGACCTTGAACGACACCAGCGAACCGTTGCAGTCCTGCGTCCCTGGTGAGGCGGCCGTCGATCCCGACGGGCCGACCGTCGGCCGGTTGCGCAGCAACTCGTCGGGACACGGCTTGTTCCTTACCCAAAGGTCGAGTGTGTACTCGTCCTTGCGCCAGCAGGTGTAGTGGCCCTCCACTGTGACCCCGGCCGCCTGCATCGGGCAGTCCGGCACCTTCCAGCGCTGCCATCCGGCGTCCTGCAAGGCCTTGACGTAGGCGGTGTTGGTCTCGTCCGGCGACTTCTGCGAGGCGACGTCCCGTTCGCGGTAGCGGCATTCGATGACGCACCACCGGCTCCCGTCGACCTCGTCGGCGTGGCTGGTCGCGGCCCAGGCCGGGACCTTGAGCGCGTCGAGCGAGGTGAACACCGGGTCCCGGGTCGCCGCCTGCACCAGCAGGTACAGCGGCAGCGCGCCGAGCACGGTGACGACGACCGCCATGAGCGTGAGCATCCGCAGGCGCTGCCGCTCGCGCATCCGCTTGCGCAGCTCCGAGCGGGCGTCCTTGAACGCGCCGACCCCGGCCTGCAGGCCGGACCGCGGCGACCGCGGACGCGGCGGTCCGTCGAGCCCGGGGAAGTCGTCGGGTCCGCCGGGCCGGTTCGGGCCGCCGGGGCCAGGCCCCATCCCGGGCGGCATCCCGCCGGGCGGCATCGCTCCAGGTGGCATCCCACCTGAGGGCATTCCTCCCGGAGGCATTCCTCCCGGAGGCATTCCTCCCGGGGGCATCGCCGGGCCGGGTCCGCCCGGCATCGCCGGTGCCGGGGGTGCGCCCGTCCCCAGCCCCGCCGCCATCCGGCCGGGTGGTGAGTCGCCGGGCCGGTCAGGTCCACGGCCGGGGCCGGCCGGGCCGCCCACGCCAGGACCCCCGACACCGGGCCCGCCACCAGCGGGTCCACCGGGGCCCGGAACGCCGGTGCCGGGACCGCCGGGGCGTACCGGTGCGGCTGGGCCGCCCATGCCCGCGCGTCCAGGCCCGCCGGGCTCACCGTCACGCGGGCCACGCGGCCCACCGGGCACGCCGCCACGTCCAGGAGCGACGGGGCTCCCGGGTCCACCAGCGGGTACGCCACCACGCCCCGGAGCAACGGGGCTACCAAGTCCACCAGCACCGGGACCACCCGGAGCACCACCGCGACCAGGCCCACCGGGCTCGCCGTCCCGCCCACCGGGCACGCCGCCACGCCCCGGAGCAACGGGGCTACCAAGACCGCCACCAGCACCGGGGCGACCGGGTCCGCCCGGCTCGCCGTCCCGCCCAGCGGGTACGCCACCACGCCCCGGAGCAACGGGGCTACCAAGTCCACCACCAGCACCGGGACCACCCGGAGCACCACCGCGACCAGGCCCACCGGGCTCGCCGTCGCGGGGACCACGCGGCCCACCAGGTACGCCACCACGACCGGGCGCGACCGGACTACCAAGGCCGCCACCAGCACCGGGACCACCGGGACCGGCCGGAGCGCCGCCGCGACCGGCGACCGGCGGAGGCGCGCTGCCGGGCGGAGTGCCGAGTCCGCCACCGGGTCCGGAAATGGGACGGCCGCCGGGCGTACCGGCGGCGGGGCCGCCTCGGCCGGGAGCCCCGGACGCGCCGGGGCCGGCTCCGCGACCGCCGGGCTCGCCGTCGCGCGGATGCTCCGCCCCGCGCGGTCCACCAGGTACGCCGCCACGACCCGGTGCGACCGGGCCGACACCCGGCGCCGCCGGGCTGCCGGAAACCGGGCCGCCTCGCCCGCTCGGGGACTCCGCGGGACCGGAGGCGTCGCGGCGACCCAGCGGCACGAAACGGTCGCCCAGCCCGCCGGATCTGCGACCGGCCGGCGGTGCACCGGCTGCCCCCTGCGGTCCGTCAGCGGGCGGCTCGGCGCGTACGCCGGAAGTCGACAGTGGACCGGACGGGGGCGTCGGAGGCTCGTCGCGCCGATGGCCGGTCCGGGGCGGTTCCGCCGGCTCTGCGGCTCGACGGCGGCCACCGCCGAACGTCGGTTCGTCCGCCGGTTCGTCGGCGCGGCGTCGACCGCCCGCCGGCGGCGGAGGTGGAGCAGGAGGAGTGTCCTCGGCGCGCCTGCGGCCGGCCGGGGGCGGTGGGGGGTCCTCAGCGCGTCGGCGCCCACCGGCCATGACGTCGCCAGACGGCTCGTCGCCCCGGCGGAAGCCACCGGTCGGCTCGTCGGCCCGGCGTCGTCCGGCCATCACGTCGCCGGACGGCTCGTCCCCGCGTCGGCGACCTCCGCCGAAGGTCGGTTCACCAGGCGGTTCGTCGTCGCGGCGATGCCCACCGGACACCGGTTCCTCGGCTCGTCGCCGACCGGCCATCACGTCGCCGGACGGCTCGTCCCCGCGACGGCGACCCCCGCCGAAGGTCGGCTCACCGGCGTCATCGTCGGCTCGACGGCGTCCGCCGCCGAAGGTGGGCTCGCCGCCCGGCTCGTCAGCGCGGCGCCGACCGGCCGGCGGAGGCGGAGGCGTGTCCTCGGCCCGGCGACGGGCGATCGGAGATCCGGGCATCGCCTGGGCCGGGCCGCTGGGGGCGGGGCCGGTCGTCGGCGGTCCGGCGGGCGACGGTCCGGTGGCGGGCGGTGCGGCCGACGGCGATCCAGCGGAGCCGGAACCCGACTCGCCCCGCAACGCGGCCCACCGGGAGTCGCCGGAGCCGCCGCGGGTCTTCTCGCTGGGGCCGCCGGGAGTGCCGCCTGGGCCGATGTCGGCCTTCGCCTCCTTGGCGTGCCGCAGGTCGTCGAGCCAGCCGGTCTCCTCCTGGGGCACCTCCTGCGGCTCGCCACCGCCGCGGCCTTTGCGACGGCCTCGGCCGTCGTCGGGTCGCTCCGCGTCGCGCGCCATCTACCGACCCTCCCCCTTCTCCGGTTCTCGGTCAGCTGAGGTCTGGCCCGGTTCGGCACCCGAACCGGCATTCGCGCCATTGTGCCGGTCGGACGGCGGCAGCGGGACACCGCGTACCACCGAACGGAGTTTGGGCAGCCGGGCGGCGACGGCGCGCTCCGCGCCGTGGTCGGTCGGCTCGTAGTAGTCGGTCCGGGCGATCGCGTCCGGGGCGTATTGCTGGGTCACCACACCCCGGGGATCGTCGTGCGGATAGCGGTAGCCGGCTCCGTGCCCGAGCCCGGCCGCCCCGCGATAGTGGGCGTCGCGCAGGTGTTTCGGCACGCTGCCCGCCTGGCCCGCGCGTACGTCGGCCATCGCCTTGCCGATCGCGGTGGTGGCCGAGTTCGACTTCGGCGCGGTGGCCAGGTGGATCACCGCCTGCGACAGGTTGAGCGTCACCTCCGGCAGACCGACGTATTCGACCGCGTTGGCGGCGGCGGTCGCCACCATCAGCGCCGTCGGATCGGCCATCCCGACGTCCTCGGAGGCGAAGATGACCATGCGCCGGGCGATGAACCGGGCATCCTCCCCCGCGACGAGCATCCGGGCCAGATAGTGCAGCGCGGCGTCGACGTCCGAGCCACGCATGCTCTTGATGAACGCGCTCACCACGTCGTAGTGCTCGTCGCCGGCCCGGTCGTAGCGCAGGGCCGCGGTATCTACCGCCTTCTCGGCGACGGCCAGGTCGATCTCGGACACGCCGAGTTCCGCGGCCGACCCGGCCGCCGCCTCCAGCGCCGTCAGCGCTTTACGGACGTCACCGCCTGCCAGGCGTACCAGATGATCTTCGGCATCGGACGCGAGCGTGACGGCCCCGCCCAGGCCGCGCTCGTCGGTGGTCGCGCGCCGCACCAGGCCGCGGACGCCGTCGTCGTCCAAGGGTTTGAGCGTGAGCAGTACGCAGCGGGAGAGCAGCGGCGAGATGACCGAGAAGTAGGGGTTCTCCGTGGTGGCGGCGAGCAAGGTGATCGTGCGGTCCTCGACCGCCGCGAGCAGCGAGTCCTGCTGTGCCTTGGAGAAGCGGTGCACCTCGTCGAGGAACAGGACGGTGGCCGGGCCGCCCCGGCGACGGCGGGCGCGAGCGGCGTCGATCTCGGCCCGGACGTCCTTGACTCCGGCGGTCAGCGCGGACATGGCGACGAAGTGCCGTTCGCTCGCCCGCGCGACGAGGTGCGCGATCGTGGTCTTGCCGCTGCCGGGCGGACCCCAGAGGATCACCGACATCGGGGCGCCACCGCCCACGAGCCGGCGCAGCGGGGCCCCGGCCGCCAGCAGATGACCTTGTCCCACCAACTCGTCGACGCTCGCCGGCCGCATCCGGACGGCCAGCGGCGCGTCCGGGCCGGGCTCGGCGAAACCGGCGAAAGGGCCGCCGGAGCCGGGCGTCGTGGGGATGGCGAAGAGGCCGTCCATCTCCGCGGGCTGGGATTCCATCGGCAGAAGGATACTCCCCGTAACCGACGTTCCTCGCGCTCAGCGAGCGGTGCGCATCGCTACCAGGGAGGACGCGGCGGCCCGCTTGAGCCAGGCCGCGACCGGTCGCTCGACGTAACGATGCACCAGCCAGGCCAGCCCCAGCAGCCCAGTGACTAGGGCGATCAGGATCAGCCAGCCGGGGACGTGCCCGCGCAGTCCGCCGATCACGGTCACGCCCAGCGTCTGATGCAGCAGATAGAGCGGATAGGTCAACGCCCCCGCGGTGACCAGCCAGGGCCGGCTGATCCGGCTGCCGAAGCCGGCCGCGATCAGGCTCATCAGCGCGAAGAACCCGGTGACGATCAGGGCGGCGGGAATCCACTCGTCGGATCCGTGCTCGCCGAGTGCGGCGGTGAGGTGGGAGTCCACCCGGTAGAGCGCGACCAGCCAG
This sequence comes from Hamadaea flava, assembly GCF_024172085.1. Taxonomy (NCBI): domain Bacteria; kingdom Bacillati; phylum Actinomycetota; class Actinomycetes; order Micromonosporales; family Micromonosporaceae; genus Hamadaea; species Hamadaea flava. The sequence goes on along the minus strand of NZ_JAMZDZ010000001.1, from coordinate 7,558,209 downwards.
CTCGCGGTCACGATACCCCAGAGCAGCGGCGTCCCACCGAACCGGTGGACCAGGAACAACGCCATGCCCGCCACGAAGTACGGCACGTTCTCGGCCGAGATCAGCCAGGCCAGCCACGGCTGGCCGGAGACGAAGACCGAGACGGCCAGCCAGATGACGCAGAAGTAGACGACCCGGCGATACGTCACGCCGAGCGCCACCACGATCGCGAAGAGCAGATAGAACCGCAGCTCCACGGCGAGGGTCCAGTACGACGGGTCCACATCGGCGACTCCCAGCGGGTTCTGGAGCATCGTCAGGTTCGCCGCCGTCTGCGGCCAGGTCACCTCCCGCGCGCCGAACAGCGCCAGCACCGCCGCCGAGGCCAGCACGGCCAGCCAGTACGCGGGATAGAGGCGCATGACGCGGGAGGCCGCGAAGTCGCCGACCCGCCGACCCCAGCTGCTCAGGCAGATGACGAAGCCGGAGATGAGGAAGAACAGCTCGACGCCGAGCCAGCCGTACTTGGCGACCGCCGCGAACGGCCCGAAGTCGCGTACGCCGGCCTCGGCCCAGCCGGCGGTCGGCGCGGCGATCAGATGCCAGCCCACCACGGCCAGCGCGGCCAGCAGCCGCAGCCCGTCCAGGATTCGCAGCCGGGGCTTGTTCGCAGGTCGGCGATCTTCCGGGGAGCTGTCCGCCGGCGCTTCCGGCCGTGCCGGTAGCGTCTGCCGAGCGGAGGCTGAGACTTGTCGCGCTTCGGGTATCGCTTCGCGTGCTTCGGGTGTCACTTGTGCCGGAGGCGCGGCGTGCGCCGGGGGTGCCATCTCCTGCGACCGCATCGTGCCGAGCATAGGCGAATCTCCTCAGTCGGTCATATCGGAGTCGCCCACCTTCCCCCGCGAATGTGGGAATTATGCGGGAGAGTGGCCCGAGTCGGCTTCGTTGCCTAGAGTGAGCGCATGGAGCACTCCCTGGCCGCCGGACTGACCGCCCAGGTGCAGCTTCGCGTCTCAGACGCCGACACCGCACAGGCCCTCGGCTCCGGCGACGTGCCGGTGCTCGGCACGCCGCGGGTGCTGGCCCTGGCGGAAGCGGCCACCGTCGCCGCGACCGCGCGGCACATGCCGTCCGACGCGACGACTGTCGGCGTACGCGCCGAGCTGGATCACCGTTCGCCGACCGCGGTGGGCCGCACCGTCGTCGCCCAGGCCCTACTGGTCAAGGTGGACGGTCGACGGCTGATCTTCGACATCACCGTACGCGACGAGGATCTGGTCGTGGCCGACGGCCGGGTGGAGCGGATCCTGGTCGACCGGCAACGCTTCATCGCCAAGGCGACCGACGCCCTCGACGGACCGGCTCCCTCTTCCGGCGGGGCGACGGCTTCCGGCGGGGCGGCCGGATGATCACGTTCACCGAGATCGCGGACCGGGTCCTGGTCGCGGTCGAGCCGATCGTGAACGTCAACGTGACGCTGATCGTCGGCGACGGCCAGGCACTGCTGATCGACACGCTGTCCCACGACGGCCAGGCCAAGGAACTGCTGGCCGCCGTACGCGGAATCACCGGTGACCCGCTGACCGTCGTCAACACCCACCATCATTACGACCACGCGTTCGGCAACGCCGTCGTGGCGGCCGGGACCGGTGGCGGGCGGCCGCCGCAGGACGCTCCGATCTGGGCCCACGTGGAGGCCGCCGCGCTGCTGCGCGATCAGGGGCCGGTGCTTCAGCGACAGTGGTACGAGGAGCTGCTTCCGCAGGATCCCGCCTTCGCCGACGCGCTCGGCCAGTGTGTGATCCGGCCGCCGGATCAGATCGTCCACAATGTGACGAGCCTGGACGTGGGCGGCCGGGTCGTGGTCCTTCGGCACCTCGGGCGCGGCCACACGATCGGCGACCTCGTGGCCGAGGTGCCGGACGTGGACGTGGTCGTCGCGGGCGACCTGGTCGAGGAAGGCGCGCCGCCGGGATTCGGCGACTCGTACCCGATCTCGTGGCCGGACACGCTGGCCGCCCTGCTGACTCGGCTCGGCCCGCAGACTCGGGTCGTGCCCGGTCACGGTGCGGTCGTCGGGCCGGACTTCGCCCAGGCGCAGCACAGTGAACTCAGCCAGCTCTCCTGGCTCATCCGCGAAGCCCACGGCGATGGCGGGGACCCGCTCAAGGTCGCCCGGAACACCACGCTGGCCCGGTTCGGCGATCGGGGCCTGAAAGAGGCCCAGCTCGCGGTCGTCCGCGGCTATGAGGAACTAGAGCAGCCCTCGAACACCCACTAGCTCCCCCCGTATGGCAGCGGATCACGGTTACGCAGGCCAAAACGAGCCGGGGAAGGCCGCATATCCCTGATCTGCACGTTAAGCGGGCGGAGGTCAGAGGGGGACGGGGATCTCGGCGAGCGGCGGCATCGCGACCGCGCCGCCCGGCCGGGCGGCCACGTACGCGGCGACACGGAGCGCGAACTGCACGGCCGAGATCCAGGCGGCGTCCTCGTCCGGCAGCCCGGACGCGAGGCAGTGCATCAGGGCGGCCGACACGGAGTCGCCGCAGCCGGTGGTGTCGACCACCGCTCCCGGGTGCGTACGCAGGCCGATGACCGTGTCGGTGGAGTGGATCGCACTGTCGGCCATCGCCGACGGACGCGCACCCCGGTCCGGGCGCAGTAGCACCGCCCCGCCCGCGCCCAGCGTCACCACGACCGTACGCGCGCCGAGCGACCGCAGCCGCAACGCGGTCGATACCGGTGAAAGGTGCGGATAGAGCAACCGGGCGTCGGCGTCGGACAGTTTCAGGACGTCGGCCGATGCCGCGAACTCCTCCACGATCTCGCGTACGCGGTCGACGCCGGACGAGGCGAGCAGGAAGGGCCGCAGGTTCGGGTCGAAGATCCGCTGCGGGCCGGGGATCGCCCAGGCGGCCCGGGCGACGTCCACAAACGGCGTCAGCAGCGCGATCGATCCACAATAGACGACCGGCGCCTCGGCGACGATCGCCGCGTCGAGCGCCGGGATCGGCAGCGAGCCGTAGAAGGAGAACGACGGCTCCGCGCCCTGGAAGCTCGCCACGGCGAGCGGGCTCGGTCCGGTCACCTCAGCGACCGAGGCCAGCGAGACCCCGGACGCCGACAGCAGACCGAGGATGGTGGCCGCGAACGGATCGGTGCCCACCCCGGTGACGAGCCGGGTGGGCGTGCCGAGCCGGGCCAGGCCGACGGCGACGTTGAGGGGCGCGCCGCCCACAGCCGGACGGAAACTTCCGTCCGGCTGTTCCAGGAGATCTATGAGTGCTTCACCGAGTACGACCGCCGAGGGGGGCATCACGGCTCAGGAGACCATGGACCCGACGACCGGCTTGGTGAGCAGTGCCGACTGGTTCCGGGCGATCCCGGGATCGAGGGTGCGGTCCACGAAGATGGCGTGCCAGATGCAGAAGACCAGCACGGTCCAGATCTTGCGCGAGTGGTCGGCGGTGCCCGCCTTGTGCTCCTGGAGCAGCTTGTCGGCGTACGCCAGATCGAGCAGCTCGCCCGCGCCGGAGCTGGCCATGACATGCCGCGCCCACTCGTACATCTCGCCCGCCAGCCACACGCGGGTGGGCACCGGGAAGCCCAGCTTCTTCCGGCTGACGATGGCCGGCGGCACCACCTGCTGCAGGGCCTGGCGCATCGCGAACTTGGTCTGCTCGGACCGCGGCGGCAGCTTCAGGTCGACCGGGATGATCGAGGCCACGTTGAAGACCTCCTTGTCCAGGAACGGCACCCGCAGTTCGAGCGAGTGCGCCATGGACATGCGGTCGGCCTTGACGAGGATGTCGCCGCGCAGCCAGGTGTAGAGGTCGACGTACTGCATCGTGGTCACGTCGTCGAGGTCGGGGACCTCGGCGTAGATCGGCGCGGTGACGTCGGTGTAGCGCACCGAAGGGTCGTACCGGCGCAGCAGCTTCTGCTTCTCGGCCTCGTTGAACATCCGGGCGTTGCCGTAGTAGCGGGCCTCGATCGGGGTCGTGCCGCGCTCCAGGAAGCTCTTGCCCTTGACGCCCTGCGGGATGACCTTGGAGACCGCGCGCAGACCCTTCTGCAGCGGGTCGGGCAGGTCGTTGACCATCGCCAGGGACAGCGGCTCCCGGTAGATCGTGTAACCGCCGAAGAACTCGTCGGCGCCCTCGCCGGACAGGACGACCGTGACGTGCTCGGCGGCCTTCTTGGCGACGAAGTAGAGCGGTACGAGCGCGGGGTCGGCGACCGGGTCGTCCAGGTGCCAGACGATCTTCGGCAGCGCCTCCATCATCTCGGCCGGCCCGATCTTGGTCGGGATGGTGGTGACGTCGAGGTGGCGGGCGGAGTCCTGGGCGACGTCGATCTCGGAGTAGCCGTCGACGTCGTAGCCGACCGTGAAGGTCAGGATGTTCGGGTTGAACTCCCGGGCCAGCGCCACCACCGCGGTCGAGTCGATGCCGCTGGACAGGAACGCGCCGACCGGCACGTCCGAGCGCATGTGCATGCGTACGCTCTCCCGCAGCGTCTCGCGGATCCGCGCGTACAGGGCCTCGGGGTTGTCGGTCGGGGTGGGCCGGAAGGTCGGCTGGTAGTAGCGCCGGGTACGCACACCCTCGGCGGCCGACCACGACAGGCACTCGCCCGAGCCGATCCGCGCGATGCCCTTGTGCAGGGTGCGAGGCTCCGGCACGTATTGCAGGGTCAGGTAGTGCGACAGGTTGGCCGTGTCGACCCCGTTGTCGCCGGCCTCGGCCGACGGGGCGAACGGCAGCAGCGCCTTCTTCTCGCTGGCCAGGTAGAGCCCGTCCGGGGTGGTCAGGTAGTGCATCGGCTTGATGCCGAACGGGTCGCGGGCGCCGAACGCGCGCTGCTCCTGCCGGTCCCAGATGACGAAGGCGAACATGCCCCGCAGCCGGTCGAGAACCGCCTCGCCCCAGTAGTGGAACCCCGCGACGACCGCCTCGCCGTCGCCGTTGGTGGCGAACTCGGCGCCGAACTCCCGGGCCAGCTCCTCGCGCAGCTCCAGGTAGTTGTAGATCTCACCGTTGAAAGTCAGGACATAACGGCCGTTGAGGTAGTGGATGGGCTCATGGGAGAGCGCCACATCGATGATCGACAGCCGCTTGTGGGCGAAGATCGCGTCCGCGCCGACCAGTTCCAGGCCGGTCTCGTCGGGGCCCCGGTGATGCAGGCACTCGAGCGCCCCGGCCAGGGACTGCTCGTGCCGGTACGCGTCGCCGGTGGCGCTGAAGAAGGCAAGGATCCCGCACATGGCCACCATCTTGTCACGCGGATGATCGCGCGCGGGCCAACCCCCGGGGCGAGACATCCGGTCGGCGATTATGCGGTGTTCATGATCCGGGTAGGGTCGAGGCCAGGTGAACACCACAGGGAGGTACATCACCATGACCGAGGCCGACCAGGCCACCCCGGAAGCCGCCGACACCGAGGCAGGCAACGGGAAGACCAAGACCCAGCAGACCCACGACCCGGCGTACCCGGAGAAGTTCCTCGAGTTCATGCGGACCGGATGGCGGGACGCGGAGCTGGCGGTGACCGGGACCGACGGGGCGCCGAACTATGCCGCCCGCCGCGCGCGGCTGGCCGCCGCGTTCCCGGGCGAGACGCTCGTGATCCCGAGCGGCCACGAGAAGGTCCGGGCCAACGACACCGGATACAACTACCGGCCGGGCAGCGACTTCTTCTACCTCACGGGCGAGTTCGACCCGGAGAGCGTGCTGGTCGTCCGCCCCGACGGCGAGGCCACGCTGTTCGTCCGGCCGCGCTCGCCGCGCGACACCGACGAGTTCTTCAAGGACCGGATGTACGGCGAGCTGTGGATCGGCCGCCGGCACACGCTGGCCGAGAAGGAAGCCGAACTCGGGGTCAAGACGGCGAACCTGGCCGATCTGCCCGAGGTGCTGGCCGGGCTGACCGCCAAGGGCTCCCGCGTGCTGCGCGGTTTCGACCCGGGCGTCGACGCCGGCGTACTGCCGTGGAGCACGGCCGACCTCGACCGGGACCAGGAGCTGGCTTGGACGATCTCCGAGCACAAGCTGGTCAAGGAGGCGTGGGAGATCGCTCAGCTGCAGGACGCCATCGACGCGACCGTGCGCGGCTTCGAGGACGTCGCGCGCATCCTGCCCGCCGACCGGGCGGTCTCCGAACGGCTCATCGAGGGCGTGTTCGGGCTGCGTGCCCGGCACGACGGCAACGACGTCGGCTACTCGTCGATCGTCGGCAACGGCGCCCACGCCACGATCCTGCACTGGATCCGCAACGACGGGCGTACGCGGCCGGGCGATCTGCTGCTCATGGACATGGGCGTGGAGAACCGCAACCTCTACACCGCCGACGTGACCCGGACGGTGCCGGTGAGCGGCCAATTCACGCCGTTGCAGAAGCAGGTCTACGACGTGGTGTATGCCTCGCAGCAGGCCGGCATGGACTTCATCAAGCCGGGCGTGAAGTTCGAGGACGTGCACACCACGTGCATGCGAGTGCTCGCCGAGGGCCTGCACGACCTGGGCATCCTGCCCGTGTCGGTGGAGGAGGCGATGGACAAGGACTCGATGCTCTACCGCCGGTGGACGCTGCACGGCTTCGGCCACATGCTCGGCATCGACGTGCACGACTGCGCCAACGCCCGCAAGGAGCACTACAACAAGGGCGAGCTGAACGAGGGCTACGTACTGACGGTCGAACCCGGGCTGTACTTCCAGGCCGAGGACGAACTGGTGCCCGAAGAGCTGCGCGGCGTCGGCGTACGCATCGAGGACGACGTCCTGGTGACCGCCGAGGGCTGCGTCAACCTGTCCGCCGGGCTGCCCCGGACCAGCGCCGAGGTCGAGACCTGGCTGGCCGAGCAGCGTGAGGCCGGGCCGCGCCTGCCCGCCTGACCAACCACGACAAGGGAGTACGCGTACCTCCCTGCGCGAACTTCTTTCGCAAACGCCCTCCACACCATCGATGAAGTGCCTAGGCTCAAACCCGAAGGCACTCAAGGTGTGGGGGGTGTTTCGCGTGTTCATCGGACTGTTCGTGGGTCTGGGCCAGCTACTGCAGATCGGCCCGGTGTGGATCCACATCGGCGGATAAACACTTGACCGCCGCCCGCCGCCGTGACGTCAGGTCTCCGGCGGCGGTCGGCTGTCCGGACCACGGCGAAGAACACCCGATGCGCGTGTCTTGTCACGTAATGTCCGACGCAGCTCACGTAGAGTGATCGCGGCCTGGGGACCGGCGTCACCGTCTACTCGGCCCTTTGCGCCGTCTTCCACATCCTGTAAGACCGTCCTCCGCAGCCTGGATGAAATGATCTAGGCGAGAAACGGCGGCCAGGGCAACCATTTCTCGCCTAGATCAAGTTCCGGAAGCTCGCCTAGATCAAGTTCCGGAAGCAGGGGCGTGTCAGGACACGAACACGGTCACCGACCGTGGGGGAACGGTGAAGGACGAGCCGGACGCGGAGGCCGAGCGAAGCGAGGCGTCCGCGGACCCGGCGAGAACGGGGTGGAGCGCATAGGACCCGGTCAGCCCGGGAACCGACTGCGTCACAGCCTCCGCCTTGCTGTTGAAGATCACCACATAGCGCGAGAAGCCAGAAAGACCCCGGGCGTCCAGGGACATGACGATCACGCCAGGATGCGCGGCGGACGTCCCCGACACCGGGAATGCGACCCGCGACTGCACCGCCGCAGCCGAGGTCAGGCTGAACACCGGCGACGAGGCACGGATGCGCAGCAGTTCGGCGTACCGGGCCGAGGCCAGGTTGATCACGTCGCAGTTCGGCACCAGCGCGGGATCTGCCAGCAGCGGGCGGGCGTACGACCAGCGCGACGAGTTGTCCGCCGCCGGGGGCAGCCCGCGGCCGAACCCGTTGCCCGCCGAGCAGTCCCACTCGATCGAGTTGAACCAGTCGCCGGAGTTGTAGGAGTTCTTGTCCAGCGACTTGGACCGCAGCCGATCGGATCCGAAGGTCACGAACCCGGTCCCCTGCGAGAACACCACGGTGGACAGGGCCAGGACCTGCATCCGCGCTCGATCCACCGCCGAGGTGGACCGGGGCAGCTTGTACGCCAGCGCGTCGTACAGGATCTCGTTGTCGTGGGCGTCCACGTAGGTGACCGCCTCCGACGGCGAAGCCGTGTACCCGGCCGGCGAGCCGTTGTAGTCGACCTGATCGCCGCGCACGACCGCACCCGACGACGACCGGAACTCGTAGGCGGCCAGGTTTCCCGCCAGCCCCAGCTGAATCAGATCCTGCGCGTGCAACAGCGCCGGCAGGTCGGAGGAGGAGGAAGTGAGGCCGGAGGCGAAGCCCTGAATCCCGGGGTCGGCGTCGAACGGGCCGCCACCGCGTACGGCGTCTCGCAGCCGGTCGGTGAACGTGCCGACGCCGGTTCCGGCCATGTTCCGCTGGGTTGCCTGGACGAACCGGGCGTTGTTCGCGACCTCCCCGAAGTCCCAGCCCTCGCCGTAGAGCAGGATCGACTTGCCGTCCACGCCGTCGTGCGCCACCGTCAGCGCGTCCAACGCCTCGCGCACGGCCAGGATGTTGGCGCGCGGGTGGTGTCCCATGAGGTCGAACCGGAATCCATCCACCTTGTACTCACGCGCCCAGGTGACGACCGAGTCCACCACCAGCTTGCCCATCATGGCGTGTTCTGGTGCGGTGTTCGCGCAGCAGGTGGAGTTCGCCACCGTGCCGTCCTCGAGCAGCCGCTGGTAGTAGCCGGGCACGAGCTGATCCAGGATCGACCCGGGCGCGACACCCGCGGCCGACGTGTGGTTGTAGACGACGTCGGCCACCACGCGCAGCCCCGCGTGGTTGACGCCCTGCACCATCTGCCGGTACTCCAGCGTCCGGTTCGCGGGCGACACGGCGTACCCGCCTTCGGGAACGGTGTAGTGCAGCGGGTCGTAGCCCCAGTTGTAGCCGTCGGTGTCGCGTACCGCCGCCACGCACGCCTGCTGCTGGTCGGAGTCCGGCGGTAGCGACGCCAGGTCGCAGGCGGGCGTCGCCTGGGCCGACCGCTCCTCGGGCGTGGTGGCGAAGTCGAACGTCGGCAGCAGATGCAGATGGGTCACCCCGGCCGCCGACAGCGACCGCAGCTGCGTCATCCCCGCCGACGAGCCGGCGAACGCCAGATACGTGCCCCGGTCGGCGGCCGCGACGGTCGTGTCGGCGATCGAGAAGTCGCGTACCGAGACCTCCTGGATCTGCGGCCGCCCGGTCACCGCGGGCTTGCGCAGCGAGTCCCACCCGGCCGGCTTCGACGACGCGTCGTCCAGCGAGACGATCTGGCTGGCGGTCGAGTTCACCGCCAGCGCCAGCGAGTAGGGATCGGTCACGCTCGCGGTGACGAAGGTGTGCGTCGCGGGCTGCCACGCGGTCACCCGGAATCGGTAGAACCTCCCCTTCCAGGCCGTCGGCCCGGTCACCCGCCAGACGCCCGTCGCGTCGTCTCGCTTCATCGTGACCAGGGTGGGCGTACTGGTCGGCGTCGACATCAGTTCCAGCTGGACGCTGCGAGCCGTCGGTGCCCAGACCGAGATCCGCGTCTGGTCCCGTGTCACGACCGGGCCCAGCTTCGCGCTGGTCGCGGCGGCGTACACGTCGTCCAGGACGCCCGGCGCCTGCACGCCGGTCGCCGACAGCAGGTTGCCCTCGTGGTCGCTCTCGGTCACGACCAGCTGCGCGGTCAGCGCGGCCTTGACCTTCTTCAGCTCCGCGCTCAGTCCGAAGGAGCGGTACGCCCAAAGGTGTGGCCAGGCCGCGCGTTGCGCCTCGGTGAGCCCGTCGGCCCGAGCGCTCAACCGGATCGTGGTGTAGTCGCCGGTCAGGTGCCCGTCGGCCACCCCGAGCCCGCCGTTCGGGGCGATGACGAGGTCGTAGACCTTGCCGTCGGGGTCGCCCTTGTTCCAGGCGATGGTGGTGCGGTCGATCCACTGCGCGTAGCTGTGCCCGAGGTCGATGTCCTTGGGCGCGCTCTTGACCCCCGGCCGCAGGTAGCCGGGCGTCTGCTGCTGGAGCCACACTTCGTTGCCGCTGGTGGCGAAGGTGAGCTTCTGGTCGGCCGGAAGGTCCTTCTCGTCGCCGTTGTGCACGATGTAGCTCAGCGCGGTGGCGCCGTCGGCCAACGGCACCCGCCAGTACGCCCCGTACGCGTCCGTGCCGGTGGGCGGCATCGGTGTGCCCCAGTCGGTCGGGGTGGCCGCGCCGTCCCACAGATGCAGGCCCCAGCCCGCGTAGTCGGCGTTCGTCCGCCGGTAGTGCAGCACCGCCACGTGGGAGGCGGCCGCCTCGGAGGCGTACACGGTGGCGTCGCCGCTGGTCACGAAGGCGGCGGCGCCCTGCGTCGGGTCGATCGACTGGTCCGGCCCGGGGTCCTTGGTGTCTCCGTTGTGGACGATGAAGTTGACGACCTTGGCCGGGTCGGTCAACGGCACGTTCCAGTACGCCCCGAAGGAGTCCGTCCCGGTGGGCGGCATCGGGTTGGCCCAGTCGACGGAGATGCCGAGCCCGTCGCCCCACAGGTGCAGGCCCCAGCCGGCGTAGTTCCCGTCCGCGCGGTGGTACCGGATCGTCTGGTAGCCGAGCGCGGCCGCCGGGGAGGAGTAGATCGTGGCGTCGCCCTGCTTGAGCCAGACCTCGCCGACCCGGCTGGGATCGAGGCTGCGGTCGGCGTCGACGTCCTTGACGCCTTGGGAGTTCACGACGAGGAAGCCGACGTTGGTCGCGCCCGGTTTGACCTTGACCCAGGCCCATCGGCCGTAGGAGTCCGCGCCGGCGAACGGCTGCCCGACCGGCCAGCCGTGCTGCGACGACGGGTCGGAGTCGCCCCAGTTGTAGAGCCCCCAGTCGGCGTAGTCGCCGTCCGTGCGCCGATAGTGCACCAGGACGTATTCACGTTGCGCGCCTTGGACCGGGGTCGCCACGGTGACCTGAGTCGTGTCGGTCGCCTTCACTCCCCCACTGTCCACGATCGCCTTGTACGCGATCGGCGTCGTCCCGCCGAGCCCGGTCAGGTCGTGGTAGACGGTGTAGCGCCCGTCGGCGTCCGGCTGCGTGGCGGTGCCCAATGCCTGCCAGCGGCCGCCGGCGACCTGCGCGGAGAAGCTGACCGTCGCGGTCGGCGACGCGTTGCCGACCGTCGCGCTGACCTTGGCGATGGTGGGGACCTTCGCGCCGTCGCCGGGCGAGCTGATGGTGATCGTCGGCGTGCCGACGGCCGCCGTCACGGGCTGCTGCGCCTGCAGGACCACCGACGACAGCGGCGGGATGGTGACGGTGACCTTCCCGTCCGCGTCGGACGCCGGGCCGTCGCCCAGACTCGGGTAGAGCCGGCCGAACCGCGTACCGGGCGCCGAGGAGGTCGCCAGGGTCACCGTCTGCGCCTGCGTCGAGGAGTTCAGCGCGACGAGGTACTCCACCTGCTCACCGGCGCCGACCCGACTGAACGCGAAGACTCCGCCGCCCGCGTAGCGGACTTTCTGCGTACCAGTCGCCAACGCGGGATGAGCCGCGCGGAGGCGGCTGAGGGCCGCGATGGTCTGGTAGAGCGGATGCGTGGTCTCGTAGTTGTCGACGGCGTGGGTGCGATCGGTGCCGAGCAGGTCGTCGTCGAGGTAGTCGGTGGTCTTGCTCGCGAACATGTCCTGGCGGGCGTCCTTGTCGCCGCCGGGGCCGGTGAAGCCCTGCTCGTCGCCGGAGTAGACGACCGGCTGGCCGCGGGTGAGGAACATCAGCTCGTGAGCGAGCCTGTCGCGGTCGAGATAGGTCGATGCGTCCACACTGGATTTGCTGATGAAGGAGCCGATCCGGCCCATGTCGTGGTTGCCGAGGAAGGTCGGCAGCGCGTTCGCGTCCGTGCCCGGAGCGGTGTAGTACGGGTCCATCGCGTAGAGGTCGGCGAGGCCCTGGCCGCTACCGCCGGTGACGAAGCCCTGCGCGGCGGCCTGGAAGCCGAAGTCGAGGGTGGCGGGCAGCTTGCCCTGCCGCACGAAGGTCGACGCGTACGCCGCGTCGGCGCTGTAGACCTCGCCGAACATGAAGAAGTCCGGCTTGCCGTGGTCCTTCGCGTAGCTCGTGACGCCCTGGCTGAACTGGGGCCAGAAAGCCATGTCGACGTGCTTGACGGTGTCGAGCCGGAAGCCGTCGACGCCGGTCGTGCCGATCCAGTCCTGGTAGATCTTCGTCATCCCGGAGACGACCTCGGGCCGTTCGGTCCACAGGTCGTCCAGTCCATAGAAGTCCCCGTACGCCGAGTTCTCGCCGGCGAACGTCGAGTCGCCCCGGTTGTGGTACATCGCGGGATCGTTGAGCCAGGCCGGTTTCTTCACCGTCCGGTCGGCGGCGGTCGGGAAGATCGGGGTGTACGGCCCGGCCGTCCCGTCGGTCTTCGGGAAGCCCTGGGTGCCGTCGGCGTAGTTCGCGTCCTCGAAGGACCGGCCCTGCGTGTCGGTGTAGGGGCTGGTCTTCTTGTCCACGTAGTCGTACTTGTTCTCGGCGTACCGGAGGACGTCGGCGGTGTGGTTGACGATCACGTCGAGGTAGATCTTCATCCCCCGGTCGTGCGCCTCGCCGACGAGCCGCTTGAGGTCGGCGTTGGTGCCGAAGTGGGGGTCCACCTGGGTGAAGTCGGTGATCCAGTAGCCGTGGTACCCGGCGCTCAGGTCGGCCCCGGTCCCTTGGACGGGACGGTTCTTGAACACCGGCGCGAGCCAGATCGAGGTCGTGCCGAGACCCTGGATGTAGTCCAGCTTGTCGATCACGCCCTGCAGGTCGCCGCCGTGATAGAAGCCTTTGTCCGCCGGGTCGTAGCCGGTCTTCGTCCGGTCGCCGGCGTACCCGCCTTTGTCGTTGGACTTGTCGCCGTTGGCGAACCGGTCAGGCAACACGAAGTAGTACTGCTCTGCCCGCTTCGGGGCCCGGGATGGCTCCGGTTGCGGCGCGGCCTGGGCGGCCACCGGTGGGACGACGATCATGGGGAGGATCAGGGCGAGCGGCAGCAACCTGCGGAGATTCATCGCGTACCTCGGGGGCTCGGTGGCACACATCACTGCGAAGCGTCCGCCGCAACATACGCGTTACTGAAAGCCTGCCGCAAGACTTGCTCTCTCACGGCAGGCTGTGCTGCAAGATCTTGCAGGCGTTACCTAACCTGGGACTCCCACGTCCCGTCGATCCAGGTCGGCTCGCCGTCGAGCATGGGTGCCATCACCGTGCGCCACCATTCGTCCTGTTTGGGATCGTCGGCAAGGGCGACGTACTGCTCCTTGCTCTCGAACTGAACGGCCATCACGATCGTCTGGCCGTCGTCAGCGCGCAGCAGATCGCCACGCACGTAGCCCTGTACCTTGCGCTCGGTGTCCCACTTCTCTTCGGCGCGGACCACCTCGTCGTAGGGAACCTTGAGTTTCCCGATCATCACGGTGCCGTACATGACTCCCATTGTCCGCCGATCCGCGGCATGATCGTCGGCTTCCGACAGTCTTGGCGGTATCGCGCCCAAGATCGTCGTCTGCCGACGATCACGCAGGTCGCCGCCTCCAAGATCGTCGTCTGCCGCCGATCACGCAGGTCGCCGCCTCCAAGATCGGCGGCCCCCGACGATCACGCAGGTCGCCGCCTCCAAGATCGGCGGCTGCCGACAATCGTGGGGCCCAAAGCGAGATGATCGTCGGCTGCCGCCGATCATCCGGCGGACGGCCGACGAGCGGCGGGTCAGCGAGCGAGCGGCGAGCGGGCGGTCAGCTCCAAGTACGGCCGGTGAGTCGCTCGTACGCCGCGACGTACCGCGCACGCGTCCGCTCGACGATCTCGGCCGGCACTTCCGGCCCGGGGGCGGTCTTGTCCCAGCCGAGGCCCACGGCCCAGTCGCGAAGTGGCTGCTTGTCGAAGCTGTCCTGCACCTTGCCCGGCACGTAGTCCTCGGCCGACCAGAAGCGCGAGGAGTCCGGCGTCAGCACCTCGTCGCCGAGGACGAGCTGGCTGTCGGCGTCCCAGCCCAGTTCGATCTTGGTGTCGGCGATGAGGATCCCGCGCTCGGCGGCGATCTCCGATCCCCGCCGGTAGATCGCGAGCGTGATGTCGCGGAGCTGCTCTGCGGTGGCCGCGCCGACGGTGGTGATCACCTCGGCGAACGTCATGGGCTCGTCGTGCGCCCCCATTGCGGCCTTGGTCGACGGGGTGAAGATCGGCTCGGCGAGCTGGGAGCTCTCGACCAGCCCGGCCGGCAGCTCGATGCCGGAGACGACCCCGGTCGCCTCGTAGTCGCGCAGACCCGACCCGGTCAGGTACCCCCGGGCCACGCACTCGACCGGGACCATCTTCAGGCGGCGGCAGCGGATCGCCCGCCCGGCCCACTCGGCCGGCACGTCTTCGGAGATCACATGGTTCGGGACCAGGTCGGCGAGCTGGTCGAACCACCACAGCGACAGCTGAGTCAGGATCGCGCCCTTGTCCGGGATCGGCGTCGGCAGCACGACGTCGAAGACCGACATCCGGTCGGAGGCGACGAGGATCAGGTCCTCGCCGTCGGCGTACACGTCTCTGACCTTGCCCGAGTGCAGCAGCTCCACGGAGATGATCCTACGGTCGGGCCAGTTCGGCGATGTCCGCGGGCGTGACCCGGCAACAGCCCCCCAGCCAGTCCGCCTCCCAGGCCGGAGCCTCGGCCAGCCACGCCCCGGCCGTCCCGGTCCAGGACCGCTCCGCCGCGTCCCACTGTTCGCCGCTGTTCGGGTACGCGATGAGCGGCTTGCCGCTCACCGCGCGCGCGGTGGCCAGGGCGAGCCCGACGTCGGCCGGATCGCAGCAGTTCACGCCGACGGCAACGATCGCGTCGACGCCGTGTACGAGGGCGAAGGCGTCGGCGAGGGGCTGACCGGCGCGGGTGGTGGACCCGGCGACGGTGTAGGAGAGCCAGGCCGGCACGCCCAGCCCGTCGAGCGCCCTCAGCAGCGCCTCGGCCTCGACCAGGTCGGGCACGGTTTCGAGGGCGAACAGATCGGGACCGGCCGCCGCCAGCACCTCCAGCCGGGGCCGGTGGAACCGGACGAGGTCGGCGACGCTGAGGCCGTAGTTCCCGCGGTACTCGGAACCGTCGGCGAGCATCGCGCCGTACGGGCCGACCGAGGCCGCCACCAGGGCGTCGATCCCCGTCTCCTGGTTCGCCCGGCGGGCCAGGGTGACGCTGCGGGTCAGCAGCCGCTCGGTCTCGGCCCGGTCGATGCCGCTGCGGGCGAAGCCGTCGAAGGTGGCCTGATAGCTGGCGGTGGTGCTGACGGTCGCCCCGGCCTGAAGGAAGGCGGCGTGGGCGGCGACGATCGCGTCGGGCTCGTCCCGCAGCAGCCGGGCCGACCAGAGGTGATCGCTGAGGTCGTGCCCGTTCGCCGCCAACTCCGTCGACAGGCCGCCGTCGATGATCCGCGTGGGCTGCTCCGCCGGCCGGTGATGGGTCACGCGGGGGACCCTTCGAACTTCGCGACGATCTCGGCCAGCCACTCGGGGTTCCAGGTCAGCTCGCCGTCGGCCAGATCCTTGATCAGCGTACGCACGAAGGTCAGCTCGGCGGTGGTGACGGCTTGGGCGTACTCGTCCTCGACGGCGAACAGCCGCGGCAGGCCCATCTCCTGGCCGCGCTTCAGGTCGTCGGCGTACTGGCCGAGCCGGTCCTGCAGGATCCGGGCCCGGTTTTCCAACTGTTCCCGGGCGTCGTCCGGGTCGAGGGTCGCGACGAACGCCAATGCCGCCCGGAACTCGGGGAACTCCCGGGCTGGAGTCGCCAGCATCGATCGCAGCCAGGCCATCTGGGTCTGCCGGCCGCTGTCGGTCAGCTCGTAGACCGTGCGCTCGGGCCGGCCGGAATCCCGGGCGGTGTGCCGCACCTGGACGTAGCCGTCGCGCACCAGCCGCTCGATCGCCTGGTAGACGCTGTTGCGCTGGGCGACGTTGACGACCTCGTCCTTGCGCCGGCCCTTGATCTTCTGCTGCATCCCGTACGCGTGCATGGGCTCCTCTGCCAGCAAGGACAAGATCGCTATCGCCAGCGGGGAGCGCCGTTCTGCCATGGATCACATCGTACGACCTTGACCGTTCGATAGTCATTCCATGTATAGTTATCCCATGACTAAGCCAAGCACCGCAGCGATCATCGGCGGCGGCGTCGCCGGCCCCGTCACCGCCATGGCTCTGCGCCAGGCCGGCATCGAGGCCACCGTCTTCGAGGCGTACGCCCACGGCGCGGAAGGAGTCGGCTCGTTCCTGACGGTGGCCGTCAACGGCCAACGCGCCTTGCGGGAACTGGATCTGCTGGACCTGGTCCGGAAGCACGGGTTCGACTGCCCGCGCTTCGAGTTCGTCTCCGGCAAGGGCAAGCCGCTGGGCGGTTTCCCGGCCGCGCCGACCGGCCCCGATGGCCTGACCAGCCGTACCGTGCGCCGGACCGACCTCTACGAGGCGTTGCGCGACGAAGCCCTGCGACGCGGAGTGACCGTCGAATACGGCAAGCGCCTCGTCGACGCCGAGCGCGGCGGCGACGGGGTCACCGCGGTGTTCGCCGACGGCACCCGGTTCACCGCCGACATCCTCGTCGGCGCCGACGGCCTGCTGTCGCGTACGCGTGAGCTGATAGACCCGGCCGCACCGAAGCCGCGCTACGTGCCGCTGCTGAACACGGGCGGTTTCACCCGGGCGGCGGTACCCGGCGAGCCCGGCACGATGGTGATGTACTTCGGGCGCGACGCCTTCTTCTGCCACATGCTCGCCCCGGACGGCGTCGTCTGGTGGTTCGCCAACATCCCGCAGGTACGCGAGCTGAGCCCGGCCGAACTGGCGGCCATCACACCTCAGCAGTGGCGGCGACGGCTGATCGACACCTTCGCCGTCGACGCGACTCCCGCACGGGCCGTCGTCGAGGCGACCGAACAGATCGCCCTGCCGTGGAACACCTACGACTTCCCGAGCGTGCCGACCTGGCACGACGACCGGATGGTGCTCGTCGGCGACGCCGCCCACGCCGCCGCGCCGACCTCCGGCCAAGGCGCGTCGCTGGCGATCGAGGACGCGCTGGTGCTCGCCAAGGCGCTGCGGGACGCGCCCGACGCGGCCACGGCGTTCTCGGCGTACGAGCGGGAACGCCGGGGCCGGGTCGAACGCATCGTCGCTGAGGCGAAGAAACTCAGCTCCGACAAGATGCCCGGCCCGGTCGGCCGGCTCATCCGGGACGCGGTGCTGCCGCTCGTCTTCGCCAAGCGCGCCAAGTCAGGCGGCGACGACTGGGTGCTTTCCCACGAGATCCACTGGGCATGACGAAGGCGCCGGCCGCGGCCGGCGCCTTCGTCATGCGAACGTCAGGACCACTTCGGCACGGTGGTCTTCTTGCCCTTCGCCGAACCGCTCATCTTCGACTTGCCCAGCCACAGGAAGCAGCGGACGTTGTTGTTGCCGGCCGCCCAGTACTTCTTCGAGGTGGCCCAGGCGATCTCGCTGTAGCTCTTGTCGAACTGGCTGCCCGAGATGCCCATGTACGCCGCCGCGACCTCGTCGCACTTCTCGTGCAGGACGTCCCAGCCCGCGTCGGTGGTCGGGTACGCCACACTCGCGGCCGGCTCGAACGAGCCGACGTACTCGCTGTTGTGCGAGGAGCTGCACTCCACCTCGGCCATCTTCAGGTCGCCGCCGCTCTCGGTCGCGGTGAAGCACCCCAGCGGCAGCTTGTCGACGCCCTCCTTGATGGCCGCCGTCCGCGCCTTGGTCTCGGCGTTCTCCAGGTCGGCCAGCTCGATGACGTCGCAGGCGAACCAGTGCGCGCCGCCCTTCCAGGCCGCGCTGGACGGGGTCACGAGCTTCAGCTCCACCCGCAGGTCCCGCCAGTCCTGGCCGAGCACCTTGTCGGCCTGCTCCTCGCAGGCGTTGAAGGCGTCCGCCGCGTCCTTGGAGTCCGTGTCCGGCGGCGTCGAGGCGCTCGCGGCGGAGCCGCTGAACACGCCGACGTAGACCGTCTCGGTCTCGTGGCTCTTCGCGCAGTCGACGACCGCGAACTCGGTCGCCGTCGCCGAGGCGTCGGTCTCCCGGGCGTGACAGCCGAGGTCGGGAACGAAGCTCTTCGGCGCGGGCAGTGCCGACCAGTCGTTGGCCAGATCGCCATCGGTGCCGGTCAACGCACTACAGCCGGACATTCCCAGCCCAGCCGCCAGCACGAGCGCGATGGTCGCGATCCCACGCTTGTGTCTCATGAAAGGGCCCCTCCCCAGGTCGTCCTCTGCTGGGCAGTCTAGGTCAGCCGCGCACCCACCCCACCCGCGCCCCAGAAAGGTGGAGGATAGGGGTCGTGCGCACCCCTGTCTACGCCCCGAACGGAGTGGTCGCGACCAGCCAGCCGCTGGCGGCTCAGGCCGGAGTGGCCATGCTGCGGGAGGGCGGCACCGCTGTCGACGCCGCCGTCGCCGCGGCCATCACGCTCGCCGTCGTGCAGCCCGGCTCCAACGACCTCGGCGGCGACCTGTTCGCCCTCGTCTGGGACGGCCGGCAGCTGCACGGCCTCAACGCCTCCGGCCGGTCCCCCGCCGCGTTGACCCAGGAGCTGATGGCGGCCTCGGCGCTGCCGCCCACCGCCGCGCTCGGCGGCGCGCAGGCGGCCACGGCCACCGCTCCCCCGGCCCGGGGATGGCTGCCGGTCACCGTTCCCGGCGCGCCGGCCGGGTGGGCGGATCTGCACGCGCGATTCGGCCGGCTGCCGTTCGAGCGGCTTTTCGACGACGCCATCCGGTACGCCGAGGGCGGCTTTCCGGTCTCGCCGGCCACTGCCCGGCACTGGGCCGCCGCGGTACGCGTACACGCTGGGCTGTCGGATGAGGCGTGTGCGCACTGGGCGCGGACGTTCACCCTCGACGGCCGGGCGCCCACGGCGGGTGAGCGGTTCGCGAATCCGGGCGCGGGACGGGCCTTGCGGTTGATCTCCGGGTCGCACGCGCGGGACTTCTATAACGGCGAGGTGGCCGCGGCCATGGTGCGGCACGCCTGGAACACGGCGGGCCTGCTCACGGGCGACGACCTGGCCGGCCACGAGTCGACCTGGGTCGAGCCGATGAGCGCGAGTTATCACGGTTACGAGGTGCACGAGCTGCCGCCCAACGGGCAGGGTGTGGCCGCGCTTCAGGCCCTCGCGCTGCTCGACGGGCTGCCCGGCGTCCCCGATACGCATCAGCAGATCGAGGCGATGAAGCTGGGTTTCGCCGACGCGCACGCCTACGTCGCGGACCCGTTGTTCGGCACCCCGCCCGACCTGCTCGATCCGTCCTACCTAGACAGTCGCCGTACGCTGATCGGCGAGCGGGCGGCCGATCCCCCGCCCGGCGACCCGATGCGCGGCGGCACGGTGTACCTGGCCACCGCCGACGCGAGCGGCATGATGGTGTCGCTCATCCAGTCGAGCTACATGGGGTTCGGCTCGTTCGTCACCATCCCCGAGTACGGCTTCGGCCTGCAGAATCGGGGCGCGGGCTTCAGCCTCGACCCGGCCCACCCGAACGTGGCGGCTGGGCGCAAACGCCCGTTCCACACCATCATCCCGGGCTTTCTGAGCCGCGACGGCGCACCGGTCGGGCCGTTCGGCGTGATGGGCGGGCACATGCAGCCGCAAGGTCACCTACAACTCGTGACGGCCACGGTGGACGGCGGCCTCGACCCGCAGGCGGCACTGGCCCAGCCCCGGTGGTACTGGACGAGCGGCCTCGACGTGGTGGTCGAGCCGTCGTTCGACCGGGCGATCCTGGCCGACCTGTCGGCGCGCGGGCACCGGATCAGCGTCGCCACCGAGGTGAGCACCTTCGGGATGGGCCAAGCCATCTGGCGTACGCCCCACGGCTATGTCGCCGGGTCCGAACCCCGGGCGGACGGCCAAGCCGCCCCCTGCTGACCCGCCCTTTCCGCGCCCCTCTTGCCTCTCCCCTGCCTCTCCCCTGCCTCTCCCCGCCTCTCCGCGCGATCATGAACTTTCGGTCGTGATCGACCGGCGTGTCGCGTCCCGGGCACCCTGATCGATTCCGCAGCGCCCTGATCAACTCCGCGACGCCCACACGTCCCCCGCCTCACACACTCAGCGTGCCAGCGCCCCGCGCCCGCGGCCCCGCGCCGCCCGCGTGCCCGTGCCCCGCACCCCGCCCCCGCCCCGGGCGCCCCGCGCCCCACGCCGTCGGACGAGCGTCGGTTGGATCTAGGCGGGAAATGGTCGCCACGGCCGCCGTTTCTCGCCTAGATCACCTCCCACCGCGCGGTGATCTTGATCAGTAAACGTCGCCATAGCGACAGCAAACGTTCAAGATCACCGCGCGGCACCGCCTCCGCAACGCCCGAACCACAGCACCGCCTCCGCAACGCCCGAACCACAGCACCACCTCCGCAGCGCCCGAACCACAGCACCGCCTCCGCAGCGCCCGAACCACAGCACCACCTCCGCAGCGCCCAAACCACAGCACCGGAACCCGCGACGCCGGAACCCGCGGCAACAGAACCGCACCGCAAGATTGCACGCGAGTTGTCGCGATGTTGCGTACGAATATCTAAGTATTGCGTTCTCGGCTCGCCCGCTGGCATGATGGCCCGGCGGCCGGGCGTCGCCGCATCCCTGTCCACATTCGACACAAGGGAGCGCCATGACGGTCACACGCAGGCAGATTCTGGCCACTGCGGCGGCAGGAACCGCGGCAGCGGCGGCCGCCGCGATCGAGCTGCCCGGGGCGGCGGCCGCGGCCAGCCCGCCCGGCGACGTCGTCGGCAAGATCACGGTCGGCTACCAGGGCTGGTTCGCAGCGGCCGGGGACGGTTCGCCGATCAACGGCTGGTGGCATTGGGCGCAGAACTGGGGGCAGACCCCGTCGCCGTCCAACAACTCGATCGTCTCCTGGCCCGACGTACGCGATTACACCCGGACCTATCCGACGGCCTGGGCGAATCTTGGCAACGGTCAGCCCGCCGCCTTGTTCTCCCACTACGACCAGCAGACGGTCGACACGCATTTCCAGTGGATGCGCGACAACGGCTGCGACACGGCCGCCCTGCAGCGGTTCAACCCGTTCGGCGGCGAGGGCGCGATCCGCGACGCGATGGCGGCCAAGGTACGCACCGCGGCCGAGGCGACCGGCCGGAGGTTCTACGTGATGTACGACGTCACCAACTGGACCAACATGCAGTCGGAGATCAAGACCGACTGGACCCAGAAGATGTCGGCGCACACCGCGTCCTCGGCGTACGCGAAGCAGAACGGCAAGCCGGTGGTGTGCGTCTGGGGCTTCGGCTTCAACGACGACGGGCGCCCGTTCAGCGCCGCGGCCTGCCTCGACGTGGTGAACTGGTTCAAGAACCAGGGCTGCTACGTGATCGGCGGCGTGCCGACCTACTGGCGGCAGGGCATCAACGACTCCCGCGCCGGATACTTCGACGTGTACACCGCCTTCCATATGATCTCGCCGTGGATGGTCGGCCGGACCGGCACGCTGGACGGGCTGGACTGGTTCTACACCAACGTCAACCTCGCCGACCAGGCCGAGTGCAACGCCCGTGGCATCGACTACCAGCCCTGTGTCATGCCCGGCGACCTGTCGTCGCACGCCCGCCACCACGGGGACTTCTACTGGCGGCATCTCTACAACATGATCCGGCTGGGCGCCCAGGGCCTCTACGTCTCGATGTTCGACGAGTACAACGAGGGCAACCAGATCGCGAAGACCGCCGAGTCGGCCGCCTTCATCCCGGCCGGGTCGAGCTTCGTGACGCTGGACGAGGACGGCACCGCCTGCTCGTCCGACTACTACCTGCGGATCACCGCCGACGGCGGCAAGATGCTCAAGGGCCAGATCGCGCTGACCGCTGTCCGCCCGACGCAACCCGTCGTCGGCACGCCGCCGGCGACCGGCAACCTGGCGAGCGGCAAGCCGACCAGCGAAAGCAGCCACAACCAGGGATTCGTGGCGGCCAACGCGGTCGACGGCGACCAGAACAGCTACTGGGAGAGCGCCAACAACGCGTTCCCGCAGTGGGTGCAGGTCGACCTCGGCGCCGCCGCCCTGGTCAACCGCGCCGTGCTCAAACTTCCGGCGTCCTGGGGCGCGCGTACGCAGACGATCTCCCTCCAGGACGGAGCAACCGGCACGGCGCTGGCGAGCGGCTCCTATGTGTTCGATCCGGCGAGCGGCAACACCGTGACCGTCACGTTCGCCCAGAAGTCCGTCCGCTACGTCCGGGTGACCGTGTCGGCCAACACGGGCTGGCCCGCGGGCCAGCTGTCGGCATTCGAGGTCTACGGCGCGACGACCGCCGACACGCAGGCTCCGAGCGCTCCAGCCAACCTGACCGTCACGGGCAAGACGTCCAGCGGCGTGTCGCTGTCCTGGTCGGCGTCGACGGACAACGTCGGAGTGACGGCGTACCAGGTCCGTCAGGGTGGTGCGGTGGTCGCCACGGTCACCGGCACGACCGCCACGGTCAGCGGTCTCAACCCGGCCACCGCGTACACGTTCACCGTCACCGCGCAGGACGCCGCCGGCAACACCTCGGCCGCGTCGAACGCCGTCACCGTCACGACCGACGCCGCGCCCAGCACGAACCTCGCCCGCGGCAAGGCCACCGGCGAGAGCAGCCACACGCAGAGCTACAGCTCCGGCAACACCGTCGACGGCAACGCCGGCACCTACTGGGAGAGCGCCAACAGCGCGTTCCCGCAATGGCTCCAGGTCGACCTCGGCACGGCCACCACGATCAGCCGCGTCGTCCTCAAGCTGCCGTCGTCCTGGGAGACCCGGACCCAGACCCTCTCGGTGCAGGGCAGCGTCGCCGGCTCGTCGTTCACGACCCTCGCCGGCGGCGGCTACACGTTCAATCCCGCCACCGGCAACACGGTCACCGTCACGTTCGGGGCCGCGAGCGCCCGCTACGTGCGGATCCAGATCACGGGCAACACCGGCTGGCCGGCGGGTCAGGTCTCCGAGCTGGAGGTGTACGCGTAAAGCAGCGCCCGGCGCCGGTCATCAAGTGCCCGGCGCCGAGCGCGACGGCTTACTTCGCCGCGGAGACGAGCTTGTCGATCGCGGCGACCAGCTCGGGCGCCTCGGGCTCGACCCGCGGGCTGAACCGGGCGACGACCGCGCCGTCGGCGTCGACGAGGAACTTCTCGAAGTTCCACCGGATGTCGCCGACGTGGCCCTCGGCGTCGGCGACGCGGGTGAGCTGGTCGTACAGCGGGTGGCGGCCGTCCCCGTTGACCTCGACCTTCTCGGTCATCGGGAAGGTGACGCCGTAGGTCGCCGAGCAGAACTCGGCGATCTCGTCGGCGGTTCCCGGCTCCTGGCCGCCGAACTGGTTGCAGGGCACCCCGATGACGGTCAGCCCGGGGGTGCTCGCCGCGATGTGCTCCAGCCCGGCGTACTGCGGGGTGAGCCCGCACCGGGAGGCGACGTTGACGATGAGGGCCGGCTTGCCGCGCAGGCGGGCCAGCTCGCCGGGCTGCCCGGCCAGGGAAGAGATCTCGATGTCGAAGACGGACATGCCGGCGAGCCTATCTCGTCGGCCCGTTCGCGACTTACGGCAGGTTGCGGCCCTGCCGGCCGCGAGCCGATCCGGTCATCGCGGCGGTGCCGAACCAGAGCGAGCAGTGCACGATCCGGCGTCCGGCCGCCCAGAACTTGTACTCGTAATCGAACCAGACCGTCGTCCCGGTCAGGCCCGCGACCCGGCTCGCCGCGACGCCGAGGAACGGCGCCGCCAGTGACCGGCAACGGGCCTGGATCGGCGCGTAGTCGGCGTCGCTCTCGGGTTCCTTGGTGACCATCGGGTTCAGGAAGGAACCGACGTACTCGGCGTTGTGCTTGGTCGCGCAGTCCACGATCGTCGTCACGTCCGACGTGATGTCGAGGCAGGCCGGCGCGTACGCGAACCGCTTGAGGCTGCCGTCGCGGGGCTCCGTCACGGCCCAGTCGACGTCCATCTCCGACAGGTCGCAGCGGAACCACCGGCGTCCGGCCGCCCAGGCGGCGTCGGCGGGCACGATGACCTCAAGCCGCAGCCGCAGGTCGTACCAGGACGCCCGGCCGAGGTACGCCGACGTCCGCCGGTCGCATTCGGCGTACACCTGCTGCTGGGCGGTGACGTCCCACTCCAGCGACCCCATGAGCCGGGGGGCGTGATCCAGCTTCGCCAGATCTCCGGTGAACTCGCCGACGTAGGTCGTCTCCCTCAGGTGGGTGAACGAGCAGTCCACTGTCTCCTCGATGGTGATGTCGACCTGGTCGGCGGCACCTTGGTGGCAGTCGCCGGCCTTCAGCTCGACCTGCTGGGCCGCGGGCGGCATCGACCAGTGATCCGCCAGCCGGACATCGGCCTTCGCCGGCAGCCCGCAGCCACCGAGGAGGACCAGCACCGTCGCCGCCAGCGCGGCCGGCCGCAGTCGCCGCCCTGTCATGATCCGTCCTCCCGATCGCGTGCGGTCGGAGCGTAAGGGATCTTGAGCGGGCGGGGTGACCGTCGTCCGGCTGCCGGGGGACGGCCGATCGGCTACTTGGGCAGGTTCGTGCCGCGTTTGCCCTTGGCCGTGCCGGTCATCGACTTCTTCTCGCCGTACCAGAGGAAGCAGTGGACGTCCTGGCGGCCGGAGGCGGCGTAGTCCTCGTTGTAGGAGAACCAGACGTAGGTGCCGGTGAGGTACTTCACCTGGGCGGCGGTCACCCCGAGGTACGGGCCGGCCAGCGCTCGGCACTTCGTGTGGTACGGGACGTACTGCGCGGTGGTGTTCGGCCGCGCCTGGCTCAGGGCGGTGAAGCTGCCCACGTATTCGCCGTTGTGCTTGGTGGTGCAGCCGACCACCTTGGACTCGTCGTTGGCGAAGTTCATGCACGCGATCGGGTAGGTGAAGTCCTTCAGCGTGCCCTCGCGGGTCTCGTCGTCGAAGGAGTACCAGTCGACTTGCTGCAGCTCGCAGCGATACCACTTGCGTCCGGCCGCCCAGGCGGCGCTGGTCGGCAGCACGACGTTGAGATCCAGCCGCGGGTGGTACCAGCTGTGCCCGACGTACGCGCTGGCCTGCTTGCTGCATTCGGCGTACGCCTCGGCCTGCGCGGTGGCCGCCGCACCGGTCGCCTTCTTCTGCAGGGTCGGCGGCGTGGTCAGGGCAGCCGAGGCGCCGGTGAACTCGCCGATGTACACGACCTCCCGGTTGTGCGAGCCGGTGCAGGGCACCATCGTCTCGGTGACCGGGTTGACCTGCTCCTGGGTGGCCGTGCGGCAGTCGCCGACCTTCGCCTGGACCTCCTGGGCCGCGGGCGGCATCGACCACTGGTTGGTCAGCTTCCCGTCGACCCCGCTGGGCAGGCCGCAACCCGCCAGCCCCATCAGCACCACCGCCGCCGTCAAGCCGGCCGCCAGCCGTCGCCGCCCCGTCATGAAGCTTCCTCCCCAAAGTCTGCGGCGGCAGTCTAGGACTGCGCCCAGGCCCGGGGCGATCGGCTATTCGGCCGTCACGAACTCGATGCGGTTGCCATGGCAGTCGTTGGTGTGGAACCGGCGCATGCCCGGCTGTTCGGCCGGATCGGCCCAGACCACGGGGTACCCGGCGGCGGTCAGCCGAACGGCGAGCCCGTCGAGGTCGGCGCAGGTGAGCGCGGGGTGCGCCTTGCGGGCCGGGCGGAAGTCGTCCTCGACCCCGAGGTGCAGCTCGGCGCCCTCGGCGTCGACGAACCAGCAGCCGCCCCGGACGGCCAGCAGCGGCGGCTTCGGCTTCTCGGTCATCCCGAGTACGCCGACGTAGTAGGAGCGAAGCGCGTCTTCGCTGTCGCGCGGACAGGCGATCTGAACGTGATGAAGCATGATCCAGACGATAGAATGAGGTTGCCAAAAAAACAAGACGGACGTACGGTATGCATTGTCGGCATGCCCTGACGGGCCGCGTCGTGGGGTTAGTCCGCCCTAATCGCCCCCGGTCGGCCTGGCGTGCGAAAGACTTGTGCCCAGTGGATGGTGTGACAGAAGGAGCAAGACGGTGGCCAGCCTCGACACCTTCGGTGCGAAGAGCCAGCTCGACGTCGGCGACGCGAGCTACGAGATTTTCACGATCGACAAGGTCGCGGGCCACGAGCGCCTGCCCTACAGCCTGAAGATCCTGCTGGAGAACCTGCTTCGCACGGAGGACGGCGCCAACATCACCGCCGACCACATCCGCGCGCTGGGCAGCTGGGACGCCGCGGCCGAGCCGAGCGTCGAGATCCAGTTCACCCCGGCCCGGGTGCTGATGCAGGACTTCACCGGCGTCCCGTGCGTGGTCGACCTCGCGACGATGCGAGAGGCGGTACGCGACCTCGGCGGCAACACCTCCAAGGTCAACCCGCTGGCCCCGGCCGAGCTGGTCATCGACCACTCGGTCATCGCCGACGTGTTCGGCCGCCCGGACGCGTTCGAGCGCAACGTCGAGATCGAGTACGGGCGCAACCAGGAGCGGTACCAGTTCCTGCGCTGGGGCCAGACCGCGTTCGACGAGTTCAAGGTCGTCCCGCCGGGCACGGGCATCGTGCACCAGGTCAACATCGAGCACCTCGCGCGCGTCGTCATGCCGCGCGGCGGGCAGGCGTACCCGGACACGGTGGTGGGCACCGACTCGCACACCACGATGGTCAACGGCCTGGGCGTACTGGGCTGGGGCGTCGGCGGCATCGAGGCCGAGGCGGCCATGCTCGGCCAGCCGGTGTCGATGCTCATCCCCCGGGTCGTCGGCTTCAAGCTGCACGGCGAACTGCCCAGCGGCGCGACCGCGACCGACCTGGTGCTGACCATCACCCAGCTGCTGCGCAAGCACGGGGTCGTCGGCAAGTTCGTGGAGTTCTACGGCTCCGGCGTGACCGCCGTCCCGCTGGCCAACCGGGCCACGATCGGCAACATGAGCCCCGAGTTCGGCTCCACCTGCGCGATCTTCCCGATCGACGGCGAGACCATCGAATACCTGCGCCTGACCGGCCGTTCGCCGGAGCAGCTCGCCCTCGTCGAGGCGTACGCCAAGCGCCAGGGCATGTGGCACGACCCCGCGGTCGAGCCGGTCTACTCCGAGTACCTGGAGCTGGACCTGAGCACCGTGGTCCCGTCGATCGCCGGCCCGAAGCGGCCGCAGGACCGGGTCGAGCTGAGCAACGCCAAGACCTCGTTCCGCGCCGTCCTGCCGGACTACGTGAAGAACGACGAGACGGACGAGGAGGCCGAGGAGAGCTTCCCGGCGTCCGACCCGCCCGCCTCGAACTCGCGGGCCACCAACGGCCGGGCGAGCAAGCCGACCCCGGTGACCGCCGCCGACGGCACGGTCTACGAGCTGGACCACGGCGCTGTCGTGATCGCCTCGATCACCTCGTGCACCAACACGTCCAACCCGCAGGTGATGCTGGGCGCCGCGCTGCTGGCCAAGAAGGCCGTCGAGCGGGGCCTGCACGCCAAGCCGTGGGTGAAGACCACGCTGGCCCCCGGGTCCAAGGTGGTCATGGACTACTACGAGAAGGCCGGGCTCACCCCGTACCTGGAGAAGCTGGGCTTCCACCTGGTCGGCTACGGCTGCGTGACCTGTATCGGCAACTCCGGCCCCCTGCCGGAGGAGATCAGCGCCGCGGTGCAGCACAACGATCTGGCCGTCGTGTCGGTCCTGTCCGGCAACCGCAACTTCGAGGGCCGGATCAACCCGGACGTCAAGATGAACTACCTGGCGTCCCCGCCGCTGGTCGTGGCGTACGCCATCGCCGGCACCATGGACATCGACCTGGCCACGGACCCGCTGGGCACCGACGCGGACGGCAAGCCGGTCTTCCTCGGCGACATCTGGCCGACGCCGGCCGAGGTGCAGGCGACGATCAACTCCTCGATCAACTCCGAGATGTTCGCCAAGGACTACGCCGACGTCTTCGCGGGCGACGAGCGGTGGCAGTCGCTGCCGACGCCGACCGGTGACACCTTCGCCTGGGACGGTTCCTCGACGTACGTGCGTAAGCCTCCGTACTTCGAGGGCATGCAGGCGCAGCCGGCGCCGGTCGGCGACATCGCCGGGGCACGGGTGCTGGCCAAGCTGGGCGACTCGGTGACCACCGACCACATCTCGCCGGCCGGTTCCATCAAGGCGGACTCGCCCGCGGGCAAGTACCTCGCCGAGCACGGCGTCGATCGCCGGGACTTCAACTCCTATGGTTCCCGCCGGGGCAACCACGAGGTGATGATCCGGGGAACCTTTGCCAATATCCGCCTGCGCAACCAGGTGGCGCCGGGCACCGAGGGCGGCTTCACCCGGGACTTCACCGTCGAGGGCGCGCCGGTCAGCTCGATCTACGACGCCTCGGTGAACTACCAGGCGGCCGGGCTGCCGCTCGTCGTGCTGGCGGGCAAGGAGTACGGCTCGGGCTCGTCGCGTGACTGGGCGGCCAAGGGCACCGCGCTGCTGGGCGTCAAGGCCGTCGTCGCCGAGTCCTACGAGCGGATCCACCGCTCCAACCTGATCGGCATGGGCGTGCTGCCGTTGCAGTTCCCGGCCGGGCAGACGGCGGACTCGCTCGGCCTCACCGGTGAGGAGACCTTCTCGATCACCGGGGTGACCGCGCTGAACGACGGCGTGACGCCGAAGACCGTCCGCGTGGTCGCGACCGGGGCGGGCGCGCCGGTCGAGTTCGACGCGGTGGTCCGGATCGACACGCCGGGAGAGGCGGACTACTACCGCCACGGTGGCATCTTGCAGTTCGTGCTCCGCAAGATGCTCGAGGGCTGACCGCCACCAGGCGTTCTGCAAATTGCACGGAGGGCAACCAAGCGGTTGCCCTCCGTGTTTTTTGTTGGCCGAACTACTTTCCAGTAACGCAATACATCCCTATAGTCAATTACATAAATGGATGACATGACGTACGGGAACGTCGCAGAACCATCACCCAATCGTCGTGTCGGGCGGCATGGGCTGGAGGTTCTCATGACTGCTGTCGTGACCAACTTCGAACTGATCGGCGGAGCGCCGGCGGTCCGCGAGGCGGTACGCCGCTTCTACGACCGGCTGGTCGCCGATCCCGAGCTCGCCGGCTTCTTCAGCGGCGTGGACCTGGCCACCCTGAAGCGACATCAGGTCGACCTGCTCTCGATGGTCCTGGGAGGACCGAGCAACTACACGGGGCGGGATCTGGGTGAGGCGCATGCTCACCTGGCCATCGACTCCCAGGCGTACGCGAAGGTCGGCGGGCACCTGGTGGCCGTGCTGGCGGAGCTCGGCGTACCGGAGCACGTGATCGCCTCGGTGACCGAGACGCTCACGTCGGTCTCTCCGCAGATCGTCACGCACTGACCTGCGACATCACCTGAACTCCCGGGCCCATGGGCGAACCTGACCGCACTCCTGGCGGCTCACGCAAGCGCTCCCCGGCGCGTCACCCGTGGACTCGGGAGTTCCGGCTGAGCGATGTCATCGTTGGCACAGCGATCACTGGAAGGTCTCTTTACTGTTAGGGGACTTTAATTTATCTTTGCCTGAGGGTTACCCCGATCCATGTGAATCTGTCCCCATTCCCCCAGGCAGGTGGCACATCAGATGAACCTCAGACATCTCACTCCCCGACTCCGGTTGGTGGCGGCTACCGCGGCCGCCGTCCTCGCCGGCGGCGTCTCGCTGGTCTTCGCGACCACCGCCGACGCCGCGACGAACCTGCTCACCAACCCGGGCCTCGAAACCGGCGCGCTGTCGCCGTGGACGTGTGCCGGCAACCTCGGCAGCGTCGTCGGCACCCCGGTCCACAGTGGCACCAAGAGCCTCCAGGGCGCGGCCAGCGCGTCCAACCACGCGCAGTGCAGCCAGACCGTCTCGGTCCAGCCCAGCACGGCGTACACGGTGTCGGCGTGGGTCAACGGCGGTGGCGGCTACGTCTACCTCGGCGTCACCGGCGGCACCGAAGTCTGGAACCCGGCGGCCGCGAGCGCCTGGACCCAGCTCAGCACCACCTTCACCACCGGCGCGTCGCAGACCACGCTGACGGTCAACGTGCACGGCTGGTATGGCACCGGCACCTACTGGGCCGACGACTTCGTCGTGACCGGACCGGGCGGCAACCCGTCGCCGTCGGCGAGCACCTCCTCGCCGTCGCCGTCCGCCTCCACCTCGTCGCCGTCCCCGAGCCCGACGAGCGCCTCGCCGAGCCCGAGTCCCACCACGGCGTCGCCCAGCCCGTCGGTGACCACGTCGCCGCCCGGCGGCGGAGGCAACAAGCTGCTCGGCTACTTCACCAACTGGGGCGTCTACCAGCGCAACTACCACGTGAAGAACATCGCGACGAGCGGATCCGCGGCGAAGCTCGGGTACATCAACTACGCCTTCGGCAACGTGACCGGCGGCTCCTGCCAGATCGGCGACGCGTACGCCGACTACGACAAGTTCTACGACGCCTCGTCCAGCGTGGACGGCACCACGGACACCTGGGACGCCGGCGCCCTGCGCGGCAACTTCAACCAGCTGCGCAAGCTGAAGAAGCTCTACCCGAACATCAAGATCCTGTGGTCGTTCGGCGGCTGGACCTGGTCCGGCGGCTTCGGCCAGGCGGCGGCGAACCCGACGGCGTTCGCCAACTCCTGCTACAACCTGGTCGAGGACCCGCGCTGGGCGGACGTCTTCGACGGCATCGACATCGACTGGGAGTACCCGAACGCCTGTGGCCTGTCCTGTGACACCAGTGGCGCCGCGGCCTTCAAGAACCTGATGTCGGCGCTGCGGACGAAGTTCGGCTCCAGCTACCTCATCACCGCCGCGATCACCGCGGACGGCACCACCGGCGGCAAGATCGACGCTGCCGACTACGCCGGCGCGGCGCAGTACGTGAACTGGTACAACGTCATGACGTA
Source organism: Hamadaea flava (assembly GCF_024172085.1). Lineage (NCBI taxonomy): Bacteria > Bacillati > Actinomycetota > Actinomycetes > Micromonosporales > Micromonosporaceae > Hamadaea > Hamadaea flava. Next base: position 7,527,350 of record NZ_JAMZDZ010000001.1, on the reverse strand, counting down.
CGACTTCTTCGGCGCCTGGGCCACGACCGGCCCGACCGCTCCGCACTCGCCGCTGACGTCATACTCGGGCATCCCGATCTCCGGGTTCTACTCGGACGCGGCGATCCAGAAGCTCGTCGCCAAGGGCGTCTCTCGATCCAAGCTGCTGCTGGGCATCGGCTTCTACGGCCGCGGCTGGACCGGCGTCACCCAGTCCGCACCGGGTGGCACCGCGACCGGTGCCGCACCGGGCACCTACGAGGCCGGCATCGAGGACTACAAGGTGATCAAGACGAAGTGCCCGACCACGGGCACGGTCGCGGGCACCGCGTACGCCTTCTGCGGTGGGCAGTGGTGGAGCTACGACACCCCCAGCACCATCTCGGGAAAGATGACCTACAGCAAGAACCAGGGTCTCGGCGGAGCGTTCTTCTGGGAGCTCTCCGGCGACACCACCGGCGGTGAACTGATCACCGCCATGAAGAGCGGCCTCGGCTGATAACCAGGGCTCAGTCGAGGTGAGCTCGGCCGGTGCGGCGCTCGTCGCACCGGCCGAGCAGTCTCTGCGCCGGCGCTCAGCGTTTGCGGGCCCGGCCGGTTACCGATATTCATTACGCCCATGACCACCCCTTCGGTTCCCTCCTCGCCCGGCAGCGCCGTGAAGGCGTTGCGGCCGCTGTTCGCCTGGGCGTTGCTGGGCTACGTCGCCCTGCAGCTGTTCTTCACCTTCTTCGGCTGGCTGCTGCCGTCGCGGGACACCACCTTCAGCTCCCGGTCGGCGTCGGCCGGCTTCGTCACGCTGTACACGATCGTGCTTCCGCTGCTCGCCCTGCTGATCGCCACGCAGATCACGCCGGTCCTGGCGGTGAGCAAGCTGATGGCGGCGATCGCGTTGGTCGAGTACCTCGTGGTGCTCTTCTTCGGGCTCATCTCGTTCCTGCTCGGTCTGGGCCGGACGTTCGACTACGTCAACAGCGCCCGGTCCGCCTTCGGCGCGCTGGAGCACTTCGTGATGGGGCTCGCCGAACTCGGCGTCGCCGCCCTCGTCGCGTACGCCGTGCTCCGGATCTTCCTGTCGCTCGGCGGCACCCTGCCGGACTTCAGCGCCCGGCACACCCCGCCGGCCCAGCACACCCCGCCGACTCAGTCCAGCGAGCAGCCCACGCAGATCCTCTAGCCCGCCCCGATGTTCGCCTACCGGTCAGGTGCTCGCCTTTCGGCGTACCCCTAGGTCGTCTCGAATGAGCCGCATGGCTGACAGGCGTAGTTTGTTGAAGGTGAGTGCTATCGCGGCCGGAGCCGTGCCCCTGCTGGCGGCGGCTCCGGCCGCCGCGTCCGACAAGCCGCGGCGGCGCGGGCCGCTGGTGATCGGGCACCGCGGGGCCAGCGGCTACCGGCCCGAGCACACCCTGGCGTCGTACGAGCTGGCCGCGCGGATGGGCGCCGATTTCATCGAGCCGGATCTCGTGTCCACGAAGGACGGCGTGCTGGTCGCCCGGCACGAGAACGAGATCTCCGGCACGACCAACGTGGCCGACCACCCGGAGTTCGCGGCGCGCCGGACCACCAAGCAGATCGACGGCGTGCCGGTGACCGGCTGGTTCACCGAGGACTTCACCCTCGCGGAGCTGAAGACGCTGCGCGCGGCGGAGCGGCTGCCCGCCGTGCGCCAGCGCAACACCCTCTACAACGGACTCTTCGAGGTGCCCACCTTCGAGGAGGTGCTCAAGCTGCGCGAGCGGCTCAGCAAGGAGCTGGACCGCGAGATCGGCGTCTACCCGGAGACCAAGCACCCGACCTACTTCCGGGCCGCCGGGCTCGCCCTGGAGGCCCCGCTGGTCCAGGCGCTGCGCCAGCACGGCCTCGACCGCCGCAACGCGCCGGTCTTCGTCCAGTCCTTCGAGGCGGCCAACCTGCGCGACCTCCGCGAGAAGCTCGGCCTCCGCGTACCGCTGGTCTTCCTCGCCAGTGCCAGTGGTACGCCGTTCGCCGATCCCAAGACGTATCGCGAGTACCTGAGCCCGGCCGGGCTCGCCGAGCTGGCCGCGTACGCCGACGGCATCGGACCGGACAAGTCGCTGGTGATCCCGCGCAACGCCGACGGCACGCTGGCCGCCCCCACCTCACTGGTGGCCGACGCGCACACGGCCGGGCTGGTCGTGCACCCGTACACGTTCCGGGCGGAGAACCAGTTCCTGCCGGCCGACTACCGGGTCGGGACCGACCCCAACGCGTACGGCAAGGCCCTCGACGAGCAGATCACGTTCCTGCGTACCGGGATCGACGGGCTCTTCACCGACCAGGCCGACATCGGCGTCCTGGCCCGCTCCCTTCGCTAGCGGCTACCGGGAGTGGGCCAGCGACATCACGGCCGCGACGGCCTGGATGACGCCGTTGACCGCCCGGGTGGGCGCGAACCGCCGCTCGGTCCACTCCCGGCCCCGCCGCAGCCAGACGCTCGGCAGCCCCAGTCCGGCCGCGCCGCCGATGTCGGACTCGGGGCTGTCGCCGATCATCCACGCGCCGCGCAGCCGTAGTCGGGCGCGTTCGGCCGCGATCTCGAAGATCCGGGGATTGGGCTTGCGGCAGTCGACCTCCTCGGAGATCACCCAGTCGGCCACGAATCGGTCCAGCCCGGTCCGGCGGATCTTCGCCTCCTGCATGCGGGTGCTGCCGTTGGTCACGATCACCGGCACCCAGCCCGCGTCCGCCGCGATCCGCAGCGCCGCGCCGACCATGGGATCGAACCGCGTATGCTCGACCATCCCCTCGGACAGCTCGTCGACCATATCGACGATGGACGCGCGGATGGCGTACCGGTCGCGGATGGCCTCGGCCACGTCCCAACGGTCGGTCAGCCCGTCCGCGTCCACGTCCAGCAACCAGTCCACGTCGTACGCGGGCGCGCCGATCTCCGGCAGGAACCATTCGGCCCAGGCCTTGAACGCCCCGGTGCGGTCGATCAGGGTGTTGTCGAGGTCAAGGAGCAGCAATGGCACGGCCGCACAATACGTGACCTGCGCCTCACTAGGAAAGGGTCCTCACGTATAGACCTGATCCCGCCCGACTCCGAGGTTTTCTGACATCGCCGCCGGTCGATCGGCCAACATGGTGTGGCCGGCGCGGGTCGCTTGCAGATCCTCCGCCGACAGCGTCGCCACCTGCACCGACGTGCCGGAGTTCGGGCCGCGGACGATCGCCCGACCCTCCGGGTCGTAGACGGCCGCGCCGCCGTTGAAGGTCCACGGCGCGACACCGTCGACCGCATTGGCATAAACGACGTAGCCTGTGTTGTCCAAGGCGCGCGCGGCATAGTAGACATCGCGGCGATGCTCGGAGCCCGTCACGTACGCCGCCGGGTAGACCATGCCGTGCACGTCGTCGTCCTGGGCGGCGCGGGCGTGCTCCGGGAAGCACCCGTCGTAGCAGACGCCCAGCCCGAGCCGCCAGCCGTCCAGATGCAGCGTCGCACCCCGGGAACCCGGCACGAAGAGCGCCTTCTCCTCCGGTCCGCACAGGAAGTTCTTCTCGTACGCCACCCGGATCCGCCCGGAGCCGTCGGCCACCACGACGGCGCACGTACGCCGGTCCTGCTCATCGCGTACCGCTGCCCCTAGCAGAATGACGATCTGCCGGTCGCGCGCGACGGCCCGGACGGGGTCGAGTCTCGCGTCCGCCACCTGACCGCCCACGGCCGCGACGTCGGTGGCCAGATCTTCCAAGGCCGGCGGATGGTACGCGGGCAGGAACAGCTCGGGCAGTACGCACAGCCGAGCGCCCTGGTCGGCGGCCTGCGCGGCCAGCTCGGCGCCGGCCTTCGCGTTGGCCGCGACGTCGCCGGGGACCGACGGCGCCTGGACGGCGGCGACGGTGAGCGGGGTCAACATGGGGGTCACCTTAGCCCGCCCCGACTGGCCGACGCGTGCAGCAAGCCGTACGTACGGATTGCGAAGACTTGGTTGACCTGGGAGGATCGTAGTGTGCCGAGGGTGAGTCAGGATCAGCTGGAAGCCCGGCGGGAGGAGATCCTCACCGCCGCCCGTGCCTGTTTCGCGCGCTACGGCTACGAAGGCGCCACCGTCCGGCGACTCGAAGAGGCGACCGGGCTGTCCCGGGGCGCGATCTTCCACCACTTCCGCGACAAGGACTCCCTGTTCCTCGCGGTCGCCGAGGACGACGCCGCCGAAATGGTGGAAACGGTCGCCCGCAACGGACTCGTCCAGGTCATGCGCGACCTGCTGACCCGCGCCACCGACCCCGACGCGGCCGGCTGGCTCGGCACGCAACTGGAAGTGTCCCGCCGCGTCCGCACCGACCCCGGCTTCGCCGAACGCTGGGTCCAGCGCACCAGCGCGATCGAAAGCGCCACCGCCGAACGGCTCAAACGCCAACGCGACGCCGGAGTGCTCCGCGACGACGTGCCGCTGGAAGCGCTCATGCGGTTCCTCGAACTGGCCTACGACGGGCTCGTGCTGCACTTGGCGATGGGCCGGCCCGCCGGGGACCTCGGACCAGTCCTCGACCTCGTCGAAGAAACCGTCCGCAAACGCTGACCCCGTCCGCCTGGGTGTGTTCCCGCCGATCATGAACTATCGGTCGTGATCGACCGGCGTGTCGTGTCCGCAGCACCCTGATCAACTCCGTAAAAGGCTGATCAACTCGGGGTCAGTCGAGCATCCAGTTCTGAAGGTGCCGGCCGACCGGCGTCATGATCAGCACCACCATGCCCGCGCAGAGCGCGGTGGTCGCGGCGAGCGTCCACGCGAGCCGGCGCTGACGGCGTACGCCCCGCTGGGCGAGCGTCCAGAGCCCGGCCGGCACCAGCGCGGCGGCGGGGATGTGGCCCACCAGCGCCGATAGCGCGACCATCGGGTACGCCGACCACAGGAGCGCCGGCCAGTAGTCCTTGGGATCGTGCTCCGGGCCGAGCGACTCCGGCCAGCCTGCCGTTGCGCTGACGACGAGATAGAGGCCGCAGGCTCCGAGGTAGAAGGCCGCGACCAAGGCGGACTGGATGACCACGAGCACCTCGACGCCGCGCGACGGTGACGGGGCGAGGGAGACCTGTGCGGTCGACATCCCGGGAGTGTAGGGCGTCACGCGGAAAATCGGTTGACACCTGTCCACCCCCGCCGCCTACACTGGTCGGCGTTGATCATGGCTGCCACCACAGCCTGTCTTTTGCCGGTGTGGTGTGCGAGTGAGAGGAGGGGAGCCAGATGGCTGTCTTTGCCCTGCCCTGCGCCATTCCCCTTTCCTCTTCGCTCAAGGAGCCGCTGAAGTGCGCAAACAGCGCAAGTTCGACGACGACGACTTCTCGCTGACCGATACCGACACCTTCGAGAAGTTCCTCGATCACGATCCCGAATGGGATGAGAATCCGGACGGCCCGGAGACCGGCGACCGCTGGTCCACCTGGGACCTGTCCTCCCCCACCGAGCGCGGCCCGCTGCCGCATCCGGAGTGGGTGGTCACTGAGCTCGCCGCGGTCGACACCGAGCGCGGCATGCTCAAGACCGGCAAGGAAGCCGACGTCTTCCTGATCCGGCGGGAGGTGCCCGAGACCGGCTACGGCACGCTGATGGCGGCCAAGCGATACCGGGACAGCGACCACCGGATGTTCCACCGGGACGCCGGATATCTGGAGGGCCGGCGGACCCGGGACAGCCGGGTCAACCGGGCCGTCGCCGCCCGGACCGCCTTCGGCAAGGAGGCGATCGCCGGGCAGTGGGCGTACGCCGAGTTCGGGGCGCTGTGCAAGCTCTGGGAGACCGCCCAGTCGCTGGACGTGACCCCGTTCACGCCTTATCCGGTGCAGATCCTCGGCACCGAGATCCTCATGGAGTTCATCGGTACGCCCGACGGTGTGGCCGCGCCACGGCTGGCCGCGATCCGGCCGGAGGACGCGAATCTGACCGATCTGTGGGAGCAGCTGCTGATCGGGCTGCGCGTCCTGGCCCGCAGCGGGTACGCGCACGGCGACCTGTCGCCGTACAACATCCTCGTCCACGAGGGACGGCTGGTCGTCATCGATCTGCCGCAGATCGTGGACGTGGTGGCCAACCCGCACGGGCGGCGGTTCCTGACTCGGGACGTGCACAACGTGCTGACCTGGTTCCGTTCCCGGGGACTGTCCGGTGTGGATGAGACCGAGGTCGTGCAGTTCCTGTGCGACGAGGCGGGGATCCGCTGAACCCGCCCACGGCGCGGTCCGGCGGCCGGGCAGCTCCTTCGGCCGTGCGGCCCCCGCGGCCGCGCGGCCCTCATCGACCGGCGGGCCACCGCCCGTGCGGCACCGTGCGATATCCGGGATGACGCTGTCCTCCGCGTGCGGGGGGCAGCGTCATCCCGGGTCGGGCGGTGCTCGAGCGAGCGCTCAGGCGGCGGCGGGGCTCGCGGGCAGGCCCGTCGTCAGCGGCGAGTCGATCGGCGACGCGGTGAACTGCGTCCGATAGAGGTCGCCGTACAGCCCGCCCGCGGCGACCAACTCCTCGTGGGTGCCCCGTTCGACGATCTTGCCGTCGTCGAGCACCAGGATCTGGTCGGCTTCGCGGACGGTCGACAGCCGGTGCGCGATGACGAGCGCCGTACGCCCGGCGAGTGCGACCGACAGCGCTCGCTGCACCGCCGCCTCGCTCTCGGAGTCCAGGTGTGCCGTGGCCTCGTCGAGGATGACGATGGACGGCGCCTTCAGCAGCAGCCGGGCGATCGCGATGCGCTGCTTCTCGCCGCCGGAGAACCGGTAGCCGCGCTCGCCGACGACCGTCTCCAGTCCATCGGGCAACGCCCGGACCAGCTCCTCGACCTGGGCTCCGCGCAGGGCGGCCCAGATCTCCTCGTCGGTCGCGTCGGGCTTGGCATAGCGCAGGTTCGCCGCGATCGACTCGTGGAACAGGTGAGCGTCCTGCGTGACGACGCCGATCGTGTCGCGCAGCGAGGCGAGGGAGGCGTCGCGGACGTCGATGCCGCCGACCGCCACCGAGCCCTCGGTCACGTCGTAGACCCGGCTCACGAGCATCGACGTGGTGGACTTGCCGGCACCGGACGGGCCGACGAGGGCCACCATCTGACCCGGCTGGACCGTGAAGGAGACCCCGCGCAGCACCGGCTCGGTCTGCTTGCGGTCCAGCGTCGCGACGTCCTCCAGGGAGGCCAGCGAGACCTCGGCCGCGGTGGGATAGCGGAACCAGACGTCGCGGAAGTCGACCCGGCTCGAGCCCTTCGGAATCTCGACCGCGTCCGGCTTCTCCGCGATGGCCGGCGGCAGGTCCAGGATCTCGAAGACCCGGTCGAAGCTGACCATGGCGCTCATGACGTCCACGCGTACGTTGGACAGCTCGGTCAACGGCCCGTAGAGGCGGGTCAGGAGCAACGCCAGGGCGACCACGGTGCCGGCCGAGATCGTCTGGTTGACGGCGAACCAGCCGCCCAGACCGTAGACGAGCGCCTGGGCCAGCGAGGCGACCAGCATCATCGCGACGAAGAAGGCCCGGCCGTACATCGCCGAGGTGATGCCGATGTCGCGTACGCGGGCGGCCTTCTCGCCGAACCGCTCCGACTCCGACTCGGGTCGCCCGAACAGCTTCACCAGCAACGCCCCCGCGACACCGAAGCGCTCGGTCATCGTCGCGTTCATCGTGGCGTTGAGTTCGTAGGACTCCTTGGTGATGGCGGCCAGCCGGCGCCCGACCCGGCGCGCGGGCAGGATGAAGACCGGCAGCAACACCAGCGAAAGGGCGGTGATCTGCCAGTTGAGGCTCAGCATCACGCCCGCCGTCAGGGCCAACTGGATGACGTTGCTGACCACGCCGGACAGCGTCGAGGTGAACGCCCGCTGCGCGCCCAGGACGTCGTTGTTGAGCCGGGACACGAGCGCGCCGGTCTGCGTACGCGTGAAGAACTGCAGCGGCATCCGCTGGACGTGGTCGTAGACCTCGCTGCGCAGCCGGTAGATGATGCCCTCGCCGATACGGGCGGAGTACCACCGCTGGGCGAGGGAGAGGCCGGCACTGGCGATGGAAAGCCCGGCGATGATCAGCGCCAGCCGGATGACAGTGGCGCCGGCCGAGGCTTTGTTGCTGGTGATGGCGTTGACGACGTCACCGGCGAGGACCGGGGTCGCCACCCCGATCGCGGCGGACACCACCACGGTGATGAGGAAGATGGTGATGTCGCGCCGGTACGGCCGGGCGAAGCGCATGACGCGCTTGAACGTGCCGCTGGTCAGCTTGTGCTGCTTGACCGCGTCCTCCTCGCGGAGGGCGCGCATCATGCCCCAGCCCCCGCCGCCCCCGCCCATCATCGACATGTGTTGCCCTCCCAGGAAGATCCTGAAAGGCAAACCTACAAGGCGAGGCTGACATTCCCGCCCGGGCGCATGGGTGGCGCTACTCGCCCAGCCCGGCGATCTCCCGGATGCGGCGTACCTGAGCCTGCCGTTCGGCGAGCGCCTGTTCGGCGTACGACCGGTGGGAAGCGCCCGCGATCAGCGCCTTTATCTCGATGAGGGCGTTGCGATCGGCCGCGAGCAGCGCGGCCGCCAGATCCCGAGCCGCCTGGTCCAGCTCTGTTCGCGGTACGCGAACAGTGGCCAGCCCGATCCGCTCGGCCTCCTCCGCGCCGACCGTACGCCCGGTGGCGCACAGTTCGAGGGCGCGCGAGTAGCCGACGAGGTCGACGAGCCGCTTGGTGCCCGTCAAATCGGGCACCAAGCCCAAGGTCACTTCTTTCATGGCGAACCGGGCGTCGTCGGCGACGACCCGGAAGTCGCAGGCCAGCGCGAGCTGGAAACCGGCTCCGATGGCATGGCCCTGCACGGCGGCGATGGTCACGATGTCGGTGCGGCGCAACCAGGAGAACGCCTCCTGGAAGCGCCCGATCCGGACTTCGGCCTCGTCGGGGGGCACCGCGGCGAGCTCACCCAGGTTGGCCTGGGCATGGGCAAGGTCTAATCCGGCCGAGAAGGCCCGCCCCTCGCCGCGGAGCACCACCACTCTGACGTCGGCGCGCAGCGCCGAACCGATGTCGCGCAGGCTTTCCCACGTCGCCGTGGTCTGCGCATTCAGAACTTCGGGACGATCAAGCGTGATCGTCGCGATCGGACCGTCAGCCTCCATCCGTACACCGGCCGGCGGGGTGTCGCCGGCCGGGTGCACGTCCTGTGGCGATCGCGAGGTCATGCCTGCAGATCGTATCCGCTTGTCCGGGGGAAAAGGCGGTCAGGCCTTCTTGCGGCGACGGGCGCCGCCCCGCTGACGCAGCTGGACGCCCGCCTCGGTGAGCACCCGGTGAATGAACCCGTAGGAACGGCCCGTCGACGAGGCCAGAGCGCGGATGCTCTCCCCGGAGGTGTACCGCTTGACGAGGTCCTTCGCCAGGGTCTGCCGCTCGGTCCCGACGATCCGGCGACCCTTCTCTGTGGTGGTAGCTGTGCCGGTGGCTGCCATCGTGAATCCCTCACGTCCGAAAGATGGTGCGGTTACGCGGTCTCATCTATTAGACCGCCTGGAACGATCATGCGCTAGATATCAACTACACGCCAACCGACACGCACGCCACTGTCGGCTACCCGATAGCCTGATCCGCCGTGGTGACCGATGACCTCGCAGGCGCGCGCAGACGTGAACGTGACGACCTTTTCACCTGGTTGGCGCTGGTCACGGCGGGTACCGCCGCGACCTGGCTAGCTGTTCGCGCCGGAGTCGCACTCGGTACCGCGAGCGCGCCATTTCTCGGCCGTTATCGAGTTGAGATCGGCCCGGCGACGGTGCTGGCACCACTGATTGCGCTTTCGGTCCTTACTTTTGCGCATCGCGGCTGGTTCCATTCCGCACGGTGGGGAATGCTCGTAATCGTTTCCTATTGCGGATTGCTCCTCTGGTCGGTGGGTCTGGCCTACGTGGACGGTGCCGACGGATTCACCCGCGCACTGCTGAGTCCGGACAGTTACCTGACCGATGTCACCGCGATGGGTGATCACCCTTGGGAGTACTTGCGCGCTTACACCGCCACCGCCGCGGAGAAGTCGATCGCCAGCCGCGGGCACCCGCCGGGCCCGGTGATGCTGCTCTGGGCGCTGCAGCGGGCCGGGTTGACCGACCATCTGCTGCTCGGCCTGGCCGTCACGGCGTTGGGCGCGCTGGTGGCCCCGCTCGTGCTGTCCGCGGTCCGCGAGGTCTGCGGCGAGGCGGCGGCCCGCAGTTACGCCCCGCTGCTCCTGCTGGCCACCTGGGCGGTCTGGCTCGCGGTCTCGATCGACGCCCTGGTGGGCACGCTGGGCGCGGCGACGATCGCCGCCGGGGTTCGCGCCACGATCAGACACGGCACCCGCGCCCTGGCCTGGTCGCTCGTCTCCGGCATCGCGCTCGGCACGGCCGCGCTCTTCTCGTACGCCGCGGCGTGGCTGGGCCTGACGGTGGTATGCCTGAACTTCGCCCGTCGCCGGGCCGCCCTGAACTGGGCCGGCGGCCTGGGCGTGCTGTTGCCCGTACTGGCCGCCTGGGCGGCCGGGTTCAACTGGCTGGACGGGCTGCTCAGCGCCCACAACGACTTCGCCGTCCGGGTCGAACCGGCCCGGCCCGCCCTGCCCTGGGCGGCGATCAGCCTCGTTGCCCTTCTGCTGGCCGCAGGACCCGCTTTGGTGCCCGGCATACGCAAACTGCGGAACACGCCTGGATGGCCGTTTCTGGCGGGCGCAGGGGCCGCTGTGGTCTTCTCGGTGGCCGCCGGATTGGCCCGGGGCGGCATCGAGCATGCGTGGCTGGCGTACTTCCCCTGGCTGACGGTCGCCGCCGTGGCGCCGGAACAGCGCGGCGGGCCGATCCCACCCCCGCCGCTGGTGCTGGCCGGGGTGGGGGCGCTCACGGCCGTCGTCGTGGAGGCGGTGCTGGCGACGCCGTGGTGATTCGCCGGCGGGGAGCTGTCAGGCGAGCTCGACCAGCTCCAGCAGGTCGTCATTCCAGGCGTCCTCGACGCCGTCGGGCAGCAGGATCGCCCGGTCCGGCTTGAGCGCCGTCACCGCGCCGGGGTCGTGCGTCACCAGCACGATCGCGCCCGGGTAGCGGGCGATCGCGTCGAGCACCTGCTCCCGGCTGACCGGGTCGAGGTTGTTCGTCGGCTCGTCGAGCAGCAGCACGTTCGCCCCGGAGCAGACCAGGGTGGCCAGCGCCAGCCGGGTCTTCTCGCCGCCGGACAGCACGCCCGCGGGCTTGTCGACGTCGTCCCCGCTGAACAGGAACGCGCCGAGGATCCGCCGCAGGTCCGTGTCGGTCTGGTCGGGCGCGGCCGACCGCATGTGGTCCAGGATCGTGCGCTGGACGTCGAGCTGCTCGTGCTCCTGGGCGTAGTAACCGATCCGCAGCCCGTGCCCGGCCAGCACCTCGCCGGTGTCGGGCGACAGTACGCCGGCCAGCATCCGCAGCAGCGTGGTCTTCCCCGCACCGTTGAGCCCCAGAATGGCGACCCGGGAACCCTTGTCGACGGCGACGTCCACTCCGGTGAAGATCTCCAGCGACCCGTACGCCTTCGACAGCCCGGACGCCGTCAGCGGCGTCTTCCCACACGGTTCCGGAGTCGGGAACCGCACCTTGGCGACCTTGTCGGCGGATCGCACCTCTTCGAGCCCGCCGATCAGCTTCTCGGCGCGCTTGGCCATGTTCTGCGCGGCGACCGTCTTGGTGGCCTTGGCCCGCAGCTTGTCGGCCTGCGCCATCAGGGCGCCGGCCTTCTTCTCGGCGTTGGCGCGCTCACGCTGCCGCCGCCGCTCGTCGGTCTGCCGCTGCTCCAGATACTTCTTCCAGCCGACGTTGTAGACGTCGACGGTCGCCCGGTTGGCGTCGAGGAACCAGACCTTGTTCACGACCGCCTCCAGCATCGAGGCGTCGTGCGAGATGACCACGAGACCACCCTTGTGCCCGGCGAGGAAGCCGCGCAGCCAGGTGATCGAGTCGGCGTCGAGGTGGTTGGTCGGCTCGTCGAGGAGCAGGATGCCGCCGCCGGGCTGACCCAGGTCGCGGAACAGGATGCGGGCCAGCTCGATCCGGCGTCGCTGCCCGCCGGAGAGCGTACCGATGGTCTGGGCCAGCACCCGGTCGGGCAGACCCAGGTTGGCGCAGATCCGGGCCGCCTCGGCCTCGGCAGCGTACCCGCCGAGGGCGGCGAACTGGTCCTCCAGCGCTCCGTAACGGCGGACCGCGCGGTCGTCGCCGTCGGCCATCAGCAGCTCGAGTTCCTTCATCTCCCGCAGCAGCGCGTCGAGCCCACGAGCGGACAGCACCCGGTCGCGCGCGGTGACTTCAAGATCCCCCGTACGCGGATCCTGCGGGAGGTAGCCGACGGGTCCTCGGCTCTCCAGCTTCCCGGCGTAAGGATGACCCTCGCCGGCGAGCACTTTCAGCGAGGTCGTCTTGCCCGCGCCGTTACGGCCGACCAGACCGATCCGGTCGCCGGGCTGAACTCGGAGGATCGCGTCGGAGAGCAGGATGCGGCTGCCGGCGCGCAGCTCGAGCCCGGTTGCGGTAATCATGGTGGCCCCGAGTCTACCGGGGGGCCCGAAGCGGTTTTCCAGCGCAGAGGCTGTGAAACCGCCCGCACATCGCTCGCAAACCGCGACAATAGGCGCATGTCGCTCAACGAGAACGCCGACCTCGACCCGAGTCAAGTCGAGGACATTCGCGGCTCCGGCGGTGGCGGCGGTGGGAGCGAGCCACCCAGCGGCGGCTTCCCCGGCATGAACTTCCCCGGCTCCTCGGGCGGTGGCGGTGGCGGTGGCGGCGGTCTCGGCGGCGGGGGCGCGGGCATGGCCGGCTGCCTGAGCGGCCTGCTGCCGATGATCTTCCGCGGCGGCGGGCAGAACCAGGAGGGCCAGGGCGGCCAGGCCGGTCAGGGCGGCCGCAAGATGGGCAGGGGCGGGCTGCTGATCATCCTGCTCGTCGCGGTCGTCTGCATCGGCCTGTTCTGCTGCCTCGGCCGGGGCGACCTGTCCGGCCTCGGCGACCTCGGCGGACTCGGCGGCACCAACCCGAGCCCGAACAGCTCCTCGCTCGCGTCGACATGCGCCAAGAGCAACCCGAACCGGTTCGACGACCCGGCCTGCCGGAACCTGGCGTACATCAACTCGGTCCAGGCGTACTGGCAGAAGTCGTTGCCGCAGACCATGGGCAAGAACTACGAGATCGTGCCGACCCGGTTCTTCTCCGGCCAGGTCTCCACCGCCTGCGGAGCGGCCACCTCCGGCGTCGGCCCGTTCTACTGCCCCGGCGACAAACGGGTCTACATCGACCTCAGCTTCTACGACGAACTCGCCAACCGGTTCGGCGCGCCCGGCAACTTCGCGCAGGCCTACGTGCTCGCCCACGAATACGGCCACCACGTGCAGAACCTGCTCGGCACCGAAGCCCAGGTACGCCGCGCGCAGCAACGCGACCCGGCCAACGCCAACAAGTACTCCGTCGCCATGGAACTCCAGGCCGACTGCTACGCCGGGGTGTGGGCGAAAGCCGCGTCCGGGACGACCGACGCCAGCGGCGTACCGATCTTCAAGAGCCTCACCACGGCCGACCTCCAGGAGGCGCTGAACGCGGCCGCCGCGGTGGGCGACGACCGCATCCAGCAGCAGTCCGGAGGACAGATCAACGAGGCGGGCTTCACCCACGGCAGCTCAGCGCAGCGTCAGCAGTGGTTCACCCAGGGGTATCAGACCGGCGATCCCAAGCAATGCAACACCTTCGGCTGAGCCGGGTCCGCGCTCATCCAGGATGCGCGATGACTAGCGCTCGGCGAGCAGCGCCGCGACACCCTTGAGGATCCGAACCTCGATCTCCTTGAGGCGCTTGTCGAACTTCACGTCCATGGCGTCCATGCGCTTGTCGAACTTCACGTCCATGGCGTCCATGCGCCTGGTGACCTTGTCGTCCAGTCTGGTCAGCCGTTCACCCAGCGTCTTCAGGCTGGCGCTGACCGTGTCGGCTCGACTTTCCAGGCCGGTGAGCCTGGTGTCTACCGTGACGAGGCTGTGACGCATCTCGGCCCGCAGTGAGTTCTGGCCACTCTCCACTCGCTCAAGGCTGCGCTCGACCGAGTCGAAGCGCTCGTCGACCTGGTCGAAGCGGGCGTCGATGAGCTCGAGGACGCGCTCACCCTGCAGCTGCCTGCTCAGCACGAACTCGGCCACCGGCTTAAGGTACTCCACCCTCGGTGCGTCGATTCCCGCTCGCCAGCCGTCCACGAGACCTCGCAGGTTCTCTTCGGCTTGCCTGTCCACATCGACCGACATTGGACTCCTCCCCCCAGCGAAGAACCCGCCCGAGCGGCGGGTTCTGACAGGCGTTGACGCTACGCCGACCGGACACGAGCGGACAATAGTTCTAGATAGGACATTTCAAATGCGGTAATCCCGCATCTGGTTGAAGATTCACCCCGGCACTCCGGGAATCACTCCCACGCATATGCTGGCGAGCGTGACACGAGCGGCAGACTGGGACGTGGCGGTCATCGGATCCGGGCCGGCGGGCCTCGCTGCGGCGATCACCGCCGCCCGTGGCGGCGCTCGCACCGTGGTCCTGGAACGCGCCACCCACCCGCGCTACAAGACGTGCGGCGGCGGGCTCGTCTCCACCTCGCTCGGGGTCGCGTCCGGCTGGATCTCGGTCCCGGCTCGCGCACAGGTGCGCGCATCGACCTTCACGCTGCGCGGGGGCCGCGAGTTCACCCGCGAAATGGACCAGCCATTGATCTCCATGGTGGTACGCGACGAGTTCGACCACGCGTTGCGGAAGGCGGCGCAGGAGTCGGGCGCGGTCATCCGGGAGCAGGCGTTGGTCCGGTCGATCGGGCAGGACCCGGAACGGGCGGTCGCCCGGCTCGTCAGTGGTGAGACGGTGACCTCCCGGGTCATCATCGGCGCCGACGGCTCCGGCGGAGTCTCCGCGCGCCATGTCGGGGCGACGTTCTCCCAGGTCGACGTGGGGCTGGAGGTCGAACTGCCGGTCACCCGGGCCCGCGCCCGCGACTGGGAGGGCCGGATGCTGATCGACTGGGGCAAACTGCCCGGGTCGTACGGCTGGGTCTTCCCGAAGGGGGATCGGCTCACGGTCGGAGTCATCGGGGACCGCAGCGACGGGTCCGGGCTCAAGGCGTACCTGTCGGATTTCGTGACGAGACTCGGGCTCGACGGGCTGGAGCCGATGCACGATTCGGGCCACTTGACGCGGTGCCGCGCGGACGACTCGCCGCTGGGGCTGGACCGGGTGCTGCTGGCCGGCGACGCGGCCGGACTGCTGGAGCCGTGGACGCGCGAGGGCATCAGCTTCGCACTGCGCTCGGGGCGGCTGGCCGGGCAGACCGCCGCCACCCACCGCAATCGGCCCGCGGAGCTGGTCGGGGCGTACACGCGGATGGTGACCGAGGATCTGCTGCCGGAGATGGCCGCCGGACGGCGGCTGCTGGCGGCGTTCCGTAAGCACCCGGCGCCCTTCCACACCGTGATGGCGACCAAGGCGGGCTGGCGCGCGTTCGCGGGGATGTGCCGGGGCGAGCTGACGTTCGCGGACGCGATGGAGCGCCGCTCGCTGCGCGCCGGGATGGCTCTGCTGAGCGCCATCTGAGGATGATCATCGCGCCGCCATGCTGCTTGAGCGGACAAATCGCGGCGCGAAACATCGTGACTGGCGCACTGATCACGGCACACACGCCAGGCGAATGGCGACCCACGTCACAGTAGCGTTGACGCGGGCGTCAAGGTTTACCGTTGCCGCATGCGCATTGGTGAGCTGGCCGACCAGGCCGGGACGAGCGCCCGCACGCTGCGGTACTACGAGGAGCACGGGCTGCTCAGCGCCCGCCGGACCGCCAACGGCTATCGGGAGTACGGCGAGGACGATCTGCGCCTCGTCCGGGAGATCCGGTCGCTGCTGGAGATCGGGTTCTCGCTGGAGGAGACCCGGCCGTTCGTGGAGTGCCTCCGATCAGGACACGCGTCGGGCGCGCAGTGCCCGGGCTCGGTCGCGGTGCTCGGCCGCAAGCTCGCCGATCTGGATGCGAGCATCGGGCGGCTGGTCGAGATCCGCCGCCGGGTGAGCCTGGAACTGGAGGAGAACGCATGACCCTGTCTGTCACCGACGCCACTTTCGCCGACGAGGTGCTGGGGGCGTACGCACCCGTGCTGGTGGAGTTCTGGGCCGAGTGGTGCCCGCCGTGTCACAAGATGGCGCCGGTGCTCGACCAGCTCACCGGGGAGTACGCCGGCCGCGCCCAGGTGGCGAAGCTCAACGCGGACGAGAACCCGGCCACGGCTCGGGCGTACGGGATCATGGCGATGCCGACGTTCGCGCTGTTCTCCGGCGGCGAGGTCGTCTGGCAGGTGGTCGGCGCTCAGCCGGCGGGCCGGCTGCGGGCCAAGCTCGACGAGGCGATCAGCGCAGCCGCGTCCGGCGTACGCCGATAGGCTGCGCCGCCGGGGCCGACTGCTGTGCCGCGAGGCGCTCGGCGGCCTGCCGATCGAGGAAGGCGCGGGCCGCCGCGTCCTCCTCCTTCGGCTCGGAGAGCAGCGCGTAGAAGAGCAGCACGACGACCAGTACGACGAGGACGATGATCGGCAGCAGCATGGTACCGGCGGTCGCCCCGTGCAGGTGCAGTGTCGGCTGGCCGGCGTTGACGCGTACGCCGGCCATGGCGGTGTAGTGCATGCCGCACACGGCGACGCCCATGACCAGGGCCGACGCGAAGGTGGTCCCGGGCTTGGAGACGACCAGGGTGAACCAGAGGGCCACGGTGGCGGCGACGACCGCGATGACCACGGAGGCGATGACGAGATTGCGGCTGTGCGTGATCGAGCCGTCGACGCGCAGCGCCGCCATGCCGGTGTAGTGCATCGAGGCGACGCCGAGCCCGGTGAACAGCCCGCCGAACAGCACCCGGAGCACGTTGGGCTTGCCGAGGCCGACGATGAACAGTCCGATGCCGACGACCGCGACGGCGAGCACGGCCGACGCCACGGTGATCGGGATGTCGAAGCGCAGGGCGACGCCGTTCACGCCGAAGCCGAGCATGGCCATGAAGTGCATGGTCCAGATGCCGGTGCCGCCGATCGCCCAGGCTGCCAGCATCAGCCACCCGCCGCGACGCGCACCCGGGTCGAGCCGGCGGGCGCGGGCGGTGCAGGTCAAGCCGAGCAGCGAGCCGAGCACCGACACCGCGTACGCGAGGATCGGCGTGATCGGACCGTATGTGAAATGGTGAATCTCAGCCGACAAGACTCCGGCCATGCCTCCCCCTCGAACCGTGCCCCCCGGGCCCCGCACTGGCGGCTGTTCACGCCGATGACAGGGGCCCGGGTCAAGGTAACAGAGCCGGAAGGGGTCTCCGCCTCAGCCGATCACCCGACTGAGGTATAGGCCAGTACGCCACGGTTGATGAGATCCATGGCCTGACGGGCGGTCGTGCGTACGCCGTCGGGCGTGCCCTTGGCCTCACCGATCTGGCCGAGCAGATCGACCACCTGGCGGGCCCAGCGCACGAAGTCGCCGGCCGGCAGTTCACCCTCGAGGGCGTTCGCGCTGGCCAGCACCTTGGCGAGCGGTTCGCCCCGGGCCCACCGGTAGATCGGCCAGACGAAGCCGAGGTCGGGTTCCCGGGTCAGCGGCAGGCCGCGGTCGCGCTCCTCGCCGATGAGCCCGCCGTAGACGCGCAGGACGCCTTCGACCGCGTCGGTGACCGGGCCGCGTGGCAGCGACGCCCGGTCCTCGGACTCGCGACGGGCCTCGTAGACCACGACGGACACGGCGGCGGCGAGTTCGGCCGGGGCGAGCCCGTCGAAGACGCCGTCCCGCAAGACCTCCGCGATGAGCAGGTCGGATTCTGTCCAGATGCGGGCCAGCATCCGACCGGCGTCGGTGACTCCGCCACCGTCCAGCGCCGACACCCCGGGCACGAGGTAGCCACGCGCGGTGAGCAGGTCGCAGACGCGGTCGAAGGTACGCGCCAGCGATCCGGTCCGGCTGGCGACCTTGGCGCGCATCTGGTCGGTGTCGCGTTCGAGCCGGTGCCGGCGCTCGGCCCAGCGGGCGTGGTCCTCCCGTTCGGGGCAGGCGTGGCAGGGGTGCTTGCGCATGAGGTGGCGCAGGCGCAGCAGCTCGTCGTCGTCGCCGGTGGGCGCCTTGGCGCGGCCGCCCCGCCGGCCGGAGCCCCGTCCGCGTTCGAGCCCGAGGGCGGCCAGGCTCGCCGCGATGTCCCGGCGTTCCCCGGGATTGCGGTGGTTGACGTGCCTGGGCAGGCGTACGCGGCCGAGCACCTCGACGGCGACGCTGAACTCCCCTGCAGCCAGCCGGCCGGCCCAGCGGTCCTCGGTCACGACCAGCGGCCGGGGTTCGCCGAATCCGCCGACGCCGGCGTCGAGGATGACGGCCAGCCCGGCGCGGCGGCCGGACGGCACCCGGATCACGTCGCCGGGCTTGAGCTGTTCCAGCGATCGCGCCACTTCGGACCGGCGGTGCTGCTGGGTCTGCTTGGCCAGGTGCCGTTCCCGGTCGGCGATCGCCACCCGTAGCGCGAAGTATTCCGCGAAGTCGCCCTTGTCGCAGCCGGCCTCGTGGGCGTACTGGTCCATCGTCTCGATGTTGCGCTGGACCTGCTTGGCGACGCCGACGACCGACCGGTCCGCCTGGAACTGGGCGAACGAGGCCTCCAGGAGGTCCCGCGCTCGGTCGGCGCCGACCGAGCCGACGAGGTTGACGGCCATGTTGTACGACGGCCGGAAGCTGGACCGCAGCGGATAGGTGCGGGTCGAGGCCAGTCCGGCGACGTGCCTGGGGTCGACGTCCGGGCCCCAGACGACGACGGCGTGGCCCTCGACGTCGATGCCGCGCCGCCCGGCCCGGCCGGTGAGCTGGGTGTACTCCCCCGGGGTCAGGTCGACGTGGGCTTCGCCGTTGTATTTGACCAGTCGTTCGAGGACGACGCAGCGAGCCGGCATGTTGATGCCGAGGGCCAGCGTCTCGGTTGCGAAGACCGCCTTGACCAGGCCCCGGACGAACAGCTCCTCGACGATCTCCTTGAACAGCGGCAGCAGCCCGGCGTGGTGGGCGGCGAGGCCGCGTTCGAGGCCGTCGAGCCATTCCCAATAGCCGAGGGCGTTCAGGTCCTCGTTGGGCACGCTGCTCATCCGGCGTTCGACGATCGCGCGGATCTCGGCGCGCTCGTCCGGGCTGGTGAGCCGCAGCCCAGCCTGGAGGCACTGCTGGACGGCGGCGTCGCAGCCGGCGCGGCTGAAGATGAACACGATCGCGGGGAGCAGGCCCTCGCGGTCGAGCCGTTCGATGATCTCCGGCCGGTAGATCATCGCCTTGCGGCCCCGGCCGCCCCGGCCCCGGCCGCGGATGTCGCCCATCTCCAGGCGGCGGCTGACCTCTCGGGTGTAGCGCAGCAGTTCCGGGTGCACCTCGTGGGACCGGGCCGCCTCGGCGTCGTGGAACAGGTCGAACATCCGCTTGCCGACCAGCATGTGCTGCCACAGCGGGACCGGGCGGTGTTCGCTGACGACGACCTCGGTCTGGCCGCGTACCGTGACGAGCCAGTCCGCGAACTCCTCCGCGTTGGACACCGTCGCCGACAGCGACACCAGGTTCACCGAGTCGGGCAGGTGGATGATGACCTCTTCCCAGACCGCGCCGCGGAACCGGTCGGCCAGGTAGTGCACCTCATCCATGACCACATAGGACAAGCCGTGGAGGGACTGCGAACCGGCGTACAGCATGTTGCGCAGCACCTCGGTGGTCATCACGACCACCGGAGCGTCGCCGTTGATCGCGTTGTCCCCGGTGAGCAGGCCGACCTTGGCCGCGCCGTGCACCTGCACCAGATCGTGGTACTTCTGGTTGGACAGCGCCTTGATCGGCGTGGTGTAGAAGCACTTGCGGCCCTCGCGGAGGGCCAGGTGCACGGCGAACTCGCCGACGACCGTCTTCCCCGCGCCGGTGGGCGCGCACACGAGCACGCCCGAGCCGGCTTCCAGGGCCGCGCAGGCGCGCTGCTGGAAGTCGTCGAGCTGGAATTCCAGACCGGCGATGAACTCGGTCAGCCGGGGCGTCTCGGCCCGGCGCTTGGCGGCCGCGTACCGCTCCGCGGGGCTGGTCATCTCGGACTCCTCACCCAGCCGGGCCTATGGGAACTCCGGGGCCTCCGCGAGGAGGGGCGGCGCAACATACCGCCGAGCCTAGTTGCTGGGGTCCCCAACCTGCATGTAGGTATGGTGCTGGCGTGCCCAACCGAATGCTCCCGGGAGTGCCCGATCGCCTGCTCGACGCCGTGATCTTCGACTTCCACGGGACGCTCGCCACGACACAGCCTCCGGTGACCTGGGTGGGAGCGGCCCTGGTCCAGCTCGGGGTGGCACTGGACCCCGGCCGGCTGACCGTCCTCGCCGACCGGTACGCCACCGCCGGCGGCCTGCCCGGCGTGGCGCAGCGGACCGCCCGGATTCCCATCCACCTCGCCGAGGTCTGGTCGGATCGCGATCTCTCCGCGTACGCCCACCGCGCGGCGTACATCGGGCTGTGCGAGACGGTCGACGCCGGGGTGGACGGACTCGCCGAGGCGATCTACGAACGGGTGCTGACCCCGGAAGGCTGGGTCGTGTATCCCGACGCCGTCCCGACGATCAAGGCACTGCGCGAGGCCGGCGTGTCGGTCGGGGTGCTGTCCAACATCGGCTTCGACATCCGGCCGCATCTGACCGCCTGGGGTCTGGGCGACCTGCCGGTGACGCTGTCCTACGAGGTCGGCCTGATCAAGCCCGATCCGAAGATCTTCCTGCGGGCGTGCGACGCGCTCGGGGCCGAGCCGGAACGGGCGCTGATGGTCGGCGACACCCCGGCCGACGCCGGAGCCGTGCACGCCGGCCTGCGCGCACTCGTCCTGCCGCCGGCCGAACCGGGTCAAGCCAACGGCCTGAGCGCGGCCCTGAACCTGGCAGTCCCCTGCTGAATCCCACCAAAACGGGCAGGCCATAAACCGCTCATACCCACACCGTCAGCCGAGCACGCGGAGTGCTCCGGGCACGGCGGTGAAGGTGACCGGCAGGGGCAACGACTGCTCCCCGTCGGCGTAGCTGGTGATCCCGTCGCACTCGACCGTCATGACGCGGCCGCGCAGCTGCCGAACCGCCGGATGGGCGACGTGCGTTCCCGCGTACACCTGGGGCTTGATCCGCATGAGTGTGAACCGCGAGACCGGACCGGCCAGGACCAGGTCAAGCAGGCCGTCGGTCGGGTCCGCGGCCGGGCAGATCCGCATGCCGCCGCCGTACCGCGCGGTATTGCCGACCGCGACCAGCACTGCGTCCAGTTCCTCGGCGACGCCGTCGACGGTGATCCGGTAGCGGCGCGGCCGCATCCGGGCCAGCTCCAGCACGATCGCCACGTCGTAACGACGCGGGCCACGCGGGAACCGCATCCGGTTGGCCAGCTCGTTGACCAGCGTGTCGAAGCCCAGCCCGGTGACCCCCACGGACCAGCGCACGACACCGTCACGCTCCAGCCGGGCAAGATCGAAATCGCGGGTCTGCCCGCTTCGCAGCGCGGCGGCGGCGCTTTCCAGAGCTGCCCGCGGGTCCGCCGGCACCCCCAGACACGCGGCGACATCGTTACCGGTCCCAGCCGGCACGATACCCAGCGGCACGCCCGTCCCGGCCACGGCCTGCACCGCGCGATGCAGCGTCCCGTCCCCGCCCACGCTGATCACAGCTCGCGCGCCGCCGGCGACCGCCGCCCGGCACGCGGCTTCCGCCTCCTCAGTGGTACGCACAGCGAGCACCTCGGCGTCGGCGCCCAGCACCCGCGCGACCTGATCACGCAGATGCGCATGGCGACCCCGACCCGCCGTCGGGTTCATCAGCACCGCCACCGACCCCATCACTCCGCCCTCTCCCACCCCGCCCTCTCTTCCGCGCGACCTTTTCCCCGCGATCATGAACTAACGGTCGTGATCAACCGGTGTGTCGTGTCCCCAGCGTCATGATCGTTCCCACGAACGGGTGATCGACTTCGCTGCTGGATGCCACGGCTCGACGAGGTGTGGGGGAAGTATGCGTGAGCCCCCGCCCTTGGTGCAGGGGCGGGGGCTCACGTTCGATCGGATCGACCCGGTTTGCGGGTGGATCAGGTCATGTCATCCCAGCGGTTCGGCTGACGCTCGATCCGCTCAGGCTGCTCGACCGGGGCCGGCTCGTCGATCACGGACGGGGTCGCGACCGGCTCCGCGCCTTCGATCGGCTCGGGATCGTATTCGAGCTGCGAGGCCTGGTCGTCACCGAGATCCGGGAACTCGCGACGGTGCTTGCGAGCACGCCGCTTGTCATTGAGGATCGCGATGCCACACGCGATGAAGTAGAGAACCATCAGCGCGCAAGCGAGCAGGGTCATGCCGAACGGACCCGGGTCGGGTGTGGTGATCGCGGCGAACGCGAAGAACACGATGATCGCGACCCGCCACCAGCCGATCATCCGCTTGCCGGAGACCATCCCGGTGAAGTTGAGGAGCAACAGCAGCACCGGGAACTCAAACGAGAGCCCGAAAAGTAGGACGAGGTTCGTGACGAAGGAGAGATAACTACTGGCTTCGAGCGACGTGGCTTTGACCGCGCCATGGGTGAGCAGGAACTCAAGGCCCTTGCTGACCACCAGCGAGGCGAGCACCGCGCCCGCGAAGAACAGCGGCACGGCGATCGCGCCGAACATGTACGCCCACTTGCGCTCATGCTTGTGCAGGCCGGGCGCGATGAACGCCCAGAGCTGGTACAGCCAGAACGGCGCGGCGACGATCAGACCGCCCCACAGGGCGATCTTCATGCTCATCAGGAGCGGATCCGTCGCCTTCAGGACGACGAAGTCGCAGGTGCCGTCGCCCTTGAGGTCAAGGCCGCAGTACGGCTCCTTGATGAAGTCGAAGATCTGGTCCGAGAAGTAGAAGGCGACGAAGAAGCCGACCACGATCGCCAGGACCGCTTTGGTCAAGCGACTACGGAGCTCCCGGATGTGCTCGATAAGAGTCATCGAGCCGTCGGAGGCCCGATCGAATTGGGTCGGCTTCTTCTGCCGACGTGCCGGGGTAGTCACGCCGGTGCCGACCTCAGCGGTCGGCGACGCGCTCGCGCTGCACCGGGTCGGCGTTCTGCTGAACCTCACCGGTCAGCGGCGCACGGCCCGACTGCGCGTCGGCCTTCTCGACCAAGTCTTCCTTGGCCTTGTCCTTCTCGTCGTCCATCAGACCCTTGGTCTCGGCCTTCATGATCCGCATCGACCGGCCGAGCGAACGGGCCGCGTCCGGCAGCCGCTTCGAGCCGAAGATGACCACGATCACAACAACCAGAAGGATGATGTGCCACGGCTTGAGGGCGCCCATGTCGTGCTCCAAGTGTGATCAAGTTAAGGGGCTGGTGTTTCGGCCCCATCCTACGTGCGTTTTGCCGGATCGCCACGTCCGTTGGTGGCCACATCCGCACCGGCTGGTGAAGTGTTGACCATCGCGGGAGCGACGTCAACCGACTCCCTGTTCCTTTTTGGCACGTTTGGCCGTTATTTCCGCCACACCCGCCTGGACCAGTGCAATCTTCTGCTGTAAGGCGGCCGATTGTGCTTGGAGTCCGCTGAGACGTTCCTGAAGGCGCTGGGCATCCGCCACCCGGCCCTGCAGATCGGCCTGGGCCTGCTGAAGGGCAGGTAGGCGGCGTACCACCGAACGGGCCGCGAAGGCGAGCACGGCGACACTGACCACGATGAGCGCTAGCACGATCCAGCCGATCACGACCGCACCTTACCCCCGGATCGGGGCGCTCTCACTAGGCGGCGCGCCGCCTGCTCCAGTACACCCCGAAGATCGGGATCACGGCGAACGCGGTCAAACCGATGACCGCACTGTGGAAGTCGCCGAGGAACTCCAGGCCCAGCACCGCGAGCGGTGGCAGCACGCCGAGCACGACCAGGGCCGCGATGTCGGCGAACCGGATGGCCAGATGCTGGCCGAACTGCTTGCCGAGCGGGCCGTCGGTCTCGGCGTACCAGGCGTCCATCGGGATGTCGCCGGAGTCGGCGACCCGCCGCCACTGCACGTCCAGCCCGAGCCGGCGGCCCAACGCGACGCGCAGCGAACGGTCCCACCGTCGCCGGTAGACGATCGAGAGCACCAGGTACGCCGAAAGCCCAACGACGGCAACAGCCGCCTGTACGCCGAGGGGGATCTCCACGGCGCAGACGTTAGGCGACTCAGGCGTACGCCGCGAGAGCCTCCAGGACCGCTCCGCGTACCGATTCGGCGAGTTCTTTCGGGGCGATGACGTCCACACCCGGGCCGAGGCCGAGGACGAACCGCCGGGCCCAGTCCAGGTCGCTGACTCGCAGTGTGACGAGCCATTCTTCCGGGGTGATCTCGTCGACCGACTCGACCGGGTAGTACTCGGTGATCCACCGGTCGCCGCGGCCGATCCGGATGGTGATGCTCGGCAGTTCGTGCGAAGGCCGGAAGACCTGCTCGTCGACGACGCTCGACTGGGCCTGCGGCGGCGGCGCGGCCGGCTCGTCCAGTTCGGTGAGGGCGTCGATGCGGTCGATCTTGAACAGCCGGACCGCGCCGGCCCGGCGGCACCAAGCCTCTACATAGGAGCGGTCGGCCACCACGATGACCCGCATCGGGTCGATGACCCGCTCGGTCGACTCGTCCCGGGTCGCCGTGTAGTACGTGATCCTCAGCGCGCGCCCCCGATCGACGGCCGCCCGGACCGTCGCGAGCCGATCGTCGGCGGAGCCGCCGTCGGGCGACTGCACCGCGATCGGGGCGTCGGCGACGTCTCCGGCAGCACTCTCGATCTTGGCCAGCGCCCGCAGGATGGCGTCACGCTGGGCGATGCCGGGCGTCTCGGCCAGCATCCGCAACGCCACCACCAGCGCGGTCGCCTCGTCGGGCCGCAGCCGCAGCGGGCGGTCGATGCCGGCGTCGTAGGTGATGGTGACCCGGTCGCCGTCGAACGCCATGTCGATCAGGTCGCCGGGGCCGTAGCCGGGCAGGCCGCAGACCCACAGCAACTCCAGGTCGTCGCGTACCTGGGCCTCGGTCGCGCCCAGGTCGGCGGCCGCCTGCGCGACCTCCACGCCCGGCCGGGCCAGCAGGTACGGCACGAGGTTGAGCAGCCGAGCCAGCCGCTCCGACGAAGTGGTCCCCGGACGCGTCATGCCGCGATCTCCTGCGCGGAACGGGTCTGCGCCGGATCTTGATCCGACCCGGCGAGCTGAGCCGGCAGCTCGGTCGCACCCAGCTTCTCGGCCAGTCCGGCCATGTCCCGCAGGCGGCACACGATCGCTTCGCGGACCTCCTCGGGCTCCAGCACGAGGACGTCCGGCCCGTAGCGGACCAGCCATGCGGCCAGGCCGAGGGGTTCGGCGTATCGCAGGGTGAGGATGTCGCCGTCAGGCGTCGCCTCGACCTGCTCGGCCCAGCGGCGTACCCCTGCTGCTCGCCCTGGACGGGCCAGGACCCGCGCGGACCGGGTGCGCTCGTGCGGGCCGGACCACCGCGCGACGTGGCTGATCAGATTGAGATCGGCCGGCGGCGTGTAGGCGTCGGTCGGGCCGACCAGCCGCACCGCCCCGGTGATCCGCGACAGGCGGAAGCAGCGGGTGGCACCCCGGTCGGTGTCGTTGCCGACCACGTACCAGCGGCCGCGCCAGCAGACCACACCCCATGGCTGAAGGTGCCGGGTGGCGGAAGCGTCCTGCTCGGGAACGCGATAGTTGAAGGTGACCGCGCGGCGCTCGCGGGCGGCGTTGGCCAGCGGGGTGAACGCCGGGTCGACCGCCACGACCGGCTCCACGCCGAGGGTGGCCTCGCCGTCGACCTCGATGCCGCCGGCTCGCAGCTTCGCCAGACCCGAGCTGGCGGCGGCGGCCATGCCCGCGTGCCGCCACAGGCGCGCGGCCACGCCAACGGCGGCCGCTTCGTCCGGCGCGAGCGGGATCTCGGGCAGGCCGTAGTCCCGGCGCGCGATGCGATAGCCCGGCTCCGCGTCGAACACGCTCGCCGTGCCGATTTCCAGTGGTACGCCCAGCTCCCGCAGCTCAGCCTTATCCCGTTCGAATTTGCGCTGGAAGGCCTCGTGCTCGCGGGGATCGTCGGAATCGTGCTCGTAACCGGGAACGGTCGCGGCGATCTGGGCAGCCGTGAGGAACCTGCGCGTAGAGAGCAGGCAGATCACCAAGTTGACGAGGCGTTCGGTCCGGCTGCGCGACACAGAGCAACGCTAGCAGCGTCCGCGCGCGGCGTCGCCCCCGGCTCCCGAAAAGATCGAACTAACGTTCGGAAGAGTGACAATCCGTGTGCGAGCGCTGCGCTCCGAGCGACTCGTGGGCCGCTAGGGTGTCGTGGTGATCAGGTGGCGGCAGGGATCCGTGGAATCGGTGGGCCGGCGGTGGCGCGGCGCGGTCGAGCTGGAGGTACGCCTGACGCAGCGGACACCCGACGACCCTTCGTCGGTGCGGGCGCTGGCGTACCCGGCGCTCGTCGGCGAGCCGGAGACCGGTGACCGAGTGTTGCTGAACGCCACCGCTCTGGCACTTGGCCTGGGAACGGGCGGGTACGCCCTGGTCGTGGCCCTGCCGGACCGGCTGCCGCCGGACCCGTCCGGCCCCGGCCACATCGTCAAATCGCGCTACACCCCGTTACAGACTGTGACGCTCGCCGCCGACGAGGAGGATTCGCCGTTCCGTTCCAAGCTGGTGGATGCCGACGGCCTCGGCGGTATGCCGGTCGTCCTGGCCGACCTGCATTCGGCACTGCCGGCGATTCTGGCCGGGATCGACGCCACCCGCCCGGGTACGCGAGTGGCGTACGTCATGACCGACGGGGGCGCGCTGCCCGCCTGGTTCTCCCGATCGCTGTCCGAGCTGACCGAACGGCTGGCCGGGACGGTGACCGCCGGGCAGGCGTACGGGGGTGACCTCGAGGCGGTCAACGTCCACAGCGCGCTCCTGGCCGCCCGGTACGCCCTCGACGCCGAGCTGACCATCGTGGCGCAGGGACCGGGCAACCTCGGCACCGGCACGATCTGGGGATTCTCCGGCGTCGCCGTCGGCGAGGCGGTCAACGCGGTGGCGACCCTGGGCGGGCGGCCGGTCGGATCGCTGCGGATCTCGGAAGCCGACGCCCGGGAACGCCACCAGGGCGTGTCACACCACAGCCTCACCGCGTACGGGCAGGTGGCGTTGGCCAGAGCCGACCTGCCCGTCCCAGCTCCCCTGGCGGCCGGACTGTCGTCGGACCTGGCCCCCCTCCAGGCCAAGCACCGGCTCGTGGAGGTCGACTGCGCAGGGTTGGACGAGGCGTTGCGGGCGTCGCCGGTGAAGCTGTCGACGATGGGGCGGGGGCTGGACGGCGATTACGCGTACTTCCTCGCCGCTGCCGCGGCCGGACGCCACGCTGCCGCGCTGCTCCGACACCGAGTGCGCTGCCGTGACCAAGCGCGGTCGCGGGGTTGATCACGCGCGGTCGGGGGGCGCGGAGTTGATGAGGGCGGTCGCCGCGGCCCGGAGTTGATCAGGGCGGCGCGGAGTCGATCAGGGTCGCGGGGACACGACACGCCGGTCGATCACGACCGTTAGTTCATGATCACGCGGAAAGAGCCGAGGCACGCGGAAAGAGCCGAGGCACGCGGAGGGAGCGGAGAGCGCGCAGGGGGGCGAGGGGGGAGGCCGGGTCAGGCGAGGGCGACGAAGAGGGTGAACCCGACCACGATCGCGATCAGCACAGCGAGCAGCACCCAGGTCGGCACCTTGTACTCGCCGCGCCGGTTCCGCTCGATCTCGGCGCGGATCTTCGCCTTGCGGCGTTCCCATCGGGGCTGGACCTCGTCCATCCGGCGGCCGAAGATGTCGCGCTGGATTCGCCGCTGGGATTCGGTGGGCGGGGTGTCGTTCTCGCTCATGGTGGGCCGAAGCCTACACCCCGCCGCCCGCGTCCTGGAGGGGATGCGGGCGGCGGCTGGTGCGGTCACATGCTGGCGATCAGGCGGTCCACCCGCTCGTCGTGCGCCCGGAACGGGTCCTTGCACAGGACGGTCCGCTGGGCCTGGTCGTTCAGCTTGAGGTGGACCCAGTCCACCGTGAAGTCGCGGCGCTTCTCCTGGGCGTGCCGGATGAACTCGCCCCGCAGCCGGGCCCGGGTCGTCTGCGGCGGAGTCTCCTTGGCCTCGTAGATGCGCAGGTCGTGGACGGCTCGCTCGACCTGGCCCCGCTTCTCCAGCAGCGGGTAGAGTCCCCGGCCCCGACGGAGATCGTGGTACGCGAGGTCGAGCTGGGCGACCCGGGGGTGCGCCAGCGGCAGGTCGTTCTTGGCCTGGTAGCGCTCGATCAGGCGCAGCTTGGTGACCCAGTCGATCTCGCGGGAGACCGGTTCGAGGTCGCCGGTCTCGACGGCGGTGAGCACCCGGCTCCAGAGGTCGATGACCTTCTTGGAGACGTCGTCATGGGTACGCTTCGCGACGAACTCGGCGGCCTTGGCGAAGTACTCCTGCTGGATCTCCAGCGCGCTGGCCTCCCGGCCGCTGGCCAGCCGGATGCGCCGCCGGCCGGTGATGTCGTGGGAGACCTCCCGGATGGCCCGGATCGGGTTCTCCAGCGACAGGTCGGGCATGGCGACCCCGGCCTCGATCATCCGCAGGACGATGTCGGCCGACCCCACCTTCAGCAGGGTGGTCATCTCGTTCATGTTGGAGTCGCCGACGATGACGTGCAGGCGCCGGTAGCGCTCGGCGTCCGCGTGCGGCTCGTCGCGGGTGTTGATGATGGGCCGGCTGCGGGTGGTAGCGCTGGACACGCCCTCCCAGATGTGCTCGGCGCGCTGGGACAGGCAGTAGACCGCTCCCCGCGGGGTCTGCAGGACTTTCCCGGCTCCGCAGATGAGCTGGCGGGTGACCAGGAACGGGATCAGGACGTCGGCGAGCCGGCCGAACTCGCCGTGCCGGCTGACCAGGTAGTTCTCGTGGCAGCCGTACGAGTTGCCGGCGGAGTCGGTGTTGTTCTTGAAGAGGTAGATCTCGCCCGCGATGCCCTCGTCGTGCAGTCGCTTCTCGGCGTCGACCAGCAGACCCTCGAGGATGCGCTCGCCGGCCCGGTCGTGGGCGACCAGGTCGAGCAACGAGTCGCATTCGGGGGTGGCGTACTCGGGGTGCGAGCCCACGTCCAGGTAGAGGCGGGCACCGTTGCGGAGGAAGACGTTGCTAGAACGGCCCCACGAGACGACCCGCCGGAACAGGTAACGCGCCACCTCGTCCGGCGACAGCCGACGCTGCCCCCGATACGTGCAGGTGACGCCGTACTCCGTCTCGATGCCGTAGATGCGCCGGTCCATCCCCAAACAGTACGCGAGATCACCTGCGAAGGTCACGCACGTAGCGCATCGACGTACGCACGGTAGTCCGCATAGGACGGAAGCAGGCCCTGAGCGGCCGCTTCCGCGAGCGACGGCGCGGCGGAATCGCGGGCCGACAGCAGGGGCGAGTCGGCCGGCCACACGATGCCCAATTCGGGGTCCAACGCGTTCACCGCGAACTCCCGCGCCGGGTTGTAGACCTCCGAGCACAGGTACGCGATCGTGACGTCGCCGGTCAGCGCGCAGAACCCGTGCCCCAAGCCTTCGCCCAGGTAGATGGCGTTGCGCTCGGTCTCGTCGAGCTGGGCGGAGGTCCACTCGCCGAACGTCGGGGACCCCACTCGCAGGTCGACGATGACGTCCAGCACCGCTCCGCGTACACATGTCACGTATTTGGCCTGGCCGGGCGGCACCTGAGCGAAGTGGATCCCGCGGACCGTTCCCCCGACGGAGGTCGAGATGTTGGCCTGCGCGAGTCGCAGCGGATGCCCGACCACGGCCTCGACCTGCTCGAATCGGTACCACTCCAGGAAGACCCCGCGCGGATCGCCGTGCTGCACCGGGACGAACTCCCAGGCGCCCTCGATCTTCAGCTCGTTGACCTTCATCGCCGACCGTCCCCCTCCGGTTTGCGCGCGACAGTGACGAACTCGTTGTATGTGAAGGACCGTCCGGCTGACCTCGGCAGCGGGAACGAGTACTGCCGGACGAGGTCGAGTCCCAGGCGCTTGCAGTCGTCGGCGGCCTCGGCGAACCCGACGAACCGGACGTGTGTGGCGTCGCTGGCGTAGCCGCGTTCCTGCGGAGTGATGAGCACGAGCCGCCCGCCGGGCTTGAGGCAGGGCAGGTAGGGGGCCATGACCTCGTCGAAGTCGGCGGCGTCCAGGTGCTCGGCGAGGTGCGCCGCGAGCAGCGAGTCGAAGGAACCGGGCCGCGCGTGGCCGTCGCGGAAGAACTCCTCGCTGGTGTACGCCTCCAGCCCCAGCTCGCGGCACACGTCGATCGAGGTCGGGTTGTGGTCGACGCCGACGCCGCCGGGGCCCAGGTGGGCCAGGTTCCGGCCGACGCCGCAGCCGACGTCGAGGGTGCGGCCGAGGCCCAGACGGCGCAGGTTCCACCGGTAGGGCGCCTGCACGTTGAGCGCCCGCTTCCACCACACGCCGCTCTTGGTCGTGAGCCGATCGGTATAGGCCTGCGTTTCCGTCCCAGCGCCCGCTTTGGCTGGCGACGACGCTTCGTCGGTCACGGTGGATCTCCTCGTCTGCTGCGGCCTGGGGACCCAGGCGATCAGGGGCAGGCCGCCGGGCGTCGTCTACGCTGGCGCCTACTATGCCCTACTCTCCCCAGGCGGTGAAGCGGTGAGCCAGGCGCAGCTCACCGACGAAACCGCGGTCTCCGTCCAGAGCGTCGCCCGGGGCGCGAGTTCGATCGTGGTCGGGCTGGCGGTGCTCGGCGCGGCCGGATACGCGTTCCTGACGATCACGGCGAAAATGGTCACCCCGGCCGAATACGCCACGCTGGCCTCGCTCTATCTGCTGATCGTGGTGTTCGGCGCGGGCCTGTTCGCCAGCGTCGACCTGGAGATCAGCCGCCTGGTCAGCCGGGGCCTCGCCCAGGGGCAGCCCACCGGCACCGCGGTGCGCCAGCTGCGCTTGATCGCCGCCGGGCTGCTCGTGACGGTACTGGCGGTGCTCGGCGTGGCCGCGGACCCGCTGTCGCGGCGCGTGTTCGACGGCAACCACTGGATGGTGGTCGGCCTGGCTGCGGCCTGCGCCGGTTATGCGGTGATGAG
Source organism: Hamadaea flava (assembly GCF_024172085.1). Taxonomy (NCBI): domain Bacteria; kingdom Bacillati; phylum Actinomycetota; class Actinomycetes; order Micromonosporales; family Micromonosporaceae; genus Hamadaea; species Hamadaea flava. The sequence continues at coordinate 7,496,176 of NZ_JAMZDZ010000001.1, read as the reverse complement.
CCTGCCGCGCGGCACCTTCGCCGGACGCAGCGAGCTGCGCCGATACGCGGCCACGATCGGCGGCGAGGGCCTCGGACGGCTGCTGCCCTGCCTGGGCCTGGCCGTCGCCGGGGTCCATCTGGCGTCGGCGTACGGCATCGGCGTCGGCATCGGCCCGCTGCTCGCGGCGGTGGCCTGCCTGCCCTGGGTCCGGCTCGGCCCGGCCGGCGGTCAGGTCGCGTGGCGCGGCCTGCTCGCGGCGGTCGGCTGGCTGGCCGCGTCCAACCTGCTCTCGCTCGGCATGGCGAACCTCGGCCCGGTCGTGGTCAATGCCCTGCTCACGGACGACCCCGGCCGGGCCGGGGTCTTCGCGTTCGCCTTCGTCCTGGCTCGCATCCCGCAGTTCCTCTTCACCAGCGCCCAGACCGTGCTTCTCCCGGCTCTCTCGCGCGCTGCGGCCACGGGGGATCACCGTCTCCTGCGCCAAGGGGTACGCCAAGCGGCGTACCTGGTTTCGGGACTCGGCGCTCTCGGCGTCCTGGGCACGGCGGCGCTGGGCGGCTTCGTGCTGCGGATGATCTTCGGCGACGCGCATGGCATCGGCGCCCTGGACCTGGCGTTGCTGGCACTCAGCGCGGTCTTCGGCATGGCCGTCGCCGTGCTTCAGTCGGCACTCCTGGCCCTGGCCCGGCACCGGGCCGTGACAGCCGGGTACGCCGTGGGCATGGTCAGCTTCCTGGCCTGCTTCCTGCTCCCGCTGGAGCCGGTCGCCGCCGGGCTGACGGCGCAGCTGGTCTCGGCCGTGGTGACCGTCGGGTTCATGTACGCCGTGTTCCGCCGGGCGGCCGCGGACTGAGCTTCCGCCCGGACGGCGGTCAGTGCTGCTTTCGCCCCGGCGGAGGTCAGTGCTGCTTTCGCCCGTCGGTGGTCAGTGGTGCTTCCGCCCCGGCGGTGGTCAGTGGTCGGTCAGCAGGCGCAGCAGGTAGTCGCCGTAGCCGCTCTTGCGCAACGGCTGGGCCAGCGATCCGAGGCGGTTGTCGTCGATGAAGCCGGCCCGCCAGGCCGCCTCCTCCACGCAGCCGATCTTGAGTCCCTGCCGCTCCTCGATGACCCGGACGAACTCGGCCGCCTGCATCATCGACGAGAAGGTGCCGGTGTCGAGCCAGGCGGTGCCCCGGTCGAGCACCGTCACCGACAGTTGCCCGGCCTGCAGGTACGCGTCGTTGACCGCGGTGATCTCCAGTTCGCCCCGGTCGCTGGGCTTGAGGCCGGCCGCGATGTCGACGACCTGGTTGTCGTAGAAGTACAAGCCGGGAACGGCGTACCGGGACTTGGGCTCGAGCGGCTTCTCCTCGATCGACAGCACCCGCCCGTCCGGGGCGAACTCGACCACGCCGTAGTCGCTCGGATTGGCGACCTGGTACGCGAAGATCCGGCCACCCTCCAGCCTCTCGTGCTCGGCGAGCTGCCGGCCGAGGCCGACGCCGTGGAAGATGTTGTCGCCGAGGATGAGCGCCACCGGTTCGTCGCCGATGAAGTCGGCCCCGATCACGAACGCCTGCGCGATGCCCTCCGGCTTCGGCTGTGTCGCATATCCGATGCTCAGTCCCCATTGGCCGCCGTCGCCGAGCAGCCGCTGGAACTGCGTCGAGTCCTCCGGGGTGGTGATTACCAGGACCTCGCGTACGCCCGCCATCACGAGCGTGGTCAGCGGGTAGTAGATCATGGGCTTGTCGTACACCGGCATGAGCTGCTTCGACACCGCTCGGGTGATGGGCCACAGTCGCGATCCGGTACCACCGGCCAGCAGGATTCCGCGCATGAGGGGACAGGGTACTAGCCAGCGTGTCGGCTAGACTCCCGGACCGTGAGACTCCTCGTCACCGGCGGTGCCGGCTTCATCGGCTCGGAATATGTCCGGAACATCCTTCAGGGTGTGTACGGCCCCGCTGAGACGGCGGTCACCGTCCTCGACGCGCTGACCTACTCGGGCAACCGCGCGAACCTGGACCCTGTCGCCGACCACCCCGGCCTGACCTTCGTCCACGGCGACATCTGCGACGCCGAGCTGGTCGACGGCCTGATGAGCGGGCACGACGCGGTGGTCCACTTCGCCGCCGAGACGCACGTCGACCGCTCGATCACCGGCTCGGCCGCCTTCGTCCGGACCAACGTGCTGGGCACCCAGGTGCTGCTGGACGCCGCGTACCGGCACGGAATCGAACGTTTCGTGCACGTGTCGACCGACGAGGTCTACGGCTCCATCGACGAGGGCTCCTGGACCGAGGACTGGCCGCTGGCCCCCCGGTCGCCGTACTCGGCCGCCAAGGCGGGCTCCGATCTGCTGGCGCTGTCGTACTTCAAGACGCACGAGCTGGACGTCGTGGTCACCCGCTGCTCCAACAACTACGGGCACTACCAGTTCCCGGAGAAGGTCGTCCCGCTGTTCGTGACGAACCTGCTCGACGGCAAGAAGGTCCCGCTCTACGGCGACGGCCTGAACGTCCGCGACTGGCTGCACGTGTCCGACCACTGCCTGGGCATCAACCTCGCCCTGGAGAAGGGCCGGGCCGGTGAGGTCTACCACATCGGCGGAGGCACCGAGCTGACCAACCGGGAGCTGACCGAGATGCTGCTGGCCGCGACCGGGCGCGACTGGTCCTCGGTCGAGCCGGTCGCCGACCGCAAGGGCCACGACCGGCGCTACTCGCTGTCGATCGAGAAGATCCGCGACGAGCTGGGCTACGAGCCGCAGGTCACGCTGGCCGACGGGCTGGCCGCGACGGTCGCCTGGTACCAGGGGAACCGGTCGTGGTGGGAGCCGCTGCAGGCGAAGGCCGCGCTGATCAAGTGAGGATCCTGGTCGCCGGCGCCGGCGGGATGCTCGGTCGGCGCCTGTCCGTGCTCCCCGGATGCCACGGGGCGGACCGGGCTGCTCTGGACATCACCGACCGGTACGCCGTCGCCGAGGCCGTGACCGGGTACGACGCCGTGATCAACGCGGCCGCCTGGACCGACGTCGACGGGGCCGAGACCCGGGAAGCCGAGGCGACGGCGCTCAACGGCGACGGCCCGGCCAACCTCGCCGCCGCCTGCGCCGCGAGCGGGGCCGTGCTCGTGCACGTCTCGACCGATTACGTCTTCGCCGGGGACGGGAAAGCGCCCTATCCGGAGGACGCCCCGACCGCGCCGATCAACGCGTACGGGCGCAGCAAGCTCGCCGGGGAGTTGGCGGTGCGGCGGCTGCTGCCTGATCGTGGTCATGTCGTCCGCACGGCCTGGCTCTACGACCGGGACGGCCGGAACTTCCTGACCACGATGCTGCGGCTGGCCGACACTCAGGACACCCTGGACGTCGTCGACGACCAGCGTGGGCAGCCGACCGGCGCGCCTTTCCTCGCCGCTCAGCTCGTCCGGCTGGCCCAGGCGGCGGTCGCCGGGCACACCCCGGCCGGGATCTATCACGGCACCGCCGCCGGTGAGACGACCTGGTTCGGGTTCGCCCGGGAGATCTTCGCGCAGGCCGGGCTGGATCCGGAGCGCGTACGCCCGACGACCACGGACCGGTTTCCCCGCCCGGCGCCCCGACCGGCGTACAGTGTCCTCGGTCACCGCCGCTGGGCAGCGGCGGGGCTGACCCCCCAGCCCGACTGGCGCGACGAACTACGCGACGTCCTGACCGGAGGACCCGTGGCATGACCCTCAATGTCACAACCATGATCTGCGGGCTGATCCTGCTCGTGGGCATCCTCGAGCTGTTGCGGCGGCGGCAGCTGCGCGAGAAGTACGGCATGCTCTGGATCGGCGTCGCGCTGATCATCGTGCCGTTGTCGATCTTCCCCAGCCTGATGGACCGGGTCGCCGGCTTCGTCGGCGTGGCCAGCGGCGTCAGCCTGGTGCTGTTCGCGGCCATCGTCTTCCTCCTGCTGGTGTGCCTGCACCTGAGCTGGGAGGTGAGCCGGTTGGAGGAGGAGACGCGGACGCTCGCCGAGGAGATCGCGCTGATCAAGATCAAGATCGACGCGGACGAGACGGTGGGTGCGCACGATGATCAGCGGTAAGCGGGTTCTCGTCGTCATCCCGGCGTTCAACGAGGCCGGAGCGATCGCCGGCGTGATCGGCGAGGTACGCGGCGAGCTGCCCGGCGTCGACGTGCTCGTGGTCGACGACGGCTCGGCCGACACCACCGTCGTCGAAGCCCGCAAGGCGGGCGCCCTGGTCGCCCGGCTGCCCTACAACCTCGGCGTCGGCGGGGCCCGGCGGCTCGGCTTCCGATACGGCCAGGACAACGACTACGACGTGGTCGTCCAGTTCGACGCCGACGGTCAGCACGACCCCCGCTACATCCCCCAGCTGATCGAAGCCCTCGACACCGCCGACGTGGTGATCGGCGCCCGATTCGCCGGGGAGGGCGACTATCGCGTACGCGGGCCGCGGGCGTGGGCGATGACGGTGCTGTCCGGCGTGCTCTCCCGGGTCGCGAAGGCCCGGCTGACCGACACCACCTCCGGCTTCCGGGCGGCCAACCGCAAAGGCATCGACCTGTACGCGCAGTGGTTCCCGGTCGAGTACCTCGGCGACACCGTCGAGACGATCGTGCAGGCGGTCCGCGGCGGGCTGACCGTGCGGCAGGTCCCGGTCGCCATGCGCGCCCGGGTGGCCGGCAAGGCGAGCCACTCCCCCGTGAAGGCCACGGTCTACCTCGGGCGGTCCTTCGCGGTGCTACTCCTGGCGCTGGTCCGGCGCTGACATGACGGAGTCCCCCGCCGACGCTCGCCTGGACGTCGTCATGCTCGCGTACGGCAAGGAGCCGTGGCTGGCCGAAGCCGTCGACGCCGTCTTCGCCTCCACCGGCGTCGACGTGACGCTGACCCTGGTCGACAACGGCAGCGAGTCGGTCGCCTCGATCACCCGCCGGCCCGGTCTGCGCGTCGTCAAGCCGACCGAGAACACCGGATTCTCCGGGGGCTGCAACCTCGGCGCCACCGACGCGGACGCGACGGCCATCGCGTTCGTCAACTCGGACGCGGTCGTCGCACCGGACGCGCTGGCCAAGGTCCGGGCCGTCGCCCTGGAACCCGGGGTGGGCGCGGCGATGGCCTCGATCCGGCACGCCGACCGCCTCGACGTCATCAACACCGCGGGCAACCCGCTGCACGTGGCCGGGCTCTCCTGGGCGGGCGGCAACGAGGAGCCGGCCGACCGCCACGCGACCCGGACGACGGTGCCGACGCTCAGCGGCTGCGCGTTCGTCATCCGGGCCGACCTGTGGCGGGAACTCGGCGGCTTCGCGCCCGAGTACTTCGCGTACCACGAGGACACCGAGCTGAGCCTGCGGCTATGGCAGCGCGGGCTGGCCCCGGTCTACGTGCCGGACGCGGTCGTCGGACACCACTACGAGTTCTCCCGCAACGACCTCAAGTTCTACCTGCTGGAACGCAACCGGCTGCTGACCGTGCTCACGCTGTACCGGACGCGCACGATCCTGCTCCTGCTGCCCGTCCTGGCCCTGACCGAACTCGCCATGCTGGCGACCGCGGTCGCCGGCGGCTGGCTGCGGCCCAAGGTACGCGGCTGGGGCTGGATCTGGCGCAACCTGGGCTTTCTGCGTACGCGTCGTCGGCAGTTGCAGGCCGAACGCCTGGTCGGTGATGCGGTGCTGCCGCTGACGCCCGACTTCACTCCGTCCAATGTCGAGGCTCCGCCGGGGATCGGGCTCTACAACGCGTTCGTCCGCACCTGGTGGCGGCTGGTACGCGGCCTCGTCCGCTGACGCTCCCCTCCGCTGACGCTCCCCTCCGCTGACGCTCCCCTCCGCTGACGCTCCCGTTCGCTGCAGATCACGGTTACGCATGCCTCCGAGCCCGGTTTTGCCCTGCATAACCGTGATCTGCAGGAAACCGGCGCGACGCGGACGGGCGCGGGCGCGACGCGGACGGGCGCGGGCGCGACGCGGGCGAGCGCAAGCGCCCCGAGCTGGTGGGCTCGGGGCGCTTGTCGCGTAGTGCTCAGCTCTCGGTGTCGCCGGACTCCTCGGGCGAACCTTCGCCCGCCGGTTCGGCCGCAGCCGCCGGCTCGGGTTCCTCGACGGCGGCCGCAGCGGGAGCCGGTGTCAGCAGCGTCTTCAGGGCGTTCCCGGTGATCCGGCGGAACGCCCGCCCCCGCCGAGCCCGCTCCAGCACGGCGACTTCCAGCTGGTCGCCCGAGATCTCCCGAGCCGCCCCGCCTTCACCGCCGACGCTGCCGAGCGCTTCGATCGCCAGGGACAGGGCCTGACCGAGTGCGTCGCTCTCGCTGTGCCGGTCCTTCAGCACCGTCGCGACCGCGTCGGCCTGGCCGCCCATGACCAGGAAGCCCGGCTCGTCCTGGACGGAGCCGTCGTAGGTGAGCCGGTAGAGCTGGTCGTCGGCCGCGGTCGCACCGACCTCGGCGATGCAGATCTCCACCTCGAGCGGCTTGCCGCTCTCGCCGAACAGGTTGCCCAGCGTCTGGGCGTACGCACTGGCCAGGGCGCGGCCGGTGACGTCACGACGGTCGTAGGAGTAGCCGCGCATGTCGGCCATCCGGACGCCGGCCGAACGCAGGTTCTCGAACTCGTTGTACCGCCCGACGGCGGCGAATCCGATCCGGTCGTAGATCTCGCTCACCTTGTGCAGCGTGGTCGAGACGTTCTCCGCCACGAACAGGACGCCCTGCTCGTAGGTGAGCACGACCACGCTGCGGCCGCGCGCGATCCCCTTGCGCGCGTACTCCGAGCGATCCCGCATGATCTGCTCGGGCGAGGCGTAGAACTGCATGGCCACGCGGCCTGCTCCCTTCCAGGTGAATCCTCAGTGGACTGCGCTCCTGGCCGGCTCAGCCGAGAGCTTCCCGGCGCTGCGCCGGACCTCGGCCGGTCAGCCGCCGGGGTTCTCGTGGCGCGCCGCGATGATCTCCTCGGCGATCGTGCCCGTCTCGGTGTCCGGCAGCCGGTGCGTGCCCTCGGCGGTCGCCGTCATGACGACCGGGAAGATGCGCCGGATGACGTCGGGGCCGCCGGTGGCGGTGTCGTCGTCGGCCGCGTCGTAGAGCGCCTCGATCGCGAACCGGACCGCCTCGGTGGTGGTCAGGCCGGGCCGGAAGCGCTTCTTCAGCGCGGACTTGGCGAACAGCGAGCCGGAGCCGATGGCGTCGTAGCCGGTCTCCTCGTAAACCCCGCCGGCCACGTCGAAGCTGAAGATCCGGCCGACCTTGGCCGGGTCCTTGGCGTCGAGGTCGTAGCCCGCGAAGATCGGGATGGCGACCAGCCCTTGCATCGCCGCGCCGAGGTTGCCCCGGATCATCGCGGCGAGCCGATTGGCCTTGCCGTCGAGCGAGAGCATGGCGCCCTCGATCTTCTCGTAGTGCTCCAGCTCCACCTGGAACAGCCGGATCAGCTCGATGCCGATGCCGGCGGTGCCCGCGATGCCGATCAGCGAGTAGGGATCGGCTTCGTGCACCTTCTCGATGTCACGACTGGCGATCAGGTTGCCCATGGTCGCGCGCCGGTCGCCCGCCATCACGACACCGTCGATGCAGCTCAGCGTCACGATGGTGGTGGCGTGCGGGGCGATCTCCGCGTGCGTCCCGGCCGGCAGGGGACGGCGCCCCGGCAGCAGGTCCGGCGCGGCCATGCTCAAGAACTCCGTGAACGAGCTGATGCCCACGGCGTGGTACGCCGCCGGAAAGCCCCGGTTCCACTCTGCTCCGGACGTCACGTCGTCCCCTTCACCTCTCGACGGCAGCTGAACGAGCACCTGCGTCCACGACGCGGCGCGAAACGGACATTAGCGGCTATTCCCCGCCTTTTTGAATGTATCCCCGGACGAACTCCTCGGCGTTCTCCTCGAGCACCGAGTCGATCTCGTCCAGCAGGTCGTCCACGTCCTCGCCGATCTGTTCGACCCGCTCGGCGATCTCCGGGTCGACCTCGGGCGTTACCGCCTCGTCGACCTCGTTCTCGCGCCGGCGACCGGCCTGACCCTGCCCACCTGTGTCCTGGCTGGCCATTGCGCCCCTCCCTGCCCGCGAAGCGTGCTGGTGCCGTCGGGGCGACCCGCAAAGGCCGCCCTGATGGCAAGGCCGGGACTGGTAGGTCCCGGCCGTCCGTCTTAGGTAAAACCTACCCCGCCTGACCGACAATTGCGATCAGCTGGAAGCTCAACCGACGCCGCGTCACGATGCGGCTGTGAGTGCCTCCAGCAGATCCTTCGCACTGGCGCAGCGGTCGAACAGCGGGCCGACGACGCGCTTGACGCCGCGCTCGGGCTCCAGCATCGGCACCCGGACCAGCGATTCGCGGCCGACGTCGAAGATGACGGAGTCCCAGCTGGCGGCGACCACTTCGGACGCGTACTGGGCCAGGCAACGGCCGCGGAAGTACGCCCGGGTGTCCTCCGGCGGCTCCGTCATGGCGCGGCGTACGTCCTCCTCGCGCAGCAGCGTCTTCATCGCGCCCCGGGCCACCAGGCGGTGGTAGAGGCCCTTCTCCTGGCGGACGTCGGCGTACTGGAGATCCACGAGGTGCAGCTTGGGCGAGGCCCAGCCGAGGTTCTCCCGCTCGCGGTAGCCCTCCAGCAGGCGCAGCTTGGCCACCCAGTCGAGTTCGTCGGCACACAGCATCGGGTCGCGGCCCAGCTTGTCCAGCACGGCTTCCCAGCGGTCCAGGACGTCCGCCGTCTGGTCGTCGAGGCCCCGGCTGTCCATGAAGGCCCGAGCGCGCTCGTAGTACGCCCACTGGACGTCCAGGGCGGTCAGACGACGGCCGTCGCGCAGGCGTACGCGATGGGACAACGACGGGTCGTGACTGACCGCGCGCAGCTCGGCCACCGGGTCGGCGATGCTGAGGTCAGGGGTGAGTGCCTTCTCCTCGATCATGGCGAGGATGAGGGAGGTCGTGCCCACCTTGAGGTAGGTGGAGATCTCGGAGAGGTTCGCGTCGCCGATGATGACGTGCAGCCGGCGGTACTTGTCCGCGTCGGCGTGCGGCTCGTCGCGGGTGTTGATGATCGGCCGCTTGAGCGTGGTCTCCAGGCCGACCTCGACCTCGAAGAAGTCGGCGCGCTGGGAGATCTGGTACCCCGCCTGGGCGCCGTCGGCGCCGATGCCCACCCGGCCCGCGCCGCAGACCACCTGCCGAGTGACGAAGAACGGGGTCAGGTAGGTGACGATCTCCGCGAACGGCGTCTGCCGCCGCATGAGGTAGTTCTCGTGCGAGCCGAAGCTTGCGCCCTTGTTGTCGGTGTTGTGCTTGTAGAGGTGGATGGGCGGCGCGCCCGGGATCGTGCCGGCCCGGCGGGCGCCCTCGGCCATCACGCGCTCGCCGGCCTTGTCCCACAGGACGACGTCCATCGGGTTGGTCACCTCGGGCGTGGAGTACTCCGGGTGAGCGTGGTCGACGTAGAGGCGGGCGCCGTTGGTGAGGATGACGTTGGCCAGGCCCAGGTCCTCGTCGGCGAGCGCCTCGGCCGGGTCGAAGACAGCGCCGGTGTAGGTGAAGCCGCGCGCGTCGCGCAGCGGCGATTCCTCCTCGTAGTCCCAGCGGGCCCGGCCGCCCTTGGTCAGCTCGGGTCGCGCGCCGTAGGCGTTGACTACCTGAGAGGAGGTCACCATCGGGTTGGCTTGAGGCTGTCCGGGCACGCTGATGCCGTACTCGACCTCAGTCCCCATGATCCGGCGCACTGTCATATCACTGAGCCTAGACGGTGTCCAGGCGATCGCACTCCCCGCTACCGGTCCGTGGCACTGCGCACGCAAAAATCCGGCCCGGCCGCCACGCGGGCAGCCGGGCCGGAGGAGCTGCTTACAGGTACTGGCCGGTGTTGCTGGCGGTCTCGATCGACCGGCCGGCCTCGGTGCCCTTGCCGCCGGAGACGAGCGTCCGGATGTAGACGATCCGCTCGCCCTTCTTGCCGGAGATCCGGGCCCAGTCGTCGGGGTTGGTGGTATTGGGCAGGTCCTCGTTCTCCCGGAACTCGTCGACACAGGCGTCCAGCAGGTGTTGCAGCCGCATGCCCTTGCGCCCCGAGGAGAGGAACTCCTTGATGGCCATCTTCTTGCCCCGGTCCACGATGTTCTGGATCATCGCGCCGGAGTTGAAGTCCTTGAAGTACAGGACTTCCTTGTCACCGTTGGCGTAGGTGACCTCGAGGAAACGGTTCTCCTCGGTCTCGGAGTACATCCGCAGGACGACCGCGCTGATCATCGCGTGCACGCACGCCTCGGCCGATCCGCCGTGCTCGGCGAGATCGTCCGGGTGCAACGGCAGCCCTTCGACGATGTACTTCGTGAAGATGTCGCGGGCCGCCTCGGCGTCCGGCCGCTCGATCTTGATCTTGACGTCCAGGCGCCCCGGGCGCAGGATCGCCGGGTCGATCATGTCCTCGCGGTTGGAGGCGCCGATGACGATGACGTTCTCCAGCCCTTCCACACCGTCGATCTCGGACAGCAGCTGCGGGACGATCGTGTTCTCCACATCGGAGGAGACGCCGGAGCCGCGGGTGCGGAACACGGAGTCCATCTCGTCGAAGAACACGATGACCGGCGTGCCCTCGGAAGCCTTCTCCCGGGCCCGCTGGAAGATCAGCCGGATGTGCCGCTCGGTCTCGCCGACATACTTGTTGAGCAGCTCGGGGCCCTTGATGTTGAGGAAGTAGCTGGTCTGCTTCTCCTCGCCCCGCTTCTCGGCGATCTTCTTGGCCAGGGAGTTGGCGACCGCCTTGGCGATCATCGTCTTGCCGCAGCCGGGCGGGCCGTAGAGCAGCACGCCCTTCGGCGGGCGCAGGTGGTGCTCGCGGAACAGCTCGGCGTGCAGGAAGGGCAGCTCGACGGCGTCGCGGATCTGCTCGATCTGGTTGAACAGGCCGCCGATGTCGGTGTAGTCGACGTCGGGCACCTCCTCCAGGACGAGCTCCTCGACCTCGCTCTTGGGAATCCGCTCGTACGCGTACGCCGAGCGCGGTTCGATCATGAGCGAGTCGCCGGCCCGCAGCGGGGACTCGATGAGACCCTCCGCCAGGAACACGATGCGCTCCTCGTCGGCGTGCGAGATGACCAGCGCCCGGTCGCCGCCTTCGAGCAGCTCCTTGAGCATGACCACCTCGCCGCTGCGCTCGAACCCGAGCGCGTCGACGATGTTCAAGGCGTCGTTGAGCAGCACCTCTTGACCACGTTGCAGAGCCGACACGTCCAGCGAGGGCGAGACGGCTACCCGCAGCTTGCGTCCCCCGGTGAAGACGTCGACCGTGCCGTCCTCATGCCGGGTCAGGAAGATCCCATAGCCGCTGGGCGGTTGCGCCAGCCGGTCGATCTCCTCCTTGAGGGTCACGATCTGGGCCCGCGCCTCCTTGAGCGTGGCGACCAGTCGCTCGTTGTTTTCCGTGAGCCGGGCCAGCTGTGCCTGAGTCGCGGCGAGCCGCTCCTCCAGCTGGCGAACATGACGAGGGCTCTCAGACACCTTGCGCCGCAGCAGGGCGAGTTCCTCTTGAAGGAACGCGACCTGCGTGGAGAGATCGTTGGACTCCTTCTCCCACCGTGCGGCGCGCGCATCCGCGTCGTCGCTGCGTGCCACGTCCCACCTCCCCGGGGGTTGAGCCAGGTTGTGCCTTAACACTAGCCGCTGTATGCCCCAATAAAACCCTCCCGACACGGCCATACGCAATCGTGATCTCACCGGCTGCGACCGGCCGCCGGACGGTGGAGTACCGTCGACTCGTGGCAGACAGCGAACTTCAGGTCTGGGTCGATCAGGATCTGTGCACCGGTGACGGGTTGTGCGTGCAATACGCCCCGGAAGTCTTCGAGTTCGACGTCGACGGGTTGGCCTACGTCAAGGATGAGGCCGGCGAGTTGCAGCTGGCCAAGGATGCCCGGGTCACGGTGCCTGCAAACCTGCGACTGGAGATCCTCGACGCGGCGAAGGAATGCCCCGGCGAGTGCATCCACGTGCGCCGCGCAGCCGACGCGTCGGCCGAGCCGATGACCGAGGACGAGCGCGACGAGATCCGGTCCCAGTTGGCTGCCGGAGCCGTCTGAAACCGCACAGCGGCGGTCGCGACCTCACAGCAGCGGTCGCCCGATCAGTCCGGCGAGAAGTTCCGCGAACTCCTCCAGCCGGCCGATCTGGGCTACGCCACCGTCCGTCAGGGTCTTGCCGAACCGCAGCGCGTCGTGCCGGACCCCAGGCCCGTCCGTCGCCTCTTCGACCGAGCTGAGCAACAGGTAGACGTCGACTGCGTCGACCCGGTGACCGGTCGCGGTGCGGATCAGCCGGCGGCGGCAGCCGATCTCGGTCACCGCCGACAACGGCACCACGCGCAACGACGAGATCATCGAGCCCGCCGGGCCTTCGCCGGGCGCGGTGTCCTCGCCGTGCCACAGCAGCAGCCGCGAGCCGTCGCAGACCACGACCTCCTGCCAGACGCCGTTGTATTCGTTGACGAACCGTTCCAGGGTGAAGCCGAGGATCTGTGCCCCGGCCAGCGCGCTGTTGAGACAGTCCAGCGCGACCTCCGGGTCACGCAGATAGGCTCGCGCGGCCGCGTCCAGCTCCTTGAACGGCGCCCAGTCGGGGAACACGGCCTCGGTCACGCCTGATCACCGTCCGCCGGCTCACCGTCCGCCGCCGCCTCCCGCGCCGCGATCCGTCCCGCCTTCTTCAACTGGTACGCCTCGGCGCCCTTGCTGGGCTTGCGACGTCGGGGCGGGGGCGTCACCCCTGGGGCGAGTTTCCGGGATCGCACGAGGAACGCGGTGTGCGCGATCATCCGGTGATCCGGGCGTACGGCCAGACCGTCGGCGTGCCAGTCGCGGACCAGCGACTCCCAGGCGTACGGCTCGGTGAAGCCGCCCTTCTCCCGCAGCGCCTCCACCAACTCCGACAACTGCGGGGTGGTCGCGACGTAGCCGATGAACACCCCACCCGGCAGCAGCGCCTTCTCGACCATGTCGAGGGCCTCCCACGGGGTGAGCATGTCCAGGATGATGCGGTCGAAGCCGGTCTGGTCGCAGGACGCGACGTCGCCGACGGTCAGCCGCCAGTTGGGCTGTTCGGCGCCGAAGAACGCGGTCACGTTCTTCTTGGCGACCGCCGCGAACTCCTCCCGCAGCTCGTAGGAGTGCACCTCGCCGTGCTCGCCGACGGCCCGCAACAGCGAGCAGGTCAACGCGCCGGAGCCGACGCCCGCCTCGAGCACCTTCGCGCCCGGGAACACGTCGCCCATGGAGACGATCTGCGCGGCGTCCTTGGGGTAGATCACCTGCGCGCCCCGGGGCATGGACAGCACATAGTCGGCCAGCAGCGGCCGCAGCGCCAGGTACGCCGTCCCGCCGGAGGAGACCACGACGCTGCCGTCGGGCTGCCCGATCAGCGCGTCGTGCTCCAGGATGCCCCGGTGCGTGTGGAAGGCCTTGCCGGGTTCCAGGACGATCGTGTGCATCCGGTTCTTCGGGTCGGTGAGCTGCACCCGGTCGCCTACCGCGAACGGCCCGCGCCGGGCGGGCATCGCGGGGACGTTCAAATCGGGCATCTGGCTCACTGAGCACTCCTTCGGGCACGCGGGTCGAGCAGCTGGACGAGGTCCGCCAGGTGCAGAACCCCGACGACATCCTCTCCTGTGGTCACGAGGAACTCGTCGGCCGGGTGCTGTTGAACCGCCCGGATCACGTCCTCGCCACGCAGGCCGGCCGCGATGACGCCGACGCTGTCGATGTCGCGGGCGATCGACTCCACCGGCACCCAGGGCCGGCGCTGCTCGGGGACGGCCGCGGCCGCTTCCCGCTTGACGAGGGCCACCAGCCGGCCGGACGCGTCGGCCACACCGAGCGCCGCTGCCGGGCGTCCCTGCTCGGCCGCCCGGCGCAGCGCCTCGGCCAGAGAGGTGCCGGTCGGCACCACGAACAGCGGGCGGGCCAGGCGTACCGGGTCGATCAGGGGGAAGCGGGCCATCACCTTGGCCTGGTTGATCGAGGCAGTGGCGCCCTGCCACAGGGTGAACGCGATCAGCGCCGCGATGATCAGCCCGACCGCGCTGTAGAGGCCGGTCGCGTAGAGGACGAAGGCGACCACGATGGTGAGCACCGCCACGACCCGGCCGGACCAGCCCGCCACGATCGTCCCGGTGGTCTTGTCGCCGTTGATCGCCCAGACCGCGGCACGCAACGCGCGGCCGCCGTCCAGCGGGAGCCCCGGAAGGGCGTTGTAGACGGCGACGACGAGGTTGCTGAAGGCCACCTGCCAGATCAGGATGCGCAGCAGCGACGGCGGCATGAGCAGGGCCGCCACCGTGGCGACGGCTCCGATCAGGAACGACACCAGCGGACCGGCCAGCGAGAAGAGCAGTTCGGTGGAGGGCTTGCGGGGATCGGACTCCATCTCGGTGTACCCGCCGAGCAGGTCCAGCGTGATGCCGCGTACGCCGACCCCGCGCCACCGGGCGACCAGGGCGTGCCCCAGCTCGTGCAGCAGCACCGAGACCAGCAGGGAGAACGCCATCGCAGCGGCGAGCGCGTACCCGATCGAGCCGTGCGAGACGGCCAGCTGTGATCCCCAGCTGACCATGATCAGCAGCGCCATGAGGAACCACGACGGGCTCAGCCGGACCGGGAAGCCGAAGAACCGGCCGAGGCTCACCCCTGGGCGGACCGCCGGCGGCGGCTCGGGAGCCCGCTGCGACCTGGGGTGTTCGGTCTCCTCGCTCACGCGGCCACCTCCCTGCGGTCAGCGTCCGCTTGGTCCCCGGGCACCCTGACGCCCGCGCCCGGCGCGGTCATGAGCGCTTCTCCATCGCCGCAATGCTACGCACCGCGTACTCCCCCGCGGGCGGCACGCCCGAAGATCCGCTGACGCCGAACGTCGTACCCCTGCCTTACGGTGAGGGCCATGACAACGCCGCTGCCCACCCTCTCCCCCTCCCGGGCCGCCGACTTCAAGACATGTCCCCTGCTCTACCGGCTGCGCAGCATCGACCGGCTGCCCGAGCAGCCCACGGTGGACCAGGCACGCGGGACATTGGTGCACGCGGTGCTGGAGCGGTTGTTCGACCTGCCGGCGTCGAGCCGGACGCTGGCGGAGGCGGCGTTGCTGGTGCGGCCGGCGTGGGAAGCGCTGCTGACCGAGGCGCCCGAGCTGGCGACGCTCGCCGTCGACGACGGCTTCCTCGACGAGGCGACCCAGCTGCTGCAGGGCTATTTCACCGTGGAGGATCCGACCCGGCTCGAACCGGCCGAACGCGAGACCCTGATCGAGGCCACCCTGGACGACGAGCTGCTGATCCGGGGCTACGTGGACCGGCTTGACGTCTCCCCTGCCGGCGACCTGCGCGTGGTCGACTACAAGACCGGCGGCGCACCCCGGGAGGCGTTCGAGGCGCGGGCGTTGTTCCAGCTCAAGTTCTACGCGCTGGTGCTGTGGCGGACGCGGGGCATCGTCCCGCGCGTGCTGCGCCTGGTCTACCTGAAGGACCGGGAGGTCTGCGACTACACCCCCGATTCCGAGGAGCTGGAGCGGTTCGAGAAGACGCTGATCGCGCTGTGGCGGGCGATCGAGCAGGCGGCGCAGGCCCGCGACTTCCGGCCGAAGCAGAGCCGCCTGTGCAACTGGTGCTCCCATCAGGCGCTCTGCCCGGCGTTCGGCGGCACTCCGCCGCCGTTCCCGGAAGAGGCCGCGATCACCACCGCGATCGACGCCCGGACCGCCCGGCTGGCGGCCCAGCGCGGCGTGGACGGCGAACGTCTCGCCGACGCCCTCTGACCGGGCAAGATCAGGCAGGTCGCTGGCACGTGCCCGGTAGTCTGCCCTCGTGATGTCCGGGCCGGTGCGAGTGCTGCTCGCCGACGATCAGCCGATGCTGCGCAGCGGGCTGCGCAGCGTGCTCGGGGCGTACGCCGACATCCACGTCGTCGGCGAGGCCGGTGACGGCGTCGAAACGATCGAACTGGCCCGCCGGCTGCTGCCGGACGTGCTGCTGGTCGAGGCCCGGTTGCCCCGGCGGGACGGGGTCGCCGTGGCCCGGGAGGTCACCGGGGCACGGCTGCCGGTCGGCGTGCTCGTGCTGACCGCCGAGCCGGTCGGCGATCACGCGGTCGCAGCGCTGCGGGCGGGCGCCCGGGGGCTGGTGGCGCAGGATGCTCCGGCCGACGACCTGGTCGGCGCGGTACGCGCGGTCGCCGCCGGTCACGCCGCGATCTCGCCGGTGCTGCTGGGGCAACTGCTGGCCCAGTTCGCGGCGCTGCCGGTGTCGGCGGAGGGCGTACCGGAGGGGCAGTCGGGGTTGACCGAGCGGGAGCGGGAGGTGCTCGCACAGGTCGCGCGGGGGCTGTCGAACGCCGAGATCGCCCGGGTCCTCACCGTCAGCGAGACGACGGTGAAAACCCATGTGGGTCATGTGCTCACCAAGCTCAAACTGCGTGACCGCGTCCAGGCGGTCGTCTATGCGTACGAGTCGGGCTTGATCAAACCGGGCGAGTAGCCGGACCGTCCCGCGGGCCGCGGGAAGCGCGGGAAATTTAGCGGAGTTTGCCCGATTCGCCTGATCTCTACGGCAATATCTGGCCTATGAACAGCGAAACCACCCAGCCGGCCGCCGCCCGGGCCGAGGGCATCTGGAAGGTCTACGGCCACGGCGAGGCGCAGGTCCACGCGCTGCGCGGGGTGACCACGGCGTTCGACCGGGGGCGGTTCACCGCGATCATGGGGCCGTCCGGCTCCGGCAAGTCGACCTTGATGCACTGCCTGGCCGGCCTGGACACGGTCGACGCCGGCGACGTGTTCATCGGCGACACGCAGGTGACCGGGCTGGGCGACGCCGGGCTGACCAAGCTGCGGCGGGAGAAGGTCGGATTCATCTTCCAGCAGTTCAACCTGCTGCCGACGCTGACCGCCCAGGAGAACATCATGCTGCCGATGGCGATCTCCGGGCGCAAACCCGACCCGCAGTGGTGGGATCTGGTGATCAACACGGTCGGCCTGGGCGACCGGCTGAGCCACCGGCCGACCGAGCTGTCCGGCGGCCAGCAGCAGCGCGTCGCGTGCGCCCGCGCGCTGGTGGCCCGGCCCGAGGTGATCTTCGCCGACGAGCCCACCGGCAACCTCGACTCCCGGTCCAGCGGCGAGGTCCTGAACTTCCTGCGCAGCTCGGTGCACGACTTCGGGCAGACCATCGTGATGGTCACCCACGACCCTCGGGCCGCCTCGTACTCCGACCGCGTGATCTTCCTCGCCGACGGTTCCATCGTGGACGAGCTGGCCAGGCCGACCGAGAGCACGGTGCTGGACAAGATGAAGAGCCTCGACCCGGGGCAGTCCGGTCCCGACGCCGCGACCGGCGGCGCCGATGTTTAAGGCGATGCTGCGCGGCCTGCTCGCGCACAAGCTGCGGCTGCTGCTCTCCGCGTTGGCCATCATCCTGGGCACCATGTTCATGTCCGGCGCGTTCATCGCCGGCGACACGATCGCCCAGGGCTTCACCGGGCTGTTCTCGACCATCAACTCCGATCTGGACGTGCAGGTCACCGGCAAGTCGGAGGTCAGCGACCAGCAGTCCGGCGTGGTCACCGCGACGGTGCCGCAGAGCGTCGCCGACACCGTCGGCACGGTCGACGGCGTCGAGAAGGCGACCCCGCAGGTCGCCTCGGACGGCGCTCGGGTGATCGGCGACAACGGCAAGGTGATCCCGACCTCCGGGCCGCCCCGGCTCGGCGTCGGCTGGACCGGCGAGGACGGTCTGCTCGAACTGCGCGACGGGACCGGGCCGACCCAGCCGAACCAGGTCGCCCTGTCGGCGAACCTGGCCGAGCAGGCCGGCAAGAAGGTCGGCGACCAGGTGCAGGTCATCACCTTGCAGCCGGAGAAGACGTTCACCGTCGCCGGGATCTTCGGGTACGAAGGCGGCCGGGACTCCCTGGCCGGGGAGATGACGGTCGCGTTCACGATGCCGGTCGCCCAGGAACTGATGCTGGGCAAGACCGGCGCGTACACCAGTGTGGACGTCCGGGCGGCGAGCGGGGTCAGCGACAGCGAGCTGAAAAGCCGCATCGAGCAGAAGATCGGCCCCGGCTACGACGTACGCACCAACAAAGAGGCGACCGAAGCGGCCGGCAACAGCATCCAGCCCTTCATCACCGTACTCAAGACCGGGCTCACCGTCTTCGCGCTGATCGCCTTGATCGTCGCCATCTTCCTGATCTTCAACACGTTCTCGATCCTGGTCGCGCAGCGTACGCGGGAACTGGCGCTCTATCGCTCGTTCGGCGCCTCGAAGCAGCAGGTCCTCCGCTCGGTGCTGACCGAGTCCGCGCTGCTGGGCCTGGTCGCCGCGCTGGTCGGGCTGATCATCGGCTGCGGCGTCGGTTGGCTGGGCAAGAAGGGCCTGGAGGCGGTGTCCAACACCAACCTGCCCGTCACCGGCATCGTGGTGAAGCCCTATGTCGTGATCGTGACGCTGCTCGTCGGCGTCCTCGTGACGGTGATCTCGGCGCTCGTCCCGGCGTTGCGGGCGTCGCGCGTACCGCCGATCGCGGCGATGCGGGACGCCGCCGTACCGGACAAGCCGCTCAAGAAGCTCACCATCGCCGGCCTGATCGTGCTGCTCATCGGCGTCGCGTTCCTCGTGCTGCGGCTGACGAAGGTGTGGAAGGACCCGCTCTGGCTCGTCCTCGGCGGCGGGGCACTGCTGGTGTTCATCGGCGTGATCATGCTGGCCCCGGTGCTCAGCCGGCCGGTGACCCGAGCGTTGGGCGCGCTGTTCGGCACCTCGGTCCCGGCCCGGCTGGGCACTCGCAACACCGGGCGCAACCCTCGGCGTACGGCGTTGACCGCGGCCGCGCTGATGATCGGCGTGACCCTGGCGACCGCCGGTGGCGTGTTCGCCTCGTCGGCCAAGGCCGGGCTCACCGACGTCTTCACCAACGACGTGAAGGCGCAGCTGATCGTGCAGGTCGACTTCTCGGCCGGCGCGACGGCCGGCTTCGACCCGGGGATGCAGAAGCAGATCCGGGAGATCCCCGGGGTCACTCAGGCGGCCGCGTACCGGACCGACACCGCCCGGGTGGGCGGGCAGACCACGCAGATCCTCGCGGGTGACCCGGCCGCCACCGCCGAGATCTTCACCTTGACGCCGGCCTCCGGCGACATCCGGCCGCTGACGGCCGGCGAGATCATCCTCGACGACGCCACCGCCAAGCGACTCAACGCGACCGCCGGCTCGACGGTCGACATCGTCACCGCGCGGGGCGGGCCGAAGCAGGAGAAGGTCGTGGCCACCCTGGAGCCGTCCAGCGCCTGGTCCGGCCCGCTGCTCAACGAGACCGACGCGGCCGGATTCACCTCGCCCAACGCCCAGGCGGCCTACGTCCAGGTGGCCTCGGACGACCAGATCGAGTCGGTACGCACCCAGCTGGAGTCGCTGTTCGCCGACAACAAGGAAGTGACGGTCGTCGACCAGAGCCAGCTGCTGAGCACGGTCACCAGCGTGCTCGACATCGTGCTGGTGATCCTCAACATCATGCTCGGGCTGGCCATCGTCGTGGCCCTGCTCGGGGTGGTGAACACGCTGCTGCTGTCGATCTATGAGCGGACGCGGGAGATCGGCATGATCCGCGCGATCGGGCTCAGCCGCGGCTCCACCGCCCGCATGATCACCGTCGAATCGATCCTGATCTCCGTGTTCGGGGCACTGCTCGGCATGGTCGTCGGGGTCGGCCTCGGCGTCGCGGCGGTGAAGATCTTCGGCGGGGACTACCTGAGACTCACCATCCCGTGGGGCTACCTGATCGCGACGCTGATCCTCGCGATCGTGGCCGGCATCCTGGCCGCCGTGCTCCCGGCGATCCGGGCGAGCCGGCTCAACGTGCTGGAGGCCATCGCGTACGAGTGACGCTCTCCGCTCGCTTTCCGCGGCTTGCTTTTCGCGGCGGATCAGGGTTCTGGGTCGAATCTTGGGCCAAGATTCGACCCAGATCCGTGATCCAGCGCCAACGCCGGCGCCGGCGTGCAGCCGACGCGCGAACGGAGGGTGCGGCCAGGCGTGACTCAGGGGCTTCCCCGAGATCGTCTCGGGGACGGCCCCTGGCGCGGATCTCGGGCTTCTTTCCACCCACGGTCTGACGTCTCCCGCGTCACCAGCCGGAACGATGAGAGTCGCCGGTCGGGCACCGCCTTGCCCGGCCGGACCAAGCTTTCAATTCCGTGCAGGGGGACTTCGATGACAATCACCGCACACCCGCCCGTCCGCGTGGCCGTCGCCGCGCGGGCCGTGGACGTCTGGAAGGTGTACGGCTCGGGCGAGGCCCAGGTCGTTGCGCTGCGGGGGGTCAGCATGGAGGTGGCCGCCGGCCGCTTCACCGCGATCATGGGACCGTCCGGCTCCGGCAAGTCGACGCTGATGCACTGCCTGGCCGGGTTGGACGCGGTCACCCGGGGCGAGGTGCACATCGGCGACACGAAGCTGACCGGCCTCGGCGACGCCGGGCTCACCAAGCTGCGTCGCGAGCAGGTCGGGTTCATCTTCCAGCAGTTCAACCTGCTGCCCACGCTCACCGCCGAGGAGAACATCCTGCTGCCGCTGGCGATCGCCGGACGCAAGCCGGACCGCGAGTGGTTCCGCACGGTGATCGACACGGTCGGGCTGGGTGACCGGCTCGGTCACCGCCCGAGCCAGCTCTCCGGCGGCCAGCAGCAGCGCGTGGCCTGCGCCCGCGCCCTCGTGTCGCGGCCCGAGGTGGTCTTCGCCGACGAGCCCACGGGCAACCTCGACTCGCGCTCCGGTGCGGAGGTGCTGTCCTTCCTCCGCTCGTCGGTACGCGAACACGGGCAGACGATCGTGATGGTCACGCACGACCCGACCGCCGCGTCCTATGCCGACCGGGTCGTGTTCCTCGCCGACGGGCGCATCGTCAACGAACTGACCGAGCCGACGCCGCAGAAGGTGCTCGACGCGATGCAGTCGCTGGACCGCGTCGCGGCCGACACCGCCGGGGCTGAGTCCTGATGCTGCGCGCCACCCTGAAGAGCCTGCTGGCCCGCAAGCTGCGGCTCGCCCTGTCCGCGATGGCGGTCATCCTCGGCGTCATGTTCGTCGCCGGGTCCTTTGTGCTCACCGACACCCTCGGACGCTCGTTCGAGAGCATGTTCGACTCGGCGTACGCCCACACCGATGTGGTCGTGCAGCCGAAGCCGAAGGTGGACGGCCAGATCGCCGGCGGCGACTCGCCGGTGCCCGGGCTGCTGACCGCCGACGACAAGAAGGCCGTCGAAGCCGTCACCGGGGTCGCCGCCGTGCACCCCATCGCCGAGGCCGAAGGCGCCCGCGTCATCGGCAGCGACGGCAAGGTCGTCACGACGGTCGGCCCGCCCCGCCTCGGCAGCAACTGGCTCGACGGCGTCGGCGGCGCGGAGATCCGCGACGGGCACGCCCCGCAGAACGACAACCAGGTCGTGCTGAACGTCGAGCAGGCCACGAAGGCCGGGCTGAAGGTCGGCGACCAGGTGACGGTGCTGACGCCGGGCGGCAAGCGCACCTTCGAGCTGGCCGGCACCTTCGGGTACGCCGGTGGCCTCGACGGGCGCGGCGGCGTACTGGAGGTCCGGTTCACCGAGAAGGTCGCCCAGGAGCTGATGCTGGGCCAGCCGGGGGCGTACACCTCGTTCGACGTGGACGCCGCGCCCGGCCAGAGCGTCGAGGCGGTCCGCGACGCGATCGCCGCCAAGACCGGCGGGGCGTACGAGGTCAAGACCGGGGCCGAGCTGGCCAAGTCCATCGCCGACCAGTTCAAGTCGGTCTTGGACGGGCTGAACAAGGTGCTGCTCGGGTTCGGCGGCGTGGCCCTGTTCGTCGGCACGTTCCTGATCCTCAACATCTTCTCGATCACCGTCGCCCAGCGGACCAAGGAGCTGGCGCTGACCCGGGCGCTGGGCGCGAGCCGCCGCCAGATGATCGGCTCGGTGCTGGCCGAGGCGCTCGTCGTCGGCCTGGCCGGCTCGGTGCTCGGCCTGCTCGCCGGGCTCGGCGTCGGCTGGGTGCTCGCGATGCTCGCGGCCAACGTCTCCGGGCTGGTCCTGGCCCCGATCGCGTTGCCGGCCTCGGCCGTGATCGCGGCGTTCTCGGTCGGCATCGTGATCACCGTGCTGGCGGCGCTGCTGCCGGCGCTGCGGGCCAGCCGGGTGCCGCCGATCGCGGCGCTACAGGAGGTCGCGACGCCGGACCGGCCGCTGACGAAGCTGACGGTCGGCGGCGGCCTGGTGACGGCGGTCGGCGTCGCCCTCATGGGGTACGGCCTGACCGGCAACGGTCACCTGTGGCCGATGCTGGGCGGCGTGATGTTCGCCTTCATCGGGGTGGCACTGCTGAGCCCGATGGTCGGCAAGCCGCTGGTGGCCGCGCTCGGCCGGCTCTTCTCCTGGTCGGTCGCGGGCAAACTGGGCCGGCTCAACTCCGGCCGCAACCCGCGGCGTACCGCGATCACGGCGGCGGCGCTCATGATCGGCATCGCACTGATCACGGCGGCGAGCACGGTGCTCACCTCGGGCGACCAGAGCCTGCGGGGCGCGGCCGCCCGGGAGGTCCACGCCGATCTGCTGGTCAGCGGCCAGGAGAGCACCGACGTCGTGCCGACGTTCGCGCGTTCCACGATGGACGACATCCGCAAGATCCCGGGGGTGGCCAGCGCCGCCAGCGAGGTCTACGAGCGGGCCCTGGTCGGCAAGCAGGGACACGGCGTCGAGATCGTCGACGATCTGCCCGCACTGGCCACCCAGTTCAGCCTGAAGGCGGTCGGCGGATCGCTGTCGGCTCTCGGACCCACCGACGCCGTCGTGGACACCGAGACCGCGGTCGAGGACGGTGTACGCCTCGGCGACACCGTCCGGGTGGTGCTGCCCAAGGGTGATCCCGTGGAGTTCCGGATCGCCGCGATCTACACCCAGAACGACTTCATGGGCGGCTACATGCTGGGCTCGGCCGCACTCGAGCACAGCTACAACCCGGACCCGGCGATCGCGACGATCACACTGGCTGACGGCGCCTCGGAGCAGGCGGTCCGCGACCGGATCACCGCGCTGCTCGCCGGCAACCCCGAGGTCACGGTGATGAACAAGGCCGAGTACCTCGACCAGGCGTCGGGCCAGATCGGCACGCTGCTGACGATGGTCACGATCCTGCTGGCGCTGGCCATCCTGATCGCCGTCCTCGGCGTGATCATCACCCTGTGGCTGTCGGTCCTGGAGCGTACGCGGGAACTCGGTCTGCTCCGGGCGATCGGGCTCGGCCGGGCGGCCACCATGCGGATGATCACAGTGGAGGCTGTCGTCATCACCCTGTTCGGGACGCTGCTCGGCCTCGCCACCGGCGTCGGGATGGGCGCGGCGGTCGTCCGGTCGCTCAAGGGCGAGGGCATCACCGACTTCGCGGTGCCGTGGTCGCAGCTGACCGCGTACCTCGTGGCCGGGGCCCTGGTCGGCGTGTTCGCGGCGGTCCTGCCCTCGATCAAGGCGGCCCGCACGGACGTGCTCAAGGCGATCGCCTACGAGTAAGGCGTACGAGTAGGTCCCCAGTAGACCCCTCTGCACGGGAGGGTCCGGTCCCCGGTGACGTGTTGATCACGACTCACCGGGGACCGGTTTGGTATTTTCCGCGAGTGAGTTTGCGGGAGAGATCACGTCAGCTGGTCGAGTCCCGGGCCTTCCAGTACTTCATCACCGCCGTCATCCTCGGGAACGCGGCGACCCTCGGCCTGGAGACCTCGTCCACACTGCACGACCGGTACGGCGTTCAGCTGCACGTCATCGACGTGACGGCACTGTCGATCTTCGTGATCGAGCTGATACTGCGCCTGTTCGTGCACCGGCTGCGCTTCTTCCGCGATCCGTGGAACGTGTTCGACCTCGCGATCGTCTCGGTCGCGCTGGCCCCGGCGTCGTCGGCGTTCACCGTGCTGCGGGCGATGCGGATCCTGCGGGTGCTCCGCCTGGTCTCGGTGGTGCCGAGCATGCGGCGCGTCGTCTCGGCGCTGCTGACCGCGATGCCGGGCATGGTCTCCATCGCCGGGCTGCTGGTCCTGGTGCTCTACGTCGCGGGCGTGATGGCGACCAAGCTGTTCGCGCACACCGCGCCGGAGTGGTTCGGCTCGCTCGGCCAGTCGATCTTCACGCTGTTCCAGATCATGACCGGCGACAGCTGGTCCGAGGTCGCCCGCGAGGTCATGGCCAAACAGCCGCTCGCCTGGATCTTCTTCATCGGGTTCCTGGTGGTCTCGGCGTTCACCGTGCTCAACCTGTTCATCGCGGTGGCGGTCAGCGCGATGGAGGCCGAGCATCGGGCCGAAGAGGAGGCCAAGCCGATCCCCGCCCAGGACCGGGCGGTGCTGGCGGAGCTGCGCGAGCTGCGGGCCGAGCTGGGGGCGCTGCGCTCGGAGCTGACCGAACGGCAGCCGGTCTAGAAGCCGCGCAGGTACGCCAGGTCCACACCGGACAGGGTCGGCAGCAGGTGCGCGCCGAGATCGCCGGGCAGCGCCACCTCGCACGGTACGCCGATCACCCGCGCACCGGCCGCGATCGCGCTGCGTACGCCGGAAGAGGAGTCCTCGATGGCGACGCACCGCTCGATCGGTACGCCGAGCAGGCGGGCCGCCGTCAGGTAGGGCTCCGGGTGCGGCTTGGAGTTGCCGACCTCGTCACCGCAGACGATCACGTCGAACGGGCCGAGCGTGTCCAGGGCGATCTTGACCAGCCGCCGCTCGGTCGAGGTCACCAGGGCCGCCGGTACGCCCGCCGCGCGTACCTCGGTGAGGAGTTCCAGCGCGCCCGGCCGCCACGGCAGCCCCTGGGCGAACAGCTCCCCGGTCAGCGAGACCAGGCGCTCGGCGCTGAACGCGTAATCGCGGTGCTCCTGGCCGAGGTCCGCGTGGAAGATCCCCATCGAGGTGGGCATGTCGGTGCCGACCATGCGCAGCCGGGCGTCCTCCGACAGCTGCCCGCCGTACTCCCCCGCGAGCTGCTGGAGCGAGATCGCCCAGAGCTGCTCGGAGTCGATGAGCGTTCCGTCCATGTCGAAGAGCACCGCGGCCAAGGTCACGCCTTCCAGAATGCCTGGCCGGTCCGCCTCGCCTCACTTCGCGGTGGCACAGCTCACGTTAGGCTCGCCTTGTGGAGCAACTGGAGGCGCTGCCCGAGGACTGGACCCGGGCGCTGGCGATCGCGGCGCACCCGGACGACCTGGAGTACGGCGCGGCCGGGGCGGTCGCACGGTGGACCGCCGTCGGCAAGGACGTCCGCTATCTGATGGTGACCCGGGGTGAGGCGGGCATCGACGGGATCGCGCCCGCCGAGTGCGCTCCCCTGCGCGAGGCCGAGGAACGGGCCGGCGCCGAGCTGGTGGGCGTCGAGATCGTCGAGTTCCTCGACCACCGCGACGGGATCATCGAGTACGGGTTGCCGCTGCGCCGGGACCTGGCCGCCGCGATCCGCCGCCACCAGCCGGAGCTGGTGATCACCGGGAACTATCACGACAGCTGGCCCGGCGGTGGCTGGAACACCCCCGACCACCGGCACACCGGCCGGGCGGTGCTGGACGCGGTGGCCGACGCCGGGAACCGCTGGATCTTCCCCGAACTGGCCGAGGAAGGTCTCCAGCCGTGGAACGGCGTGCGCTATGTCGCCGTCGGGGGGTCGCCTCAGCCGACCCATGCGGTGGACATCACGGGCACGTTCGATCGGGCCGTCGCGTCGCTGGAGGCGCATCGGGCGTACCTGGCGGGGCTGGGCGACCATCCGATGGCCTCGGCGCGCGGCTTCCTGGAGTTCCTCGCCGACCAGGTCGCGCCGGCCTTCGGCGGCCGGCGCGCCACCGCCTTCGAACTCCTCCGCTTCTAGCCACCGTGCAAGATCATTGCGTCACCCAGGCTGTTTGAACGGACATTTCGCCGCGGGACACAGCATGAGTGACGCAATGATCACGCGAATCAGTCGAGGGCGAGGTAGAGGCGTTTGCCGGTGGGGACGAAGCCGACGCGCTCGTAGACGCGCCAGGAGTCGTCGCCCGACGCCTCCAGCCACGCGCCCTCGACGCCCCGCGCGAAAGCCTCGCGCGTGATCGCCGCGGTGATCGCCCCGGCGATGCCCCGTCGCCGGAACGGCTCGGTCACGGCGATGCCCGCGACCTCGGCCACGCCCTCGCTCGGGGGTGACGCCTGGCCGCCGCCGACGATCAGGCCGTCGGGGCGGCTGCGGGCCATCCGGACCACGCCTCCCCGCTCTTTGGTACGCCGAGAGCGGTCGATGTCGGCCGGGCCGACCTCGAAGGCGTCCCCGAAGGCGGCGGCCTGGGCCGTGATCATGCCCCAGTAGTCGGCGTCGGTGTCGGGTTCGGTGACCTCGACGCCGTCGGGGTCGGGCACGTCGGCGAACGTGTCCGGCGTGCAGACCAGGTACTCGTGCCGGGCCTCCACGGTGAACCCGGCGGCGAGGAGTTGGCCCTCCAGGTCCGGGGCGATGTTCACCACGTACTCCAGGCGCGGGATGCGGTCGATCTCCCGGAACGCCGCGACCAGGGCGGCGACGTCGGCCGGCGTGATCGCCGCGCCCGGGACCGGGGTGGCGTAGTTGATGTACTTGCTCGGGCTGGCGGGATCCCAGCCGAGGACGAACGGGCCCGCTTCGACGACCTGCGGCCGGGCGGAGAGCTGGGCGACGACGGAACGCTGGACGCTCATGTCCATGATCAACTTCATGACCTCATCTGATGAGAAAGCTCTGCGGAAAAGGGCGCGCGTGAATGCGCTAAGAGAGCGTTGGACCGCCGCAGATGAAGGCGCGCGCCTGAGCGAATCAGGCGAAGTGCGCGCGGCGGCCGCTGTGGCTCGCCGAGATCATGGACTTCATTCCCTTGGAGAATTCGGGACCGGCCCGTACGCCGATCGGGGCTCAGCATGCCATCAAGATCGGCGCCGGGTCAACCCCGGTCCGCTAGCGTGATCCCATGAGGATTCCCGCGCTCCCGCCGCAGTTGCGCCTGAGCGCCGACGGGCCGGTAGCGACCCTGGTCGTGGACCGGCCGGACCGGCTCAACGCCTTCACCCTGCAGATGTGGGCGGCGCTGCCCGAGGCGGCCGCAGCCGTCGAGGAGGACCCGGAGGTACGCGTACTGGTGATCCGGGGCCCGTCGGGCGGCCCGTTCTCCACCGGCGCGGACATCGACGAGTTCACCACCGTACGCCGGGAGCCGGCCGACGCGCAGGCGTACACCGAGGTGGTGCAGCGGGCCGAGGCGGCCGTGTCGGGGCTGTCCAAACCGGTCGTCGCGTTGATCGAGGGCTGGTGCGTCGGCGGCGGCTGTCAGCTGGCGCTCGCCTGTGACGTGCGGGTCGCCGCCGACGGGGCGTCGTTCGGGATCACCCCGGCGAAGCTGGGCATCGTCTACCCGCTGGCCTCGACGGCGCGCCTGGTGCACACCGTGGGCCACGCCACCGCCCGGTTCCTGCTGATGACGGGCGAAGTGGTGGACGCCCAGCGGGCGCTGCGGATGGGTCTGGTCGACGAGGTGTGCTCGCCGCACGCCGTGCGGCGCCGGGCGTACGCGCTGGCCAGGATGCTGGCCGGCCGGGCGCCGATCTCGGTCGCCGGGGCGAAGGCGCTGATCGACCGGGTGCTGGCCGGGCAGGAGTCCGACGACGCGTGGACCCGCGAGCTGTACGCCGCCTCCTATCACAGTCCCGAGTACGCCGAGGGCGTCGCCGCGTTCGGCGAGCGCCGAGTCCCGGACTTCCGCGACTGCGCCTGGCCCAGCCTGGGTAGGGTCGAGGCATGAGTGGTACGCGTAAGGGCTGGGGGCTCGTCGGGTTGGCCGCCTTGGCCGGTGGGGCGGCGGTCGCCTGGTTCGGCCGGGAGGTGCCCCGGGCGATGGGCGGCAGGGTCTCGGGCGAGCGGGCCGACCGCGTACGCCGGTCGCCGCAGTGGCGGGACGGCCGGTTCCAGAACACGATCCCGACCCTGACCATGCCGTCGAACACGGCGAAGCTGGCGCACGACGCGTTCTTCGGCGGCCAGGTACGCCGCCCCAAGCGCGACATCCCGATCGTCGACGCCGCCCCGTCGGCCGACGCGACCGGGCTGCACATCACCTGGTACGGGCATGCCTCGACGCTCGTGGAGATCGAAGGCGCCCGGGTGCTGATCGATCCGATCTGGAGCGACCGCTGCTCGCCGTCGCAGGAGGTCGGGCCCAAGCGCCTGCACCGTACGCCGATCGCCGTGGACATGCTGCCGCAGGTGGACGCGATCCTCATCTCGCACGACCACTACGACCACCTCGACATGGCCACCGTGCAGGAGCTGACGCGGTCGCAGGACGCGCCGTTCGTGGTCCCGCTCGGCGTCGGCGCGCATCTGGAGGCCTGGCGCGTGCCGGCCGACCGGATCATCGAGCTGGACTGGAACGAGGACGTCGAGATCGGCCGCGTGCATCTGGTGTGCACGGCGGCGCGGCACTTCTCCGGCCGGGGGCTCAAACGCGACGGGACGCTGTGGTCGTCCTGGGTGGTCCAGGTGGGCGAGCGCAAGGTGTTCTACACCGGCGACTCCGGCTACTTCGACGGGTACGCCGAGATCGGCGAGCGGCTCGGCCCGTTCGACGTGACGCTGATCCAGATCGGGGCGTACGGCGACGCCTGGCCGCACATCCACATGTTCCCGGAGGAGGGCGTGGCCGCCCACCTCGACGTCCAGGGCGGGCTGATGATCCCCGTCCACTGGGCGACCTTCAACCTCGCCTTCCACGACTGGTCCGAGCCGGTGGACCGGGTCTGGCGCGAGGCCAAGGCCCGGGGCGTACGCCTCGCGGTGCCCCGGCCCGGGGAACGGGTGGACGTCGATCTTCCGCCGCCGGTCGACGGCTGGTGGCAGGCGGTCGCCTGAGGCGTCAGCCCACCCGGTCGTTGACGCAGCGCAACACCGGCGCCGCGGTCAGCTCGTCCACCGCGGCGTCCAGCGGCAGTCCGCTGACCCGGAAGGTGAAGCTGTCCCCCGGCAGCAGCGTGACAAGCTGTTCGTCCACGGTGGCCGCCGGGTGGACCCGGTCGGCGAACAGGCACAGGTCGCGCAGGAACGTCTCGGCGATCACGGTGACGAGCACGTCGTCCTCGACCCGCGACGCCGTCGCCTCGTACGCGGCCGCCGGGTAGGCCAGGTCCTTGTCGCGTCCGGAGAACCACCAGGCGTTCCCCGCGACCAGGCACTCGTCCGGACCCGGTTCGCCCACCGAGTCCGCGAGCGGGATCGTCACCGCGCCTCGGGCGGGCACGACGAGGTCCACATCGGCCGTCGCGAGCTGCTCGCCCGCCAGCGACATGCGGCGTACCGGCAGCCGCAGCGGCCACTCCGACGACGTCTCGTTCACCGCCACCAGACCGTCCGGCTGGAAGGTCAGCAGCCGATCGGCATAGGACCGGCTGAGGGCGTACCAGAGGGGTTTGCGCCGGCCGTCGCCGTCGACGGCGGACCAGGAGATCACCGGCCAGCAGTCGTTGAGCTGCCAGACGATGGTTCCCATGCAGTGCGGGCGCAGCGACCGGAACCATTCCACGCCGAGCTGGATCGCCCGCGCCTGGTTCACCTGGGTCAGGTAGTGCCAGTCGTCGAACCCTTGGACGTCGCCGAAGTGCTCGTCCAGGGCGCGCTGGAGCTTGCCGTCGCCGCCGCCGGCCTTCTGGTGCGCCGTCAGCGCCGGTCCGGCCAGCGCCTGCGCACGGTCCAACGTGGAATACGCGGCGGGGGCCTGGAAGCCGAACTCGGCCACGAACCGCGGCTTGTACGACCGGTAATGGGTGTAGTCGTGGGTGTTCCACACGTCCCAGATATGCGTCGACCCGTACGCCGGATCGTTGGGATGCCGATCGGCGGCCCCGGTGAACGGGCCGCCCGAGTACGGGCTGGCCGGCCAATACGGCCGAGTCGGATCCAGCTCGGCGACGATCGACGGCAGCAGCTCGAAGTAGTAGCCGCTCCCCCACGTCCGGTCGCCGAGATCAGCCTGCCAGCCCCAGTCCCGCCAGCCCCACACGTTCTCGTTGTTGCCGACCCACATCACCAGACTCGGATGCGGAGTCAGCCGGGCGACCTGCTCCCGGGCCTCCGCCTCGACCTCGCTCCACAGCGGCTGCTCCTCCGGGTACGCCGCGCACGCGAACAGGAAGTCCTGCTCGACCAGCAGACCGAGTTCGTCGCACAGGTCGTAGAAATCCTCCGATTCGTAGATCCCGCCGCCCCACACCCGGATGAGGTTGACGTTCGCCACGCACGCGTCGGCCAGGCGGGCGGCGTACCGGGAACGGTCGACACGGGTGATGAACGCGTCCTCCGGGATCCAGTTGACGCCCCGGACGAAGACGGGCACATCGTTCACGACCAGCGTGAACGCGCTGCCCGATTCGTCCGGCGTGGTGTCCAGGCGGAGGTCGCGGAAGCCGATGCGACGCTGCCAGACCTCCAGCTCCCGGTCACCGTCGGTGAGCGTCACCGTGAGGTCGTGCAGCGTCGGCTCGCCGTAGCCGCGGGGCCACCACCGGGCCGGGTCCGGCACCTCTAGGCGTACAAGTCCTTGATCGGAGTCGATCAGCTGGACCTCGGCGCGGTGCTCGCCCACCGCGGCGGTCAGCGTCAGTGGCGCGGATGACGCGCGTTCGGCGCGGACGTGCACCTCGACGAGGCCGATACCGTCACGCAGCGTGACAAGCGGGCGGACCTCGGCCAGCCGCGCGACCGACCACGTCTCCAGCCCGATCGGCCGCCAGATACCGGCGGTGACCAGCGTCGGACCCCAGTCCCAACCGAAGTTGCAGGCCATCTTGCGGACGAAGTTGAACGGCTCCGGATACGAATTGGGCCGATCTCCGAGCTGTTCACGCAGCTCATCGGTGTACTGGTAGACGTCGGCGAAACGCACCTCCAGCCGGTTGCGGCCCTCCCGCAGCGCCTCACGCGCGTCGAACCGATACGACCGGTGCATATTGCGGGTGTCACCCAGCGTGACGCCGTTGAGGGTCACGCTCGCGATCGTGTCCAGACCCGCGCACACCAGGTCCGCGCGCTGGTCACCGGCGTCGCTCCAGTCGAAATCCAGCTGGTACGCCCAAGCGCTGCGGCCGATCCAGGCGGTCTTCGGCTCGTTCTCGCCGAGGAACGGATCGTCGATGAGCCCGGCGGCGAGCAGATCGGTATGCACGCACCCGGGAACGGTCGCCGGGACCGGCCCGTCGAGTGCGTCTCCGTGCAACGTCCAGGGGCCGTCCAGCGCAGTCACGCCCCCACCCTAGCCCGGCCATGATCAGGGGCCGGTACGCTGGTCGGGATGACTTTCCGGGAGCTTCTGCACGCCGACTGCGCCTCGTGCGTCGGGCTCTGCTGTGTCGCACCCGCCTTCGCCAAGTCGGCGGACTTCGCGATCACCAAGCCGGCGGGCAAACCATGCCCGAACCTGCGCGACGACCACCGCTGCGGCATCCACTCCCGGCTGCGGGAATCCGGCTTCCCCGGCTGCACGGTGTTCGACTGCTTCGGCGCGGGCCAGCGGATCACCGCCGCCTTCGACGGGCGAAGCTGGCGGGACGAGCCCGGGATGCTGGCCGCGTTCCCGATCATGCGGGACCTGCACGAGCTGCTCTACTACCTCGCCGAAGCACGGAGCATGCCGGCCGCCGCGCCCCTGTACGCCCAGCTCACCGCGATGTACGACAAGATCGACGAGCTGGCCGCGTCGCTCGACCCGTCGGTGGACCCTTCCGTTCTCCGCGCGGAGGCGAATCCGCTGTTGCTCGAAGCCAGCTTGTTGAGCCGCCGCCCGGCCGGGCCGGACCACCGGGGCGCGTCCTTCTTCGGAGCGTCGCTGCGGGGCGCTTCGCTCCGGCGAGCTTCACTGCGCGGGGCGATGCTAGTCGGGGCGGATCTGCGGCAGGCCGACCTCCGTGAGGCGGACGTCATCGGCGCCGACTTCCGGGGCGCCGACCTGCGCGGAGCCGACCTGACCGGGGCGCTCTACCTCACCCAGGCGCAGCTCGACGCCGCTCGCGGCGACTCCCGTACGCGAGTGCCCGCCGCGCTGCACCACCCCGCCCACTGGGCGGCATGATCGCGCCGTGATCAGCGGAGCTTTCGTGGGGTTATAGCACCGCGATACTTCCGCTGATCATCAGAGGGCGGCGCGGGATTCGGCCATGCCCCGATTCGCGAGGGCGTCGGCGCGTTCGTTCCCCGGATCGCCCGCGTGCCCCTTCACCCAGACCCACTCGATCTGGTGGGCCTTGACCGCCGCTTCGAGGCGCTGCCACAGGTCGGCGTTCTTGACCGGCTTCTTGTCCGAGGTCTTCCAGCCGTTGCGCTTCCAGTTGGGCAGCCAGGACAGGATGCCGTTACGCAGGTAGGAGCTGTCGGTGTGGAGGCGTACGGTCACCGGCCGGG
Organism: Hamadaea flava; assembly: GCF_024172085.1. Lineage (NCBI taxonomy): Bacteria > Bacillati > Actinomycetota > Actinomycetes > Micromonosporales > Micromonosporaceae > Hamadaea > Hamadaea flava. The sequence continues at coordinate 7,463,742 of NZ_JAMZDZ010000001.1, read as the reverse complement.
AGAGCAGTTCCAGCGCCTGGATGGCGGCCATCAGCTCCATCCGGTTGTTGGTGGTCTGGCCGCCGTCGCCGCCCCAGATCTCCTTCTCGCGGTCGCCCCAGCGCAGGATCGCTCCCCAGCCGCCCGGCCCGGGATTGCCGCTGCAGGCGCCGTCGGTGTAGATCTCGACGATGCGCGCATTCACCTCGGCCATGGGCGAAACCTACCCGACCGCAGGTCATGGGTGCAGCGCCGCCCCCTTCAGCACCTTGTCCACAACGGAGCGCGGACCGTGCATGGCGATGCCCACCAGCCGTAGTCCGTCTCGGGGTACGGCCGCGACGGCTGCCCGGTTGTCGTCGTCGTTGCCGGTCTTGAACAGTTCCTCGGTGAAGACCCCGATCGTCAGCCCGCGTTCCAGCGCCCGGCCGTGTGCCTGGGTGAGCTGTGCTGCGTCGCCGGCGAAGACCATCACCGGCTGGCGGAACATCGGCAGGTACGCCGTCCCGTCGGCGTCGGCGTACGGTTTGCCGATCAGCTCGGGTTCCTGCGCGGCGACCCCGCTGACGAGGAACGCCGTCACGTTCAGCCGTTGCCAGGTGGCCAGGTCCTCGCGCAGCAGGACCGCGATCTTCGTGTCGAACCTCATGACTCGAGGCTGTCCGTTCGCGCCCGCCGGGTCTTGTACGTTCTTGGCATGCAGGCGGTGTCGGCGTGGCGTCCACCGGTACCGGGCATCGCGGAGGTGTTCCATGCCCGGTTCGACCGGCACGCGTACCCGATGCACACCCATGAGACCTGGACGCTGCTGATCGTCGACGACGGCGCGATCCGCTACGACCTGGATCGCAGCGAGCATGGCGCGGTCGGTGCGACGGTGACGCTGCTGCCGCCGGACGTGCCGCACGACGGGCAGTCCGCGACCGAGGGCGGGTTCCGCAAGCGGGTGCTCTACCTCGATCGCGCGGTGCTCGGCGACGCGTTGATCGGTGCGGCCGTCGGGCAGCCGGAGTTCCGCGATCCGCTGCTGCGTGCACGGCTGGATCAGTTGCACCACGCGGTGTCCGGGCCGGACCCGCTGGAGGCCGAGAGCCGGCTCGCGTTCGTCGCCGAACGCCTGCTCACCCACCTGGGCGCACCGCCCCGGGTCGGCTCCGCACCGCCCCGGCTCGCGGCCGACCTGCGGGATCTGCTCGACGACCGGGTCAAGGCCGGGGTGACACTCCAGGAGGCGTCGGAGTCGCTTTTCGCACATCCCACCCATTTGGTACGCAGTTTCACCCGCGCGTTCGGCCTGCCGCCGCACGCGTACCTGATGGGGCGGCGGATCGCGCTGGCCCGGACGCTGCTGCTGGACGGCCGCCGCCCGGCGGAGGTGGCGATCGAGGCCGGCTTCTTCGACCAGGCGCACCTGAACCGGCACTTCGTCCGGCATGTGGGGGTCTCCCCCGGCCGATATGCTCGCCCACCCGGTAACCACAGCGCCTCAGGCGGACATCTCCAGGTATGGAACTCAATGACGCGGCCGCTCGAAGGCGCTTCGAAGGACTATTCGACGCCCACTACGCGGAGTTGACGCGTTTCGCGACCCGTCGGGTAGGCGCCGACGCGGCGGGCGACATCGTCGCCCACACGTTCCTGATCGCCTGGCGCCGGTTCGCCGAACTGCCGCCCGAGCACACCCGAGCCTGGCTCTACTCGACGGCGAGGCAGGTCATCGCCAACGAACTGCGGGGGCGTACGCGCCGGGAAAGGCTGGCCGCCAAGGCGGCTGCCGGTGGCGACGCCGAGGTGGCGGACCCTTCTGGACAGGTCGACGAGCAGCTGCGCGTACGCGCCGTCCTCGCCGAGCTGTCCCCCGCCGACCAGGAAGTCCTGCGGCTAGTCGAGTGGGACGGGCTGGACGTGACCGAGGCGGCGCTCGTCCTGCGCTGTACGCGTACCGCGCTGAAGGTGCGGCTGCATCGAGCCCGGAAACGGTTCGCTCAGCGGCTGCTCGCCAGCGAGGAACAGGACGCTTCGCCGATCCGGCGCACCCAGCCGACCATCGTTCCCGGAAGGAGCACCACCTCATGACCGATCCCCTGGACCGGCTGCGTGCCGCCGATCCCGCCCGTACGCACACCGACCCCGACCCGCGCGGCTCGCAGGCGCTCGCCCTGCTCGAACGGGTCCTCGACACACCAGCCGAACCGCTGCCGAAGCGGAACCGCCGTCGCCTCATGGCCGCCGTCACCGGTACGGCAGTCGCCGCGGCCGTCGCCGGGTTCTTCGTCGCCACCCCGGCGGCGGCGTACACGGTGGACAAACGACCCGACGGCTCGGTGCACTTCTCGTTCCGCGCCGAACGCTTGAAGGACACCGCCAAGCTCAACAAAGAACTGGCTCGGGCCGGTGCGCGCACGGTGGTGATGCGGATGGTCGCGGCCGACCGCTGCACAGAAGCGCTCGACATGGATCCGGCGTTCCCGTTCCTCACGACCGCCACGCCGGAGGATCTGGAGCGCGCCCCGGTCGCCTACCGAGTGGCCGACGGCGACGTCATCATCACCGTCCGCCCGGAGAAGATCCCGGCGGTGGACACCCTCTCCTTCGGGTACGCCACCCGCACCGACCGCGACGGGCGTACCACCATCGTCGTGCCCGCGGTGGTGCGAACCTTGCCGTCCTGCATGGCGATCCCGGAGCGACTGCCGCGCTGACCATGACCTCACGCGGATGCCGAGCTGGCGTCCGCGTGAGAACCTGGACGGCGTGGACCTCACCGACACGCAGAGCACCCTCGTCGTCGTCTGCGCGCTGGCGATCCTGGTCGGGACCGTCGGCGTGGTCGTGCCGAACACTGGGATGTGACACATACCCGGTGGCACCATCGTCTACATGGGAAAACCCAGAAACGCTCTCGGATTCGCGCGACTGTCCGACCTTCGGCTCATCGATCTCGACGAGGATGGCCGGGCCAAAGGCAACATCGATCAGGAGCAGCGTATCCGAGATTACGCCAAGGCAATCGGCTGGCGGATCACGCGGGTGATCGTCGAGAACGACCTTGTACGCCGCGCGGACGGTTCGGTCAAAGGCGTGTCAGCGTTCAAGCGACGCAAGGTCAAGCTCCCCGACGGCCGTCATGAGTGGCGCACCTACCGGCCGGGTCTGCGCCTGAGTCTCGATCTGCTGGCGCGTGGCGAGCACGACGGCTTCATCCCGTTGGATCTTGACCGGGCCTTCCGCGATCCGCGCGACCTTGAAGATCTCATCGATGTGGCTGCTGAGTACAACGTGCCGGTCGAGTCGGTCACCGGGTCTCTACGGCTGAACAATGACGCCGACATCACCATGGCCCGCGTCATGGTCGCGATGGCGAACAAAGCTTCCCGGGACACGAGCCGCCGAGTGTCGGCCGCGCGGGAACGTCAGGCGCGTGCGGGCGAATACGGCGGCGGCAAGCGCCCTTACGGGTTCGAGGAGGACGGCGTCACCGTACGCCCCGACGAAGCCGCGGTACTCCTCGACTGCTCGATACGGGTGGTCCAAGCCGCCGACGCGGACGACAACGACGAGAGGACCGCGTCACTACGTTCGATCGCGCTGGATCTTCGCCTTCGGAAGATCCCGACGGTCACCGGCGCGCCTTGGAGCTCGGCCACTCTTCGCCAGATCCTGCTGCGGCCTCGCAACGCCGGGATCATGATCTTCAAAGGCAAGGAGATCGGGCAAGCACCGTGGGACCCGATCGTGCCGTTGGAGACCTTCCGAGCCGTCCAGCGAATCCTGCAAGATCCCAATCGGCGCACGAATCCCGGATCTCCGCCGAAGTACCTCGGAAGCTCGCTCTACAAGTGCGGCATATGCACCGACGCCAAGTTCACCAACCCCGTCGGAGTCGAGGTCAGCCGAGGAGGAAGCCGACCCCGATATCGCTGCAAGGACAGCACCCACCTCGTACGCGACCGCACTAACGTCGACAAGCTGGTCGTCTCGACGATCCTTAAACGCCTCCAACGAAAGGACGCCGTCGACTTGCTCCAGCCGACCCGTCCCGACGTGGACATTCCAGCCCTCCGTTCGGAAGCCACGGCGATCCGAACGAACCTCAAGGCGATGGCGGCTGATCAAGTCCTCGGACGCGTCACCCGAGAGCAGCTGTACGCCGCGACGGAGGTCGGAACAAAACGCCTCGACGAGATCGACTCAGAATTGAATGCGGCAACGGTCGATTCGCCGCTCAAGCCGTTGATAGGCGTGGAGGACATCGAGGCCGCTTGGGAGCGGTTGCCGCTGTCGCATCAGCGGCTCGTCCTAGACACCCTGGTCACCGTCCGGATCTTGCCGGTGACCAAGCGCGGGCCTGGCTTCGACCCGGCGGCGGTGGAGATCAAATTCAAGAAGCACCGCAGCGGTGAGCAGACCCCTCGCATGCGGTGAAGGGCCACGGCCGTAGCCCGTTGGGGTGGACTAGCGGCCGCGACCCGATGGCATGTCAGCCGCTGTAACGGTTGACGACGACGGCGAAGAGCTCGGCGAGTCGAGCGCGCTGCTCCGCGCTCAGCGGCGGTGCCTCGGCAGCCAAACGTTCGGCGGCTGCTTCGATCGCCGCGTCGGTCGTGGTCTTCGCCTTCTTACGGGTGTCCTCCTTGGTCTGCGCGGGTTTGGCCCGCACGTAGCTAGTCGGCCCACGCTGGCGTGGGATGCGCTTGCTCGGGCCGGCGGTTTCGGGTTCAGCCATGAGCCTCCAGGCCCAGCCGTGAGAGGTCGCTCCAGCGTCGGTCGTGCTCGGCGTCGATATAGGGCAGCTCGACGAGGCGTACTCGCTCAGGTCCGCTCCCTAGCAGTCGCCAGACATCGTCGGCGGGCGACTTCCCGAGGACTTGGAGATATTCCAGAGCGGTAGTCGCTACGACGACCTCTGGATCGCCGGGGAGACGCTCATGGAAGTGCCGTTCTCGGGCTATGGAAGGCAGCACCATGACCATGGGCCAGGCCCACACTTCGGCGTACTGAGCAAGCTGCCAGTACTTGTCGACCTTCTCTTCCAGGACGTCCAGACGTTCGGTCCCGGTGTCGAACTCCAGGAAGAAGGGCACTGCCTTTCCGTCGTCCGCCCACACGGCCGCACCATCCGGCCTCGGCACCTTGGTCTCCTGGGTCATGATTCTTAGTTGCGAGCCCGGCCGATAGAACGATCCGGTGTTGTGGAAGTGCGATGCCGGAAGCCAATCGGCGAGCTTCGCACCGGGGTGTGTGCGTTCGTGGCGGGCGAGTTCGATGAACACATTGTTGCCGCCGAGCAGATGCGGTAGATCCGCTCGGGAGATCAGCGACTGGAGGCGGCGCTTGGCCTGGTCTCGTCGAGGAAAGCCCAGTCCACGCTGTCCCATGACGTGCTCGTAGCCGAGTTGAGCCAGGACATAGTGGTACGAGTAGGAGCCGCCGTCCAGTCGGTTCGGCCGGAATCTCGTGATGAGCCCGAGTCCCGCGAGCCTCAGGAGGCGACGTTGGGCGAAGTCGAGCGACGGGAATAGGGCCTTGGCGATCTGTTCGGTCGTGAGGACGCCGTGGTCGTAAAGCCAGCCGAGCAGTCGGTCGTCACGTGCGGTGATGGAGTTCTGCAGCCGCAGCAAGGGCGGAATCTGGAGCCTGCTGCTACTCGTTCGAATAGACATATGCACCCCCCGGGGGAACCCCCAGAAGCAGGTTCGTCTGGGTCGTCAATGGTCGATAGCCGATTAGGTTGTCGTGCAGTGTTGGGCGATCGGTGGTGTCCGTCCGGGGGTCGGCCTCAAGACGGAGGACCAAATGGCGGTCCACGCTGAGCCGCTGACGGGCACTGGAAGCGGACGGACCGGAGTTCACCGCGGTCAACTCCGGGCTCCAGCGCCCTTGGCTGACAGCAGGTCGAATAAAGATCATCATGGCGCGATTCCTTTGCTGGTTGGGTTTTCGATTTCGCCCGAGGAGTGGCCCTCCTCGGCGGGGTGAGGCGCTGCGCTCGCAATGGTCCTGTCAGCGGATTGCCCGGCTCGGTCGGTGCCACCAGGCGGTTTCGTTGCGTCGGCTCGCTCCGAACGGAGAATTCGCAGGAGGGCCGTCGCGGAGGCGGTAGAAAGCGGGTGCCCCTCCTCTCGTAGTTGGGCGGCGAGGTTCGCGCGGTTGAGCACGACGCCTCGTACGGAAAGAACCTCTGCGGCAGAGCGTGCCGCCGGGACCAACGAACCCACGTCCGCGGTCAGCGTGGACCGGTCCAGGACGGTCCGTTGTGAGCCGGACATGGTCGGCATCGGCGCCAAGGAGTCCTGGACCACGACCCGGTCGGCCCAACTTCGGATCAGGCCCAGGGTCAGCCCGGCCGAGGGCCATCTTGACCATCGACAGAAAACCGAGTGCTGGAAGCGCCGCGGACAGCCAGCCGATCATCGACTGCTCGGCCTCGACGACCTGCGCTGACAGTGAGAGAGCCACCGCCACCGTGAGGGCCGTGGCGGGGAATCCGACGCTCTTGCCCACCCGCTTGCGTCGGCGCAGGTCGAGGCCGGCGGCGATCGAGGCCAGTTCGAGCGTCACCGCATCGGTCCAGGCGAGCCAGCCGGGCTGGCCATGCGCTGCCGCTACGTCATGAACGTGCCGGAACGATGCCGCCCCCGCCGCAACGGCGATGGCTAACATCATCACCGTCTGAGCCGCGCCCTCGGCCCGTGACAGGTTCGGCGCGACTGCAACGGGCCGCCGTGGGTGAGCCCGATACTCGGTTTTGGTTGTGGTCCGGGGTTGGTGTGTGTCAGTCATAACCCTCCAAGGTCGGCGGGGAGTCCGCCGTGTTGTCGTTTGAGTTGGACACGGAACCTCCTCTCATTGGCGAGAAGGACCGCCGTCGGCAGCGGTCCTTGGTGAGCGTCCCTCACTCCCTAAAGGGCTTTCTGTCAGCCGAATCGAACGGTCGCAGGGTGCGTGATCTGCGTCACCTTGCTGACAGTGCTGGTCACAGCGATGCGAGTGCCGCTGACAGAGGGAGTTCTGTCAGCGGCACTCGTAAGATCCCGACTTCGGCGGCCGACCCCGATCGCGCTGTGGTGCCGGACTGAAGAAGGAGCGGGAGCGGCTACCCAGCCGACCTCCAAAGCCGCTCGAACCGAAGGGCGCATGAGTCGAAGATGCCCGGTTTGCCGGCCCGAAAGATCATGAGAGCGGGCGACTGGGGTTCCTCCTCGCCGAGAAGGCTGGCGATGATCAGCATGGCGTCATCAGCCCGCAGCATCGATCCGAACGTCAGCTTCTCGGCGGTACGCAGCTCTACCTGATCGTCCGCGTCCGGGACACTCGGGCGCCAGCCGCAGTCCGGCGACACAAGCACACGGGCACGCAGCCATCCGGAGCAGTCGAGTGCGGGAGAAGCGAACAGCTCGAGGAATGCGTTGTTGGCGCTTACGACGTCGATCTCGCGCTGAGCCGACATGATCAGTCCGTTGAGGAGATGGTCGGGCACCTCACCGAGGTGGTTGTACAGCTCGTAGCGGTCGCCAGCCGTTCGGGCGTCCGCCGCGCCGCTCCCCAGGGAAGGAAACAGCCACTCCACCGGCACGTCGAGGACGTTCGCAACCGACTCCGCTCGCGTACGGTGCGGGACGCGGCCTTCGTAGTACCAGCGCTGTGCGGTCTTGGGATTGCAGCCGACCTCCAGCGCAAGCTGGACGTGGTCTAGCCCGGCTGCGCGCATGGCCCTGCGCAGTCTCGGATTGCGTCCATCCGTGACGGCACCAAGTCTCCTCATCACTCGGCTCCTTCTTCGGCCGCAGCCCAACGTTCGATGATTTCGCTAATCACGTCGATTCCGCGTCTGGTCAGGCGCAATGTCAGGTTGCGCTGCCCTGGTAGGACCTCGACAAGCTGATCGCCCATCATCAGGTACAGCGTCGTGCGTACAGCTTCGACGGAAACATCTGGAACCTCGCTGGCCAATGCGGACACCGTCCACACGCGCTTCGGCCCTGCAAGTAGCGCGTCGAAGATCCGCTGGCGCGGGGCGCTGTGGCTGCCCAATAGCGGCCAGCACAGAGCGGCCTCTGCCGTAGAGGGTCTTGCTAGTTCGAGCACCGCTATCTCCTCACATCGTTTGCAGGTGAGCGAGGATCCGACGCAGCGTGGCCGTGTCGCGCGAAGAGTTCGCCGTCCGGACGACCAGGATGGCGGCCGCGCCCATGGCCATGGCTGCGACGGGCAATGGCATCGACGCGTCGAGTCCAATCTTCCGGGGCCCCAGCTCGGCCAGGCGCATTGCGCGGTCTTGTATTGGCACTATGGACCCTCCCAAGCCTGCTCCTAAGCTTGGGATGATCGTTATCGATGGTTACGCAAGGTGGCACCACGGTGACGCGGAACCTGCGGCGGGAAATCCACGCAGCCGTGGAATATCCGCAACGATGGATGCAGAACCCGTCCGCTCCGACCTACGATGCAGCGTGCACGATCCCTATCGGCGCTTCAATGCGGAGGAGCGATCATGCCACGGGCTGCGTACCGCAGCCGCCGGGCAGAGCTGGCGGCGATTCGGGCCGACCTGACCGACCGCGGGGCAACGACCGACCGAATCGCGGCGATCGTCCGCGCCCGCTTCAACGTCAACTCACGCGTGGCCTACCGCCAGGCACTGGGGCTGACCCAGCAAAGGGTCGCGGATCGGTGGAATCAGCTGTTCCCCTCCGACCGGCCCGTGACGCACAAACAGATCTCTTACTGGGAGGCATGGCCGTCCGCCAGCGGCCGTCCACCCTCCATCGAGGATCTGAACAAGCTTGCTCAGATCTATCAGTGCAGCGCTGCCGCCCTACTCGACGGCGCGGACTTCACGGCTTACGACGCGGTGACCGCCGTCAGCCCTGAGGCGGCCACGGCGGCTGTGGCCGTCGGCGACCGCACCAACAGCGTCCAGCCCATCGACATCGTCAGCCGGGTCGACGCCGTCATCTCGTCGTCTGGATCTCACCTGGTCGCCAACGAGGCCGACTACCAGCGACTCGTGCAGGAACTCATCGAGTGGGCCCAACGCATGCACCGTCGCGACATTCTTCATTGGCTTAGCTTCGCCGCCGCAGCCGCAGCCGCCGCTCCCGTCCTCATCGGGTTGGACCCGGACGAACAAGAACGAACCGTTTCCGCGCTCGCCAGCCCGTCACGCGTCGACGACAACACGATCGATCACATCGAGGCGGTCCTCTGGCGCTGTATGCGGCAGGACGACACGCTTGGACCCGCAGCAGCGCTGGAGACCACCCTGGCTCAGCGCAGCCTCGTCCGCAGTCTTCTCCCTGCGGTGGCCGGCATCACGCGGGATCGACTGCTCTCCCTTTACGCGAACCTGCTGCGCTTCGCCGGTTGGCTGTCGTTCGACCTCAACGACTTCGACTCCGCCAACACCTACTTCGAACACGCACGGACGGCGGCTCACGAAGCCCACAACACGGAGCTCGGCGCCCTCGTGCTGTGCAACATGAGCCATCTCGCAACGTGGCGTGGCCAGCCGCGTACTGGCATTGACCACGCGTTGGCCGCAGGCGGGTGGGCAATGCGCACGGAGGACGATCATCTGAGGGCGTATGCGTTCGACGTCGCCGCTCGCGCCTACGCCATGGATGGGCAGCAAACAGCTGCCCTGAGCGCCATCGAGTCAGCCCGCACAATCGTCAGCAACTCGGCGGGCAGCCCGACCGGCTTGGTCTACTTCTACAACGTCGGCCAGCTCGCGAGTACCGAGAGCACCTGCCACCTCTACCTCGGCAGTTATGAGCACGGGGCCACGGTCGCCGAACAAGCGCTGGCCGACATCGACCCGACGTTCGTCCGGAACCTGGCGCTGACCTCGCTACGGTTGGGAGTATGCCGGATGCGCGCCGCCAAACCGGACATCTCACGGGCAGCCCAGGCGATGACCGTCGCGGTACAGCTTGCCAGCCACAATCAGTCGGCTCGGTTGATACAGCGCCTCCGTCGCGGAACGAAGGAACTCGCTCAGTGGACGCATGTCCCTGAGGTACGGCAAGTATCCGAGCAGATGGTCGCGTACGGGCTGACGACCTAACTCGACTCACGGAGATCGTCTAAGCTGTCGCGAAGGTAGCAGTCGAACAGTGGTGCTGCAGCCGTCGGTCCGCCCTCGATCTGGCCGATCGTCCGCCAGCCCCACCGTTCATAGAGGCGCTTAGTCTCGAGGGCAGTTGGCTGGACTGTCAGCGTCGCACGCTCCTCCGATCGACTCGCAAGCAGAACGTCGTGTAGCCTCCTGCCAATGCCCCGTCCGCGATGGGCGGCCAAGACCGCATAGTCGAAGAGCATGAACGTCCGGCCCGGCCACTCCCGGGCGACCTCGGGGTCCACTTGCTCTACCAGGCGATGCCAACGCTGCGTGTCCGACGGGACCGTGAAGCCGTATGCGAAGCCCACGAGGTCGTCACCCTCCATCGCGACAGCAAGGCCAAAGGACGGATCATCGAACAGCCCGATGAGCCGATCACGATGAAGATCGGACTCATCGTCCCGCCAGAAGAACGGCGGCGCCGAGAACACCTCGTCATAGACGTCGCAGATCGCGTCAACCAGCTCACGACCGCTTGTGCTGTCGAATAGCGAGATCACCACGTCATCCATGAGGGCAGCCTACGAGGAGCCGCGATCTGACGGAATGCGCTCCCGCCGCACGGCAGGGTTGGCGTGAACATGCGAACCTAGACACCGTGGACCTGACCGATACGCAGAGCACGCTGACCCTCGTCTGCGCCTTGGCGATCCTGATTGGAACCGTCGGAGTAGTGGTTCCAGTCGTCCCAGGTTTGGTGTTGAGTTGGGCTGCCGTGCTCGTCTGGGCGTTGTTCTCCGACGCGGGCTGGGGCCGCTGGCTCGTGCTGTTCATCGCGACCTTCGTCGCCCTGGCTGGCACCGCCGCCAAGTACGCCTGGCCCGGCCGCCGCCTCAAGCAGAGCGGCGTGCCGAACTGGTCGCTCGTCGCGGGCGGTCTGCTCGGCATCGTCGGCTTCTTCGTCGTCCCCGTCGTCGGCCTGCCGCTCGGCTTCGTCCTCGGCATCCTGCTCGCCGAATGGGTCCGCCAACGCGACCTCAAGCCGGCCTGGGCCGCGACGTGGCACGCCGTCAAAGCCGTCGGCCTGTCCATGCTGATCGAGCTGGCCGCCGCCCTGATCATCGCCGTCACCTGGGTCGTCGGCGCCATGGCCGCTTGACCCCGATCTGGGGACACTGTCTGCAAAGCGGGGCCGTCGGGTCGCACTAGCCGTGCTCCGCGACACCTGTGGCCAGCGGACGTCTAGCGAGTGATAGCTCATTGAGCGGCGTGGCGACTAGACGCCGGGAAGATACCCGCAGATATTCCGCGACAAGCCTGCACAGTTGGTTATCGAACTGTTGGAGCCGACTTCATCTTGGAGTGGATCTCTCGACACCCGCAGGCGAGTACAACCGGTGGGTCTCGTAGGCAAATCCAGTCACCTCGAAGGAGAATACCGGAGTTGGACCCATTCGCGCTCTGGTCCCCATCTGCGTTAGTAACGCACGAGTTCCCCAAACTGGCTCTCTATTTGCGCAGTTGAGCGAATTCAATAATCTTCTTGCCGGACAGCTGCCTTGTCTCATTGCCGTTCCTGACGTAAAGCGCTTCATCGCTCCCAGTAGTGACCCAAACAATATTCTCGGACTTTGCCGCCTCAAGCACGACGACAACTTTTCCATCAAGGGAAACCGACCTGAATCTCACGTACTGAGAAATCACGTCAGCTCCGATGCGATCCGATAACAGGTTGCCCATAAGCCACCGCTCGTATTGATCCATGCTGTCGCGACATGTCCGGAGGTCTTCAGTGATTCCCCGAACTATACCGCCATCATCCACTCCGATGATAAGGGTCCCACCATCCGTGTTGAGAAACGCCGCGACTGTCTTGAGGACCGCATCCTCTATGGCAGGGTCCTTCTTCTCGCTCCGAAGGTTCCATCGAGCTGTCGATTTAAACTCAAGGTGGGCGCTCTCCGGTTGAGCCAGAAGGTCACGAAGACCGATCTTTGTTTGGATATCAGCCAAAGGCGCTTCCGTCTTGCCACCAAGAGCCTTCAGCGCGCCAAGGCTCTCGGACCATCTCAACCGCCCTTCTTCGTCAACGTAGACCAATCCCAGCTTGGTGAGCGCAGAAACTGCCGCGTCGCCCTCAATGCCGATGTTTCTCCATTCGCTCATTTGGTGCTCAGATTTAGCGCGCAACATTTCCTCCATCACCGGATGGTACGAGGCAAGTGAACGCAGAATCTCAGACCATTTCTTCCCAGCACCGTCCGTCCAGGTGGCATATGCACGCGCAACGTGATGCTCATGCACATCGAGTCGGCCCGCCAGGTCGGAATCTGGAGGGCGTTCCTCTAGTACAAGCTTCCGCACTGCTGATGAAAGGTCTCGTACGAAGAAGGGAAACCCTCCCGTGAACTGATGCACGGAAGCGAGCGCTTCTGGTGACCAGTCGAGCATCATCAGGCTTCCCAGGTCCCTAACTAGCTCAGCCGATTCCGATTTACTGAAGGGCGGGAGATAGTGTGAGTCAACAAAACCAAACAATGGGTTATCGACCTCGCCTGCGATCATGCTTTGATCAAAGAACTCAGTCGTCAACCCAGTGAAGAACAAGGAAATGTTGTCCGATGCCTGCGCCGCCCGTCGAAGCGCACCAAGAAACAGGCGAACCTTGTCCGGTGATTCTCGCGCAAGTCGGCGTAGGTTCTCTACCTCGTCAATCGCAGCCACGAAAAGAAGATCTGGGTTCTTCTTCGCTATTCGGATGAGGCGTGCGGACAGAGCGCCAAAGGTTGCAGCTCCGTGATCGCTTTCGGGCCCGAGCCAAACGTCTGAGCGAGATTGACGAATGCCACGCAATGCGTCCACAAGGTCTCGCGACATTTGATGCGGGACTTCGTCGATCGAATCTGCCGATTCCAGGTCCGTGAGCACCAGCGCAAGGCCCGCCGATTCTTCCCTGTATTGCAGTTCGCGGAGCAGTGATGTCTTGCCGGAGCGGCGCAGTCCAAATAGACCAACTGAATGGCCGCTCCTAAGTTCGGCGGTTACGGTCTGTATCGTGTCTATTCGACCGAAAAAGTCTCTACCCGATACCGGGTCCTTGCCTCCGTACAGATCCCTCGATGCCAGCACATTAGCAATCGATCTCCGCAAAAGTGGCCCAACGGCGTCGATGTCACCGTCGAGTGCAGGGATGCTAGCTACCAGCGAAGAGGACCTGTCGGCATTCCACGCTTTGATGTGTTTGTCTAGAGCTGGGTCTTGGGACGAGATCAGTGCCAAATGAGAATCGGGCGTAAACCGCACGGTACCATATATGCGCCGCTGCGCCGCCGCAACCTCCTTCCTGGCTTCGCTCATGAGTTTGTTAAATGTCCGTCGCTGGAAGTCGTCATAAGGACTGAACAGCAACAGCACTTCGCCATTAATGGAAAAGCTTGCCTCCATTTCTGGGCCTAAACGTCCGAGAACAAGCCAGCACCTCTTAAGGTCAGGATCACTTGACTCGTGAAAAAAGAAGAGTGGCGTCCTGTTAGCCGATGTTCTTAGTGCCTTATCGAGCTTCGCGGCCTCCGGGAATCTACCGAAGAAGACTTGCCGAAACTTATCGAGATTGGGCGGCATGTACTGAATGTTACCCGAACGCACAACCAGTTTGGGTTAAACGCCAAGCGTACTGATCAGTGCGGTTACAACTAGAGACATTATGGAGCCGGTATCTGACATTCGGACACAATTCATGCAATTCTGAGCAACTCCGACGTCAGAAGTCGTCGTCTTCGACGCGTACCTGTGCGCCCAGAACGTGAGCCTTCGCTTCGAGCTGTCCCTGATCTCCTTCGGCGGTAACCAGGGTGAGATCGAGGCTCAGCAGCTGATGATCAGCCCTGTTGGCGCTGTCGATGACCTTTGCAAGCTCCTTCAGCAGCTGCCATGCCTGATCGCGCGTGTCAGCACTTGTGATGCTGCGATTGGTCAGCTCGATCCTGTATCGCTTGTATACGGCCGGCTCGGAGGGCCGTGGTGGCGTGTAGGTGGATGGTTCAGGATCGGCGCGGTACTCATCGTCTCTAACTACCGAGGCGCCGCCTCCAGCCGCGACCATCCCGCTGGGCACCAACGTGTCCACCGTTTGGACACGCGGCTTTGGGATCCGACCCGGCTGTTCGACCCGGCGGCGCACGGTCTGGCTGATCGAGTTGATGGAGATCTGTCCAGGGCTTGTGATCGACAGCGGGTTACCGTCAGCGTCAATAAGTTCCCAGCCGGTGATCAGCAGTTCGAAAAGGACACGGCGGATCTCATCCGTTGAGGTGACCAGCGGGAATGACGAGTTCTTATAGAACGATTGCACGACCTCACGTGGAGTCAGCGCACGATCAAATCCGTCCAGGAGCGCGGCCAGGTACCCAGCGGACAGCGCTGAAGGCAGCGTGGCCCGACCCGCCTCGAGGAGCGCGGTCCACACGTGTCCGCCATTAAGCGCGGTCCGGCTGTCATCATCGAACCGCTTGAACTCGACGTACAGCTCCCCGGCACGGACTAGATAGGCGTAATGCTGGTACGCACGTTCGACATCACGGCGCAGCTTCGCCGCCGCGTCGTCGTGCTTGCTGCGGGCGTCCCGGAGCTCGTCCTCGGTGTCGTCGGTAAGTTGCGTGATCACCTCGCGCCAGGCGAGGACCTCCGCGGCCCGCTTCAGCGCAATGTCGCGGCGCTGGGTGTTGACGCAGGCGACCACACAGCTAGCGGCGTTGTCGACACGCAGCGGGTGGTCACCGAGCCCGAGCAATGCGGTGATGTCGTCGCGGCTGGCGGAGTCCTTGCCGTTGAGCAGTGTCCATCGACGCGGGTCGAGGAGCACAAGGCGGTTCTCGGCACTGTCGACGCCCTCGAACACCTTGTCCAGCGGCGCCCGGTCGTCTCCTGGTTTATCCACCAGCACAAGGTCGTCGAAGGTGCCCTTCGATGCGAGCCGCTGCGCCTCGTGCCAAACCAGCTTCCCCCGGGCCTCTGGTGGCACTAACGCCATCGCTGCGGTGAAATACATCCGCAGTGTCTGCTTGATCGACAGGTGCCACCGTGCTGGTGCGTTGGTCGGCGTGGTGACCTCCAACGCGCCGAGCCCTTCGTCGCCGGTGAGCTTGTTGAACACTTCGTCGGCGGCAGGGTAGGGCACCGCGGCACCAGCTGGCCCGAAGATGGCAGCCAGCAGTTCCGCCTTTGTGGCGCCCCGCCGACCTTGCGGCCGACCGACGATCGAGTAGCACAGCAGGGCGGTGGCCATCCGGACGGCTGGCGCGGGCTGCGCTACGGTCACGCCATCTTGGCGGAGCGATGCGTCAACGACGACGGCGCGGCCGGTACGGCCGTCTGTGCTAGTGATGTCGGTGCTGGCAACAGCCCGATAGCCCTGGATGGCCCGGTCATTGCTGAGCAGCAGCCCGGACGACAGCAACTGCTCGAGGGCAACAGTGAGCGGAATGTCCCCGATGCCGATCAGCAGCGGCGACCACCGCCCCGCCTTGTGCTCAGTGACCCAGTGAAGTGCGGTGCGGGCGAAGATAGCTACGGTGGAGCGGACTCGCTGGAATCCGGAGACCTGCGCCCATTCCTCGCGGACCAGTCGCATCAGCTCCGGATGGAACGGGTAGCTGGCTGCTGTCCTCTCCTCGAAGCCGGACAGGCCACGGTTTGGCCCAAGCTTGTCGAACACCTTCTCGCGCCAGGCCTGCTCAGCCGCAACGGCGTACCGGCGAGTCAGGTCGTGGACGGGAAGATCATGCTCGGGGAGCTCGAACAGCCGTCGACGAATGATGGCGGAGAAGTCTTGTGCCTCCGTGACGGCCACGGTCTGGCCGTTACGCACCAGCCGGGCAGCGACGTAGTCGCGGAAGTCCAGGGCTTGCGGTGGGTAGCCGCGCTCGTCCAGCTCGGAGCGGATCATGACGACAACGAACGCCACCCGCGGCACGTCGTCGCAGGCGTCCATCAGCGCGTTCAGGAACGCCTTTTCGCCCGGCATGGTGTCGATATGCGCCACGTCGGAGAGCGCCAGGACGTAATCCATGAGCTCGTCCAGCAGGATGAGCACTGGCCGGCCGCTCTCTGTCAACGCCTGCTGAATCGTGCCCTTGTTCGGACCGGCGTCAATGTAGCGCCGGTAGCGATCCATATCGCCGCCGACCAGCGCCCACACGAACCGCTCAAACAGGTTGGTCGCCGGGCCGAACACCTCGTTGGTGCTCCCCGGGCTGAAGTAGTCCGCAGTCAGCGTGACGACAGTAGCTCGAGCGAGGTCCATGGCGGCCGCACCGCGTGCTGCCTCGTCGTACACCCGTTGGCCAAGCTCGGTGGCGAAGAACTCCTCCGGGCTGCTCGCCATGTGGTACAGCCCGACGAGCGCGTGGCTCTTGCCGCCTCCCATACCCTGGTCCAGGTGGAACAGGGCCGGGGCTTCGGCGCCAGTGCCGAGCCGGCGGGCTACGCGGGCGAAGAATCCGACAAGGTTGGGAGTCGGCTCTGTGATGTCGCCGTAGTAGCCGACCCTACGGTAGGGCACATCCACAGTCTGGTACACGGCCTTGTACAAGCTCATCTGCAGCTCGCCGATGGACCCCTCAGAGGTACGTACCTCGGAGCGCAGCTCGAGTACATCCGCCCAATGCGGAGCAGGTGTGGCAGTCGTAGTCACGACAGATCCTCCTCGAAGGGCAGCGTCAGCTGGGCGCGCGCATCAGCCTCTCGATCGGCGACCGCGGCGGCATACTGGATCATGGTGCCGATGGTTCCGGCGTTGCGTTGCACCGCGCTGAGAGCCTTTGCAACCGGGTCGCTAGCAGGCAGCTGCCGCACTATCTCGGCGACGACTGCCCATAGGTGTGCGTCGTTGGCCTGCCGGTCCGACTTCGCGAGGACCGTGGCTACCGCTTCGGTGCCGCCGTCGTCCCAGGCCTTCGCCATCACCCGAGCAATCTCGAAGGTCGAAGACCGGTCGCTGAACGTGGCCGGACCGTCCAAGCGAAGCTTGAACCCGCTCTTGCTTTCGGTCAGGAGTGCGCCTCGCATGTCCTCAAGCCGAAGGTTGTCAGCCTGTGCGAGGAACCGGGCCTCTCCCTTCGGGACGTCGGTACGGCCGTACAGCCGCTGCCAGAAGACGGCGAACCGGGTGGGGGCGTCGAAAGTCTCCAAGGGCAACTGGTCGAGCTTGAGCGCGGTAGCGTCCCGCACTGAGGTCCGCGCTAAGGTGAGGTAGCGGTCAAGGTTCGCTCGTTCCCCGTTTGGCAGCAGCACGCTGCTGTACCGGCCGTAGACCTCCATCGCCGGACCGTATGCAGCCATAAGCTGATCGGTGAGCGCGAGCCCATCGGCGTCCCACTGCTTCACCGCAGCCTTCACAGCCGTCGCGACTTCACGGTCAACCTGCGCGGCGGTAGCGATGGGCCGCTGCGGTGCAGCAACACGACACCCGATCGTGACCGTCACCTTGATGCTCGCAACGCCGGTGTTCGAGGTCTCCGTCCGGGACGGCCACGCGCTGGTCACGACAAAGCCGGCGTCGCGGAGTGCGCCCAGCAAGCGAAGCCATGCGTCCGGGTCGGAGTGACCGAAGACCACGACGAGGTGCCCGTCGGGTCGAAGCACCCGCCGCGCTTCGTGGAATGCGCGGGACAGCGACCGTTCGTAAAATTCGCGGTCATGGCGGACGCCACCGTTGTACACGCGTCGGACGATGATCTCATCATCCTTGTTCTGCAAGTTCGGCGCGACTTCCGTCCCGATGGTCTCGGCGAACAAGTCTGGCTGCACGTCGGCCATGATCCGGCGTAGCCACACGTAGAAGTAGTCCGAGACGTCGGAGTATTCGATCATGTCGTAGTACGGCGGGTCGGTCACCACTGCATCGACGGTGCCGTCGCGGAACGGGAGGGCCATCGCGTTTTCACGCCGGAGGCGTGCCGTGGTTCCCCGGCGGCCGCGCAGGTGCGTCGCCAGCGGAGTCGTGCCGGTTTCGGTCAGTCCGGCCCACGTGCCGGGGCCCTTGCCGATGCCGACTTCGAAGAAATCGAACTGGAATGAGAGAACTGCCTCGTTGGCGAAGAGATCGCCGACCTGCACGTTGTTGTTTCCTGACCCGTCCGGCTTCCCGTGACAACGCAACCGGGCCCCACGTGTGGCATAGCGAAGGCCGCGCATGAGGGTCGCTGCGGCGAAGCCAGCCAGGGCGTTCGCGTAGGCGGCGGAGACGCCGGCATCGAGCATCTCCTCGTGGCAGGCGCGGATATGCTCGGTCAGGGTGCCGAAAAGCAGGGTCTGCCGGTCGCACATGAGCTGGCCATAGTTGGTGTAACCGTAACCGCTGGCCATCACGGTGTGGACATTCCCTGGGGGGATCGCCTCGTCGGGGATGGCTGACAGCTGCCCGGCCTTCGGCAGCTCGTCCGGGCTGGCCGACAGTGCGGCCCGCCGCTCCTCGTCTCGCAGCTGGCGGAAGTGCTTTTTGGCGTCTCCGTCTCCGTTCGCGAAGTCTGCTGCGAGCAGCGGTTCATCGACGTACTGTCCGGCGAAGCCTTTGGCCTTGACCGTCTCCAGAGTGTGAACGTGGCTGCAGAAGGGGCACCGGGCGCTCTTGCCCTTCTTACCGGCCGAGGAGTAGGTGGGCTGGCCGTTGGCGGGGCCGTCCACGACCTCGACCTTCCAGGTGTCGCCAACTGTGATCAGGCTCATGGCCTGGCCGAGGTCCTGCTTCCGGCTGTTGGGGTGCCGAAGTACGAGGCTGCCGATTAGTGGGAAGCGGCGGTGGCATTGGTCGCAGGGCATGGACACCGTCCACAAATAGCCCCACGGTCGTCGTCCATCCTGGTTGGCCGGGTAGAACTTAGCTAGCGCTTGCCGCGTCCGGCGCCCGACCTCCTCATGCAAGAGTCGTGTGTCCGATACGAGGCGATGAGTATCGGCGAAGTCCAGCACGGCGGGTACATCGCTTTCGAACGGAAGCGGTGCCTCCGCCGACCAATCACGCATCGACCAGTCGGCGAGCAGCCGGCCAGCCAGCGTGGCCACCGGACTCAAGTCAGTGCCGACGGCAGTTGCGCCGACACGCGCGGCCTCGAGCGGAATCATCCCTCTGCCGGAGAAGATGTCGACTACTACAGGGGTGCGGCCGTGGTAATTCTTCGTCACCGCTTCGGCCAGCCGGTCGAAGGCCTCGGCAGAGCCATGGCGGACAGCAGCTTCAACCGACTGCCGATGCGCCGCGTCGTTCGGTAACAACGTGGTCAGCACAGCCGCCCGGGCCTGGGCGATGGGACGTGATGCGAACCACGGAAAGATGGCCTTCTCGTTCCGTCCCGAGCCCGCGGGGGTCCCGACCGCTGCGTCGACGGCGGTGCACGGGAACCAGTGGTCGATAAGCCGCTCGCGCACGTCGCCAGCACCACCATGAGTTGCCGGTGCATAAGGCGTCCGCTTGACCTCGTCGATGCTCACTGTTCGCCCTTCATTAGCCGCTTCAGGTCGCTGACCTTGATCTGGAACCGTTCGATGCGCCGTGGCCCGGTTGAAAGTCGCCCGGCCGGATCCTGAGCCCGGACGACCACAGTGGGCGAAACGGCGCAGTCGACGACTACGTACAGCCAGTAGTCCTGGCCGCGCTGTTGAGCCTGCGCCCACTCGTGCCGCTCCAGCCACACTGCCTGGAGCTCGCCGTGGAACCCCTTCACCTCGACGAGTCTCTGCTCGCCGGTGTTTCGGTGGCGGGCAAACAGGTCGTAGCCGACGCCTGCGGTCTGCCGGTCGTCGACGGCGTAGTCCAGGCGCTCGAGTTCCTCAAGGACGGTCGCAACCGCTACGTTCTCGCTATCAGGGTCGTACCCGAGCTCGGCACTGCGGGCGCCAGCGGCGACGTGCGCCCAGCCGACGACGCGGGGCGCCGTACCGGTGACCTTGCCGATGTCTTCGAGCTGCCTGACACGGTCGGCCTTGAGGATGGCGAATTGTTCGCGCCGCTCGCGCCGCACCTCTGCGGGAAGCTCGTCGAGCTCATCGAGGTAGCGGTATTCGACCTGGTCGAGCTGCTCGCGGGCCTTCTCCACCCACGCCGTCCGTTCGGCACGCTGCCGGTCGAGTTCCCGCGTCAGTGCCGCCTGCGCCTGTGAAAGCCCCTCGATGCGAATCGCCGGCGTTAGGCTGCCGCCGGCGGCGTCCGTGGTGCCGGGCTGCAGGGTCATCAGCGACTCCCAGGCGACCTCAAACGCTCCAGCACCGGAAAACCGGATGAGCAGCGGCGCTTTGCGGCGCAGCCGCCGAATGCCATCGTGGACTTCGACCTCGGCGTCGTAGATGAGCAGCGTGTAGCTGGTGAGGGCAGCGGTGTCGACGAGATAGGTGCCGCGGATCAGCTCGGCTTCGCCATCGCGCAGCGCGAGGTCCACCAGCTCGGCGAACGGTTCTTCAGTCGGACCGAGGACGACTACCTCGTCCAGGCCATGGGCACCTTCATTGATGGCCTGCCGCACCGATGCACCGTCGGCGGCGACGAGCCGACTAGTGGAGCCGCCGAGCGCAGCGGGCAGCGGAGCACGCGAGGTTACTTTGCGGATTCCCTTTGCCGGCCCCGGCCCTAGCTGCCAGCTGTGGGAGCGGGCAAGCTGGTCGAAAAATGTGTCCACGATGACCGGGTTGATGGCTTCCAGCCGGTCGGCGCGGAACCGCGCCATCGCAGCTGCGGTGTTCGCTGGTGTATGCAGTCGGTCCTCATCAGCCACAAGCTCACGGGCTGCTGCGAGCAACTCCTGCGCACCGGGCATGGGGATGTGTGCGGTAATCCCAGACTTCTGGGCCTCGACGAGGGCGCGGCCGTAGTCGAACCCTGCGCGGGCGGCAGTCGCGTCCAGCAGGTCGAATATCCGACCGCCGAGCGCATCGCCAGCGCTCTCCAGATTCTGGAGCATGACCTCTTGGACACGGCCTTCGCGGGTAGCCGGCGAAACCAGGTGATAGATGTGCACCGGCCGGGTCTGGCCGATGCGGTGCAACCGCCCCATACGCTGTTCGAGGCGGACAAGAGACCAGGGAATGTCCCAGTCGATCATGACATTCGCACTCTGAAGGTCGATGCCTTCGCCGCCAGCATCGGTGCTAACCAGCACCTGGAAGTCACCGTCGAGGAACCGCTGCTGCAGCTGGTCTCGCTCCCGGTGTCCTACCGCACCTTCGAGCGTGTCGGCAGTGAAGCCGGCGTCAATGAATATGGTTGCCAGCCAACGCGCGGTGTCTGCGAATTCGGTGAACACCAGCAACTGGCCGTTCCCAGGGAGGATCCCGTGTCGCTCTATGAGCTCGCGCGTGCGCAACCACTTGGTCGGCATACCTGCGGCGGTGGCCACCCGCAGCGCCTCAAGGACGGCTTCGATTCGGTCGAGCTCCTTGCCCTTGTCCTTACTGCGTGCTGTGACCACGGCGTCCTCAGCTCGCTGCCACGCCTCATCGTCTGCGACCTCAAGCTGTAGGTTTACCCCATCACCGACGAACTCCTCGGGGACAAGCGCGTCGGAACGGCTACTTGCTGGGCCGCGAAGCGCCTCCTCGCGGCGACGGATGGTCGCCATGGCGGCGACCATGGACGACGCGGCGCGCTTACCATAGATGGACCGCGCCAGCGTGGCGTTCTCGCCGTAGAAGCTGTCGACGTAGTCCATGACCGCGGTGTATGCCGCCTGCTCCGGGCCCGTCAGGTCGACCGGGACGGTCTCGGCGTAGCGCGGCGGGAACAGCGGACGTCCCTCGAGGTCCTTCAGCTCCTCTTTCATTCGACGCAGGAACGACAAAGTGCTAGGACGCAGCGCTGTTTCGTAGTCCGTCTGCCGCGGATCCCACGGATAGAGGGTCGGGTCGAGGAGATTAAGCAATCCTCGGAAGAACCCTTCCTTGCCTCGATGCGGGGTAGCCGTGAGCAACAAGAGATGATGGGTGCGGGCCGCCAGTTCCCGGGCCGCAGTGAGGTACTGGGAGGTAGGAGTCAACCTGTGCGCCTCATCGAAGACGGCAAGCGACCAGGAGGCCCGGGCACCCGCGACTTTGCGACGCACGTCGCCGTTGTAGGTATACAAATCAACCGAGACGACCCACACGCTGACGCGCGGGTCGAGATCCTTTGGGTCGCGGGCAAGTTCCGGGGTGAGCCGGTCAGCCTCGATCGCGAAGTACCGGCGCAGGTCCCGGCGCCACTTCTCCACTAGATGAGCCGGAACGACGATGACGGTGCGCCCGGGGATTAGTCCTCGGCGAGCCCCCTCGGCTAGGTACATTCCGGTCATGATGGTCTTGCCGGTGCCGGGCTCGTCAGCGAGCAGGAACCGCAGGCGTGGCTGGGCGAGCATGTGGATGAAGACGGCCTCATCCTGGTGCGCGTAAGGCCGCAGTGGCCTCGTGGCCAGCACTGCGGAACGGATACGGGGTACCGCGTACTGCATCCAGCGGCCCCAGAGGCCGGTCAATGCCCGTCCCGGATGTCCACCCGCATCATTGATCGGTATGAGAGCGCGACTTACCTGGTCGATATCAAGCGAAGCCTCACCTAATGTTCCATCACCAAGACGGAAAACTAGATCAACGCCAGACAGGCTTGGCGACGCCGCTAATACCGTTACCAGCTGACCGTCCAAAGTCATCTGTGTGCCCGGGTCAGGCAACCCGTTCGCCTGCGTCCCCGACACGAGACCTCCCGTCGCCACTGAGCGGCACACCGCCCCGCAACCGCCTCTGATTAAATGGGCGGATCGAAAGGGTATATGAGCCAAGGCACGTCAAACACTGCCCAAACGTTCAACACGAGCGACCACATTGGCCAGTGCGCGCCATAGATCAACTCGCGCAGTGCCGAGTAGACGACGGACATCACGGATTTGATCTCTATTTGGCGACCGCAAGATCGCAGTCGCCAAACCTCCAGGAGACGTCGGCGGCGGTTGCGGGTGGCAATCACCACGGTCACATCGGACATGACGGCGTCGTGCCCCGATCAGCCCGAATCGAGCGGGTCGTGGCCGAGCAACATGAGCCCGCGCCGCCATTGTTCAGCGTCGCTGTCCCGCGTTGGCGGATTCGCCAGCCGGATTTCGATGAGCCCGATGGTCCGGGCCATGACCTCGACGTCTGCTTCGGTCACGTCGGTCCGGCGTTTGCCGAGCACCTCGACGACCCGCCAGCCCAGGTCGCCTGGATCACCCTCGGGTTCCTCACGCGGCACGCCAAGTGCCTCCTGGCCGTAGACGGACGGGCTGGCCGCCAGCGAGTCCCGCAGCTGCCTCGAGTTCCTGTTCACCAGATCGTGAAATCGCTGCCATACCTGTTCGGCATCGGTACATCTCTGTGCCATCACCTGTTCCTCTACGTCGCGAGTCGCGTACTCAGCGGTCCAGCGCACAGACGGTTTACCGGGCATCTGCGGGACAGCCCACGCTCTTGGCGGTTGCGCTATGAGGCGCGCAGCCGCTTAGGGCCATTTCGATCGGCGGTCAGGTCGGCGAGAAGTGCCTCGATCAGGCCCTCTTCGTACGCGACGGCCTTCTGCTCCCCCATGACACGGCCGAGTTCGGCATCCCATGGCGTCTCCAGGACGGCTTGCTCCGGAAGCCGGACGCGGTCGGCGTTGGAGAGTCCGGCTAGGCAGTCGAGATAATCCCGTGCGCCCATCCGCCATGGGCGGGCAGTCGGGACGCCGCGCAGAAGCGACGCGACATGTCGCAGACCCGCGGGGTCGAAGTCAGCGCGGACCGCGATTTGCCAGCCTTGTGCCGCCAGTCTGCCGATCGCGTCGATCTCGGAAGCCGAAGGCGTACCAACGGTACATAACAGACGGATGGGTTTCGATGACTGCGGACTTGCGGCGACAAGATCTGCGGCGGCGCCGACGATCGACGGATTCTCGGTGACGAAGACGCACCCGCCGTCTGGTGGTGGATGTGGCCAGCTACGGTTCACGAGCTCGCGCGGTGGAAGGGTGACTACGGCGTCTGCGGGCAGCACCCACCCGAGCGGCTGGATTCCGAATGCTAGCAGACCTCCGGTGAGGTCGTCATAGTCGACGCCGAGCGCGGTCCATGCCGCTCGCGGAGCCAATCCGGTAGGGATGGTGCCGGCGGCTGCCATGACGGCAAGGACGAGCCCGGGCAACGTCCCGGCGTCAAGGGCATGCGGATTGCGGGTAACCGACTCGGCGAGCAACCGTCGATCGAGGCGGCTGCCTTCGGCAGGCAACCGGGCGATGACGTCTACCGCCTGCCTGACGAGGTTCGCCGGATCGGACGCGGCGAGCATGCGGGCAGTCCATCCGGTCCGCTGCAGCACAGCCCAGATCTGGTCAGCGTCAGGCTCTACCGGGGAGGTTTCTGGAAGCGTCTGAAATACTGCGGTGAAGCGCAGGCGTAGCTGTTCGAGGCTGTTGCGGCGTTGTGCGGTTTGGCGTACGCGCTCACCGAGGCTTCGCTCAACCACGTGGGCTGCGATCATGCCCGGCGTGACGACCGGATCGTGAGACCTGATGCGCTCGGTCAGGTCGGCGAGGTCAACACGCACACTCTGGCCGCTGCGCGGGACGCGTCCGCCGAGGAGTCCTAGTGCCGCGGCACGTTCGGCTGGGCTGGCAGGAGCGGTGATGGTCGCGGTCCCGCTGGTGAGTTGCCGGTCGCCGCGTCGATCGCCGGCAGCCGCGAGCTGGCGCCAGAACCAGTCCAGTTGTGCCGAGCGTAGTGGGCTGAAGTCGACATTGGCGCAGTCAGAAGCGCACCATTCGCACACGCCGACGTTTTCGATCATTCGGGTTCCTCGCCGGAGTCGCCCGGCAGCGGGCTCAGGCCCCGAACGAGCATGGGGAAGGCGACGACAGTAGTGTCGGGTCCCGCTTCCAGGTCCCATGCGTCGATTCCGTCCCACGCTCCGGGGGCGCCGTCCCAGAGGTAGCTGGTGCAGATGAGATCCAGGTCGAGCTCTGCAAGGTAGCGGGCAAGTCCTTCGCGGCCGCGTTCGTCGACCTCGGCGGGAACTTCGTCGAGGGCGGTCAGTCGCAACCCGGCGAGGTCGAGCTGGTCATAGTAGGCGGCGACGGCGGCGAGCATCGGGGCGAGGACGACCAGGCGACGTTCGCCACCCGACAGACCTGTCTTAGAGGACCAGCGGCTGGTTTGGCCGCCGGGTCGGACGATTTCATAAGTGATGTCAAGCCACTTGCGGAGGTCGATGGCGTTGGCCAGTTTCTCGGCGGTGGTGGCACCGTCAGCGGCGTTGATGAGGTCCTGCAGTGCCTCGCCCACTTCGATCTGTTGCGCGCTCGTGAGGGTGGTCTCCTTGCAGGCGAGGCGATGGACGGTCAGTTCGGCTGCACTGAGGTCCTTCAGCAGGGTCTTTCTGACCTGTACGCCGACGCCGGAGGATGCGGCGGCCTTGTTCATCTTGCGGTTGACGTCTTTGATCCAGTCCTCGATGCCGACCCATGCGGTGCCGATGGCCAGAGGCAGGCGGCCGATGACGAAGTCGCGCAGCGCGGACTCCTCCGCTTTGTCGAGAGCTGCCTGTGCCCGATCGCGGAGCCGGCGTCCGGCTTCGGCGGCGGCGGGCGGCGTGTAGGACATTCCGTCGTGGGTCAGCACGTACGTGTCGAGACTGTCGTAACTGTCGCCGGGATCCAGTGTCCAGAGTCCAGCGAGATCCGCCCGGCAGGCGTCGTAACGTTCGCGTAGCAGGCGTCGGTTGATGGCCCGCTTGCCGGTCAGCGCTGCGCTGACAGCGGCGACGAAGGCTTCATCAGTGGCATCGTCGTCCGAT
Source organism: Hamadaea flava (assembly GCF_024172085.1). Taxonomy (NCBI): domain Bacteria; kingdom Bacillati; phylum Actinomycetota; class Actinomycetes; order Micromonosporales; family Micromonosporaceae; genus Hamadaea; species Hamadaea flava. The sequence goes on along the minus strand of NZ_JAMZDZ010000001.1, from coordinate 7,437,881 downwards.
GGTGTCGCTATGGCGGCTTCTCCTCCGAGAGCTTGCGCCAGTCCGGGAACATCGACAAGACCGCGTAGCTGCCGGATCGCGGCGGCGGTGAGCGGGACGAGGCTCTCGACCCTATCCGCGGCTTGATTCAGTTCGAATCCGATCTTTTGGGCTTCGATGCGCTTGTCGCTAGCGGTGCTTTCAGCGAGTATGAGTCGCTCGGCCAGCCCTTGCCTCCGTTCTTTGGCGCGGGCGTGCTGCGCGAGCGCGGTCTCGGCGTCGAGCCCGACGGCCATGACCAAGGCGTCGTACTCGGTCTGGACCTCGCGGGCATGTCGCGCCGCGGCGACGGTTTCGGCGTGCTGCCCTCCCAATGCGTGATTGCGTTCGCGGTCATTGACCGCGTTGCCCGCTAGGCGCTGGAGCCGCGGCCGCAGGCGGGCGGCCAGGTCTTTCGCCAGCCCGTCGAGCTTCTTTGCGGCTTCGGCTTCGGCGTCCCGGAGACGACCCAGTTCGGCCTTGTCGCTAGGTAAGCCGCGTGCCAAGGTTCGCTGCGTCCATTCGGCGCGCAGGTCATGGGCCAGCTCGCCAAGTTCAGCGGCCCGTACGGACGCTTCGGTTGCCTTCGTGTTGAGACGACCGGCAAGGATCGCTGCTGCGGCCCGGGTACTCTCAGCCCGGGTTGCCGCAGAGCGGTCAGGGAACTGCCTCACGGCCGAGGCAATCCGCTCGGCGGACAATTGGTGCAGTCTGGCGACGGAATCTTGGTCGTCGGCTTGTCCCTCGAGGATCGCGGCTTGTGCTTCGAGTTCCTCAGCTCGGGCGAGGGCGGCGGCGCGCCGTTGCGCGGCACCCACATAGGCGGCCGCCGGTCTGCGCGCCGGGTCGTCAACGCCGGCTGGACGGCCGTGCAGCGGCCCGGCGGCGAACGTCCCGTCACGTCCGACGGTCAGCCCCGAGTTCGTGTCGGCGACGCGGGCAGTGTCACGAAGCGGGATTGCGGTCAGAACTCTCGTTGCCGCGCCTGACAAGGGATGAGCCGGGTCGGCGATCAGCACCGACGACAGGTTAGGTTCGCTAGAGTGGCTCGTCGCGGTCACATACCACGCCTCAGTGTGCACACCGTCGGGCAGAAGCACAGCGCCGAGGAGACCGCTGGCGGCCAGCGCCAATTCGATGCGCGCACGTCCGTCCGAGTCGGTGTACGTGGGGTGCCAGTCGATCGCGTCGGCGAATGCGGCACCTTCAGCAAGTGGTCCAGCCCAGTCGGGCCGTGGGACCGGCAGAAGTTTGCCTTCGCGTAGTTGCCGAGCCTCGGTAAGCAGTCGGTTGCGCTCCTCGCGGAGAGCGGCTGCCGCCTTCCGGACGATCTGAGCGCGATGGCGCAGATCGACGGCAGCGGTTTGGCCGCTGTCCTTGATGGCATTGGCGAGGCTGTCAATTTCGGTGAGCGCCTGAGCAGGTTCGTCTCGCGTCGATGCGATCGTTTCGGGGAGATGCCATACCGAGGAGTCCACATTTGTAGCCGAGGATGCGTCATGAACTGCATCGTCGACTAGCGAGACCAGTGGCTCATGCTCGGCGTACCAGTCCTCTATAGCGTCAACTAACTGCTGTATAGCGGTGCGCGCAGCTGATGTTTCGCGAGCCAGTTCTCGCTGTTGTTGCTCGGCTTGCAGCCTCGCCGCTCGTGCCTTGTCCGAGGCGTCGTCTGCCTGTCGTTCAGCTTCATCGGTCTCGCGGCGATCAGCCAGTGCCAGCTGTGCGCTGTCACCTCGCGTTCGGTGGTCGCTTGCGAGGTTCTTCCAGGACCGCGCGAGGTCGTCCGTTCGTTCGAGATCGACGGCGATCTGCGTCGCCGGCCCGGGGTCGATCGTCACCGTCTCGATGTGGAAGGCATCCTGCGGTGTGGTGCCGACAATGAGCAGCGGGTGGTCGGATCGGGCGTGACCGTCGATTCTTGCGGCTGCGGCAAACATCTCTTCGAGGTCTACCTCGATGTCGGACGCACTTTCGCGTAGCTGCGCGGCCCGCTGGGTTGCGGTCTCGACGGCTGTCTGGAACGCCGTCAGCGAGGTCGACGCGGCTCGCATATCGTTGGAGACCGCGTCCTGCATGGCGGTGAGGCGGCCAGCCGCTTTGTATCCCTCAGAGGTTTCCAATGCGCGGATGGTCGCCTCGAGACTTCGGGCTGTCTGGGAGAGTTCGGCGAACTTACTCTCCGCTTCGTCGCGCTGCTGGCGGGCGTCCTCGAGTTTCTTGCTGGCCTTTTCGCGTTGCCGCTCGGCTTCCTTGGCGTCCGACAACGCCTTCTTCGCGGTTGCGGTCGCGCCGGTGACGACCTCGACGACGTGTCCGGCCCACGCTTCGGCAAAGCGATCAAGGGCGACGGCTGCGTCGCGGTCGCGTTGGAACGCCTCCCGGGTCGCTTCCGACTCGGCGAGCGCTTCAGCCGTGGCGGTGACGACGTCGTCCGCGACTCCGGGGAGCGCGTCGCGCAGAGTCTCGGCGGCGGCGCGAGGTGACACATCACCGAGCAGCGTGGGGTTGCGGACGGCCCGGACGCGGTTGGCCAGTTCGAGTAGCTCGCGTTCGTCGGCGGCCCAGATCCGGGTTGCCAGGTGAGCTACGTACGCGTCTTCGTCGTCGAAGACTATGCCCCCGACTCTGGCTATCTCCTCGGTGAACTGATCGGCCGACAGGAATCCGCGATTCGGGCCGTAGAACGCGACATCCCGCAACGGCACTCCGGGCACCATGAACGGCGTCACCCGCACGGCCGGCGACCCGCTCTCGCTGAACAGCAGGCGTACGCCGTAGGAGAAGGTCCCTTCGTTTCCTGGTGCGGCCAGGGTGAGCCACAGATATCCGCAGCGTCGTTTAGCTCCGTTGGCTCCCTCGCGCATCAGCAGCGACAGCGTGGTTGGCCTGGCTTTGCCTGCGGCGAGCCGTTGCGGATTGAGATCGAGAAGATACGGCCACAAGGCTTCCAGCGCGGTGGTCTTTCCCGTGCCGTTCGGACCTCGCAGCAACAAGCGGCCGCTGGGTGCGTCGAGGTGCAGATCGCCGTAGCGCCACACATTGGACAGGCCAGCGCCGACCAGCCGCCATCGTGTGGTGAAGCGTTCGGCGTGTCCTACCGGTTCGGCGGGATTGTCATCGTCAAGGATCGCCAGAAGGTCAGTCGATGTCACGGTGTCCCTCCGGTGGCGCCGCTCCAGTGTTTCCGACGGACATGCCACTTGGACTGGCGTCAGCACGACGCCCAGCAGGTCGCCGAACGTGCGGATCGGTTGGACGCTCCCACCGTCCGGCTGCCGGCGTGAACCACCACGTGGCGTCCTCGACCCGGACGAGGTTTGCTCCCGAGAGCAGCGCCAGGACGTCCGTGGCCAGCACGGGCAGGCTTTGCACATATTCGGCCGCCCACCCTTGATCGGCGTAGCGCTCGGCGAAGTCCGCGAGGTAGGCGAGGACCTCGCTCCGGGCCAGTCCGCGCCAGCCGGGACGATCGGCGTCGATCGTGCCATGCGCATCAGCCACATCGCACAGCAGCAACCCGGCATGCGCCACGGTGCCTCCACCCGGGAATGGGCAGTCGCCGAGCTGATCCCGCGACCGGAACGACTCCAGCGGTACGACGAACGCCGCGCCTTCGGCGCGACGCTCCAGATGCAACCCGAATGCCTCGGCCAGCGGCAGCCCATCGTCACCGCGCACCCGACGCGACAGCCAATCGGCCTCGTCAGGGTCGAGATCGCCGGAATAGACAGCCGTGTCGTCGATGAGCCGACGGCGCATCCGCCGGGCGGCTTCGGGCTCTCGCTCCACCTGCTCGAGCCAGCCCAACGGATCTTCCACCGGATCGGCGGGGGCGAAGTTGGCGATGATGTGCACCAGCCGATGATGGTGGATAGCCAGCAGAACCGGCGGGTCGTCGTTGCGGAGGAACTCGCTGACATCGCCGTCGATGCTCTCAACCGCGCCGCGCTGGTCCAGCATCTTCAACGCGTTGAAAATCGCCAGCCGTTCTGGCTTGTCATCGCGGGATTGTATGGCCGCCTCGGCGGCCGCCGTACGCGCAGCGGCGACGAGCTGGCCGATACTCACTCGGCGTGGCAACGACTCCGCCGCCGCGACCAACAGGAAGAACCACGAGCACGTCAGCGGATTGGGCCCATTGACCGCCCAGGCGTCACGTCGCACCGGTGCCGACTTGCGCAACCGCACGAAGTCCCGATCGACCACAAGCACCCAGCCCAGACGGGCTAGCACGTCACGTATCGACGTCTCGTTGCGGCGGACGGTGGCGATGGCAATGTCATCCCGGCCGGCGACCAGCCACGGCTGAACCATCAGCAGACGAAGAGCAGCAGCCGTCTCGGCAGCTGCCTCCGGTCCGTGTCCAGAACGCCGCCGCCATGCTTTGGGATTCGACGTCGTCGTCATGGCCGGGCCGCCTGATCAGCCCGCTCGAATATTGCGACCGCGCGGACGGCCAAGTCGGGACGTGTCTGCCGCGGCCGAGCTGCCCATTGTCCCGGCAGGTGAAACACCGGCCGACGTCCAGGCAACAGCACCCGCCACGTCGGCGCGATCAGCGCGCCGATGCCCTCCCCGGTGTGAAACAGCGTGCACGACAGGCCGTCCCGGGTGCCGACACGCCGATCCGTTGTGCCGCGGGACAGCCCAGCTCGCACCGCGGTCATCAGGGCCGCCAACGCCACCGTCGCAGCCCGCGCCGACAGCTTCTGCCCCGGCTCGGCGGCGAGGATCTCCGTAAGCGCTGCGGCGTGCTCAGCGACTCTCCGTTCGCGGGCGGCCTGCACCGCCGCACGCGCCGCCGCGTCGTCACGCGCGGCGGGCGCCCGGCCGCGGGCACCAGTCCGGCCAGTCGTACGCAGAAGTTCGGGCAGCTCCACCGAGGGTCCACCACGCCACATGGGGTTGCTCGCCAGATCGGTGTCTTCCGCCTCCCCGTACAATTTGCGCCATTTATGGTCGCCGGTGGCCGCGAGCAGGATCGCCGTGCCATAGCGCTCATCCAGACATGCCTTGGCCAGTAGCAGCGATCGGGCGCGGCCGGTGCCGTAGCTAGCCGAACTGTGTAGGCGCCTGAGGTTGGCGTGCATGCCCGGCAGGGCGCGAACCAGTCGCAACGCGAACCTGCTCGACCGGCCAGTGTGCGGATCGCACCACGCCATCAGCCCTTCCCAATCGGAGACACGGCCGCCTTTCGACGCTGTCAGCGCACCACGTTCAATGAGCGCACGCGCTTGAGAACCGGCGACGGCCACCGCCGCGAGGGTCGCGAAGTGGGGCTGGAGCAGGCGATGCAGCAGGTCGTGTGCCCGCTGCGTCCCTCGGTCGAGTTCACCCGCGACATGCGTGGCATAGTCGACCAACAATCCTTTGAGTTCGGAAGTAGCGTCGTGATCGAGGTCGAAGCGATCCGCCAACCCGGCCAAACTGTCCTCTGCGCCCACCAGGGCGGCATCGAGATCGTCGTGACCGGTGAACAGCCGTCCGATCAGTTCGGCGACTGCGGCATCGTCACGCCGCGTCGAGTGCACAGCCGCTGCCAGCTTCTCGACCGACTCCACGATCCGTGCCAGGCTGGGCAACGGGATCTCACGCATCGTCGGGGTAGCGGCGAGCACGGTCGTGTAGAAACGATGCACCTGCCGACCTGCGGGGGTGGCGCTCCAGCGCCAGTTCCGAGCCAGGATGTCGGCGTGCCGCCGAATCCGAGCCGGGTCGCTGCGACCTGTGGCCGCCGTCCAATCCTTGAGCTTGTCCAGCCGCTTCTGCACAAGGTCGTCCGCCATCGCCGGTCCCGAAGCCGACACGAGCGCGGCAATCTCGGCTGGAGTGAGGTCCGTCAGGGACGACTCCAACACGGTCATGATCCGGATATAGTCCGCGGAGCCAGGTGCCACCAGATACGCCATGGCGCGCCGCGAGTCGGTGACATCGACCTGGAAATCCCACGAATCGTCGTCGCGCTCGCCGCCGGCGCGGTCCGGTGTGTTTCCCACCCGGCGTACCTCCCCAATCGCCACGGCGCGACCAGCGGTGCCGTGACCGAGAATCACAGAGTATCGGCTATCTACACAATCCGTGAGCCTGCGGCGACAGGCAAGATTACGACACTTGATGGTGATGTCCTGCCTCGCCGTCCCTGTCATGCGTCGACCTCGACACCGGTCGCCTGGCTCGGCCGGACCTGTAGCGCTCGCCTTAATTCGCCCACGTCGGAGCGCCGTGGCTGGCAGCCCGAGCTGTGGGCCGGTAACCACATAGGTGTCACAACCCGATAACGGGTGTCCCCGTGATTCCCGGCCTGATCCTGAGCTGGGGCGCGGTGCTGGTCTGGGCGCTGTTCTCCGACGCGGGTTGGGGCCGCTGGCTGGTGCTGTTCATCGCGACCTTCGTCGCGCTGGCCGGCACGGCCGCCAAGTACGCCTGGCCCGGCCGCCGCCTCAAGCAGAGCGGCGTGCCGAACTGGTCGCTGATCGCGGGCGGGCTGCTGGGCATCGTCGGCTTCTTCGTCGTCCCAGTCGTCGGCCTGCCCCTCGGCTTCGTCGTGGGCATCCTGCTCGCCGAGTTGGCCCGCCAACGGCAGTTCAAACCGGCCTGGTCCGCGACCTGGCACGCGGTCAAGGCCGTCGGCCTGTCCATGCTGATCGAACTGGCCGCCGCCCTGATCATCGCCGTCACCTGGGTGGTGGGCGCGTTCGCCGCCTGATCCGGACGCCGCAAAGCGGAGGGCCGCTTGGCTCGGTCAGCCCGTCGTGACGCTTATCGGTGACGCACCGACGTTGACGCCGCAGGCCGTCGGGCCTGGGTTGACCTGGGCATCCGGAAGACATCGCCCGCCAGACGGCCGAAGATCACCGCCGCACCCAACGCGACCAGCCGGATCCCGTCGGAGCTGCCGTGCCAGGTGAGCTGGCCCAGGTGGTTCACCAGGAAGCCGCCGAACACGAGGAACCCGATGACGGCGGTCACGATCGGCGCCCTCCACACGGAGGTGGCCGCGGCGAAGCCGAACACCGCCAGCACCAGGACGGCGTACCGGAGCACGGCGTCCGCCGGCGGGACTGCCGAGGCGACGAAGGCCACGACGATGACGACGAGCGATCCGAGGCCGACCAGGATTCCCTGCGGACGGCCTGGGTCCGCCTCGCTCAGGTGTGGCGGGTTCACCCCCGCCCGGATGGTGTTCACGACTCGCTCCGATGGTTGTCAGCGGCCGCTTTTCGGCCCCTACCATCAAGTCGACAACCGGGGATGGCGGCTGCACAGACGTCCTTACGCCTTCTTGACGCCCGCCGCCGGCTTCTTGACGTTTCGTTGACGACCTGGGAGATCCGCCGGGTGTGACGCACCGGTCTTCGCTCGCCCTCGCCCGATCCACTGAGCCGAACGCCCGCGGAATCTGCACAGCCACACCGACACGCGTACACGAAGGCTGCGGGCCGCCCGCTGGCAGGCGCGCTGGCGCACAAGCAGCAACGTCGGGGCGTGACGGCGAACGTCAGTCTTCATTGCGATCCTCCGGGCCTTGGTACCTAGCGCCACCGAGTACCGCTATACGGTATCACTTAGTAGCTAGGCCGCAACACTCCACTGCCGCGCCCGGACGGCCGCCGCCTGACTCGATCCGATGGGGAGGAAGCGTCGATTTCCCGCTGATCCGCGGCTGCGGCAGCACCCGTGGCTGTGTGCCACCGTTCGTGGACACCTGTACGGTCAGGTCATGGATTACCTGCACACCGCGGTGGAGCTACCCGGAGTGACGCCCGTGGAGGCGCTGCGGGCGTTCACCGATGCGACGATGCTCAGCGGCTGGTGGCGTGGGCAACTGACCTTCGAACCCCACCGTGGTGGCCGGTACCGGGTGGACTTCAGCCAGCTCGGCAGTGCCCTGACCGGACGGGTCGTCGAATACGATCCGGCGCGACGCCTGGTGTTCACCTGGCAATGGGACGGCACCGGCCACGTCTACCAGGTGACTGTCACCCCAGCGGAAGTCGAAGGCGGCACCAGCTTGCAGATCACCCACGGCCCGTACGCCGACTCGGCACAGGACGCCGAGGACCGCGATTCCCACGAGCAAGGCTGGTCATATTTCCTGCCGCGCCTCGCAGAAATGATCAGGCCGCACCGCTGACCCCGCCGCCTATCTTGCTCAGATGGACTGGACGGAACCACGCCGACCATCGGCCATGGACGGCGGCTAGGCGGTGTCGTGGAGTTTGCCGCTTCGGGACACCGTCGTATCCGTGCACGAGCTGAGGTCGAAGCAGCAGGGCCGCCGCTTGCCGTCGTCCATCTTCGACAGGCTCGCCTCCACCCGGGTCTGCCGGGTCGACGGGTTCGCCGTGGCGTTGATCCAGCGCACCCATTCCCAGCGGGCCATCGGCGTGATGTCGTCCCAGATGAGCCGGATCCGTTGCGGCGCGGACGCCAGCGCGTCGGCGAAGTCGGCCGGGACTTCTGGTTCCGGCCACTCCTGAGCCGGCTCGACGGTGATGTCGACCGCGTCGCCCACCGAGAGACCCGCGGCGCGCTGGAGCTCGTCGTCGACCTTGATCCAGTGGCCCCGCCGCCCGTCCGGTTCGATCACCGACTGGAAGGCGTGGCCGTTGAGGAATCCGTTCACCGCGACCTGCCCCCGCGACGGCAGCAGCTTGCTCGCTTCGCCCGGCATCCGCACGATGGTCGTGGTGACGACGGTTTCGAGGCCGGCCTCGAAGCGGATCGGCGTCGTGGACTTCTGGCTCATGCAGCAAGAGTTCCAGGTCAGACGTGGTCGGTCAATTCCGCGAGGCGGCGGCCGGGCGCTCCGCCTGAGATGGCACACGGACCCGCGCGCCCGCCACGAGTCAGCCTGAGGCCGCCGATCCGCCACGGATGAAGAGCATGCCTGTGTCGTCGCCGCCGATGGTCGTCCAGCCGTCGGCGGTACGCAGGCTCCGGCCCAGCGGCGTACTCGGGGTGACGAGGACGCAGGTGATGCCGTCGGCGTCCAACCGGCGCAGGCCGTCCGGGCCGAACTCGGTGTCGTTGGCCGCGGCCAGCAGCGTACGGCCGTAGAGGTCGCTGCGGGAGTCCTGGCTGACCGGCACGTCCGGGCGCAGCAGGATCACCGGCCCGCCGAGTTGGTAGCCGTTGAACAGGCGGCAGCCGGTCGGCATCGCCTGAATAGCTGCGACGGGGTAATCGGGAGTGCCCAGGGTCGGCAGTTTGCCGGCCGCGAGGACGACTTCGGCCGCGAGCAGGCCGGACACCGCCAGCCACACCAGCGGTGACCGCGATCGCAGATAAGCGTCCCGCCGCGGTGACGCGTCGGCGATGCGAGCCAGGATCGGCAGCCCGGCGACGACGGCGATCGGCAGCATCCGCAGGGCGTACAGACCGGCCGGGATGAGCAGCACCAGGACGAGCAGGTACGCGTACGCACGCAACCGCCAGGCCGCGTACGCCGCGCCGACGGCCAGGAGCAGCAGCAGGTCGGAGGTGACCACGGTCGGATCGAACGGCGCCCATTCCACGACGTACGCCGACGAAGCCCGGACGGCGCCCGCGATCTGCACGACGTGCCACCCGTACGGGCTGGCCAGGGAACATATTGCGGTGGTCAGGAGCCCGGCGGCCAACGCCCGAACCGTGGCCGCGGACCGTTCCTGGATCACGTGGCCGATGCCGGCCGCGGCCACGACGGCCACTCCGAGCGGAGCGGCCAGATGCAGGTTCACCCAGGCCGCTTGGGTGAGTCCGAGCCCGGCGACGGCCCACCAGCGGGCTTTGGTCGTACTCCCCCGCATCAGCACGTCGACCAGCAGAATCAGCAGCGGCACGACCGCGTAGTCGACGATCTGCGGGCGGACGGACAGGAACGCCGTCAGCGGGATGACGCCGTAGAGCAGAACGAGCAGCGTGATCTTCGGCTGGGCGCCCAGCCGCCGCGCCGCCAATCCGACGGTGAGCGCGATGAGCGGGATGACCAAGGCTCCGGTGAACGCGACGATCGGCAGTCCGCCGCCGCGATACGCCAGCGCCAGCAGGACGTCGAACGCCCACGAGTTCGGCTGCCACGGCGTACCGGCCAGGGTCCACGAATAGGTGTCGGACTGCGGAATGCGCCCGGTCGTCAGGGTGTCCAGGCCGACGCGGATCTGCCAGAACGTGTCCGACTCGGCGAGCAGACCGGCCCGGAAGATCGCCAACGGCAGGAACGCCATCGGCAGTAGAGCCCAATGCCAGCGGGGTCCGGTCGCCACCCCTGCACGGTGCCAATCCGCCCTCGCCCGCGCACCGGCCCGCCGGACAGTTCGCTCCGCCCGAACGGTCCGCTGCGCGAGAACCGGATCGCCCGGCAGGCTGAAGCGCATGTCCGAGGCGCGGGTGCAGGACGCCGGCAAGCTTGAGCGGACCAGGGTCTGGCAGCGGTGGCTGCCGCCAGTGGCAGTCGCCGTCTGCTGCCAGCTATGGATGTGGCTGCTCGCGGCGGCGGCGGGAGCCGATCCGTTCCGGCTCACGTCCGGGCTCAAGTGGGACGCCCTGCGGTATGTCGACATCGCCCGCCGTGGCTATGAACTTCATCCCTGCGGCGACGGTCCGATCGACTTCCCAGCCCCTCCGCCGGACGCCTGGTGCGGCAATGCTGGTTGGTTCCCGCTCTACCCGATGCTGATCAAGCTCGTCCACGTCACCGGTCTGGGGTACGCCGCCTCGGGCGTACTGCTCTCCCAAGTCGCGCTCGTGGCCGCGTTGACGGTCGTCTGGCGGCTGCTCGGGGCACGACTCACCGAGCCGGCCGCGCAAAGTCTGCTGATGGCGGTGCTCCTGCCGGGGAGCGTCTACTACCAACTGGTGTTCCCGATCTCGCTGGCGCTGCTCTGTGTAGCGGGCGCCGTCCTCGCCGTCCGCAACGGATCGTGGGCGTGGGCTGCCCTCAGCGTCGGCGTCGGAGTGGCCGCGTATCCGAGCGCTGCGGTGATGTGCCTGGCGGTCCCGTTGGCGATCGTGCTCGGCGGTCGCCCGGATCCATGGTGGATCCGGGCGGTGAAGGGGCTCGGCGTGGCGGCGGCCGGCGGGCTCGGCCTGATCGTGGTCGGCTGGATCTTCTTCGCGCAGACCGGCCGCTGGGACGCGTACCAGCTGATCCAGCGGAACTATGGCAACGGAGTGCACAACCCGTTCACCACGACGGCGCAGATCGTGGCAGGCGGCGAGGCCGGCGCCCTGGCCTGGAGCCTGCTGGCGATGCTGATCTTCGTCGGCCCGGCTCTGGTGGTCGCGGTACGCCGAGGGACGGCGCGCGGTTTCGACGCCGAGCTCATCCTGCTGATCGGGCTCATGGTCAGTCTGGTCCTGGTGCCGCTCGTGGCCGGTCCCCGGGTGTCCGCGTACCGGTCGTATGCGTTGGCGGCTCCGGCGGTGGTGCTGCTCACGACGATTCCGGAGCGGTTGCGCCTGCTGATGCTGGTGGGCCTGGCCGGCGTCGGCAGCCTGCTGACCTTCGTGTTCTTCCAGGGCCGGCTCATCTGAGCCGGGGTCAGCCTGCGTCGGCGAAGACCTGCTTGGCGACGGCCATCGCCGACATCGCTCTCGGCCAGCCGGCGTAGAAGGCGAGGTGGGTGATCGCCTCGACGAGTTCGGCCTCGGTCAGGCCGTTCTGCTTGGCGAAGGTGAGGTGGAAGGTCAACTGCTCGGTGTTGCCACCGGCCACGAGCGCGGCGACGGTGATCAGGCTTCGGTCGCGGGGCGCGAGGTCAGGGCGCCCCCAGACGTCGTCGAAGAGTTGATCGGTGAAGTGCGCGAGCGCGGGCGCGAAGTCGCCCAGCAGCTTCTGCGCCGCTGACGGTTGCTTGTCGTCCGTCATGATCAGTCCTTCCCGAGGAATGCCGGTCTCGATGAATGCCTCCCGGCGATCATCTCCCAGGAAGGCCGCAGTCGCAGGTCGCCGCGCAGCGGCGGCCGCGGCCGTTGTCGATCGATGGCGGCGGCTACATTGTGCGCGTGCTCGATCCGACGCCGGACGCCTCCATCGCCATCGATCTTGACCAGGCTCGTCGCCCGGCGGGTCCGGGGCGGTGGGCGCGGTTCCGGTCGCGCCGGCTGCCGATGGAGCTGGTCGTCGTCCTCGTTCTCGGGGGCGTGCTCGCCGGCATGGCCGGGATGGGGTTGTGGGCCGCCCGGCAGTGGGTGCGTACGCAGTCGGCCCAGGTCTCGGTGTTCGCCACGGTGGCGGGCATCAACTCGGGGTATGGCGAGTCGGGCCGGATGGTGATCGAGGGCACCGTCGCCGTCATGAACGGTGGTCCGCTGCCGGTTCACGTCACCGGCGTCGGCGAGGACGCCGCCCTGGTCCTGCAGGGCAACCAGCGGATCATTCCGCACGCGACGGCATGGTTCCCAGCGCGTGCCACCGTCTCGTGCGTGGACTCGACGGCACCCGTGAGCATGACGGCCGAACTTGTCGTCATCCCCTCGGACGGCCGTCGCCACCTGACTGCCGTGGTGCTGCCGCTCACCGGCAGCGTCTGGTCCGACCCGCTCGCCCGCGCCTGTGGCGCGAACCTACTCGGCTGACGCAGCGACGGCGTGGGTGTCACGCCTCGGCTGTCTCCATCGGCGTACAGAAGCGGCCTTTCGGGCGAACCTCCTCCCTTGAGCAGCGATCGATTGATCTAAATACTGACCGGAGCGGGTCTACAGATCCGATCGCCTCGTGGGGAGGAAACATGAGAGTTCAGCTCGATCAGGCCGCCCGGCGGCTGGCCGCGATCGTCGGCGCGCTCACGCTCGGCATGGTCGCTGTGCCGTCGGCTGCCTCGGCAGCGCCGCATTACAGCCCGGCCCAGCTCGCTACGGCGTACGCCGCGGTCGACGCCTCCGGCGTCGACGGAATCTCCTGGTATGTCGATGAGACATCCGGCCGAGTCGTCGTCACCGCCGACAAGTCCGTCGACGCCGCCGAACTGGCCACCCTCAAGCGCGCGGCCGGCGTCACCGCCGGAGCGCTGAGGATCGAGCGCACCTCGGGCGTCTTCAGCCCGCTGCTGTCGGCCGGTGACGCGATCTACGGCGGCAGCTACCGCTGCTCGCTCGGGTTCAACGTCGTCAGCGGCAGCACCTACTACTTCCTGACCGCCGGGCACTGCGCGTCCCTGGCGAGCACCTGGTACACCAACTCGGCGCACACCACGCTGATCGGCGGCAACGCCGGGTACAGCTTCCCCGGTGACGACTACGCCCTGGTCCGTTACGACAACACCTCGCTGTCGCATTCAGGCGGCTACACCCTGGCGGACGCGGTGGTCGGCGAGACGGTCACCCGCGACGGCTCCACCACCGGCGTGCACTCGGGCAAGGTCACGGCCCTCAACGTCTCGGTCCGGTACTCCGGCCACCCCGGTGGCAAGGTCGGCGGCCTGATCCAGACCACCGTCTGCGCCGAGGGCGGCGACTCGGGCGGCCCGCTGTACGACGGCAACAAGGCGCTCGGCCTGACCTCCGGGGGCAGCGGCGACTGCACGTCCGGTGGCACCACCTTCTTCCAGCCGGTACGCGAGGCGGTCAACAAGTACGGCGTGACCATCCTCTGACCGAGCCCCGATCGCACAGAGGTGCCCGACCCGGCAGGCTCACCTGGGCCGGGCACCGCGACACCGAGCGGCCGATGGCCGTTCAGCCGATGTCGTGTCACGGATGGTGACAGGGGTGACTCGACTCGACCAGCGCTTATAGCCCTGGGTAGCCTCGCTGCCGATGCCCTCGCACAGTCTGCGCCCGTCCGGCGAGCCCGGCCTGGAGCACCCCGACCGCAACACCCGGCCCGTCTTCGTCGACCGGTCGGGTCGCCGCCGTCGGCTGATCACCGTCCTGGGCGCTGCTCTCGGCGTATCCCTGTTGCTGGGTTTGATCGGGCTGGGCGCGAGTCTGATCGGCGGCGGACCGGCGCAACTGCCGGGTTGGCCGGGGCATGGCGGCGGCGCGGAGCCCAAGCCGTCGGCGGTGGCCGAGCCGAGTGTGTCGCCGAGCCGGAGCACGGCCGCGACCACCCGGACCACCGATCCGTCCGTGAGCGCGTCGCCGAGCGCGACCGCGCGGACGTCCGCGACCTCGGTCCCGCCGGGGCAGACCAACACGCACCGGCCCTCGGCGAAGCCGAGCCGCTCACGCAAGCCATGAGCGGCAACCGTCGCGCGCCCGCCCGCGAGCCCCGGGCGCACTGGATCCTGCTGCTGTTGTCGCTCCTGCTGCTGCTGGCAGCGCTGGCGTTCAACGGGTACGCCCACGGCATCGCGGGCGGGGCCGAGCTGCCGCGGCCGATCGACGGCGCGGCGGCCGCCCCTGAGCAGGTGCTGACCGGCGGGCCGGTGATCCGGGCGAACGGCGGCCAGGTGGAGTCGCGGCGGATGCCGGCCAAGACGATCGCGTTGACCTTCGACGACGGTCCGGACCCGGAGTGGACGCCGAAGGTCCTTGACGTGCTGGCGAAGTATCAGGCGCATGGGACGTTCTTCCCGATCGGCTCACACGTGAACGAATACCCCGACCTGGTACGCCGCATGACGGCGGAAGGGCACGAGGTCGGCTCGCACACCTTCACCCACGTGGAGATCGCGCGCGTCGCGGGCTGGCGGCGCGACCTGGAGCTGGGGATGACGCGCAACGCCATCGCGGGCGCGACCGGGCGCGAGGTGACGCTGTTCCGGCCGCCGTTCTCGTCCACTGCCGACGCGTTGCACGCCTATGAGGTCGCCGCGCTGCCGTCCGACGCGTTGACCGTCCTCAACGATCTGGACACCGAGGACTGGCAGCGGCCGGGGGTGGACGCGATCGTGCGGGCCGCCCAGCCGAAAGGCACGGCCGGGGCGATCGTGCTGATGCACGACAGCGGCGGCGACCGCAGCCAGACCGTGCAAGCACTGGCCAAGCTCATCCCGGCGTTGCAGGCCAAGGGCTACAAGTTCGTCACCGTCTCCGAGGCGCTCGGGCTGCCGGCTGCCGCACCCGCCCCGCGAGCGGTACAGGTCCGCGGTGACGTGCTGCGTACGGTACAAGTCGCGGCCGGCTTCGCCACCGACGCCATGGGCGTGCTCATGGCGGTGGCGCTGGTGCTGGCGGTCGTCCGGCTGCTCGTGCAGATCCTCGCCTCGCGCCGGCACGTCAAGGTCGCCCGCCGGCGCTGGCGGGAACGGCCGTTCGAGGTGCTCGATCCGGTGTCGATCATCGTCCCGGCGTACAACGAGGCCGCGAACATCGCCGCGACCGTCCGCTCGCTCGTCGCCAGCGACTACCCGTACCTCGAGGTCATCGTGGTCGACGACGGGTCCACCGACCACACCGCCGACATCGTCGAAGGGCTGCGGCTGCGGGGCGTACGCGTGCTGCGTCAGGCGAACGCGGGCAAGCCCGCCGCGCTCACCACCGGCATCCGGGCGGCCCGCGCCGACCTGCTGATCCTCGTCGACGGCGACACCGTCTTCCAGCGCGACACCGTCTACAACCTCGTGCAGGACTTCGTCGACGCCCAGGTCGGCGCGATCGCGGGCAACACCAAGGTCGCCAACCGCAAGGGCCTGCTCGGCCGGTGGCAGCACCTGGAGTACGTGATCGGTTTCAACCTCGACCGCCGCCTGTTCGACCTGGCCGGATGCATGCCGACCATCCCCGGCGCGATCGGCGCGTTCCGCCGCGAGGTCCTGCAGGACGTCGCCACGAGTGCCGGGATCGTCTCCCCCGACACGCTCGCCGAGGACACCGACCTGACCATGGCCGTGCTGCGGGCCGGCTGGAAGGTCGTCTACGCGGAGCACGCGATCGCCTGGACCGAAGCCCCGTCGTCGCTGCGCCAGCTGTGGCGGCAGCGATACCGCTGGTGCTACGGCACGATGCAGGCGATGTGGAAGCATCGCCATGCCGTCGTCGAGGGCGGCGGTGGCGGGCGGCTCGGCCGCCGCGGGCTGCCCTACCTGCTCGTCTTCCAGGTCGCGCTGCCGCTCGCGGCGCCCGCTGTCGATGTCTTCGCGGTCTACGGGTTCATCTTCCTGCCGTGGGTCCAGATGCTGGCGGCCTGGTGCGGCCTGCTGGCCATCCAGATCTTCACCGCCTGGTACGCCTTACGCCTGGATCGGGAACGGTACGGGCCGCTGTGGAGCATCGCGTTCCAGCAGATCGTGTACCGGCAGCTGATGTACCTCGTGGTGGTGCAGTCCACCGTGACGGCGCTGCTCGGCAACCGGCTGCGCTGGCAGCGCATGCAGCGTACGGGTGAGGCGGCGGCACTGCTCAAGTCGGCGTCCCGCTGAGCCCTCAGCAGCGTCAGCCGAGAAGGCCGGACTCGATCACGATCACGGCTCCGATCGCCATGAACACCACCGGCACGAGCCAGTGGCCCCAGCGCTCCACCACCGCGATGATCCGTCGGTGCGAGCCGAGCCGCCGCGCGACCAGGCACCAGAGCGCGATCCCGGCCGCGAACACCGCCACCGTCACGAGGCTGGCCCCGAGGCCGATCGTGCGGAACAACGGCGTATAGACGGAGATGTTGTCGGCGCCGTTGGCGACGGTCACGCCGACGATCGCGGTCAGGCTGCCTGCGATCACAGGGCCGTCCTCACCACCGCCGCGGATCGCCTTGACCAGGCCGCGTACGCCCATCGCGAACGGCACGAGCCCGGCCAGACCGATCCAGCGGTCGGGGACGACGGTGAGCCCGAGCGCGGCCACGGCCGAGATCGCGACCAGCGCCCCGACGCCGAGATACTGGCCGGTCCAGATCTGCCACGGCCGGGGACGGCCGGCGGCGCGGGCGGACAGGAACAGCACCGTCAGCACGATGAGGTCGTCGACGTTGGTGCCGGCGAACGTGCCGGCGGCCACCGCGACGGTGCCGACGAGATCCATGGCGCGAGAGCCTACGGGGAGCCGGAGACCCCGATCCAACTCAGGTGGCGGTCGGCCAGCTCACGGGAGGGCAGGTCGGGCCGGACGGTCAGCGCGTCCAGCAGGTACCCGCGCATGACCTTGTCGATCGCGGCGGGCGTCCCCCCGAGGTCGCGGACGAGGTCGGTACGGGTGACCTCGCACGGCCAGGCCGCGCCGCAGGCCGCGCAGTCCCACCCCTCGTCGGGCAGGTGGTACGCCTCGGTCGCCTCCGGGTCGCCCGCGTCGTCTGCCATGTTCACCATGTCCACCATCGACGCCCATCCTTCCCCGAATGTGCCGGGCCGCAAGGATTACGCGCGTGGGCAAGCCGGTCGGGTTCCCCCGGTCGGCCGTGGCCACCGGGGAAGTTCCACGGTTTCCCGCTGCGGGACCCGCTTCACAGCCGGGATGTGCGGACGAAGGTCGAGGCGAGGGCCGCGACGAGCAGAGCGCCCACCACGATCTCGTACCGGTCGAGGCCCTCTCCGCCGAGGAACACGATGACGACCATCGCGAAGAAGAAGACGCCGATGAACACAGCCAGTCGCTTCATGAGCACGCTCCATGATCATCGTCGAGGGTCTCGTCATCATACGGCCGCCAGGCGAGCGGTTATGCTCCGAAGATGGGTGACGAGCGAGGGTATTCCTCGTCCAGCCTTCCGCTCTATTACGAGTGGCACGGGGAGTCCTCCGGTTCGGAGCCGCCGCTGCTGCTCATCCACGGCGGCGGGTCGACGATCGAGTCCAACTGGGGCCGCCTCATCCCGGCACTGGCGCCGTCCCGGCGTCTGCTGGCCGTCGAGTTGCAGGGGCACGGGCGCACCGGGTCGGGGGTGGGACCGGCGTCGTTCGAGGGATCGGCGGACGGCCTCGCGGAGCTGCTGACCGAACTCGGCGCCGGGCCGGTCGACGTGCTCGGGTTCAGCAACGGCGGCCAGGTGGCCGTCCAGTTGGCGGCCCGGCATCCGAAGCTGGTGCGGCGGCTGGTCGTGGCGTCGGCGCCGTTCCGGCGGGACGGGATGATCGACGGTTTCTGGGAGGGCCTGGCCAACGCCACGTACGCCGACCTGCCCGAGCCCTACCGCGCGGCGGACCTCGCCGTCAGCGGCGATCCCGGGCACGCCGAGCGCATGTTCCACCTGGATCGGGAGCTGATGCTGACCGGGTTCGCCGACGTCCCGATCAGCCTGGTCGCCTCGATCACCGCGCCGACGCTGGTCGTGGCGGCCGATCGGGACGTGGTCCGGCCGGCGCACGCCGCATTGCTCGCCTCGCTCATCCCCCACGCGCGGCTGCTCATCGTGCCCGGCAATCACGGCGACTATCTCGGCGAGCTGGCGTCGGCCGATGATCCCGGCCCACTCGAGCGAACTCTGCCGTTCCTCATCGGATTCCTCACAGCGGACAGTGCCCAGCTCAGCGGCCACGAACGCGAGCTTTAGTCGCATCTCCGACATTGATGTGCGGCCCAATCGACCATGACAATGTCCGGATGCCGGAGTCCCAATTCGCCATCGTCGATCGCGCCTTGAAGGGCCAGGCGACGGCCGAGGACCTCAGCCTGGTGCAGGCCAACTTCGAGCGGTGGGTCCAGCTGGACTTCGCCGGCGACGAGGCGCTGGCCCTGGCGTACAGCGTGAACGCCTTGGCGGACGCGTGCGCCACCGACTGGGCGGCGTTGTCGGAGCGGCATCGGTCGGCCCACATCTGGCTGTTCACGCTGCTGTGCCCGGACAAGTCCCGGGTGGACCAGGCGGCGCTCGCCTATCTGTCGTGGATCGACCATGACCTAGCGAGGTCCGCCGAGATCGTCCTGGAGTTGCGCGGCGACTGAGCCCCTAGCCGATGCATCTAGACTCCGCCAGGTGATCGTACGGAGAGCCGGTGTGGCGGATGTGGCGGTGCTCGCTGACCTGCGCGGCATCGACGGGGATGGGATCCTGTCGTTCGCCGGCTGGGTGGCCGCCCATGCGGAGACGCATCTGCCGTTCGTCGCCGAGATCGACGGGGCCGTGGTCGGCGCCGCCTGGCTGCTCATCGCCGAACGGGTGCCCGGCAACGGCTCGCCGGAGCGGTGGTACGGCGACATCCAGTCGGTCATGGTTCGCGAGGAGCACCGCAACCGCGGCATCGGCGCCGCGCTGATGTCCGCGATCCTGGCCGAGGCCCGAACGCGGGGGCTGCTGCACGTGACCGTCCACTCCGGCCGCCGCGCGGTCGACTTCTACCTGCGTAACGGCTTCAGCCATCATCGGCAGCTCCTGCTCTGGGAGCCGGCCGACGCGTGACTCAGCCTGGGCGGCCGGTGCGAACGCAGCAGCCGCCCCGGTACGCCGTCTCAGCGGGCTTCGCGCTGGCCGGCCCGCTCCCGTGAGCGGACCCGGGCGGCGAACGCCTCGATCGCGTCGACGACGGCTTCGAACCGCAGCGAGTGGTACAGGTCGAACGCGTGATGCGCGCCTTTCATCTCGGCGTACACGACGGGTGCGGTCGACACCCGGCGCAGGTGGTCGGCGAGTTCGCGGGCGTGGCTCAGCGGCACCAGGGTGTCCTTGCCGCCGTGAGCCAGGAAGAACGGCGGCGCGTCGGCGGTGATGTGGTACGCCGGCGCGGACTCCGGCGAATTGTCGAAATAGGTGCGGTACCAGCCGTTGAGCAGGACGGCGGCGCTGACGGACGTGTCGGCGTCCGCGAAGCCGGGCTGGTAGGCGGGATCGTTCTGGGTGAGCGCGGCCAGTGCCGCCATGTGCCCGCCGGCCGAGCTGCCGGCGACGAACACCGTCGACGGATCCGCCCCGTACTCGTGGGCGTGCTCCCGGGCCCAGGCGATGACCTTCTTGAAGTCGATCAGGTGATCCGGATGCTGGTACTGGGGACGAAGCCGGTAGTTCGCGCTGATGCACACCCACCCGTGGCCGGCGAGCCGGTAGAGCAGCGGCAACGACTGGCTGTTCTTGTGACCGCTGTCGTAGTGGCCGCCGTGCATGTGGATCAGGATCGGCGCGCCGGTCGGCGTCGAGCGGTGGTGGTAGACGTCGAGCAGGTTGCGGCGGCCCGCGTCGCCGTAGGAGAGGTCGGCCACCCGGCGCACGTCGGGCCGGCGGCGGAAGAAGGGCAGGAACAGGATGCGGGCCCACGGGAGGCGGTGGTGCAGCCCAGCGGCGAGGTCGGCGTCGATCGTCGTACGCCAGTCGGCGCCCAGCCCGTCGACCACCGCGCGCTCGATCGCACTACGGTCGCGCCAACCCTGGTACGCGACGACGACCAGCCCGAGCGCGGCAGCGGCGGCCAACGCGACCGTCGCCCAGGCGATCGGCGAGTCGATGTCGCCCTCGGCGAACGCCAGCGTGGTCGAGATGCCCAGCCAGTAGATGCCGGCGAAGAACGGCAGCTCGTTCACGGCCAGGCCGAGGAAGTAACTCACCGTGGAGATCGGCTGCGGGCGGCGTACCGGCGCGAGCGCGAAGAGCGTGCCCACCGCGACGCAGAACACGGTGAACATGTAGCCGACGGGCATGGAACCTCCCAAGATCTACGCATACCCCGCTACTCTCCCCCGCGACCCGGTAGTTGATCAACTCGAACCTGCGCCTGCCGACGCCCGGGCCGTTCTTGATCATGGTCATTTTCACGTCGTTATGGCGGCGTTATGGCGACATGGAATTGACCATGATCATAAAATCCGCCACCATCCGGTGCACGATCAATTCCGGCGTTCGTCCGATGAGGACGATGAAGACGACGAGGGCGGCGGCTACGACAATCTGTTCACTCAGCGCCTCCCGCGCATCGGCTGAGCGGCTCGATTCTCCGTCCCCGCAAGGCTTCGGGTAGGCTCCCGCGCGGCAGGCCGTAGCGCAGAGGTCGTCGCGCCACTTCGCGAAATTGGAGGACGCCGGTTCGAATCCGGCCGGTCTGCCGCCTCAAGCCGGAAAGGTGGGCTCGCCGTGATCGCGTCGCTGCGTGACGATCTGCCGCAGTGGCGTCGCATCCGGTCGCTCACGGTGTCCCCGGACCTCATCGCGGCGGCGACCGCCGCCCGGGAGGCCGGTGACTGGCGGGCCGCCGCCGAGGCCGCCCGGGTAGACGTCGACATCGACGTGGACGCGGTACGCCAGAAGTTCGGCGTGGAGGCGTCGGCCGCTTTCGAGGCCGATCTGCATCACCTAGCGCCGGACCTGTTGTGGTGGCACCTGCCCCGGCATCGGGCCGGGATGACGACCGTGCTGGCCCGGCAGACACTGATCCTGCCGCCGGAGCAGAACGCGACGCTGGGTCCGCATCTGCGCCTCCAGACGCCGCTCGCGCCGTTCGGCCCGCAGCGGCTGCGGTTGTCCGTCGGGTCGTTCGAAGATCTGGAGTACGAACGCTGGGTCGTGATGCCCCGGCACACCTGGGATGTGCGCCGCAGCGGTGAGCTGGCCGAGGCCTGGGGCGTCGGCGACCCGGCCACCGCTGAGATCTATCGGCTGCTCGCGGCCGGCGAATACGTCGAGGCGTGGCGGCGGTGCGGTATAGCGCTGGAGTCGGACGAGGGCCTGCAGCCGCGTACGGCGCTGCCGACCTGCCCGGTCGGGGTGGCCCGCGAGGTACGCGAGGTCGCCCGCGCGTTCGGCGTGGAGAAGGTCGGCGCACTGCACTCCTCGCCGCTGATGTTCACCGTCTCCGGCGACACCGTCTCGGGCACGGCGGCCGAGTTCTACGACCTCTACGAGGTGCCGAGCGTCGTCGTGCAGCCGGTCCCGGCCGACCTGGCGCTGCTGGAAGCGGGCCTGCTGACGCCGGACGAACTGCATCCGCTGGTACGCCAGGCCCTGCCGGGCCTCACCGCCCAGGCGAACGTCATGACGGCCACGCTCGACGGGCCGGAGCCGGTCCGGGTGCGCTGCCGAGGTGTGTGGCACTCGTTGTCTGTCGAGAGTGGAGCGCTGCGGTTGCACGACCACTCCGACGAGGAGGTGCAGCGCGAGTCGGTGCTGCGGTCACTCGGCGGGGCGTCGGCGGGGTGCTTCGCGGTACGCCAGACCTGGCTGCACGGTGAGGGCAGGCTGCCGAAGGCGCTGGCCCGGCAGGCTCGTGAGGTACGCGAACGGGCGCTGGTCGGCGACACCGACTGGCTCGTCGACGGGCTGCGTACGGGGGCGATCGATCCGCTGATGCGTGACCCGGCCGGTTGGTCGCTGATGCACATGGCGATGATGGTCGACCACGAGCGGCTGCTGCCGCTGCTCGACGCGGCCGGGCTGCCGGTCGACGTGCAGGACCGGACCGGGCGTACGCCGCTCTACCTGGCGATCATGGGTGGCGCGCGGCGGGAGCTGGTCCAGGCGCTGCTCGATCGGGGGGCGGACCCGGCGATCGAGACCGTCCACGGCGCGGATTCCTACACGGCGACGTGGCGAGGCAGCGGCTGGGTCCGCGACATGCTCCCCAAGCAAGGCCGCGGCTGATCTACCTCCGCGCGGCCCGGGTCGTCGTCACCGAGACGTACGAAGGGCGATCGACTGACTGCTCACCCACCGTCGCATCCGCGCGGTCGCCGACGTCCGCACCAGCCGGTGGACGAGCGTGCGAAAAGGCGTGAACTCGATCCTGCTCTGAGGGAGAGACATGGGTGTCACATCACTCAGTCAGGAGAGGACGACGGTGCATTGGTCAGCTTGCCGATGACGGCCGCCCATCCCGACGCCGCGATCATCGCGGCGTCCCATCAGGACGCCGAGGTGTTCGGCGTCATCTACGACCGCTACGCGGCGATGCTCTACCGATACGCCTACCGGCGGCTTGGTCCGGAGCACGCCGAGGATGTGGTCGCCGAGACCTTCCTGGCCGCGTTCCGGCATCGCGGCCGCTATGACCTCAGCCGCGATGACGCCCGGCCCTGGCTGTTCGGCATCGTGACGAAGGAGATCGCGCGCCGCCGTCGCGCCGAAGAGGCGCGCTATCGGGCCACTGCCAAAACATCCATGGTGGAGGCCGTGGACGGGCTGGCCGACGACGTCAGCGCCGCCGTCACGGCCCAGGCCTCGCGGGGCCGGCTCGCCGAGGGCCTGCGCCGGCTCTCCCCGGGCGATCGTGACGTTCTGTTGCTCGTCGCCTGGAGCGGCTTGAGCTATGAGGAGGTCGCGGCGACGCTCCGCATCAAGATCGGAACGGTGCGTTCGCGTCTGCACCGCGCCCGGCGACGGCTGCGCGACAGCCTCGGCCAAGACACCTACGACATCCTCCCGGAGGAGCGGCGATGAACGAGTTGACGATCCTGGACGACCTCGGAGCGACGCTGGACCCGGCTGGTCCGCCGCCGCCCGGCCTGCGCCGCCGCGTGCTCACCCAGACCCGGCGGCCGTCACGACGTCGCTGGCTGCGGCTCGCGATCGTCGGCGGCCTCGCCGCCACGGTCACGGCCGTCGCCCTGGCGATCCAGGTGGTTCCGCTGGGCGATCGGCCCCCGGCCGCCCGCGCGCAGGCCGCCGACATCCTGCTCGCGGCGGCGGGGCAAGCCACGCTCCAGCCGGACCAGGTGGTACGCCCGGAGCAGTTCATCTTGATCGAGTCCGTCGCGACGGTCCGGTCGACTCGAGAGTCCACGGGAGAGTCCACCGTGCATGGGGTGCACCGGTGGGCCTGGCGCTCCGCCGACGGGACCCACGACGGGCTGATCCGCGAGCAGAACCAGGACGGCGGCGCCACGGATCTCCTCGTCCCCGGCTGCAAGGACGGCCGAGCCACCCAGTCCAAGCGCGGGGTCACCACGACATCGCCGTGTACGCCGGATCCGGCGTACACCGACGGACTGCCCACCACCGTGGACGGCATGCTGGCGTACCTGTATCGGGACGCCGGCAGCACCAAGAACCCGCGCGACCAGGAGGCGTTCCAGGCAGCGGCGAACTTGATCGGCGAGGCGTACCGGCGACCGGCGGTACTGGCCGCGGTCTATGGCGCGCTCGCGAAGATCCCCGGCGTCGCCATCGTCGGCGACGTCACGGACGAGGCGGGCCGCAGCGGCGTCGCGATCTCGCAGCGCGAGGTCCAGGGCACCCGGACCGACCTCATCTTCGATCCGGCGAACCACTCCTATCTCGGCATCCGCACCGTCGCCGGGGACCAGGTGCAGTATTCCGCCGCCGTCTTGTCCGTCTCGATCGTCGACCGTGTCGGCGCGAAGTAAGGGGGCCTCCGCTGTGCGCAGACGCACGCTGCTGATCACTCCGGCGGTCGCCGCCGCCGCGACGATGATCACCCCCATGGCCGGGTTCACCCCCGCCGCGTACGCCGCCCCGGCCGTGACGCCGGGAGTCCGGGTACGCGAGCGGACGGTCCGGCCGATCACCGGGCAGACCCACGTCGACGGCCGTCCCGTCACAGCCGACACCGGCACCCGGGCGTCGGCCGCTCCGAGTGCGAAGACCTGGACGTTGACCGTGGCGGTGCTCGATCGGTCGGGTGCCGTGGCGGCGCCCACCGATCGGCCGACCGTCATCATCCAGAACCTCGACCTCGGCGACGTCTTCTACTGGGGCGCGCCCGGGCCGGTCGATCTACCGGAGGGCCGGTACTCGATCACGGCCGACGTCGCGACCGCCCGGACCGGCGCCGATCCCGCGTACAGTGTCCTCACGCACCCGGAACTGCGGCTGGACCGGCATCGGACGGTGACGCTGGACGCCCGCGCGGCCCAGCGGGTGTCGGTCGAGCCCGACGATCTCGCCGCCCGGGGCGGCAGCCATGACGTGATGGTGTTCACGCAGGTGGCCGACTCCCCGTTTCCGCTGGTGGTCCGCTACGTCTTCGATCCACGCTTCGACGAGGTGTACGCGGCCACCATCCCCGGCACGCAGTCGGCGGCGTACGCCTTCGGCCAGGCGCGCCGGGCGACCGAGCCGACGGTGGACCTCGTGGCCGGCGGAACGGACCCCTTCGGCGTACGCGCCGAGTGGCTCGACCCCGGTTTCGAGGCCGAGGAGGATCGGGCCGGGGTGATCGCCGTCCACGCCGAGCAGATCGGGAAGGGAGATCTGACGGGGCGGCTCGTCGTCATCGAGGTGCCCGGCGACCTGCCGTACGCGGACCTGCTGACGATGCTGACCGAGCTGAGCGGTCGGGGCGCACGGCTGGCCCTGGTGGTGCCCCGAGGTGCCGGTTCGGCCTTCTACGACGGTGATCTGTCGGCGTTGCCGCTGCCGGTGCTCGTCGGGTGGGGTACGACCGGGGACCGGTTCGCCGCCTTGACCCGATCCGGCGCCCAGCGCGTGTCGTACGCGAGCTCGCCACGCCCGCGGCTGCGCTACGAGCTGGCGTACGGGGTGACCGGACGGCTGGTCACGCCGCAGATCTACCGGCCTGGAACAGCCACCCTCGCCGCGCTGCCTGTGTCCTATCACGACGGTGAGGCGGGCTCGGCTCGATTCGCGCACGCGGGGCAGGTGTTCTTCGGCTCCACGGTGCGGGCGATGTGGAGTACGCCGACCGCCGCGCCCCAGCAGCGGATCGAGTACTTCACCCCAGGCCGGTGGGAGCTGACCGTCACCCCGTACGGGCGGCCCGGCGGCGTCGTGACCGGCACCTACGACCTGCGGGCGGGACTCAACCCGGCGATCGCCTGGGACAAGCCGGTGTTCAGCCCGTCGTTGAGCGGCACGACGAGGACCCGGGCCGGCGAGCGACCCTGGGCGTACCGGGACGCCGACGCGATCGACGTGATCCTGCCCTTGTTCGGGGACGCGTCCGGCCGCCCTGTGACGCCGAGCGCGGGCCTCGACAGCGGTTCGATCAGCCTGCACCGGGAGGGTGTCCTCGTCGATTCGGTCCCGGTGCCTGACGCCGCGAGGTTCGCCGTCCCGGCCGAGCCGGCCTCGTACCGGCTGACCGCCTCGGTCACCCGGGATCAGCCTTGGTGGCACTTGGCGACGCGAATCGACGCCGAGTGGCTGTTCCGCTCGTCGGCCGCCGACGCCGGTATGCCGCTGCCATTGCTCGCCGTCCGGTTCGATCCGGCGCTCAGCTTGCGCAATCGCGCGCCGGCCGGCCCGTTCGCGTTCCCGGCGACGGTGACGACGGCAGGGTCGGGGACGGCGAGCCTGACCGTGGAGGCGTCCTTCGACGACGGCGCGACCTGGCGGCCCGCCGGCGTGACGGGCAGCGGTAACCGATTCACCGTGCGCCTGGTGCAGCCCGCCTCCGGGTACGTCTCACTCCGGGCGTCCGTGACGCTGGACGCGACGACCCGGCAGCGACTGACGGTGCTGCGGGCGTACGCCCTCGGCCGGTAGCCCGTCAGAGGAAGGGTCCAGCGCTGGTTGCCGCCGTTGCAGTCCCGGCGCTGGGCCCGCGTCCCGTTGGCGGCACTGGAGTCGTGATGCTGATCTACACTCCTGCGCGGGCGGAGTCGTAGCGCAGAAGTCGTCGCGCTTTCCCGACAAGGAAGAGGACGCCGGTGCGAACCCGGCCGGCTCCGCCCTCTCTTCAGCGTAGCGATCGAAAGGTTCGCCCATGGCACATCGGGATCGGCCGGCGTCGCCGCTGGCGCGCGTACGCCGGGCGCCGTGGTCGATGATCGACGAATGTGCCGCGCGTCGCCGGTCCGGTGACTGGCGGGCCGCGTACGCCGCCGCCGGGGTGACGGTGGACGTCGACCTCGACGACGTCATGCGCACGTACCCGCCGGAGGAGGCGGCGGCGATCGCCGACCAGCTGCACGCTGCGGCGCCCGATTTACTGCGGCAGTATCTTTCGCCGTACCGGGCCTGGACGCCGGGGCACGGCCCGGTCGTGCTGTCGGATCAGCTGACGACCCTCTCGTGGACGCAGGCGGACCGGGCCGGCACGTCGGACCTGCCGACACTGGTGTTGTTCCCGGAACCGCCGGGTCCGGCGCTGCGCCTGGCAGTGATCCGGCCGAGCTGGCTGCGGTGGTATCGCGAACTTCCGGTGTGGTGCTGGCGAGCCGATGCCGTCGAGCAGCGGCGTGCCGCGCACGTCAGCCGGTTCAGCGAGGCGCAGCTGGAATCCGACGGACTCGCCGACGGCGGGCTGTCTCCCGACGACCTGCATCCGCTGCTCCACGACGCGCTCTATCCGGACCGTGTTCAGCGGCGTTCGGCGTACGCGTGGTCGTGGGAGCCGGTGCCGGTCCGGTGTGGATCGAGCTGGCACGAGCTGCGGCTGGCGGACGGCCAGCTCGTCTCCAGTGGACATTCGGCCGCCGAGATCGACCGGGAACTCGCTCTGGGCGGGCTCTCGGGGCCGATGGTGCGCTGCGCGAGCGTCGTCCACGCGTGGCGTACCGGGACGGGGTGGCTGCCGAAACGGTTGCGGTGGCTTCGAGCGGACCTCTTCGACGTCGCCGCTCGGGGGCACGGGGACGAAATCGTAGCGGCCTTGGCGGCGGGCTTCGATCGGACGGCGGTCGACGGCGAGGGCGCCGGGTTCCTGCACTATGCGGCGTGGCTCGGCGGGGATCTGCTGCCGGAGCTGCTCAGCGCCGGGTTGTCGCCGGATCGGCGGGACAAACGCGGCCGGACGCCACTGCATTGGGCGTACGCCGCAGCCCGTCCGGACGTGGTCGAGGCGTTGCTCGATGCGGGGGCGGACTCGTCGATCGCCGACGACGAGGGCTTGCTTCCGAAGGCTCGGACGCCCAAACTCCACGACCGGTACGCCAAGCTGCTGCGCCGGGACGCCGAGCCGCCGAAGCAGTCCATGTTCCATCGGCTTTTGCGGCGCTCGCATTCGTAGCGTCGGACCGGTGATCTACACTCTCGCGCGAGGCGGGGCTGTAGCGCAGAAGTCGTCGCGCACGCCTTCAGAGCGTGAAGACGCCGGTGCAAATCCGGCCGGCTCCGCCTCCCCGACCAGGGCTCGCGCCGAATCGGAGCCTCCCGGCAGCGAAGGGGTTCGTGCATGCAAGCCGATGGCACACCGACACCGGTGCGCTGCCCGGTCATCACCGACCCGACTCGGCAGCTGGCCGATCCGGACGACTTCGTCGCGCTACTCGACCGGCTCGGTCAGGCGGCGGGCGCGACCGAGGCCGAGGTGTTCCCGCGTGGCACGATTCAGCCCGACGGCCGTCTCGACCTGTGCAAGCAGGGTGTCGGCCCGATGCTGACCGCCCGGCTGGCCAAGGCCGCCGCGGAGTCGGGGGCGGTGCGCCATCTCCTGCTGGGCACCAACAATCTCGGCGCGCAGGGCGCTCAGGCGGTCGCCGACGCCCTGCGGCCCGGCCACCATCTGCGCACGTTGTACCTGGGCTGCAACCGGATCGACGCCGACGCGGTCGCGCCGCTGGCCGACCGGCTGGCCACCGACGACACCGTCCGGGCGCTGTGGCTCAAGCGGAATCCGATCGGCGACGAGGGCGTGGCCCGGATCTGCTCGGCGCTGGCGGTCAACACGACGCTGCGTACGCTGGACCTGGTCAACGTGGGGCTGAGCGTCGACGGGCTCCGGCATCTGACGGCGACGCTCGTCGGGCGGTCGGTCAAGCTGGATCGGCTGTTCCTCGGCGGCAACGGGCTGACGGCCGACGCCGCGCCGCTGCTGGCCACGCTCGTCCGCGACGCCGGGATTCACGAGCTGTACCTGGCCTGCAACCACCTCGGCGACGCCGGGGCACAGACGCTGGCGGAAGCGGCCGACGGCCGGCCGATGACGATCGGGCTAGGCGCCAACGGGCTCACCCCGGCCGGCACGGCCGCGCTCGCCGAGCATCTGACTGCCTGGCGGGTGCTCGATCTGGGCCGTCCGCCGTCGGAACGCGCCTTGCTGGCGGTGCCGAACGAGGTCGGCGACACGGGTGCGGCGGCGCTGGCGCAGGCGCTGCCGTCGGCTCAGCTGCGGCGGCTCGACCTGCGGCGTACCGGAGTCGGCGGGCGCGGGGCCCGCCTGCTGGTCGCGGCGGCGGAGAACCATCCGACTCTCGCGTACCTCGGGCTTCGCGGTGGCGTCCCCCGCCGCATGCGGCGCAAGGTCGCCGCGGAGCTGCCAGGTCGCGACACGATCGAGATTCCCGAAGATGTACGCGCGATCGCGAGCGTGTACCGGTGAGCGGGGTGCTGGACGCGGCCGACGCGCTGCTCGACGCGGTCCGCGCGTGGCGTACCGAGCCGGTGCGCGATCCGAAGGTGGAGGCGCTCGCCCTGGCGGTGACGGCGAATCTGCCGGTGCTGCTGTGGGGCGAGCCGGGCATCGGCAAGTCGGCGACGCTGCGGCAGTTGGCGGACAGCTTGGGTACGCCGCTGGAGACGGTCATCGCCAGCGTCCACGAGCCGAGCGACTTCGCCGGGCTGCCGATCGTCGGCGACGATCCGGCGACCACCGGTGTGCCGATGGCGCCCCCGGACTGGGCCGTACGCGTCGCCCATCGGGGCGGCGGCCTGGTGTTCTTCGACGAGCTGTCGTCGGCGCCGCCGGCGGTGCAGGCCGCGCTGCTGCGGGTGGTGCTGGAACGGCACGTCGGCAGCCTGGAACTGCCGGCCGCGACACGTATCGTCGCCGCGGCCAACCCGCCGGCCAGCGCTGCCGACGGCTGGCATTTGAGCCCGCCGCTGGCCAACCGGTTCGTCCATCTTCAGTGGACGCATGACGCCGCCGTCGTCGCCCGAGGGTTGGCCGGGACCTGGCCCGCCGTGGAGGTTCCGACGGTCGACGCGGCCCGCTCCAGCACCGCGATCGCCAAGGCCCGGGGCACGGTCGCCGGTTTCCTGACCGCCCGCCCCGGTCTGGCGCACCATCTGCCGACCGACGCGGAGAGTCGCGGCGGCGCGTGGCCGTCGCCGCGTACCTGGGAGATGGTGCTGCGGCTGCTGGCCGTGCACCACTGCGCGAACGCCTCGGCCGACGCGCTCGCGATGGCGATCTGCGGCGCGATCGGCGACGGCCCCGGGCTGGAGTTCACCACCTATCTGTCCGAACTGGACCTTCCCGACCCGGAACGCGTCCTGGCCAACCCGGACGCCTTCGTGCTGCCCGATCGGGGCGACCGGCAACTGGCCTGCCTGACCGCCGTCGTCTCAGCCGTTCAGGGCAACACCACGCGTACCCGCTGGGAAGCTGCCTGGGTCGTGCTGGCACAGGCGGTCAAGGCCGGCGTGCCCGACGTGGCCGCTCGCGCGGCGATGGACCTGGCCGCCATCCGCGACACCGACTGGCCGGTGCCCACCACCGTGGACGCGTTCGTGGACGTGCTGCGCCTGTCGGGCCGCCTGGCCTGATGACCGAACCGGACCGCAAGCTGGACCGCACGAAGCTGCTGGCGGCCCGGTTCCGGGCGGCCACCGACCGGCCCTACCTGGCCAGCGCCCTGTACAGCCTGACCGTGGTCGAGTCGCAGTCGGTGCCGACGATGGCCGTCGACAAGCACTGGCGGTGTTACGTGTCGGCGGAGTTCGTCGACCGGCTGCCCGTGGCGCAGCTCGCCGCGGTCTGGCTGCACGAGGTGGCGCACCTGCTGCGTGACCATCACGGCCGGGCGAGTCTGCTGCCACCAGGACAGCGGCGCGATCATCATCGGGTCAACGTGGCGCAGGACGCCGAGATCAACGACGACCTGCTGTCGGACGGGCTGCCGCTGCCGGCGGACCGGGTCGATCCGGCTGGGCTGGGGCTGCCGACCGGGCTGCTGTTCGAGCAGTACCTGCCGCTGTTGCCCGCGCACATCCATTCGCATGACTGTGGTTCGGCCGCGCACGGGGTGGC
The DNA here is from genome assembly GCF_024172085.1 of Hamadaea flava. Classification (NCBI taxonomy): domain Bacteria; kingdom Bacillati; phylum Actinomycetota; class Actinomycetes; order Micromonosporales; family Micromonosporaceae; genus Hamadaea; species Hamadaea flava. The sequence goes on along the minus strand of NZ_JAMZDZ010000001.1, from coordinate 7,407,255 downwards.
CCGGCCATGGGATCTGCCCGGCGGCAACGACGGCGGATCGGTCAGCGAGGTCGAATCTCAGGCGTTGCGCCGGTCGACGGCGGCCGCGATCCGGCAGGCCGCCCGTGGCCGGGGCTCGGTGCCCGACGGCTGGCTGCGCTGGGCGGACGGCGTACTGGAGCCGGTGGTCGACTGGCGGCGGGCGTTGACCGGGGCGATCCGGGAAGCGGCGGCGTGGGCGGCGGGCGCGGTCGACTACACCTATCAGCGGCCGTCCCGGCGGTCGGCGGCGCTGCGCGGGGTCGTGCTGCCCCGGCTGCGGCAGCCGGTCCCCCGGGTCGCCGTGGTCGTCGACACCTCCGGTTCCATGGACGAGGACGCGCTCGCGACGGCGTTGGCCGAGGTCGGCGGCGTACTGCGGGCGGTGGGGATCGGCGGCAACCGGGTCACGGTGCTGTCGTGCGACGCCGCGGTGCACATCGCCCGCCGGGTCAGCACCGTCGGCGAGGTGGTGCTCGCCGGTGGCGGCGGCACCGACATGCGCATCGGCATCGACGCCGCCGTGGCGGTGCCCGATCCGCCCGCGTTCGTCATCGTGCTGACCGACGGCTTCACGCCGTGGCCGCAGGAGCAGCTGGTACGCACCCGGGTGATCGCCGGCATCATCGGCGGTGGGACGGACGAGCCACCGGCGTGGATCACCACGATCCACATTCCGTCCTGAGCCGGACCGTGCGCGTAAACGCGGTTGCGCTGATACGGCAAAGTGGACATGTGACGGGCGGGTTGCGGATCGGGGTGTTGGGGCCGCTGACCGTCTCGGCGGACGGGCAGCCGATCGTCGTGTCGGCGGGCCGGCTGCGGACCACGCTGGCGGTGCTGGCCCTGTCGGCCGGTCGGCCGGTGCCACCGGATCAGCTGGCCGACGCGGTCTGGGGTGAGCGGCTGCCCAGCCATCCGCGCCGGGCGCTCACGGTCTACCTCACGCGGCTGCGCAAGCTGCTGGGATCGGACGCGATCCGAACCGAGCCGTGGGGGTACGTCCTGGCGATCACGCCGGGCGACGTCGACGCCCTGGAGTTCACGGGCCTGCTGGACGGGGCCGCGGCGGACGCCGACGCCGAGCAGGACCGGCTGCGCCGAGCGCTGGCGCTGTGGCGCGGCGAGCCCTTCCAGGATCTGCCGTCGACCTGGCAGCTCCAGGTCGAGGCGACGCGACTGGCCGAGCGCCGCTGGACGGCCGTCGAACGGCGGCTCGGACTGGACCTGGCCACCCGGCCCGCCGCCGAGTTGATCGCCGAGCTGACCGAGCTGACCACCCGGCATCCGGTCCGCGAAGGACTCTGGGCACATCTGATGACCGCCCTCTATCGCAGTGGGCGGCAGGCCGACGCGCTGGCGGCGTACCAGCGGCTGTATCGGGCGCTGGCCGACGAGCTGGGCGTACAACCCGGTCCGGAAGTTCAGGCGGTGCATCGCCGGATCCTCTCCGGTGAGCTGGCGCCTGAGGAGTCGGTCCGCCCCGCCGCGCCCACACCCCGGCAACTGCCCGCCGGGGCGGGATCGTTCACCGGCCGCGCCGACGCGCTCGCCCAGATGACCGACATCGCCACCGACCCGGGACCGGACCCGATCGTGCTGGCCATCGCGGGTCCGGCCGGGGTGGGCAAGACCGCGCTGGCGTTGCACTGGGCGCATCGGGCCGCCGATCGCTTCGGCGACGGGCAGTTGTACGCGGACCTGCGTGGCTTCGATCCGGCGAACCCGCCGATCACCCCCGGCGACGTGCTGAGCGGTTTCCTGTCGGCGTTGGGAGTGTCGGCGGCCCGGATTCCGGCCGATCCGCAGGCGCAGGCGGCGTTGTATCGCAGCCGGTTGGCCGGCCGCCGGATGCTGGTGGTGCTGGACAACGCCCGCGACGCCGACCAGGTCCGCCCCCTGCTGCCCGGTACGCCCGGCTGCGCTGTCGTGGTCACCAGCCGCAACGAGCTGACCGGGCTGATCGCGTACGACGGCGCGCAGTTGCTCACCTTGGACGTGCTCGCACCGGACGAGGCGTACCGGCTGCTGGCTCGGCGGCTCGGGCGGGCTCGGGCGGAGGCCGAGCCGGAAGCCGTCACGGAGATCATCGACCGTTGCGGGCGGCTACCGCTCGCGCTCGGCATCGTCGCGGCCCGGGCGGCGGCTCGTCCGAGCTTCCCGGTGGCCGCGCTCGCCGCCGAACTGGCGCAGTCACCGCGCCGGCTGGACGCGTTGGCCGGTGGCGACCTGGTGACCGACCTACGGGCGGTGTTCGCCTGTTCCTACCGGACGCTGTCCAGTGCGGCGGCCCGCATGTTCCGGCTGCTGGGCCTGCATCCCGGTCCGGACGTGTCGATCGCGGCGGCCGCGAGCGTCGCCGCGGTCACGGTGGCGCAGGCGCGGGCTTCGCTGGCCGAGGTCGCCCGGCTGCATCTGCTCACCGAGCACACCCCCGGCCGGTACGCCTTCCACGATCTGCTCCGGGCGTACGCGATGGAACTGGTCGAGGCGGAGGCGGCGACCGAGCGGGAGCCGGCGACGCGGCGGATGTTCGACCATTACCTGCACAGTTCGCTGACAGCGGCGTACCAGGTGAATCCACATCGGGCCCACCCGCCGATGATGGAGGCCGACGTGGCGGCGGGAGTGACTCCGGAGAGTCCCGGCGAAGCCGCGCTGGCCTGGCTGGCGACCGAGCGCCAGGTGCTGAAGGCGACCCTGACCGCAGCGGTGGCGACGGGGCTGGACCGGCACGCGGTGCTGTTGGCGTGGGCGCTGGGCGGCTTCCTGCCCCGCAGCGGCCGACGCGGCGAGCAGGCCGAAACCAGGCTGGTCGCGTTGCGCGCGGTGGAACGGCTCGGTGACCGGCGGGAACTGGCCTGGGCGCATCGCGGCCTCGCGCGAGCCCACCGCGAGCTGGACCGCCTGGACGACGCCTTCGAGCACCTGTGTCAGGCGCTGGCCCTGTTCATCGATCTGGGCGACCGGGCCGGCGAAGCGCACACGCAGCTCTCGCTGGGCCAGATCTACGAGATGCGCGGCGACCTCGAAGCCGCTCGTGCCCAGGCAACCCGCTCGCTGCCGGTGTTCCGCGAGGTCGGCGACACCAACGGTGAGGCGTTGGCGTTGAACGCGCTCGGTTGGTGCCAGGCCCATCTCGGCGACCCGCAGGCGGGCCTGGCCAGCTGCGAGGAGGCGCTGACGCTGCAACAGAAGACCGGTGACCGGTACGGCGAATCGGGGACCTGGGACAGCCTCAGCGTCATCCACGACCTGACGGGCGACACCGAGCAGGCCATCGACTGCTGCCGTCGGGCGCTGGCGCTGCACCGGGAGAGCGGTGACCGGTACCTCGAAGGGCAGGCGCTCATCCGCCTCGGTAACGACCAGCGGACGCTCGGCGAGGTCGACGGCGCGGCCCGGTCGTTCGCGGAGGCCGTCCTGATCCTCGACGACCTCGACCGGCCCGAAGCCGACGACGCCCGCCGGGCATTGCGCGACCTCCCTTCACAGCGTGCGGGCTGACTGCCCCGGTGGCTACGCTGTCTGAGCCGGTGGGCATGGGTACTTGTGCCGATTCCAGACCACCTGATCCCGCCTACCGTCCAGGCAAGGAGAGGCGACAGCGAGGTGACGGCGGTGGACGCGAGCAGTCAGGTCTATCAGGTCCTGCGCACGACGTGATCCGGTCGCCCCATCCATAAGCGCAGTGTTATGCGGCGGTGCGAAGACAGCTGTTGATCTTCCGGCGCTCCGCGCGGCAGGCTGGCCTGCGACAAGCCACCCCACGTGAACGGAGCAACGAAGTGGATGCCGATGTCATCGTCGTGGGCGCCGGCCCGACCGGCCTGATGCTGGCGGCCGAACTGCGCCTCGCCGGCGTACGGCCGCTGGTCCTGGAACGGCATCGACACCCCCGGGATGTCCCGAAGGCCAACGGGCTGAGCGGCCAGATCCTCCAGCTGTTGCGCTATCGGGGTCTGCTGGAGCGATTCGAGGCGGCGAGCACCGATCCACATCCGGCCCCCCGCTACCCGTTCGGCGGCGTCCATCTCGACCTCACCGGACTGGACGATCCGCCGTTGTCCGCCCTGCAAGTGCCCCAACCGCGACTGGAACGGCTGCTCTACGATCGCGCCCGCGAGCTGGGAGCCGACATCCGCCGGGGCTGCGAAGTGGTCGGGGTCGCTCAGGACGACACCGGGGTCGTCGTCGACGTACGCGGTCCGGACGGGCAGTCCCAGCTGCGGGCGTCGTACCTCGTCGGCTGCGACGGCGCCTACAGCAGCGTCCGCGACCTGGCCGGCATCGCGTTCCCCGGGATCACCTACCCTGACGTGAATCGGCTCGGCCAGGTCGCCATCCCGGCCGCGGTGACCCGGCACGACAACGGTGACATCGAGACTCCCGGGTTGGGCCGGATCAGTGCGGGCTACACGCGTACAGATCGTGGTGTGGTCGCGTTCGGCTGGCTCACCCCGGAGATCATGATCCTGTCCACCGTCGAAGACGAACTCGACCCGACCGACGACGTGCCTATGACGCTCGGCGAGCTGAGTGAGAGTGTCGGCCGAATACTCGGCGGGGAGCTGCCGCTGACGGAGCCGCGTCGGCTGTCACGCTTCGTGTTCCAGGCCCGGCAGGCCGAGACGTATCGCGCCGGGCGGATCCTGCTGGCCGGCGACGCCGCCCATGTGTTCCCGGCCACCGGCGTGGCGCTCAACGCCGGCCTGCTCGACACCGTCAACCTCGCCTGGAAACTGGCTGCCGACGTCCAGGGCTGGGCACCGGCCGGGCTGCTGGACACATATCACCGCGAACGGCATCTCGCCGGTGTGCGTACGCTGCGGCACACCCGCGCTCAGGTGGCACTCCGACGCGGATACGACCCGGCGGCGGATGCGCTCCGGGAGGTCATCCAGGATCTGCTCGCCGACGAGCCGGCCCGGCGCCGCGTGGCGGCCATGATCGCCGGCACCGACATCCGTTACCCGATGCCCGGCGGCGACCAGAACTCCTTGACCGGCACGTTCGCGCCCGACCTCACCCTGCAGACCGGCGATGGCACGACGAGCGTGGCGGAACTCATGCACACTGCCCGGCCGGTCCTGCTCGACCTGGCCGACAGAGCAGAACTGCGCGAGATCGCTCACCAGTGGCGGCATCGGATCGACCTCCACACCGCGAACGCCGGCGACCGGCCCGCGGACGCGCTCCTGATCCGCCCGGATGCGCAGATCGCCTGGGCCGCAAGCATCGACGAACCCGCCGAGGCAGCCGCACTCGCGTTGCGCGCTGCGCTCAGCGTCTGGTTCGGCGAACCGCGATGACGACGCCGGACGCAGCGCGTCGGACTACCGCCGGGTAAGGCTCGCCGTCGACAATCGTCCGGCCCGGCATGAAGGCCACCGTGCGGGCGAGTGGCTCGCCCGGCACATGCCCTGGCCAGTCAGCCCGGAGTGCCCACCCATGCGTCCATCCAGCGCGGCGAGCGCTCGGCGAGCAGGCTACTGCGGGCAGCGGCCGAAGAGGTGCCCCTCATCGGCGCGAGCGGCGTGACCGGCGTAGCAGCCAGCCGCCTGCCACCACGGCGATCGCCAGCAGGGCAACGGGCCCGATGGTCAGGACTCCGAACCGGGGCGGGCTGCCCGGCCGCGTCTCGCCGCCGATGATCGCAGCGTCGGAGATGTCGATGGACTGCGCATCGCGTGGGGCGGTGAGCATGACATCGTGGCCGGAGCTGGTCAGCCGCCAGACCGCGACGGTCCGCACGGCCTGGTAGTAGGTGACGGGCGGGCCGGCCTTGTTGCCCGGCTCCCGCTCGTAGACCGCGACCACCGGCTGCCCGCCGCTCCACCCGAGCAGGCGCACCGCTGTCAGCTCGTCGCCACCGATCGGCCACACCTGGCCGGACGCCTTCGGCGCGGTCGGCACGACCGATGTCACGTCGACGGCCTGCAGCCGCCACCGCCCGTCGATCAGCGACATCGTCATGAGCTGGCCGTCTGCGGTCCAGGCGCCCTTGCCCGCGAGCCAGGTCTGGGGCGGCAGGCTGATCCGGCCGAGGATGGTCAGGTCGGGGCGGCTCACGACGATCTCGCCACGCGTGGCGTAGGCCCAGAGCTTGCCGTCCGGGGAGAACGCCACCTCGAACCCGGGCACGGTGGCGGAGCCGTCCGCCCAGCTCGCTTTACGAAACGATCCGTCGGGGACGTCGACGAGTCCGACCTGGACGCTTCCGCCGCCGACCACCCGGACCGCCAGCGTACGGCCGTCCGGGGCCCAGGCCATCGGCGTCACGTAGTCGCGGCCGGTGAAGGCGGCCAGGCGAGTCGTCGTGCCGGTGGTCAAGTCCAGAATGCCCGCGTAGCCCCCGAAGCCGGACGACAGCGCGAGCCGGTTTCCGTCCGGGGAGATCAGCGCGTCTTCTCCGGCATGCCCCTCGTATCCGACGCGCATCACCCGGTAGACGTCGGAGGTGGCGCCGACGACGGCGAGGTCGCCCTCGTTGTCCAGGAGCCTCAACGGTCGGTCGACGGCGAATCCGGTGCCGCCGAACAGCACCGACGCCGTTCCCGGAGGGCTGCCGGTGACGCTCGGCCAGAAGGCGGGCGGGAACGCCAGCCGGTCGGGAACCGACGGCCGGGTTCCGGCCGTCCCGGTCGGCGGCGGGTCGGCGAGCATCACCCCCGTGACCCCGGACAGCGCGACCAGGGTCACGACGACGGCTGCGGCCGCAGACAAGGCCCATCTTGTACGCCGTCGCCGCCGAGCGGTCCGGACGGCGCGCTCGTAGACCGAGTACGCGGGGACCGCATCGGCCTCGGCGTGCAACGCGGTACGCAGGTCGGGGATCATGCGGACACCTCCGGCTGGAGCCCGGCCGGCAGCAGCGTACGCAGCCGCGCGAGGGCGTCGTGGGCCTGTCGTTTGACGGTGCCGACAGCGCAGCCCAGCACCCGGGCCGTCTCTGCCTCGGTGAGATCGTCGTAGAACCGCAGCACGATCACGGCGCGCTGCCGCGGCGGCAATTGGGCGAGCGCCTGCACCAGGGTGATCCGGTTCACCGCGTCGGCCGCGAGATCGCCGCCGCCCATGCGGTCCACCGGCTCACCCGACAGCTGCTCCGTCAGGCGGCGACGCCGCCACCAAGAGATCTGCTCGCGGTGCATCGCCTGACGGACGTACGCCGCCGGGTTGCCGTCGCGGACACGCCGCCAATGGCGGTAGGTGCTCGCCAACGCCGATTGCAGCAGATCCTCGGCCAGCTGGTGATCGCCGGTCAACAGGTACGCCGCCCTCGACAGCGCGGGGGAGGATGCCGCCACGAACTCCCGGAAACCGTCGTCAGACCTCACGACATCTGTAACGCGACCCAACCCGCAAAAGGTTGAGCACGAATGGCCCCCCGGAATCGGCAGGCCGCTGGCTCCGACATACTCGATTCGCCTCGCACAGCTCGCAGCTCAGTCCGAGGCGTGCGCTGACTGGAACTCCTTTCGAGCGGCCTGAAGGGCTGACCGCTCCGTGACGGCGCCGGGGTGGTCGAAATGCCCTGCGGTGAGCACGTGCAGGGTCTTCGGACCGGGTAGCGCGTTGTAGACGGCGAACTGTCCCGGCGGTGGGACGTGCGGATCGAACAGCGCGGCCGCCACGTGCGCCGGATGGCGTACGCGTTTGGCCGCGGTCGCGGCGTCGAAATAGCGCAGAACCTCGATGACCTCGGGATGGTGGTGGTGATACCGGCGTACGGCGTCTCCGCTGCCGGTGCAGGGCAGGGTCAGCCGGAGCGGGTGGTGGCCGAAACTGGGCACGCCGAGCATCACGGCGTCGAAGCGGTCGTCGAAGGCGACGGCCATGGCTCCGATGCCGCCGCCGAAACTGTCGCCGACGTACGCCAGCCGCTGCGCGGCCTTCGGATGCACCCGTGTCAGCGCCGTGGCGGCGCACCAGACGTCGGCCACGCAGCCGCCGTGGATGTAGGTCTCGGCGGTGTCGATGCCGTGCAACACATGCCCGGCCCCGTTGTCGGCGACGCCGGGCAGCCGGCTTTCGGTGCCCAGTCCTCGGGCGCAGGGCCAGATCGCCGCGGTGCCTGGTGGTAGCAGGTCCGGTTCGGGTTCGGCGCGTCCACCGTATCCGTGCAGGTAGACGGCTCCCCGGACGATCGGGCCGTCGGCCGGTGCGGTCAGCCAGCCACCGACGCGTACGCCATCGGTCGAGGTGTAGTGGATCGGCTGGATCAGGTGCCCGCCGACGCGGCTCGCGGGCCCGAGCGCCGGTGCGACGTCGACGGCGAGGGCCCGCCGATAGCGCGTGGCCCAGAAGTCGTCGAAGTCAGCGGGCTCGTCCGAGGGTGGGCCGATGGCGAGCAAGGTGTCGAGGGTGTGCCCGTAGGCCGGGTCGAAGGGCAGGTCGTGGTGCAGGCCGGGGGCTGCCGTGGACATGGTGGACGCCTCTCGGGGTGAGGAAAGCTCCGTCGGTCGTCGGTGCCCATGATCATGTCATCGTGGATTCGACCCCGATCATGCAATCGGCCCCAGCAGCTCGTAGGGATTCCCCTCCTCGCTGTTGAAGAGGACGAAGTCGGGGCTGGTCGCGGTCATCGCCGCGTACAGGGCAGCCAGGGGATCCTCGCTCCAGGGCAGGCCCAGCCTCTCGATCGCGACCCGCTGCTGGACCAGCTGATCCGGGTCGTCCGCGGTGATCTCGGCGTACTCCCCCACCAACGAGGCCGCCGTCTGGCGCAGCTCCGCCAGGCTGGCAGCGCCGCTGCCCAGCAGGTCGTGCCAATAGGGCAGCAAAACGACCGCCTCGACGACCGAGCGCAGGTTCCAGCCGACGAGCCCGGCCGAGCCCTCGGAGTCGGCGTACAGCACGGGGCGGCCCTCGCCACCCTCGCCGACCAGGAAGAACGCACCGCCGGCGGCATCACCGGCGACGCGCTCCAGGGCGGCGCCGGAGGACAGGTGCACGGCTTCCACGAACTCGTAGGTCCGCGACACGTCGAAGTCGGCCGCGTAGCTCAACGCGTACGCGAGGTCGGAGTCATTGCGAATCTGATCCAGCAGCACGCGAGGAATGCTAGCCGCGACCTAGGACAACGTTCACCTGACGACGTCTCAGCACCCGAGGGACGCGCCCTCGGTCCGGCGTGGGTTGAACACGCGCCTTGACGGCAGCCGTCGGCAGTCGCATCGTCGAGCGATCCGGATCGACAGACTTCTTTAGGAAAGGTACGCGGATGCGACGCATCGCCGCCCTCTTGGCGTCCCTGACGCTCAGCGCCACGGTCGGCCTGGTCCTGGCCGCTGAGCCCGCTCAAGCCGGACCGCCCCGCGGCGACACCAAGGACAACCCGATCATCTTCGTGCACGGCTTCGCCGCTTCCGGCGGCTACGACTGCACCAGCCAGTGGTCCTCGGTCGGCGCACACCTGCGCGCGAACGGCTGGACCGGAGAGTTGATGACCTTCGGGTACTACGGCGGGGACACCCGGTGCTCGTTCCCGAACGACGGGAACCGCAACACGTCGATCCATACGGTGGCGCATCAGCTCGCCGACGTCATCTACGACAACTATTCCAGCAAGGGCCGCAAGGTGGATGTGGTGGCCCATTCGATGGGCGGCCTGGTGATCCGCTCGGCGTTGCTGAACGTCCAGCGGGGAACCCCTGGCTGGCCGCCCTACCTGTACGTCGAGGATGTCGTCACGCTGGCGTCTCCGCATGACGGCGCCCGCGACGCCGGGTTCTGCGCCCTGCTCTATCTGCAGTGCCGCCAGATGTACCCGGGCAGTGGCTTCTTCGGCGAGCTGGAGGTCCTGGGCACCGGCAGCGGCGGGCGGCCGACGCTGCCGGTGTCGGCGATGGGCACCGACTGGACGGTGACGTCGTCGTTCGAGGACGACATCACCTTGGAGAGCTCCGGTGTCAACGTGGACGCCGACCACCGGCTGCAGTACAACGCGGCGGAGTGCACGGGCGGTGAGCCGGGCTTGGAGCACAGCGACTTCATCCACAAGCGGACCGGGCTCTACTGCGTCCGGATTCACGATCGCGGTTCCAGCTGGACCCCGTTCACCCTGCAGAACGCCCCGGTGGACCGGACGTACCAGGCCGTCTACGACAGCTCGGCCGCGTGACCGGAGGGCTGCCCGCCCGCTCAGGCCGCCTGCGCGGAAGCTGGGACCGACGGCGAGGCCGTGGCGGCGTCGAGTTCCTCGGCGGCGTCGAGCTGGTCGGCCAGGTCCAGCCAGCTGCGGGCGCAGGACCGGGCGACGGATTGCAGCGACGGGCGGCAGTGGCCGGCGACGGCGCCTGCCAGCGGGCTGCCCGGGTCGAGGAACGCCAGCGTCATCGTCACGAGCCGGAGCAGCGCACGACCACGGTCGGTGTAGCGCAGCGACGGTTCGCGCGACAGCCATTCCAGCTGGTCGCGTACTGTCGGCCCGCTGCGCTGGCCGTCGTCGGGGCTGCCCCAGCGCTGGACCGCCCGCAGGGTGGCCCCACCGGGCCGGCCGCCGGGTTCCGCAGGGTCTCGGGTGAGGGCGGGGTCTCGGGTGAGGGCGGGGTCCTGGGCCAGCAGGCGCCGGCGTACATCGAGGGCGGTGCCGATGGAGACGCCGGCCCGCCGGGCGACCTGCCGCAGGCTGATCCCGGGTTCCTCGCGCATGATCTCCGCGGCCGACTGACGGCCCTCCTGGGCCGACAGCGGATGACGCCGGCCGTCGCGGCCGACCCGGGTGGCCAGGCGGTGGCCGTCGTCGGCCGAGGTCCGGCGCAGCGCCGCCACGGTGCGGGGGGCGACGCCGCAGACCGAGGCGATCCACCGGTCCGACCATTCGGGGTGGGTGTCGAGGATGCGGCGTACGGCGGCGGATCGGTCTCTCGGCCGCAGCGCCTTGCCGTGCACCACGTTGAGGCGTACGGCGATGACGAACGCCTCGTCGTCGGCGCCGTCGAAGTAGACGATCGGCAGCCGGGTCAGGCCACGGCTGCGCGCGGCGGCGAGCCGGTGGGCGCCGTCTACGACGCGCATCGTGGCGCGCTGCACCACCAGCGGCGGCAGGTCCTGCTGCAGCTCGGCGAGATGGCGTACGTGGGCGGCGGTGAGCCCGTCCAGCCGGGGGGACAGTCCGTCCCTGAGCAGTTCGGCGTCGACCCAGTCGATCTGGTCGCCGATCCGCGCGAGCATGTCCTCGATACGCCCCATGGATTCGTGCTCCTGTCGGACGCCGCTTCACGGGCACCCGGCGGTGCTGCCCGGTGCGCGTGAACGCTAACGAATCTTCGGGCTGGTCAGGTACAACGGCCGTACACGCGGCGTACACGCGCGCAGTGTTCATCGAAGAGCCTGAACGTCCTTGACGCTTTCGCGCGATCTCCCGCAAGGTGCGCTGGTCGGGCACAGCAGCTACTCACCACCGTGGAGTATCTATGCGCAGAAGGATCATCAGTCTCGCCCTCGCGGCCTTCATGACGCTCACGGCCTCGATCACGGCAGTCTTCGCCGCCGGGGCCCCCGCGCACGCCGACGGCTGCTACACCTGGTCGCGGGTGCTGAAGGAAGGCACCAGCGGCGAGGACGTACGGCAGTTGCAGATCCGCGTCTCCGGCTACCCCGGCTACAACGCGACGCTCGCGCTCGACGGAGAGTTCGGCCCGGCCACCGAGGCCGCGGTCGTCCGGTTCCAGAAGGCGTACGGTCTGGCCGCCGACGGCGTCGCCGGGGAGGACACCTACGCCAAGATCTACGCGTTGCAGGACAACGACTGCACCCCGATCAACTTCAGTTACGCCGAGTTGAACAAGTGCAACTCGACGTGGGCCGGCGGGGCGGTCTCGGCCACGCAGGCGAAGTTCAACGCGCTGGTGACGATGTGGAAGTTGCAGGCGCTGCGCAAGGCGCTCGGCAGTGTGCCGATCACCATCAGCAGCGGGTTCCGCAGCTACGCGTGCAACAACGCGGTCGGTGGGGCGTCGAACAGCCGTCACCTGTTCGGCGACGCGGCCGACCTGACGGGGACGCCGTCGTTCTGCAAGCTCGCGCAGGAGGCTCGGTACCACGGCTTCCGGGAGATCCTCGGGCCGGGATATCCCGACCACAGCGACCACGCGCACGTCGCGAACGACCCGGTCAAGCTCTGGTCCGCGTCGTCCTGCGGGATCTGATCAGCCGGTGGGCGTCACCGCGGGTCGGTGTCGCCCACCGCCAGCTGGTCCCGCAACCGATCGGCCAGCTCGTCGGCCCCGGTGGCCCGGAACGCCTCGACGGCGGCCGCAGCTGCGGCCTCGCCCGTGGAACCGCCGGCCAGGCAGCGGGCCAGCGCGGCGAGCGCGGTCGCCTCCACCACCCGGAAATCGTGCGCGGCCGCGAGGTCCCGGCCGCTTCGCGCGCATCTCGCGGCCGCGTCCCGCGCTCCAGCACCAAGGTGTACGCCGGCCAGGGCGACCTGTGCTCGTGCGGCGAAATAGGGGTAGCCGTGTTCGGTGGCCAGCGTCAGGACCTCGTCGAGGCAGCGCAGCGCCTCGGTCGTCGTGCCGCCGACGCCGTGGGCCTCGCCGAGGGTGCACAGCAGGGCCACTTGTGCGCGCTGGTCACGCACGAGCACGGCCAGTTCGTAGCCGCGCTGGGCGGTGGCCACGGCGGCCTCGGCCTCGCCGCGCTGGGCGTGCAGCTGACTGATCTCGTCCAGGCTGGACAGTTCGCCGTGCGGGTTGGCGCGTTTACGGTAGCCTTCGAGCGCGGCCAGCAGGTGTTCCTCGGCCTCCTGCTCGCGGCCCAGCTGGCGCAGCACCATCCCCAGGTTTCCGCGGGTGGACAGGACCGATTCCGTCCGCCCGGCGGCCTCGTTGATCCGCACCGCACCCTCCAGGCAGTCGGCGGCCTCGGCGAGCCGGCCCTGGTCGGCGTACATGGCACCGAGCCCGTTGAGGGCCAGCGCCCGCACCGGGGCCAGCTGCGAATCCTCCCCGCACCGGCGCAGCGCCTCCCGATAGGCGGACTCCGCCTCGTCGAACCGGCTCTGCTCGGCGTGAATCACGCCGATGTTGTGCCACAGGTAGGGCGAGGCGGGTGGCCAGTCGGCGGAATGCGCGAACTGCTCTCCCCGGCGGAAGTCCTCCAACGCTTGGGCGTGCCAGCCCAATACCCATCGCGCCTGGCCCCGGCTCAGCAGCATGACGGCCTGCCCGGTCGGATCGCCGTCGGCCGTGGCGGCCCGCAGCCCGGCTTCGGCGGTACGCAGCCACCGGTCGACGTGCCGACGTACCAGGAAGTAGCCGCGCAGTTGTTCGGCGAGCAGCCAGCTGAGCCGATGCCATTCGGTCCCCGCCGTACGCTCGACGAGCGCCACCAGCGACCCGGCTTCGGCGTCGATCCAGCGTACGGCGGCGTCCTGATCGGGGAAGGAGCCTTCGTCGCGGTCGGTGACGAGCCGTATCGCGGAGGGGTAGATGAGGTCGACGGCGGCGGTGGCCATCCGCAGCGACCACCGGTGCAGGCGGTCCCGGGCGGCGTCGACGATCTGCGGGTCCTCGTCGCCGAGCAGCCGGGCGGCGTAGAGGCCGAGCAGGTCGTGGAAGCGGAAGCGTTCGGCGGTGTACTGCAGGAGCATGTTCGCGTCGAGGAGTTCGCCGAGCACGTCGTCGGCGGTGGCGGGGTCCACGCCGAGCAGTTCGGCGGCTGCGGCGGTGCCGAAGTCGTCGCCGGGGTGCAGCGCGCACAGCCGGAACGCCTGCCGGGCGGGTTCGCTCAGATCCTGGTAGCTGAGCTGGAAGCTGGCCAGCACGCTGGAGTCTCCGGCGCTCAGCTGGGTCAGCCGCTGGTTCGCGTCGCGCAGCCGCCGGGCCAGCTCCGCAGCGGTCCAGGCGGGTCGGCTGGCCAGCCGACCGGCGGCGATGCGCAAGGCCAGCGGCCATTGTCCACAGGCGACGGCCAGTTCGTCGGCCGAGGCCGGGTCGGCCGACATGCGGCCCGCGCCCACGGTCGCGTCCATGAGCTCGATGGAGTCGGCGACCGACAGCGTCGACAGGTCGACGACCGTGGTCGCGGGCAGGTCGGGCAGCCGTTGGCGGCTCGTGACGAGCACGTCGCAGCCGCCCGGACCGGGTGCCAGGGTGCGTACCGCGGCCGCGTCGCGGACGTTGTCCAGGACCAGCAGCATCCGGCGATCCGCGAGCACACTGCGCAGCAGGGCCGACGCCTCGGCCTCGTCCGCGCCCACCCGCCGGGCCGGTACGCCGAGCGCACGCAGGAACCGGCCGAGCACGTCCATCGGCGCGACCGGCTCGCTGCTGCCGCTGCGCAAGTCGGCGTAGAGCTGCCCGTCGGGGTAGCGCGAGCTGAGCCGCTGCGCCGCTGTCAGCGCCAGGGCGGTCTTGCCGACCCCGGCCGGGCCGCTGATCAGCACCAGCCGCACCGTCAGGTCGCCGGTCGGGGCGAGCACCGTGTCGATGCGGTCCAGCTCGGCGTGGCGGCCGACGAGGTCCGTCGGCCCGGCGGGGACTTGACGGATCGGCGGGCTGGGCTGATCTGCGTCAGCGACTGTCGCGGCCCGGGGCCGAAGCGCGTCCTCGTGCGTCTGTCGCAGGTGGACGCCAGGGTCGACGCCGAGCTGTGTGGACAGTGCCCGCCGAATGCGGTCGTACGCCGCCAGCGCTTCGGCCTGCCGTCCGGCGGCCGCCGCCGTCGCGACGAGTTCGGCGTACAGCGGTTCGTGCAGTTCCAGCCGATCGGCGAGGTCGCGCAGCAGCGGCAACACCTGGTCGGTCTCGCCGAGGCGCCGGCCGAGCGCGGCGGCCTGACACAGCACGGTGGCGTACTGCTCGGTCAGGGCGGCGATCAGCGGACTGTCGCGCAGTTGCTCGACGTCGGTCTCGCCGCGCCACAGCCGGGCGGCGGCGAGCAGTTGCCCGAGCGCTTGGGCGGGATCGGCGGCGGCGGTCGCCGCACCGGCCTCGGCGAGCTGGCGAAATCGCAGCAGGTCCAGGGTGTCGGCGGTCAAGTCGAGCCGGTATCCGCGGCCGGCGGCGGCGAGGACCGGTGCCCCGTCGTCGCCGGTCCACAGTCGCCGCAGCCGGCCGAGGTAGCCGTGCAGCAGGTTGGTGGCCGACGGTGGGCGGGTCGGGCCCCACAGCAGGTCCATCAGTTCTTCCCGGCCGACCGCCGTCCCGGCGGCCAGCGCCAGCCGGGCCAGCAGGCAGCGCAGCTTGTCCGAGCCGAGCTTCACCTCGACGGAACCCCGGGCGATCCGCAGCGGGCCGAGTACCGCCACCGTCAGCGGTCCGGTGTCCACCGGTTCGGCGGTCGATCGGCGTGCAGCGGGGATGGCCGGCGCGACCCGGGCCAGCAAGGCGTCGCCGTCGACCCCGGCCTGGCGGAAGTACTCTGCCAGCACTTGGACGGTCTTTGTACGCGGAGTATGCGTACGCCCCTGTTCCAGATCCCGGATCGCGGCCACACTGACCACAGCGGCTGTGGCCAGTTGCTGCTGGGTGAGGTTGAGCTGTTCGCGTAACCGCCGCAGTAGCCCGGCCAACGGCTCCGGCGAGCTTCCCCAGGTCGCTCTCGGCACCCGCTGATGCTACAAGGCGCAGGCGAAAGGCTTTGGGTTCGATGCGGTTCAACCTGCTCGGTCCGTTGACGGTCGAGAACACCGCCGGACAACCGGTGCCGCTGCCGTCCGCCAAGCAGCGCACGGTCCTGTCCGCGCTGTTGCTGTGGCCCAACGAGGCGTTGACCGCCGCCGACCTGATGGCGGCGTTGTGGGACGCGGATCCGCCCGCGTCGGCCGCGGCCAATGTGCGTACCTATGTGCTGCGGCTGCGGCGGCTGCTGGAGGAACCGGGTACGCCGCCGCGCATCGCCGCCCGCAGCGGCGGATATCTGGTGCGGGTGCGGCCGGACGAACGGGATGTGGAGCGGTTCGACGCCGCCGCCGAACGCGGCCGGGCGTACCTGTCGTCCGGCGACACGACCCGGGCTCGGGCGGAGCTGAGCGAGGCGGCGGGCTTGTGGCGCGGCGAGCCGCTGGCCGACGTACCGCCGTCGCCGCTGCTGACGCGCCGGATCGGCTTGCTGCGGGAACGGCGGATGCTCGTGGCGGAGGATCTGGCCGAGGCGACGCTGCGCGACGGCGCCATCGCCGAGGCGGTACGCCTGTCGCGTGCGCTGCTCGACGACGACCCGCTCCGGCAGCGGGCCTGGGAGCAGCTGATGTTCGGGCTGTATCGGCTGGGCGACGTGCCCGGTGCGCTGGACGCCTACCGGACGGCGCGGCGGGTCCTGGTCGAGCAGACCGGGCTGGATCCGGGGCCGCGATTGCAGCGGCTGCACGACGACATCCTGCACCATCGTGATCCGGTCGCGACGGTGTCCAGCCGACCGGCCGTGCACGACCTGCCCCCGGCGGTGGAGCCGTTCGTGGGGCGGGCGGCGGAGACGGCGACGATTCTGCAGGATCTGCACGGCGACGCCGGATCGGTCGTCGCCCTGCACGGGCCCGGTGGGGTGGGCAAGTCGGCGCTGGCGGTGCACGTCGCCCATCAGCTGGCGGCTCGGTTTCCCGACGGCGTGCTCTACCTCGACCTGCGGGGGGCCAAGACGGGTGCGATCCCCGTACGCCCGGTCGACGCGATCGCCCGGTTGCTGCGGGCGCTCGGCGTACCAGCTGCTGCTGTGCCCAGTGAGGAGGCCGAGGCGGCCGCCGCGTTCCGCCGGCACACCGCGCACCGGCGGCTGCTGCTGGTGCTGGACAACGCCGACAGTGCCGCGCAGGTCGCGGACCTGTTGCCGGCCGGTCCGGCGGCGGCGGTGATCACGAGCCGCCGACATCTCGCCACGCTCCCCCGTGGCCGGCACCTGGCGGTGGAGGTGCTGGCCGAGCGGGACGCGGTCGAGCTGCTGGGGCAGGCCGGGGCTGGGCAGCGGATCGCGGCCGATCCCGGCGGGGCTCGGCGGGTGGCCGAGCTGTGCGGAAACCTGCCGCTGGCCCTGCGGATCGCGGCAGCCCGGTTGGCGAGCCGGCCGGGGTGGCCGTTGCAGGCGTTCGTGGAGCGGCTCGACGACCCGGCCCGGCGGCTGGACGAGCTGTCCTATGACGACGTCGGCGTCCGGCGGACCTTGCGGCTGGGGTATGAGCCGTTGTCGGAGGGCGGCCCGCATGAGCAGTTGTGCGCTCGCGCGTTCCGCCTGATCGGCGAGGTGCCGCTGGCGGTGGTGACGGTCGGGGCGACCGCGGCGCTGCTCGGCGTCGCGCCCCGGCAGGCGCATGAGGTGCTGGAGACGCTGGCCGATCAGCGGCTGCTGGAGCCGCGGCTGCCGGGCCGCTACGAGCTGCACGATCTGCTGCGGATCCTCGCCGGGGAGGACGCGCGGGCACGGGAGAGCGCGCCGGAGCGGGCGGCGGCGCTGGTGCGGCTGATCGAGTCGTACGCGTTCGCGGTGGAGCACGCGACGGCGCTGCTCAACGGTGGTTGGACACCGGCGAACTCCCCATCGGATCCGGTCCGTCCGGCACCGGACGGGCCCTGGTCGCCGCCATGGTCGCCGTTGCCGGGCAACGCCGCCGAGGTGCCGGCCTGGCTGGACGCCGAGCAGCCGAACATCGCCGCCGCCGTGACCCGGGCCAGCGAAATCGGCGGCGTGGCCACCCGCCCAGCGGTACGCCTGGCGTGGCTGAGCTATGCGTTGTTCTGGCGCGGCGGCGCGCCGGCCGAGGCGCACCGGCTCATCGAGCGCAGCCTGGCCATGACGGCGGCGCTGGACCTGACCACAGAGCATGCGGTGACCCTGTACTACCGGGCCAAGCTCCGGCAGGCGGGTGGAGACGCCGTCGGCGCCGAGGCCGACCTGCGGTCGGGTGCGCAGCTGGCCGGGCGGCTCGGCGATCAGCTTCGGCGGTCGGGCTGCCTGGACGCGTTGGGAAACCTGTTCTATCTGCGGGGTGATCCACGGCAGGCGCTGCGGTGCCACGACCAGGCGCTGCGGCTGCGGCGTACGCACGGCACACCGCTGCATGTGGCGGCCAGCCTGAGCAACATGGCCGACGCGCGGTTCGACGCGGGCCGTCAGCGGCAGGCGCTGGTCGGGGTCCGGGAGGCGCTGGAGATCGCCCGGCGGATCAACGCGACCGGGGTGGAGGGCGCCGCGCTGGCCATGCTGGGTCAGCTGGAGTTCCGGCTCGGCGACGCGGTCGCGGCCCAGCGGACACTGGCCGAGACGATCGAGCTGACCGCGACGACCGGGGATCTGCCGACTCAGTGTGAGGCGACGCTGGCCCGCTGCGCGGTCCGACTGAGCGTCGGGCGGGGCGACGCGGTCGACGATGCCGCCGCCGCCCGCGACCTGGCCGGGCGGATCGGCGACCGGTATCTGCGGGCGGTCGCCACGCACGCGATGGCCGTCGCGTCCGGCGACGACCCGCGAGCGCATCAGCCGGCGGAGGAGGCATACGCGGAACTGAAGCGCCTCACCGGTTTCCGCTCCCCCATGTACGCCGCGTTCTTCGGCCTCTGAACTGGACGTCAGCGGCCGAAGAACACGTCGTCGCAGCCGCCTACGGCTGTTCGGCGCTCGCGGACGGGTACTGCGTGCCGAACGGCGTGAGGTTCATCGGTTCCTGCACCGTGTAGAGCCGCACCGTCTGCGCCGCAGTTCGCACCACGTACGCCGCGTTGGCGCCGTTGGCGTTGCGGAAGCCGAACGCGGTCGGGTCGGTGGCGTACGTCTCGAACATCTCCTGCGCTGGAATCCAGTCGCCCCAGACGCCGGAGCCCTGTGCCGTCTCGGGCGCGTAGTGGATGTAGCCGTCGGTGCCGCGGACGAACACGCCGATCCGTCCGGTGACCGGGCTCAGCAGCGCGCTCGGTGCTCCGGCCGGAGTCGTCGCCGTGCCGCCGACCGGAGCCCACTCGCTGCCGAAGACGCCGGTCGAGTCGGCCGCCGTCGTCACCACCCGGCCGGTGGCGTCGCGAGAGAACAGCCGCAGGTGGTAACCGGGCAGTGTGATGACCGACGGCGGCTCGGTGGAACCACCGCCGAGGTTGGTCCACGGTTGCAGCGTCCCGCCCGAGTAGCGGGCCGCCTGCAGCGCGCCGGTGGTGTCGGTGACGAAGACCATCGCGGCGGCGTCGGCCAGCGGAACGGCCACCGGGGTGCCCGCGAGAGCGGTGCCGCCGAGTTTGCGCCAGGCGAGCAGATCGGCTTGCACCGGGTCCTGCCAGCGCGCCCACAGAGCGCCGCCGGCGTCGACGGCGAAGATCACCTCACGCTGGTTGGACAGGCGCACCACCGCTGGTGCGGACGACATCCGGCCACCGAGGTCGGTCCAGGCGCTCCAGCCCGGGCTGCCCGCGCTGGACTGGGTCAGCGTCCAGATGTCGCTGTTGAGGTTGCGGGCGGTGACGCGGACGAGGTTCGCGGTGGTCTCGGACAGAGCCGGTCGCCCACTGAATCCCTCGTTGCCGGAGATCGGGGTGAGCTGGAGCGAGCTGAAGTTGTCCGGGCTCATCCGCCCGTGCATCAGATGGCCGATGTTGTCGGTGTAGGCCAGCTCGATGGAGGTCGAAGCGGCCTGCGTGATCGTGGTCGGCGCGTTGCGCGTCACGGACACGGCGGGCCGGTCCGGCACGTGGGAGACGGCCAGCCGGCAGGTGTCGGTCACCGCGAGGACGTTGGCGAACCCCGCCCAGCCGCTTCCGGCCAGATGACCGGAGATGACCCAGGCGTGGGTGTCCTCACGGAACCGGTACTGGGACAGCGTTCCGTCGGCCTTGATGCCGAACAGGGTGTCCCCGCCGACCGAGAAGATGCCCTTGGTGAAGACCTGCCAGCCGGTGCCGACGAGGACGTTGTACTCGATCCAGCGCTGGCTGTCGGCCTCGTACCGGAACCGGTAGAAGCTGCCCGTGGTGGCATTGCGGGCGTATAGCACCCCGGCTCCGGCGGCGACGATGAGGTTGTACTTGCCCCAGTCGCTGTCCAGCAGCCGACCGGAGAAGGTCCAACTGCTCGTGGCCTCGTTGTAGCGGAAGGTTCGCAGCTTTCCGTTGCCGTCGACGGCGAAGAAGTCGCCGCGCTCGTCGACGGTGATCTTGTCGCGGAAGCTCGCGGTGGCGTACTGCGTGAAGCCGGTGCTGATGTTCACCGCGGGGCTGCCGTTGACGACCTCCCAGGCGCTGCCGGTCCACCGGTAACGGAACAGGCCGCTGGACTTGATCCCGTAGACCCGTCCGCCGGGTCCGCCGAGGACGCGGCCGTAGGTCTGCCAGCCGTTGCCGATCTGGCTGCGGGCGGACCAGCTCGAGCTGGCATTGCCCGGATTGGTGAGCGGATACCGCCACAATCTGCCGGCGGTGTCGGCGGCGAAGACCGTCGCCTGCGGTGCGCAGGTGACCGTGTCGGCCGCTTGGGCGGGGGCGGGGCCGACCGCCGTGAGCACCGTCGTGGCGAGTGCCATGACGAGTGCGACGGTCAGCCCCGGTCGCCGGAGAGGCGTCTTCATCCCTCTGGATTCACAATCATCGAAGCCAAGAGGTCCCACTTGCCGATTGCGTAGCCCATGGCGGGCACGCTAGCGACCGGTGGTGGAACGCGACCTTCATCGCGCTTCCCGTACCTAGTCCCGTACCGGCGGCGTGGGCAGCGTGTGCGCGGTGAACCCGCCGCCGCCCGCGGTCCGGCTGGTCAACCCGGCCAGCCCGCTGACCGGCTGGCGTTCGTAGATCCGGTTGGCGTTGTTGGTGTTGCGGAACAGGATCAGCCAGGTCTGCCCGGTGGTGTTGGTGATGGGCACCAGGGTGGGATCGGCCGCGGCGGTCTCGAACAGGTCGGGAATCGCCGGCGACCAGTCGCCGAAGACTCCCGAGCCCTGTGCGGTCTCCCAAGCCAGCATGATCTGGCCGTCCGGGCTGCGGGTGACGACCGCGGTGCGGCCCAGGACCGGGTCCAGCACCGCCGACGGCGAGCCCGCCGACTGGTACGCGCCCAAGGTGGTCCACTCGGCCGGGAAGACGCCGGTGGTGTCCTGCTGCTTGGTGAGGACGACCCCGGTGGCGGTACGCACGAAGACCCGCATCCGGTAACCCGGAGACACCACGACGGCTGGCGTCCCGGTGGCGTCGACGTCGCCGAGGCTGGTCCACGCCGACAGGATTCCGCCGGTGTAGGTCGCGGTCTGCACCGCTCCGTCGGTGTCGACGGCGAAGACGCGGATGCCGTCGCGGGTGGCCGCCGTGACCGGCGTACCGGTCAGGTTCTTGTCGCCGAGGTTGCGCCAGGCGGGCGCCAGGCCCGACGGCGTACGCATCCACAGTTTGCCGTCGGCGTCGACGGCCAGCGCCGAGGTCAGTCCGTCGGTGACGGCCAGCGTCGGCGAGCCCGCCATCGAGCCGCCGAGGTCGGACCAGGCGGTCCAGGTCGCCGCGCCCACCGCGGTCTGGCCCCGCGACCAGATGTCGGAGTCGGAGTAGCGCACGGCCAATTCGAGCTTGCCGCTGGCGGCCTTCGTCAGTGCCGGCCGTCCGGTGAACGCCTCGTTGCCGGACATGACGGTCCACTGGACGGAGCCGAAGTTGTCGACGTCGGTCTGATGTCCGATCAGGACCCGACCGATGTTGTCGGTGAAGGCGTAGTCCACCGTTCCGAGCGAGGCTCCCGCAACCGGGGCGGCCTGGACGCCGACCGTCGGCGCGTACGCCTCCACCGGCGCGACCGGGATCGGGTCGGCGAAGTAGCCCTGCACGTCAGCGACCACGTCGATGGCAGTGCTTCCACCGTTGCGCAGGCGTACCTTGCCGTCGGTGCCGGGTTTGACGATCACCAGGCTGCCGCTGGTGCTGTCGGCGTTGAAGTGCGCCTGGCCCGCCGCCGGGGCTTCGGAGCTGCCCACCGGCCACATCCGTAGCCAGCCGGTGCCGGTCGGCCCGACCGCGGACAGGTTGACCACCACCGCCGCCACGCCCCGGGTCGGCATGCCCAGCCGTCCGGTCAGCTGGAAGTCGATGGTGCCGTTGGCGGGGATCGCCGTGGTCTGCCGGGTGTCGAGGATGCGCCCGGTGGCCAGGCGGAATCCGGCGCCGGTCGTCGGCGAGGCGGTGAAGTAACCCTCCATCACGATCACCAGGTCGACGGCGGCGCTGCTGCGGTTGGTCACGGTGATCTGACCGGCCGAGGAGAGCTTCACCGCGGCGAACGACGATGACGTGCCGGTCTCGAAGTTGAAGGTGGACCGGCTGGATGACGTTCCGGCGGGGAGCACCGTCAGGTAACCGGCGTCAGTGGCACTGGGGACGCAGATGCCGATGGCGACCGCGGCGGCGCCGGCCGGGACCAGGCTGCCGGTGAGGGAGATCGTCCGGGTCGCCCCGGCGGCGATCTTGGCTTCGGTCGTGCCGACCCCGGTACGCGTGTCGACGACCTTGGTCTGGGTGACCGGGACGAATCCGCCGCCGGTGCTGGCGACCGTCGTGCGGAAGTAGCCCTGCGCGACGATGACCACGTGCGTGCTGCCGTTGGCGTTGCTGACGACGACCTTGCCGGAGGGTCCGGGCGCCACGGTGAGAGCGTTGGACATGTCCTGCCCAGCGGCCACGGTCAGCATGGTGATGCCGGGGTCGCTCTGGCCGTCGGGCCACAGCCGCAGGTATGTGCCGGCGGTCGGGTCGACCGTGGCGACCTTCAGCAATACCGCGCTCACGCCGGTGGCCGGGATCGAGCCGACGCCGAGCACCGGGAACGCCTTGGTGACGTCCGCGCCGACCTTGCCGGTGAAGCCACCGGTGCCGTCGCGGGTGTCCATGACGACGATCGGGGCGCTGAACGGGACGAAGTCGCCGCCCAGGCCGGCGGCGTCGGCCCCGGCCGGCGTGGACTGGGCGAGGTCGACCGCGCCCAGTGCCAGGACCAGCCCCAGGGCGGCCAACATATTGCGTAACTTCACTGTCTCTCCTTGCGTATGGGAGCGCCCCGCCGTGGGGCACGGCGGGGCGCTCAGGGGTGATCTCCGGCTAAACCGGCGGTGCGGGAAGGGTGTGGGCGGTGAATCCCCCGCTGCCCGCCGAACGGGCGGCCGGCGACGACAGACCGGAGGCGCTCGCCCGCTGATAGACGCGGGTGGCGTTGTTGACGGTGCGGAACAGGATCGCCCAGGTCTGTCCGGTGGTATTGGTCAGCGGCACGATCGTCGGATCCGTCGCGGCCTGCTCGAACAGGTCCGGGATCGCCGGCGACCAAACGGCGAACTCGCCCGAGCCCTGGAGCGTCTCCCACGACACCAGCACGTTCCCGGCGGAGTCCCGAGCGACCACGGCAGTGCGACCGAGAACCGGGTCGAGGACGGCGGACGGCGCACCGGCTGCCGGGGAGCCGCCCAATGACGTCCACGCCTCGGGGAACACGCCGTCGGCGTCCTGATACTTGGTCGCGATCGTGCCGTCGGCCTGCTGCGCGAACAGCCGGATCCGGTAACCGGGGTAGACGACCGCCGCAGGTTTGGTCGCACCGGTCCCGCCGAGGTCCACCCACGCCGACAGGACGTCGCCGGAGTACTCGGCGGTCTTCACCGTGCCGGTGACGGTCCGGATGAACAGCCGGACCCCGGTTCGGGTGGCCACGACCGTCGGCGTACCGACCAGACTCTGCTTCGCCAGGGACTTCCAAGCGGGGATGGTGCCGGCCTGCTGGTATACCCACAACGCTCCGTCGGTGTCCACCGCGAACACCGCCATGACGTTGTTCGGCAGCCGGGTCAGCGCGGGCGCGGCAGCCATGGAGCCGCCGAAGTCCGCCCACGCGTTCCAGGTCGCCGAGCCCAACGCCGACTGCGTACGCGACCACACGTCGGAGTCGGAATAGCGGACGGCGACTTGAGCTTTGCCGTCGGAGAGCAGTGCCAGGGAGGGCTGGCCGGAGAACGCCTCGCTGCCCGACACGACAGTCCACTGCACGGAGCCGAAATTGTCCACATCGGTCTGGTGACCGATCAGGACCCGGCCGATGTTGTCGGTGTAGGCGTACTCCACCATGCCGAGCGCGGCGCCCGCCACCGGACCTGTTTGCAGGCCGACGGTCGCGGCGTACGACTCGGTCGGAGCCGGCGGAACCGGGTCACCGAAGTACCCCTGGATGTCGACGACGATCCGGGCCGTGCCGGCGTTGTTCTTGATCCGGATCGTGCCGTTGGCACCCGGCTTGACGATCGCGAGGGAGGCCACCGTCTTGTCGGCTCGGTTGTGCACCTGGCTGATGTTGGGTTCCGTGGTGCCGGTGGGCCATACCTTGACACTGCCGGCGGCGCTGGGGCTCGCGACGGTGACGTTGACGATCGCCGCGGCCACCCCCCGAGTCGGCATGCCCAGCTTGCCGACCACCTGCACGTCCACCGTCGCGCCGGCGGCCAGGGCGCTGCCGCTGTCATACAGCCGGGTGGTCGGGACATAGCGGTAGCCGGCGCCCTCACTGGTGCTGGCGGTGATGTAGCCGTACGGCGCGATGACCAGGTCGATCGCGCCCGAGCTTTGGTTGAGGAAGGTCACCTGGCCGGAAGCGGACAGCGGCAGGGACAAGGCATGCGAGTGATGCCCTGTCGGGACGAAGTTGAGCGCCGACTGCGTCGGTCCGGCCGCGCCGGCCGGTACCGCGCCGAGCCATCCGGCGGCGGTCACGTTGACCGCGATGACATCGGCCAGCACGGCCTTCGCGCCGGTGGGGATCACCCCACCGGTGAGCGTGATCGTGCGGGTGGCCTTCGCTGCGATCTTGGCCTTGGTGGTGCCGAGGCCGTCCCGGGTGTCGACGATCTTGTTCTGCGACACGGGGACGAACCCGCCCCCGCCGCCAGGTGTGGACAGGAAGTACGCCTGCGCGGTGACGACGATGTGCACGCTGCCGGAATTGTTGCGGACGGCGATCCGGCCGTTGGCGCCGGGACGCACGACCGCGGTGTTCGAGACCTGCTCGGTGCCGCTGATGTTCAAGTGCGACACACCGTTGGGCGTGGTGCCGTCCGGATAGACCCGAAGCCAGCTGGAACCGGTGCCGCTCGTGGTGACCAGCCGGACCAGCACGGCGCTGACTCCCGAGGCGGGGATGCCGCCTACGCCGAGCACCGGGAAGCTCACCACCCCGGCCGCGCCGACCACGCCGGTACGCCCGCCGGTCCCGTCGCGAGTGTCGAGCAACTCGGCGCCTTTGGGTAGTGCCACGTAGTCGCCGCCGAGGCCGGCCGCGTCGGCGGCCGCCGCACCAGGTCGTACCGCCACCGCCGTGGTCAGCAGCAGTGCCAGCACCGCCAGCAGCCGCGGAAGGCGGACTTCTCGTCTTCGTCCGTCGGTTGTCACGTCTTCTCTCCAGGGCTCGCTTCGGTCATCACGCCTGATGGTTCGTCGCTATCTGGCTCGGCTCAGCAGCCGGCCGACTTTTCGGATGCCCACCCGGGCGCCGACCATGCCGGCGACGAGTGCGACCTCGAAGCCGGAGTGTCCTATCGGGACTTGGCCGCCGACGAGGTCGTCGATCGCGTTTCCGCCGTGCTGGACGTACGCGGAGTACTCGTGGGCGTCCTGGGCGAACTCGTCGGCGATGTGCTCGGCGGCGTCCATAGCGGACTTGCGGGTGCTGTTGGTCGCCATCTGCACCGGTTGGCGCTTGAGCACCTGCGGGGGTCCGTCGAAACAGGTGCATTTGCCGCCGGGCTTCTTGGCCTTCAGCGCGGCCGGCAGCGACGCCGCCTGGTGGACTGGGCACGCCCCGGCTCCGTCGTTGTGGACCAGCAGGTTCAGGCCGGCGAGCACCACGAAGAAGGTGTGCAGGGTGTCGACGGTCAGGTTGTAGACCCGCTTGTGCTCGGTCCACTCTCGGGTGCCGACGGTGGTGGCGACGCCTCCGGTGGAGGTCTGCAACGCCTCGTCGGGGTGCAGGTCGCCGGCTTCGACCCACCGCTTGGCCTCGCCGTCCCAGAAGGGGTGTCCCCGGGTGGCGGTGACGGTGGCGGTCGCCGCGTCAGACTTGGCGACGCCCGTGCCGGTGCTGGTGTCGACGGTGACCTCGACGAGGTCCTTGCCGCCCTCGCCGACGATGACGTGGGTGACGGCGAAGCCCCCGCTACGCCCGGTCGTCGGATCGGTGGCCAGCACCTTGTCCCCGACAGCCACCTCGTCGATCCGCTTGGTCGACCCGTCGGCCATCCGCACCAGGGTGGCTCCGTCGAAGCTGTTGCCGACGGCGCAGGAACCCAGGTCCGCCACGTCGTCGCCGACCTTCTTCACCTCGTCGAAGACCTTGGAGCCCGTCTTGACCGCGTCGACCACGTCGTCGCCGTGCCGCACGACCAGGCTCGCGGCCCGAGCGGCGCGTACTGCGCCACCGCCCGCGCCGCCGAGGGCGTACCCGGCGATGGTGGCCGCCGTCCAGGCGCACGCCTCCAGGTCGCCCTTGGTCACGCAGTTGACGAGGTCGGTGACGCCCACCGCGTCGGCGGCGACGCTCAACGCCGTCTTCACGTAGGGGGCGGCGGCTTGGGCGAAGTCGGCCACCGCTTCGGCGGCTTGGGACACCGTCTGCACCACCGCGCCGGCTGCGGTCACCGCCGTCTGGTAGACGGCCTTGGCGGCCTTCACCGTGTCGACGACGACGTCTCGTACGACGGCGACCACGGCGGCGGGTATGTGCGCGGCCGCCGACACGACCTTCTTGATGGTGTTCACGACCGGTTTGAGCACGGCCGCGACGACCTTGACCGGGTTGTGCTTGACGGCGTACTCGATGACGCTGCGGGCCTTCTCGGTGATCCGCTTCTTGGCCTCGTACACCGCCCGGCGGGCCTGCTCGGCCTTCTGCCGGGCCCAGGCCGCCGTCGACGACGCCACACTGCGGACCGTCGAGGACACCCGGTGGTAGGCGTAGGAGACCTTGCGGCTCACCCAGTGATAGGCGGTGCTGACCTTGCTGCCGACCCAGCGGACGGCGCTCTTGGCCTTGTGATAGACCCATTTCGCGGCCGAGGAGACGGCGCTGGCCGCCCGCTTGACTGCCGAGCCGACCCAGCTGGCCACCGACCGGACGCCCGACCACACGTAGCTCGCCGCGCGCCGGACGCCCGACCAGACGGACGAGGCGACTCGCTTCACGCCCGACCAGACGTGGGAGGCGGTTCGCTTCACCGTGTTGACCACTGACCGGCACCAGCCGCAGGACGGCCAGTTCCCGTCGGGATCGGCATTCGCCAGCGGGTCGCCCGCGCCGTAGGTGTAACGGTTGGCCAGGATCGAGTCCCCGGTGTCGTAGTCGACGGTGTCGCGGGAGGTGAACGCCCCGGTGCCCGGCTCGTACCAGCGGGCGCCCATGTCGACCTGGCCGGTGGCCGGATCGGTCCAGTCCCCCTGGAAGCCGAGGTCGCCGGTGTCGCCCTCCTTGGCGGTCACCTGGCCGAACGGGTCGTACGCCTTGGAGTCGGCGACCCGGGACATCGTGGTGTCGTCCGGGTCGATGCCGGCCACCACGTCGCCGTGCCCGTCGCGGATCGCCAGCATCTCCTCGCCGCCCTTGGCGATGCCCACTACCTCGCCGGACGGGCCCCGGGCGTACTGGCCGGAACCGTCGGACACGACGTCGTCGCCCATGCCCGCGTACAAGAAGGTCATGCCGTTGCGGGTGGCCACCCGGTCGAGGGCGTCGTAGGTGTAGGTCTGGCTGCCGGCCGTCGTGAGCCGGTCGAAGGCGTCGAAGGTGTAGCTCTCGGTCAGGCCGGAGCTGGTACGCGAGGCGAGCGTGCCGCGCGCCGTGTAGGTGTAGGTGTAGTCGGTGTCCGACAGCAGCCGGTTGCGCTGGTCGTAGGTGGCGGTCTTCGAGCCGGCGCGGGTGCGGTTGCCGGAGGCGTCCCACGCGTAGGCCACGGTGCCCTGCGGCCCGGTCCACGAGGTGAGGCGGCCCGCCTTGTCGTACGCGTAGGTGTTGTCGCCAGCCCCGGCCGTGCCGGTGGTGATCTTGCGGGTCAGGTGGTCGTCGACGTCGTAGCTGTACGCGATCGACGCGACCGCGGTGCCGCCGCCGTTGCGGGTGGTGTCGGTGGCGACGCGGGAGAGGTTGTCGTAGGTGACCGACCGGACGCGGCTGGAGCCGTAGTCGATGCTCTTGAGGAATCCCGCCGCGTCGTAGGTGTAGTTCTGGCTGGTGCCGGTGATCCCGTCGCGGGTCGACGACAACCGCCCCTTCGTGTACGCGTAGGTGCTGGCCCCGGCCGCGTCGGTGCGGCTGGTCAGCTGTCCGTCGACGTTGTAGCCGAAGCTGGCCGAGCCGCCGCGCCCGGCGGAGGTGAGCAGGTTGCCGCGGTCGTCGTAGGTGAACGTGTCGGTGCCGGCCGCGGAGGTGGCCTGAGTCATCCGGCCGGCGATGTCGTAGCCGAACGACTGCTGGGCTGTGCCGGCCCCGGCGGCGGCCTCGGTGATGACCCGCCCGGCCGCGTCGTAGGTCTGGCTGGTGGTGATCCCGCCGGGTGCGGCGAGCCGCACGGGCTGCCCGGACGCGTCGTAGGTCAGCGTCCAGGTCCGGTCGGCGGCGGTCGGGTGGGCGGTGGTCGCCGGTTCGATCTGCGATTCCAGCAGGCCGAGGCTGTTGTAGGTCATGAGGGTCTGATTGCCCCGGCCGTCGGTGTACCGGGTCTGGTTGCCGGCCGCGTCGTAGCCGAAGCCGGTGGTGATGGAGGTCGTGTCGGTGACCGGCTCGACCTGGCGGATCAGGCGATCGAGCGCGTCGTACGCGTAGGTCGTGGTGACTCCGCCGGGGCTGGTGGAGGAGAGCTGGTTGCCCACGGCATCGTAGGTGTACGTCTGGGTACGCAGCACTGTGCCGTCCGGGGCGACGTCGGACTCGGCGGTCACCTGACCGAGCGGGTCGTAGTCCACCCGTTCGGTGCGGCCGAGCCCGTCGCTGGTCCGCACCTGCCGCCCGTCGTTGTCGTACCCGTAGGAGATCTTCGTCCCGCTGGGGTCGGTGACCTGGATCAGCTGACCCTGCCCGTCGTACGCGTTGGTGGTGACGTTGCCGCTGGGCGAGGTGATCGACGTGACGTTGCCTGCGTCGTCGAAGGCGTACCGGGTGGTCAGCGTCCGGGCGGTCGGGTATCGCTCCACGATGGTCGAGGTGACCTGGCGGTCGAGGTCGTCGTAGGTCGCCTCGGTGCGCGCCCCGTTGGGTCCGGTCACCGAGAGCAGCTCGCCCGTACGCGTATAGGTGCGCCGGGTGATCGCGCGTTCGGTGTCGGTCGCGCCGGGCTCGTCGGTGGCGGTGAGCCGCCCGAGCTGGTCGTAGGTGTAGCGGGTGGCGTGACCGAGCCCGTCCATCTTCTCGAGCATGTTGCCGGCGGCGTCGTAGCGGGCGGTGACGGTGGACTCGGTCGCGGTCAGCGCGCCGGGCGCCCGGTAGGACGGCGCGACGCTGCTGACGACCCGCCCGAGCTGGTCGTAGTCGTTCCGGGTGATGTTGCTGCGCTCGTCGCGGTAGCTGACCGCTTCGTCGAACGTGTTGAATCCGGTGAGGATCGTCGGCGTGACGGTGGTGGGCGCGCCGCCGTCCTGCTCGACGCTCACCGAGGGCGAGATCGCCCTGATCCGGCGGCCGAGCTCGTCGTTGGTGTAGGTGGTGGTGCGCCCCAGCGGGTCGGTGGTGGAGGTCAGCAGCCCGCGCTGGTCGTAGGTGCTGGTGCTCACGCGGGTGGTGGAACCGGCGGTGACCGTCTGCCGGATGGCGTTGCCGGTGTCGTCGTAGACGTAGTCGGTCTGCTCGGTCGTGGTGGCGAGCACCCACGGCACGTTCGACGGGCGGCCGGTGCTGGTCGTGCGGGTGACGTTGCCCATCAGGTCGTAGGTGTAGGTGGCGGTCAGCGCCTGGCCGCCGGGGTCGGTGACGAGACTGGCGATGTTGCCGACCTTGGTGAAGGTCCGCTGGGTCACCTGGGTGCCGTTGGCGGCGGCCTGGCGCGACAGGTTGCCGGCCCCGTCGTAGGTGTCCTCCTCCACGACGTAGTCCCGCGTCGTGCCGTCGGGGTTGCGCAGGTTCTTCATGACGATGCGGTACAGCAGGTCGTCGCCGTAGTACTCGTACTCCAGCCGGCGGCCCATGGCGTCGGTGTCGCTGGCCAGCCGCCCGGCGTAGTCGTAGGAGTAGGTGTGCAGCGTCAGGTAGTCGCCGACGGTCGGGCCGCCGTCGCCCTTGTAGTCGCGCAGCCGGACCTCCGACAGCGCGTTGCGGGCGGTGTACGCGTAGTCGTACCGGTTGCCGTTGGCGTCGACGACCGTCGTCTCGTTGCCGTACCGGTCGTAGTTCTTCACGGTCTCGTTGCCGGCCGCGTCGACGATGCGCACCGGGTGGTTGAAGTCGTCGTACTCCCAGGTGCTCACCCGGGTGGCGTCGGCGCCGGCGACGTCGTCGACCTCGACCTTTATGACGTTGCCGTCGGCGTCGTAGGTCGTGATGGACTTCTTCTGGTGGGTCTGCCCGGTCACGGCGTCGCTCGTCACGGGTTCGGTAGTCGTGACCGGCCGCGACAGAGCGTCGAAGGTGTAGGTCGTGACCAGCCCGGACGGGTACGCGTCAGAGATCTCGGTCTCGGTGGCGGTCCGGCCCAGCGCGTCGTACGTGTAGCTCGTCTGCAACCCGGACGGCTGCGTGACGCGGTACAGGTCGCCGTTCTGGTAGTAGGCGTACCGGGTGATCTTGCCGCGGGCGTCGGTCGTGGTCAGCAGCAGCCCGGCCGGGACGCTGCCGCCGCCGTACGCCGCTTCCCCGCCGGTGCTGTAGGTGTGGCTCACCGTGCTGCCGTCGGGGTTCGCCTGGGTGGCGAGCTCCCCGAACGACGTGTACGCGTACGTCGTGCGATACGTCGCGTCGGTGGCACTGGCGGAGCGGGCGTCGCGGGTCTCGGTCGGCAGGTCGTTACGCGGATCGAACAGGTCGGTCACGGTCGCCGGATAGGTCGAGTAGCTGGTGAAGCAGACGGTCGACGTGCGGCAGGTACGCGTCGAGACGACGTTGCCGCGCGCGTCGTAGGTCATCCGGGCGGCGTCGCCGTTCTCGTTGGTGACCACCGTCTGGTTGCCGTCGGCGTCGTACTCGAACGTGCGGATCGCCATGCCCTCCAGCGGATGCCGGACGAACACCGGCCCGCCGGCGTCCCCGGGGATGACGGTGCAGAACGACGGGTCGCTCGGGTCGGGCGCGGTGCAGACCTCGGTCGGCGGTTCGGCCGGCGGGTCGACCGGCAGGGAGAGGTCCTCCTCGCGGGTCTCCAGCCCCATCGGCGAGCCCGAGCGCAGCAGCTGGCCGGTCATCCCGTCGTACTCGAACAGGTAGGGGCGGTTCGACGGGTCCAGGATCTGCACGCTGCGGCGCAGGTCGTCGTTACCGCCGAAGACCAGCGGGGCGCCGATCTGCCACGTGCCGCCGTGCCGGTCGGTGTGCTTGACGACCCGGTCGGCCGCGGTGTCATAGCTGAACTCGGCAGCCACCTTGCCGCTGGGCAGGGTGATCGACGACAGCTGGCTGGCGCCCGCGCCGTAGCTGTAGTGCGCGGCGACCGCCGTCAGGCCCAGCGGGTGGGAGTAGACGGCGACCTCGTCGATCGCGCCGGTGAAGTAGCGCCGCGACGCCGAACCCCAGCCCGGCCAGGACGCCGGCGTGGTGGCGTACGCCGCGCCCACCTGGTTGAAGGTGAGCAGCGAATGCTCCACCGTCATGCCCGTACGCTCAGCGGCCTTGGCGCCGTCGAGCCACAGCGTCTGCGTACCGCCCATGATCGACAGCACGGCGTGGTGCCAGCGGCCGTCGTTGACGGTGGCGGTGGACGCCAGCGGGGCGATCGTCGTCCCGCCGAACTGCCCGTACAGCTTGCCGTCGGTGCCCACGTAGAGCAGCGGCACACCGGTGGTGGAGGTGGCGCTCAGGTCCTTGTCCTGGTAGCCCAGCAGCGGTCCACCGCCGCCGGTCGCGGTCGGTTTGAACCACAGCTCGACCGCGCCGTCCCGGGACTTCTTCAGCGCGCCCTTGGGCAAGGTGACAGCGGAGGAGGTGCCGTTGAAACCGGCGGCGGTCTCCTGGGTTCCGGTCAGCGCACCGGCCTGGGCCAGCGTGACGTTGGCGTAGGTGGCCGCGTCCTTGCCGAGGTTCACGGCGACCTCGCTGGCGGCGGCGGTGCCCTGCGCCTCACCGAGCCGCCAATAGGACTCCGGTTTCGCGTCCAGCACCCCGCTGCGATAGTGCGATCCGGCCGTGTACGCGTACCGCGTGCACGCGTTGCCCGGCGCGCACACCGAGGTGAGCTGGTCGCCGCTGTAGGTGTAGGTCCACGTCGGCGCGGTGCCGCCGACCGGATCGGTGGCGACGGTGGCGATGTGGTTGCCGGACCAGGTGAACACGATCGACCGGCCGGCGGTGTTCGTCTGGCTGTTGGAGACCCGGGCGCGGGCCAGCTTCCCGTCGGTGGTGCTGTAGGTCAGCACGATCGACCGCAGCGCGGCGTCGGTGATCTTCACCAGGCGACCGCCTCCGGAGAACTGGTAGACCATCTTCGCCTTGTCGGTCAGCGCCCACACGGTTCCGTTCCAGGTCAGCGATGCGGTCCGGCCGGCCGGCGCGGCGAAGGTGCCGTCCGGGTTCTTGCCGAAGCGCACCTGCTGCCCGTCGGGATAGGTGACGGTGACGTTGCCCGACCCGTCGTCGTCGGCCACGACCCGCATGTCGTACCGGGTCCACCAGCCGGCCCCGAACAGGCTGTCGCGCCGGGGGTCCAGGCTGTTGTAGGTGCGTACCAGGTTCAGCTCGGGACCCACGGTGCTGACCGTGGCGTCCATCGCGACCGTCGTGACGTTGCCGGTCTGCGCGTCGAACTCCCGGTCCTGCTCGGCGCTGGCCGACGCGGCGATCCGGGACGTGATCTCGGGCTGCGGCACGGCGGTGAGCAGCGTCGACTGCGGCGACGGCGTCTCGTTGGAGCCGTCCTTGACGGTGACCTTCCAGACGAAGGTCTTGCTCCACGTCAGCTTGCCGCTGGGCACGGTCCAGGCCGTCTTGGCCTGGAAGCCCGAGTCGAAGCAGCCGGTCGTGCCGCCGGTGGCGGTCTGCTGGCAGACCTCGAACTTGTAGCTCAGCGTGACGCCGGGCGGCGCGTCGATGTCGACCGCCCGCGCCCACAGCTGCGGCGACAGCGTCTGCGCCGAGTAGCCGTTGGGCGGGTACAGCTCCTGCACCACCGGCGGGATGTCGATGACCTCCAGCACCATGCGCGCCGGTGCGACCTGGTGGTCGGTGAAGACCACCCCGCCGGCGCGGACCATGGTGAAGTCGAGGAAGTACCGCCCCGGCGGCAGCCGTTTGATGGTCGCGCTCAGCGTCACCTTCGCCCCGCGTGCCACGCTGCCCGTGAGGTCCGCGGCGCGCTGCTGGCCGACCGCCGCACCCGTCCTGGCGTTGTACGCGCGATAGGCGAGGTAGTAGCCACCCGCGGACCACGCTTCGGCGCTGCGGTTGGTGACCGTCACATTCACCCGGCCGTCCTGGTTCTGCAGCACCGGCGGGTTGGGCACCGGGTTGGAGATCTGGTACGACGCGTTGTAGGGGCTGTGCGTCACGTACAACCGGGGCGGGTTGGCCGTCGACGGACCGGCGAACCGCTTGCCGCTCGATGCTCCGGTGAGCGCCCGCAACGACAGGCCGTAGTTGGCCTGATCGCCGTTGACCCACCGCTGCACCAGGTCCGCGCCGGAACCGCCGAGGTCGAACACCTCCCCCGCCGCCGGGCAACGCGACGTGCTCTCCCCGAAGGCGACGTAGCCGTGGGCGAACGACTTGCGCGCCAGCGAGCCGCCCACTGACGGACCCGGGTACGAGTACCCGGTGCCCGGGCTCCACGCCGAGGTCACCGGGTGCACCGTCACCGGGCGGGCCGAGCAGGAGTCCGAGTCGTAGTTGACCACTACCAGCTGCGCGCCGAAGATCGTGTGGTACCGCAGCCGGTCCACCAGGCCGGCGAACTTGATGTAGGACGCGGTGTTGACGCCGTTGACCGTGCCGACGCGCAGTTCGCTGGAACCCGAGGCGGAACTCGAGCCGCTGACGTACATCGCGGAGTCGGCGCCGTCGCTGGCGACCGGTAGTTTGACCGTCGGGTCGACGCGTACGGGGAACACTCGGGCTCGATCGAGCAGCCAAGCCTTGTCGACGCTCATCCGCAACACCGGTGAGCCGCCGACGGTCAGCAGCTCATAGCGGACCGCACTCTGGGGGGCGCTCGCGCCTGTCGCGTCCACGACATAGCCCGGCGGAATCACCGCGCGCGCCGTACCGCTGGCGTCGGCCAGCACCACCGCGCCGTCACGCACCGAGGCGGACAGCCCGTCGAGGCGCAGCGGGAAGTCATAGCTACGCGCGGCCGCCGCCGAGCGCAGGACGAGCGTCTCCTTCAGCTCACCCGGAAGCGACTGAAGCTCGACGTCGATGCCAGGCAACACGTTTTGGTACGCCACAAGCGATCCGTCGGACCGACCGGCGACCGCAGCCGCGCCCGACAACCCGTACGCGATCGACTGCCCACCTGCGACGGTGAAGCTCGCCAACGCCCGCGCGTCGGCGCGACCAGCGAACCCGATCCGCACCTCGTCGGCGGTGTTACGCCAGCCCGAGACGGCGTCACCGGACAACCGGGCGTCGATGGGCTCCCACGTGCCTGCGGCGGACTTGTAGTTGACGCGCGCGGTGGAGAACACGGTCGTCTGCGTACCGTCCGGGTTCACATAAACCTGCTGGTACGCGTCCCGCCGGTCGGACAGCTCCTGGCTGCTTCCAGCCAGATAGCCCTGCGCCTTGGTCACTGGCCCCGTCTCGACCGAGGCGACGTTGGACGGCGCGACGGCGTCCTGCGACAGCTCGTGCTCCGGATACCGCGACCGCTGCGAAGCGGGGATGACGCGGTTCGTCTTCTGCGCAGCCCCACCTCCACGAGAGGTTGAGCTACCCGAACCCTTCGCTCCGGTCCACTCCTGCTGCGGCGACGCACCGGCCCCCTCAGCGGTGGTGCCCGGGGTGTCCGGCCGAGTCCACTTCTGCATGCCCGACACCCCGCTGGCGGCTGTGGTGAACAGCATCAGCCCGGACAGCGACAGAGCAATGAGCTGTAAGCGGCGCGACCACATCGTCTTGGGTCGGCCGGGCATCTCGGGGTAGCCGCCATGCATCGCAGACCTCCGCGCGCAAGTCGTCCTGGTCACATCGCCGGATGGCGATGTATCCAGTTAGATATCGCGGCGCTTGGCGGCGAAAATTCGCGTACATCGAATCGTTATGAAGCGTGAGCGTTCAACCACTCCCCGCACTCGGCTGAACATCCCCTGCAGCCGCCACTCCCTCCGCTCCCCCGCTCCCCCCGCGTACGCGTCGACGCGACCGGGTGCAGATCACGGTTACGCATGCTTCACCGAGCCGGTTTGGCATGCGTAACCGTGATCCACATCGAGCACGCGCGGCGGTGGGAGGGAGTGATGGTGAACGATCGCGCGGAGCGATTCGACGGAATAGCATCCCCGCCGGCGAGGTCCGTTCAGGACTTCCCGGGGAGGATGCAATGCGCCGAAGGACGATCTTCAAGGCAGCCGCGGCGTCCAGCGAAGCGTCATGTCGGGCAGGTTCTCCATGTTGCGATCACCGTCGTTCGTGTCGAGGACGGTGAAACCGTGGCGCTCGTAGAACGCGCGGGCCTCGGTGTTCTGCTGAAAGACGTGCAGGGACACCCCGCCGCGGCTGTGCCGCCTGACCTCGTCGAGCAGCAGCGTGCCGATTCCCGTCCGACGGACGTCCGGGCGTAGATAGAGGTGTTCGAGCAGGTCACCGTCAAGGGCCGCGTAGCCGACGATCTCCGCATCACGCACTGCGACCCAGGTACGGCAGTGCTTGAGCAGGACGTCCTGGACCCATCGGGTCACCTGCTCATGATTGCGCTTCTGCGGGGGCAGATAGGGCATGGTCGCCGACCGGGAGGTCATGTGGATGCGCGCGATCACGCCTGCGTCTGCCTCCTCCGCGAATCGGATCCGTGTCTCGCCGTCATCACTCACGCCAGGAACCTACAAGATCGGCAAAGACTGGATCCAGCGGCCAGCGCCGCGAACCGCCAGTCCCCGACCACGGGGGCCCAGCAGCGGCCGATGCCACGACCCAAGGGCTCACGCCGCAAGGTTGTCAGAACGCCGTGGCATGCACCTGCACCGGCAACCCCGACCGTGACATAGCCATACGCTCCAACGGCAGTCCGATCTTCTCCGCAACCCGCTGCGACGGCCGGTTGTCCGGCCGGATAATCGCGATGAGCCGCTCCGCCCCGAGGACGTCCCGCGCGTAGTCGCGGCATGCCGCCGCGGCTTCGGTCGCGTATCCCAATCCCTGCAGATCCGTCCGGACGTGGTAGCCGACCTCCAGCTCGACCACGCCCTCGATCTCCTGCGGCGTGAGCCCGCAGTCACCGACGAACTCGCCGGTGTCCAGCAGCGTGACCACCCACAGCCCATACCCGTGCTCCCGGTAGAGCCGCTGGTTCCACTCGATCCACGCGAGCGCCTCGGCCCGCGTCTTCGGGCTGGGGTAGTACCGCATCACCGCGGGATCGCCGAGCAGTCCGGCCATGTCGTCGAGGTCGTCGGCGGTCATCAGCCGAAACGCCAACCTCGACGTGGGTGACGGAATCTGTGGAGTATTCACTCGTCCTCCGGGAATGGGCGGCCTACCATCTTGGCACAAAACGGGCCTACGGACGAACTGAGGCGAGAGGCGGCCAGCCGCTGCTCAGAAGGGGACGTCGAGTCGCCCCGCAAATCGGTGGCGCTCTGCGTACCAGCTCGAATAGCCTCGCGCGATGATCGATCCCCCAGCGCTCGGCACGGGCTCGCAGTTGCAGTTCATGGCGCCGCTGTCCGCGCAGCGGGCGGCGGATCTGGTGGCCGGGCTGGCCGTCCGCCGACCGGCGACCATCGTCGACGTCGGCTCGGGGTGGGGCGAGTTGCTGCTGCGGTTGCTGACCGCGCTGCCCGAGGCGCAGGGGGTGGCGATCGACACGCACGGCCCGGATCTGGACCGGGGCCGGGCCTCGGCTGAACAGCGCGGCCTGGCCGACCGAGCGTCCTTTGTGGCCGGTGAGGCGGGGCGGCACGCGCAGGCCGCCGACCTGGTGATCAGCATCGGCGCCTATCAGGCCTTCGGCACGATCTCGGAGGCGTTGGCGGAGCTGAGGAAGCTGGTCCACCCGGGCGGGCGGCTGCTGTTCGGCGCAGAGTTCTGGGAGCGGCCGCCGACGGAGGCCGAGCTCGGCCGGATGTGGCCGGGCATCGACGCTGACGCCTGTCTGTACCTCGCGGATCTGGTCGACGCGGCGGTGACCGCCGGGTTCCGGCCGTTGCGGATCGGAACCGCGACCGCGGACGAGTGGGCAGAGTTCGAGTCCGGGCTGGCGGCCGACATCGAGGAATGGATCCTCGATCATCCAGATCATCCCGAGACCGCCGGTCTGCGGGACAAGCTCGACGCACAGCGGTCGATCTGGCTGCGCGGGCATCGCGGGGTGATGGGCTTCGCGTACCTCACCCTGGGCGTGCCGGCTCACGGCGAGCCGTGAGCCGGCGTTCACCGGCTACAGCGCGCCGACCACCCCGATGTGCGTGCGGCGGAACTGCTCGCGCTCGGCCTCGTCGATCAGCGCCCGCGCGAGATCGGGATACGTGACGCTCGCGGTCAGGTCACCCTCCTTGATCTTGTACGCACCGACAGGCTGTCCGCCAGTGTCGAAGTTGCCGGCGGGGCTGACCGCGACCCAGTCGAGGTCGGAGCCGCGCACGATCTCCAAGGCCGCCCGATGTGCCAGCGAGAACGGCTGGAACTCGGCCGGGAACCCGTCCATGTCCATCAGCCGTACGCCGTTGGCGTCGGGCAGCAGCGACGCCAGGCTCATCCAGACGAGCCGGTTGACCCCGGCCTGACCCAACCCGGTGATGAGGCTCTCCGCGGCCGAGCGGAAGAACACCGCGGGATCGGCGGTGGGATCGGCCGCCGCCATGATCGCCACGTCGTGCCCGGCCGCGCCGCCGGCCACGACGGTCGGATCGGTGACGTCGGTGTCCGGCCGGTCGAGCGAGGTGACCTGGTGACCACGGGACTTCGCCTCGGCGGCGGCAGCGCTGCCGGCTTTGCCGTCCGCCCCGAAAACAACGATCTTCAACATGGCGACGACCGTAGTTCCGGGCATGGTTACCGATCGGGTAGCTATCCTCGATCTATGATCCACTCGAAGCCCGACCTGTTCGACGAGCTGTGCCCGTCGGCGTTCCTGCCGGTGCGGATGGATCACAAGTGGGGGCCGCTGGTGCTGGGGACGCTGGAAGCGGGACCGCTGCGGTTCAGCGAACTGCGTACGGTGCTGCACCGGACCAGCCCGAAGGAGCTGACACGGGCGCTGCGTACGCTCGAACGCGACGGGTTCGTGGTCCGCTCCGCGGCCGGTCGCGCCGTCTCCTACGAGCTGACGCCGCTCGGCCGCAGCCTGCTCGGCCCGCTCAAAGCGCTGTACGCGTGGACGGCCGAACATTGGGACGAGATCCTGGACGCCCGCGACCCCGTCGAGGTGTAGTTCGACGGGATCGCGGGACGCGACGTCAGGCCGCCGACACCACGATCGTGCCGTTGGACTGGCGTACGCACTTCACCGAATGCGCACTCGCGGCGTACGCTCCGGCGAGACATTGACCGAGCACGCCGTGCCCGGCCACGTTCGGGTGCCACGACTCCTGGCACGTCTGGAAATACGTGATGCACGTGTCGGCGTACCGCTTGATGTCGAGCTTGTCCTTGCCGGACAGGCTGGTGAGCGGCACACCGGACGGCCCGTCCTGGACGCGTACCGGCGTGGCCAACGCCGTGGCCGGGTTCGTGGCGGCCTCGCAGAGCCGCGCGCCGTCGAAGGCCTGCTGAACGTTGAGATAGACCAGATCATCAGCCGGGAACTCAGCCGCGAGCGTCGTGTACGCGGTCTTGACGATGGTGCCGAGGTTGGCCGAGAACTGGTGGCCGGGCGCGAGGCTGGCCCGGTGGATCGGGCAGCCGGCCGCATAGCGGGCGGCGCCCAGGTCGCGGAACTTGTCCCGGTCGTCCTGGCGACCGTCCGCCTCGACCAGCGAGGGCAGCACGTCGAAGGGCAGCGGGTTGGTGTAATCCTGCAGCACGATCCGGTGCTGGTGGTCGGCGTCGACCTGGTCCAGGACGGTCAGCAGCTGGCGCAGCGCGGTGATCGTCTCGGCGGTCGCGCTGCTCACCTGCGCCGCGGTGGCCAGATCATCAGACGTGCACGGGTCCTGCTCGACCGGCCCGTTGATGTACGCCCAGAACTCCCACCACCCGGTCCAGGCGTCGGCGATGAACCGGTTGGCGCACTTGCTCGCCACATCGCCGAAGCTGAACGAGCTGTTGTTGGAGCCGAGCCCGATGAGTACGAGGTCGATGTCGTTGGTCTGGGCGACCGCGCGCACCTGGTCGATCTGCGACTTGACCGAGCGGCCCTTGTCGCGAGTGGACGAGGCACTGGTGATGTCGTACGGGCGACCGCCCGAGCAGGCCAGGTTGAAGCGGTTCTGAATGCCAGGCAGCGAAGCCTGGAAGATCGACGCGTTCGGCGACCGGTGACAGAAGTACGCGTTCGAGTTCGCGGCCGACCAGCCGGGGAACCCTTGGGACACACCGTTGACGTCGACGACGTTCGAGTAGTTGCCCGCGCCTTCGCCGCTGACGAAGCTGTCGCCCATCACGACGGCGGCGACAGGCAGAGCGTCCAATTCGGCGACGGGGGCGGCCATGGCGCGGGCGGGCACCGTGGCGAGGAGAAGTGCGGCGGCCAACGCCGCTCGGCGAAGGATTGACACAGGGACATCTCCAATGGGGACAGGGTGGCCCACATCGAATCATGAAGAATCTTCACCGTCAACGATTCTCGCCGTTCACGCGAGATCTGTTAATGCCGCCCGCTTCCCGCGTGTCCCACGGTCGTCCGGCCAGGCGTTTCCGATCGGCGCTTGTCTCGCCCCGGCGCGGTCAGTCGTGGCGGATCAGCGCAGTCCCGCCCCCCGCGCGGTCAGGGGCGTCCCACGGGCTCTCCGTGCGATCAGGCGCCTTCGATCGGCGTGACAAGTCCCAACTGCCCGTCGTATCGGCGATAGAGCAGATTGCCCCGCCCGGTCGGCTCGTCGGTGAAGAACACGAACGGCAGCCAGCCTTCGGCCAGCCGAGCCGCCGCCTGACCGACCGTCATCGCCGACGTCTTGCGAGGGTTGACCGTCAACGGCAATGCCGACCGCAGCGACGGCGGCCGCATCGTCCGCTGCCGCGCCAAACACAAGCCGGTCGGCCCCGACCGGTAGACCACCGCGTCCTCGCCGGTCTCGGCATCGGTGTAGAGGTAGACGTCGTAGTCCATCGCACTCAGCGTCGACGCCGCCTGGCACGGCATACCGACATGCAGCCGAACATTCTTGACCCGGGCGACCGTCCCACCACCCGGCAAACCGAGCGCACGCCGCTCGGGATCCGGCCACGGCCACTGCTCCCACGCCGTCGCCAACCGGTGAACCTGCCGATCCAGCCGCGCAGCCGCAGCGGAAATCGCCTCGACCACCGTCCGCCCCGGCACCTGTACGCGAGCCGGCGCGCCATGAACACGCAGGTTCACCTGGACCAACCCCGGACCACCCGCACACGGGCTGCCCGTCACGCGTAGTCGCGCATCGTCGATCACGCCACTGTGATGGGCCAGCACCGCACCGATCATCGCCTCGGCGCAATCGCGCTCGTCGGCTGAGACGCTGCCGTCGACGCGTACCGTCGGCGAAGTCGGTGTGACGGACCCCGGCATGTGTGGACCTCCTGATCATCCGGCCAGCTGGCCTCCAGCGATCAGCCTGCTGGGGGCGGCGCATCGGCGACCAGGGCATAAGGGCCCGACTTGGGGCAGGTCTACGGTCCCGTACGCGGCCTCGTTCGCTCGCGATTCGGCGCGTTCCTCGGTGCAGACAGCGCGAGGTATGGCTCGTGCGTGGCGGCGGCCATCCACGTAGGATTAGGGGGCTCGCTTGCTCGGCGATGGGAAATCAAAGTGATGGAAATCCGCGATCTGGATCTTCATCGGCGCAGGTGAACAAGCCTGCTCCCCGCGCACGCGGGGGTGATCCGGCGGGCACCAAGACGTTCCAGGCCGATCAGCTCTGCTCCCCGCGCACACGGGGGTGATCCGCGAACATCATCGCCGACGGCGAAGATCCAAGGCTGCTCCCCGCGCACGCGGGGGTGATCCCGCCGGGTCGATGATCGCGGCCAGATGGCCATACTGCTCCCCGCGCACGCGGGGGTGATCCGTGGTACTCGACACGCGGCTGGCCACGCAGACTCTGCTCCCCGCGCACGCGGGAGTGATCCTTGCCCAGCTTCAGCCCGGCCCCGTCCCCGAGCCTGCTCCCCGCGCACGCGAGGGTGATCCGGACTTCGTGGGGACGCTCCCGGCCGCGCTGCGCTGCTCCTCGCGCACGCGGAGGTGATCCCGTGTCGAGGTCGCGGATCGTGGCATCGCTGACCTACTACCCGCGCACGCGTGGTGATCCGCGCGGGCGGAGGGCGACCCTTCATCTGTCAGGGTGTCGAGCCGCTTGCGCGGCCCGGCCGGAAGGTGAGGCCGGGCCGCAGTCTCAATCGGACTCGTACGCCAACGTCGTCGTCTCGACCGACATCACCGTTCGCGTCTCGCCATCCGGCGTTGTGGCGGTGACCTGAACCGTCAGCGGAACTAATCCCGCTGGGGGAAGGTCGAAGGTGCCGACCAGCACTCGTCCCCAGCGGTCGCCGTGACCTTCATGATGGGTACGCCGAAGCAGCCCATCCGGCCCGCTAGCCATCAGCTGATAGCTGTCCTCATCGGCCGAAGCCGGCCCCTCTACCACCACGTGCAGAGCGCGCCCATTCTCGAACGCGACCACTAGCGCGAAGATCTCCGGAACGGTCTTAGGCCGGTTGCGCGGGTGATACCAGCTACGGCGCAGAATCGTCATCACGTCAGCCTATGAGCCTTACTCGCAGGGGAAGGTATAGACGCTGCTCCAGATGTAGGTCGGCGTGA
This sequence comes from Hamadaea flava, assembly GCF_024172085.1. Lineage (NCBI taxonomy): Bacteria > Bacillati > Actinomycetota > Actinomycetes > Micromonosporales > Micromonosporaceae > Hamadaea > Hamadaea flava. Next base: position 7,365,074 of record NZ_JAMZDZ010000001.1, on the reverse strand, counting down.
ACAGGAACCCGTTCGCGGTGCCGTAGCCTTTCGCGACCCAACGGTTGCTCGCGGTCCCGAGGCAGGCCAACTGCTTACCGGTGCCCCAGTTTCTGCGCCGTCGCGTAGCGAGGCGCGAAGCTGTCCTCCAGGACATACCGCGTGTTGTCACCGGTCCCGACGACGGTGTACAGCCAGCCCTGGAACATCAGGTCAACCGGCTTGTCACAGTCGCCGCGAACGCCATAGTGGATCACCTTGTTCGTGCCGGAGTACTGCGGCTCCGGATTGAACGTCATCGCGCACGTAAAGCTGCTGACGACGCCGTTGGCCGTCACCGACGCCGACGATGGACCCGGACCGGGAGCGGGCTTCGCCGTCGCCAGTTGAGCGCCGAGCAAGCCAACCAGCGCGACGACGACTAGCGTGGTCAGACCACGCATGAGTTTGGGGGTGTGCACTCTCGCCTCTCCTTCGTGATGCGGTGCATGGATAGATGCCAGCGCGCGCCCAGGGCAGCACGCATCCCCCGACGCGTCCCTTAGCGCCGGAAGCCTTCATGAGGGGTGGTGCTATTCGGTCTTCTCTGCCGCCTTTACCTTCGGACGACCGCGCCGCGTTGTGCGCGCCACCGGCCGGTCCTGGTTAGTGAGCACCCGCTCCACGATCGCGTTCCGATAGCGCGAGAACGCCATCACCAGTTCGCTCGCGAGTTCCGTGTCTTGCGCGGTCGGCTCGTTCCTGCCGAGTCGCGCTGTGGTCCGCTCAGACCCTCGCCGTGAGCTGCCGATTCAAGGTTTCTGCAAGACCGCCGCAATAGCCCCCCGATACGTTGCCCGGCGTCAGTAGTCAGGCGATGGGCTGCTCGTAGTGGCGAGCAACCCACGGAAAGGACAGATGGCCCATGGGACACACCAGGCTTCGGCGCTGGGCGGTCGCTTCGGCGACGGTCGTCGTTGCGCTAGGCGGCGGCATCCTGATCAGCCCGCCGCCGGCCAGCGCCGCGGCGAGCCGTAGCGGCATCGTGAGCATTGCGAAGCGGGAGAAGAACGACGACTCGCGTAACAAGGAGATCGGCGTCAACTGCACCTACTACGGCGGAGAGATGTTCGGCTGGCCCGCCTGTGGCGGCAGAAGCGGCTGGGGAGGTGGCGGCAGCGCATATGCCTGGTGCGCGGCATTCGCCAAGTACGTCTGGCGTGAAGCCGGCGTGACCACTGGCCTCGGTGCCATCAACGGGTATGCGCAGTCATTCAAGGCGTATGGCGATGACAACGGGACTTACCACGCCCGCAGCACCGGGTATAAGCCCCAGGCCGGTGACGCGGTCGTGTTCGACTGGGACCACAACAGCAGCGACACGAACGCGATCGACCACGTCGCCATCGTCACCAGCTCAGACGACACCGACGTCTACTACATCGGGGGCAACCAGAGCGATGGGATCACGGCGGTCCACAAGAAACGCTCGGACGTCGACATCGTCGGATACATCGAGCCAGTCGGCGTGACCGGCGGGGCGACGCCGCCGGAACGCAGGCTCGGCCATAGCGTCACCGGTGACTCGTACGCCGACCTGGTGGGCCGCAAATCCGACGGCACCCTACTGATGTATTCGAACAACATCGAGCGCGACAACGGCGACCCGTACAGCGGCACCGGCAGCAAAATCGGCACCGGCTGGGGCGGATTCAACCAGATCATCGGAGCCGACGTAACCGGCGACGGATACACCGACCTCGTAGGCCGCAAATCCGACGGCACACTGTGGCTCTACTCCAACAACATCGAGCGCGACAACGGCGACCCCTACAGCGGCACCGGCAGCAAAATCGGCACCGGCTGGGGCGAGTTCAACCAGATCATCGGAGCCGACGTAACCGGCGACGGATACACCGACCTCGTAGGCCGCAAGCCCGACGGCACACTCTGGCTCTACTCCAACAACATCGAACGCGACAACGGCGACCCCTACAGCGGCACCGGCAGCAAAATCGGCACCGGCTGGGGCGGATTCAACCAGATCATCGGAGCCGACGTAACCGGCGACGGATACACCGACCTCGTAGGCCGCAAGCCCGACGGCACACTCTGGCTCTACTCCAACAACATCGAACGCGACAACGGCGACCCCTACAGCGGCACCGGCAGCAAAATCGGCACCGGCTGGGGCGAGTTCAACCAGATCATCGGAGCCGACGTAACCGGCGACGGATACACCGACCTCGTAGGCCGCAAGCCCGACGGCACACTCTGGCTCTACTCCAACAACATCGAACGCGACAACGGCGACCCCTACAGCGGCACCGGCAGCAAAATCGGCACCGGCTGGGGCGGATTCAACCTGATCGTGTAGCGCGAGGCCCGACAGCAACAGGCCGGCTTCCCCCGCGCGCACGCAGGGGAAGCCGGCCCACCTCATAAGCCCTCCGCCCAACAAGACCAAGGCGCTGCGGGTGCCCACGGCAAGAGGCTTGATGTTTCCTGGTCCCACCTGGATTGCCACCGTCGTGCGTCGTCCGCGCGGCTACTCCATTCGGGCCAGTCGCAGCGCGTTGGCGAGTTGATCGAGCGTCGCAGGGGACAACTCCCCCGCCTTCTCAGCCAAGCTCTGCTGTGTCAGCGTCACCAGCCACGTGCAGAAGATGCGGTCTTCGCGGGGAAGCCCCACGCGTACGACACCGCCATGCGTAAGCCCTTCCCAGGCGCCGACGTCGACCTCGATGGCCACACCACCTACGCCGGGTCCGGCTGAGGCGATGACCTGCCGCATCACCCCGGGGTCGGCCGCCTGCTCGCCGGACAGCACCACGAACCCGTGTTTCTCGGGAGCGGTGGCCGGAGCCACGATCTGTATGGCACGCAGCTCCAGGTCCTCATCGCCAGAGAGAAGCACAATGAGGCACTTCTCCCCGACGAAGGCCCACCAGACGTCACCGCGTCGCACTCGTCATCGCCTCCTGGTGGGCTGCGACCGGCTGCTCCCCGACGCAGGTCGCCTGGTCCGCGGTGACAGTATCCCGCGTCCCAGCCAGTATTCCGACCGACGCAGGCGGCCTTATCTGCGGCCACGCAATGAGCCGGCCACACGGTTCAGAGAGCCGAATAGACGGCTGGCACCTCCGCGTCGGCGCCGAACCCCAGTCACCGTGATACGCCCACCGCCAGTGTTGGCCGCGTCCGTTGCTGATCAAATCCCAGATCCACTGGAATCGGTGCCATAAGCAGCGTCATGCGACAGGCCCTCGTTACCTCCCTGGCCCGCGCCGCGAATTGTCCCCCGCTGCCGTCGTCGCCGTTCCTTCGCCAACTCGCGCATCGCCGACTGACCGTCGAGGGCACGCCTACGACGTGCCCAGAGGACTGCGACCGAGACGGCAAGCAGCGCCGCCACAGCACAACTCACCCACACCACAGTCATAGGCACACGCTAACGCCTCGCGTGCCGCTTGCATCTCAGTAGAGCGTAAGCGAATCGGCGACGGGAAGGCGGTCTGATCATCAGCGCGACAGCTGATCGGCCATCGCCACCCTCATCGACCGAAAGACGCTGCCTTCACCTCGTTTCATTGCCTGACGGTCAAGGCGCTGACGCCGCGCGCCGGTCTCATCGATGCGATCGGACGCCCGGGAAGCCCTTAAGCCTTGGTAATCCAGAACCTCAGCCCCAGCGCCTCGTCGCTGAACGACTCGCCGATGCCCGCACCGGCCGCCAAGTCAGTGGCGAGCACCTCCTCGGCGACGAGGGCACGATGTTCCCGCAACGCCTCCGCGGTTTCCTCGGTCGCCTCGTATCGCACCGTGATGCGGTCGGATACATCCAGGCCGCTGGACTTGCGGGCCTCCTGCACCAGCCGGACGACTTCGCGCGCGAGACCGGCCAGCCGCAGGTCCGGCGTGATCTCCAGGTCCAGCGCTACGGTCGCGCCGCCGCCGCTGGCCACCGCCCAGCCCGACCGGGGCGTCTCGGTGATGACGACCTCGTCCGGACCGAGCTCCACGACCGAGCCGTCCACCTCGACCGAAGCGGATCCGCTGGTACGCAAGGAGGCGCTCAGGGCTGCTGCGTCGGCGGCGGCGATCGCGGCGGCCACCGCCTGGACTGTCTTGCCGAACCGCTTGCCCAGCGTGCGGAAGTTGGCCTTGGCGGTCGTGTCGACCAGAGATCCGCCGACGTCAGCCAGCGACTGCACGCTCTGGACGTTCAGCTCGTCGATGATCTGGTCGACCAGGGACTCCGGCAGCTCGGCGAAGCCAGGTGCGGACACCAGGGCCCGCGACAGCGGCTGTCGGGTCTTGACCGACGACTCGGCACGGGCCGTGCGGCCCAGCTCCACCAGGCGGCGTACGAGAGACATGCCGGCCGCCAGGCCGTCGTCGACCAGAGTGGGGTCGGCCGTCGGGTAGTCGGCCAGATGCACCGACTCGGGCGCGGACGGCGTCACCGGAACGACGATGTCCTGCCATACGCGCTCGGCCAGGAACGGCGTGATCGGAGCGAGCAGCTTGGTCACGGTCACCAGCACCTCGTGCAGCGTCGCGAGGGCGGCTTGGTCTCCCCGCCAGAACCGGCGCCGGCTCCGTCGGACATACCAGTTCGACAGGTCGTCGACGAACGCCGCCAGCAGCTTGCCGGCCCGCTGCGTGTCGAACGCCTCCATCGCGGCGTCGACCGCACCCACCAGCGAGTTCAGCTCCGAGAGCACCCAGCGGTCCAGCAGGGGCCGCTCGGCCGGTGACGGATCCGCGGCCGACGGCGACCATCCACCGGTACGCGCATACAGCGCCTGGAAGGCGACGGTGTTCCAGAACGTCAGCAGGATCTTGCGGACGACCTCCTGGATGGTGCTGTGGCCGACGCGGCGCGCGGACCACGGCGAGCCGGCGGCCGCCATGAACCACCGGACCGCATCCGCGCCGTGCTGGTCCATCAGCGGGATCGGCTCGAGGATGTTGCCCAGGTGTTTGGACATCTTGCGGCCGTCCTCGGCCAAGATGTGCCCCAGGCAGACCACGTTCTCGTAGGACGACTTGTCGAACACCAGCGTGCCGACCGCCATCAGCGTGTAGAACCAGCCGCGCGTCTGGTCGATGGCCTCGGAGATGAACTGGGCCGGATACCGCTTCTCGAACAGGTCCTGATTCTTGTACGGGTAGCCGTACTGGGCGAACGGCATCGCACCCGAGTCGTACCAGGCGTCGATGACCTCCGGCACCCGCGTCGCGAGGGCGGCGCACTGCGGGCAGTCGAAGGCCACCTCGTCGATGAACGGCCGATGCGGGTCCAGGTCGGACTGCTCGCGGCCGGTCAGCTCGGTCAGCTGGGCCAGCGAGCCGACACAGGTCAGGTGGCCGGCCTCGCAGCGCCAGATCGGCAACGGCGTGCCCCAGTAGCGGCTGCGGGACAGCGCCCAGTCGATGTTGTTGTTGAGCCAGTCGCCGTAGCGGCCGTACTTGACCGTCTCCGGCTGCCAGGTGGTCTTCTCGTTCTCCCGCAGCAGCTCGTCCTTGATGGCGGTGGTGCGGATGTACCAGGACGGCTGCGCGTAGTACAGCAGCGCGGTGTGGCAACGCCAGCAGTGCGGATAGCTGTGCTCGTAGGGCAGGTCACGGAACAGCCGGCCCCGTTCGGCGAGATCTTTCACCAGCGCCTTGTCGGCCGTCTTGAAGAACACGCCGCCGACCAGGGGCACCCAGTCCTCGAACGTGCCGTCCGGGCGCACCGGGTTCACCATGGGCAGGCCGTGCGCGCGGCTGACCGCGAGGTCGTCGGCGCCGAAGGCCGGCGCGATGTGGACCAGACCGGACCCGTCCTCGACGGTGACGTAGTCGGCCGTCACCACGAAGTTCGCGTCCTCGACCGCCACCAGATCGAACGGCCGCTCGTACGCCCACTGCAGCATCTGCGTGCCGGTGAAGGACTGTTCGACCGACCAGCCCTCGCCGAGCACCTTGCCCACCAGCGGTTCGGCAAGGACCAGGCGCTCGGTGCCGTCGGTGGCGACGACGTAGGTGACGTCCGGGTGGGCGGCGACCGCGACGTTGGAGACCAGCGTCCACGGCGTCGTCGTCCATACCAGCAGGGAGGCGGTCCCGGCCAGCGGGCCGGACGTCAGCGGGAAGCGCACGTAGACCGACGGGTCGACGACGTTCTCGTAGCCCTGGGCCAGTTCGTGGTCGGACAGGCCGGTGCCGCAGCGCGGACACCACGGCGCGACGCGAAAGTCCTGCACGAGCAGGCCCTTGTCGAAGATCTGCTGCAGCGACCACCACACCGACTCGATGTAGTCCGAGTCCATCGTCCGGTACGCGTCGTCGAGGTCGACCCAGTAGCCCATCCGCTCGGTGAGCTGCGCGAAGGCGTCGGTATGCCGGGTCACCGAGGCCCGGCAGCGCGCGTTGAACTCGGCGATCCCGTAGGCCTCGATGTCCTGCTTGCCGGAGAAGCCGAGCTCCTTCTCGACGGCCAGCTCGACCGGCAGACCATGGCAGTCCCAGCCGGCCTTACGGGCGACGTGAAAGCCCTTCATCGTCTTGTAGCGCGGGAAGACGTCCTTGAACACGCGCGCCTCGATGTGGTGGGCGCCGGGCATCCCGTTGGCGGTTGGCGGACCCTCGTAGAACACCCACTCCGGTTTGCCCTGCGACTGGTCGAGGCTGCGCTGGAAGACCTTGCGGTCGCGCCAGAGGTCGAGCACGGCGTGCTCGAGCGCGGGAAGGTCGACCTGGGCGGGCACGGGCTGGTACGGCATCTTTCCTCCGGTCTCGTTCACACGTTCCCGGAGGGACGAGGCGAACCCCGCGGTACCACCCTCCTTGGCCGCAAAGCGGCCCGCTCATTCATGCGGTCGGTTCTACTCGGCCCGGGGGCCTTTCCTCCGACGGCTCTGGGGTGATCTTCACAACGGGCACGCCCCCGGGCTTCCACCGTCCCCGGGTCTCTCTGGGCTGCGTCCGGAGCTACTCGTCCCCATCAACGCCTCGCCTTTGTACCTTAACCCAGTCCGCGGACGCGCTGTTTCCCAGCCCTGCTGTGGGCAGCTCGCTGCCGCTGCCGCCGGGCACCGGCCTCGGCCTGCACGTCCGCGAGCCGGCGACGGTCAGGCCGCCCTGGAAGTGCTCGCCCCAGGACCGATGGCAAGCGGTCGTCAGCCGCTGCGGCAACTTTCTCGGTGGTAGCCACGATGTGATCTGCCGACCGTATCCGTGAGCATCAGGGCATGAGATCGTCGCGCCTGATCGCCGCCGTGGTCGCCGTCGCCCTGCTCGCCACCGTCTCAGCGTGTTCGCACGACGACAAGCCGGACTCGGCGCGGCCGTCGATCGACCCGGCGTCAGCGGCCAAGGTCAGCAAGCTACGCCGACTGCCGTTCGACGCCGACCAGGTAGGCGTACTGGCTGACGAGCTGGCGGCCGCTGGGGTCGGGATCACGCAGGATCCGACGACGCCGAGCGGACCGACGCTCCAGCTGCAGACGGTTCGGCTGACCGGATGGCAGCTGCAGAACATGGCGGCCGAGGCCGCCAACGGCGGCGGCGTACGCGGCGATCTGCTTGCCACGACGGCACCGACCCCGCAGGGAGCACCACCGCTCGGGTACCTGATCGCCGCATGGGCCACCACCTACGACAGCCCTGGCGCGCGGTTCGCATATGCCCTGCTCGGCGAGCGCGACTTCCACCGGCCGGAGCAGATCGTCTTCCCGAACGCGGTGCTCACCCTGTTCCTCGCCGACGCGACGAAGGCGGCGGCCGCCGACGGTGCCAGCGCGGCTTCGCCTGCCATCGGACCCGCCGGACAACCGGTCCTGGCCGGAGGGCTCGCCGGTCCGTGCACCGCCGTGACCAACTTCGTCCAGCGCGCCATCTACTCGGTCGCGAACGTGCTGAAGGTCAACGCGTCCAAGGGAGGCTTCCTCGGCTTCCTCGGCAAGATCTGGAACGCGGCTGTCGACCTGGCGGCCGGGCTGGTCAAAGGTCTCATCGAGACGGTGACCCAGCCGGTGGTGAGTCTGATGGCCAATGTGTTCGGCGTCATCGCCACCATCGAACAGGTCTCCACCTTCCTGACCGTGTGGCGGGCCGTCCTCAGCCCGGATCCGGAGGAGAACCGGTTCGGCGTCGACGCCGAGGTCGTCACCGGCCGGGTCAAGCTCACGATCAGCGACAACAAGCTCCCGATATCGGAGCTGATCCTCGACTGCGCCGACGCGTTCGGGGTCGATCTACGCGAGGTCGGTTCGGCGGCCGGATCGAAACTCGCCTGGGCTGCGATCAATCAGGGTCGGCCGGACCTCAGCAGCAAGAAGTCGGCCGATGGTGAGCTGGGCAAGAACCAGACCGCCGACTACACCTACGCCACCGGCCAGGAGAGTGCGAAACTCGCCGCCGGAGGCAAGGAGCAGGAACGCGGCGGCCTGCTGCAGCTGACCGCGTCGGTCCAGCGCAACGACATCGAGCGAGTGCGCCGGCTGTTCACCAAACTCGTCTTCGATCAGATCCCGGCGGCTGTCCGCGACCTGGTGGAGGCGGTGGCCAAGCCGGTGCTCGACCTGGCGACCCGGCGCCTGGCCGCGCTCACCGATGTCAAAGCCGTCACCTACATCGGCATCCTGTATCACGCCGACAAGCAGCCCACCCCGACGGCGACGACGGGCGGCGGCAAAGGGCTGTCCTGTGGCCCGAACGACGTCGCGCCCGGCCACTACCGACTCGGTCGCAACAAGAAGGATCTCGGCGACGGCACATCCCAGCAGCAGATCCTCGACCTGCAGGTCAGCTCGGACGGTTCGGTCAGCGGCAAGGTGGTGACCTTCACCGACGCGGGGCCAGGCGGATCCATCGAAGTCGGCTGGCAGATCGGGGGCACCGTCGCCGCACCGATGATCACCAAGCTCGTCTACACCATCGACACGCCGGGGATCGGGAAGAAAGATCTTGGCAAGAACGCCTTGAGCGCGCCGTTCGCCGCCGGCGGACCTATCACCGGGGACTGCTCGAATCTGACGTGGAGCATTCCGATGCCCAGCCAGCTCATCGCGATGGTTCCCGATCAGAACGACGAGACCAAGACCTTGCTGACCGGCTGGGACGTGCCGAGATCATAGCGCGACGTGACTCTGCCGTGGGGTGTCGCGGCTCGCGCGGCGTGGAAGATGCCGGTCAATCTCCGGTTCCGCTCCTGTCCAACGGGTGACCCGGCGGAAACGATGATGCGGCACGTTTCGCGCCGCCGCGTACCGCCCGCTGGACCTGTTCGGCGGGAGTTCAGCCCTCTTCTGGAGCGTCGCAGCCAACCTTGGGAGACTCGATGGGTCGCGTGGCCAGGTTCCTGTGTTCAGCCGTGTTCGCCGGTGTCGCGGCGTTGGCCGCCGCCCTCGCCGCCTCGTGGGGCGCGTTGACTGTACTTTCTGGACGGACCGATGTCCTTGGCGCGGTCTCCGGTCGTCTGGCGACGACCGCGCAGGGCGTCTTGACTGCGTTCGGCGCCGCGACCGGCGCCCCGCTGACGGTGGAGATCGCCGGTGTTCCCGTGGCGCTTCCGGTCGATTCCGCGCATCTCGGTCCAGCGTTGCTTCTTCTGCTTGGCCCGCTGACGGCGGCTGTCACGATCGGTTGGCTGGCCGCCAGATCGGCGGCGCGGCATCGATTCCCGTTGGCGCTGACCGTTCCGGTGACAGCGCTGGCGTTCGGGATCGTGGTCGCGGTGGCGATCGGCACGGTCGGGCGGCCCGATGGTGGGCTCATCGCGTACCACGTGGGCATCTGGCCCGCGTTCGGTCTCGCGTTCACCGGGAGTGCGATCGTGGGCGGCGCGGTGGCTGCATGGCGGGCGGCGGCGGTGCGTCGCCGTTCACCGTCGGGTCTACCGCGGACTCGCCGAAGAGTCAGGGCGCTGGTGGTGTCGGTTCTGGTGGGCGGTTCGGTGCTGATGTTCGCGCCCGCGCAGGCCACACCAGGTTCGGCGGGCGTGGTGGCGTACCGGCGGCCGGGGGTTGAGGCGGCGCTGGAGCGGCTGCACGCGGCGAGCCCGGAGACCTGGCGGGTGGCGTACTCGCCAAACCGCGGAGTGCCGTCGACTGTGCAGCTCGACGTTCCGCTCGGCTCCGATGTGCTGACCTGGCTGCGTACCAACTCGCGGCTGTTCGGCTTCCGGGACGTGACGACGGTGCTGCGGCAGACGCTCGACGGACGCGACGACCTGCGCCGGCGGCATGTCTGGTTCCAGCAGGTGGTCGGTGGGATTCCGGTCGAGAACGCCGAACTTGGCGTGCAGCTGGACGAGTCCGGGCGGCGCGTGCAGCTGGTGAGGAACGGTCTGCGACCCGATCTGCTGCCGGACCGTACGCCGGTGGCCCGCGACGCCGGAGCCGCGAGGCGGCGTGCCGGAAAGGATCTGCCGAAGGGTGTGCCGACGCGCGAAACGCGGCTGGTGATGCATCCGCTCGATCGTGCACGTTCCGGAGTCGAGGTGGTCGCGGTTCCGGTGTGGAGTGTCGCCCTCGCCGACGGCGATCGGGGTGTGTCGCTCGAGTATCTCGTGGCGGCGGCCGGGCCTGAGCGGATCGTCCAGGTACGCAACCAGGCGATGCCGGTGCTCCGCCGATACGTCTACGACTTGCAGCACCGGGAGTGGGAGTACGCGTCTGGCGTGTTGCTGCGGCAGGAGAGCGGCCCGCCCAGCTCGATCGCCGACGCCAACGAGGTCTACGACCACAGTGGCGAGACGTATCAGTATTTCCTCCACGCGCTCGCTCAGGACAGCTTCGACGGGCACGGTGCCGACATGTTGGCCAAGGTCCGGTGGGGCGAGGACGTTGGCAACGCGGAGTGGTCCGGCGGTGGCGCCTTCGGATTCACCGCGTTCGGCGACGGCTTCACCAAGCTCGACGTGGTGGCCCACGAATGGACCCATGCGCTGACCCAGATGGTGTTCCAGCGCAACACCGGTGGCGGTGGCCTCACCTACGAGTTCGAATCCGGCGCGCTGAACGAGAGCATCTCCGACTCGTTCGCCGAGCGGATCGAGTCGTACACGCGCGGCTCCAACGACTGGCTCATGGGCGCGGAGCTCAAGGGCGGCGCACTGCGCAGCATGGCGGATCCGGGTAGGTACAAGCAGCCCGCGCACGTGCGCGACTACAAGGAGATGTGCTCCTGGGAGGACGCGGGCGGCGTCCACTCGAACAGCGGCATTCCCAACCACGCGTTCTATCTGATCGCCCAGCAGCAGGGCATCTCGTTCGCCGCGAACCTGCTCTGGTACACGATCGCCGGCGGCGACTTCGGCATGCTGGCCTCCGACTCGTCGTTCGCGGACTTCCGGATCCAGCAGATCGCCACGGCCGAGGCTCTGTATGGCCGAAATTCGCCGTGGTCGCAGACGGTCGAGCAGGCGTGGAGCGCGGTCGGTGTGGAGGACACGACGGTGATCAACCATCCCGACGAGTGCACTTGCGCCGCCACCACCAGCCTCGGCACCAGCGGCGGCGGAACGGGCGGTGGCCCGCTCGCTCAGCAGCTCTACCTCGACCTGCACCGGCTGCTGGCGGTCGCCGGCACCGACGTCTCCGTCTCTCTCCGGCACTATGCGGAGGCGTTCCTGGCCGGCAGCGACCGGATGAGTGAGCTGATGCTGGCGAACGCGGCTCTGAAGAATCAGTTCGCGGCGGTGCTCTACGCCATGCAACCAGTCGTGAAGTCCCTGGCGGACGATTCGTCGCCGCAAGCGACTGTCACCGCCCAGAACGTGGCGCAGGTCAACGCGTTGCTCGACGCGCTCGCGGCGGCGGACTTGGCGGCCGGCGGCCACGATCTGGCCGACCTGCTCGCTGTCGAACGCGCGCAGGTCGATCTCGATGATCTCGTCGGGCTCGACGCCGCACACGCCCGGCAGTTCCTCGACACCGCCTTCGGTGCATGATGCGGGGCCGTCGTCGTTTCCCGTTCGCCGGGATGTTGGTCCCGCTGCTCGTGCTGAGCGGGCTGACCGGCGCCACGCCCACCGCCCGCCCACTCCCCGCCACGGTCGACGCCGCGGTGACGACACGCCTCGCGCAAGAGCACACCGCCGACGTGTTCGTCATGCTCCGCGCGAAGGCGACGCTCAGTGGTCCGGCTGCCGGTCGCACTCACGGCGAGCAGGTGGCCCGGGGCCGCCAGGCGCTCATCACCACCGCGGAGAACACTCAGGCAGGGGTACGCACAGCGCTGGCCCGCCGCAAGGTGGCGTACGAGCCGTATTGGATCGTCAACACCGTCCTGGTTCGCAGTGCCTCGGCGGAGGTGATCCGGGAGCTGGCCGGTCGCGCTGACGTGCGGCGCGTACGCCTGGCCGGCGAGCGGCACATTCCCACGCCGATCACCGGTGTCTCCGCTGACGCGGCGGTCGACTGGAACCTCGACCGGATCCGCGCACCGCAGACCTGGGCGCAGTTCGGCGTGTCCGGCGAAGGCGTGGTCGTGGCGAGCATCGACACCGGGGTCGACTTCACCCATCCCGCGGTGACGCGGCAGTATCGCGGCAACCTCGGTGGCGCCTTCAACCACAACTACAACTGGTTCGACCCCAGCCACATCTGTCCCAGTCCTGTGCCGTGCGACAACAATGGTCACGGTACGCATGTGACCGGCACGATGACCGGTGACGACGGCGCCGGCACGGTGATCGGCGTCGCACCCGGGGCTAAGTGGATCTCGGCGAAGGGCTGTGAGAGCGACTCCTGCTCCGACGTGGCGCTGATCCGCTCCGGGCAGTGGGTGATGGCCCCGACCGATCTCTCCGGCAACAACCCGCGTCCCGACCTGGCGCCGAACATCGTGAACAACTCCTGGGGCGGCGGACCGGGCGACGACTTCTACCAGGACATCATCAACGCGTGGACGTCGGTCGGTATCTTCCCCGCGTTCGCGGCCGGTAATTCGGGTCCGGGTTGCGGCACCGCCGGATCGCCCGGCGATTACCAGAACTCGTACGCCGTCGGCGCGTTCGACAGCTCGAACTCGATCGCACCGTTCTCCAGTCGGGGCGCGTCGGTGTTCGACGGGGAGATCAAGCCGAACATCGCCGCCCCCGGCTCCGGCATCCGCTCCAGTGTTCCGGGCGGCCGGTACGAGTCGTGGAGCGGCACGTCGATGGCGACCCCGCACGTCGCCGGAGTCGTCGCACTGATGTGGTCGGCCGCGCCCGCCCTACGCGGTGACGTAGGACTGACTCGCAATCTGCTGGACCAGAGCGCCATCGACACCGCCGACACCTCGTGCGGTGGCACCATCGCCGACAACAACGTGTGGGGCGAGGGCCGCCTCGACGCGTACGCCGCAGTCGAACGCTCGCCACGTGGTCCGACCGGTGTCCTGTCCGGCGTGGTGACGGACGCGGTGACCGGCTTGCCGCTCGGCGGGGTCAGCGTGAACGTCGGCAGCGGATCGTCGTCGCGCTACGGGGTCGCCACTGCGGCGGACGGCACCTATCGGATGGTGTTGTCGGTCGGCGCGTACCAGATGACGTATGCGAAGTTCGCGTTCCTGACCGCGCAGCGGACCGTCCAGGTGACCACCGGCACCACGGTCGTGGTCAACGTCGCACTGGGGCAGGCGCCCCGGCACGCCGTCACCGGTGTCGTGCGGGACGTCGGCGGCGGGCCGGTGCACGGCGTCACCGTACGCCTCGACGGCACGCCGATTCCGTCCGTCGTCACCGGCGTCGACGGGGCGTACCACTTCACCGGCGTGCCGGACGGCGCCTACGACGTCAGCGTGACCGACGGCGGCTGCACCGCGGCCACCCTGCAACGCGTCGTCGTGGACGGCGATGAGGTCACCGACCTGGCGGTGCCGCCGAGACCGGATGTTTCGGGTTACACGTGCCAGGCCACGGCGTCGGAATGGGTGCCGGGGACGGATCTGCTGGCGCTGACCGGCGATCAGGCGCTGACGACGATCGCGACACCGTTCCCGTTCCCGCTCTACGGCCGGACCTACACGACGGTCACGGTGACCACGAACGGCTTCCTGACGTTCGACCGCGCGGTGTACTCCTCGACGAACCGTCCGATCCCGTCCACCGCGTACCCGAACGCCGGGCTCTATCCGTTCTGGGACGACCTGGTGGTCGACTCGGCCGCCGGGATCTACACCACGGTCGTCGGCACCGCCCCGAATCGCCGATTCGTGGTCGAGTGGCGCAACGCGACGTTCTACGGGTTGCCGGGGCGGGTCACGTTCGAGGCGGTGTTGTCGGAGAACGGCCGGGTCCAGTTCGGCTACCAGTCACTGTCGGCCGAGACGCAGGCCCATGGTGCGAGCGCGTCGATCGGCGTCGAGGACTCCACCGGCACAGTCGGCCTGCAGTACGCGTACAACGAAGTGGCCCTGGAGCCCGGCGCGACGCTGGTGTTCCGGCCGCCGGCGACCGTGACCGGCACGGTGACCGACGCCGAGGACGGCCATGCGCTCAGCGGGGTCACGGTCTCGGCGTATCGGGCGGGTGAGTTCGTCGCGACCAAGACCACCGACGACACTGGGAAGTACGCGGTCGCGCTGCCGGCGGGCGCCTACAGTCTGACGTACACGTTGCCGGGCTATCTGATGGGCAGCGCGGACGTGACGCTGACGGCGGAGGGCGAGGTCGCCGTACGCAATCTGGCGATGTCCGGGTCCGGCAAGACCATCAGCGGGATCGTCCGGGACGACCGGGGCAATCCGGCGTCGGGGCAGCGGGTGCGGTTGTTCACCGGGCTGGCCGAGTTCACGGCGACCACCGACGACACCGGCGCGTACCGGATGACGAACGTGCCGCTCGGCTCGTACAACGTCTCGGTCGGCAGCCCGTGCGTGTTCGGCAGCGCCTCGACGATGACCGTCGACGGGGACGAGTCCGCCGACTTCGCCGTGACCACCCGGTACGACGACTTCGGCTACCAGTGCCGGCCGGTGAACGCGGCGTACGTCGACGCGACCGGGGTGCTGCCGCTGACCGCCGACGAAGCCACCACCGGCGTGACCCTGCCGTTCCCGTTCCGGCTGTACGGAACGGCGTACACGTCGGCGTACGTGTCGACCAACGGGTTCCTGAGCTTCACCGGCAACGACGTCGGCGAGATCAGCGACAGCTTCCCCACACCGGGTACGCCCAACGCCGCGATCTACGCCCTCTGGCAGGACCTCATGATCGACGGCGCGGGCAGCGTCCGCACCGCCGTCACCGGCCAGGCGCCCAACCGTCGATTCGTCGTCGAGTGGCGCAACGCGCTCGTCGAATTCACCCTCGACCGGGTGTCGATGGAGATCGTGCTCGGCGAGGACGGCACCGTCGAGATACGCGTACGCGACTCGCTGGGCAGTTACCGGGCGCGTCTGGGCATCGAGAACGCGACCGGGACGGTCGGCTACCGCTACGACGACACGTTCTATCCGATCCGCGACGGGCTCGCCGTGCGGTTCACGCCACCCGGCCAGGTCCAAGGCGCCGTCACCGACGCTGACGACGGCACCGCGGTCGCCGACGCGATCGTGCGCGGGCTCCGCAACGGCAGCAAGGTGAAAGAGGTCCACGCCGACGCGACCGGCCACTACGTCCTGCCGCTGCAACCCGGGGACTACACGGTCGAGGTCGTCAAGGGCACCTCGACGACCAGCCGGACAGTCACAGTGCCCGGCGTCGGAACCACCGTTATCGCCGATCTCGCCCTGCCGGTGAACACGATCACCGGCCGAATCACGGACGCCACCGGCGTACCGCTGGCCGGGGTCAACACCAAGATCAGGGCCAACGGGCTGACCGTCGAGACCACGACCGCCGCCGACGGCTCCTACCGGCTCGACGGAGTCGGCGACGGCACGCACACCCTGCTGCTCGCCGCCTACGGCGACGGCTGCCTGCGCTCCCGCACCACCGACGTGGTCATCACCGCGGATCAGGTCATCGACACGACCATGACCCGCTACGCCGACGGCTACGGCTACACGTGCCGCACCGAGGCATCCGTCTGGGAGACCGGCGAGACCGTGCTCGCGCTCACCGGCGACGACTCGGTCGCGACGGTGCCGCTTCCCTTCACGTTCAGCTTCTACGGTACGCAGTACAGCAGCGTGTACGTCTCGACGAACGGGTTCGTCAGCTTCACCGACGCCGTCCCGGCGCCGGTCATGTCGTGGCTGCCGAGCACCGGTACGCCCAACGCGGCGGTCTACGCGCTGTGGGGTGACTTCGTGGTCGACGGGTCGGCGAGCGTACGCACCTCGGTGGCCGGGTCCGGGACGAACCGGCGGCTGATCATCGAGTGGCGCAACGTGCAGGACAAGTGGACGAGCCAACGCAACACGTTCTCCGTCACCCTCTACGAGAACGGGCAGGTGGCGACCGGGTATCAGACCGTCGCGACCTATCCCGCCAACGTCGGGATCGAAGACGCCACTGGTTCGCGCTTCCTGCAATACGTGAACGACTTCAACGGCGCGTACGCCCGCCCGGGCATCACCGTGCGGTTCGTCCCACCGACCACCTGAGCAGGGCGGCGTCGGTGCGGGGCGTTCACCCCGCACCGACGCGGTCACGCACTCGGGCGCCTGCACTCATGGCAGGCTCTCACCATGACGGAGCACGGATCAGCAGACGAGCCGGGCCAGACCTGGGCGGCGAAGGTCACCGCGCCGTTGATCAAAAACATGCTGCTGGCGGGAGACTTCAGCTTCGAGGCGATCCAGGCGCTCGGCAACCCCGTGCCGATGCTCGTGAAGAACGACGGCAGCGAACTGCTCGAACTGTGGCTCGAACCCTTCGGGCAGGACTACTGGCTCCAGCCCGGCGAGTCCGTCATCGTCACGTCGTACGGCCACTGGGACGGCCATCCCTTCGGGACCGTCCACGAACCCAACTGCATCACGATCTGGGTGACCTCCTTCTTCGCGACGGTCTCCGACCAGGACGACAATGAGGTCCCCGGCGCTCATCAACGACCCAGCGGAAAATACGGAAGCTGAGCCGCAACCACTTCCGCCCTGAGCAGGGACGACGGGTACGGTGCGGGAGTTGACTCAGAATCTCGAGAAAACTCTCGAGAAGAATCTGCCGGACCGGTTGTCGATTTCGCGGAGCCCGTTCGACATGTAGGCGTACCGACGATGTTCGACCAGGAAGGCAGCGAATCATGGCCCAGTACGCAGTGCTGATCTACGCCGGCGACGCCGCACACGGACCGGACGCGACCCCGCAGGACACCGCACCGCACGACCGGCACGCCGAGGAGCTGGAGCGCTCAGGTGCTCTGCTGGCCGCGTACGCGCTCACGCCGAGGGACCTGGCCACGACTGTGCGTGGCGACGCGATCACTGACGGCCCGTTCATCGAGGCGAAGGAGATCGTCGCCGGGTTCTACATCCTCGAGGCGCCCGACCTCGACGCGGCGCTGGCGATCGCGAAGCTCAACCCGGTCTGCCAGATGGGCGGCGGCGTCGAGGTACGCCCGGTCGCCGGTGGCGGGCCCATTCAGCGCGGATGATCGAAGAGGCGGTCGCCGAAGCGCATCGTCGCGGCTGGGCACTCGTGCTCGCCGCGACGATGCGGGTGACCAACGACCTTGACCTGGCCGAAGAATGCGTGCAAGAGGCGTACGCCGCGGCATTGCAGAGCTGGGCGCGTGACGGCGTCCCGGACCAACCGCTGGCGTGGCTGACGACGACCGCCCGCCGCCGGGCGATGGACGCGATCCGGCGCGAACGCACACTACGGTCGAAACTTCCGCTGCTGTTGGAGCCCGAGGCGACCGTTGAGGACACGGTGATGGATCACCCGCCGGCCGAAGATCACGACGACGAGATCCCCGACGAGCGACTGCGGCTCATCTTCACCTGCTGCCACCCGGCACTCGCGCAAGAGGCTCAGGTGGCTCTGACGTTGCGGCTGGTATGCGGCATTCCCACACCAGATGTGGCGCGCGCTTTCCTCGTCACGGAACCGACGATGGCGGCCCGGATCACGCGAGCGAAGAAGAAGGTCTCGGGCGCTCGCATTCCTTTCCGCGTACCACATGGTGCTGAATTGCCCGACCGCCTGCGGGGCGTGCTCGCGGTCGTCCACCTGCTGTTCACCGCAGGCCACACCGCGCCGTCCGGCGCGGACCTCGTGCGCGCGGACCTGGTGGACCGCGCGCTGCACCTGGCGCGGATGCTGCGCGAACTGATGCCCGACGAGCCAGAGGCCGCCGGCCTGCTCGCGTTGCTGCTGGTCACCGACGCGCGCCGGGCGACGCGCGTGGACGCGGCGGGCCGGCTGGTGCGCCTGCCGGATCAAGATCGCGCACTGTGGGATCGCGCGGCGATGGCCGAGGCGCACGACCTGATCGTGGCCGGGCTGCGCGACGGCCGGATCGGGCGTTACGCGCTGCAAGCCGCGATCGCCTCCTTGTACGCCGAAGCGCCGTCGTACGCGGAGACGGACTTCGCACAGATCGTGCAGCTCTACGACACGCTGTTGAAGATCTGGCCGTCGCCGGTCGTCGCGTTGAACCGGGCGGTGCCGCTGGCGATGGTGGCCGGGCCGGAGGTTGCGCTCGCCGAGATCTCGCAGCTGGACCTTCCGGGGTATCAGTATCTGCCTGCGGTTCGGGCTGATCTGTTGCGGCAGCTGGGCCGTGACGCCGAGGCCCGCGAGGCGTACACGCAGGCGTTGGCTCTGACGACCAATGAGGCGGAGCGGGAGTTCCTCACCCAGCAGGTGGACGGGTAGCCCGTCGCTGTCGCAGCATGGCTGATTCCGGACGACCACCGACATCGGGTTAGTCTGCGCGGATGGACGATCTGGCAAACGTCGCGTGGCCGCCTGAGCCGATCAGGACCGCGCGGCTCGTGCTCCGCGAGCCCGAGGCGCGGGACCGTGCGGCGTTCATCGACTTGTACGCCTCGGCAGAAGTCAACATGTACGTCGGTGGCCCCCAGCCGCGTGCGGAACTCGAGCGTGCGATGCCCGAGGTGCCCAGGCGATGGCCCGGGAACTTCGTCGTCGACCTCGACGGGGCGATGATCGGCCAGATCCTGCTCAGGCGAGCAACTGGGCACCGCAGCCCGGCTGCCGCAGGGAAAGCCGATCTCGGCTACCTGTTCCTGCCCCACGCATGGGGCTTCGGGTACGCCGCAGAGGCTTGCACGGCGGCACTCGACTGGCTCGCGGGCGCCCTTCCCGGCGAGCCGGTGGTGCTCACCACGCAGAGCGCCAACGTCGCATCGATGCGCCTGGCGCAGAAGCTGGGATTCGTTGAGGTAGAACGGTTCGCGGCCTGGGATGCCGAACAATGGCTCGGCATGCGATCCCCGGTCACGCCTTCCAGGTGAGTCGCGAACCGGACCGGGGAGGCTCCGGCCGGGCGGCCTCATCCGAGATGACGCTGCTCGGCGCGGTCCTGATGATTCGCCGGATCACCAGCGTCGGGGCTCCATTGCTCGCGTTCGCCATAGCCGGGCTCGCTGCCGTCGTCTGCGCGTTCGGCTACATGATGACGCTGTAGCCGCCTCGCGTCCGGCAACGTCCTGCCGACTATTCAGGCCGTAGCGGCTTCCTTCGCACGCGCGTTACGGATCCACCCGTACGCGGTGTGCCGTGGGACGGCGTAGTGGTCGGCGATGATGCTCGCGTTCTCCCCCGCCTGCCGGAGCACCTCGTTGAAGTCCTCCGGCATCCGGCGGTACGTCCGGCCGCCTGGTTTCGGTGCTGCGGCCGGCTTCGCGGCCGGTGCCTTCGCGGCTGGCGCCTTCGCGGCTGGCGCCGTCGCGGCTGATGCCTTCGCGGCGGATGCCTTTGCGGTCGTAGCCTCTGCGGCTGGCGCCTTCCGGGCCGCCGGCTTCCGGGCAGACGGCTTTGCCGTCGTCACCTTGACGACGGCGGCCTTGCTGGCCGGCGCGGCCGGCGCGGACTGCGCGGACTGTGCCGACGGCACGGATGGAGCCGCCGCCGGTTGTGCCGTCGCAGCTGGCGACTTCCGAGCCGGCTTCTTCCGCCGGGCAGCCGCCGGGGCACCTACCTCGGTCGGCCGGGCAACGGGTTCATCTGCCGCGTCGCTCGCTTTGGCTCGGCTCGTCCGCGTACGCCGCGCACCGGTGCCGCCTTCGGAAGTGGCCGTGGGGGCAACCGAGGCCACCACCGCTGCGACCAGTTGGTTCAGGTCGAGCACCGGCAACTCACCGGGCTTGAGGCCACCGGCCGCGCCAGGAACCAGCCGCAGTTCACGGATCGACGCCGCAGCGCCGCTGACGTCCAGGCGGATGGTCGTCGTGGGCAGACCCGGATCGTCCGGCGCGATCGTCACGGTGTACGAAGTCATCGAAGCAACCTTCCGGGGCCGGCAGTAGAACGTGCGGCCGCCTCGGCAGTCCGCTCGTGGCCCCCAAGGTAGCCCATCCCCAGCTCAGCCAACCCACCAGGTAGAGCAACCAAAACACGGTCGGCAGCAGCCGGAGTTACGCGGGCGCAAGCTATTCGTCGCGGCTGCGGCGCAGATAGCGAAGGATCTGGATCAGCTCCCACGGGCCCAGGACGATCCAGCGCAACGCGTACAAGGCTTTGCCGATCATGATGAACGGCCAGGCCACCACCGCCATCGCGCCGAGCAGCAACGTCTCTCGACCGGATACGCGCTCGGCGGCCCACCGCTGCGACAGGCTGAGGCCCTCGTCGTCGGGGTCAGGCTGTGCGGTGGTCGGCATCGGCGAACAATAGCTTTTCCGTTCGGGCACGGGCCAGCGATGCACGTCGAGGTCTACGGCACCTCATGATCCGTTGATGATCGCGGATGCTAAGCCCACGATCACCGAACCGGCGGGAGCGGGTCGGGTCGCGTTCACGGTGCGACCCGACCGCCCGCTTCGCCGGGTCAGCCCATCACCACCTCCGGGCCGTCGGCGACGACGGTGGTGCCGCCGACGGTCAGCTCCGCGCTGAGCGAATACGTGCCGGTCGGCAGGTTCTTCAGCACGACCAGGTAGAACTGGTCCGTCGTCCATTTCAGCGGCAGGCGCGCCGTTTCCACGCCGAGGGCATTGCGTACCACGAGGATCGCGTTGTCGGCCGGCGCTCCGCCGGGTGTGATGCCGTCGAGCCGGAGCTGGACTGGGCGCGATCGGCCACTGCCGGGCAGTGTCCAGTCGGGATGCCAGCGCTGGATGACGACGGGCGTGGTTGCGGCGGACGTACCGGCCGCGTTCGTCGCCGTCGCGGTCAGCACGTTGCGGCCCAGCGACAGCGGCACCTTGGCCGTCCACGTGCCGTCCTGCGCGGTCAAGGTGGTGGCCACGTCTCTCGTGCCGATGCGCAGGTGCACGGTCGACGGCCAGTCCGCAGTGCCTGACACCGTGATCGAGTCGTCGAGGGTCACCGCCGGTGCGCTCACGACCGGAGGTGCCGGGCGTGGCATGGAGACGGTGCGCGTCCAGGAGACCGCGTTCAGCAGCAGACGGCGGCCCGCTTCGGTCCAGCCCAGGTCAGGGCCGACCGCTTCGGTCACGGCGCTGGCGGACAGCACGACCTCGACGCTGCCGGTCGTTCGCCAGTCGAAGCCGACGCCCAGGCCGCGTACCACCGACCCGTCCGGGCGGCGGACTGACAGCTCGGCCAGTGGCTTCCCGGCGTAGCCGCCCGCGATGCTGTAGTAGCCGCCCGCGACGATCAGCTCGGCCGGATCGGCGAGCCCGGCGAACAGCGGGTGCCCGCGGTCGAAGCCGGCCAGCGTCACGGCGCCTTCGCCGTAGCCCTGCCCGGTGACGGAAATCCTGCCGGTGTGACGTTCGAGCAGCCGCAGGCCGCCTCGGTCCGCGCCCCAGGTGCCGGTGTAGACGAGGCTGGTCCGGGCTGCGTCCGCGGCGGCCACCACGGCGTCGTAGGTCGCCTTGTCCGGCGTTCCGCCGTTGACCACCACGGTGTCGTAGCCGTCGAGATCGAGGCTGCGCGACCAGGGCAGTTCCGTGGCCGCCAGGCCGTTCGCCCGCAGGAACGCCACCAGTGTTCCGTCGGCGTCGCCGAGCACGCCGACGTCGTAGGGCCGCAGCGTCACGTCGAGCCGGGCGACCGCGCCGGCGGTGACCGTCACCGACGCCGTCGCTGGCAGGTGTCCCGGCGCTGTCACGTCGACGGTGTAGTCGCCCTCGAGCAACTGGTCCGCGGTGAACGTTCCTGCCTCGCCGGTGGTCGCCGACCAGGGTTGTACGCCGTGGGCCGTCAGGGTGGCGGCCGGTATGACCGTGCCGTCCGTCGAGCGGACGGTGCCGGTGACGACGCCTCGGGGCAGCGGCACCAGGGCGATGTCGAGCGTCAGTGTCCCGCTCTCCGGCATGGTCACCGAACGCTCGGTCGTCTCGTAGCCGAATGCCTCGATCCGGATCGTGTGTGTGCCGGCGGCCAGGCCCAGGGTGTAGGCGCCGTTCGCCGCGGTCACCGTGCTGGCGCCGGCCTCGACGGCGGTGACCCGCACCCCGCCGATGGGAGTGCCCTCGGCGCCGGTCACCACGCCGGCTACGGCGGCTTGTCGCGCGTCGACCGCCCACGCGACCGCGTTGCGGTAGATCTGCTCGGCCGCCGGTGTCCACCGTGTGCCGGGCCGGCCGTAGGAGCCGGCCGACAAGCCGCCGAGCAGCACCTCGACGCTGGACCCCGAGGTGAACCGGTAACCGACCGCGTTGCCGAGGTCGGTCGTCGCCGATCGCGCGTCGGCGACGGTGGTGCCGCTGTATCCCGAGTACGTCATCCATTGCTGGTTGTCGCCGGGGTTGGTGAGCACGACGACCGGCTCGCCGGCCGGGAACCCGGCGAAGATCGGGTGCGGCTTGCCGACGACGTACGCGATGTCGGTGGGCTCGAAGTCGTAGGCGACGGCGGTGGGATCGTGGCGCACGTCGGAGAGCGCACCGACGGCAGCGCCGCCCCACTGTCCACCATAGAGCGTCGATACGCCCCGGGCGGCCGCTTCGTTGATCATCTGGAGCAGCGCCGGACGGTACGAGGTGCTCACCGATCCGTTGACGATGATCAGATCGAACTCGCTCACTCGGGGGACCAGCGTGCTGATCTGGGCCGCTGTGAACTGCTCGACGGCATAGCCCTCGCGCTGCAGCAGTCCGGTGATCGCGTTGGACGAGTCGGCGATGACGGCGACCCGATGCGAGGCCACCAGTGTGACGTTCACCGGCAAGGTCCCGTCGGCGGGCACCGTGACGGTACGCGTGGCGACTTGGTGGCCCGCAGCGGTCACCCGCAGCGTCCAGGTGGCCGCCGGCACACCGATGATCGTGTACGAGCCGTCGGAGCCAGTGGTCGCGCTCAGCGGCGTACCGGCGACGGCGACGGCCGCCCCCACGATGGGGCCCGCCGGTCCCGTGACGATCCCACTGATCGTCCCGGCCGGGTCGCTGGTGAGTGTCAACGGCAGTGTCACCACGCCGCCCGCGGTGATGTCGACGACGGTCGTGGCGTCGGCGTACCCGAAGCTCGACGCTTGAAGGGTCCACCGGCCGGCGGGCAGCGGCACGACGAAGGTGCCGTCACCGGACCGCGCGGGCACCGTGTCGCCGGTCTCGACGACCTTGACCGTGCCCGCGAGCGGTGCCTGGGCCGCGGTACGCAGGGTGCCGCGCACCTCGCCGCCGCGCCCGTCGGTGTCCAGCGCGTAGGACAGCGCGTTGCGCAGCAGCCGCTCCGCGCCGCCGGTCCAGGTGAGCCCGGGATGGTCGCCGTAGCCCGGGTATCCGTAGGTGCTCACCGACAACGTGCCGAGCAGCACGTCGACGGCCCGCGCCCCGCGGTGCCGCACGCCCACGAGGCCGCCGCCCGCCGCCGGGTCGTCTGAGGTCACGGTCGCGATCGTGGTCCCGCTGAACTCACCGAACCACGAGTACTCCTTGTTCGGCGGCACCAGCTCGAACGACGCCGGCAGCCCCGCGAGCAGCGGGTGGCCGGTCACGGTCGCGTGCGCGGTCACGGTGCCGTCGTTACGTCCCTCACCTTCCACACCAGGATCTTGCTCGTACGCCTTCAGGTAGCGGAACGATCCGCGCCCCAGTTGGTCCAGCCACAAGGCCGGTACGCCGGAGCGGTTGAGCGCGTCGTCGAAGGCGGCCCAGCCCGCTGCGCCCGGGTCGGTCCCGGTGTAGGTCGCCATGTTGCCGATGAGCAGGTCGAGGTCGCCGAGTGCCGCCGTGTCGGTCCACCCGACGGGACGCGGCTCGTAGCCCCAGTACGAGAGGTATGCGGCCAGCCGGCCCTCGAAGTCGTCGAGGACGCCGACCACCGGCGACGGGCGCAGTGCGGCGTCGGCGCCGGTCTCGCCGCCGCCGATCACGGTCACCGGTATCCGGGTGCGGACGTAGCCGTCGGAGGCCACCTCCAGCTCGTATGACCCGGGTTCGACCAGCGGCAGCCGGTAGTGCCCGGTGCTGTCGGTGACGGTGTGCGCGGTGGTGCCCAGCAGGGTGATCGTCGCACCGTCGACCGGCCCGGCGGTGCTCGCCTGCCGGCCGCTGGCTTCGATGTCGGTCAGCGCGGTGATCGTCCCGGCGATACCGCCGACGGTCCCCGGCTGCATCTCGACATCCAGCCTGGCCGTTCCGTTGCGCTCGACGGTCACCTCACGCTCGACCGGGGTGTAGCCGAAGGAGCTGAACCGCAGTCTGTGTGTGCCGGGTTCCAGCGGGAACGTGTATTCACCGGCGGCGTCGGTCGTCACCCGGCGCGTGCCGCCGACAAGTTCGACGGTCGCCGGCAGCGCCGTGGCGTCGACGCCGACGACCCGGCCGGTCGCGCCCGCCAGCCCCGGTGCGGCGGTCCACCGGATCGCGTTGAGGTAGAGCTTGACACCGTCGGGCGTCCAGTCGTCCTTCGGCCCCTGCAGCGTCGTGCCGGCGAAGCCGCCGAGCACCAGGTGCACGCTGCCGGTGGTACGCACCGTGTACGCGGCGGCGACCCCACGCCGGCCGCCCGTCTCGGAGTGCACGTCGGCCAGCGGCGTACCGGAGTAACCCACGATCGCCGCGGCGGTCCGACCGGCGCGGAAGATCTCCGGCCGCTCGGGCAGACCGGCGAACAGCGGATGCCCGGCGACGGTCGGCGCGTACGAGATGATGCCTTCGCCGCTGACGGGCAGCGTCCCGCTCGGATCGGCCAGGTACTTGCGCAGCAGGCGCGCACCGCCGTCAGTGGAGTAGCGATCGTCGGGGAAGACCCCGCTCACCGAAGCGGCGTCCATGGCCGTGAGGAAGCCGGCGAATACGGCCGCGCCCGGGTCGGTCGGGTCGTTGAAGACGACGACGTCCAACTGCGGCAGCCGCCCGACATCGGTCCAGTCGATCGGCTCCGCGGCGATCTCGTTGGCCCGCATCAGGGCGACGACGCTGTCGCCGGAGTAGTCGCCCAGCACCGCGACCCGGGGCGCCGCAGCCAGCTCTACATTCGACACCGTTTCGGCGCCGGCCCGGACCTCGACCGTGGCCGTCGTGCTCAGATGACCGGCAGCGCTCGTCCGGATCTGGTACGTACCGGCCGGCAGGTCGACGGCGTATGCACCGTCGGCGGCTGTGGTCGCGGCGAGATCGGTGCCCTCGACCACGATGGATGCGCCGTTCACCGGTGAGCCGTCGCGTCCGCTGGTGACGACGCCGCGTACGCCGCCGGCGCCGGAGACCGCCAGGGTGGGGTTGACGGTGATCAAGTCGCCCGCCGTCACCGTGATCGTCTGCTCGAACGGTGCGCTGCCGACCCGGGTGAACCGCAGCGTCGGCGTGCCGGGGGTGACGAGCAGCCGATAGGTGCCGTCGGCGGCCGTCGTGGTCCGCTCACCCGTCGCGGGCACCGCCACCGTCACTCCCGCCAGTGGCGTACCCGACGGATCGGTGACCGTGCCCTCGACAGCGCCGTAACGCGCGTCGATGGCGTACCCGATGGCATTCTTGAGGATGGTGCGCGCGGCAGGCAGCCAGTCGTCGGCCGGGACCCCCCACGAGGCCGCGGCGGCCAGCGATCCGAGCAGCACGTGGGTGCTTTCGGTGCCGCGCGGGTCGAAGGCGATGGCGCTGCCGACGTCACCGGATTCGTCGGTGTTCAGGGTGGCGACCGTGGTGCCGGAGTAGCCGGTGAAGGCCGACCACGCGCCGCGCGGCGCGAGGATCTCGGTGCGCGCGCCGGGAGTGAGGCCCGCGGTCAGCGGGTGCGCGGTCGTGGCGACGACGGAGATGCGTCCGGAGGTGTTCAGGTCTCCCGGCAGGGCCTGCGGATCGCCAGTGTGCTTGCTCAGCTGGTTGATCGCTCCGTAGCCCAGCGACCACTGGTCGAGGAAGACCACGCTGGTGCCCGCCGCGTCCGTCGCGGTGAGGAAGGCCCGGAACGCGTCCGGTCCGGGATCGCTGCCACTGGTGCCGTTGGCCACGACCGCGCGGAAATCACCTGGCCGGGCAGTCACCTCGGCGTAGGTCGCGGGTTGGACGGAGTACCCGAGCGAGGTGAGTTCGGCGGCGATGCGTCCCTCGTAGTCGCCGACGACCGCCAGGTCATACCGCTTCAGGGTGGTGTCGACCGCCACGGTCTGCCCGGCCACGACGGTCACGGACCGCGTCTGCGGCGCGTAGCCCGTGAGCGCGATCGTGACGCGATATGTGCCGGCTGCGACGTCCGCGAACGTGAACTCGCCCGCAGTGCCGCTGGTCGCCGGACCGACCGGGGTGGACTCCAGGGTGACGGTGGCACCCGGCAGGGGCGCCCCGGCCTCGTCGCGCACCACACCGCGGATCGCGCCGGTGCCGACGGAGACGAGAGCGGCGTCCAGCGTGCTGGTCTCGCCCGCGACCACGTCGATCTCGCGGGTCTGACCGGCCAGTCCGTACGCGGTGACGACGACCGTGACACGCCCGGGCTGATGGGTCAGCTCGAACCGGCCGGTGGCCGGATCGGTGGCGACCTGCGCACCGGTCTCCTGTACGCGTACCGTGGCGGCGATCGGGCCGGACGGCCCGGTGACGGTGCCGGTGATCTTGCCGGTCGGGTGGTACGCGTAGACCTTCCCGTCGACGTCCGCGGTGACCAGCAGTCCTTGGGCGTACGCCGGGGAGGCGGTCACGTTCGCGCCGGTGGTGGCCTGCCAGACCAGGTCGCCGGTGGCCGCGTCGAGCGCCCAGATCCGCCGGTCGAGCTGGGCGCCGCCGATCACGTAGCCGTCGTCGCTGACGAGCACGGACGCGCTGACCGCACCGTTGAGCCCGTAGTGCCAGACCGCTTTGCCGGTCGCCGCGTCGTAGGCGGCGACGAAGCCGAGCCCGTGCGACCCGGCGATGACGAGGTCGCCGTAGACCGCCGGGGTGCTGCCCTGGCCGTCGCCGTGGGTGTTGTTCTCCCAGCGCAGCGCGCCGCTGGCGGCGTCGAGGGCGAGCATGCTGCCGCCGCTGTTGCCGTCGGTCGTCGTGACGTAGACGGTGCCGCCGACGATGCTCGCTCCGCCGATGAAGTAGTCACCGGTGCGGGTGTAGGTCCACTTCCGGGTTCCGGTGGCCGCGTCGAGCGCGATGAGTTGCCCGTCGTCGGCGTTGCCGACGATGACCAGGCCGTTGCCGACGGCTGGGCCGGCGAAGACCGACGTGCCGACGTCGGTGGCCCAGAGCTGCCGGCCGGTGGCGGCGTCGAGCGCGAACACCGTGTCCGCGCGTCCTTGCGTCGGCCCGGTCGCGGCGTACAGGACGCCGTTCACGACCGAAGGCGCCGTGTAAACGGTCAAGCGATCCGGGGTGGGCACCTGCCAGCGCACCTTGCCGGTGGCGATGTCGAGGGCGTAGATGCCGCCGCTCAGCCCGCCACCGGTGAACACCAGTCCGTCCGCGACGGCCGGGCTGCCCCGCAATGCCTGACCGGTCTGGAAGGCCCACAGCTGTCGCCCGGTTGCGACGTCGCGCGCGGTCAGCCGCCCGGCGTCGGAGCCGAGGAACACCCGGCCGTCGGCGATGACCGGACTGGCGAAGACCACCGAGCTGCCCGTGGCCGCGTTCCAGGCCGGCTGCAGAGTGCGGCCCGCGATCCGATCACCGGACAGGCCGGCCCGGCTCGGGTTGTTCTGGTACTGCGCCCAGCCCGCTGCGGTCGGCTGGTTCAATGCCTCCAGGGTGAATCGGAGGCTCTCGTCACCGTCTACAGTGGTCTCGACGGTGGCGGGTTTGAACCCGGCCGCGGCGACACGCAGCTGGTAGACGCCCTCGGCGATCCTCAGCTCGAACCGTCCATCGGCGTCCGTCGTCGCGACGTCGAGCGGGGTGCCGCTGACGGTGATCCGGGCGCCCCGGACCGCACCGGACGGGCCGGTGACCGTGCCGACGACCCGCCGGTCGGGCGCGGCGACGAGGGACACGTCGTGCGTCAGCGACTGACCGATGGTGACGGCGACCTTGCCACGGTGGGTGACGAACCCGTACGCGCTGACGGTGACGTCCTGCGCGCCGGCCGGTGCCACCAGCGAGTACGCACCGGTCTGCGGGTCGGCGGTCGTCAACGCTCCCGCGATGGTGACCGTGGCCGCCCGCGGTTTGCCGTCCGGCCCGGTCACCCGGCCGGTGACGGTGCCCGAGTATGCGGCCCGGGTGACGGCGGCGTACGCGTCGATGATCCCCGTGCCGTAGGCGTTGTTGGGCACCGCGCCCATGTGCGACTCGACTCTCGCCGTGCCCGTGAGTATCTGGCGTACCTCGGCGACGGTCAGCTCCGGATTGGCCGAGAGCATGAGGGCGACGACGCCGGTGGCGTGTGGCGTGGCCATCGAGGTGCCCGAGATCGTGTTGTATCCGGACGCGCTCAACTGCCGTGGCCAGGTCGAGCGGATCAGGTGGCCGGGTGCGCTGACGTCGGGCTTGATGTGGGTGACGCCGTCCCAGGTGACCGGCCCGCGGCTGGAGAAGCCGGCGATGCGGTCCTGCTGGTCGGTCGCGCCGATGCCGATGACGTGCGGATAGCTGCCGGGCGAACCGACGGTGCCCGGCCCGGGTCCGTTGTTGCCGTTGGCGAACACCGCGACGATTCCCGCGGCCTCCCAGGCGAGCAGGTCGTTCCAGAACGTCGTGGCGTTCGGCGCGTCGGCGCCCCAAGAGTTGTTGACGACGTCGGGCGCTGCGGACGGGTCGCCGCCGGGCGCCATCATCCACTGGAACGCGTCGTGGATGATCGACTCGGTCGTGCTGCCGGAGTCTCGGAAGATCTTCGCGGCGATCCACTGCGCGCCCGGCGCCACGCCCGTCAGCTCGCCCGGCGCGGAGCCGACGATGCTGCCGGTGACGTGGGTGCCGTGGCCGCCGCCGTCGCCGGGCGTCGGGTAGTTCTCCCCCGTCGGCACGTACCAGCTCGCCGCCGGGTCGCCGGTGACACCGCGCCACGAGTCATGCAGCGCCGGGTGGCCGCCGTCCGCGCCACCGTCCATGATGCCCACGACGACACCGTTGCCGCGTACGCCGTACTCGCCCCAGGTTTCCGGTGCGTTGATCGACTCGAGGCTCCAGGTCGGCAGCAGCGGTTCACCTGACGCCGGTGCGATGGGCTCCTCCTGCCGGATCTCGACGTCGGGCGTGATGCTCGCGACGTCGGGATGGCTGGCGAGCGCGTCGAGCGCCTGCTTGTCGACGGTGGCGGCGAAGCCGTTGAAGATCCAGTACGGCTTGACGGCGCGAGCATGGCCCGCCTTCTCTTGGCTGGCGAGCAGCCCGCGTACGGCCGGCTGGGAGGCGTCGGCGGTTTGCCGCATGCCGTCGCGCACGGTACGCGCTCGTGCGCTTTGAGCGGCATCGGCGACCTGCCGCTCCACGGCCTGCCGTCCAATGTAGGTGCTGGCCACGGTGAGCTGTCGGCGCGTGGTCTCGGCCGCCGTCCGGCCCTCGTCGGCCGCCCGCCGCGTGATCGCGGTCAGGTCTGGCTGCGCTCGCAGCCGGATGATGACGTTGGCGGTGCCGCCGTCGGCCAGTGCCGCGCGTACCTCTGCGGCCACGCCGCTCGGCGGCTGGGTGCCCTTGGTTACCGGCTCGGCGCCGAAGTCTGTCGCCTCGACCGGGAGCCCGCTCAGCAGGTCGAGAACCCCGGGCTGGGGCGAGGTCCCCGCCGCCGATGCCGCCGACTGCGCGGATGGTGCCGCCACGGCGGCGATCGGTGCCGGCGCGCCGACCAGGGTGATGGCGAGCAGCGGCAGCACCGCTCTGGTGAACCAGCTTCGGGCGACGCGCATGTCTCGAACCTCCGGTGCGGGACCAGCAGCCTGTGGAACGTGTCGATGGCCGCTCGAGGGAATGCCCCTCACCGTAAATTCGATCTTCGTATACGTAAAGATGTAACGATCAACGAGATGTGCCCGGTGTGCGATTAACTGCCTCGACGCTGGTTGCCTTCTTCACCCCGAGCGCCGCACGCAAGCCTTCTGACCTCGGTTCCTTCTCGGGAACGGCAGGATGGGCCCAACGCATCGATGTACGCGAAATGTGCAGTCGTTATGCGCCCGCCGGGCTGGGCCACCGACACCCGTTGAGGTCAGCCGGCCTTCTGCGCCACGTACGGGGCAAGCAGCTCCCGGGCCAGGCCCGTGGCCGCGCGGAGGGACAGCCCGTTCTCGATCATCCGGCTCAAGGTGTAGACGATCGACTGGATCAGCTCAGCCATGTATTCGGGCTGGGCAGCTCCGTGCTCGGCCAGTGCGGTGCGCAACGGCACTTCGAGACTGTCGTGCAGCAGCCGGCTGGAGCTTGCGAGGGTCTCGCTGCCCCCGATCGCGGCCAACGCCCGCGCGAGCGCGTGGTCGCCCCGGGCGACCAGTTGCAGGTTGGCCTCCACGTAGGTCAGGATCTTCTGCCCTGATGTGGTGGCGGAGTCCATCTGCTTGTCGACGTAGGCCGACCAGCGGGGAAAGGTGTCGGTCACGAGGGCGTCGAACATGTCGGCGCGGGACTTGAAGTAGGAGTAGACGCTGGAGCGGGCGAGGCCGGCATGCTCGGCGACGTCCGCGAGGCTGGGGATCTGGTCGGGGTGTTGCGACAGCAGGGCGCGGGCCGCCTCCAGCAGCGCTGCGCGCTGGGTGGCCCGGTGTTCGGCGACGGTCGAGGCTTGGATCTTCGGCACTGCCGTCCCCCTGTCGTCCCGGCAGCGCGTGGTCCGCCGGTCTGCGCCCGCGCCCGCTGTCGCCGCTATTTGTCGGCCCTGAGCTTGCCGTCGATCATCTCGTAGACCGTGTCACAGTATTGCAGCACGTCGTGGTCATGAGTGACCATGACCACCGCGACCGATCGCCGGGCGGCCTCACGGGCCAGCAGCTGCACGATGTCGTGGCTGCGGGCCCGGTCCAGCGCCGCGGTGGGCTCGTCGACCAACAGCACGCTGGGTTCGGTCACGAGCGCGCGGGCGATTCCGACGCGCTGGCGCTCGCCGCCGGACAGCTGGTCGGGCCGCCGGTTGGCCTTGTCGGCCATGCCGACCTCCGTCAGCAGCTCGTACGGGTCACGAACGGCGCGCTCAGCGCGTGGTGCGATGCGCTGCGCCAGCCGCAGCTGGTCGACGGCGGTCAACGCGGGCAGCAGGTTGCCCGATTGGAACACGAAACCGACGTGGCGTTGCCGCAGGCTGGTGCGGAGACGCCGACTCGCGACGGTCATGTCGTGTCCGGCCACGGTGACGATCCCGCGGTCGGGGCGGGCCAAGCCACCCGCGACGGCCAGCAGGCTGGATTTGCCGGCGCCGGACGGCCCGACGACGGCGGCCAGCTCACCCGGCTGGACGCTGAGATGGACGTCGTCGAGGGCTTGCACGGTCTCCGCGGCATCACCGTGCTGCAGATACACCGCCTGCAGCACGAGTCCGGATCCAGGCGACGCGGGGTCGCCGACCGAGGAGGTGGCGGACGGGGCGACGCTGCGGCTCATCGGTTTCCTCCCAGAGCGGTCGCGGGGTCGACGGAGGTCAGGCGGATGACAGCTGCTGCCGCACCGATCAGGCCCAGCACGATCAGGGCGATCGCCGCGGCCGCGACGCTGGGCGTACTCAGCGCGAACGGGACGCCGCTGCCGGCGACGGGGACGCCGAGCGCCAGCCCGATGCCCACCCCGACGATGACGGCACCGGTGAGCAACATGAACGCCTGTGTCAGCGCATCACGCAACACCCAGCCGGTCGAGGCGCCCATGGCGCGCAGGACGGCCACCTCCTGCTTGCGCTGAATCGCCCATACCGCGAAGAACGCACCCGCGACCAGCGCCGAGATCGCGTACAGGAAGCCTTGGATCAGTTGGAGGGTCGTCGTTTCGGCCGTGTACCCGGGCGAGGCGGCGTACGACTGGGAACGGGTGAGGCTCTCGGTGCCCGCCGCCGTGTCACCGGCGGCAAGGTGCCCGGACCCCCCGGAGTCCGCGCGGACCGCGACCGCCGTGATCTCCCGCGAGGCATGCGCCGGGAGCGCGGTGCCCGGCGGGGTGTCGGACTTGATCGCCTGCCACAGCGACAGCGGAACGTACGCCACGTCCACGTGCCCGAACGTGTCCTGCTGGCGGGTGACACCCACGACCCGCAAGGTGATGCCCAACCGGGCCACGGTGACGACGTCACCGAGGCGCAGGCCCGCGTCCAGCGCGGTCGGGCTCACGACGATCCCGTCCGCCGAGCCGAGCCGTTCACCGGCGCCGACCGCCGGTGCGACGAACGAGTCCGGCTGCACCCCGAACAACGCCAGATCGATCTCCGTCCCGCGATCGGTACGGGTGTTGACCAGCATGCTCCCAAACGGGGCCGCGTCGGTGACGCCCGGCTGCGCCCGCCAGGTGTCCACCGCCGACATATCGACGACGCTGCGAGTGAACGCCGAATCGTGTTGCACGCCGTGCGCGAAAGCGAACGACGTCACCGGCAGGTTCTGCAGGCCGGAGACACCGTCCCGGACGAGCCCCACCGACAATCCGGACAGCATCACCATCAACACCGCGATCAGCGCGACCACCGCGCCTACCAAGGCGAACCTCACCCGGGCGAACCGCAGTTCCCGAAGTGCCAGGAACATCAGCGTCCCCCTGTGAATCTTATCGACATCATGTCGGCATCTTACCAACGCGATGTCGATAAGATTGCCGGAGCCCCTCGCGGCGACCGGGAAGTCGTGGAGTACCGCCACGCGGTCACTTCCTTGCCGTTGACGAACCAGGTGATCTCCGGTGGAGGGGCCACCTTTCGGTGACGCGGAAACGTGCGTAGCCGTCCGGAGATCGCATCGCCCGACAGTCGATCCGGCAGTCGCCGATCGGGTGGCGACTGGAGAGATCAGGCGGCTACGCCCCGGCCGCGTACCAGGGGCAGGAAGATCTCGTCGACGATCTCGACCAGCGTCTCGTCCGACACCGACGGGACGCCTCGCAGCGCGTACTCGCCGCGGAGCAGCATCATCGGCAGCGCGGCCACGCGTGGCTGGACCGCCTCGGGAGGTGCTTCGCCGCGCGCCACCGCGCGGCTCAGGCTGGTGAACCAGGCTGCGTTCATCGCACCACCGCCGGCTTGCTCGCGGAGCAGGTCAAGTAGCGCGGGCTCGTCGGCGGCTGCGGCCAGGAGGTCGCGCAGGATCGCGCCGCGCGGTGACGACCAGGTCGCGTTGGCCTGCCTCAGCAGTTCGAGCGCGTCACCGCGAAGGCTGCCCGTGTCGGGCGCCGGCGTGCGGGCACTGGCCAGGAACTTGTACGCGGCAATGCCCAGCGCGGCACGCTGTGGCCAACGGCGGTAGATCGCGTTCTTGTTGGTGCCCGCGCGCTGGGCGACCTTGTCCATGGTCATGCCGGCGTAGCCGGAGGTCTCGAGTTCTGCTGCGGCTGCCCGCAGGATCGCCTGCTCCAGTTCCGCGCCTCGCCGCCGCGCTTCCGCCACGGTACGCATCGTACGCTATTTAGTGTACGGTACTGCGAGTACCTTAAAGGAGGCAGTCATGCGCGCCTGGGGCGTCACCTACGACACCGGCTTCACCAATCTCGGCAGCACCACGCACGAACCCTTCGACCCCGGCATCGTCGCCGAGGACATGCGGATCATCCGCGACGAGTTGCACGCCGACGCCGTACGCATCACCGGCGGAGTCGCCGACCGTCTGGAGATCGCCGCCCGGCACGCGGCCGCAGTCGGGCTGGAGGTCTGGTACTGCCCGTTCACCAACGACCTGACTACCAGCCAGTTGCTGGAGTTCCTCCTGGATGGGGCCGAGCGTGCGGAGCAGATCCGGCGGGAAGGGGCGGACATCCGGTTCCTGACCGGCTCGGAGATCAGCATCATGACGATCGGGCTGCTGCCCGGCGACACCCTCACGGAGCGGGCAGCCGCCCTCACCGATCCCGCGCGGATCCGCGAGATCCTCCCCGGCCTGCAGCGAGACGTCAACGCACTGCTGGCCCAGGCCGCGGCCGGCGCCCGCGAGCGGTTCGGCGGACTCATAGGGTACGCCTCGCTCCCTATGGAGGGGGTGGACTGGACGCCGTTCGACTTCATCGCCACCGACGCCGCCTACCGCGACGCGAGCAACGCGGCAGACCTGCCCGCGAACCTCGCGAAAATGACCGCGCAGGGCAAGCCGTTCGCCGTCACCGAGTTCGGCTGCGCGCCCTTCACCGGTGCGGCGGATCGGGGCAGCCGTGGGGAGATCATCGGCTACGACGAGAACACCGCGCAGGCGGTCCGGCTCACCGAGGTCGTGGAGCGCAACGAACCTGAGCAGGCTGCGTACGTGCGTGAGCTGCTCGACCTCTACGACGCCGGTGGCGTGGACACCGCGTTCGTCTACACCTTCGCGTCCCGGCATCTGCCCACATCCGATGATCCCGAGCAGGACTTCGACCTCGGCAGCTTCGGGATCGTGAAGATCCTCCCGGCTGGGCGTACCGGAACTGTCTATCCAGGAATGCCATGGGAGCCCAAGGCCGCCTTCCACGCCCTAGCCGACTACGGCCGCGCCCGCGCGAGCACGCCGAAGGCCTGACGCCCCGTCGATCATGGAGTCCGCGCCCTCGACCCGCCGATTGATGCCGGCCAGTCCGGACACGGCCGCGATGATCGTCGGCTGCCGCCATTCATCGCGATCCGCTCCTCGAAGATCGTCGGCTGCCGCCGTTCATGGGGCTAAAACACCCAAGATCGACGGCCGCCGACAATCTTGCGTCCCCGATCGCAGCACGAGCCGATCGCAGCACGAGCCGATCGCAGCACGAGCCGATCGCAGCACGAGCCGATCAAGCAGCGCGCGACGAGGTCCGTGCCAGGAAAGCGAGCGAACGTTCGACGACCAGCGATGGGCAGCTGACCGGCAGGTCGTGCCCCGCATCCGGCACCACGTCAACGTGGAAGGAGCCGACAGTACGCAATCGCTGAGCAACGGAAGCAGCGTCGTAGAGCTGGCTGTTCGCACCCAACAACACCAGCGCGGGCGTCGACGAAGTACGCAGCTCGTCGTCGGTCGACGAGGGCGGGACGGGCAGCCGCCGCCGGAAGCTCATCGAGACGCGAGCCATCCCCATGAGGTCGTCGTCCAACAGCGTGGCGTTGCGAAGCCACCGAGCGGCCCGATGGCGTACGCCCCGAGGGGCCAGCCCCGCGAGTCCACCGAGGATGACCCAGGCGAGGAAGCGCCCGCCGACCTTACCGAAGCCGGCCGGATCCAGCAGGGTCATCGTCGCGACGCGGTCGGGGTGGCGCAGGGCGTACTGCATCGCGGTCCAGCCGCCGTAGGAGCAGCCGATCAGGTGCGCCTGGGCGACGCCCAGCCCGGTGAACACTTCGCCAAGCCATTCGGTGAGGTCGTCGGCGGTGTCGATCGGCTTGTCCTGCCGCGATCCGCCCGGCTCGCCCACCGGGTCCACCGCGAGCACCTGGTGGTCGCGGCCGAGGTCGGCGACGTATCGGTACCACATCAGTGAGTTCCCGGCCGCGCCCGGCAGCAACACCACGGGTACGCCGTCCGCCGGCCCGAACCGGTTGACCCGCGTCGGCCCGTAGGCCGTCGTGATGTCGGTCGAGGTCCACCCGGCCGGCCAGAGGCGTTGCATCGCCTCGTCGTACGCGAGGGTGAAGGTGCTGCGGGCCTGGTCACTGGTGAAGGAGCTGACTCCCATGAGGTGCCTCCTCGCTTTTGATGATACGACTGTATCACGATGAGGTAGGCTAGCCGCATGCCGAAGCGGGTGGACCACGACGTACGCCGTCGCGAGATCGGTGAAGCACTGCTACGCATCGCGGCGTCGCGAGGTCTCCAGGCGGCGAGCATGCGGGAGGTGGCCGCCGAGGCAGGCGTGTCGCTGCGCCTGGTGCAGTACTACTTCCACAGCAAGAACGAGCTGTTGCTCGGCGCGATGGTGTACCTGGGCGAGCAGCTGTCGGCCCGGGTGGAGCGGCACATCCGCGCTCGGGGCCTGCCGCCGACTCCACAATCGACCATCTACGGCACGCTGTCGGCGATCCTGCCCACCGACGACGAGAGCCGTCGGCTGACACGCACCTACGCGGCCTACTACACCCTCGTGCTCGCCGAGCCGGCCTTGGGCGCGGAGCACGGTGGCACCTATCCCGACGCGCTGGAACGGTTCCTGACCCGGCAGCTACAGACCGCGCAGGAGCAGGGCGAGGTCGATCCGGACCTGGTGGCACCGACAGTGGCCGCCGCGCTGCTCGCCCTCACCAACGGGCTCGGTTCCAGCGTGCTCGGCGGTCAACGCGACGGTGCGGCGGCCGAGGCGATTCTGATCTACCACCTCGACCGCCTATTCGCGTACCGGAGTCGCCACCAGAAAGCGTGATCATCGCGCCGACCAAGCGGTTTCGGCGGACCTTTCGCCGCCGGAACGACATGGCTGGCGCGATGATCACGCTTGGGGGTTAGTGACGGCCACGGCCGCCGTGGTCGTCGGTTCCGGTGTCGTCGTTGCCGTGTCCGCCGTGGTCGTCGGTTCCGGTGTCGTCGTTGCCGTGTCCACCGTGGTCGTCGGTTTCAGAATCGTCACGGCCACGGCCGCCGTGGTCGTCGGTTCCAGAATCGTCCCGGCCGCGGTCGTCGCCGGGCTCGGTTTCGCGGCGGTCGTCGATCCGAGCTGCACCGGTGCTCAGGTCGACCTTGACCTCGACCTTCGCCCCCTGCGCGGTGATCAGGTGCACGTTCCACACCGCCCGGCCGCCGTCGACGTCCCGCTTGGTCTCGACGACCCGCGCGCCGGGCACCAACGCCTGCGCGATCCGCTCGGCCTCCGCCCGGCTCACGCCCGCCGGGCTCGCGCTCGGGCTGCTCGCGACCGTGGGCACGACCCGGTCTGTGGCGGCGGCCACCGCGGTTCCGCTGACCAGCACTCCGGCAGTCACCCCGGCCACGACAATCCATTTGGTACGCACAACGTCCTCCCTGTCAGCGTCGGTTTCGATGGACCTGACTTTGCCGGGAGGGCGCCTATGGGCGGGCAGTGCGACGGCTAACGAACGGCAAAGGATGGTTGCCGGGGCGGGCCGAGGTCGACGACGACCCGGGCGCCGCCGAGCCGGGACGGGCCGATGGTCAGGTCGCCGCCGCTGGACTGGGCGGTCCGCCGGGCGATGTCCAGGCCGAGCCCGGTCGACCCGCCACCGCTTTCACCACGGCGTACGTCGGGTGAGCTGAAGCCGGGTCCGGCGTCCTCGACGGTCAGCTGTCCCCCGCCGGTCAACCTGACGGCGTACGCGGCTCCGTCCGGGGTGTGGGCGAAAACGTTGCCCAGCAACACATCCACACACGTACGCAGATCCGCCTCGGCGACGCCGACCAGCACCGGACCGGCCGCGATCTCCGTCGTGACCGGCCGGGCCTGGTCCTCGGCCAGCGCCGCCCAGAACTCGGCGCGCTCGGCGACGATCAGGGCCGCGTCGCAGGCCGCCGGGGCCACCGGTACGCCGGATCGGCGGGCCTGCTCGATGACCCGGGTGACGGCGGCTTCCAGGCTCGCGACGTGTTCGGCGATCGCAGCCGTGCCCGGGGTGGCCTCCACCTCCAGACGCAGCGCCGTCAACGGCGTACGCAACTGGTGAGAGATGTCGGCGACGGACTCGCGCTCGGCGCGGAGCAGGTCTTCGATGCGGCCGGCGAGATGGTTGAGGCCCTCGGCGACGGCCTGGACCTCGGGTGGGCCGTGGACGCGCGAGCGGGCCGCGAGCCGGCCGGAGGCGAGCTGGTGCGAGAGCGCGGCCAGTTCCCGGATCGGGCGGACCGCCGCGCGGGTGAGCCAGTCCCCCGCGAGCACGGCGAGCAGCAGCGCACCCGCACCCAGTACGCCGAGGACGGTCCAGGTCCGGGCGACGCCTCGGGTCAGTTCGTCGTCGCCGACGAACACGCGGACCACCACGATCCCGGTGTACGCGCTCCCGGCGACCGGGCCGACGACCTCCCAGCCGCCGTCGCCTTCGGCGGTGAGGCTGGACCCGCGTGCGGCCAGTTCCACCGCCGCCGTACGCGGCTGGGCCGAGCCGAGGACGGTGCCGTCGGGCAGGTAGACGGTGGCCGGATATCGCGGCAGATCGGAATTGGCCTGGTCGACGGCCGCGGCCAGGTCGTCCTGGCTGACGCTGGTGACGAGGAACTCCAGGTTGCGAGCCTTGTCGACCGCGGCCGACAGGGCCCGGTCGGCCGCCAGCACCTGCACCAGCCGAGCCAACGGCAGCAGCAGCGCGGCCAGCACGAGGGTCATCGCCGCGATCAGCAGTGCGGCTTGCCGCAGTCTCACGCGGCCGTCCCCTGCTCCGGCGATGTCCCCAGCGCCTCCGGCGCGGACAGCCGTACGCCGACCCGCCGCACGGTGTGCAGGTAGCGGGGTTCCAGCGCGGTCTCCCCCAGTTTGCGCCGCAGCCAGGACAGGTGCACGTCGACCGTCTTGTCCGCCCGCGCGTACGGGATCTGCCACACGTGGGTCAGCAGGTCCGCCTTGCTGACCACTTGATCCGGCCGCTGCGCCAGATAGTGCAGCAGGTCGAACTCTCGCGGGGTCAGCTCCAGTCGCCGCCCGTCGACGCTGGCCTGCCGGGCCCGGGCGTCGACCACGAGCCCGCCGACGACGATCGGCCCGGCCGCCGTTTCGCTGCCGAGCCGCCGTAGCACCGCCCGGATCCGGGCGTCGAGCTGGTCCGCGCCGAACGGTTTGACGATGTAGTCGTCGGCCCCGGCGTCCAGTGCGCGCACCATGTCGCTCTCCGCCCCGGCGGCGGTGACGACGATGACCGGGACCGCGCTGACCGCCCGCAGCATCCGCAGCGCCTCGCGGCCGTCCAGATCCGGCAACCCCAGGTCGAGCAGCACGATCTCCGGCCGTTCGGACACCGCCAGTTGCAGCCCGGTCAGCGCGTCCGGCGCGGTCGCCACCGCATGACCCCGTTGCCCGAGCGCGCGCACCACCGCGACGCGAATGGTCGCGTCGTCCTCCACCAGCAGGACCTTCGTCACGCGGCCACGCTAGCCGCCGACCGCGTACGCCCGCGACCCCCGTTTGCGGCATCATGAGCCGCCCTTATCCTCCCGTTATCCTTGCCTCCCGGATACTGGGCCGATGCGGCGAGGGCTTCTCATCACGGCCGGTTGGGTCACTGCGGTGGCCACCGCGACCGTGCTCGGCTTCACGGCGGTCAGCTCGCTCGGCGACGAGTTCCCCGGCCGGCCGTTGTCGCGGCAAGAGGTCGAGGACCGGCTGGCGCAGACGACAGCGCAGGCGACGGCCCAGCCCAGCTCGTCCCCGTCGTCGTCCTCCGCCGCCTCTCCGACGGCATCCCCCGCGGCTTCGTCGGCCCGGCGGCATTTCACCGGGTCGGGCGGCAGCCTGTGGGCGACCTGCCGCAACGGGCTCGCGTCCGTCGAGGGGATCACTCCGAAGACCGGCTTCCGGCTCGACGAGTCGCAACGCGGCCCCGCGCGTACGGCCTGGGTGAAGTTCAAGCAGGACGGCGGCGGCCACGGTCGCGGGCAGGAGTTCGTGGTCTCCGTGACCTGCGACGGCACCACCGCCACCGTCACGGAGACCAAGGACGACTGAACGCCTGTGCCTTCTTATCGCCGGGGTTTGAAGTAGGGTCCGGCGGCCATGTACGCGAACACCGACAGGCCGATCCGCACGCCCTGGTTGTCGGCGGAGCGGAAGTGGACGCCGCCCCAGATGCGCGCCTCGACGACCTCGGCCAGCGCCTGCGAGAAGCTGCTGTAGTGCCGGGTCGCGTTCGCGGCCGGGCTGTACGCGCTGAACGAGATGTCGTCGCGGTGGAAGAAGTACGCCAAGGTCGTCATCGACGCCGAGGTGAAGCAGGTGTGGCCCGACGTGTACTCGGGGAACGCCGGCGTGACCAGCAGCGGCATCCAGCTCGGGTCGCCCGCGGTCGCCTTGTTGCCGTCGGTGTCGGCGAGCTGGACCGCGGTCACCGGCCGCCAGAAGCCCCAGTACTCCTTCTCGTTGTAGCAGGCGATCAGCGCGTCGGCCTCGGTCATGTCGACCATGGCGAACATGCGCGCGGCCTGCAGCGGGCTCAGTCCTTGGCTGACCACGATCTGCCGCTTGATCTCCCATTCGGCGAGGTGCCGGTCGTGCCACCAGATCGCCGCCTCGGTCTGGTCGGCGGTGCGGACCGTACTGTCGACCCCGCCGATCCGCTTCACCTCGTTGAGGTCGCGAGCATAAGCAGCGCTGGTGAGCGCGGGCGGGCCGGACGTGCGGAACATCGACGCGCTGGGGAGCAGGAACGGCTTGACGTGCCCGGTCCACGCCCCGGCCGAGGCGTAGGTGGGCGGCGTCGGGCGCCACTGCCCGGGCTGCGTGCCGATCACCCAGGTCTGCGAACCGAACGCGCCGTCGTTCTGCCGCGCCGCGATCATCGCGGCCGCCGCCTGCGTACCGACCGCGATGCCGCCCTGCTTGGCCGCACCGTCGGCGATCGCGACCAGGGCTTCGTCGTACTGCGCCTGCAGGCGGGCCTGCTGCGCCGGGAACAAGGACACGAGCATCTGGTACGCCGCCGCAGCGACCGCGGCGTCGGTGGATTCGGTGCCCTTGGCGGCCGGCGCGACCAGATACGGCTGGTACGGCTTGCCCGCGATCGCGTTCACCGCGTCGTAGACCGCCCCGTGCACCATCGCGAAACTGCGGGCCTGCTCGTTGGGCTGCTGCTGCGCCACGTCCCAGATGGCCTGCTGGGCGTTGGCGTCCCAGGTGACGACTGGATTGGTGGTGGTGGCCTGGGCGATCGCCGGCCTGACCGCGACCGTGGATGTCAGCGCCAAAGCTGCGGATACGACGACGCGCAGGAGCGTACGCCTGGTCATAAATCCTCCCCGTCCGGATTCGATGAGCTCGCCGCTCACTATCGAACCATTCGCACTCCTTGATCACCAAGCGGAGGCAGTAGATTGCTCCCATGACGAGTACGCCCCGTGAGGCCGAACGCAGCATCGGCCCGGTCGGCGCATTCCTGTGCCGGGTGGCCTTTCTGGCGATCTGCCTACCGGGGCCGATCCTGCTCGCCGCCGACGTGTCGCAAGCCGGGAAGCTGTCCACTCAGGACACTTGGGGTCTGCTCGCCGGCGGCGTGCTGACGACGATCGTCGGCGTCGGCTTCGGCATGTTCGGCTTTCGCGTCGTCAATCGCTCGCGCCGCGATGCCCGCCAGCTCGCGGCCGCCGGCGTCGCCGCGACGGCGGAGATTCTGACCGTGGCGAACCACCTCGGCGACGAGGATCCGGCGCTGAAGCTCTGCGTACGCGTCAGCGGGCCGGGATTCGTCGCGTTCGAGGCGGAGACGACCCGCCCGGTCGACGTCGCGCTGGTGCCCGGCGTCGTGCTGGGCGCTGTGGTCGACCCGTCGGACCGGCTCTTCGCCATCCGCTGACCGCACTGGTGATCAGTGATTCAGCGGCCGAAAGGCGTACCTGAGCGCAGATCCTCGATGACCGGGGTGCCCGTCACCAGGGCACCGTTCCGGCGTCGTCGAAGAATCCGCCGGTCGGCCCGTCGTCGGGCAGGGTCGCGAGGCGAATTGCGATGGCCGCACCCTGTTCCGGCGTACGGACGCCGCGAAACCCGTTGAGGTCGGTGGCGGTGAACCCGGGACAGCCGGAGTTGATCAGGATGTTGGTGTCGGCCAGTTCCCTGACGTATTGGATGGTGAGGGCGTTGAGGAAGGTCTTCGAGGCCAAGTAGGCGGCCGGCACCGGGCCCATGTCGATGCCGGGCGTGGTCTGCAGGGCCAGCGAGCCGACGCTGCTGGACATGTTGACGATCCGCGGTGCGGCCGAGGCGCGCAGCATCGGCAGCATCGCGTTCGTGACCCGGATGACCCCGATCACGTTGGTCTCCACGACAGCTCGCACGGTCGCAGGATCGACCGTGGTCGGCGTCTGCGGCATACCGCCGGTGATCGCGGCATTGTTGACCAGGACGTCGAGCCCTCCGGCATGGTCGGCGATCACCTCGGCCGCCGCGGCCACACTCACGTCGTCGGTCACGTCGAGCGGCACCCCGAACGCATCGATCCCGGCCGCGAGCAGCTTCTCCACCGCGGTGTCGCGGCGTTGCCGATCGCGCGCACCCACACCGATTCGCCAGCCGAGCGCGCCCAGGCCCGCGGCGATCTCGTATCCGATTCCCTTGTTAGCGCCGGTCACCAGCGCAATCGTCTGTTCACTCACACCGCCGATCCTGCTGCGGCTCCGGGTACGGCGTCCAAGACCGATCGGGTGGGCGGTAATACCGCACGGGTATAAGTCGTGGTCATCGCCGGATACCATGCCCGGGTGGAGACGCGGGAGATGCGATACTTCGTCGCTGTGGCCGAGGAGTTGCACTTCGGGCGGGCGGCACAACGGCTCGCGATGGCGCAGCCACCGCTGTCGCGGGCGATCCAGCAGCTCGAACGGCGACTCGGAGTCGTCCTGCTGCACCGCACCACTCGTGCCATCGCATTGACCGAGGCAGGGTCGGTGCTGCTGCGGGAGGCCCGAGCCGCACTCGACGCGGTCGAAGCCGCCGAGCGGCGAACTCGCCGTGCCGTCGCCGGCCAACCCGGCATGGTGCTG
Source organism: Hamadaea flava (assembly GCF_024172085.1). Lineage (NCBI taxonomy): Bacteria > Bacillati > Actinomycetota > Actinomycetes > Micromonosporales > Micromonosporaceae > Hamadaea > Hamadaea flava. The sequence goes on along the minus strand of NZ_JAMZDZ010000001.1, from coordinate 7,322,046 downwards.
GCCACCAAGGCCGGAGCGTCCAGCGACCTGTTGTCGAAGCTGCTGCACGCCTACGCCGCCGAACCGGGCGCCGTGGCCGTCGAGGTGATGCTGTGCGGGCCCGGCCAGCCGGAGGATCTGCTGCGCACCGGGCAGGCCGACGTTGCTCTGCTCCACCGGCCTTACGACACGACAGCCGGATTCGACAGCGAGGATCTGCACACCGAGCAGCAGGTCGTGGTCCTGCCCGCGGGCCATCCCCTCGCCAACCGGGCGAACGTGTCATTGGCCGAGGTCAAGGCCCTGACGGACCTGCCCCTGCCGCGCTGGCCAGGCCGGGATGGCAGCTATCCCGACGGCCCCGGCCCGCAGGTGCGCGACCATACCCAACTACTCCAGCTGATCGCGCTCGGACTGGCCTGCGCGGTCGTGCCCGAGTCGCTGCGAACCCAGCTACGCGACGGTCACGCCGCCGTGCCCGTGCCGGACGCACCGGCCGTCACGACCGTCATCGCTTGGCCACCTCACAGCAGGTCCAAAGCGGTTGCCCAGCTCGTCCGCACCGCGACACGCTGCTAACCGACACCGAACGCGGGGTTGGAATATCTGTTGCCGGGGCGGGCCGGATCCGCCACCATCTCGGACCATGAACGGGTCATCGTGGGAGCTGTTCGATCGCGTCTCAGCCGACTACGACGAAGTCGTGCCCTTCTTCGCCTCGTTCGGCGCGGCCATCATGGCGACGATCGACCCACCGCCGGGCGCCCGGCTGCTGGATCTCGGTGCCGGACGTGGAGCGCTGACGGCACCCGCGCTCGCCCGAGGCTGCCACGTCACCGCGATCGACGCCGCACCCGGCATGGTGCGCCGCCTCGCTGCCACATTTCCGGACGCCGAGGTGCACACGATGGACGCCCAGGCGCTCGCGTTTGCGGACGACAGCTTCGACGTTGTCGCCTCATCGTTCGTCATCCACCTGCTCGACGATCCGGCGGCCGGAGTGGCCGAGGCGTACCGGGTCCTCAAACCCGGCGGCCGATTCGCGTTCACCGGCGGCAGCGAACGGAGCAAGGGCGGGCCGACCGTGTCAGCCGCCGACGAGCTGGGCGTACGCCTCAACGAACTGTTCGCCGAGTTCACCGCCTACCTGCCGCCCAACGGCAGCATCGGCAAGTGGGACGACGCGGCAGACATGCTGGAGGACGCGGGCTTCGTCGACCTGCGCGAGGACTTCGCCGAGGTCGCCATCCCGTTCGACGACGCCGAAGCCCTCTGGCGCTGGTCGCTGACGCACGGATATCGAGCCTTCATCGACGATCTGCCGGACGCCCGCCGCGCCGAGTTCCACGACCGAATGCTTGCGCTGCAAGCGAAGGACTTCGTCCTACGACGCGTCAACCCCGTCTGGTCGGGCCGCAAACCGACGCTTACGGCATAGACCCTTCGATCACCAGCTTCAGCGCATGCTTGCCGCGCCACCCGAGTGACACGATCGGCGACAGAGGACCGCTAGGGAATGTACTTGTCGGCGGCGAAGGCTGCGAGCGAGCGTTCGATGCCTTCGATGTCGAATGCCGCCAGCCGCAACGGGTGCACGCGTTCGTCGCCGTCGTGCCAACTCCGCGTCGTTGTCCGAGGAATCCGTCGGATCTAAACCACGACTCGCAGCACCGGGGTCGCTCCCGTCGCATTCACCAGTCCTGCGAGCAGCTTCATCTCGGCGGGCGTCCCGGCGACGCCACCAGCGATGATGTCGTTGTAAGCAGCGATCGCTTCGCTATATGTCATGCCCTGCTTCCGGAACACCGCAAGCAGCGGCACGCGAAGTCCCCGGGCGGACTCCGGTTCGACGTGCAGCCGGACCAGACCCACTCGTGCGACTAGCGCCGCCCGCACAGGCGCGGGCATCTCGCCGCTGTCGTCGATTTCGAGGGCAGCGCCACATCCGTCGCATCGCATCGACACCGCCCAGACGAGCCGGTGCCCCGCGATCGCCTCGGAGACGTACCCGGCCATCGACTCGCCGCAGGTCGCGCATGGTTCGTTCAGCTCGGCCCCGGTCATGAGCGCGACAGTACCGGTGTTGCGGGATCAGGGCAGCGATGCTGGGGAGGATGCGCCGGGCAGCAACAGGCGGGCAGTTCCGGTGCCGTCGGCGGGCACCGCGAAGACCCCACCGTTCTGGCGGTAGGCGACCGTCTGCGTGTCCAGCCACGCGGCCTGGTCGTCCACGTCGCGCTGCTCGGCCAAGGGCGTCTGCCGGCCCGTCGTCAGGTCCAGCACGTGGAGGCGCCAGTGTCCCCCGATTTTCTTCTTGTACGCGATTCGAGTGCCGTCCGGTGACAGCGACGGGCATTCGACGTTCCCCTGGAGCGCGGTGAGGGTTCGGTCGCGAAGGTCGCCGCGGACCAGCCAGGTCTGGCCGTCGATGCCCATGGTGGCGTAGAAGGTGTGGTCGTCTGCGGCAAACGTGATCCCCCAGTAGTTCACGTGGGTGGAGGTCACTGTGACGCCGTCGACGCGGGCGGTGAAGTCTTCGAGCGAGCCGTGGTGTTCGCCGGTCGTCAGGTCGTAGATGCCGGCGATGGTGGAGAACTGTCCGGCCAGCAGATAGGAGTCGCCGGAGTGGAACACCGTCCAGGCGATCAGGTGGCCGCTCGGTGAGACGCGGGCTCGGCTGGGCGTACCCCAGAGGTCGATTCGCTTGCGCAGCACCAGGTTCCGGTCGAAGATCGCCGCCTCGTACGCGTCCGGCACGCCGTCGGCCGGGCGCAGGCAGATCAGCGTCCCGGCGGCGGCGTACGCCCGATGGCAGGTGGGCCCCTCGGCGAACGGGTGGGCTGGGTCGGCTCTGGTGGCCTGCCGTACTCGCGCCTCGGCGTCCAGGTAGATCATCGTGTCGCCGCGACCGGGGTCCACTCGTGGTGGCGCGGCAGCGGAGCGATGGTCGAACGACAGCCAGCCGGCGTACCCGGCGGTGATGCTGATGACGACGGCGAGCGCGGCGGCGCTCACGGTGTGCCTGACACGCATCGTGTCCTCCGGAGGGAAGGGGGTCCGGCCGCCCGCTGGACGGCAGGCGGCCGGACTGGTGATCAGCTGCCGGCGACGGCTATGTCGTCGACCTGTGCTTCCAGAAGGCTGCCGGTGCCGGCGTCAGCCACGCTCACGAGCAGCCGGATCGACCGTCCCGCGTACGCCGAGAGGTCGGCGGTCGCGGTCTGCCAGGCTCCGGCGACCTCGGTCGCGCTGCCGAGCCGCTGGACGACGACGGTCACGGTCGTGCCGTCGACGACGGACACCCGCAGATAGTCGTCGGCGCTGGAGTTGTCGCCGTGGGCCAGGTTGTACTTCAGGCTCAGCGTCGACGTTCCAGCGGGCAGCGTGATCAACGGGGAACGGATGGAGGTGACGCCGCCGTCGAGGTCATTGGCGCCGTAGGACGATCCGGCCAGCCGGCCGGTGACCAGGCAGCTGGTTCCGCTGGTCGGCGTACCCAGCTGCTTGATCTGGTTGCTGTAGGTGGAGGTGGTCTGCTCCGCGACGCCGCGCTCGATCAGCCCGGCCGTGGCGGTGTCGGTGCCGGACGGATTGACCGTCCAGCCTTTGTCGGTCTCGAAGTCGTCCGAGAAGACCGTCGTGCTGCTCGCGCTGACGGTGAGCGGCAGGGTGGCGGTGCGGGTGGTCGCCCCCGAGACGCCGGAGACGGTCAGCGTCGCCGAACCGGTGGTCGCGGTCGACGACGCGGTCAGGGTCAAGGCCGCGGTCGCCGCACCATTGGCCGGCGGGGTGACGCTGGTGGGCGAGAAGGACGCGGTGACGCCGGTGGGCAGGCCGCTGACCGACAGGGCGGTCGCCGCGGAGAAGCCGCCGGTGCTCGACACGCTCACCGTCGTCGACGTGCTGGCGCCTCGGGTGACGGCCAGCGACGCCGGGTTCGCCGTCACCGCGAAGTCGGGTGTCGCGGCGGCCTTTTTGCAGGTGCCGGTGACCGAATCGGTGAAGGTGCGCCCAGCCACGGGCACGAACGCCGCGGTGTAGCCGGTCGCGGTCAGGGTCAGCCGCCCGACGCCGAAGGTGGCGTTGTTGCTCGCCTCCACGGTCGCGGAGGTCGTGCTCGTGCTGGTGTAGAGCGCTCGGCCGCCGGTGCCGATCAGCAACTCCCGTACGCCGTTGACGGTGTCCTTGACGCCGTCCGGCCGGGACATCGCGTACCGGACGTAGTTGTGGTCGTGTCCGTTGAGGACGAGGTCGGCGCGATTGTCGTACAACGCTTGGAACAGCGGCCGGACGGCCGTGTTGTCGCCGTAGTTTCCCTTGGCGAAGCGGGGATGGTGCCAGAACGCCGCGGTGCACGGCTTCGTGGTGGCCACCAGATCCGTACGCAGCCACTGTTCCTGCGCCGATCCAGCGGCGGTGGAGATGTTGGAGTTGAGCGCGACGAAATGCCAGTCACCGACGTCGAAGCTGTAATAACCCTTGCTGCGATCCCCCGCCCGGCCGGTCTGATTGCCGGTGCCGTTGAAGTAGTCGAAGTAGCCGGCCGCGCCGGAGGTGTTGTACTCGTGGTTGCCCGGCACTGGGTAGGTGATGGCCTTGAACTGGCCCCATGTCGGGTTGTAGTTGGTGTTGTACTCGGTGAGGGTGCCGCTCTCGTAGGCCTGGTCGCCCATGGTGATCACGGCGGTCGGATTCATGGCTGCCACCAGGTCGTCGGTCTGGTTGCAGGCGGTGCCGCAGATGTCACCGGCCGCGGCCACGGTCACGGTCGCGGCGGCGAGCGACTGACTGCCGGACTGGACCGCGTCGACGGCGTACCGACTGGTGGGATCGCGTAGCGCGGGCGCGACTCGCACGCAACCGCCTGCGAAGGCCCGGGTGTGGAAGGCGCGGCCGGGCCAGGAGCGAGCGCTCAGCGTGAGCGACCGGCCGTCCTGCCCGGTAAGCGTTATCGTGTCGCCGCCCCGCAGGGTCAGCTCGGTGAACCGCAGCCGCAGCCACGCGGCGCCGTCCTGGCAGACCGGTTGCGCTGTGGCCCCCGCCCGCCCGGACAGGGCGAGCCGGTGGGTGACCGCGCCCGCCTCGGCGATCTGCGGGGTCTGGTCGGACGGCTCGGCGATCTCGGCGACGGTGTCGGGGCCGGAAGCGCGCCGGGCGGCAGTGGGTTCGGCCGCCAGAACGAGTCCGGCGATCGTCAGCAGGGCCGCGAGGGCGGCCGCGCCACCACGGCGGCGGCGCAGGTGAGGACTAGGCATGGCTCCTCGCAAGGTGGGACCGCGCCGGCCGGTGGGCCGGGCGGCGGCGAAGTGTGGTCCGGGCGCATCGATCGACGCGCCCGGCGTGGCGCCACGTGTCGCGATCGGTGTCACCGACCCTAGCCAGACATCGGCGTACGTCAACGCGTGAAGGCCATAGCCATCTGGATAACTCTGGATGTACCGTCCTGATGATCAGGGCGCTGAGGAGTCGATCAGGGCGCGCGGGACACGACACGCCGGTCGATCACGACCGATAGTTCATGATCGCGCGGAAGGGGCGGCGGAGAGCGGGTGAGGGTGACCGCGTTCGGGGATGCGTTGCGGGTCGCCGTCCAGCGCAGCGGCCGTAGCCTCGACGAGTTGGCGGAGGTGCTCCGCGAGCGCGGGACGCCGGTCAGCGCCAGCGCGCTCAGTTACTGGCAGAACGGCGGCAACCGGCCGGAACGGGCCTCTTCCCTGGCCGCGCTGGCCACTTTGGAGGAAGTCCTGGGCGAGTCGCCGGGCGCGCTGGCGGCGCTGCTCGGGCCACGGCGGCCCCGGGGACGCCGGGCCGTGGCGCTGCCGCCCGACGTCCGGCCGCCGAACCTGTTCTGGCATCAGCCCGACGCGGTCCTGCGTGCTCTCGCCAAGCTGGATGCGACGCGGGCCGACCTGGCCGATCCGGTCAAGCTCTCGCAGAGTTTCACATATCGGGTCGACGAGCACGGTCACGAGGCCGCGATCCGGGTCCATCGCCTGATCCGGGCCCGCCGCGACGGCTTACGCCGATTCCTGTTCCTCACCCGGTGCGTCACGCTGCCGCAACCGCCGGCCGTCACCTTCACCGAAGGCTGCCACCCCGGCCGGTTCCGCGCCGATGTGCCCACCTCCACGTGCGTCTTCGAGTTCCTGCTCGATCGGCCGTTGCGGGCGGGCGAGACGGCGATGGTCGAGTTCGGCCTGCGCTACCCGCCCGGGCAGCTCGACACCTACGTCCGGGTGGAGATCGGCCGGGCCTGCCGAGATGTGGCGTTGCGCGTCGTGTTCGACCCGAGGCGCGTACCGGTGCGGTGCGTCGGCCACTTCCAGCCGACGGTCGACGCGCCGTTGCTCACCACCTCCGAAACCGGCCCGCACGAACAGATCCAGGCGTTCCAGTACGTCACGCTCGACCCCGCTCCCGGGGCGTACGGCATCAGTTGGCAGTGGCCCGGCCCGTAGCGGGCGGCGAGAGATCTTGCGGGTCTTCACTACTGTCTGACTGTGGGCGCACAGACGGCGAAGGGCGAGCCGAAGCGACCGCGCCGCCGGTGGTTCGGCATGACGCTCGCCATCGTCGTGACGGCGGCGTCGGCCGGTTCGCTCGGCTGGTACGCGGCACGGCGATATGGCGAACCCGCGCCACCGGACGGTGCCGGCCCAGCGGCGCAGGCCAAGTGCCGCACCGTGGTGGAGCGAGAGTTGATCCGCCGCGCCGGGCATGCCGTTCAGATCGGCTTCGCGGACAGCTACCTCGTGGGCACGGACGAATCCGGCCGATACGCGGCGTGGGTACGCGGCGACGCGACCCCGGACGGGCAGGCCCGCGTCGGCTACGGGTGCTCGTTGTCCGGCTATGACAGCGTGACGAACACGTGGGGCGGCGTGACGATGACCGTGTAGACACGTTCCGCTTCCGTCACACCGCTACGCCGACGCCCGCGATGATCTCACTGGCCTGCGCCCGGCTCAGCTGCGAGCCCTGCGCCAGGAGGTCGGCGAGCATATCGGGCGACAGCGAGCTGCGTATGGCGGCGGCTTCACGTGGGCCGTCGATCGGGTCCATCAGCTCCGGCGAGAACCCGACGTGGCCGCCGAGCGTCTGGATCGCGCCCAGCAGCAGCGCGCCCGATTCGGGCCGGCCGCTGTGGGCGAAGGCCGCGGCCGTCGTGTGCGCCAGGACCAGCCACGCGGTGAGATCCAGGTCCGCCTCCAACGGGCCGACGATGTCCGCGGCCATCGCCAGCGCCGTTTCCGGCTCGCCCGCGTCGATTGCCGACTTCATCGCGGTCCACGCCGCGGAACCGGTCGCCCACTGATGGCCGCAGCGTCGCCCAGTCCTGATCGCGGCCGCGAGGTCGGCGCGGGCTCGGGCGGTGTCGCCGCGCAGCCGGTGGACCATGCCGAGGACCATCAGGCTCTCGGTGTGCAGCCACGGTACGCGCAGCGCCCGAGCGCGTCGTTCGGCCACGACGGCGTGGGCGTACGCGGTGTCGAGGTCGCCGAGCAGGGAACGGAAGTGGCCCAGGTGCATCACCGCGTACGTGGTGGTGAGCCGGTCGTGGGCGCGCTGGGCGGCCTCGTGCGCCTGTTCGGCGGCTGCGATCGCGGTGGCCGCGTCGCCGCGCAGGTAGCTCAGTCCGGCGACCGCGAGCAGCGCCCGCGCGCGCAGCGAGTCGGGCGCGTCGCGGGCCAGGTCCAGCGCCGACTGCAACCAGGTGAGGCCCTCGGTGATCTGGCCGCGCCGATACCAGAACCAGTGCAGGGCGGCCGCGATGCGCAGTGCGGTGTGTCCGTCGCCGTCGAGCAGGGCCGAGGTGAGCGCCGCTCGGGCTTCGGCTTGATCGGCTTCCAGCCGGCGGATCTCCGCGTACGCTTCAAATCCCCGCAGGCCGGATTCCGCGGCCTCGACCCAGCCGGTGACCCAGACCCGATGCCGGGCCGCGAGTTCGGCGGTGTCGCCAGTGGACAGTTTGGCGGCGGCGAACGCGCGCAGCGCGGTGAGCATGCGGTAGCGGCGTGGTCCGGGGCCGTATTCGACGCGCAGCAGTGACTTGCGCACCAGCTCGGCCACCGAGGGCAGAGCGTTGGAAGTGCCCGTGACGTGTGCGGCGGCGTCGAGGTCGAAGCGGCCCGCGAACGTGCTGAGCCGCTCGAACAGAGCGCGTTCGGCGGGTCGCAGCAGGTCGTAGCTCACGGCGATGGCGAGGTTGAGGTCGCGGTGGCGGGCGGCGCGGTCGGGTTCGGCCGGCGCCATGGGGCCTGGCAGCCCGGCGGCGAGCTGGCTCAGCGACAGCACGCGGCACTGGGCGGCGGTCAGTTCGATCGCGAGCGGGAGCCCGTCGAGCTGGACGCAGATCTGGTCGATGAGCCGTGACTCGTCGGCGTCCGGCGTCCAGCCCGGCAGGGCGTTGGCGGCCCGGTCGGTGAACAGCCGCGCGGCGTCGGTGGTCATCGGCGGCAGGTCGGCGATGACCTCGCCGGTGATGCCGAGCGCTTCGCGGCTGGTGGCCAGGACGCGCACGCCGGGACAGCGGCTGAGGATCTGCTCGCACCAGTCCCGGACGGCGTCGACGAGGTGCTCGCAGTTGTCGACGACGATGACGGTCTGCCGGGCGGCGAGCACGTGGGTCAGCGCTTCGGCCGGTACGCCCAGCGCCTGACCGATCTGGGTGGGGACCAGTTCGGGCTGGCGCAGGTCGGCGAGGTCGACGAACCAGGGGCCGTCCGGGCCGGGCAGGCGATGGGCGGCTTCGATCGCCAGCCGGGTCTTGCCGATGCCGGCCGGGCCGGTGACGGTGACGAGCCGGGACCCGGAAAGCGCGCGGGCCACCAGGGTCAGTTCGCTGTCGCGGCCGATGAACGACGACACCGGATGCGGCAGGTTCGGAATCGTTTCCGGCTGCGCGACGGAAGCGAGCGTCAGCTGCGGCTCGTGCCGCAGGATCGCCGTACGCAGATCCCGCAGCACCGGACTGGCGTCCAGCCCGAAGCTGTCGGCCAACTGGTCCTCGGCGGTACGTAGCACGTCGAGCGCGTCGGTCTGCCGGCCGGCCCGGTAGAGCGCCAAGGCGTACAGCCGCCAGCCGCGCTCGGCCAGCGGATGCTCGGCCGTGTACGCATCCAGGTCGCCGAGCAGTTCGCCGTGCCGGCCCAGGCCGGTCATCGCCTCGAAGCGGTCGAGTGTGACGGTGTCGTGCAACTGCTCGAGGCGGCGGATCTCGGCGGCCAGGAAGGCGAAGCCCGCCAGATCCCCGTACGCCGGCCCGCGCCACAACGCGATCGCGGCGTCGAGCGCGGCGAGGGCGGCCGCGCAGTCGCCGTCGCGCAACAGCCGCGCTCCGTCGGCGGCCAGCCGGGCGAACTCGGCGCTGTCGACCTGGGCGGCGTCCACGCGCAAGGCGTACCCGTTGCCTTCGGTGGTCAGCACCCGGGCCGCGGTGCGTACGCGCCGGCCGGGTTCCAGCACACGCCGCAACTCGGCGATGTACGCGTGCAGGGTGGTCGGCGACGGCGCGGCCTCGCCGTCCCACACGTCGTCGACGACCCGGGCGGTCGAGACCGAGCGCGGCCGGGCCAGCAGCAGGCTGGCGAGGACCGCCCGCTGTTTGGGGCCGCCCAGCGACGCCTCGGCGCCGTCGACGAGGACGCTGAGACTGCCGAGGATTCGAATCTCAACTGTGGACATGGGAACGCAAAGTACGGCCTCTCCCCCGGTTGGTTCCATCGCTTTCGTTGCTTCGTCGAGAAATCGACAACCCGAGCGTGGCCTACGTCACGGCCCCCAGCTGAGCGCACAGTCGTCGATGTCTGGCCCAAGTCGTTCCCAAGTCGCGTCCGCTGTCCTGGCGAAGCGAGCACGACCGTGCCTCGCCATCTAGAAGGGACGTAACGTGAGACTCACGGCCAACCTGCGGAGGGTCGCCATCGCGACCACTGTCGCGGTCGCCGCGGTGTTCGCGGTCAGCACAGCCGCGTACGCCGACCCGGTGGAGATCGAGGGACAGCAGTTGCGCGACGACTTGTTCGTCGCGTCGGTGCACTCCCGCACCCAAGGCGCGCAAGGGCTGAAGGATCTGGTGCTGAGCGCCGAGATGCTCGGCTACCACCAGCGGTTCCCGGCCAAGACCAAGGACGAGATCCTGGCGCACGCGGCGCTGATGAGCCAGTGGTACGACAGCCATCTGGACGGCACCGACTTCGCCTTGCAGACCTATGAGGCGTTGCCGCACGTGCTGACCATGATGTCGGCCTGGCCGCAGGCGGCGGTCGCAGCGCCGATCATGAAGGAACTGCTCGAGATGACGGTCGGGCCGGTGAGTAAGGACTACGGCGAACGGATCAACCAGGTCGCGACGGCGCAGTTCTCCTACGACCAGTTCGAGCGGTTCTACCCGGTGCAGGACATGATCTGGCGCCGGATCACGACGCAGGCACAGGGTGATCCGACCTTCGCCACCGCCTGGGACAGCAACTTCGGCGCGCGCCTCGGCGTGCTGTCGACCGCGTCGGAGGAGCAGCTCGCCGCCGATCCCGCGATCGCCACCTGGATGAACGTCAACGCCTTGCTGGAGCACGCCAACAACACCGAGAACTACATCACCGAGGCGCGGGCGCAGATCGTCTCCGCGATCACCCGGCTGGAGTCCCAGAACGCCCAGCTCATCGGCCAGGTGGGCCAGCTCGGGCAGCAGTTCCCGGTGACCTCCACGACTGCGCCCCCGAGTCCGGCCACCTTCAACACACAGCGGGAGGCGGCGGTCAATCGGCAGAAGGACATCGACGCCGCCGGCATGGCGATCCAGGCGCTCGCCACGGCACTCGGCTTCGCCGACCCGACCGCCGGGCGGATCGTCGGTGGGGTCGGCAAGTCGCTGATGCAGGTGGCGACCGCGATCAACAAGTACATCCCGTCGATCGCCGGTCTGAGCCTGGCCCAGGCGCTGACCTCGATGAGCACGGTCGCGCTGACCGGCAACATCCTCGGCGCGATCGGTGCGCTGCTGCCGGTCTTCGCCACCGGGCCGACCCCCGACCAGTTGCTCATGGACGAGATCCACAAGCTGCGCGACCAGGTCGGCCAGCTGGCCACCACGATGACCTCCCGGTTCGACCGCGTCGACCACGCGCTGACCGTCATGTACGGGTCGATGCTGGACCGGTTCGACCAGGTCATCGGTCTTCAGCACGCGACGCTCGCCGAGCTGACCTACCTGGAGCAGGAGCTCTACGCGCTCAACGTCAAGGTCGACAACTGGGGCTCGGCCATCGTCCGGGCGCTGGCGAAGGCCGAGATGCACGACGCCATCGTGGCGATCAACCAGTATGTGGGCCACAAGTACACCTACAACGAGCCGATCCAGACCTATGGCGAATACCAGGACACGGTGAACGAGCTGGACGTCATGGCCACCACGTACAAGGCCTACGGCACGCCGTTCTTCCCGTTCGTCGAGTCCCAGTACGAGGGTCTGGACCCGGTGACGACCACGCGGGCGTTCGACGACGGCGACACCGGCCCGGCCACCGCCATCGACTACCTCGACTGGTACGCGGCCAGGTACTACGGCGGAACCCGGTCATTGGACCAGAAGCCGGCCGCGATCGCGCCGTGGACGATGTCGGCTCGGGCGTACGCCCGGATGGTGGCGGAGAACCCGAACTACGCCGTCCAGGTCAGCGAGAGCCAGACCAACGGGATCCTCGCCAAGGGTCAGGGCATTCTGGCCGCCGCCCGGCGGTTCAGCGCTCCCCGCTCCACACCGGACGCTCAGGGCAACCGGACCAACGCCCTGTTCACCAACGCGATGGCCGAGTACCGCACCGCGTTGCAGTCGTTCTCGGCCGAGCTAGGCGCGATCCGGGGCGCCAACCCCGACAACAAGATCTACGACATGTTCCGCAACGCCGACCAGTCGCTGAACTCGGCGGCCCAGCTGACCGATCCGGCGAAGGTCGGCCCGTGCACGGGCGCGACGCCGTCGCTGACCCGGCCGTCCACGATGTCGATCACTCAGGCGCCCAGCGCGCTGCAGTTCGCCAAGTACGCCCACCCGCAGCAGCCCGTGGTGCGGCTCTGCTACACGGCCGGCTTCGCCAACGTGGAGACGGCCGAGGACTACAAGTTCAACCACACGTACGCCGACCTGGACATGACCTTCAAGATCAAGGTCACCTGGGGCGGCCAGGAGTGGGACTACCGCACCTGGCACTCGTCGTGGTACCTCGGTGAGATCTGCCGCAGCTACGTCACCGGCGCGCCCGGCGGCTTCTGCAACAACCTCACCTACTACCTGAACAAGTGGGACGCGTCGTACCTCGCCGGGTTCACCGCTGGGGCGACGACCCAGACCGACGAGACCCCCGCGACCTACGCCCGGAACCGGATGAACGAGTACCTGACCGGGCGGCAGAAGTCGTACTACAACGCGGTCGTCACCGCGCTCGGGTCGCCCAACGTCCCCCTGTTCGCCGCCAACACCCGCCTCACCCGGGCGGTGGCGATGCTCCGGGCGTACACGCAGGTGGGCTTCGCCAAGGCGATGAGCCAGGACGAACTACTCAGCCTGCTCACCGTCGGCGGCGAGCGGCTGCCGTCCGACCTGGACGGCATCAACACGATGAGCCAGGCGTTCCTCCGGGCGCAGACCAACTACGCCGGCTGCTCGCTGACCGGGCCGGGCGGGGCGTGCGCCGAGGGCGCGCAGCCCGTCGACCCGATGGCGAACCAGACGACGGTCTGGAACGGCTGCACCGCAAACGGCGCTCCCGGCGCCAGCGGCGACCCGGTCGGCGACTGCCTGCTGGGCATCGGCCAGCACCGCACCAACGTGCTGGCCACCCGCTACGAGGCGCACTCACGGGAACTGGCCGACGGTACGTACATCGAGGGCCTGCCCGACGTGGTCTCGATCATGGAGGACCTGACCTTGGCCAATTCCTTCATCCGCCACGCCTGATTCACCCAGTGATCCCGGGTCCGGTCGCCACAAGCGGCCGGACCCTCCTCATAGCACCACCGTCCGGGGAAAGCCCGTCCAGCGCAGCTCGGGCGGCAGATGGCTCTGGTCGTTGAAGACGACGAGCGCGGGAGGCTCGCCGGTCCGGTAGCGGATGACGGTCAGGGCCGTGTTCGCACTGTCCAGGCCGAGCCACCGCGACGGTGGCGCGCCCAGCGCGTCCCGGACGAGCCAGGCGATCGGCGGGGCGTGGCTGATCAGAATCTCGTGAGTGTCCGCCGCCGGACTGCCCGGCACCGGGTCGGCAGTGGCGAACCGAGCAAGCAGCGCGGTAGCCCGACGGGAGGCATCGGCAGCGTCCACGGCGCTCGAGCCGTCGAATCGGCCACGCCAGGCCGACGGCGTCTGTTCGGCGACGGGGATGTAGGGCACGTGATCGGCGAGTTCATCTGCTTCGGCCACGATCGCATCGGGCAGGTGCTCCGCGATGTGCCGCGCGGTCGCGACGGCCCGTGGCACCGGCGAGTGCCAGATGACGGCGGCGGGGACGGCAGCCAGGCGCCGGCCGAGCAGGCTCGCTTGCGCCCGGCCGTCGTCGGTGAGTCCGCCGAGGGCGTCGGCATGGCCGTGGCGGGCGAGGTAGAGATGCCGCGTTCGCATACGCGCCACTCCTCTCAGGTGGGTGGATCAGTCGCCGTGACGGTCCCGGCGGTTCCGTCGACCGTGATGACGGCTCCGTCGCGGAGCACGGTCATGGCCCGCGGCAGGCCGAGCACAGCCGGGATCCGGTACTCGCGGGCGACGATCGCGGCATGGGACAGCACGCCGCCAGTCTCGGTGACGACCCCCGCGGCGACGCGGAACAGCGGCGTCCACGCTGGATCGGTGTACCGGCACACGAGGATGTCACCCGGGCGCAGGCGGCCGAAGTCGGCCGGGCTATGGACGACGCGCGCGACGCCGGTCGCCGAACCCCGGCTGGCCGGTGTGCCGGTGAACGCGCCTGCCGGGTCCGAAGTCAGCAACAGCGCCGCCGGTGGCGCGACGGTGATCGGCCGGGATTGCAGCAGCCAGATCGTTTCGCCGGTGATCGCCCACTCGATGTCCTGCGGTGCACCGGACAGCCCCGCGACGACGTCGCCCAGCCGGGCGAGCCGAACGGCGGTCGCGTCGTCCAGACACGGACGGACCCGGTCCGACCCCGGCACGATGTCACGAACCAACCCACCGGCCCGCCGGTCCAGCCGGACCCGCTTGTCGCCGACGGTCGCGCTGACCACGCCGTCCATCACCTGGTACGCATCAGGTGTGACAACGCCGCCGACCACGCTCGGGCCGAGCCCCCACGACGCCTCGATGGCGGTCGAGCCGTCCGGACCGCCGGTGAACATGACCCCGGCGACGTCGGCGTCGACCAGCCGCTGGATCAGCACCGCCGTCGCCGGTTCGGAGCCGGCGACGTCCTGGTACGCGACCGCCCGAGCGGAGTGCAGCGAAGCCCAGCAGGCCCGGATCGCTTGCGCCACCGCGCCGACACCGCGTACGCCGAGAACGCTGTCGTATTGCCCGGCGGCCGACGCAGTAGCGGAGTCCTCATGCGCAGCCGAAGATCGAACCGCGACCGGTGGATCACCGATCTCGTCCAGCCCCCGCCGCACCGCGTCGAACAGGTCGTCGGGCAGCGCTGCGTCGGCCTCTCCCTCGGCCCGGCGGTACGCGTCGAACGGCACGACGAAGCCGTCCGGCACCGGCAGACCAGCACGCCGGAGTACGCCGAGCGCGGCCGCCTTCGCTCCGCAGCTCGACACGGTGGCCTGCGCCAACGGGACGATCATCGGGACACCTTCAACATAATGTTGACAACAACTTGTTGATTCTGCAGGATCGGCGTCATGCCCCGCAAGCAGGACGCCGCGCGTACGAGTCAGGCCGATCAGGCCCAAGCCCGCGACGAGCGGGAGGCGACCATGCGGCTGGTGCGCCTGGGCGCCGACCAACTCGCCGACCGGCCCTGGCGGCGCGCCCCCGTGCCGCCCTCGGCCGTCGACCTGGCCCACTTCGCCCTGTACCGATCGGCCGACCTCGACACCGACGCCGTGCTGAGCGCACTCACCCTGCTACCCGCCGCCCGAGCCGAAGTCGACGCGCTGGAGAGCGGCTTGCTGTTCGCTGCCCGCAGCGCGGGACTGACGTGGGCGCAGATCGCCGAGGCGATGGGGTTCAACTCCCCACAGGCGTGCCAGCAGCACTTCCACCGACTGGCCGCCCGGCAGGACGCCGAGTCGTGAGCCACGACTCGGCACCCGATCTGCTGGTCCTGCACGCCGTACGCATCCTCGGCTACGCCGACGCCCCAGCGATCGCCGCCCGGTACGCCCTCGACGAAGCGCTCACGCAGGAGCTGCTCGGCGACGCCGAAGCGTACGGCTGGGTGACGCGCACCGAGTTCGCCGGTCTAGGCGGCTGGTCGCTGACCGACCGCGGCCGGCCGGAGAACGAGCGCCGGCTGGCCGCCGAACTCGACCAAGTCGGCGGCGCATCCGAGGTCGGCGAGGTCTACCAGCAGTTCCTGCCGCTGAACACCCGGCTACAACGGGCCTGTACGCATTGGCAGCTACGGCCGACCGACACCGATCCCCTCGCCGCCAACGACCACGACGATCCCGCGTGGGACGCCGCCGTGCATGCGGAGCTGGCCGCCATCGACCTCGCCCTCGGCCCGCTCGCCCGGCGGCTCGGCGACGTCCTGACGCGGTTACGCGGCTACGACGCGCGCTTCGCCAACGCCCGACAGCGAGCCGTGGCAGGCGACGGCGGCTGGGTCGACCGCACCGATGTCGACTCCTGCCACCGAGTCTGGTTCGAACTGCACGAAGACCTCATCGCCACCCTTGGCCTGAGCCGCACCACCGCCTGAACTTGATCATCAGGAGCAGGCCCGAAACGCAGGCCACGGGCACATGATCAAGTTCAGCTCGCCGAGCAGGTAACGGGCGACCGATTCCTTCGTTTACCAACGGGCACGTTGGGCCAGAATGCAGTGGTGACAGATTCCGCAGGCCAACCTGCTCGGCGACCCGGCAGATGGCTCCTCGCCGCGCTCGGGGGCTGGGCCGCATTGGCAGCGTTCTACTACCTGACACTCCCGATCTTCGGCGTATTGGGGTTGCTCGGCTGGCTGGCTCTCGCTGGGTTCTGGTTCTTGGCCGTTGTCACCACCGTCCTCGCGATGGCGGCGCTCATCGGGCGCAACGCCTATGCCAGAGCAGCGGTCACGGGGATCCTGGCGATCGTGGCCGCTGTCGCCGTCTGGCACGCCAATTGGCTGGACATCTATCTCAAGAGCCAGCTCTGGCTGCATCAGGACAGTCTGAGCAGACTGGCCAGCGCCCACCAGGCGGGCACTCTGCCCACAAATACGGCCTTGCCGTGGCAGATCAGGTACCTGTCCATCGACGGCCACGCACACCATCAGACGGGTTCGAATACGGATGCGCTGTACCTGCCCATGTGGGAGAACTGGCGGGGCGAGGCCGGCGGAGGCCTGGTCCACCTGAACGAACCCCCTGACAAAGACACCATCATCGGGACAGCAGCGGGCGGTGTCGGCTGGCCGGATCGGTACCTCGGCAACGGCTGGTGGTGGGTCGAAGGAGGCTGACAAGCGTCGGCCCCCACGGAGCGCGGTTCGCGCCGGATCAGGGTTCTCTGTCGAATCTTGGTGCAAGATCCGACCCAGAACCCTGATCCAGCGCGAAAGTGACCTGCGGAGCGTCAGCCGACCAGCGCGAAAGCGACCTGCGGAGGGTCAGTGCTTATGGGGCGGCGAGTGCCTCGGTGGGCGACAGCCGCGCGGCCCGGATCGCCGGGTACAGGCCGGCCAAGCCGCCGATCACGACCGTGGCGGCCAGACCGCCGCCGCTCGCCCAGGCTGGGACGACCGACGGCCAGTGCTGGTACGCCGCGTACGCCGTGGTGACCGCGACGCCGAGAGCGACCCCGCCGATCCCGCCGAGCGCGGACAGTAGCAGTGATTCGGCGAGGAATTGCAGCCGGATCTGGCCCCGGGTCGCACCTAGCGCGCGGCGGAGCCCGATCTCGGCCCGTCGTTCGAGCACCGAGATGACCATGGTGTTGGCCACGCCCACTCCGCCGACCAGCAGGGCCACCGCGCCGAGCCCGAGCAGCAGCCCGTTGAGCGCCGAGTCGGTGGCTCGGCGTGCGGCGAGGATTTCCGACGGGCGGGAGACGGTGACGTTGCCAGGCGCACGCGGGTTGGCCGTCGGGGCCAGCACGCCGTGCACGGCCTCGATGTCGCGGTCGTCTACTCGTGCGTACACGGTGGTGGCCCGCCCGTCGAAGTGGAACGCGGTCGCCGCCTGGTCCCAGCCGATCAGGACGGCGGTGTCGAGTTCGGGAGCCAGCCGCACCGGCGACAGCACTCCGATCACGGTGAATCGGATGCCGCCGACGAGGATCTCCACCGCCGGGCTGGGCCGGCCGATGCCGAGCCGGGTCGCCGCCGACGCGCCCAGCACCGCAGCCGGGTAACGGCCGGTGGCGTCGTTGAGCCAGGCGCCCCGGCGGACGGTGGCGCTCACGGTGCCCGGCAGGCTGGTCCGGGCGGCCAGCACGCTGAGCGCGTTGGTCTCCACCGTCGGGATCTTGTCGGAGCGGTAGACCCGCAGGCCGGGCACGCGCCCGATCGCGGAGACTCCGGTCACCGGGCCGATCCGGCCGATCATCGCCTCGGCCTCGGCCGGCAGCGCGGCGTCCTGGCCGGTCGCGGTCCGTCCGGTGGAGACGGTCAGCAGGTTGGTGCCCAGCGCCGCAAGCTCCCGGTTCACCTGTTCGCGCGACGAGGAGGAGATGCCGACCACGGCGACCATCGCGGCGATGCCGATCGCGATGCCCAGCGCCGACAGCCAGGCCCGGACCGGACGCGTACGCAGTCCGGCCGCGCCGACCCGAACGACGTCGGCGGGCGCCAACCGGCTCGGGGCGAGCGTGTTCATGCGATCACCCGCCCGTCGTGGACGCGTACGCGTCGGTCGGTGGCGGCGGCGACATCGCGATCGTGGGTGATCACCACGACCGTCGTCCCGTCGGCGTGCAGGCTGCGCAGCAGCGCCATCACCGCTGCGCCGGAGGCTGAGTCGAGGTTGCCGGTGGGTTCGTCGGCCAGCAGCAGCGCGGGCTCGCCGACGACGGCACGGGCGATCGCCACCCGCTGCCGTTCGCCACCGGACAGGGCATGCGGCTCGTGGTCCAGCCGATGTCCCAAGCCGACCCGTTCCAACGCGGTACGCGCCCGCGCCCGCCGCGACCGGGCGGGCACCCCGGCGTACAGGAGGCCGTCGGCCACGTTGTCGACCGCCGGAACGCCCGCCGCGAGGTGGAACTGCTGGAACACGAAGCCGATGCGGCTGGCCCGCAACGCCGACAGCTGGCGGTCGGACAGCCGGGCGACGTCGTGCCCGTCGATCACCACACGACCGGCGCTGGGCCGGTCGAGCGTCCCGGCCAGATGCAGCAATGTGGACTTGCCGGAGCCGGACGGCCCGACGATGGCCACGAACTCGCCCGCCTCGATCGTCAGGCTCGCCCCGTCGAGCGCGCGTACGCCGCCCGCGTACTGCTTGGTCACCTCGGTGAGCGCGATCATCCGGGCATCCCGACGGTCATCCCGGCGGTCAGCCCATCCCCGGTGACCTCGACCCGGCCGTGGGCGAACAGGCCGGGTCGCACCGGCAGGTACCGGGTGGCCGAGCCGTCGACGACCTCGACGCCGTAGCCGCCCTCAGCCAGCGCCACCAGGGCGGCGATCGGGACGGTGAGCACGTTCGCGTGTTCCGCGGCGGTGAAGCCGACCGTGACGACAGCGGCCTCGACCCCTCGGGCGGCGCTCGCGTCGCGCAGCGAGACGACGACTTCGATCATCGTCGTCGGGGCGGCGTCGCCGGTCGTCGGCTGGTCGACCACGGTGGCCACCCGGTCGACGCGGCCGGGCGTCTGGGTGCCGTCCGGCATCCGCACGCTCACCGGTACGCCGACCCGCGCCAGCCGCTGCTCGGTCACCTCCAGGCGTACGGTGATCGTCCGGCCGATCCCGGTGTAGGTGAGCACCGGCTGTCCGCCGCCCGTCGGCTGGTTCACCCCGGCCGTGACCGTGTCGATCCGGATCGGACCGGCCGCGTACAGCACCTGCCCCAGCTCGACCCGGCCGGTCTGGGTCAAGCCGAGTGCCCGCTGCCACCGGCGTACCGCCGCCGCGGTGCTCGCCGAATAGCGGTCGTCGACGTCGAATCCCTGATACCCCAGGGCCTTCAGGTTGGTCTCCAGTTGCCGCACATCCTTGCCCACCGTCCCCGGCCCCACCGCCCGGTACGCCGCGACCGTCCCGTACAGCAGCACGACGGGCCGATCGTCGACCCGGTAGACGGCCTGACCGCGGCTGATCACCGCACCGGTGGCCGGCACCCGCGTGACCACCCCGCCGATCCAGCCGGGCGCCGTGTCGGCGACGCCGTACCCCAGGTCGCCGATGACCTCGACGCTGTCCTGCAACGTCTGCCGGGTCACCTGTGCCGTCTGCGGAGGCAGGTCGCCGGCCGTGCGCTCGGCCGGCCCGGAATCGCCGATGCCGACGGCGGCGGCGGTCGCAGCCCCGGCGACGAGCGCGATCGCCCCGGTCGCCACCGCGGTACGCGTACGGCGGTTCACGAGCTGGGCCGCAACGTCGCCGCCGCCGACGCGTACCACTGGTCGGTGAGCTGATCGCACACGTTCTTCGCCGCCGGGTAGTCGGGGTCCTCGCCGACCTGCTGCGACACCCGGGTCTGCCCCTGCGCGTCGGGGTCCGGATACTGCTCGACGCCGTGTTCGCGCATGCAGCGCGCGTAGCGGCGGCTCAGTTCGGTCTTCAAGTCTACGTCCGGGCCGACCCGTGGCGGCCGCAGGCTCTGGCAGGCCGCGAGGGCCGCGTCCGCCTTCCCCTTGTCGAAGCCCGGCTGGACGTGACCCTCGTCGGCGTCGTCGCCGGTGCCGATCGGGTCGTCCATCGGCACGCCGTGCTGACGCATGCACGTCGTGTACGCGATCAGCTGGTCGTAGTGGCTCAGCGTGCTCGACGGAGCCGGGGTGGCCGTGGCCGTGCCCGCGCTGGCCACCGACGGTCGCCCGTCATCGGTGCAGCCCGCCGCTGCGAGCAGCAGCGGGACCAGCACGATCCCCCATATCCTCGTACGCATCCGTCCTCCTCGAAGTCGAGCCGTTCGCAGCTCGGTAAGGCAAGGCGAGCAATTCGCGGCTCAGTGGAGCAAGACGGCGGCAACACCACGGTCACAGCGGCTGTAACGCTGGTGTAACCGGTCGGCGGCAAGACTGGCGAGGAGGGAGGGTCCGGTGCGCGTACTGCTGATCGAGGACGAGCAGCTGCTCGCCGAGCAGATCGCGGAGGGCCTGCGCGATCACGGCATGGCCGTCGACCTGGCCGGGGACGGGCTGGACGGGTTGCACAAGGCCGCCGCCAACCGCTACGACGTGATCGTCCTGGACCGTGACCTGCCCGGGGTCCACGGCGATCAGGTGTGCACCGCGCTGGCCGCCGGCGAGGCCGAGGCCCGCATCCTGATGCTCACCGCGTCCGGCGAGGCCGCCGACCGGGTCGCCGGGCTGCGCCTGGGCGCGGACGACTACCTGCCCAAACCGTTCGTCTTCGACGAACTGGTGTTGCGGCTGCGGGCGCTGGCGCGGCGGTCGGCAAACGCGCCACGCACATTGCACCGGGCCGGGCTCACCTTCGACACCGCCCGCCGGATCGTCACCCGCGACGGCCGGGTCCTACCGCTGACCACCAAGGAGCTGGCCGTGCTGGAGATCCTGATGAGCGCCGACGGCGCCGTGGTCAGCTCCGAGGATCTCCTGGAACGGGCCTGGGACGAGCACGCCGACCCGTTCACGGCCACCGTGCGGGTCACCGTGGCCCGGCTGCGCCGCAAGCTCGGCGACCCGCCGCTGATCGAGACCGTCGTCGGCGCGGGATACCGGCTGTGAAGCCCACCATCCGCCTGCGGCTCACCCTCGCCTTCGCCGTCCTGCTGCTGGGCACCTGCGCCACGGTCCTGGCCATCAACGACGCCCTGCTTTACAACAGCTTGTACGCGCAGATCAGCGGCCCGAGCCAGGAACAATCACAGCCGAAGCCGACTTCGGCGCCACAGAACGATTTCAGCGACGACCTGGCCGACAAGGACGCGCGGAAGGCGCAGGCGTTGGCGGTGCAACAGGCGCTCGTGACGGAACTGCGTGCTGGCGCCCTACGCAGCGCGGCCGGTCCGTCGGCGATCGCGCTGGCCGTCGCCGGGCTGCTCGGGCTGGGCATCTGCTGGCTGGTCGCCGGCCGGATGCTGCGCCCACTGCGTACGCTCACCGCGGCCACCCGGCGCATCTCGCAGGACCGGCTGCACGAACGCATCGCCCTGACCGGGCCGCGCGACGAGCTGAAGGAACTGGCCGACACCTTCGACGAGATGGTGACCCGGCTGGAAGCGTCGTTCACCAGCCAGCGGCGGTTCGTCGCCGACGCCGCGCACGAGCTGCGTACGCCGCTGGCCATCGTGCGTACCGGGGCCGAGGTTCAGCTGGCGCGACGCGACAGCACGCCCGCCGAATGGGAGGCGTCGGCCCGGCGAGTGCTGTCGGCGGCCGGGCGCGCCGAACGACTCCTCGACGGGCTGCTCGCCCTGGCCCGCAGCGACAGCGGCGTGCTCGCCGCCGAACCGCACGACCTGGCCGTCGCGGCGGCCACCGCGCTCGCCGACGCCGACGACGAAGCCGAACAGGCCGCGCTCACAATCACCAGCGATCTGCGGCCGGCACCGGTCGTCGGCGACCCGCCGTTGCTGGACCGGCTCGTGGCGAACCTGATCTACAACGCCGTACGCCATAACCACGACGGCGGCTGGGTGGCAGTCACCAGCACTCACGATGAGGCCGAAGTGTCGCTCACGGTGAGCAACAGCGGCGCGATCGTCCCGGCGGCCGACGTCGACCGGCTGTTCGAACCGTTCCAGCGCCTACCGGCGCAACCGGCGACCCGACCGGCGGCCGTCCGCTCGACCGGACTCGGGCTGGCGATCGTGCGGTCCATCGTGCGGGCGCATCGCGGGGCGATCACGGCGACTCCGAACGACGGCGGCGGACTGACCGTCGTGGTACGGCTTCCAGTCCATGATCATGGTCAATTCCCCGTCGCCATGGCGATACAGAACTGACCATGATCATGGAGCGCCGCGATCGGGACGCGCCATGATCATGGAGCGCCGCAGTCACAAGTGAGCCGGCAGCGACACCGTGACCAGCAGCCCGCCATCAGCCCGGGGCACCGCCGTGACCGTTCCACCGTGGACGGACGCGATCGAGGCGACGATCGCCAGCCCCAGGCCGAGCCCGTCCCGGGCGGTGCCGTCGTGCAGCCGCTGGAACGGCTTGAACAGATCATCGGCCCGCTCCGGCTGCACGACCGCACCGGTGTTGGCCACCTCCAGCACCGCCCGGTCGTCGTCGACCCGGGTGCTGATCCACACCTGACCGCCGGGCACGTTGTAGCGCACGGCGTTGTCGATCAGGTTCGCCGCGAGCCGTTCCAGCAGCACCGGATCGCCGGTGGTGACGGCCGGTTCGAAGTCGGCGTGCACGGCGCGGTCGCCGCAGCCGACGCCGTCGAGGGCGTCCTCGGTCGCCGTGGCGAGATCCACCTGATCGCGTACGGTCAGGCCGTGATCGTTGCGGGCCAGCGTGAGCAGCGCACCGACGACCGCCTCGGCCTGATCCACCCCCGTACGCACGTCCCGCCCCATCGCCAGCAGCTCGTCGGCCGTCGGCGCCGGTTTGGCCAGCACGACGTCGACGGACGCGCCCATCACCGCCAGCGGCGTACGCAGTTCGTGCGAGGCGTTGGCGATGAACCGCCGCTGACTGACGAAGGACGCCTCCAGCCGGGCCAGCATCGCGTCGAACGTGTCGGCCAGCTCCCGCAGTTCGTCGTGCGGCCCGGCCAACCCGACCCGGGCCGACAGGTTGTGCTCCGACGCCGCCTGCGCCGCCGCCGTGATCTGATGCACCGGCCGCAGCATCGCCCGGCGACGAGCCACCCGGCCAGCGCCGCGAGCAACGTCACCACCACCAGCGTGATCACCGAGTACTGCAGGAGATGCGCCAGAGTGGCGTCGCGCTGCGTCACGGCTCCCGCCCGCACGCCTTCCTGGAACGCCGACTCGCACTTGTGCCGCAGGTTCTCGTCCGTCGTGGTGTCGAGGATCTGCCGGCAGTAGTCGATGAACGCCTCGGGATGCTCCATGAAGTAGACGTCCTGGCCCTCGGCCGCCTTCCCGGCCGGGGCGGTCGACGACGGCGGTGCGACGGCCGACAGGCTCGCGACCAGCGCGTAACTGACGCCCACGACGATCGCGCCGAAGACGAAGAACACCGCCGAGTACAGCAGGGTCAGGCGTACCCGGATCGACAGCCGGTTCACAGCCGATACCCCCGTCCGACGACGGTCTCGATCAGCGGCGGATCGCCCAGCTTGCGGCGTAATCGGGTCATCGTCACCGACACGATGTTGCTGAACGGATCGGCGTGCGCGTCCCACACGTGCTCCAGCAGATCCTCGGCGCTGACCACTCCCCCGTCGGCCGCCGCCAGCATCTCCAGGACGCCGAACTCCTTGCGGGTCAACGACAGCGCGCGCGTCCCCCGGCTGGCGCGATGCCGCGCCCGATCCACCACCAGATCCGCGCGGCGCACCAGCGGCGGGGCCGACGGCGCGCGGCGGGCCAGCGCGCGTACCCGCGCCACCAGTTCGTGGAACGCGAACGGCTTGCCCAGGTAGTCGTCCGCGCCCAACTCCAGGCCGTCGACCCGATCGTCCACCTCGGCCGCCGCGGTCAGCATCAGGATCCGCGCGGGGCCGCCCGCGAGCGTGCGGCACACCTGATCGCCGTGCACCGCGGGCAGGTCGCGGTCCAGGATGATCACGTCATACGCCGTGAGCCCCGCCTCGGCCAGCGCGCTCGCCCCGTCATGGACCAGGTCGACGGCCATCCCGGCGTCGCGAAGCCCTTCGGCGACGCGGACGGCCAACGTCAGGTGATCCTCGGCGACCAGCACCCGCATGCGGGCAATTGTGCGCCGGGCGAGATGACATCCGCCCGACATCGCCGGTAGCGCCCGTGTCATCGGCGTACGCGTAGACACCGATGCATGAGACGAATCCTCCTCATCGCCGCAGCGGCGGCGCTCGCCACACTCGCCCTGGCCGCGTGCAAGAGCAGCGACGGCGACGGCATCGCGACCGTGCAGGGCACGGCGTCGCCGACCCCGACCGCCTCGTTCGAGCCGGACCGGGCGGGGTTCGCCAGATGCATGCGCGAGCACCACGTCAACATCCCCGATCCGGTGGCGGGCCAGCAATGGCAGTTGAACAAGCCGGACAATGTGACCCGCGAGCAATTCGAGGCGGCCGCGAACGCCTGCCAGAGCTTCCTTGGCGAAAGCATCCTCGGCCAGCCCCCGTCTCCGGAGGAGATGGAGAAGCTGCGCGCGTTCGCGGTCTGCATGCGTGAACACGGTGTCGAGATGACCGATCCGCTGCCCGACGGCAACATGAAGATCAACGGCCGGCTGGGACAGCTCAACCGTACGCAGCTCAACGCCGACCCGCAGTTCCGGGCGGCCGAGGACGCCTGCAAGCACCTGCTGCCCGTCGACGACGGGAAGAAGAAGTGAAGCGGCCGTTGCGTACCGGCCTGGTGACCGGATCGGCCGCGCTGGCCACCGCCGCCGTGGCCGCTGCCGCACTGGGCATCGGCGGTGGAACCGAGACACCGAAAGGGAACACGCCTCAGCAGGCGACCACCC
Organism: Hamadaea flava; assembly: GCF_024172085.1. Lineage (NCBI taxonomy): Bacteria > Bacillati > Actinomycetota > Actinomycetes > Micromonosporales > Micromonosporaceae > Hamadaea > Hamadaea flava. The sequence goes on along the minus strand of NZ_JAMZDZ010000001.1, from coordinate 7,297,190 downwards.
CCGTCACCCGGACGACCCTGGTGCAGTCCGAAGAGGTCAATGGAACGCTGGGTTACGGCACCGCGACGCCGGTCAGCACCGCCACGGGGGCGGTGCTTACCTGGTTGCCAACGCCGGGCACGACCATCAGCCGGGGCCGGGCCGTCTACCGCGCGGACAACCTGCCGGTCGTGCTGTTCTACGGCACGCTGCCGCTGTACCGGCCGCTGCACGTGGGCGACACCGGCGCGGACGTGAAGGAGATCGAACGCAACCTCGCCGCGCTCGGCTACTCCGGGATCACTGTGGACAACCGCTACACGGCAGCGACGGCGTCCGCGGTGAAGAAGTGGCAGAAGGCGCTGGGGCTGAGCCAGACCGGCGTGCTCGACCCGGCGACGGTCGTCGTCGCACCGGGCGCGATCCGGATCGCGGCCGTGCAAGCCCATCCCGGCGACCACGCCAACGGCCCGGTCCTGTCCTACAACGGAACGACACGGGTGGTCAGCGTCGCGCTCGACGTCGCCCTGCAGAACCTCGTCAAGGCCGGCAACCCGGCGAAGATCACGCTGCCCGGCGGGCAGCAAGTCGACGGCGTACTGGCCACGGTCGGCACGGTCGCCACCCCGGGGGAGGACGCCAACCACCCGGCGACGATCGCGCTGACCGTCACCGTCGCCGATCAATCGAAGCTCGGCGGGCTCGACGAGGCGCCGGTCGTCGTCTCGATCACCTCGGCCAAGGCGGAGAACGTGCTCACCGTGCCGGTCGCCGCGCTGGTCGCCCTGGCCGAGGGCGGTTACGGCGTCCAGGTCGTCGACGTGGCCGGCAGCCACTATGTGAAAGTGCAGCTGGGCATGTTCGCCGACGGACGGGTGGAGATCACCGGCGACGGCTTTTCGGAGCAGACCCAGGTGGGGGTGCCGTCGTGATCGTCCTCGACCAGGTCGGCAAGACCTATCCCGGTGGCGTGACGGCGTTGCGCGACGTGACCCTGACCATCGACGCCGGGGAGCTGGTGTCGGTGGTCGGCCCGTCGGGCTCGGGCAAGTCCACTCTGCTGCACCTGCTCGGCGCGCTGGACACGCCAAGCACCGGCACCGTACGCATCAAGGGCGCCGACGTCGCCCGGCTGTCCGACACCGACCTGTCGGCATTGCGAGGTCGCGTCATCGGCTTCGTGTTCCAGCAGTTCCACCTTGCGTCGGGCGTACCAGCTGTGGAGAACGTGGCCGACGGTCTGCTGTATGCCGGGGTCGGGCAGCGCGAACGACGGCGGCGGTCCGCTGAGGCGCTGGATCGCGTGGGCCTGGCGCATCGGCTGGAGCATCAGCCGCATCAGCTGTCCGGCGGCGAACGGCAACGGGTCGCGATCGCGCGGGCCGTGGTCGGCTGGCCGGAGGTGCTGCTGGCCGACGAGCCGACCGGCAACCTGGACTCGGCGGCGGGCGCGGAGGTGATGCGACTGCTGCGGGAGCTGAACGCGGACGGCACCACGGTCGTGGTGATCACCCATGACAAGGACGTGGCCGCCGGGCTCGACCGGCAGATCAAGGTACGCGACGGGCAGGTGCTGTCATGACCGCTCCATCGCGTCTACTGCCCCGCGACGTGCTGCGCGTCGGCGCGGCCGGATTGCGCACCCGCCCGCTGCGGGTCTTCCTGTCCGCGCTGGGCATCGCGATCGGCATCGCCGCCATGGTGTGCGTGGTCGGCATCGCCAGCTCCAGCCGGGCCGGACTCGACCGGCAGCTCGCCGCGCTGGGCACCAACCTGCTGCGGGTCGAACCCGGCCAGACGATCCACGGCGACGCGTCTCACCTGCCGGCCGAGGCGGTCGACATGGTCCGCCGCATCGGCCCGGTCGAGTCGGCCAGCGCCACCGCCCGGCTGCCCGACGTGCACGTGTTCCGCAGCGACAAGGTGGGACAAGGCGAGACCGGGAACCTCACCGTGTTCGCCGCTCGCAACGACCTGCTCGACACCGTCGGCGGCTCGCTCGCCAGCGGCGCGTGGCTCAACCCGGCCATCGAGAAGTTCCCGGCCGTGGTACTCGGCGCGGCCGCCGCCCAGCGGCTCAGCGTCACCCGGGCCACGCCCGACCTGAAGGTCTGGTTGGGCGGGCAGTGGTTCACCGTCGTAGGCATCCTGCACCCCGTGCCGCTCACCCCCGAACTGGACTACGGAGCGCTGGTCGGCTGGCCGGTCGCCGTGGCCCAGCTGCGGTTCGACGGCTTCCCGGTGACGATCTACACGCGTACGCGGGACGAGTCGGTGATCGCCGTCAAGGGAGTGCTGGCGCGGACGGCGAACCCGGAGCACCCGAATGAGGTGCAGGTGTCACGGCCGTCGGACGCGTTGACCGCCAAGCAGGCCGCCGACGCGACGCTGACCGCGCTGCTGCTGGGACTCGGCGCGGTGGCGTTGCTGGTCGGCGGCGTCGGTGTGGCCAACACGATGGTCATCTCGGTCCTCGAACGGCGGGCAGAGATCGGGTTGCGGCGGTCCCTCGGCGCGACGCGGCGGCACATCCGGCTGCAGTTCCTGGCCGAATCGCTGCTGCTGTCGGGACTCGGCGGCACCGGCGGTGCGGTGCTCGGCATCGGTGTGACCACGGCGTACGCGTCCTATCAGGACTGGCCGGCGGTCGTGCCGCCGTGGGCCTCGGCTGGTGGACTGGCCGCCACCCTGATCATCGGGGTGTGCGCCGGGATCTACCCGGCCTGGCGGGCGGCCCGGCTCTCCCCCACCGAAGCCCTCGCCGCCACCTGACGCCCCGCACTCGCGCCGTTCGGCCGCTTTTTGCGGCCGCTTTTAGCGGCAGATCATGGATACGCATGTGATCCTTGGCGGTGGTGGCCTGGATATCCGTGATCTGGTGGAAACGCGTGACCCGTTGGGCGTCCGCGGAGGCCCTGGCGCTCGTCGCCGGGGTCTTCGCGGTGCTGGCCCTGGCCGGACTGTTCGTCGAAGTGCTGGACGCGGTCGGCGACGCCGACGACCTGACCGTCATCGACCGCCCGACCGTGGCCTGGCTGGCCGCCCACCGTACGCCCACGCTGACCACCGTGGAGATCGCGATCACCACCCTGGGCGACGCGAAGGTGCTCGTCCCACTGGTGTCGCTGGCCGCGATCGCGGTGGCGTGGCGACTGCGGTCCTGGTATCCGATCGTGCTGACGCTGGTCGGGCTCGGTGGCGTACACCTGCTCACGAACCTGATCAAAGTGCTGGTCGCCCGGCCCCGGCCCAGCCCGCCCGACCAGGCCGTCACCGTCGTCGGCTACTCCTTCCCGTCCGGGCACACCACCGGGTCGCTGGTCGGCTTCTGCCTGCTCGCCTGGCTGCTCTGCCTGCTGACCAAACGTGTCTCGGTCCGCGTCGCCGCCTGGGCCGTGGCGATCATCGCCGCCGTCCTCGTCGGGCTGTCCCGGGTGTACCTCGGCGTGCACTATCCGAGCGACGTCATCGGCGGCTGGCTGCTCGCCCTGGCCTGGCTCGGCGCGGTCGCCGTCGGCGCTCGGATCTGGCGCGATCGCTGAACGGCCGACCGGCCGACGGCGGGGTGATCACATCGCGGCGAAAAGCGTACGGTGTCGTCGCATGAGCATCCGGGTCTTTCGCAATGCCGCCATGCACACCGGCGACGACCGGCCGGCCGCCCAGGCGATCGCGGTCGAGGACGGGCTGATCCTGGCGGTCGGCTCCGAAGCCGACGTACGCGCCGCCGCCGGTCCCGCCGCGGAACTGGTCGACCTGGACGGGGCGGCGGTGATCCCCGGCCTCAACGACGCGCACATCCACACCGCCCAGTACGCCCACGGTCTCACCACGGTCGACCTGGCCGGGACGCGGTCGCTCGCCGAGGCCCTGGCGAAGATCGCCGAGCGCGCGGCCGGGCTGCGCCCGGGTGAGTGGCTGCTGGGCGGACGCTGGAACAGCAACGTGTGGGACCCGCCCGGGCAGCCCGACCGGTACGCACTGGACTCGGTGTGCCCGGACAACCCGGTGGCACTGCCGACCGTCGACGGCCACACGTGCTGGGCGAACTCGGCCGCGCTGCGGCTGGCCGGGATCGACGCGTCGACCCCGGACCCGATCGGCGGGCACATCGTCAAGGACGCCTCCGGTGAACCGACCGGGATCCTCCGCGAAACCGCCATGCATCCACTGAACCCGTTCATGGCGGCCACCGACCTCGGCCGGCTCCTGCGTATCGGCCAACAGAACCTGCTCGCGCTCGGCCTCACCAGCGTCCACGACATCGACGGCGAGGACTGCCATCAGGCGTACCTGGAGTTGAAGGCGGCCGGGGACCTGAAGCTGCGGGTTCACAAGGCGACCCGGCTGCCGCACTTCGACAAAGCGCTCGCCGAAGGACGCCGGACCGGCCAAGGCGACGACTGGTACCGCATCGGCCCGCTGAAGGTCTTCAGCGACGGCGCGCTCGGCTCGCACACCTGTCACACGAGCCGGCCGATGACCGGCGGCGACCAGGGCATCGCCGTCCAGCCTTACGACGAGCTGGTGCGACTGTTCCGCACGGCGGCCGAGGCGGGCATCGCGGTGGCCACCCACGCCATCGGCGACCAGGCGAACCATCTCGTGCTGGACGCGTACGAGCAGATCGGGCCGACGCCGGGGCTGCGCCACCGGATCGAGCACGCGCAGCACCTGCAGCCGGGCGACGTGGCGCGCATGGCGCGGCTCGGCGTGATGGCGTCGATGCAGCCGGTCCACTGCACCAGCGACATGGACCTGGTGGACTCGCTGCTGTCCGGGCATGACCTCGCCTCGTACGCCTGGCGCGGCCTGCTCGACGCGGGCGCGGTCCTCGCCTTCGGCTCGGACGCCCCGGTCGAGGACCCGAACCCGTTCGCCGCTCTGTACGCGGCGGTGACCCGGACCCGGCCCGACGGGAGCCCGATCGGCGGCTGGCAGCCCGAGCAGCGCATCACCATGGCCGAGGCGATTCGGGCGCACACCTACGGCGCGGCGTACGCGGCCGGCGAGGAGGACCGCAAGGGGCGGCTCGCGCCCGGGCAGCTGGCCGACTTCATCGCCGTCGACGTCGACCCCTACGCCGACTCGCCGGCCGCCGTCCTCCGTACGCAGGTGCTGTCGACCGTCGTCGGCGGCGAGGTGAAGTACCAGCGCGGGGCGTGAGCAGGGCCGCTGATCTGTGCGGATGTGGGAATGTACGCTCGCCGCGCCCATGTCCGATGGCAGCATCGGCCCTATGACAGAACCGGACTTTGCGGGCAAAGTTGCAGTCGTGACCGGTGGCGGTTCCGGCATCGGCGAGGCCTGTGCGGTGCTGCTCGCCCAGCGCGGCGCCAAGGTGCTGGTGGCCGACCGCGACCTGCCGGCGGCCACCAAGGTGGCGGAGGGCATCGGCGCGGCCGCCCTCGCCCATCAGGCCGACGTGAGCGATCTGTCGTCGTGTGAGGCGATGGTCGCCAAGGCGGTCGAGGCGTTCGGCCGGCTCGACGTCGCCGTCAACAACGCGGGCATCGGCGGCCCGCAGGCGCTGACCGGCGAGTATCCAGCCGACGGCTGGGCCGCCGTGATCGGCGTCAACCTGACCGGCGTCTTCTATTGCATGAGATCCGAGATCCCGGCGATGCTCACGGCCGGCGGCGGCTCGATCGTCAACGTCGCCTCCATTCTCGGCTCGGTCGGCTTCGCCCAGTCCGTGGCGTACGTGTCGGCCAAGCACGGCGTCGTCGGCATGTCGAAGGCCACCGCCCTGGAGTACGCCGAGCGGGGCATCCGGGTCAACAGCGTGGGACCGGGCTTCATCCAGACCCCGCTGCTGACCGACGAGATCGCGATGGCCGTCGCCGGGCTCCACCCGATCAAGCGTCTGGGCACCTCGGAGGAGGTCGCCGAGGTCGTCGCGTTCCTGGCCTCCGACCGGGCGTCGAACACCACCGGGTCCTACTACCTGACCGACGGCGGTTACACCGCCCAGTAGCCGTCTCGCTCAGGAGCCGTCTCGCTCAGGAGCCGTCTCGCTCAGGAGCCGTCTCGCTCAGGAGCCGTCTCGCTCAGGAGCCGTCTCACTCAGGAGCCGTCAGCTCAGGAGCCGTCAGCTCAGGAGCCGGCGGCGGAATCGGTGCCGGCCGGCTCTTTCCGAGCCGGTCGGCGCGTCAGCACTTGAGGCCCGGCCGGCGTGACCGCGACGGTGTGCTCGGAATGCGCCGTACGCGAGCCGTCGGCGGAGCGGATCGTCCAGCCGTCCTTGTCATACTTGATCTTGTCGGTGGTGCGGCAGAACCAGGGTTCGATGGCGATGGTGAGACCGGGGTCGAGCCGCATGCCGCGGCGGGCGCGGCCGATGTTGGGCACGTGCGGGGCCTCGTGCATCGTGCGGCCGATGCCGTGCCCGCCGAACTCGGCGTTGACCTCGTAACCGTAGGAGTGCCCGACGTCGGCGATCGCGGCCGAGATGTCGCCGAGGCGGCCGCCGGGCTGGGCGGCGGCGATCCCGGCCGCCAGCGCGACCTCGGTGGCCTCGATCAGCTTCAGATCAGCCGGATCAGGTACGCCGACGATCACGGAGACCGCGGAGTCGGCGACCCAGCCGTCGATGCCGACGGCCATGTCGATGCTGAGCAGGTCGCCGTCACGCAGCACGTAGTCGTGTGGCAGGCCGTGCAGCACCGCGTCGTTGACCGACAGGCACAGCACGTTGCGGAACGGTCCCCGCCCGAACGACGGCGAATAGTCCCAGTAGCAGGACACCGCGCCGCGCTCGGAGATCCGGCGGCGGGCATGGTGTTCGATGTCCATCAGGTTCATGCCCACTGCGGCGATCTCGCTCAGCTCGGCGAGCAACTCGCCGACGAACTGACCGGCCACCGCCATGCGGCCGATCTCCTCGGCGGACTTGAACTCGATCACGACTGCCTCCCTCTACCGGTACGGTATTTTTATACCACGCAAGGTCGGCGCGCTCCGAAAGGGATATCCTGCTGCCATGGTTCGCCACCCACTGACCGCCGAACAGATCGCCGCGGGCCAGCGCCTCGGAGTCTGCCTCCGCGCCGCGCGGGCCGACCGCAGCCTGGTCGAGGTGGCGCTGGCGGCCGGCATCTCCCCCGAGACGCTGCGCAAGATCGAGGCGGGCCGCCTGCCCGCCCCGGCCTTCGGCACCGTGGTCTGCCTCAGCCAGGCCCTCGACCTCCCGCTCAGCGAACTGGCCGCCGTCTGGCTGGCCGACATGCCCGTCCGCCAGGCGTCCTAGCCCAGTCGGCTGGGGCCGACAAGCCGCGAGACGGCGAGTTTGCGATCATCACACGCCGGGTAGCCGCAGGCCGTGGTACGCCGCTGGCTGTTCTCGCACAGCCTGTCGATCGTCATGCTGGGCGCGTTCGCCGTCTTCGTGACCGGGCAGGCCATCGCGGGCTGGCACGTACGCAACGAGGAACTCGTCCAGGCCGGCGTCGCCGCCGACTCCTTCCGGAGCTATCTGGGTTCGGGGCACTTCGGCGAAGCCTTGCTGGAGAACTGGGAGTCGGAGTTCCTGCAGATGGGCGCCTATGTCTTGCTGACGGCGTACCTGGTCCAGCGGGGGTCGCCGGAGTCCAAGTCGCTCGACGGCAAGGACCGTCCCGGCGACGACCCGGCCAACGCCACGGAGGACTCGCCGAGCTGGTCCCACCGGCGCGGCTGGCGGCATCTGGTGTACCGCAACAGCCTCGCCCTCGTGCTGCTCGCATTCTTCGTGCTGAGCTTCGTCGGGCATCTGATCGCCGGCACGGCCGCGTACAACGAGGAGCAGAAGCTCCAGACCGGCGCCCCGGCGATCGGCGTATGGCAGTTCGCGCGGACGGCCGACTTCTGGTTCCAGTCGATGCAGAACTGGCAGAGCGAGTTCTTCTCCGTCGGCGCACTGGTTCTGCTGTCGATCGTGCTCCGTCAACACGGCTCTCCGCAGTCCAAACCCGTCACCGCCGCGCACGATCAAACCGGCGACGAGCCCGAGTAGACCGGCGAGGAGTAGGTCTGCCAGACCCGGGTACCCGAGTCGCACCCCGAGACGAGGAAGGAATCCAGCATGAACGGACAGAAGGTTCATGAGGTGATGACCCGGGAGCCGGTGACCATCGGCATGCGCGAGACGCTGATCGGCGCGGCGACGATGATGCGCGACTACGACATCGGCGACGTCATCGTGACCGACGGCGAACGGGCGATCGGCATCGTGACCGATCGGGACATCATCGTCCGCGCGATCGCCGAGGGCCGGGACCTGACCACGACGGTCGGCGAGATCTGCAGCCAGGAGCTGGTGACGGTCAAACCCGACGACAGCGCCCAGCGCGTCGTGGAACTGATGCGCGGCCGGAAGGTCCGCCGGGTGCCGGTGACCGAGGGCGGCCGGCTCGTGGGCGTCGTCTCGCTCGGCGACATGGCGCTCGAACGGGATCCGCACTCCGCCTTGGCCGACATCAGCTCGGCCATGCCGAACCACTGACGGCTGTGACGCAGCCCACGACACAACGGTGACAGAGGGCTGTCGCGATCACCACGGAAGGTGTGGTCATGACAGCCTTCACGCTTCCACTCACCGGCGTTGACGACCTCGCCGAGACCCGCGCGGTCAACGACCAGACCGAGAAGATGCTCGACCAGCTCGTCCCACTGCCCGTCGAGAACGATCCGATCGCGGCCCGCGATTTTCGCCGCCACGGTGGCGGCGGCTTTCCGCCACTCACCCTGCTGCCCGACGGGCGTCCGGCCACTATGGACGGCGTACCGGTGCGGGTGTTCAAGCCGCCCACGGTTCGCGGCGTGTTCTTGCATCTGCACGGCGGCGGCACGGTGATCGGCTCAGCCGACGGCCAGGACGTCCGGCTTTGGCAGCTCGCACAGTCCGCGCAGGTCGCAGTGGTCAGCGTCGACTATCGGCTCGCACCCGAACATCCCCACCCGGCCGCCGCGGACGACTGCGAACGCGTCGCCCGCTGGCTGGTCACCCATGCCCGCGACGAGTTCGGCACCGACCGGCTCACGATCGGCGGCGAGTCCACGGGGGCCCGGCTTTCCGTCGTCACACTTGTACGCCTGAAGCAGCGACACGCGATCACCGGTGCTTTCCGGGGCGCCATGCTCTCGTTCGGCGGCTACGACCTGTCGATGACGCCGAGCGCCCGCCGGTTCGGCGACCGTAATCTGCTGATCAATACACCGACGCTGCACTGGTTCCACGAGAAGTCCTTCCCTGGCCTCGACCCCGAGCAGCTGCGCGCCCCGGACATCTCCCCGCTCTACGCCGACCTGACCGATCTGCCACCGGCCCGGTTCAGCGTCGGCACCAACGATCCGGTCCTCGACGACACCTTGTTCATGGCCGCCCGCTGGGCCGCGGCTGGAAACCGCACGGAGCTGGAGGTGATCGCGGAGGCCTGGCACGGCTTCACCCTCCAGCCCACGACGGTCGCCCGGCGGGAACTGGCCGCTCAGGACGAGTTCGTCCGCACCGCAGTACAGTCGATCAAGTGAATCGCACGGAACGGCTGTACGCGCTCGTCGACGAGCTGCGTGCGGCCGCTCCACGCGCCCGCACCGTGCCCTGGCTGGCGAACCGGTTCGAGGTCTCGCACCGCACGATCCAGCGCGACCTGCAGTCCCTGATGCAAGCCGGTCTGCCCGTACGCGCCCAGGCCGGTCGAGCCGGCGACTGGTGGATCGACCCGTCCGCGACGCTGCCCCCGATCAACCTCACCCCTGAGGAGGCGGTGGCGATCGCCGTCGCCCTGGCCGGGGCTGAGGAGACCACCCCGTTCGTCGCCGCCGGAGCGGACGCGATGCGCAAACTTGCCGCCGCCCTCACCGCGCCGGCGGCGTCCCGCGTACGCGAACTGACCAGCCGGGTCATCGTCCTGCCGAGCCGTACGCCCGCCGACGTGGTCAGCGCAGTCGAAACCGCCGTGGCCAACCGCACCTTGCTGCGCCTGACCTACGTCGACAGCACCGGAGCAGAAACCGACCGCGAGGTCGAGCCGCACAGCCTGCTCGCCGCCGCCGGACACTGGTACCTGATCGGCTGGTGCCGTACGCGTGACGGCGGCCGGGGGTTCCGGCTCGACCGCATCCGAGCAGCCGAGCCCACCACAGAACGAACTCCGCTCCGTGAGCTTGGCCGTCTCGACGGGCGGCTCGGCACCGAGGCCCGCCGAGCCCGGAGTCTGCTGTCCTTCTTGGAAAGCTAGTGTCCGTGCAGCGTATTTCGCACAGGTCTTCGTAGCGGATCGACGAAGGCCGGCGGGGTGAATTCAGGGAATCCGTCTGGTCTCATGCGGACTTCCCAATGCCCGTGGTGGATCTCACGATGGTGGAACGCGCAGAGCAGGACGGAGTTGGCGAGGCAGGTGTCGCCGCCGTCTGCCCATGATCTGATGTGGTGGCCGTGGCACCACTGGGGTGGCCGGTCGCAGCCGGGGAACGCGCATCCCTTGTCCCGCAGCACGAGTGCGCGACGGAGCGGGCCGTCGATCAGCCGTCGGGCGCGGCCGACGTCGAGGACTTGGCCGTCGCCGCCGAGCACGGCGGGGATGATCATCGCGTCGCACGCGAGCCGTCGCACGGTCTCTGGTGTGAGCAGGTCGCCGGTGTCGAGCAAGCCTGCGCCGACCTTGGCTTGGAGGGCGTCCCAGGGCAGCGTGATCGTCAGGTGTGGTTTCTCGCCGCCGTTATCGGGCAGCTCGCCGGCGTTCATGATCCGCTGGCACACCTCGACCAGCGCATCGGCGCGGCGGGCTCCGGCCGAGCGCAGATCCGGCTCACCGGGCAGCACCCGAGCCGCAATGCGGCCGCCGTCTGATGCATCAGCACCACCTCCCGCGCCCGCGCCGCCCGCATCCGCACACGCGCCCGCGCAGCCCGCGCCCGCGCAGCCCGCGCCCGCGCAGCCCGCCATGGTGAAGCCGCCGGTTGCGTTCGCGCCCGCGCTGCCTGGCGCGTTGAAGCCACCTGCTGCGTCCGGAGCATCATCGAGCCCAACTGCGGCGGTTGGTGCGGGCCTGCGCGGCCCGGACAGCGGATCCAACGCGGTCCGCACGATCGCCGCCATTTCGGAATCGAGGACACCACGCACCCGGTATTCGCCCTCCCCATAGGGAATGAGGGTGAAGTCACGCCGGTCGTAGGCCGAGCGTTCGGCACGTTCCAGGTCTTTGCGGAGGCGTTCTTCGGCGATCTCCGGCGCAACCAACTCGAGGATCTGTGACCGATGGTTCTCCAAGGTCTCCGGGCGCAGCCGATCCTCGACGGCGAGCTTGGTCAGCGCCTGGTCGGCTTTCGCCTTGCCCACCTCGCCCACCGCGGATGGCAGGTCGTGCACGGTCTTGGCAATCACCCGCGCCTGCTCGACATTGACCCGCCCATCAGCGAGCGCCTCCTCGACGACGGGCGTCTCGGGCAGGAGCTTGGCCAGTTTGGTCCATGCGACGGCATCGCGATGGCGGATGGCCAGCAGAAAGGTCAGCCAGTTCGCCGTGCCGGTCGCACCCGCGGTGTACGGGATCTCGCGGCCGTCCGCCGCGCCGATCAACGTCAGCAGCCGGCCCGACAACCGCTGGATCGCCGCATGAACCCGGCGGACCTCGTCGGTGATCTCGGCGTCCGAAAGCGTCCACAGGGGACCGGCGACCAGCTCGGCGACATCCGCCTCGACCTGCGCCAACAGCCCGCCCATGGGATCAACGTTAGAACGAAGGTACGACACCTTCCAGGGGGTCAAGGTCACGAAAATGTGCCACGATCCACGACCGACGATGGGCTATTCGGCGCGTACGTCCAGTCCGAGGCGGGCCGCGACGACGCAGGCCTGATCCACGTCGATGATCGCCCCGGCGAGCTGGACGGTCAGCGGATCGAGCGCGGTCAGGTCACTCCCCCGCAGGTCGCTGCCGATCATGCTCGACTTGGCCAGCCACGCGCCGGACAGGTCCACCCGGCGGAAGCTGCCACCGTCCAGCCGCGCCCCGGTCAGGTCCGCCTCCCGCATCCGCACGCCCGCGAACTTCGTCCGCCGCAGGTCGGCGCCGGGCAGCCCGACGAACGACCAGTCGCCCCCGGTCACCGTCATCAGGTCGTACGCGCACCCGTCGAACATGCTCCCGACCAGCTTGCAGCCGGTGAAGCCGGCGTCGAAGAACCCGCACTGCGTGAACGTGCAGTTGATGAACGCGGCGTCGGTGTGGACCGAGGCGTTGAACTTCACGCCGCGAAACGTGCACTCGGTGAACGTCACGTTCTGCCCGACGGCCTCGGTCAGATCGACCTCGATGAACGCCACCCGCGTATGGGTCTGGCCGGTGAGGTCCTCGCCGTACCAGTCGAGCCCGCGCAGCGTCGACTCGGTGGGTGGTGGCGCGTGCCCATGCTTCCGATCAGCCATGCCGCGGATCCTGTCACGCCCGGCCGCTCCCCCATGACCAGCCCTGCTTTGGATTCCGGTGGATGTCCGGCGCGACCGATATGCTCGGGCTCATGACGATTCGGCGAATGGACAACGTCGGCATCGTGGTGACCGATCTCGACTCGGCCATCGCGTTCTACACCGAGCTGGGCCTGGAGTTGGAAGGCCGCGCGCAGATCGAAGGGGTCTGGGCGGCGAACGTCGTCGGACTCGACGGGATGCGCAGCGAGATCGCGATGATGCGTACGCCCGACGGCCATGGGCGGCTGGAACTGGCGCGGTATCACTCGCCGGACGCGATCGTCACCGAGCCGGCGATCCTGCCGCCGAACACGGTCGGCCTGCATCGCGTGATGTTCGCGGTCGACGACATCGAGGACACCGTCGCCCGGCTGCGTAAGCACGGCGGCGAACTCGTCGGCGAGATCTCCCGGTTCGAGGACTCCTACCTGCTGTGCTACCTGCGCGGGCCGGAGGGCACCATCATCGGCCTGGCCGAGCAGCTCAGCTGACGGTCATCGCCGGCTGGGAGATTCTTGTCCGCTCACACCGCGGACCTGGAGGCTAAGGCCGGGGTCGCGCGGGTGGTGTTCGCGTCCGCCACCATGGCCGAGTGCAACGACACGATGCAGAGCCCGAACCCGTAGCAGCCCGTCCTATGTGGTCTGACGGGCGCGGAACTTCGCGACCTTGGCCCGGTTGCCGCAGCGGCTCATGTCGCACCACCGCCGGGTTCCGCGGGCGGAGTTGTCGAGGAACATCCGGGTGCAGGCGGGCCCTTCGCATTCGTGCAGCTGAGCCGCCGACGGGCCGGTGACGAGGGCGATCGCCGCTCGGGCGACCAGTGACAGGGACTGCTGCACGCTGCCGGTGCGGATCAGCGCGCCGGTGTCGTCGATGCGGACGAGCGGGGGCGTGACCTCGGCCGCCTGGTTGACGATGGCCCGGTCGGCCGGGTCGAACACGGCCAGGCCGTCAGCCGTGACAGCGCGGTCCGAGGCGTTGGCGGCGGTGTCGTCGGCCACAGTCCGATGGCTGGAGTACGCCGTCATCGCGGCGTACGCGAGGCGATATGTGGCTTCCCGCAGTTCCCTGGCGTCGGCGAGATCTTGATCGTCCACGGCGGCCGAGGGGTCGGCGATGCCGACGGCGGTGAGCCACCGATGCAGGTCGGCCGGGGTGTGGAGGAACTCCACGGGGGTGCCGCCGTACCGCCGGCCGAGCGTGCCGGTCAGGTCGAGGGCGAGGTCTCCGCCGAAGAAGTTGAACTCCACGACGCCATGGTAGCCAGCTTCGTAACCACCTTGACTGGTTTCATCGCACCGCCCATCATGTAACCCTACAAACCGGTTACACGATGAGGGTTGTTTCACCATGACCGTGCGTGTGGGTGTCAACGGTTTCGGCCGCATCGGCCGCGCCCTGCTCCGGGCCCAACTGCGCCGCCGGGAGGACGTCGAGATCGTCGCCGTCAACGACCTGACCGATGCGCGGACGCTCGCGCACCTGCTGAAGTACGACTCGACCGCCGGCACCTTGCCCACTGTCGTCACCGGCGGCGACGACACGATCGAAGTGGACGGCACGAAGATCGCCGTGCTGGCCGAACGGGATCCCGCCCGGCTGCCCTGGCAGGAGCTGGGGGTGGACCTCGTCGTCGAGTCGACCGGCCGGTTCACCGACGCGCACCAGGCTCGCGCGCACCTCGACGCGGGCGCGAAGCGGGTGCTGATCTCCGCACCCGCCAAGAACGAGGATCTGACTCTCGCGATCGGCATCAACGACGATCTGTACGATCCCGAGCGCCACACGATCGTCTCGAACGCGTCCTGCACCACGAACTGTCTCGCCCCGATGGCGAAGATCCTCGACGACTCCTTCGGCATCGAACGCGGCGCCATGACCACCATTCACGCGTACACGCAGGATCAGAATCTGCAGGACGGACCGCATCGCGACCCGCGGCGAGCGCGCGCGGCGGCGCTGAACCTGATCCCGACCACGACGGGCGCCGCGAAGGCGATCGGCCTGGTCCTGCCGCGACTGAGCGGCAAGCTGGACGGTTACTCGATCCGCGTGCCGGTGCCCGTCGGCTCGCTCACCGATCTGACCGCCGAACTCGGCCGCGAGACGACGCCGGACGAGATCAACGCCGCGTTCCGGGCGGCCGCCGACGGCCCGCTCCGCGGCATCCTGGAGTACACCGAGGAGCCGATCGTCTCCAGCGACATCGTCGGCAGCCCGGCCTCGTGCGTCTTCGACGCCAGCCTCACCAAGGTCGTCGGCGGCACCCAGGCCAAGATCTACGGCTGGTACGACAACGAGACCGGCTTCGCCAACCGACTCCTGGACACCGCGCTGCGGATGGCCGCCTGACAGCGGCTACACGGCGGCGGGCGCCATCAGCTCGTCGCCGTGGTCCAGCGCCCACTGCCCGAGGGTCGCGAGCGGTCCATGTACCAGCGACTCGCCCACGGCGGTGAGGGCATATTCGACCTTGCGCACGGTCGACTCACTGGTACGCGTCACCAGCCCGCGCGCGGCCAGCCGCCGCAACGATTCGGTGAGCGCCTTGTCGCTGACATCGCCGATCGCGGTGATCAGCGCGCTGCGACGCTGCGGGCCGATCCGCAGCGCGACGAGCACGACCGGATCCCAGCTGTGCGACAGCAGATCGGTGACGAGCCGGATCCGGCAGTCGGAGACGAAGTCGTAGCAGTCGTCGCGCCCCATGCCTCGATCCTGCCAGGCTGGTTCCCACCGATCGGTAGGAACCGGCTGCCTAGCGTCGACGACATGAAGATCTCCATCCTGGGAACGGGAAACATGGCGGCAGCGGTGGCACAGGCCTGGATCGGCGCTGGGCATACCGTCACGATCGCGGGACGCTCGGCGGACAAGGCCGCTGAGCTGGCCGGGCGGCTCGGGGCGTACGCCGCGGCGCCGAGTGACGCGGCGGCGGGAGCGGACGCGGTCGTCGTCGCCGTGTCGTGGGACGGCGTACCGGACATGATCGAGCTGGCGGGCGGCTCGCGCGGCGCATTGCGGGGCGTGCCGGTGCTCGACTGCACGAACCCCGTCGACTTCGGCACCGGCGCGCATCGGCTGGCGACCGGTTCGGCGGCGGAGACGATCGCCGCGCAGGCGACCGGGGCATCCGTCGTCAAAGCCCTGCACCTGTACGCCGGCCAGATGTGGCTGACCTCGCAGGAGCGGCCCCGGGTCGTCGCGATGTGCGGCGACGACGAAGCCGCGCTGGACGTCGTCGGGCGGCTGGTCACCGACCTCGGTGGGACGCCGGTCGCGGTCGGCGGGCTGGACCATGCCCGGCAGCTGGAGGAGGCCGCCGGATTCGTGGTGAGCCTCTACGGCAAGGGCGTCGACCCCAGCACCGCCATCCCCAGCGTCGGCTGACCACGTTCGGCTGACCAGACGCGGTCCCGCCTGACGACGGCGGGACCGCGTATACGTTGGTGTCAGTAGAGGAACGAACCGTAGGGGCCAGCGAGGATCTTGTTCTTCTGGTCCTGGCTGAAGTGGGTGTTCGGGTAGCTGTAGAAGGACGCGGACATCGGGGTGCCGTCGGTGGACGACGAGTCCGGCAGCCCGAAGGCATGGCCGAGTTCGTGGACCATGCCGCCGTACCAACGGTTCATCGACTCCCCGCTGACCCCGGCCGCGCCGTCGGCGTCGTGGCCGCTGAGCACCACCCAGCCGGGGCTGGCCCCGCCGCCCGCGCCGTCGCCCTCGGCGCTGATCTCGCCGACGCACAGCCACCGGCTGTCGGGGTTGTTCAGGCTGAACTTGCGCGCGAGTTCGTTCTGCATGTTGGTGACCGACCACCAGTACTTGTCGCCGCCGTTGGGGGTGTTCTCGTACCAGCTGCGCACGTGGTCCCCGGTGACGACTTCGACGACGACGGTGTTGAGCCGGAACGTCTTGCCGAGTTCCTGCTGGTAGTACCGCTGGGCCTCGCGCATGACGGCCGCGATCCCGTCGGGGTAACGCTGGTCGTAAGTCACGTCGGAGGGCCGGAGCCAGAACACGCGCACGGTTCCGGTCGGCGGCGGCCCGCTGGTGGTGGTCGGGGTGGGGCTGGTCGGGCTGGGGCTGCTGCCGCCGCCCGGGTAGCCGGCCAGCCGCCAGGCACGCGAGGTCGCGGTGCTGCACGCCGACTGCACCAGGCCGGTGTTGGACGCCGACGATCCGCCGGTCGGGACGACGCACTTGCCCGAGTGCACGGCTTTGAGGGTGAACGTCTTGTCCAGGCCGCTGACGATGATCGGCACGAGCTGGAACTTCTGGTTCGCGCCGGTGCCACAGCTCCATTGGATGATCGTGGCGTTGTCCGCGGTGGACACGCCGTAGACGTCGACGCACTTGCCAGACGCCGCGGTGCCGATCGTGTACTGGTCGGCGGTGCCGCTGACCGGGGTGAAGGTGAACGTCTGGTTCGTGCCGTTGTTGCAGCTCCACTGGATGAGCTGGGTGCCGTTGGCCGTCGAGCCGTTGGGCACGTCCATGCAGTTGCCGCCGTTGGCGTTGGCGGCGGTCGAGGTGAACGCGGCGGCGGCGTACGCGGTCGGCACGGGGCCGAGGATCGCGACGGCGACCCCGGCCGCACCGGCGGCGACGCTGGCCAGAGCGGCGATGAGCGGTTTGACCGAAGATTCGAGCATGGCGGCTCCCGGGTGAAGGGATGCGGAACCGAGAAGTCGGACCTCGGCATCACCCGGATGGGACCGCGATGTCCCGTAGCCAAGACGGACCAGTCGCCCACCCTAGAACAACTGATCGCTTTCGGTCAATGCAATGGGCTCGCCGGCTCCCATCGGATTCGACCGAGAGGAGCCGGCGATCGTGCGGATCAGCTGGTCCAGATCTGGACCGTGGAGCACTGCCCGGCGGGCCAGCCGGTGTTGGCGGTGAAGTTCAGCCGCCAGTAGCGCCGGCTGGTGGCGGTGAACGTGATGGTCACGGTGTTGTTGCTCGCCGGGTCGAACGCGTACGCCGCCGACGCCTTCACCGTGGTGAACGTGGAGCCGTCGGTGCTGCCCAGGACCGACAGGGTCTGCGTACGCGCACCCCAGGTCGCGGGCAGTTGCAGGACGATGCGCCCGGCGCTCTGGGCCGAGCCGAGGTCGACCTGAACCCATTGCGGGAAGGCGTTGTTGGCGCTCTCCCAGTAGGTGTTCTGGTTGCCGTCGGTCACGTTCGACGCCGGGTAGACGTCGCTGTGGCTGGATTCGCTGGTCGGCTTGCCGGTCGCCAGTTCGGTGCTGCCACCTGCTCCGGTTCCGGTCAGCGAGACCGTCGTCGGACTGTTGCTCGCGTTGCTGGTGACGGTGAGCGTGCCGGTACGCGTACCGGACGCGGTCGGCCGGAAGCTGACGTTGACGGTGCAGGACGCGCCGACCGCCAGCGACGTGCAGTTGTTGGTCTGGCTGTAGTCGCCGGTGGTGGCCACGCCGGACACGGTCGCCGGGGCGGTGCCGGTGTTGGTGACCGTGACGGCCTGCGCCGTGCTGGTCGTGTCGAGCGCCTGGCTGGCGAAGGTGAGCGAGCCCGGGGCGGCGCTGAGCACCGGCGAGCTGCTGCCGCCGCCGCTCGGGTAGACCTCGAACTCCGAGACTTGCCCGGCGGGCCAGCCGCTGTTGGCGGTGACGTTCACCCGGACGTAGCGGGCATTGGTCGCCGGGACGGTGATGCTGACGACGTTGGCCGGTGAGGTGAAGGTGTAGGTGGCCGACGCTACGGCGGTCGTGAACGTGGAGCCGTTGGTGCTGGTCTGGACGGACAAGGTCTGCGTACGCGTGCCCCAGGCGCTGCTGGGCGGCAGCTTCAGCGTGACCTTGCCGACGGAGTAGGTGCTGCCGAGGTCGACTTGCAGCCATTGCGGGAACGCGTTGTTGGCGCTCTCCCAGTAGGTGGTGGCGTCTCCGTCGACCGCCAGCGCCGGGGTCAGCGACCCGTTGGCCTGGCTGCCGGCGGTGGCCGCCTTCTGCAGGGCGAGGTTGGTGGTCGTGCCGATGCCGGATCCGCTCAACGCGACGGTGGCCGGGTTGTTGTTGGCGTTGCTGGACAACGTCACCGTCCCGGTACGCGTACCGGCGGCAGTCGGGGTGAACCCGACGGTCACCGTGCACGAGGCGTTGACGGCCAGCGTCGCGCAGGTGTTGGTCTGGCTGTAGTCGCCGGAGGCGGTGACGCCGGAGACGGTCGCCGTAGTGGTGCCGGTGTTGGTGACGGTGACCGTCTGGGTGGCGGCCGGGCTGCCGACGATGGTTCCGGCGAAGGTCAGCGAGGTCGGGTTGAGGCCGAGAATCGGCCCAGGCGCGACCCCGGTGCCCGACAGGGGAACGGTGTTGGCGACACCCGCCGCGGTGATCGACAACGTCCCGGTACGCGTACCGGATGCGGTGGGCGTGAACACGACGCTGACGGTGCAGGAGCCGCCGGCGGCGATCGAGGAGCCGCAGGTGTTGGTCTGGCTGAAGTCGCCGGCGGTCGTGATCGCGCTGACCGGGGCGGCTGCCGTCCCGCTGTTGGTGACGGTCACCGTCTGCGGGGCGCTGGACGAGCCGGTCGCCACCGAGCCGTAGCCGAGCGCGGTCGGGCTGACGGAGATCTGCGACCCGTTGTCCGGCAGGTACGGCGGGAACGCCGGGGTGGTGATGTTCTGGCAGGCGGAGGAGCCGAAGATGCCGGAGTTGCCGCCGCCGTCGGTGAGGGTGAACCCGACTCCGCAGTTGTAGACGGCCGCCGGAGCCTGGGTGCCGGTGGCGGTGCTGTTCGTGATCGTGGCCGAGCCGCCGACCTGTTCCTGCACGACCCAGGTGCCGGTGTTCTGGATGGTCGCGTTGTTGATCTTCACGTTGGTGATGCTCGATCCGGAGACGAACTGGATCGCCTCGAACGGGCTCTGCTGGATCAGGATGTTGTCCACGTTGGTCAACCCGGACATCGCCGCGTCGCGGGCGTCGAACCACAACGCGCCGACGCCGAAGTTCCAGTTCGGGTCGAGGCTGCCGGACCGGATGATCGTGTTGCGCAACACGTCGGTACGGCCGAGCGGGGTCGAGGCGAACCGTTGCGCGACGTGGATGCCGCCGCCCTGGGCCAGGCCGGCGTCGATGACCCGGTTGTCGGTGACGAAGTTGTCGTGCCCGCCGTAGATGGCGATGCCGTTGGCCAGGATCGGGTACTGCACGGTGTTGTGGTCGAACGAGTCGTTGGCGTCGGCGTTGGTGTCCGACCAGGTCGCCAGACCGTCGTCCCCGAGGTTGCGCAGGTCGCTGTTGGTGACCTTGGAGTTGGTGACGCCGTTGTGGAAGTTGACGCCGTCGGCGGTCACGTTGCGGATGCGCATGCCGGACAGGACCAGGTTGGTCATCGGCCCGTCCATCCACGCGCCGACCTTGAGGTGCTCGATCCACAGCCGGTCCGCGGTCGAATTGCTCAGTGCGCCGCCGATGCCGTTGACCTGGTCGCCGTCGTTGCGCTCCTGGACGTTGCCGAAGATCGCGAAGTCCGCGAGGTGGACGCCGCTGCCGCCGTTGGGCGCCCAGCCGCCGTAGAAGCCGGGCGCGTTGCCGACGATCGTCGAGCGCCACATGCCGGCGCCCTTGACTGTGACGTTGTTCAGAATCAAGTGACTGCACGACATACCGCAGCCACTGGTGCTTCCCGGAATTCGGAAGGTGCCTTCGGGAATCCACACGGTGCCGCCGGCGCCGGCCGCCGAGATCGCCGCGTTGAAGGCGGCGGTCGAATCGTTGACGCCGGTCGGGTCGGCGCCGTGGCTGGTCACCGAGACGGACCCGGACGGCTGGGCCAGCGCGGCGGCGACGTTCTCGAAGTCGGCGAAGTCGATCGTGTACGAACCGGCGGTGTCCTCCGAGTCGACCTGCAGGCGGAACTTGGTGCCGGCGGGGTAGGTCGTGGTGAACAGGCGGTGCGCCTCGTCGTAGAAGTGATGCGGGTTGCTACCAGGAGTGTTGGTGAACGGGTATCCGCCGTAGTACCAGCTGTACGCGTTGGTCAGGGTGAAGTTGGTCTGCTTGGTCCCGTTGACGTACAGCGACAGCTGGGTGGTGTAGGCCGACCCGTTGCCGGTGTCGGGGATGCTGTACCGGAACACGATCGAGTTCGTCGTGACCGGCGTCGTGAACTCGACGTACTTGCCGGTGCCTTGCAGCGTCACGGCTTTGCGAGAGGACGCCTCGGCGGGCAGCGTGCCGTAGGCCGTGCTCGGGCCGATCACGGACCCGTTGGTGGTGGCGTTCTCCGCCTGGACCTCGACATAGGGCAGCGTCGCGCCGACCCCGCCGGTGGCGGCGGCCGCCGCAGGTTCGGCGGACAGCGCGACGAGGCAGGCGGCGACGAGCGCCCCTGCGGAGAGAACCGCGACTCTGCGGTTGCGCGTACGAAGGGATGGGGACATCTCGCGGCTCCTTTGGGTGGGAGGCCAAGGGATCGGCGACGCGGGCAGGCGTGTCGGGAGAAAGGTAGCCTTGTCGATACATCAACGCAAGATATCGATAATTCTCTGCCAGATTGCTATGCTGAGTCGCAAGAGAGCCGCACGGGCGCGGGCCACTGGACGGGCCGACGCTCCGGACGGTACTTTTCACCTGCCGTGACACTGCCCGAGGAGGTGAGACCCATGAACGACGTTTCGATGTGGGTGCTCCCCCTTCGTGCCACGGCCGGGCGATTGAGGTAGGTGTCGCCGGGAGCGCCGCGCCGACAAGGCACTCCCGAAAGGCAACACCCATGCCCTCTCAGAATCCCCAGTTCGACGTGATCATCGCCGGCTGCGGGCCGACCGGCGCGATGCTGGCCGCCGAACTACGGCTGCACGATGTGCGGGTACTCGTCCTGGAACAGGACATCGAACCCGTCTCGTACGTCCGCATCGTCGGCCTGCACGTGCGCAGCCTTGAGCTGATGGCGATGCGCGGCCTGCTGGACCGCCTCCTCGAACACGGGCGGCGGCGCCCGGCCGCCGGCTTCTTCGCCGCCATCGACAAGCCCGCGCCCACCCTGGACTCCGCGCACGCGTACCTGCTGGGCATCCCGCAGCCGGTCGTCGTGCGCCTGCTCGAAGAGCACGCGATCGGCCTCGGCGCGCAGATTCGGCGCGGTTGCGCACTGACCGGCTTCGAGCAGGACGACGATGGCGTGACCGTGGAGGTGGCCGACGGGCAGCAGCTGCGTACGCGTTATCTCGTCGGCTGTGACGGCGGGCGCAGCACGGTCCGCAAACTGCTCGGCGTCGGCTTCCCCGGCGAGCCCGCCCGAACCGAGACGCTGATGGGCGAGATGGAGGTCGGCGTACCGCCGGAGGAGATCGCCGCCAAGACAGCCGACATCCGCCGGACCGACAAGCGGTTCAGCATCCAGGCCTTCGGCGAAGGCATCCATCGCATCGTGATCCCCGCCGCGACCGTCAGCGACCGCGCTGAACCGCCCACGCTGGAAGACTTCCGGCGACAGTTGCGCACCCTCGCCGGAACCGACTTCGGCGTGCACTCGCCGCGCTGGTTGTCCCGCTTCGGCGACGCCACGCGGCTGGCCGAACGGTATCGCGTCGGACGCGTGCTGCTGGCCGGCGACGCGGCGCACATCCATCCGCCCACCGGCGGGCAGGGCCTCAACCTGGGCGTACAGGATGCTGTGAACCTCGGCTGGAAGCTGGCCGCGCAGGTTCACGGCTGGGCGCCGGACCAGCTGCTGGACACCTATCAGGGCGAACGGCAGCCGGTCGCCGCGGACGTGCTCGACAACACCCGCGCCCAGATGGAGCTGCACTCCGCCGAACCGGGCGCGCGGGCAGTCCGGCGGCTGCTCACCGACCTGATGGATTTCGACGAGGTGAACCGCTACCTGATCGAGAAGATCACCGCGATCGACATCCGCTACGACTTCGGCGAGGGCCTCGACCTGGTCGGCCGCCGCCTGCGCGACGTCGGCGTACGCCAGGGCCGCCTCTACGACCTGCTGCGTCACGGCCGTGGCCTGCTCCTGGACCGCACCGGACGGCTGACCGCCCGCGGTTGGTCGGACCGCGTCGATCACCTCGCGGACCCCACTGCGGAACTGGACGTTCCGGGCCTCCTGCTCCGCCCCGACGGCCACGTCGCCTGGGTCGGCGACGATCAGCGGGAGCTCGACGATCGCCTCGCCCGGTGGTTCGGGCGGCCCACCGGCTGAGGCTCGGCTGGTGCGGCGGCTACCACGGTCGTGGTACGCGGGGGTACCACGCCTGGTAGACGCCGGTGGGCGTACCAGCCGGGTAAAGTGATCTTCATGGACGAACCGGGCACTCGCCCGCGGCCTTGGTGGCGCGTGCCCCCGATCGTGCTCGACGCGGCCCTCGCCGCCACGGTCGCTGCGACCACCCTCGTGATGGTGGTTTACGGACGGCCCGGCTCGACCGAGGGCCGCGCGCTGACCTGGCTGGACTGGCTCGGCGCGCTGGTCGCCTTCGGTCTGGTCCTGGTACGCCGCCGCTGGCCGTTGCCGGTGCTGGTGCTGTCGACGGCGGCGGCCGTCGTGACGGTCGCGACGGCGAAGGACCCGGCGGCGTTCGTGGCGACCACGGTCGTCGCCGCCTACACCGTGGGTACGCACACCAACCGGCGCACGGCCTGGCTGGCGGGCGGAATCTCCGCCGTCGTCGTGTACGCCACCATCGGCACGTTCACCGACCAAGGCTGGCTGGGGCCGTCGCTGGGCGTGGCGGCCTGGATCGGCATGGCCACCGCGGTCGGCGACGCGACCCGCAGCCGCCGGGCGTATGTCGCGGCGGTCGAGGAACGGGCGCGCCGGGCCGAGCAGAACCGCGACGAGGAGGCCCGCCGCCGAGTGGCCGAGGAACGGGTACGCATCGCGCGGGATCTGCACGACGTCGTCGCCCATCACATCGCGGTCGTCAACGTGCACGCCGGGCTGGCCGAGCACAGCGTGCGCACCCGGCCCGAGCAGGCCGAGACCTCGCTGCGCCACGTACGCCAGGCAGCGCAGACCGTGCTCGATGAGCTGGCCACGATCCTGGCGGTGTTGCGCCAGAACGGCGACGCCACCGCGCCCACCGAACCCGTACGCGGCCTGGCCCAGCTCGACGAGCTGCTGGCCTCGGTAGCGGCGGCAGGGTTGCGGGTCGAGCATCGGCAGCTCGGCTCGGTGCGGCCGCTGCCCGCCGCGGTCGACCAGGCGGCGTACCGGATCGTGCAGGAGGCGCTCACCAACGCCCACAAGCACGGCAGCGGGCAGGTCGCCACGCTGTGCGTGGAGTATCGGCAGGACGCGGTCGTGATCGACGTCGCCAATCCAGCCGTCGCCAATCCAGCCGCCGCCAATCCAGCCGTCGCCGATCCGACGTCAGCCGATACGACCTCAGCCGATACGACCTCAGCCGATGCAGCGATAGACGATGTGGGGCACGGGCTGACCGGGATGCGCGAACGCGCCGTCGCCGTCGGCGGTTCCTTCAGCGCCGGACCGATCGGCACCGGCCGGTTCCAGGTGCACGCCGTGCTGCCCAGCCCGGCCCGACCTGGGGAGGTGCCGTGACCATTCGCGTACTGCTCGCCGACGATCAGGCGCTGATCCGCACCGGGCTGCGGGGCATCATCGAAACCGCGCCGGACCTGGAGGTCGTCGGGGAAGCCGACACCGGCCGCGACGCCGTCCGGCTGGCCCGGTCGGCGCGCGCCGACGTCGTGCTGATGGACATCCGCATGCCCGACCTCGACGGGCTGCAGGCCACCCGGCTCATCACCGCCGACGACGACCTCGCGGGCGTACGCGTGCTCATTCTGACCACGTTCGAGCTGGACGAGTACGTGCTGCTGGCGTTGCGCGCCGGGGCCAGCGGCTTCCTCGGCAAGGGCGCCACCCCGGCCGAGCTGATCGAGGGCATCCGCACCGTCGCCGACGGTGACGCGCTGTTGTCGGCCAGAGCCACGCAGACGCTCATCGCCCGGTTCCTCACGAGCGCCGACCCGGGGCCGCAGCCGAACGCCGCCGTGCTGGACGTGCTGACCGACCGCGAACGCGAAGTCCTCGCGCTGGTGGCGCTGGGGCTGTCGAACGAGGAGATCGCCACCCGGCTGTTCCTGGCGCCGTCGACCGCCAAGACACACGTCAACCGCGCGATGACGAAACTCGGCGTACGCGACCGGGCTCAGCTGGTGGTCATCGCATACCAGACCGGGCTGGTGCGGCCCGGCGACACCGGCTGAAATCACCGCAGTCACCGTGTCAGCGGCCGTGTCAGAGCCGTGACAGGGGGGTGACAGCGCCGGTTCCCATAGTGGCCGCATGACAACTTCTGCGATCACGGTCTCCGGACTGCGAAAGGCGTACAAGGACAAGGTCGTCCTCGACGGCATCGACTTCGAGGTCCGGGCCGGATCGGTGTTCTCGTTGCTCGGCCCGAACGGCGCGGGCAAGACCACCACGGTGAACGTGCTGACGACGTTGATGAAGGCCGACGGCGGCACCGTCCGCGTCGCCGGGCACGACATCGCGACCGAGGCCAAGGCGGTACGCGCGGCGATCGGCGTCACCGGCCAGTTCGCGGCGGTGGACGAGCTGCTGACCGGCCAGGAGAACCTGCAGCTGATGGTGGACCTGAGCCGCGTGCCGGCCAAGGACGGCAAGCGCGTGGTCACCGAGCTGCTGGAGCGGTTCGAGCTGACGGAGTCGGCGGCCAAGCCCGCGTCGACCTACTCCGGCGGCATGCGCCGCAAGCTCGACCTGGCGATGACGCTCGTCGGCAACCCCCGGATCATCTTCCTCGACGAGCCGACGACCGGGCTGGACCCCCGCAGCCGGCACACCATGTGGGCGATCATCCGCGACCTGGTCGCCGACGGCGTGACCATCTTCCTCACCACCCAGTACCTGGAGGAGGCCGACCAGCTCGCCGACCGCGTCGCGGTGCTCGACGGCGGGCGCCTGGTCGCCAACGGCACCCCCGACGAGCTGAAGCGCCAGATCCCCGGTACGCAC
Source organism: Hamadaea flava (assembly GCF_024172085.1). Classification (NCBI taxonomy): domain Bacteria; kingdom Bacillati; phylum Actinomycetota; class Actinomycetes; order Micromonosporales; family Micromonosporaceae; genus Hamadaea; species Hamadaea flava. The sequence goes on along the minus strand of NZ_JAMZDZ010000001.1, from coordinate 7,271,761 downwards.
ATCCGCCTGCGGTTCACCTCCGCCGCCGAACTCGACGCCGCCGCCCGGGTCCTCACCGACGCGACCCGGGACCCGGAAGCCTTGGCCCTGCGCGTGCCCAGCGACGGCGGCACGAAGTCGCTGCGCGCCCTGCTGGACCGGCTCGACGAGTACTCCCTCAGCGCCGAAGAGTGCTCGGTGCACACCCCCGACCTCGACGACGTTTTCCTCGCCCTGACGGGCCACACCACGGAGGCCGCCAAATGAGCGCCAAGTCCCACTCGCTGGTCATGCTCCGCCGCAACACCAAGCACATCACCCGGAACCCGACCTCGGTGTTCAACGCGGTCCTCATGCCGATCGTCATCATGTTGATGTTCGTCTACATGTTCGGAGACGCGTTCGACGTCGGCGTGGACTATATCGACTACGCGACGCCCGGGCTGATGCTGCTGGCCGTCTGCTACGGCCTCGGCGCCACCGCGACCTCGGTGAACGCCGACATGACCAAGGGCGTCATCAACCGGTTCAAGGTCATGGACGTCTCCCGGGGCGCGGTGCTGACCGGCCACGTCGTGTCCAGCGTGCTGACGAACCTGGTGGCCATCGCGGCGCTGGTCGGGGTGGCGTTCCTGCTGGGCTTCGACCCCCACGCGAGCGTCGCCCAGTGGTTCGGCGTGGTCGGCCTGGTCGTCCTGCTCGCCTTCGCGGCCGGGTGGTTCACCGTCGCGCTGGGCCTGTCGGCCAAGTCCCCGGAGACGGCCGGCATGGCCGCGGTGCCGCTGGTCATGCTGCCGTTCTTCAGCAGCGCGATCGTGCCGGCCGAGAAGATGGGCCCGGGCCTGCGACAGTTCGCCGAGTACCAGCCCTTCACCCCGATCATCGAGACCCTGCGCGGGCTGATCAACGGCGCACCGGCCGCCGGTGACGTCATCCCCGCCCTGGCCTGGTGTGTCGTCATCGCCCTCATCGGCTACCTGTGGGCGCGGTCGACCTTCACCAAGCGCGCCTGACCGTCATCGCGACTGGCGTGACCGGCTATGAAGCGAGGGTGACCGCGGCGAGCTGGCTCCAGCTCGTCCGGGAACCCTCCCGAACCGCCTCGGCGAACATCGTTTCGCCGAGGCGGTTTCGTGCCGTCTGCTCGATCCGGGTGGCGTCCGGCTGCGACCGGTCCGGCAGGCCGCGTACGCCGATGCTCGCCCCGATCAGGCGAGCCGCCTGCTCCGGCTGATCCGCGCGCAGCGCCAGGTCCGCCACTCCGACAAGCACCTGCGCGATCAGCGGCGCATGCCCGGTCTCGGTCGCCGTCCGGAACGCGGCGATCCGATGTTCCCGGGCTGAATCGAGTTCGGGCGCCAGATATCCGAGCAGGTCATGGGCGACCGAGCCGACGAACGCCCGTTTCGCGTCGTCACCGAGCATCGTGGTCGCGATCTCCAGCTGCCGGTACGCCTGCTCCGCGTCGCCGCTCCACCGGGCGAGTTCCGCCTTGGCCAGCGCCAACTCCGCGAGCGCGTTCGGCCACGACACGCGTTGGGCGTACCGCTGCGCCTCGGCCATGGCCGCCGCGCTCGCCTCGGTGTCACCCGACAGCCAGTACAGCTGGGCCTGCCGCGACCGCAGTGGCACGACGTCCTCGCCGGCGCCGACCTCCAGCACAACGGTGATCGCCTGCTCGTAGTAGGCGCAGGCGGCGGCGAAGTCGCCCCGCATCGCGATCCGGTTGGCCAGCTCGGTCGAGGCGAACGAGATCCCCCACCGGTCGCCGAGCGTCCGGAACTCGGCCAGCGCGGTCTCCAAGTACGCCTCGGCGTCCGGGCCGTCGTCGCCGAGCATGATCCGCAGCCGGCCCAGGTGCAGTCGCGACAACGCCCGCAGCCACGGATCGGGGTCGCCGAGCAGTTGCTCGAACGCGGGCGCCGCCTCGGCCGGCACGTGCAGCAGACGTTCCAGCGCGGCGACGAACCGCAGCGCCCGGTGGTCTCGGGGAACCCGCTGACTGATCTCGAACGCCTTGCGTACCCACTCGTCGGCCTGCCGTTGGTCGCCCGGTCCCCAGGTCGCCAGATCCCGCACCGACCGGCCGGCGTGCACACCCGCGTGCACGGCGCGTGCGTACACGACGGCCCGGCTGGCGTCGGCGACCTCGCCCGGCAGCGCGGTCGCCGCCGTGATCAGCTCGTTCCCCTCGGCCTTGTGACCGCCCAGCCACCAGTACCAGCCGGCCGCGGCCGCCATCCGCATCGCCCCGGCGGCGTCGGCGACGGCGATCGCGCCCCGCATCGCCGCGCCGATGTTGTCGTGCTCCGCCTCCAGGGCCGCCAGCCATTCCAGCTGCTCGGCGCGGTACAGATGCGGCTCCGCCGCCTCGACCAGATCGGTGAAGTACGCCAGATGCGCCTGCCGGGCCGCTTCCGCCTCCCCCGCCTCGGCCAGCCGCTGGCCGGCGTACTCCTTGATGGTGCCCAGCATCCGGTAGCGCGGCGCCTGCTCGCCCTCGACGATCACCAGCGACTTCTCGGTCAGCGCGGTCAACAGGTCGAACACCTGCCACGCCTCGACCCCGTCGGCGACGCAGACCTGCTCGGCCGCCTCCAGGCTCGCCCCACCGGCGAACACCGACAGCCGGTGCAGCACCACGCGTTCGGCGTCGCTGAGCAGGCCCCAGCTCCAGTCGATGACCGCCCGCAGCGTCCGGTGCCGGGGCAGCGCGGTCCGGCTGCCACCGGTCAGCAGCCGGAACCGGTCGTCGAGCCGATGGGCGAGCTGGTCGAGCGACATCGAGCGCAGCCGGGCCGCCGCGAGTTCGATCGCGAGCGGCATCCCGTCCAGGGCCCGGCAGACCCGCGCCATCGTCTGCGACGTGGCCGGATCCGAGCGGGCCGGGTCGGCCGCGAGATCCTGGCGGACCGCGCCGGCCCGATCCCGCAGCAGCCGGACGGCCGGAGCGGATTCGATCTCGCCGGGATCGGCGTCCGCCGCGGGCAGGATCAACGGCGTGACCGGCCACAGCGACTCCCCGGTGATGCCCAGCGGCTCCCGGCTCGTGGCCAGGATCCGCAGACGCCGGCATTCGCCGAGGACCCGATGCGCGAACGCGGCCACCGGCTCGATGACGTGCTCGCAGTTGTCCAGGATCAGCAGCATCGCCCGGTCCCGTAGGGCGGCGACGGCCCGGTCCGTGGCTTCCGCGCCTGGCGTCTGCCCGAACAGGGCGTCGCGCAGGCCCAGCGCGGCCACCGTCGCCTGCGCCACGTCGCCGTCCGGGCCGATGGTCGCCAGTTCCACCACCCACGCACCGTCGGGCAGGTCACCGAGCAGCGTCTGCGCGGTCTCCATGGCCAGCCGTGTCTTGCCCGAACCGCCCGGCCCGATCAGCGTGGTGAGCCGGTGGTCGCCGACCAGCCCGCGCACTGCGGCGACCTCCTCGTCCCGGCCGACGAAACTGGTCAGCTCGGCCCGCAGATTCGTGCGCCGTTCCGGCTGCCGGCCGACCTCGCCCCGCAACAGTGAGACGTGCAACGCCGACAGTTCGGGTGACGGGTCCACGCCGAGTGAATCGGCCAGCGCCTCCCGCGTCCGCTCGTACGCCAGCAGCGCCTCGCTGTCGCGACCGGACGCGACCAGCGCCCGCATCAAGGCTCCGGCCAGCCGTTCCCGCACCGGATGGGCAGCCACCAAATCGGACAACTCGGTCACCAGATCCGCCCCGTGACCGAGTTCGACCTCCGCGTCGTACCGGTCCTCCAAAGCCGTCAGGCGCAACCGTTCCAGCCGGGTGACCGCCGCTTCGAAGGCCGCGCTGTCCGGTAGATCGACGTCCTGCAACGCCCCACCCCGCCACAGCGCGACCGCCTCCCGCAGCAGGCGCACACGACGCGGATCGTCGGCACTGTTCCGGCCGACGTCGGGGCTGTTCCCGCCGGCGGAGTCGCTGGAACCGAAAGGAGCGGAGCCGAGACGGGCGGCCGCGAGCAGACGCTCGAACCGGGCCACGTCGACGGCGTCGGGGTCCACGGTCAGCCGGTAGCCGTCGCTCTGCCCCTCGATCGAACCCTCCGGCAGCACCTTCCGCAGCCGGGAAACCAAGCGGTGCAATGCGTTCGTCGCATCGGCCGGCGGATTCTCGCCCCAGATCCAGTCGACGAGGGTCGCTTTCGGCAGCACCCGGCCGGGGTCGAGCGCCAGGGCGGTGAGCAGGCCGCGCAGGCGAGCGCCGGGCACGTCGGCGACGACTCCGTCGTCTCCGCGTACCTCGAACGGCCCCAGCAGCCCGATCTTCATCCGGCCGATCTTGCCATGCGTGGTGAGCAGGCATCCACCGGAACCCGTAGGGGCCGCGACCACGTACGCGGTACGCCGCGTACCACATCCGCGGTAGTCGTCCGACCACCTCGGGACGACGTCAACCAGGCCCTTCGTTGCCGAGACTCGAGATGGCGCCCCGTGCGCCCCTAGATCGCCCAGTTCGAAAACGAAAACGAGGTCACAGGTGTCTTTCCTGGCCCGGGTCAGTCTCGCGAACCGCAAGCTGGTGGCGCTGCTCACCACGCTCGTCGTCGCCTTCGGCGTGTACGCGACGCTCTCGCTGAGACAACAGCTGCTCCCCGACCTGTCCTTCCCCGCCGTGACCGTGGTGGCGACCTATCCCGGCGCCGCGCCGGAAGTCGTCGAGGAGCAGGTCACCGCCCCGATCGAGAAGGCCGTCGAGGGCCTCGACGGGGTAGAGAGCACCACGTCGACCTCCCAGCAGGGCTCGGTGCAGGTCATGGTGTCGTTCTCCTTCGACACCGACATCGACGAGGCGTCCGCCGACGTGGAGCAGGCGGTCTCGAAGATCTCCGCCGTCCTGCCGCAGGGCGTACAACCGCAGGTGCTCACGGGTAGCACCGGCGACATGCCGACGATGGTGCTGGCCGCCACCTCCGACGGCGATCAGCGGGCCTTCGCCGCCACGTTGCAGGACAAGGTCGTCCCGGAGCTGCGGGCCGTCGACGGCGTCAACGAGGTCTCCGTCTCCGGCGTACGCGACCAGGTGGTCACGATCACCCCGAACACGGCGGCGCTGGCCAAGGCCGGGCTGTCCACGCAGTCCATCACCAGCGCGCTCGGCTCCCTGGGCGGCACCTCGTCGGCCGGGCAGATCACCTCCGACGGCCACAACCTCAGCCTCGCCGTCGGCCAGCCGATCACCTCGTTGCAGCAGATCCAAAACCTCTGGCTGTCCCCCGGCGCCGCCTCCGCGACCAGCCCGGGAGGCACCGGCACCGGCGGCTCCGACCCCACCGAAGCAAAGTCTGTCCAGCTCAAGAGCGTCGCCACCGTGGCGCTGACCGACGCACCGGTCACGTCGATCACGCGTACCGACGGCAAGCCGAGCCTGGGCCTGTCCATCACGATGGACCGCAACGGCAGCAGCCCGGCCATCTCCGACGCCGTACGCGATCAGCTGCCTGACCTCCAGGAAGCCCTGGGCGGCGGCGCGAAGCTCGTCGTCGTGTCCGACTCCGGTCCGGGCGTGAAGAGTTCCGTCAACGGCCTCGTCGAGGAGGGCGCGCTCGGCTTGGCGATGGCGATCCTGGTCATCGTGCTGTTCCTGCGGTCGGCCCGCGCCACCGTCGTGACCGCCGTGTCCATCCCGTTGTCGCTGCTCATCGCGCTGATCGCGGTCTGGCAGCAGGGCTACTCGCTGAACATCCTGACCCTCGGCGGGCTGACCATCGCCGTCGGCCGGGTCGTCGACGACTCGATCGTGGTGCTGGAGAACATCAAACGCCACCTCGGCTACGGCGAGGACCGGCGCGCGGCGGTGCTGACCGCCGTCCGCGAGGTCGCCACCGCCGTCACCTCCTCCACGCTGACCACGGTCGCCGTGTTCCTGCCGATCGCGCTGGTCAGCGGATTCGTCGGGGAGCTGTTCGGCTCCTTCGCCATCACGGTCTCCGTCGCGATGCTCGCCTCGCTGCTGGTGTCGCTGACCGTGGTGCCCGTGCTGGCGTACTGGTTCCTCAAGACGCCCAAGGACGCCGTCGGCGTACCGGCCGAGGTGTATCGCGCCCGGGTCGAGGAGCACGAGCGGCACGGTCTGCTTCCCCGCCTCTACCTGCCGATCATCAAGTGGGCCGTCGGTCATCGTAAGACCGTCCTGGCTGGTGCCGTGGTGCTGCTCATCGCCACTTTCGCGATGGCCGGCGGGCTGAAGACGACGTTCATCGGCGACTCCGGTCAGGACTCCATCCGCGTCACGCAGTCCCTGCCCGCCGGGACCGACCTGGCCACCACCGACTCCGCGGCCCAGCGGGTCGAACAGGCACTGTCCGGTGTGGACGGAATCGCCTCGTATCAGGTGGTGCTCGGCTCGACGGGCGGATTCTTCGGCTCGCAGTCGGCCAACAACGTCTCCTACACGCTGGTGCTGGCCGACGACGCCGACAGCGCGGCGGTCAGCGACGACGTCCGCGCCAAGCTCGCGACGATCACCGACGCCGGCGAGCTGAAGGTCGGCGAGAGCGGCGGCGTCACCGGCAGCAGCGCCATCTCGGTGACGGTCCGCGGCGACGACGACCAGACCCTCACCGACGCCACTCGGCAGGTCCAGCAGGCGCTGACCGGCGTATCGCAGGTCACCGACGTGCAGAGCGACCTGAGCGAAAGCACGCCGCAGATCAGCATCGTGCCAGACGGCGAGGCCGCGGCCCGCTACGGGCTGAACACCATGACCATCGTGTCGGCCCTGCGCCAGGCCGTCAGCGGCACGACCGTCACCCAGGTCACCCTCGACGGCGCCGCCCACGACGTGGTCCTGCAGACCACCACGGCCGCACCGGACAGCCTGGCCGAGGTCAAGGCACTCACCCTGCCCACCTCTTCCGGACTTGTACGCCTGGAGCAGGTGGCCGCCGTCCGTCAGGTGGACGGGCCGGTGCAGCGTACGCACGTCGACGGCGAGCGCACCAACACCGTCTCCGCGACCCCCGTCGGCGATAACACCGGGGCGGCCAGCCAGGCGGTGACCGACAAGCTCGCCACGCTCACCCTGCCCGCCGGAGCCAGCTACGAGATCGGCGGCGTCACCGCTGACCAGAACGAGGCGTTCTCGCAGCTGATCCTGGCCATGGTCGCCGCCGTGGCGCTGGTGTTCCTGGTGCTCGTGGCGGTGTTCCGCAGCATCCGCCAGACGCTGATCCTGCTGGTGTCCATCCCGTTCGCGTTCATCGGCGCGTTCGCGCTCCTGCTGATCACCGGTACGCCGCTCGGCGTGGCCGCGCTGATCGGCATCCTGATGCTCATCGGCATCGTCGTCACCAACGCGATCGTCCTCATGGATCTGGTCAACCAGTACCGTGAGCGCGGGCTGAGCGTGGCGGACGCCGTCGTCGAGGGCGGCCGGCGGCGGTTGCGGCCCATCCTGATGACGGCGCTGGCGACCATCTTCGCCTTGCTGCCGATGGCGTTGGGCATCACCGGCGAGGGCGGCTTCATCTCCACGCCGCTGGCGGTGGTGGTCATCGGCGGCCTCGTCACCTCGACCGTCCTGACGCTGATCCTGATCCCCGTCCTCTACACCATGGTCGAGGGTCGCCGGGAACGCCGGCAGGCCCGGCGTACGCCGCCGGCGGTCGAGCCCGCCGAGGCAGCCGAGCCGGTTCCGGTCGGCTGAGCGGCACGGGCAGCGGCGGGTGCGAGCATCGCGCCCGCCGCTATCCGTTGCGGCGCACCATCTCGGCGATCCAGATCGGCGCGTACGGGGAGGTGCAGTTCGGCGGGGTCGGATAGTCCTTGAGCACTTCCAGGCGTTCGCCGATGCCGATCGCCCGCGCCCGGTACGCCGGATGCTCGATCCCGATCTGGGCGAGGCAGTGGTTCATCGCCCACTGCAACCGATCCGGCGCGTCCTTCATCTGCGTCTCGATCGTGTCGAGCAGCCCGGGCAGGTCGAGTCCGTCGGGCTGCTTGGCCACCCGTTCGGTGGTCAACGCCCACCCGGCGCTGGCCACCACCGGGTCCGGGTCGGCGAACCACGCCTGGCGCAGCTCCTCGGCGTACGGGCTCTTCTTCACCACGTAGTTCACGAGCCAGTCGTGCACTTTCGGCGTACGCGCCTCGCGCAGCATGGTGTCCAGCTCAGTCCGCTCGAACGCCTTCGGGCGGCAGATCAGCAGCGCCACCAGTCGCGCCGCGGTGTCCCCGGTCGCCCAGAGCTGCCGGGCGAGATCCTGCTGGGTCTTCAGCTCCTTCGCCAGCGCGCGCAGCTTGCTGAGGTTGACCCCGTGATCGTCGCCGTGCTTCTCGTTGACCGCGCGAGCCTTGGGATCCTCCAGCGCGGCCAGTTCGGCCAGCACCTCGGCCACCGTCGTCTCCGCCACCGTCGTCTCCGCCACCGTCAGCCCCTCCCTCGCGACCTGTCCCTCACCCTACCCACGCCATCGGCCGCCCTCGGAACTTCCGATGATCGCGGCCGGGAAGGATAAGGGTATGCCGACACCCGAACTCGCCGAGCGACTGTTGCGGATGACCCAGGACCGCCAGACCGCACTGGACAAGACCGTCGAGGCGGCCCGCCTGGCGGGGCTGGGCGCGCTGCTCCTGATCGGCTCACTGGGCCGGGGCGGCGGCGACGCCTGGTCCGACCTGGACCTGATCGCGGTCGGCGACGCCGCTGCCGCCCTCGACCTCGCCGACGTCTTCGGCGACCAGGTCCTGGCGACCGTCGACGCCCCGCGCGAGGCTCCGATCGGCGGCTCCTACGCCGGCGTATGCCTTCAGATCACCGACGGCGTGCTCTGGCTGGACTGGTATCGCTGGCCGATCGAGACGGCGGCGATCCCCACGGACGCGACGGCGCTCTACGACGACCTGCGGCTGCCGGCCAGCCCGGTGGAGTTCATTCCGTTGATCACCGCCCACAGCGACCCGACCGCGCCCGGCGCTTCCGGGGACGCGGCCGTGCTGTTGCGCGTGGCGGTCGCGGCCAAGTACCTGGCGCGGTCGGCTGCCGCGAAACTGGCCGCGAAGATCCCCGAGACCGCGGGCCTGCGGCTCGACGAGACGGCCGAGCGGTTGCACGCCATGGCCGCCTCGGTGACGGATCCGGAGCTGGCCGCCGCCGTCACGGCGACCCGCAAGCTGGTCGACCTCGCCGAGGCGGCTCGAACGAGTTCCTGATCAGCAGGCGCGCGCCGGAGGCTCAGGCGATCGGGGCGGAGAAGATCAGGCGCACCTCGGTGTTGCGGTAGCCCGCCCGCTCGAACGCGGCGGCCATCGGGCGGTTGGCCAGATCGGTCGTCGCGGTGACGCGCTCGGCTCCGGCTGCGGCGTGGAACCGGGTGATCGCGGCCAGGATCTCCGTGACGTAGCCACGGCCGCGCAGTTCCGGGACGACGCCCAGGTACCCGACGTTGCGGTGGTAGGGCGTCGCCGAGGGGATGGCCAGCCCGGCCAGCGCGCCGTCCGGCGTGTACGCGAGCCGCCACCATTCCCGCAGGCCGGGCCGATCGAGGTAGAAGGCCAGCGATTCCCGGGCGGTGGATTCCGCGCCCTGAGACTGTTCGCTTTCGAGGGTATGCGCGTCGAGCGTGCCTTCGGCGACGCGCAGCATCGCGGCCAGGAACACCTCGTCGTCCGGCTCCGGCCGGAACTCCAGTCGTTCGGGCGCGTCGGGCAGGCCGGCGTCCGGCGTCCACTCGAACTGGAGCCGTTGCACCTCGACCGTCAGTCCGGCCAGCTGTGCGGCCTCCCGCCGCCAGGCGACCGCGCTCGCGTACGCGTCGTCGGCGCGCCAGCCGCCGGGCAGCTGCATGAGGTTGTACAGCGGTGGGGCCGCTGCCCCGGCGTCCCGGAACGCCTGGTGCCCGGCACTGAGCAAGGCAGCCGCGAGGGTCGCGCGCTCGGCGGCCGGGACTTCGTCGACGACCGACAGGCAGTCCAGCGCCAGTGGCTGGGCGCTGTCGCTTTGACCCCACCAGAGCGCCCGCGCCAGGAGCCGGCCGTCGCCGTCCTCGGCCACCCAGGTCCACTCCGGACGGTATTGGCGTTCGGCGGCCTCGGCCCGGTAGCGGTCGGCGGGCAGCCGCCACACCGGCTCACTCGACGACAAGGCCAGCACTCGGTCAAGCTCCTCGCCGTCGCCGGGCAGGAAGTGGAAGGACGCGGTGGTGTGGTCGGGCACGAGTGACTCCCCATTTCAGCGGATCTGTCCGGCCGCCCTAGCCCATCCGCGAACTCGTGATCTTGGTTACGGATTCGCCGGCACGGGTTTCTGACCAGCGGGCTTCGGGGCGCACGGCACCTCGAAGCCCGCCGATCATGGACGGCTCAGGCCCCGGGGCCGAACCATCGGGCCAACGCGGCCCGCAACGCCGCGACATCCGGCTGGGCGTCGCTCGACTCCCAGGCCACGTAGCAGTCCGGCCGTAGCAGCAGGCCGGTCGCCTTGGTGTCGGCGCTCGTCCCGGTGACGACGTCGACTCGGTCGCGCCACGGTCCGGCGGCCGCGGCCAGATGCCCGTCGGCGGTCAGGTCGAGCAGCAGCGGCCGGCCCTGCCGGGTCAGCTCGGCCAGGCGGCGGCCGTCGACGGTGAGGTCCGGCGCCCAGGCGCCCATGTCGGCGTACCGGATGTCCGCCCCGGAGATGAGGTCGGCGATGCGCTGCAGCACACCCGGCTCCCGCAACAGCTCGCCGAACACCGTACGCAGCGCGGTGATCTCCGGCCCCGGGCTCACGAGTACGCCCTGCGCGGTGGTCTGCGTGGTCACCTTCGCCGCCGCCGGGCGGCGCTCGGACTCGTAGGTGTCCAGCAGCCCGGCCGGCGCCCAGCCGTGCAGCTCGCCGGCCAGTTTCCAGGCCAGGTTGATCGAGTCCTGCAGACCGAGGTTGAGCCCGTTGCCGCCGATCGCGGAGTGCACGTGCGCGGCGTCGCCGACCAGGAACACCCGCCCCTGCCGGTACCGCTCGGCGAGCCGGGTGTTGCCGCCGACGACGCGGCGCATCATGCCCGGCGTGGGCAGTTCCTCGACCGGCGCGTCCGCGCCCACCACCCGGCGGAACGCCGCCGTCAGCTCGGCGAAGCCCATCGGGCGGGACTCGTCGACGTCGGCCTGCTCGGAGACGCTGAGCATCACCCGGCCGTCCGGGAACGCCGCGAACGAGACCATGCCGTGCTCCGTCCGGGTGTGCAGGAACGCCGGGATCACCCCGTAGCCCGGCACCCTCAGCCCGCCGCCCGGGTCGCGGAACTCCGCCGGTACGCCGACGTGCGCGGTCCGGCTGACCGTCCGGTCGTTGGTGATCCCGGGGAAGCCGATGCCGGCGAGTTTGCGGGTCGCGCTGTGACCGCCGTCCGCGCCGACCAGATAGCGCCCGGTCAGCTCGACCGGCCCGGCCGGACCGTCGAACCGGGCCGTGACCGCGTCGTCCGATGGCGACAGTCCGACCAGGTCGAACCCTCGGCGGATCTCCACGCCCAGTTCGGTGGCCCGCTCGGCGAGCACCTGCTCGACCTTGGCCTGCGGCACCAGCTGGACATAGACCGGACTGTCGGGCAGCTCGCCGAACGGCATCGGGTACGCGGCGAACATGAAGTGCGGCGCGGGGCGGGGCGGTCCGGGGGTGCCGGCCAGGCGCTCGAAGAGCCCGCGCCGGTCCATCATGCGCACGATCTGGCCGACCATGCCGTTGGCGCGTTGTTCGGTGCGCTGCTCGGTCAGCTTCTCCACCACGATCGGGCGTACGCCGGCCAGGGCCAGCTCGCAGGCCAGCATGAGCCCGTTGGGCCCGGCGCCCACGATAATGACATCTTCCATGACAAATCTCCCGTTCACGGGTAGGAGGGATCGCCCGTCGAGCAGTCGACGGGTGGTGGGATGGAGTGGTCAGGCGCCGATGATCAGGCGCTGGGCTCGGGCAGGCCCGCCTCGACCAGGTCGAGCGCCTCGCTCATCACGCGTTTGACGTCGACTTTGGCGTCGTTACGGATGTAGTGCTGCTGACACGCGTTGTTCGTGGCGTTGACGACGGCCGCGACCAGACTCGGATAGAGGTCACGGCCGATGACGGTCCCGGTGCGCTGGGCGATGGCGGCGGCGATCTCGGCCTCGGCGAGCGAGCCCGCACGCAGAATCTCGGCCTGCATCGACGGCGTCGTCATCAGCGCGGTGACACCGGCCGCCCATCGGTCTCGATCGCCGACCGGGTGCTCGACGACCTCCGGGCCCGGTTCGAGCTGCGCCAGCAACGCCTGGCGGATGGATGTCCACAGTGGCTCGTCGGTGGGCCGGTCACGCAGATCGTCGGCCAACTTGACCGAGCGGTCCAGATGCCGTGCCGCGACCGCCTCAGCCTTGCTGGAGAAGTAGTTGTTGAAGGTACGCGGGGACACCCCGGCCGCGGTAGCGATGTCTTCCACGAGGACGTTGTCGAAGCCCCGCTCGACCGCAAGCTGAATCGCCGCCCAGCTGAGCGCAGCTCTGGTCGCCTGCTTCTTCTGTTCGCGGAGGCCCATGCGACTAGCGTACACAAAACTGCGCGTCCCGCAAAGATGCGTGCCACGCAGATTTTTCGGGCGGTACGCTGCCCGCGTGCTCGACACCTGGGAGCCCAGCGTCGACGGCGTACTACGCCTGCCTTCCGGAAGGCTGATCCGCGGCCGTGGCCTGCGTCGCCCACTCCCGCCGGGGCCGCCGCCGGATTTCGCGCTCTACCTGGTGGGCCATGAGCCGCCGCCGACTTCGTGGCCCCGGCACTGGATCCGCTGGCCGGACTTCTGGCTACCCGCCGATCGCGACGACGCTCGCGAAGCCTTGCGAGAAGCCTGGATCCGCAGCGCCACCGAGCGCGTCGAGATCGCCTGCGGTGGCGGCTTCGGTCGCACCGGCACCGCCTTGGCCTGCCTGGCCGTGCTGGACGGCGTACCCGGGAAGGAAGCCGTCGCGTTCGTCCGCGAGCGTTACTCGCCGAGGGCGGTCGAGACGCCGTGGCAGCGCCGCTTCGTCGAGCGCTTCCCCCAGTAGGCATCTGAGATGACACAAATTTGTGTTATCTCAGATGTGACTGTAATTTCGTTCGTATGGCGACCGACGCTGAGATCACTTTCGCCGACCACATCGGCCGCTTCTACGCCCGCCGCTACGGCATGGCGCCGATGGTCGGCCGGCTGCTCGGTTACCTGGTGATCCGGCATCCGAGCGAGCCGAGCATCGCGGAGCTGGCCGACGCGCTGCTGGCCAGCCGCAGCGCGATCACCGGCGCGATCAGCACGCTGGAGACGCTCGGCCTCATTCATCGCTCGCGAGCCGCGGGCGAGCGGATGGACCGCGTCCGCCTCGATCTGGACGCTCCCCGGTCGACCGGATTCGACGTGACCGAGTTCCACGAACAGGCGGCGCTGGCGCGCGAAGGTCTGGCACTGCTCGCCGACGCTCCCATCGAACGCAAAGCGGCGCTGCTGGAGTGGCGGGCCTTCGCCGACTTCCTCGTGACGCGGCTGCCGCAACTGGAAGCGGACTGGCGCGCCCACCGCGAGAAGCTGCGCGCCGACGGCACGCTCCCGGACATCCCCCGCCGTCCCTAGTGATCGCCGGAAAGGGAAAGCCATGTCCCAGAACACTTTCACCGGCTTGGTGCCGGTCGACGACACCGCCCTCTACGTGACCGACACCGGCGGACCCGGCCGGCCGATCGTCTACCTCAACGGCGCGTACGCCGACCAGTCGCACTGGCGGCGCGTCATCGCCGGCCTCGGCGACGGCTACCGGCACATCGCGTACGACGAACGCGCCCGCGGCAAGTCCAAGCGATCGGCGGACTACTCCTTCGAAGGAGCCGTCCGGGACCTGGACGCAGTCCTGACCGCCCGGGGCGTCGACCGGCCGCTGCTGGTCGGCTGGTCCTACGGCGGCATCCTCGCCTGGCATTGGGCCGACCGCCACCCGGACCGCATGGTGGGAGCCGTGATCGTGGACGCGTTCCCCGTCGGGATCACCGGCGAGGAAGGCCGGGCCCAGATCCGCAAGCTGTTCCGCAAGATGCGCTTCTTCCTGCCGATCGCCGCCCGGTTCGGCCTCGGCGCGCGGATGAGCGCCGACCAGCACGCCGACATCAACATCGAGCTGAACGAGATCGCCGCCGGGAGCAAACCGGTGCTCGAACGCCTGACCGTCCCGGTGTGGTTCGTCCTCGCCAGCGGCGACAGTCTCGGGACCAGCGGCGGCGAGATGGACGAGGGCCGCAAGGTGCTCGACCCGATCCTCGCCGCCAACCCGAATCTCCAGGTGAGCACGAAGGTCGCGAGCAACCACAGCAAGATCCTCAGCAAGGACTCCCCGGCCGTCGCGCAGACCGTCCGCGACCTGTACGCGACCGTGGACGCCACGGTGGAGTGAACCCGGCGTACCAGTGAGCTGCGGATACAGTGGCTTGATGCGCGAAACCGCCGAAGAGCTCGACGAACTGCAGGCCCTGCTCGACCGGTCGCTCGCGGGATCCACCGCGCACCTGCGCTCGATCGTCGTCGGCCGCACCATCACCGCAGCGCAGCTCACCCAGATCCTGACCGGCATGTGCACGCTCGCGCTGTCCACCGTCACCGCTACCGGCGAACCCCGGATCAGCGGCGCGGACGGGCATTTCCTGCACGGCAGGTGGCACTTCGGCACCGCCCGGACGGCCGCCAAGGCCCGCCACCTCGCCGCCCGCCCGGCGGCCAGCGTCGCGCACATGCGCGGCGAGGACCTGGGTGTCTTCACCCATGGCACGGTCGAGATCCTCAACCCGGCCGACGGTGAACCGGCCGCCGACTGGCCGGAGTTGCTGGCGTACTTCCAGGACTTCTACGGCGCGGACGCCTTCGACTGGGACGAGGAGGTCGTCTACTACCGGCTCCATCCGCATTGGATGACCGTGTTCGCCCCCGACGTCGCCAAGCTCCTCCCGGCGTAGCGGCCATCGCCTACGGTGTACCGCGAACGCCCGCAGTCCCGGGCGGGAAGGGGACGTCTTGCGGTTCGGCGTCTTGGGCCCGGTGGTGGCCTATGGAATCGGCGGAGCTGTCGAGTTAGGACCAACCCGGCAGCGTACGGTTCTGGCGACCCTGCTGGTCGAACCCGGGATAGCGGCGACGCCGGAGCAGCTCATCGACCGGGTCTGGGGTGAGCGGCCGCCGCAGCGGTCCCGGCAGACGTTGCACACCTACCTGTCGCGGCTGCGTACCGCGCTGGAAGCGGCCGACGGCCCGGCGTTGGCCCGGCGCGGCCGAGGGTACCTGCTCGACGCCGATCCGGAAACCGTCGACCTGCACCGGTTCCGCAAACTCGTCGCCGGGGCGCGATCGGCCGATGACGCCGTCGCCGCCGGGCTCTGGCGCGGGGCGCTCGATCTGTGGCGCGGTACGCCGTTCGACGACGTCGACAGCGACTGGCTGGACGCGATCGCCGCCGGACTCGAACGTGAACGCTGGGCAGCCGTCCTCGATCGCAACGACCTGCTGCTCCGCACCGGCGACCACGCCATCGTGCTGGCCGGCCTCACCGCGGCGTCGAACGACCACCCCCTCGACGAACGGCTGGCCGGGCAACACCTGCTCGCCCTCTACGCCGCCGGACGCCAGGCCGACGCCCTGGCCCATTACCGAGCCCTGCGCCAGCGCCTCGTCGACGACATCGGCAGCGAGCCCGGACCCGTCCTCCGCGAACTCCACCAACGCATCCTCAACCAGGACCCGCGGCTGATCCGCGGCGAACCGGAGACATCCCGCGAACGCACGCAAGTCGCCTCGGCGGTCGTGCCTGCGGTTGTGCCGGCGCAGCTCCCGGCGGACGTCGCCGGATTTACCGGACGAGCGGCCGAACTGGACCGGCTCGACACGTTCCTGAGCCCCGAGGGCGGCGTACCGGAGCAGGCGATGAAGATCGCCGTGATCGGTGGCACCGCCGGCGTCGGCAAGACCACGCTGGCCGTGCACTGGGCGCACCGCGTACGCGCCAGGTTCCCGGATGGCCAGCTCTATGTGAATCTGCGTGGTTATGACCCCGAGCAGCCGATGGCCACCGGCGACGCCCTCGCCCGTTTCCTCACCGCGCTCGGTCTGACCAGCCACAACGTCCCGCTCGCGGAGGACGATCGGGCTGCGCGATTCCGCAGCGAGGTCGCCGGCAAGCGGATGCTGATCGTGCTGGACAACGCCGCGGGCGTACGGCAGGTCCGGTCGCTGCTGCCAGGTTCGGGCTCGTGTCTGGTCGTGGTCACCAGCCGGGACAGCCTGGCCGGACTGGTCGCGGTGGACGGGGCGTACCGGCTGGATCTTGGACTGCTGACGATCACCGAAGCGGTCGACCTGCTGAACCGCCTCATCGGCCGCCGAGCGGAGGAGGAACCGGTAGCCACCGCCCTGCTCGCCGAGCAGTGCGCGCGGTTGTCGCTGGCCCTGCGGGTCGCGGCGGAGCTGGCCGTCTCCCGGCCCGACAGCACGCTCGCCGAACTCAACGCGGAGCTGACCGATCGGCAATCCCGGCTCGACCTGCTCGATCCCGGGGGCGACCCGTACGCCGCAGTGCGCGAGGTCTTCTCGTGGTCGATCCATCACCTGCCCACGGCTGCGCTCGAAACGTTTCGACTGCTCGGGCTGCATCCCGGACCCGACATCGACCCGTACGCCGTCGCCGCGCTGACCGGTGTGCCCATCGACCAGGCGCGCCAGAACCTCGCCGTCCTCGCCCGGGCGCACCTGGTGCACCGATCGGCGCCCAACCGCTACGGCTTGCACGATCTGCTGCGCGCGTACGCCGGAAGCCTGGCGAACCTCCACCTCACCCGGGACGAACGGGAGAACGCCACGGGACGGTTGCTCGACTTCTATCGGGCGGCTGCGACGGCCGCGATGGACTGCCTGCACCCGGCCGAAGCATCCCACCGACCACCACGAATCCCTTCCAGCGCAACGATTCCAGACCTGACGACACCGGATGCGGCCGGTGCCTGGCTCGACGCCGAACGCTTCTGCCTGATCGCCGTCGCCGCCCACGTCGCCGCCTGCGGCAAGTACTCGTACGTGGTCGCCCTCGCCCGGATCGTGCATCGGTATCTGATCGACACTCATCTCACCGAGGCGATCGCGCTCGGCGACCAGGCCCGGCGCTCGGCGGAGGGGACCGACGACCCGAGCGCGCTGGCGCACGCATTGCGGCTGCTCGGGGCGGCCTACAGCCGGATGAGTCAGGTCGACCTGGCCCTCGAGTGCCAGCAGGGTTCGCTCGCCCACGCTCGCCGAGCCGGCGACCCACTCGCCGAGACTTTGGCGTACCTCGGCCTCGGCGTGGCGCTGAGTCACCTCGGCCGCGGTGCGGAGTCGATGGCACAGACACGCGAGGCGATCGCCGTCGCGACCAAAGCGGACGACGCGCTCGGCGAGGCGATCGCGTTCAACAATCTGGCCGTCCTCCTGCAACAACACGGCCGGTACGCCGAGGCGGGCGAGCACCAGCGCGAGGCGCTGAGGCGGTTCCGGGACCTCGACGCGCGGCGGTTCCAGGCGAACGCGCTGACCAATCTCGGGGTCATCGAGACCAGACTCGGAGATCTCGCGGCGGCCGCGGACCACTTCGATGCCTCGCTGGTCATCCTCCACGAACTGAGCACCCCGATCGTGGAAGCGCACACGCTGGACAAACTGGGGATGTTGCTCCTGCGCCTCGGGGACGCCCCGGCGGCGTCCGAACGGTTTCGCCAGGCGGTCCAGCTCTTCCATCAGGTCGGCGTACCGGCCGCCGAGGCCGGCTCGCTCAACGGCATGGGTGAGGCGGCCCTCCGCCAAGGCCGGCCCGAGGATGCCCTGGCGCTCTATCGGCGGGCGCTGGCCATGGCGGAGCAGATCAGAGGGTTCCACCAGGAGGCCCAGGCCCATCTCGGGATGGGCCACGTCCTCCGCGCGCTGGACGACGAAGACCGCGCGCGGGCCCATTTCGAGACGGCCCTCGAGCTCTACACCGGGCTGGGCATGCCGGAGGCCGACGACGCGCGTACGGCACTCGCCGAGCCGACGGCTAAGGCGTAATCCCGTCGATTCGGTCCAAGGCGGCCGGGTCGAGGTCGACCACCGGGACCGCCGTCCGGTACGCCGTCCACGGTCGCTGCGGGAACTGGACGAGGTCGACCTCGATCCGGCCGTGGGCGGTGGTGAAGTCGCCGCCGCGTTCGAACAGCACGATCAGCGGCTCGAACGGGTCGTCGAGGCCGGGCAGCCGATCACCGGCCACTGTGCGCAGTTCGGCGAAGTGCAGCGCCCACGTGCATATGCGTCTGGCGTACCAGCCGGGAATGCCGGTGCCGAGCAGCGTGACGTCGGCGCGGACGGTGGGATCCACGGCGCCGGCGAGGTCGAAGAAAGGCCACTCGCCGGGATGGCCGACGTGGCCGGCCCACCAGGCGGCCCGGCGCAGGTACTCCGACATCAGCGCGACGCGGGATCGGGTATGCCGGAAGCCGCCGTCCCAGCTGATCGCCCGCAGCCGCCGCGCCAGCTCAGGCGCCGTCACCGACGAGCGCCTCGATGCTGGGCCGAAGCAGCCGGGTGATCTGCTCAGGGGTGGCCGCTTGCAGGTGATCGAGCTCGATCATGCCCCGGGTCATCGTCACGCCGACGATGATCGCGACGAGTAGCAGCTCCTCCTTCGCCCCGAAGTACTGCATGACCAGAGCCGGGTCCACTCGGGCCGCGCCCGCGACCGAACGGATCGTGGTCCGTTCGTAGCCGACCTCGGCGAAGCTCTTCCGGGCGGCGGCCAGGATGCGTTCCTCGGTACGCCGCCGCCGCTCAGCGCGGGACACGGATTCGCTCACCGCTCGACTCTATCGGTGCCGAGGTTGACCCCGGGCCACGTTCGCTCAACGCTCGTTGAATCTCTGCACCGTGCTTCGCGTACGCGACGGCCAGGTCGTGCAGTGGCGCGAGTACCAGGACGTCGCCGCGATGAGTCAGGCGCTCCCGAACCGGTGACGGCGCTGTAAGAAGGCCGCTGAGCGACGGAACTACCGGCGGAACTTTCGCCCTGGTGATGTTCTCCGGAGCCGAATCCGACACAGCGCGGGCTTCCGTCGCGGAGATGGGTCAGAGCAGGTGGTAGCGGAGCGCCACCGCGAAGAAGCCCACCGCCGCCACCGCGAGCACCGTGTACGCGATCCGCCCGACCGGCCCCCACCACCGCGACCGCCAAGCCGCCACGGCAAACGGCAGCATCGGTGCGGCGAAGCCGGCCGAGATCCGGGCCAGGATCGGCAGCACCGCCACATCCCAGGAGTTCAGCGCCAGCGACGCACCCATCGTGTTCGGGTCCGACATGACGAGCACGAACCCGGTCAGGAATGCCGTGGTGGTCACACCGCTGAGCCAGGCGCACAGCGTCGCCAGGCGAGTCCACCGCGATGGGGCGAGGCGACGGCGTACGGCCAGCGCGACGGGCAGCCCGAGCGCCGCGAGCACCAACGCCAACGCTCCGACACCGAACAGGGCGAGGTTCACCGTCGGCGTGTCGTACCAGGGCAGTTTCTCGTAGACCTCCGACGGCAACGCCGACGAGACGAGGACGCCGTCGCCGGGGAACGAGAGGCGCGCCTGCCCGTCGCGTTCCTGGAACAGGCCGGGCCCGATCGGCAGCCACGTCTGCGTCGCCCGGTCGGGGTCCGGCGACAGCCCGGTGGTGGTGAGCGTGCCGTCGGCGTTGGCGGCGACGGTCGGCGCCGCGAACAACGCGGCCGCCTTCATCAGGCTGGTGTGGCTGGTCCGGGCCGACCGGTAGACCCCGGCGAGACCCGACACGTCGGTGGCAGTGGACTGCGTCGCTGCCGCCGAACCGGGAAAGCGCTGGTCGATAAGCTGGTTGACGAGTCTCTGGACGGCCCACGGGCCGACCCCGTCCACCCCGTCGCCGTTGACGACGGCGTACACGCCGAATCCCTGGTCCGGCAGCAGCGCCATCGCGTTGTGGTAGCCGGGAACGTCGCCGTCCTTGAACAGCACCCGCTGCCCGTTGCGGGGCCGTTCCTCCAGCACGTACCCCATGCCGGGCATGCGGGCGTCCTGGGTGACGTGCTGACGCTGCATCTGCTCGGCGATCGGATCGCCGGACAGCTGATACGCCAGGTACGCCGCCATGTCCGACGGGGTCACCGCCGGCCCGGTGCCCGACGGGGTCCAGGGGGCGTACTGGCCGCGCTGTTCGGCGTAGCCGTCGCCGTCGGGCCGATAGCCCACCGCGAGACGCTGTGCGACCTCGGCGGGATGCGGGACTGCGGCGGTGGAGCCGGTCATGCCGTGGGCGGCGAACACATGCTGGGCCACATAATCGGCGTACGCCTGACCGGAGGTCGTCTCCACGATCCGCCCGGCCAGCGCCAGGGCGTAGTTGTCGTACGCGATCCGCGTGCCCGGCGGGCGTACGCGCTCCGGCTGGCGGGCGGCCACGCTGTCGGCCAGCGACGGCAGGTCGTCCGGATCGCCCGCCAGGCCGACGAGGTCTTCGTCGAACCCGGCGGTGTAGGTGAGCAGGTTCTGCACCGTGACGGGCCGCCCCGGGTAGGTGTCGTCGATCTGGAACCCGGTCAGGTAACGGTTCACGTCGGCGGTCAGGTCGACCGCGCCGGACGCGGCCTGCCGCAGCACGGCTTCGGCCGTGAACACCTTGGCCAGCGAGCCGGTGAGGAACGGTGTGGTGGCGTCGACCGGGCGGTGCGACGTGACGTCGGCGTCCCCATAGGTCTCGATGACGGCCGGCTTGCCGCGTTCGACGATGACGACCGCGGCCCCCGGTATGCGGTCCTCGGCGAGCATTGCGGCGACCGACGCGTCGAGGTCGGCGGCCGGGGCTGGCGCGATCGTCAGGGTCATGAGCAGGGCGGCGAGCGCGATCTTCATACGCTGAGCCTGCCCGGCGGGATCCCGCTCACATCAGTGTCAGGCGCCTCGATCCGGCGTGCAGAATGCACGAGTGGGGCAGGCCGGACGTAACGCGTTGATCATTCTGGTGGTCCTCGCGGGTGTCGCCCTCGATCCGCTGCGCCCGGTGCCGAACCCCGCCTTCGCGGCGGTCGTCGTTCTGCAACTGCTGCACTGTCTGACGCCCTGGCGCAGCCGGTGGACGCTCGCCGCCCAAGTCGTCCTCCTGCCCTTCGCCGGTCCGGGCGCGGCTGGGATGGTCGCCGCGTCCGCCCTGCTCGTCGTGCGCGGCGCCGCCCGGTGGATCGTGTACGCGGCAGCCGTCCTCCTGGCCGCGCTGCTGGTCCCAGCAGTTCCCTTCGGGATCGCGCTGGCCGTCCTCAACGCCGGTGGTCAGGGTCTGGTGCTGTTCGCGGTGACCCGGCTCGGCGACACCCGCGCAGCCGTCGAGGCGACTCGGGCGGAACTGGCCGCGCGTACCGTCGAAGCCGAACGCGCCCAAGCCGCCCAGCATCTCGAATCCGCAGTCGGGACCGCGTTGTCGAGGATCATCGCGCTGGCCGCGCAGGGTGATCTCGCGGGGATCGCCGAGGTCGCCCGGTCGGCCACCGCCCAGGCCCGTGCGGTCTCGCTTACCCCGGCCCAGCTAGTGCCCGAGCCCGACCTCCCGCCCCGGCTGGCGCTGCCGATCCTGCTCGCGGTCCACGGCGGCTACCTGATCACCGGGCTGATCTACCTCGGCGGCCGGCCGTTGCCGTCGGTGCTTCTGGCGGTCGCGCTGGGACTTCATCTCGCGCTGACTATTCCCGTTCCGCGTACTATATGGCCTTTATGGGCGTTAGGCGCAGTCGCGGCCGTGGGCCTGGTCTATCCCGGGCGCGCCTACCCGCAGCTCGCGGGTTTCGCGGCGGCCGGATTCCTGGCCGCCGGGCGGTTCTGGTGGCCGCTCGCCGCGGTGTCGGTGGCGGGCACGGCCGCGGTGCTCGCGGCCCGCGGCTACGACCTGCCCGAGAACGTGTACTGGAGCTTCAACACGGTCGCGATCGGCGTCATGTTCGCCGGCCTCGCCGCGCAGACCACCCTCGTGCTCCAGGCCCGCGAGGCCCGGCGCGCGCTGTCCGCGCTGGCCGCCGCCGGTGAGCGCCGACGCATCTCGCGCGACGTCCACGATCTGCTCGGGTCCGGCCTGTCCGCGATCACGCTCCAGGCCGAACTGGCCAAGCATGTCCAAAGTGTACGCACAGAGCTGTCCACGATCACGTCGGTCGCCCGCGACTCCCTGGCCGCCCTGCGCGCCATTCCGGCAGACCCCGACCCACGCCTGTCGCTGGCCGCCGAGCTGGACACGGCCCGCACGCTCCTCACGGCCGCCGGTACGCACGTCGACGTCGACCGCACCGCCGACCGCGACGACCCGCTGCTGGCCGTGGTCCTGCGCGAAGCCGTCACCAACGTCCTGCGGCACAGCGCCGCCACCCGCTGCCGGATCGAAGTCACCCCCGACGGCTTGACCATCGTCAACGACGGCGTCTCCGGCAGTGTCGCCGAGACTGGTAGCGGCACCGCGAACCTGACCGAACGCGTGACGGCCGCCGGCGGCACCTTCCACATCGAACAGACCGGCGAAGAGTACCGCCTGACGGTGCTATATCCAGCTGTTATCGGCCGCGATCCGGACCGCGTCGAGCCGATTGCGCGCACCTAGTTTCGTGACGATCGCACCGAGATAATTGCGAACGGTCCCCTTACTCAGGAAGAACTCCGCGGCGATGTCGGCCAAGTCAGCGCCCTCCCCCGCCCGGCGCAGCACCTCGACCTCCCGGGCGGTCAGCGGATTGGGTCGCTGCACGATCGCGGCGGCGGCCAGCCCCGGATCCACGACCGTCTCCCCCACGGCGACCCGCCGGATCGCCTCGGCCAGCCGCGCCGGCTCGGCATCCTTGAGCATGAACCCCCGTGCACCTATTTCCAGCGCCCGCCGCAACGTCTCCGGCCGCCCGGCCGAAGTCAGCATCAGCAGCGCGCACTCCGGAACCCATTCCCGCAACTGCTCCGCGGTGTCGAGGCCGTCCCACCGACCGGGCAGCCGAATGTCCAGGAGCGCGACGTCCGGGCGCACCACCCGGGCGAGCGAGACGGCCTCCTCCCCGGTCGCCACCTGACCGGCGACCGCCAGATCCGGTTCGAGGGCGATCAGCGCCGCCAGCGCACCCCGGATGAGATGCATGTCCTCGACCAGCAACACCTTGATCACCCACCGAGGGTAGCCAACGGCATCCGCCGTCGACGGCGAAGACGCAGGGCGGTCGGGCTGCATGAGGCGCAGGGGAAGGTGGGATTCGCGGCGGCGCTCCGCGCCCGTACGAGCTGAGGCCGGCACTCGGACAGCAGGCTGCCCGCGTCAAGACAGCGTCTCGACGCGGGCAGCAACTTTCGCCGCGTTATTCAGACGTCTCGCGTGCCCCCCGGTCTGGACGCATCCGGTTCGAAACAGGCGTCGAGGAGCGATCGGTCCCCAGCCCTGGCAGCCTTGATCGCCTTCAGAGCTTGGTCATGCGGGACTCCCGTCTGCTTCCGAATCGCCTGCATCACCTCCAGGAGGCGCCCTTTCTCGATCAGCTTCAGCATCGTCTCTCTATCCATAGTGGATGAATTACGACGCTCCCGAGGCTCTCTCTTGAATATCAACGCCCATGCCGCGATAACGATCGAGGCGCCGCAACAGCCCAGGAGAGTGTCCCGAAGCGCCTGCATCAACACTTGCCCATCCTCTGAGTCTCAATCCTTGTTCCGGACTGTTCGGAGCACAAAGTAGAGTCCGTCACCGATGGTCTTGAGGGCGCTCAGTGCCAGATCACCTGCCTTGGCACCCGCAACACGCCCGACAACAGAGGCCAGTTTGGCTGACACAGATTCGAACATCAGCCCGATATCTATGGCGTACTTGGCCAGGAAACCGGCTCCCGTGGCCACCAATGCCCCGGCGACCGCCTTCCACAGAACCGTCATACCAAAGTCGACCCAGTCGAAGTCACGATTGTAGTGCTGATACAGATACTCGACGATTCCCGACACTGCGCCGACTGCCAACCCGCACGCGGCAACTCCGATCAGGCCGCCCGCACCGACAGCTGCCTTGCAGGCGTACTCACCGATCGTGGTGGCGGATTCCACCATCAACTCGCAAATGAACCCGCACTCACGTGGCTTCGGCTTCTCGCGATCCTCCTTTCCGCGCTGCTCGTCCTCCTTCCGCTGCTTCTCCTTCTGCCTCTCCTTCTCCTTCTTCTGCTGGTAACCGCCGTCGTCCTTGCACTTCTCGTCGTGCGGGCCGCAGGTGTCGTAGTAGTCGTCGCGGTCGTCTTGGCACTTCTTGTCGCAGCTACCTCCGTCGCCGGGGTCCTTGGCGGTTTCGCCGGTGGGGTCGCTGGAGGTGACCGGTGCGTCGTTGGCGTACGCGTAGCCGTTCCAGCTCTGCGGATCGTCGGCGGTGAAGACCGGGTCGACGCTGATGAAGCGCCCGATCGTCGGGTCGTACTGGCGAGCGCCGATGTCGACCAGTCCGGTCGCGTCGTTGGTGCCGCCCACGAAGCCCTTGCTCCCGAAGCCAGCCGGCTGGCTGCCGCGAGCAGCCCCGTAGGGCAGTGAGCGTCGCCGCTGACATGTCAGGGTCGACGAGTCGACGGCGATGTTGCCGGTGCCGTGGTGGTCACTGAACGTCCAGGTGAGCGTGTCACCAGAGGTCAGGTTCCCTGAGGCGTCGACGTTCGCGGTGCGTACGCCGACCGTGCCGTAGTAGCGGGTCGCGGCGATCGCGCCGTCCGCGTTGACCCGTAGTTCGGTGCCGTCGAGCAGGAAGAGAGTGCGGTAGCCACCGGGATCACGGCGCACGATCCGTTCGCCGTCGGCGTCGTACACCATGACGGTGTCCGTGCTGTCCGTGACCTTGCTGAGCTTGCCCTCCTCATCCCACGTCAGGGCTTGCTGGGCGCCGCCCGCTCCGGGCCGGCTCGTGGTGTTGCCTGAGGCGTCGTAGTCGTACGTGGTGGTGCCGGCTCCGGAGCCGGTGGTCGTCACCGAGGCGAGCGAGTGGAGTGGTTTCCCCGTGCCGCCGTAGGCGTACGTCGACTGGTATCCGATGCTCCCGTCGGTGTTGTAGTTGGTTTCGGTCTTGCGGTTGCCGGCAGCGTCGAAGGTCCAGGACATCCGGTACGCCGGTGCCGCTCCGGTCTTCTGCTTGGCGGAACTGTTGCAGGTGACGGCGGATTCGGTCCATGCGTCGGTGAGCCGGCGGAGGTAGTCGTAGTCGAAGCACTCGGCTCCGTCGCGGGTACCGGCGTTCTTGGTTGCCGTCCATTGGACGTTTCCGGCACTGTCGTAGCCGTACTCGTCGGTGAGTTTGTCGGTCCAGGTTCCCGGCGTGCTCTGGCTTTCCGTGTCTACCTGAGCGGCGGTCATGAACCGGGTGGCCGCGTCGTAGGAGTAGGTCTGCCGGACCTGCTTGCCTGGTACGCCCAGGATCTGCTGGCCGATCTGGCCGTCGTAGGTGTAGGCGGTGTCGGCGATGTAGGTCTGCGCGCCGGTCAGGGTGACGGGCTGGCCGACGGAGTTGTAGCCGTAGGTGAGGGTCTCTACGGGCAGCCCGCCGATTGCGGCCCCGGCCACGTTGGCGGTGGTGCTGGTCGCGAGACTCCCGTTCGGCTTGTAGGTGTAGTTGACCGTGAAGGTCTTCCCCCCGACTGCGGAGCCTTCGGCTGCGGAGAAGAACTGGCTGACCGTCAATGGACGATAGTTGTCGTCCACCGCGTAGGTCGTGGTGGTGTAGGTGGCCCCCCCGACTCCGCTCGGCAGCCGTTTCGAGGAATAGAGCTGCCCCTTGGCCAGCGTGTCGTACTGCCACTGGGCCCGCTGGTTGGCATCGGACTGGCTGCCGGCGTACTCGGCGGTTTTGCGGCCCAGCTCGTCATAGGTGTAGACGAGGACCTGGCCGCGGTTGTCGGTGGTCGAGGTGACCTGACCGGCCGCGTCATACCCGATGATCGAGGTGCTGGTGTCCGGGTCAACCGTCTGCTTTCGCCGGTCGAGCATGTCGTAGGTGTAGGTCCACTGGGCGTTGTCCGGGCCGATCGTCTTGACCAGACGTGCGAGCTGGTCGTACTGGTAGCGGGTGGTGTCGTGGGCACCGGTCGGGCTGGAACCCTGGTACTGCCAGAGTTCGACGGTGCGCCCGAGGGCGTCCACGATCTTGGTGGTGTCGGTGCCCCCGGCGACGTTGTCGACCGTGGTGCGGTCGCCGTCGAAGGAGGCGCTGGCGACTGTCCACTTGAGAACGTTCGTGGACCACAACTGGTCGGTTAGCTGACGTTCGAGCGCGTCGTATGTGTACCGGTGCTGGTTCCCGACGGCAGTGTCGGCGAACGTGGCAAGGGTGGCTGCCGGCGCGCCGGTGCTATAGAAGGTCGACGTCTTGGCCGTCAGGCCACGATTGTCGTAGGTGGTGTCGCTGATCGTCCGGCCGCCGTCGGCAGTCGGGGTCTGGCTCTGGCGAGCGCGCAAGTTGCCGTCGAGGATCTGGTACGACACGATCTGCTGCCCACCCGGGCCAAGGGTCTTCGCCAACACGTAGGACGAGGCGGAACCGCTGAGCACGTACTGGTAAGCGTTGTCGGGCGTGCCGGACGTGGCGTGCCCGGGCTGCCAGGTCCTCACCAGGCGGCCGAGCGGGTCATAGGCGCCGGTGGTGACCTTTCCGTTGACATCGGTCACGGTCAGCGCAGTGCCGTGCCCGGGCTCGACGGTCGTGGTGGTCGTCCACCCGACGCCCTTGGGGTTCGTCACGGCCACCGCGGTGATCGGCCCACCCGTGGCGGGCGTGTACGCCGTGGTCGTCTTGCGATCCAGTGCGTCGTAGCTTGCAGTTGGGCGACCGTACGCGTCGTACTCGGTGCGGCTCTGCTGCTCCCAGGTCTCCGAGGACCTGATCGGGGCCACGTAGGTCAATGCCTTGGTCGTGGTGGCCAGGCCCCGGGTGGGCACGTCGCCAAAGATTGTCTGGTTGTCGTACCAGTATTCCTTCCCACTCAGGTAGCGCCGGTCGCGCGGGACCGCGCAGTCGTGCACGACGGACATCGCGACATAGTCGATCAAATACTTGGCGGTGTCGCGCGCGACATAGGTGGTGTCCGTGCACTTGTCGTCCGCCGCTGTGGCGGGGTCGCCCCATTCCTTGACCCCGGTCGCCAGGCCGTAGGCGTCGTAAGTGGTCTGAGTGTCGGTCCACCGCCACTTCGAACTGGCCGCCAGCCAGGTGCGGGTCTGCTCCTCGGCGTCGCTGACCATGTACGCGGTGACGTCCTGGCCGCCGGTGGCCGCCGACGCTCGCTGCGCGGTCTGCCGGACCGTCGCGGTATGGATTGTCGACGTGGTTACCTGGCTGCCGTCGAGCCGGGCCGTTTCACGGAGGAAACCCTGGGTGCCGTCGGCGTCCCGGAGCCAGCTGATCCAGGTTTGGCCGATGGCCCCGGTGCAGTCGGCGATGATCAGAGGGGCGGTCAGCACTGGATTGACGCCGATGTCGAGGCAGCGTCCGGAAGCCGGATTCTTCAGAGTCCCGTTCGCCTGCAGCGTCCAGATCTGGTTGGCGGCCGCGGTGCAGTCCCACAATTGGACCGGGCTGCCGGCCGCGGTAGCGGAGTCTTTGACGTCGATGCAACGACCGGAGTACGGGTTCTTGATGGTCCCGTCCGCCTGCAACTGCCACAGCTGGTTGTCGACACCTGTGCAGTCCCACGTTTGCACGCGGACACCGTTCGTCGTGCCGTATCCGGCCAGGTCCACGCACCGGGTCGCTTGCACGCTGGCCATCGACCCGTTGGCCTGGGGCTGCCACATCTGGTTCCAGCCGCCGGAACAGTCGAAGAGCCGGACGTTCGTGCCGTTGGCCGTACGCGCGTTGTCGATGTCGAGGCAGCGCCCAGAGACCGGATTCTTCCACGAGCCGTCAGCCTGGTGCTCCCACAGTTGGTTGGTGCCGTTGGTGCAGTCCCATAGCTGAACGTTGGTCCCGTTGGCGGTTCCATTCTGATTCAGATCCAGGCAGCGACCGGAGGCCGGGTTCTTCAGATAGTGAGCGCCGTTGCCGTCGGCGATCAGGTCCCATACCTGGCTGGCCGCGCCGGTGCAGTCCCCCAACTGAACGTTGGTGCCGTTGGCGGTACCGCCGTTGGCCAGGTCCAGGCATTTCGTACCGGCGCCCGTAAGGCCGCCGACGGTGTTCGGCACGTCGAGCGAGGCGGTGACGGCGGATCGGCGGGCACCCCACGCGATCGCGGTTGTCTTGTGCTTGGCGTCGTTGTCCATGCCCCGGTAGTAGGTCGACCGGGTCACAGTCTGCGGGCCGCTGCCGCGCGTGACGGTGACCGACGCGTACCCACGCCACAGCGCCCACGACGTGAAGCTCATGTCGGCGGTCTCGCCGTAGTCGTGGTGCCACAGGGCGGCGTCGGTCGTGCCGCTGGTCGAATAGGCGTACGACGTCACCATGTCCGGCGAGCCGCCGACCAGGTCCTTCTCGGTCACGGAGTTGACGATGTACTTGTGGAACCAGCCCCAGCCGGCATCCGCGATCTGCGGCTTGAAGTACTGCGGGAAGCAGCGCAACGGGTTGGAGTCCGACAGCGGCTTCGTCGCCCGTACGCACTGCGTCGGGGCGTACGCGACGACGGTCTGCCCGCCGGTGCCGTTGAGGACCGACGTGATCCGGTAATGGGTGTACGGCGCGACGCCGATGTCGTTGCCCCAGTCGACCCGGTTGAACATCGCCGTACCGCCGAATGTGATCGCCGGCTCAGCCATCGTCGTGGTCCCGTCGGCGGCGTACCCGACGTGGGTCAGGCTCTGAAGCCAGAGATTGGGCGACGTGTCGGCGCCCGCCGGGGTGATGTTGTCGCCGGAGGTCGGCCAGGTGTGGGTCAGGTTCCACTGATCGACTCGGCGGTACGCACTGCGGCCGGCATCCCACACCTGGGTGTGCACGTCCGACAGCCGGTACTGCGTCCAGAACGCCGGGTTCAGCACGTCCGGGCACGACGTCGACGACGAGCAGTACAGGTCCCACGGGGTGTCGGGATAGTCGGAGGTGTTCTGCGCGCACGTGTTGACGCAACGCTCCGCGCGGGTGAACCACACCTGCGCGGGCGCGTTGCCCGACGCCTCCGAACCCGCCCGGGTGCCGTAGTCGATGTGATCCAGCGTCCCGTTGATCACATACGGCTGCACCTTCGTGTTGTTGTTCGTCCCGACGTACCCGGTCTTCTTCGCGTAGAAGTAGGTCATCGAGTTGCCGCGCGGGTCGACGACATAGTCCAGGTTCCACCGGTACGCCTGCTGGCACGACGACGCGGCGTACCCGGACGAGTTGTAGCACGGCTCGCCGGAGTTGTTGCCGAAGACCGGCTCGGTCTGCACCGAATTGGTCACGGCCGTGTCGCCGCTGTACCGCTTGTGCTTTCCGAAGAAGTACTGCGTCCCGTCGAGGGTGGTGACCTTCCAGTACTCGCCGTCGTTGTCGCCGTTGCCCAGCGAGGTGTCGGCGAGCTTCTCGACCTTCAGCCCGGAGTCGTCGGACGCGTGCCACACGCCGGTGGCGCTGTCCCGGACCAGAATCGACGAACGACCTTGGAAGACCAGGGTGGCGTTGTAGGACGAGAACCAGCAGAGGTCGGCGGTGAGGACCCCGTCCAGCGCACAGGACCGATAGGAGCGCTCGATGAAGTTGACCGGCAGGTCCCACCCTTCGCCAACCCAGGACGCCTGCCCGTTCTGCGCCAGCGTCTGTGCGTCGACCGAACCGGAGTCGTACGACAGCGAGAGGTCGGGCGTCGGGCCGCCCAGCCCGGCCGGAACCTTCAGCGGATAGTTCCAGGAGAAGCCGCCACCGGGGGTTCCCGCCGTCCACGAGTACGCCGGCGAAAGCGTCGTCGCCGAGAACGTGGCTCCGTCCGACGAGGTGGAGGAGGCCAGGGCCACCACCGAGCCGGAGGCGGCGGACGAGTCGCCGCTGACCGTGACTTCGGCCGACACCGCTCCGGCTGCGTTCGTCGACGCCAGCGGCGTACGAGTCTGGCATTCGGCCAGGTCCGGCGTGGTCAGTGCGCACGACGGAAGCTGCACCAGCCGCAGCCGTTGTCCGTAGTCCGCGCCATACAGGTTGGCGAACTGCGAATAATCGACCCGAACGCGGACTCGGCCGGAATCCGTGGCGGAATCGGCCCGGGACAGACTCAGCGCGACGCCGCGCAGGTGCAGCTTCGCGCTCAGCTGCTGATCAGCCACGTGTACGCGGACGGAAGACGGCGCACCGGCCGCAGCAGCGGTGGCTCGCCGGTCCTCGGGGTCGCTGGAGGCGGGCGAGACCGCGATCGCGAGCCCCCCGACCGTCGCGGCACGGCCGTCGACGGCCACCACGTTCGCACCACCGGCGGGCGGCGATTTGCGGTCCATGGCGCGTACGCCAGGACCATCGGTCTGCGACGCGGACGGCTGCTTGCTTTTTGCCACCGACACTGGGACGGCCGTGTCGGCAGTCTCGGCGGTGGCCTGCTTCGGCTTGGCAGCGAACACCGGCGCGCTGCCCAGCATCGACATCGCGACCGCGGTCGAGACGATGACGGCCAACGATCCACGGACTGATCCGAACACCGGAAGGCGACCTCTCCGTCGAGGTCGCCTCATTCCGGGACTGCGCATTGCACGCACGGGTACGCCGAACACGCGTTGTCGCATCCACGTTCCTTCCTGGAGACCGGCTCGCCCCTTGGCAGCCGGGAGAAGGAAGTGTCGGGGAGCCCGTTTATACGTCCGCTATACGCGAGCCCGCGACGGGTGGATCATGGCGGCTACCGGTTGATAACCTCCGATCTAGCCGGCTGCTCGGGGGTGCGCGATGTGGTTCACGGTGCTCGGTCCGGTCGAGGTTTCGTCCGGCGGTGTTCCGGTCGAGCTGGGCCGGGCTCAGCGCCGCGCGGTGCTCGCGTACCTGCTGCTCCACTCCGGCCGGTCGATCTCGGCCGATCAGTTGGTCGACGCGTTGTGGGGCGACGCGCCGCCGGCGACGGCCCGCACCCAGATCCAGGTCGCGATCTCGGCGGTACGCCGGGCGCTGCGCGCGGCCGGTCGCGACCCGATCCGCTCCGTGAAGGGCGGCTACCAGCTGACGGTCATTCCGGACGAGTTCGACTTCGCGCAGTTCACGGCCCGAGTGCGGGCGGCTCGGGGCCAGGGGGCCACGCAGTACGCCGCGGACGAGGTGCGGGCCGCGTTGGCGTTGTGGCGGGGTACGCCGCTGTCGGGCGTCTCCGCGCCGTACGCCGCGATCGTGCGAGCGCATCTGGAGGAGCAACTGCGCTCCGCGTACGACTTGTTGTTCGGCATCGAGCTGGACCGCGGCCGGCACCGGGAGGTGGTTCCGGAGTTGACCGCGCTGGCCGAGGCGCATCCGTTCCGCGAGGATCTGGCCGGGCGGCTGATGCTGGCCTTGTACCGGGCCGGGCGGCCGGCGGACGCGCTGGCGGCGTATCAGCAGATCCGCCGGAATCTGGTCGAGGAACTGGGCGTCGAGCCGTCGGCGTCGCTGCGCCGGCTGCATCAGTCGGTGCTCACCGGCGACCCGGCGCTGGATCTGCCGGTGACCGCGACGGTGGTGCGGGGGCCGGGGGCGAGCACCCTGCCGCACGACATCCCCGACTTCACGGGGCGGACTGCCGCGCTGGCCGACCTGGACGCGGTGCCGAGCGCGGCGGTCGCCGTGATCAGCGGCCCGGGTGGCGTGGGCAAGACCGCACTCGCCGTACGCTGGGCGCACGCCAGCGCGCACCGGTTCCCCGATGGGCGGTTCTACGTCGACCTGCATGGCTATGGTCCCCGTGACCCGATGCCGCCCGCCGAGGCGCTGCGCCACCTGCTGCGTGCGCTCGGCTTCCCCGCTGGTGACGTCCCGGCCGATGTGGACGCCGCCGCCGCACTGTACCGGGCCCGGCTCGCTGGTTCGGCGGCGCTGATCGTGTTGGACAACGCCGCCACCGCGGACCAGGTACGCCCGCTGCTGCCGGGCGGGCCCGGTCCGATGGTGCTGGTCACCAGTCGTGACCGGCTCGGCGGGCTGATCGCCGGGGACGGCGCGTCCCGCATCGTGCTGGGCGAGCTGGCCGCCACGGAGTCGGCCGAGCTGGTCACCCGGATGGTGGGAGCCGACCGGGCGGCTCGCGAGCCGAGGGCGCTGGCCGATCTGGTGGCAGCGTGCGGGCACCTGCCGCTCGCGTTGCGGATCGCGGCGGCGAATCTCGCTGATCGGCCCGAGGAGACCATCCGCGAGCACGCGGACTGGTTGGCCGCGCCGAGCCGCCTCGGCCGGTTCGCCGTGGCCGGCGATCCTCGGCGGACGCTGCACGCCGTCATCGACCAGTCCTATGAACGGCTCACCGCGGCGCAGCAGACGGTCGTGCGATCCCTGCCCGCGTTGCCGGGCGACGACTTCGGGATCGGCGTTGTCGCCGGCGTGCTGGAGCTGACGGGCGACGAGGTCGGCGTACTGCTCAAGCAGCTGGTGGAGGCCTGGCTCGTGGTGGAACCGACACCGGGCCGGTTCACCCTGCACGACCTGGTACGCGAGTATGCCGCGAGCCGATCGGCGGAGCACGCCGATGTCCGGACGCGGGCGCTGGCCTGGTATGTGACGAAGACGACGGAGGCGCATCAGCGCATAGCCGAGCGTACGCCGGACGGCGGATCTGCGTTCGAGTCCGCCGCCGACGCGATGGCCTGGTTCGACGTCGAAGCGGCGAACCTCCTGGCGGCCAAGGCCGTCGCCGTGGAGCATGGTCATCCGGCGTGGAGTCGTTCACTGGGCATGCTGCTGCGCCCGTATCTGCGGATGCGGTCTCAGCGTCCGGATTGGACGACTGTCTGCGAGGTCGGTCTCCGCTCGGGGATCGAACTCGACGACGCATCCGTGGACGCCCAGTTGTTGTCGGCCGAGGACGCGGTACGCCGTCGTCGTCGGCAGTACGCCGCCGCCCGCCCGACCTTGGAGCGAGCGCTGGAGCTGGCCCGGGGGCAGGACGAGGCGGCGTTGGCCGGGTACATCCAGGACATGCTCGCCACCGGCGCGGACCCGGTCGCCGAGTACGCCGACGCCCAGGCACGGCTGAATCAGGCGCTCGCCTTGGCCGCCCGAGCCGCTGACGACCACCTCGCGATGACCGTGCATCTCAGTTCCGGCCTGCTGTCGGGGCTGCGGCACGCGTACCCGGAGGCGATCGAGGACTTCCAACGAGGGCTGGCGATCGCCGTACGCCTCGATCGTCCCCAGGTGGCCGGTGTCGCCCGGCTCAACATCGCGTACGCCTGGCACCGGCTCGGTGAGCGGCCGCGAGCGGTCGAGCAGGTTCACCGCATGATCGCGTCGGCGGACGAGGCCGGGCTCGCCGAGCTGGTCGCCCGGGGTCGCGAGCTGCTGGCCGCCGTCGACCTCGGCTGAGCCAAGATCCTCTTTTGCTACCCCCCGGGGGTATGTTACTGTCTCCGAACCGGATACCCATGGGGGGTATCTTTTCGAGGGGACATGCCATGTGCACCTGTTGCCAGACAAGCGATTCCGCCACTCCCGCGGTCGTCGACGGCCGCGACTTCGCCGTCTCCGGCATGACCTGCCAGTCCTGCGCGACGAAGGTGACCGACGCCCTCCAGGGCGTGCCCGGAGTCACCGGCGTCAGCGTCGACCTGCGCGCCGGGCGCGTCACCGTGGCCGGTCCCGCCACCACCTCAGCGATCGCCGCCGCCGTCGGCGCGGCCGGCTACCACCTCGAACCTTCGGAAGGCTTGTCATGAATCCCGATCCCCGGCGCTGGTGGGCCCTCGCGGTCCTCGCCACCGCCCAGTTCATGGTCATCATGGACACCTCGATCATCGCCGTCGCGCTGCCCCGGATGCAGGAGGATCTGGGCTTCAGCCCCAGCGGCCTGCAGTGGGTGTTCAACGGTTACGCCGTCGCGTTCGGCGGTCTGCTCCTGCTCGGCGGCCGACTGTCGGACCTGTTCGGCGCCCGCCGCGTCTTCGCCACCGGCTGGCTGGTCCTGATCGCCGGGTCCGTCCTGGCCGCGGCGGCCGGAACTCCCGGTGTCGAGGTCGCCGGCCGCGCGGTCCAGGGCGTCGGCGCGGCGCTGCTCGCCCCGGCCGCGATGACGCTGCTCATGGTCCTGTTCGCCGGTCAGCCGACGGAACTGCCGAAGGCGCTGTCCTTCTATGGCGCGGCCGCCCCCGCCGGCGGCACCGCCGGGGTGTTCCTCGGCGGCGTCATCACCGAGTGGCTCACCTGGCCGTGGGTGTTCGTCATCTACGTCCCGATCGGCCTGGTCACCCTCGCCCTGACCCCCGCGACCCTGCCCGCGGTGCCCGGCCGCCGCAGCAGCACCGACCTCGCCGGCGCGCTCGCGGTCACCGCGGGTCTCGCCCTCGCCGTCGCGGCGCTGGTCACCGCACCGGCCAACGGCTGGACCTCGGCCGCGACCCTGGGCCAGCTGATCGCATCGGTCGCGCTGATCGCCGGGTTCCTGCTGCTTCAGCGACTGGTACGCGCACCGCTGATGCCGCTGCGCATCTGGCGTACGCCCGGACTGGCGGCGGCCAACCTGTCGATGGCCCTGCTCGGCGCGGCCTGGATTCCGATGTGGTACTTCCTGAACCTCTACATCCAGCAGGTGCTCGGATTCGGTTCGTTCGCCAGCGGAGCGGCGCTGCTGCCGATGACCGCGCTCATCATGGTCGGCATGATCGGGGTCACCGGCCGCCTGCTCGCCCGGTTCGGCGCGCGACCGCTCGTCGTCACCGGGCTGGCGGTCCTCGCGGCCGGACTGGGTCTGCTGGCCCTGGCCGATCCGCACGGCAGCTTCGTCGCCGACGTGCTGCCCGGTTCGCTGGTCGCCGCAGCCGGCATGGCGCTGGCCTTCATCCCGGCCACGATGACCGCGATCGGCGGCGTCGCCCCGACCGAGGGCGGTCTCGCCTCCGGCATCGTCAACACGACGTACCAGGTCGGCTCGGCCCTGGGCCTGGCCGCGATGACCGCCGTCGCCGTGGCCAACGGAGCCGGGCAGAGCACCGACCCGGTCGAGCTGACCAGCGGCTACACCACCGCGTTCACCGTCACGGCGGCGGTGGCCCTGGCCGGGGCGCTGCTCGCGGCGCTCACCTTCCGGCGGCCCGCCCGCCACAGTGGATCGACCGAGGTGGTGCGGGCGGAGGAGCACGCCTCCGTCTGATTCCGCCGCTCGACGGCCCGGAGCGTGCGCCGCTCCGGGTCGTCGGCCTATCGTCGTACGCGTGGCGGAGGCGACGAGGAGTTGGCGCGTACGCCGCTGGCTGCGCTGACGCCGCAACCGGGCGGGGAACTCGTCACGCGTCGTCGTCGCCGGACGTGGCGCGGATGCGGTGCAGTCCCTTCTCCAGGTACCAGTCGATCGTCTCCAGCTGGTCGCTGGGCTCGCCCTGCTCGGCCAGGCGGTCGCGGTACGCCCGCAGGATCGGCTGAGCGCCGGGATAGAACGTCCGGCACAGCCCGTCGACCGCCGCTCGGCGTACGCCGGGAACCGGGTCGTCGAGTCCCTGGCGGAACCCGTCGAGATAGCGCTCGTCGTCGGCGATCAGCCGCAGGTGCGGCTCGTCCGGGTCGAGCGGCGAATCCGGTGCGGCACGAAGGGCGGCTGCGATCTGGAAGTACTGGAGCGCCCGGAGAGCGCGCATGCGTACCAGCGGGTCCTCCTGCGATCGCGCCTGGTCCAACAGCTCGTCGGCCGTCCAGACGGGAAGGGCCTCCGCGATCCAGGCCCGGACCGGTTCGGGCGCGGTGAGGGTGTGGCAGCCCGACATGTGGTCGCAGATCAGTTCCACCTGACCGGCGTCGGCTTCCTCGGACGGGCGCCACCGTTTGATCGCGGCTCGGTTGAAGCTGGGCGGTTCGTCGCTGACGAGGACCCAGCCGCGCTCGGCCGCGAGGTCCGTCACGACCGAGGCCGGTGTGCCGGCCCGCAGTACGTAGCAGTGCGAGTCACTGCGGTCGGTCGTCACTCGTCGTCCTCGCCTTCGTCGTCTTCTTCGTCGTCATAGCCGGCGTAGCCGTCGCCGTCGAAGATGTCGGGGTGCCGGCCGCTGATGCCGCGGTCGAGGATCTGGTTGAGCTGCCGCGTCAGCTGTTCCTCCGGTTCGGTGAGGACAAGTTCCTCCAGCATCCACTCGTAGTTGTACGGCAGCAGGAAGTTCATGGCCTGCGACCGGTAGGACCCGTTGTCGTCGTGGAAGTAGGGCCGCAACCGGGCGAGCGCGTCGACATCGCCGTGGGCCAGGGCCACCGCGATGTGGAGCTGGCCGAGCTTGTCGCCCAGGTCGGTCTCCACGTCGAGTTCGCGTTCCAGCATGTCGATCGTCTGGAAGTCGAACCCCAGCAACGCGCCGATCACGTCGACCGGCAGGTCCGTGGGGAAGTACGAGCCGAAGTAGGCGTTGAGCGCCTCCACCACCTCCGGGTACGTGCTGGGCCGATAGCGGACCTCGCCCACGAGCATCTCGCCATAGTGCGCCTCGAAAGTCACGTAGGAGCCGCTGTGCGCGGTGCGCCAGGTCATCGACGGCACCCCGTCCGCCTGCTTCTGCGCCTCGCGGCCGATCCCGATCATCTCGATCGGCCGGCCGAACTCCTCCGGGTACGGGTCGTCGTAGTAGGCGCTGCCCCAGGAGCCGGCCTCGGCGTACAGGTTCATCGTGAAGTATCGGTCGAGGGTCAGGCCGTCGATGCCCTCCACCTGGCCTGTGTACGGGCTCGGAACACCCAGCCGCTCGGCGTAGCCGAGGAAGCCGCGCGCGACCTTCGGCAGGGTCACGCGGGTCGGCCGCTCCGCCGGGAAGAACCCGCGCAGCGCCTCGGCCATCTGGTCCGCGGTCGTGCCGCCGGGCACATGCAGGAACGTCGGGTACGCCGCACTCGGCGCGAACAGCAGCTGACGCGGATCGCGACCGTCGACGTACCAGACGGCGTCGCTCTCGATCCCCAGGCCGCGCCCGGTGTACTGCGGCCCGCGCGCGACCGGCACCAGGTGCGGCCGGTTCAGCCGGATGTGCTGCATGGTCGCCTGGGTGTGCAGGCCCCAGTCGGACGGCCGTTCGTCGGCTTCGGCCGACTCCCGGGTGATCGACTCGTCGTCGTGCCACGTCACACCGAGCGCTTCGACGGCCGGATCGAGTCGCAGCGCGGTGAGCCAGGCGGGCGGGTCCGCCACCAGCCGGCCGGCGGCTTTGCGGCCGAGGACCTGGGCGCGGCTCACCGGTCGACCGTCCTATCCCGACGTTTTCTCACTGCGTCCCCTCCCCAGGTATGGTGCCGTAGCGCTTTCGGCCAAACGGCCGCGAAGCAGTGTAATGGGCACGATCGCGGTTGAGGCAACACAATGGAGGCCCCGGATGACAATTGACGCGACACGGTGGGCAGCGGTCAGTCCGGCGGGCCTCGCCGGCTTCCAGCACACCCGTGCGCTCGCCCAGGATCCGGGTCTGCGCGGGATCCTGCTGTTCACCCAGGGCGCCGGCGTACACCAGCGTGATCTGTGGCGCTGGTCCGGCGACCGGTTCACGCACATCGCCGGCGGAATCTTCCCGGATCGTTCGTACGGCGACGGCGTACACGGCCTCTTCGCCTGCTACGACCCGGTGCACGCCGACACGTTCCTGTTCGGGCTGACCGGTTCCCGGCCCGAACCCGAGGCGCGCGCGGCGCTCACTGGTGTGGTGATCAGCTCGGTGCGCTATCCGCAGTGGGAGCGGACGCTGGCGTACCCGCCGCAGCTGGCCGACGACCGGCGGGTGTTCGCCGCGTTCCGGCTGGGCGATCGCATGCTGCTCCTCGTCCACGACGGAACCCTGCTCGCCGTGCCGGACGACGGCGACACCCTGGACTTCGTGGCCGGGCCGATTCCCGACCTGGACCTGGAGAAGTACGCCCTGCGCACGGCGGCCGCCGACCCGGACCACGGCGTCGTCGTGGCCGGCAGCGACGACTTCGACGGCCGGATGTTCCGCTGGAGCGCCGACACGGGCTGGACCGACGGACCCGCCACCGGGCACGAGGGCAACAGCATCGTCTGGAATCCGGTCGACCGCCGCGTGGAGGTGTTGTGCGGTGCGGCGCCGCAGACCCTGCGCCCGTTCGACCAGCCCGACGCCGAAGGGCCCAGCCTGCCGTCCTTCACCCGCGCGGCGCCGGTGGCCCGCGATCAGACCACCGGAACGTGGCTCCTGCTGGACCGGAACAACACCGCTCACATCGCCCCCTCCGGCGCCGCGGAGTTCACCCCGGCCGGTACGCCGACGACGGAGTTCCCGTTCGACACCGGCGACAAGGATTGGCAGTTCACCGCACTGTCCGACGGTCCACTATGGGCGTTCAAACGCGATTCGGGCGACGTGGCTCGCTTGACCGACGGCCACTGGTCGTCGGCGTCGCACCCCGTCGACGACGTAGAACTGGCCACGGCGGCTCCGAAGGGCCTGCTTCTCCTCGACAGCGACGGAGCGATCCTCCGGGCCGACGCCGCCGGGCGGACGCTCCAGCTGAGCCCACCTGAGCAGAACGTTGCCAGCCGGACCTACCTGTTCAACGACGATCGGCTCGGCTGGGACGAGGCCGGCGAACGGCTCGTCCTGTGGAGCGGCGGGGACCAGGAAACCCTGGTGCATCAGCGGGGCCGATGGCACGCGCTGGACACCGAGGACGGTCCGCCCCAGGGCGAGTCGCTGCTGTGCGCCAACCCACGCGGACTGTACTGCTTCGCCGACGGCGAACTGTGGCTGCTGCGCGGCGACGAGTGGGCGCAGGTCGGCACGGACGCCGACTGGAAGCCACACGAGCTGTTCTGGTCACCGCGCCACGGCGGCCTGTGGTCGGTGTCCAACGAGGGCGTCGGCGTCTGGCGCGACGGGCGGTTCCAGCACGTGACGGATCTGCCGCCCGGCTGCGCGCTGTCGAAGCCCGACCGGAGCAAGATCGTCCTCTTCGACACCAGCAGCCGCGTGGCGTACGACCCGGTGAGCGACCTGTTGCTGGCCGGCGGCGGCAGCGGCGCCTGGCGGCTCTCCCTCGCCGACGTGGTCCCGGACCTGCGCCGGGACTTGCTCCCCGGCGAGACGCTGGAGCTGCCCGGACTGGCCGCCGACGAGCACACGCCGGCCACGCCACCGGCGCAGACCACCCAGGACCCCAGCTTCTACGTCGTGGAATGCTCCGGCTCATCGGTCTGGCGCACCCTCTCGCTCGCGTTCTCGTTTCCGGACCTCGATCAGGCGCGCATCCTCGTCGAGTCGATCGGCTGCGTCGCACCAGGGGCGGACTATGCGGCGATCGGGTCGGCGCTCGAAGTGGTCACCACGGACTTCATCTGGCGACTGTGGACGGTGCAGCACGGCACACTGAGCGGCGGGCTCGACCTGGCGGCGTACTTCCGGGTGCAGTTCGCCGAC
The DNA here is from genome assembly GCF_024172085.1 of Hamadaea flava. Classification (NCBI taxonomy): domain Bacteria; kingdom Bacillati; phylum Actinomycetota; class Actinomycetes; order Micromonosporales; family Micromonosporaceae; genus Hamadaea; species Hamadaea flava. Next base: position 7,232,300 of record NZ_JAMZDZ010000001.1, on the reverse strand, counting down.
GGCAGCGCACTGGCCCCCACCGCCGACCAGCGAGAGGCGATCTGGGAACGCGAGGGCGACGCCGTGGCGATCACCGTCGACTGGGACGCCGTCGTCGCGGCGGTCCCCGAACTGCGGGAGCCGCGGATGGGCCCGGACGACGTGACCGAACTGCGGATCGCCGACCATCCCGACCCGAGCGCGCCGAGCATCCTCACCCACGGCATGGTCATGCAGTGCGCCGAGCGAAACGACTGAGGACGTTTCGGCCCAGGCCGAACCGTTGAGCCCGTAGCGTCGAGGTATGCAGCAGATTCGCGGGCACGACGCCGCGCTCGCCGTCCTGACCGATCCCGGGTTCATCGTGCCGCCGGTGCCGCCCGGCGCGGGTGGCATCGCCTGGCTGCGGTCGGCCGTAGGACGGTTCAGCTCGGGCGACGACCACACCCGGCGACGGGCGCTGTCGGTCGCCGTCATCGACGCGATCCCGCTGGAAGTGTTGCGGCACAACAGTATGCGCCATCCAGCGGCGGTACTGGCGGCGGCCATGGGTGTCACCGAGGACATCGTTCAGCTGGTACGCGACGTCGCACAGGCGTACCAGCCGGGGACAGGTGACGAGGCGCGGGCCGATGCCGCAGTGGATCAGCTCGTCGCCGTCTTCGGCGGTGTGGCCGACGAAGCGACCGCGGCGCGGATCGGCGTCCTCGTGCAAGCGTGCGAGGCGACGGCGACCCTGATCGACCGTACGCGCCACGCGCCGCTCGACGAGGTCCTGCGCGACCGGCCGCCGGTGCCGTTCACGAAACGGCAAGCTCTCGCGGGCACCACGGTCGGCGACCTCACCGTGGCGGCTGGTGAAACCGTGCAGGTCCAGCTCTCCGGTGAACTGGCCTTCGGAGCCGGCCCACGGGCGTGTCCCGGCCGCACCCACGCTTTATCCCTGGTGGAAGGAGCATCGTCGTGACCACGTTCGCCGAACTTCATCGCACGGGCGACCCGCTCGTGCTGCCGAACGCTTGGGACGTCGCGTCCGCTCACTGCCTGGTCGAAGCCGGGTTTCCGGCCGTCGGCACGACCAGTCTCGGCGTCGCGGCCGCGGCCGGGCTGCCCGACGGGGTCGGCGCCGCCGAGGCGGCCACGCTGGAGCTGGTCCGGAACCTGGCCGGGCTGGCGGCGTACGTCACCGCGGACATCGAGGGCGGCTCGGTCTCCGCTGCGGTCGCCGCTGCCGAAGCAGGTGCGGCCGGGGTCAACGTCGAGGACGCATTCGGCCCGGCCGAGCCGCACGCCGCGATGATCCGCTCGGTGAAACGGGAAGCGCCCGGCCTGTTCGTCAACGCCCGGACCGACACCCACTGGCTGCGGACCGGCGACCTCACCGAGACCCTGCGGCGGGTGCGGCTGTACGCCGACGCGGGCGCGGACGGCGTCTTCGTTCCCGGGCTGGCCGACCCGGCGGACGTCGCAGCGGTGGTGGCGGCGGTCGACGTCCCGGTGAACATCCTGTTCCTGCCCGGCCGCACGACCGTCGCCGGGCTGGCAGAGTTGGGCGTACGCCGGATCAGCGCGGGTTCGCTGCTGTTCCGCGCCGCACTCGCGGCCACCCTGCGCACCGCACTCGCCGTACGCGACGGCGCAGACGTCGACGCGGGGCTTCCGGCGTACGCCGACGTGAACGCCTGGGCCGATCAGTCGGCGCGCTGACGCTGGGCCGGTTCGGCGAATCGCGCCTCCAACGCGGCCTGTACGACCCGAGGGCATCAGTCGAGGAACGTCACGGTCTCCGACAACTCCGCCCGGCGGATGCGCGGATGCGGGACCGTCGGGTCGGCGTACCCGATCGACATGCCGCAGAACAGCATCCGCTCGGGCGGCGGCGAGAGGACCTCCGCGACGCTGCGGTGGTATTCCGCCCATGCCTCCTGCGTACAGCTGTGCAGCCCTTCGCCCCGCAACAGCAGCATCACCGTCTGCAGGTAGATCCCGGCGTCGGACCAGCGCGGCAGCGGCATGTCCCGGTCCAGATAGCAGAACAGCGCGGTGCCCGCCCCGAAGCAGTTCCAGTTCTCCGCGCGTACGCGGGCGCGGGCGGCCACATCGTCGCGGGCGATGCCGAGCGAACCGTAGCGGCCTTCGCCGAGCGCCCCCATGCGTTCCAGGTAGGCCGGCCGCAGCTGCGGTGGATAGATCGCGAACTCGCGTTCGTCGCCGGTGTCCCCCGCCGCCACCCGCTCGGCGACCCGCTTCTTCAGGTCCGCCAACGGTTCGCCGGATACCGCGTAGATGTGCCACGGTTGCAGGTTGCTGCCGGACGGCGCGTGGGCGGCCACCGCCAGCACCCGCTCCAGCGTCTCGCGCGGCACGGGTTGATCGGTGAACTTGCGAATCGACTGACGTGTCAGGACCGCTCCGTAGACGTCCATGAGGCCAGCATACAAGTGTTGATCTTGATCATTCGCGGGCCTGGGTCGTGAAGCGGTCGAACCCGCCGTGGCTGCCGCGCCGGTGCGGACGCTCAAGTCGGCGGGAACGCGGCGGTCCTGCTCGACACGACGGTCGTGCGGTCGGTGCCGGTCACCGCCCTGACCGTCGACGTCTGCCGGTGGATGTGGTGGCCCGGAAAGCTGTTCCGCAAGCAGGACCCGTCCGCGACGCCGGTCGCCAGGACGCCAGAACCGGTCCTCGAAGGAGCCTGATCAGTCAGTGGATCTCGCGGTGACGGTGGCGGCGATCAAGGTCGCCACCAACGTCGCCGCGATCGACGCGAACAGGCTGGTGAACAGCGCGAACACCACGCCGATCGGCCCGTACAGCTCGGCCTGCCGGGTCATCGAGGTGCCGAGATAGACCGCGGCCCAGATCGCCACGCCGAGGCGACCGGCCGCAGTCAATCCGGCGGCCAGGTGCAGCGCTCGCCACGGCACCCGGCCGTCGGTGATCAAGCGCTGGCCGGCCAGCTCCGCGGCGTACCAGATGATGAGCGCGAGCACGAACAGCGCGACTCGCGCGACGGGCGTCGACTCACGCGCAAGGTCGCGCGCGACCGCGACCGACACGATCGCGGCGAGTTCCACGAGCAGCCAGACCCCCGCGCGCCACCAGCGGCTCCGCGGGAGGTCCGGAATCTGCCAGATCGCCGAGTACGCCCGCGCGACGCGACGGGTCAGCGAGTAGAGCCCGAAGAGGCTGATCCCCAGACCGACCACGTAGAGGCGCAACCGGCTCGCGGGGAGCAAGGTGCGCACCGCGTCGGCCGCGGGCCCACCGAGCCCGAGCCGGTCGATCAGCTGGCCCGCGAACACCGACTCGCTGCGCCGCGAGGATCCCAGTGCCCCGGTGAGCAGCAACAACACCGGCAACGCCGAGACGAACGTGCCGGCCGCGATCACGTAGACCCGGTCGAGCAACTCGACCTGCGCCATCCGCCGCAGCACGTCACGCGCGATCCGCACAGCCCCCGCCGTCCACCTCACGGGGTCTGATTATCCTGCTTACGGCCGTAGAAGGTCGTGCAACAGCGCCGGATCCGCGTTTCCGCCGGAGACGATCGCGACGGTACGCCCGGTGGGCGCCTTCCCCGCCAGGTACGCCGCCGCGGTGAGCGCGCCGCTGGGCTCGGCGACGATGCGGGCCTGGTACGCCAGCACGCCGACCGCCGCCCGGATCTGTTCCTCCGTGACGGTGACGATATCGTCCACATAGGTCTGGATGTGCGCGAAGGTCAGCTCGGACGGGCTGGTGCGTACGCCGTCGGCGATGGTCCGATAGGTCCGTTCCACCGGCCACGGCACCAGCGTCCCGGCGCGCAGCCCTTCGGCGGTCTCGGCCGCCAACTCCGGCTCCACCCCGATGACGCGCGCCGACGGGCTGACCGCCTTGACCGCCGCCGCCACGCCGGAGACCAGTCCCCCACCGCCGACCTGCACGAGGATCACATCCACGTCGGGCAGATCCTCGACGATCTCCAACCCGACCGTGCCCTGACCGGCGATGACCGCCGGGTCGTCGAACGGCGGCACGAGAGTGGCACCACGCTCGGCCGCGATCTTCTCCGCCGCCGCCAGCCGTTGCGCGGGCGGGACGAGCACGATCTCGGCGCCCTGCGCCCGGATCGCCGCCACCTTCACCTTCGGCGCACCCTCTGGAACCACCACCCAGCAGGGGATCCCGGCCGCCCGGGCGGCGTACGCCAAAGCCTGGCCGTGGTTGCCCGACGAGTGAGTCACGACTCCGGCCGGTAGCGCCTCGGCGCCCAGCGAGCGGACGGCGTTGGTCGCGCCGCGCAGCTTGAACGCGCCGGTGGGTTGCAGGCTCTCGGGTTTGAGCCACAGATCCGGGCCGACCCCCGGAGCCGGCAGCAGCGGCGTACGCACGACGACCCCCTCGATGCGGTCGGCGGCAGCGCGAATGTCGGCTAGAGTCACCAGAGTCGTCACGGCGACCACAATACCGCTTTAATTCATTGCGCTATGCGCGCGGACGCCTTATCGTTGTCCTCAGTCGCTCAGCGACCGATGAGACACCGAGACCGATGAGACACCGGCACCGATCGGAAAGGGGAACGACATGCGAAGCCGACTACGGCGCCGAGCCTCACTCGCCGCCGCACTGTCGTGCCCCGAACGGGGCTCGCTCACCCGGGATGGTCGGCGCCGCTAAGCGCGCCACATTCGGCTTTCGCCGTCCCCGGGCTCCGGTGGACGGCTTTTTCGCATCTCCCTGAGGTTGTCTCAGTTGGCCTCCATTTCGGTGGCCGCGCTTATTCCATGCCTTTTCGATCCATAGTGGATCGTGCAATTCAACCGGAACGACGGAGACGGTTTCTCCGCATGAAAGAAACTCCGTTCGACTCGGAGGTTCCGGACTGACGCGCCCGACGGGGGTGGGTACGCGACGGCGTGCCCGCGGGGGGCGGGCGCGTACTCGGGCGACGCGCAGGTGCGTAGCGATGTTTTGCAAACATCGCGGGTGGGGTTCGATACCCCGGTTGTCCACGATGCCCGGCTGGCCCAACGGGAGAGGCGGCGCGCTTAGAACGCGCAGGTTGGGGGTTCGAATCCCTCGCCGGGTACTGGCACAACTGAACACACGCCTGTAGCTCATCAGGACAGAGCGCCCGCCTACGAAGCGGGAGGTGGCAGGTTCGAGTCCTGCCAGGCGTACCGATTTCACCGCTTCGTGCGGTTCAAGCCTTCGTAGCTCAGCGGAGAGAGCACCGGGTTCCGAACCCGGGGGTCGCTGGTTCGAGTCCAGCCGAGGGCACCACACGGGTCTCAGCTGAGCTGCGCTACCTGCGCCAGACCTGCATGTAGTGCTCACGATAGTTGTCGGCGGGTTCCCAGTAGGTAGCGCCGTCGATGTTGTCGATGGTCGTGAGGTGCACTGGCGCGACGTACCCGCTGCGGGGCTTGCCGCTGAGGGCTCGATTGAGTTCGTCGATCGTCTGCCACCCCTGTTCGAGCAGCGGCTCGGGCACAGTCGCGGCCTGATAGTGGCCGGTTCGGATGCTGTTGAAGGCCATCGGGTCGCCGTCACCGGCTCCGAGGTTGAGGGGCGCACCGTCACCCGGCTTCCCGGCATCATGCAGTGCCGCCGCGGCGTCGGCGAAGTAAAGATCGTTGATCGCGACGGAGTATGTCCACGCGTCGCCCAGGCGACCGATCAACGATGCGGTTCGCTGCGGCGTCTGATTGCTGGAATCGGCGATCGGTATGTCCTCAGTCGAAAGGATCTTGACTCCAGAGCAGTCCTCCAGCGCCCGCTTGATCAGCTGGGACTTGTTCCGGGCGAACGGGATGGACAGATCGGTGAAGATCACGACACCGGCGCTGCCTCCCGATTCCGCGATGATCCACTGCGCACTGATTCTGGCGACGTCCTGGACGTCGGTGGTGACGTTCGCGAACAGTTCCGATCCCGCGCCTGGACGAGGCGTGTCGGCGACGTGCCAGCCGACCAGTGGGATGCCGGCCGCCTTTGCCTGTCGCACTTGGCGAGACGTCAGCTTGGTGTCGAACCCGGCGACGATGATGCCGTCGGGATCCAGGCCGAGGGCTTGGCTGAAGGCGAGGTTGATACCGGCTGGCGTGCCATCGCCGTCGATGACCTGCAGGTTCCAGCCGATGGCGCCCGCGGCTTCCGAGGTGCCTTTGGCGACGCCGGCTATCCCAGGGTTGGTCATGGTCGCCGCGACGAACACGACGGTCTTGCCCACCGCAGCACGGGGGCCGGTGGTCGGACCAGTCCACGACTGTGAAGGGACCTTCGCGCGGTCCACCGCCGCCCTGGCCGAGGCGTACCCGCCCGGACAGCTGGATCCGTCGCCGGGCGGTGGCCGATGCCGAGCCGAGTCGCCGGGACCGGACGTGCACCCGGTGAGGGCGATGATCGCGACGAAGGCGAACGCGACGACAGCACGGGCAAGCGGCCGTGGCCGTCGGACTGCATACATGTCGCCTCCCCGGGTGGCGGACGTGGGTCCTCGTGAAGTGTGTCGTCACGCGTCTGTCATCGACGTTTCCGGCGGGTGTCCGGCCTCGTAGGCTTGCTCCTTTCTGCCGACATCCTGGCTGGCGGAGGTCACGGAGGTCAGCCACTGGGTGAAGTCCTGCGCGGGCATCGGCCGGCACACGCCGTACCCCTGCACGCCGTCACAACCGAGATCGATCAGGCACCGCCCGGTCGCCGGCGTCTCGACACCCTGGGCGATCACGCACAGGCCCCGTTCATGCGCGGCCCTCACCCACCCGCTCACCAGGGTTCTGGCCAGCCGACTCTCGACAACCTGGCCGCCGAACCGTTGGTCGATCTTCACGGTCTGGACCGGAGCGTCGGCCAGGATCGACACCGCGCCGTAGGCCGCGCCGAAGTTGTCGAGGCACAAGCCGGCACCCGCATCGCGCAGACGCAGCATCGCCGGGATAGCGCGGTCTGGCTCGATCATCATGATCGCTTCGCTCACCTCAAGTTCGAGCGAGGCCGGTGGCAGTCGGCGATCTTCGATGAGGCGCCGCACGAGATCAGCGACGGACTCGCCGTAGAGGCTGCGTGCTGCGAGGTTCACCGAAACCCTGACGTCGAGTCCGCGGGCCAGCCACTGGGCCTGCCTGTCAGCGGCCTCTCGCAGCACCCACTCGGTCAGGGTCGACATCAACGAGGTGTGGGCGACCTCGGGGATGAACATGCTCGCCTCGAGCAGTTCGAATTCGGGATGGCGCCATCGCGCCAAGACCTCCGCCGAGCAGATCGTCGAGTCGGCGGCTCGGACTGGCTGGTAATAGAGCTCGAGCTGATGGTCGGCCAGCGCCCGGCTCAGCTCCCGCACGGTCGTGGCCGCGGGTTCCGGCGGCTTGGTGACCGCGACCTCGGTGTATTCGGCGACGCCCGCTCCCGAGTGCTTCGCTCGATACATGGCCATGTCGGCGCTGCGCAGGAGGTCCTCCGCCGCGGTGCCGTCGGCGGGCGCCCACGCCATTCCGATGCTGGCGTCGACTTGCACCTGGCTGCCGGCGATCGTCATGGGCCGGCGGATGGCGTCGCGAATCCTGTCGGGCACCGCGCGGGCTGCGGCGCGGTCGGCCACACGGGGCAACAGCACCGCGAACTCGTCCCCACCGAGCCTGGCCGCGACGCTGGAAGGCCCGCTCTCCCGTTGAATCACGTCGGCCACCGCGGCGAGTAGTTCATCGCCGGCATGGTGGCCCAAGGTGTCGTTGACAGCCTTGAACCTGTCGAGGTCTATCAGCAGCAGCGCGGCCGGAGCCGCATCGGTCGCGTCGGCCAGGATCTGCGGCGCCACTCGGCGCATCAGCATCCGGTTGCCCAGACCGGTCAGGGGGTCCTGAACCGCGGCACGGTCTTGTCTGAGTTGGTTGCGGCGTACCTGCAGAATGCCGGCGATCGCGAGAACGAGGGCGAGTAGCCCGCCGCCATAGAGCAGCCACGTCGATCGGCTCAACGACTCCTCGACCGACGTGCTCGGCAGCACCACCTCGGCCACCGCGTCCACGACGCCGTCGCCGTTGGCGTCGTACGGGTGGTAGACGACCAGGTTTTCGCCGTGGCTGGGATCGCCGGTCGCCTCGCCGATGAACGGCTTGCCGGCCTGCGCCCGCTCGAAGACATCGGGACTCGGTGCGACGATGCCGTCCTGGCCTTCGTCCGCGTAGACGAGCTTTCTGGTCGCCATCGACCAGATGCTGAGGTCGACCACCTCACCGCGACGCTTCAGGAGGATGACGTCCGCCTTCAAATCCGAGCGGTTCACCGGATGCATTCCGTGGGTGATGTCGGTCAGGGTCAGGCTACGGTCGATCACGACCGAGCTGAGGAGCTCAGCCTCCTGGACAGCGCTCTCCAGCGTCCGCGACCGGATCTGCTCGCGGAAGGCCAGAACGCCGGTGACAACTGTCAAGATCACAACGGCTACCACCGCGACCAACACCCGCCACGACGCCAAACCGCGTGACTCTGTCGGTGCCGTGGATCTTTTGGCCAACGGAAACCCCCGTCCCGTCACCACCAGCCTACCTCCGCCAGCGTGGTCGCGGCCGGGGTGGCGGGCAGCGGGTCAGGTCAGCGGAGCGGGTCGGCGAAGATCGCCGTGCCGCCGGGGCTGACCCGATCGGTCCAGGCCGAACCGTCCCAGAATCGATAGACGTGCCGGCCGGTGGGGTCGGGATACCAGCCGGGCGGCGCAGTCGGGGCGGGCAGCCGGTCCCGTTCGGGGATGACCTCCAGCCCGCCGTCGAGGAACGTGTCCACATCGTTCAGCGGGACCAGCCGCGCGCCGAGTTCGCCTGCGCGCCGGGCTTGCGGGAGGCGTACGTCCGTGTCGGCGAGCACGGCCGCGGCGACCGAACGGGTGAGGTTCGTGGCGAGCTGGTAGCCCGCGTCCTCCAGGCGTACCCGCGTCTGCCGGGGGACGTGCGGGCTGCACCACACGCGAGGGCCGGTGCCGGTCGGCTGCGCCGGGAGGTCCGGAGTGAGGTCGGCGAAGTAGTCGGGCACGTCGAGCAGCCTCGCGATCGTGGTCAGCCGCAGTTGTTCCGGCTGGGTCAGTACCCCACTGCCGAGCGCCGCGTCGCGGAGTCCGTCTAGGAAGCGAAGGTGCAGTTCCCGCACCTGCTCAGCGCCCAACCCGGCCCTACCGGCGAGGCGGCCGAGGCGTCGGGCCTTGTCGCCGGTGAGCCGGCCGTCGGCCAGCGCCTCGGTGAGGTAGTCGAGGTACGGCTGCGCCCCGATCGGGTCGTGATCAGACATCGAGACCGGCAGCTTGGTGACGATGGACCGGATCCAGCCGTCCTGACCCTTGCGCAGCCGGGTGACCCGCGTACGCGGACCGGCGAGTCGCCGCAGCCGGGGCAGCGCCGTCGGCGTCACCGGATAGCGCAGCGTCGGCGCCGCCGCCACCAGCCGCGGCAGGAGTTCGGCGGTGGCCCGGACGTCGCCGAGCGCGGTATGCGCGTCGCGCAGGTCGATGCCGCACACCTCGCAGCAGGTGGCCAGCCGATAGTTGGGCGAGGCCAGGACTTCCCGGGCGATACGCAGAGTGCAGAACGCCGGGATCGGCGGCACCTCGATCGGCAGTCGGGCCAGCTCGGCGGCGAGGAAACCCTCCTCGAACGCGGCGTTGTGCGCCACCACGATCGTGCCGTCGAGCCGGGCGAGGATCTCCCCGGCGATGTCGCGGAAGGTGGGCGCGCCGGTGACCATGTCCTGGCTGATGTGGTGCAGGAAGGTCGGGCCGGGATCGCGGCCCGGGTCGATCAGGGTCGCCCATTCCTCGACGATCCGGTCGTCCTCCACCCGGGCCATCGCGATCTCGACGATCCGGTCCTCCACGGGGAAGAGCCCGGTGGTCTCCAGGTCGATCACGACATACGGGCCGCGAGGCAGCTCATGGCCGTCCACGCCCAGCTCGGCATACGCGAAAAGCTCCATCGCGTCCGATTGTCGCAAGAGGATACGACAGAGTCGTATCCTCTTGACGCCTACGAGTCGCTACCTGGACATGGCCGGCGGGACCAGCACGGACCGGCTGTAGTCCTTGAGCGTGATGGCGTCCGCCTTGGACATCAGCTTGGTCATCATGTTCTTCATCGGCCAGTGGTTGGCCATGCGCATGGACAGGTTCCGCATCGAGATCATGAAGTTGTTCGCCGGCGCCATGCCCTTGGCCCCACCCGGCGGCAGTTCCTGGCCCTGCTTGACGTAGGCGGCCATCTCCCGCTGATAGCGGGCGAACGCCGCCTCGTGGTCGTCCGGCGTCGCCGCCAGCTCACCGGCCAGCACGTACGCCCCGACCAGCGACAGGCTGGTGCCCAGCCCGGCTAGTGGCGAGGCGCAGTACGCCGCGTCGCCGAGCAGCGCCGTGCGGCCCTGCCACCACTGGTCCACGCGCACCTGGCACATGTTGTCGAAGTAGAAGTCGTCGGCCGCGGGCATCGCGGCCAGGATCGCGGGGACCTTCCAGGCGGCCCGGCCGAACTTGCGCCGCAGGATCTCCTGCTGCGCCCGGATGTCGCGCCGGTCGAACTGCAAAGGCGGCGACAGGAACGTCAGCATCGCCTTCGCGGTGCCGCCACGCTCCGGCCGGATGCCCACGCACAGGCCGCCGGGCTCGTTGTACATCAGGAACCAGTGGTCCAGATCGCCCGGGTCCGGCACGGTGAAATACGCCGTGTACGCGCCCAGCTGCGTCACGAACTTCTCCTCCGGCCCGAAGACCAACCGGCGTACGCCCGAGTGCACGCCGTCCGCACCGACGACCATGTCGAACCGGCGGACGGTTCCGCTGGCGAAGGTGACCTGTACGCCGTCGGCCAGCTCGGTCATCTCGGCGATGCGGTCGCCGAACAGGTACTCGACGTCGGTCGTCGCCTCGGCCAGCACCTGCGTCAGATCGCCGCGCATGATCTCGATCTCGGCCACGATCCCCTCGCCGCCGAACATGTCGGCGGGCATCGCGTACGTGCGCTGCCCCTTGGCGTTGACGCCGGCGATGCCGCGCTCGTCGACGCGTAGTTCCTTGACGCGGGGCATGATGCCCATCCGCTCGGTGACCTCTTTACCGGCGCCGCGCAGATCGACGGCCTGGCCGCCGGGCCGGAACGTCGGCGCGATCTCGACCACCGTCGGCGTGAAGCCGTACCGCTTCAGCCAGAAGGCCAGGGCCGGTCCGGCGATGCTCGCGCCGGAGATCAGGACCGTCTTGCTCATGACTCCCCCAGGGTGTCTCGTGTACGCTGTACATCGTGATGCGTACACCATACGTTCGCCCCCTAGAACAGCGCAAGTGCCTAGAACACCAGCTGTTTCAGCTCGCCGCTGTACTAGAACACCTCGGTACGCGCGGAGCTGCCGGGAACCGACAAGCGGCGCCGCAAAGTCCGGTCGCGGACAGTGGTGTACTAGTACAGCCCGACCCTGTGACGGAGGAGCCGTGAGCGTCCCGCCCTACCAGCGCATCGCCGACCAGATCCGGCATCGCATCAGCACCGGGGAGCTGCAACCGGGACACCGGGTGCCGTCCGCGCGCGCGATCACCCGCGAATGGGGTGTGGCGCTGGCGACCGCGACCAAGGTGCTCGCCGTGCTCCAGCAGGACGGCGTGGTCACCGTCGTGCCCGGGATCGGCACGATCGTTGCGGAACTCGACGCGGCCCCGGCGAACGATGCGCGCTCGACCGCGGGGCCTTCGAGCGGCGCGGCCGCACGGGTGTCGGGCCGGCGGGCCGAAGGCGAGCTGACCCGCGACAAGATCGTCCGCAAGGCGGTCGAGATCGCCGACGCCGAAGGGATGAACGAGGTCTCGATGCGCCGCATCGCGGCCGAACTCGGCGCGGCGACGATGTCGCTCTACCGGTACGTGCCGAGCAAGGACGACCTGATCATCCACATGATCGACGTCACCATGGGCGAGGAGAACTTCCCCCCTGAACGCCCGGCGGGCTGGCGCGCACAGCTCGAGTTCGCCGCGCGGCTCCAATGGCGGCTGTTCCACCGCCACCCGTGGCTCGCGCCGGTCCTGTCCCTGACCCGGCCCCAACTGGCCCCGAACGCACTCCAGCACACCGAGTGGATCCTCGGCGCGTTCGACGACGAGGGCCTCGACATGCTGACCCGGATGCTCGTCCACATCACGATGTTCAGTTTCGTCCGCGGCATCGCCACCGCCTTCGAACCGGAGCAGGAGGCCCAGCGCGAGACCGGGCTGACCGAGGACGAATGGATGCAGACCCAGGAACAGGCCTTCCACGACTTCGTGAGCGCCGGGCACCTGAAGCGGTTCTTCGAGTTCACCAAGACCGTCGAGTTCGACTTCGACCTGGACAAGCTGTTCGAGTTCGGGCTCGGCCGGATGCTGGACGGCCTGGCCGCCTTCGTCGAACACGCTCGGCCTTAGCGCCTTGTCTCCGGGGCGGATCAGGGTTGCCCCTGGTTGCCCGGCCCTCGTGGATCGTGGTTGCGTTGCCTGATGTTGTTGAAGACCTTGGGGAAGGCTTTGGGGTTTCTCGTCCTGTCCGTGGCGTCGGTGGTGCTCGCGGCGATGCTCGTCGGGATGTTCGCCCCGGCGTGGGCGTCGCGCGACGGGCAGCCGTGGCCGGTGATGACGGTGGGTGCCCTTCTGATCCTCGGCGTGACCGCGCTCTGCCTTCGGCTCGAGCGGCGTGGCTGGGCGACTGCGGGACTGCGGCCGGGCTGGGCCTGGCTGCGTCAGCTCGCGATAGGACTGTGCTCGGGCGCCGCGCTCGTCGGAGGACTGGCATGGTTGCTCATGCTCGGCGGAGTCCTTTATTGGCAGCCGAATCGGCCGTTCACCATGGCACTGATGCTGTCCGGCACGACATACTTCGTGTTCGCGGTGTTGGTGGAGGAACTGGTCTTTCGAGGTTACGCGTTGCGGCGGCTCGCCGAGGGGATCGGCAAAACCAAGGCGATTGTGGTCATGGCTGCCCTTTTCGGCGGCTACCACGTGCTCAGCATCGGGTCGAGCCTGTCCGTGAAAAGCGGCGGCAGCGAATTGGTGTGGACCGCGGTGGGTCCGCTGGTCGGCGCGATCGTCTTCGGCGTAGCCGCGCTGCGCACCGGCGGCATCGCGCTTCCGCTCGGGCTGCATCTGGGCTGGAACTGGATGCAGTGGCAGTTCTTCACCTTTCCGGGTGACGACAATCCGATCGGATTGTGGAATCCGATCGTCACAGCGCATTACGCGGACAACCCGGCGGTGTTTCGCCTCGGCTACCTCGTGGCGATGACCGTGGCGTTGCTGGTGGTCCTGGCCATCACCCGGAAGAAGCAAGGTCTGCGCGCACCGACCCTGCGGGTGGCCAGCCTCTAGTGAGGACCCGACGCGTCGGAACGGGCGCAGATACGGCCCGCGTTCGCGGCCCTTTCGCGCTGGATCAGGGATCTGGGTCGAATCTCGGCCCAAGATTCGGCTTAGATCCCTGATCCGGCTGCTTCCGCGAGGCGTGAGCGCGCCGCGCCGCGACTGCGCGGGGCGAGCGGGGCGGGCGGGGCGAGCGGGGCGGGGCGAGCGGTCAGCTGACGCCGAGCAGGACGATGTCGAGGTCGCGCAGCCGGTCCTCATCGGTCTCGAACTCGATGCCGGTGATCTTGTCGGCGTCGAAGGTGAACGCCAGGACCGCCTTGGCCCTGCCACGATGCGCCCATACCGCCGCAGGTACGCCGTCGACCAGCGCGAGCACGGCGGCTTGCGCCCGCCCGGAGAACATCGCCGCCACCGCTTGAGCGCCTTGAGCGTCACCGGCAACCGCGTCGGGATCGAGCAGCTCGACGAGCGCGGTGAAGTCCCCGGCACGGGAGGCCGCCAGGAACGCCGCGATGACTTCGCGCTTACGCGATCGGGCGGCGTCGGACGCGGCCGCCGCGCCCTGTACCCGGCGCCGGGCCCGGCTGGCGAGCTGGCGTGCCGCGACCGGGGACCGGTCGAGGATCGTGCCGATCTCGGCGAACGAGACGTCGAAGACGTCGTGCATGACGAACGCCAGCCGCTCGGCGGGGGTCAGCGTGTCCAGCACCACCAGCAGCGCGACGCCGACCGAGTCCGCCAGCAGCGCCTCGTCCTCGGGACCGGCCGAGCCGGTCGGCATCGCAGGCTCCTCCTGCTCAGGCGGCAGTGCTCCAGCCGGGTCCTCGCGTCGCGTACGGCGGGATTCCAGCATGTTGAGGCAGACCCGGGCGACGACCGTGGTCAGCCAGCCGGCCGGGTTCTCCACCTGATCGGTGTCGGCCCGGCTCACCCGCAGCCACGCTTCCTGCACCGCGTCCTCGGCGTCGCTCGACGAGCGCAGCATCCGGTACGCCACCGCCCGGAGCCGGTCCTGATGCTCGGCGAACTGCTCGTTGAGCCACTCCTGCTCGGCCATGTCACGTTCCTCCGCTCTCCCCTGTCATACCGAATGACCGGCGAGAACCAGCCGATGTGACATCCCGAAAAACTACAAGGAGAAACCCATGAACCTGCACCTGAGCGCCCTGATGCTCGGCGTACGAGACCTGGACCGGGCCAAGAAGTTCTACGCCGAAGGGCTGGGCTGCGAGATCGAGAAGGACACCCGGCACTTCGCGCTGCTCAACCTCGGCGACGGTTCGCCGCAGCTGGCGCTCTACGAATGGGACGCGGCGGCCCAGGACGCCGGTGTCTCCGCCGAGGGAACCGGCTTCCGGGGCGCTTCGTTCCACTACAACCCGGCCACCCGGGCCGAGGTCGACGAGACGATCGCCAAGGCGGTCGCCGCCGGCGGCAGCGTGGTGAAGGAGGCGGCCGCCGCCCAGTGGGGCGGATACTTCGGCTACTTCAGCGACCCGGACGGCTACCTCTGGAAGGTCACCACCTACGGCGAGTGACCCTCCCCGCATTTGCCAGCTGCGTTTTCCCGCTGGATCAGGAATCCGGGACGGATCTTGGGTCAAGATTCGACCGGGAACCCTGATCCAGCGGGAGAAGCCGGAAGGATTGAGTCATGAAGTTTCGGACGTACGTCGAGCCGCCGGAGCCGATGCACGGGCTGGAGGTGCCGCCCGAGGTGGTGGAAGCCCTCGGCGGCGGCAAGCGCCCGCCGGTCGTCATCACGGTCAACGGGCATACCTGGAAGAGCCGGGTCGCCATCATGCGCGGACGCAACCTGCTCGGCCTGAGCAACGCCAACCGTCAGGCCGCCGGCGTCACCGTGGGCGAGGAGGTCGAGGTCACGCTGGAACTCGACGCCGAACCCCGCGTCGTGGTCGAACCCGACGACTTCGCCCGCGCGCTCGACGCCGATCCCGCTGCTCGGGCGGCGTACGACGGGTTGGCGCACAGCCATAAGCGGGAGCATGTGCTGGCGATCGAGAGCGCGAAGAAGCCGGAGACCCGGGCGCGGCGCATCGAGAAGGCGATCGCGATGCTGCGCGGCGACTAGGTCCGGCTCTTCTCCTGAGAGCGCTCTCGGGTCTAGCGTTCTGGCTGCGGCGTCCCGAGCCGCATGGCAGAGAGGCCAGACCCGATGAGCAAGTTCAAGCCCACGATCGAGGACGTGGGGCGTGCGGCCGGAGTGTCCCGGGCGACCGCATCCCGCGTGATCAACAACGCGCCCGGGGTGGCGGCCCCGTTGCGGGCCCGCGTCGAGGCTGCGATCGCATCTCTGGGATACCGGCCCGACGAGCACGCACGGGCATTGGCCTCAGGGCGTACGCGGGCCGTCGACGTCGTCGCGATCAGCTGTCCCGACGCGGGCTGGCTCGGCAATCACCCCTACTTCGGCCGCGTCCTCGCCGGCATGGTGCCCGTGCTCGACGGCGTCAACACCCAGCTGCGGTTGCACGCCATCGGCCGCGGGCAAGCCGCCGACGCCATCGACGAGATCGCCGCGAACGCCACGCTCGGTGCGGTGCTCGCCGACGTTCCGCCCGACTTGGCGGCCCGGTTCCATCGCCGGTGCCGCCGCGTCGTGTCGATGGTGCCCACCTCCTCCGTCGTTCCGGGGATGGCGGCCGACAACATCGGCGGGGCGTACGCCGCGATCGAGGAACTGCACCGGCTGGGTTGCCGGAGGATCGCCGCCGTGCACGGCCCGATCCTCAATCCCTGCGCGACCGAACGGCGTACCGGTCATCGGCGGGCGATCGAGCGGTTCGGCCTCGCCGAGCTGAGCGCCGACGAGGACTTCAACCGCCACGGCGGCTACCGGGCGACCCAGCGGCTGCTCGAGCGGCACCCCGACATCGACGGCATCTTCGTCGCCTGCGACCTCATGGCCGCCGGGGCGATCCAGGCGATCACCGCGAGCGGGCGGCGCGTGCCCGACGACGTCAGCGTCATCGGGTTCGACGACAGCATCGTCGCGAGCTGCACCAACCCGCCCCTGACCACGATGGGGCTGCCCGTCGAAGAGATGGCCGCGGCCGCCACCCGCCTGTTGCTCGACGGCGTGCCGCCGAGCGGCCTCCGGATGCGCTTCCCCGTCAAGCTCGTCCGCCGCGACAGCACCCGACGCGTGGCCGGCACCGCACCCGCTGAACCGCCGAACGGCCTGATGAACTGCTGAGCTGTCGAAAGGCAGGCCCCCTGTGGTGCTTTCGGAGGAGCGGGTCGAGGCCCGCCCGTCGGCGCTGCGTCTGACGCTCGCCTCCCCGCTCTACCGCGGCGCCGCCGTCGCTCTCTTCGTGTCCGCCCTCGGGCTGTCGGCGGCCGCACCGCAGATCGCGTCGTTCCTCGTCAACGATCTCGGCGGATCGCTCGCCGCGGCCGGACTGTTCTACCTGACCAGCCTGACGGCCCCGATCGCCGGCTATCTCGTCGGCGTACGCTCCGACCGCACCGGCCGGCGACTGGGTCTGTTCCGTGTCTGCGCCGTTCTCGGGTTCCTCGGCTGGCTCGGCATCGCCTGCTCCACCCAGCTCTGGATGCCGTACGCGATCAGCGCGGTCGTGCTCGGCTTCGGCTGGGCGGCGACGTCGCAGGTGTTCGCCGCCGTCCACGACGAACAGGTGGCCCATCCGAACCCCGCCAACGACGGGGTGATCGCCATCGTCCGGATGGCGCTGACCGCCGGCTGGGTGATCGGCCCGGTCGCCGGATACTTCCTGGCCGCCCACACCTCCGTACGCACGATGCTCGCCGCGTCGGCGGTCGCGACGCTGGCCCAGATCCTGCCGCTGGGCCGAATCCGGACCACCGGCGTCGCGACCCGCCCGGCGGCGCAACCCGCCCCCGGCGTACGCACCATGCTGCCGTTGCTGGCGTTCACGGCGCTCTACGTGCTGGTCTACGTCGGCGAACCCATCAAGTACGCGTACCTGCCGATCTACATGACCGGACAGCTGCACTTCTCCGCCACGCTGAGCGGATCGATCATAGGCATCCAGCCGCTGGTCGAGATCGTCCTGATGCCACTTGCGGTGCTGGTGGCCCGGCGGACCGGCATGGTGTGGCTGATGGTCGCGGGCGCGGCGTTCGGCGTGGCCGCCAACCTCTGCTTCGCGTTGACCGGCAGCGCCGCCGGACTGTTCGCCGGGCAGATCCTCATGGGCGCCGTATGGGGCGTCTTCGCCGCCCTCGGCATCATCGTGGCCCAGCGACTGCTGCCGACGGCGGTCGCCACCGCCTCGGCGATCTTCCTGACCTCGACCTCGCTGGCCATGGCCCTCGGCGGGGTGGCCGGCGGACTCGGGGCGGACGCCGTCGGGCTGCCGCTGGTGTTCGGAGTCCCGGCCGTGCTCGGACTGGTGGCCGTCGTCGGCCTAGCCCTGTTCTCTCGCGCCGAACCCAGCCCGGAGCGCCCGGACCGCCCGTCGCGCCCTCAGGAAGCAACCAGATCAGGGTTCTAAGCCGAATCATTGCCCAAGATTCGACCCAGAACCCTGATCCAGCGCCAAAAAGCGCCCGACGCGAGCGCCGGCGCGAGGGCGGAAGCGAAGCGGAGCTAGATAGCGCGGGAGCGTAGCCGCCGCAGCATCCGAGCGTCCTCGAAGCCGACGGCACGCGCCGCCGCCTCCACCGTCGCACCGTGCCCGATCAGGTGCTCCGCGCGTTCGACGCGCAGCAGTTGCTGGTAGCGCAACGGGGTCAGGCCCAGCACCCGATCGAACAGGCGGGTGAGCGTACGCTCGCTGACTCCGCCGGAGGCGGCCAGCTGGGCCAGTGGCAGGCGGTCGGCGTACCGGGTGTCGATGACGTCTTGAACGCGGTGCACCGCGTCGTTGACGTGGGCTCGGTGGCGCAGCATCGCGCTTTCCTGGCGTTCGTCGCCGTTGCGGCGGGCGTACACGACCATCTCGCGGGCGACCCGCGCGGCCAGGGCCGGGCCGTGCCGCTGGGCGAGCAGGTGCAGGGCCAGGTCGATGCCGCTCGCGATGCCGGCCGAGGTGACGACTCGGCCGTCCACGACGTAGAGGACGTCGCGCACGACGCTGGCCCGGCGGTAGACGTGGGCGAGTTCGTCCTGCAGGTCGTGGTGGGTCGTGCAGCGGCGGCCGTCGAGCAGGCCCGCCTCGCCGAGGGCGAACGCGCCCGCGCATACCGACGCGACCGTCCCACCTCGACGGTGGTGTTCGCGCAGCCGCTCCAAGGTCGAAGGGGTAAACTTTGTCCGATTGTGCGCCGATGCCGACTTCCAGCCGGGCACCACCACGAGGTCGTCGGCGGTCAGCTCCGGCCATTCCGTCGCGCCACGCAGGGGCAGACCCTGATTGGCGAGGACGTCTTCCCGCTCGCCCACGTACGCCAGCCGGTAGCCCGCGCCGAAGTCGGCCGCGGACGAGAACGTCTGCGCCGGTCCGGCCAGGTCCAGCAGGTGCACGCCGGGGGCGAGCAGGAAGACGACGGTGCTCACGGTCCGGTCAGCTCCTCGACGGTGGCGATCGTGGCGAACCGGCCGCTCAGCGCGTACTCGGTGCGGGCGAGGATCGCTTCGACGCCGAGCGTGCGGGGGTCGGCCAGGATCTCCTCGATCGACCGGCCCCCCGGGGCGTCGCGGTGCTCGATCGGGTTGGTGGCGGTCGCGTCGGTCACGAAGGTCACCGCGTACCCGAGGTCGGAGGCGACGCGCGCGGTGGTCTCGACGCACTGCTCGGTGCGGATGCCGCAGACGACGACCTCGCCGATCCCGGCCTCGACCAGCCGCTGCTGCAGGTTCGTCGTGGTGAACGCGTTGTGCGAGGTCTTGCGCAGGATCGGCTCGCCATCGGCCGGGGCGAGGCCGTCGAACAGCCGCACGAACCCGAGCGCGGGATCGAACACCGTGCCGGAGCCCGGCTCCTCGTGCAGGACCCAGACGATCTGCTCGCCGTTCGCCCGGAACGTTTCGGCCAACCGGGAGACCTGCTTGGCGATCTCCGGGTTGGAGGAGGCCGCCCAGATCGGCCGCTGCCGGAACGACTCCTGAACGTCGATGACGATGAGTGCTCGCTTCTTCATGTTCCCGATCCTGCCCGCGTACGCCGTGCGGCGTCAGGCACCATCATGCCGCGCACCGGACCGATCCGGTCACCGGCCGCGACGGCATTTGCCCGGTGATGAGATCATGGTCCGCATGGTCGAGACCCGCACTGTCGTGGCCACGCCGATGGCCGACCGTCTCGTGGGGGCCGTCGGCCTCCCCCTCGCCGGAGCCGGAGTCGGCTGGCTCGCGAGGCTGGCCGCGGGCTGGATCGCCGGGTTGCCCTGGGCCCCGTTCCAGGGCGTGTTCAAGACGATCGACAGCTTCAGCGAGCCCGCCGCGACGCTGGTCACGATCGCGATCGGATTCGCCGCCGGTGTCGTGTTCGCGTTCACCGCCGTCGGCGAGTGGCTCACCGTGACGGTCACGCCCGCGTCGGCGTCGCTCGCCCGGGTCGGCGAACCGGTCACCGAGATCGCGCGCGGCGACGTGGCGAGCGTCTTCGCCGACGGCAAGGACCTCGTCCTGCTCGGGTCGCAGGGTCAGGAGCTGGCCCGGGAGAAGTCCGACATCAAGACCGAGCAGCTGAAGGCCGCCTTCGCTGGGCACGGCTTTCCCTGGCTCGACGGCGGCGATCCGCACCATGAGGCGTACAAGCTGTGGGTGCCTGGCGTGCCAGGTCTGCCGGAAGGCGCCGACGCGGTCCTCGCCGCGCGGGCCGAGGCAGTCCGTAAGAGCGAGGACGGCGACAAGGCGACGTACCGCAAGGAACTGCTGCGGCTCGGCGTGATCGTGCGCGACGAGAAGAAGCACCAGTACTGGCGATTGCCCGGCTGACGCGCTACGGCGCCTCCATCGTCTGGGACCGGGCCATCTCGCGGAACGCGGCCTCCAGATAGAAATCCAGGCCGCGCCGGGTCCCGGCCAGCAGATCCGCGATCATCACCGGGGCGTGCAGGGCCACGGCGCGCGCTCCCGGCCGCGCGATCCCATCCGCTTCTTCCGGATGTACGCCCAGCGCACCGGCCAGGATCACGAGAAGCACTTCGGGGTCGGCCTCGGGCAGCCAGGCGAGCGCGGACTTCGTCGTGGTCTCCAGCACCGAGCGCAGGTCGTCCGCGTCGAGCCCGTCGGGATGCGACTCCTCCAGCAGCATCCGCAGCACGTCGCCGAGCAGCGGACCGGCGGTCGACGGGTCGAACGCGGCTAGGTCGGCGGCCGCGGCCCGCAGTTCGTCGGCGTCGGCGACCCGGGCCGCCTCGACCGCGGCGTTCGCCGCAGCCGCCATCGACCGGGCGGCGGGCGGAAGATCACGGAGGCTCACCGCCTCATTCTGCTCCCGCCCGCCGACACTCAGTACCGGTAGGCCCGGATCACCGTCAGCGTGACGGTGTTGCCGTCGCTGTCTCGTACCGAGCCGCGCAGGGACATGAAGCCGTGCCCGGCGGGGTGCCGAACCAGGGCCAGGCCGGCCGCGTACGGGACGCGGAGCCAGCTGAGCCCGTCGTCGACGGAGACTTCGACGGTCACCTCACGCAGCGCGCCGACCCGGGCGCCGGGCGCGGGCGTCACCTGCACCGGCATCAGCAGATCCATGCTCGTGGCGGTGTTCTGCCCGTCCAGGCGCGGGGCGAATCGGATCGCCCACAGGGGCAGGACCCGGCTGGGGGCGTACGCCGAACGGAACTCCCACGCCGCCGTGATGTTCGTCGACAACGCGTACGGGATGCCCCGGGTGCTTTGGGCGACCAGGCGGTAGCGCGAGTCGGCGGCCGGGACGGCGAACGAGCCGTATCCGGCCCACTCTTCCCGCCCGGCCTCGGCACCGTCGCGATACAGCACAGTGGAGCCGGTTTCCCCGCTGTCGCCGGGATGTCCCGCGCCGTCGGCGTACATCGGCAGGTCGACCGTGATCGTGTCGCCGGACCGGGTCACCCCCGAATGCCAGGTGACCTCCGGGCCGGGCAGCGACGGCGAGACGACCCCGCCGTTGAACGTCTCCGTGCTCGCCGACCCGCCCCGGTACGCCGTCCACGCGCCGGTCGTGACGGTGCAGCCGAAGCACTCGCCCCAGGTCTCGTAGACCCGCGTACGCCACTGCGTCGGCCCGTCGCCGTTGAAGTGCCGCACGATCGTGCCCGGCACGGGTGCGGCGTACGCGACCGCCGACGCGTGCGTCTCCTGGCCGGGCAGGCGGCTGACGGCGTACCAGTCGGCCGTCATCGCCGGGTCGTTGCCGCCGGCGAAGGTGGTGGTGACCGTTGCCAGCTCGGCCGGCTGCACCGCCCGCTGGTAGCCGGAGATCAGGTGGCCGTCCTGGTTGTAGCGCACGGCGTACACGTCGTGGCCGGAGTCGGTTCGCCACTGTCCGCTGATCGAGGAGGCGAAGCCGGCCACGTCGTCGCCGAGCTGCGCGGTGTACAGCGAGTCCCAGCTGCCGGTGAACAACCCGCCCTCGGTCATCAGCCCGGCGGCGTTGGTGAAGGTGTAGTGCGCCGAGGCCATCACCAGTCCGGCGGCGGCGTCGGGCACGGTCAGCGAACTGCGCTTGGCCGTACGCGCGTCGAGCACCACCGTGGTGTCCCCGGCGACCTCGAAGCGCGGCTGCACCAGTTCGGCCGCCTTCAACGCGGTCCGATCGCCGTTGGTGATGACCCCGTCGAGCAGGTACGCACCCGCCGGGACCTCGATCGTCGCCGGCCCTCGGGAGGTCACGTCGTAGTAGGTGGAGAGGTCCTCCGACAGCAACGCTGACTGGTAGTCCGCTGCCGGCTCCCCGTCGAATCCGATGTGGATGAACGTGACCTGATAGGTCGCCGTCGCCGTCGCCGCCGGCTTCGACACAGCGGCTTTCGCGCCGGGCAGCGCGAAGGTCGCCGGGGAGTCCAGCGCGTCGGCCGCCGCCACGCGTACGCGCCCGCCCGCGACCCGCGTCACGAACGGGACCTTGTCGCGCCCAGGTCCCGGGTCGACGACGGGCGCGCCGCCGACCATCGTCACGCGATCCCCGGTCGGCAGCCGCGTACCCGTCGCGTCGATGGTGGCCTGCGTCGGTTCGCCGGTCGCCCGGCTCGGCAGCGGCCCGGCGATCAGCAGCGCGATCGTGCCGAGAACGCTCAGCACTCGTCTCATGATGACTCCGTTTCCTTCTCGGTAGGTCATCCAGAGATGTGCGTGCGCCGCCGATTCTTACGCCGGAAGCCATAATGAGGGCGTGAGCGACGGGTGGCCCGAGCGGCTGATCGAGGAGTACGGGCCGGCGTGGCATCCAGGCCCCTTCGAACGAGGCACCGACGGCCCCCGCGTCATCGTCGCCGGCGTCGACGGATCGTCGACCGGCCTGCGCGCCGGGGCGTACGCCGGTGGCCTGGCCCGCCGACAGCGATCCCGCCTGGTCGTGGTCTACGTCGCCACCCCATCGGTGTGGACGGCGATGGCCGCCAGCGCCGCCGCGGCGCAGGAGCAGTTGTTCGACGACCAGATCCAGGAACTGCGTACGCAGATCCGGGACCGGGCCGCCGAGTTCGGCATCTCCACCACGTTCATGGTCCGCCGGGGCGACGCCTTCGCCGAGTTGCGCGACGCCGCCGTCGAACTGCGCGCCGACATGGTCGTGGTCGGCGCGTCCGAGCAGGCCGGACATCGGTTCATCGGGTCGGTCGCCGCCCGGCTCGTCCGAGCTGGGCGCTGGCCGGTGACCGTCGTTCCGTAGTCCGGCCTGCTCGATCAGACGCTGAGCAGTTCGGCCACCGCCTCCGTCGTCTCGCCGTACGCGCCGAGCAGGTCGGCGACCGGCGAACCGGCGTCCAGGACGCCCCACGAACCGGTGACGCCCAGCAGGCCGGCGACCGCGTCCGTCGGCTCGGGATGCTCGGCCAGCAGCCGCGCGACCGGTCCGCCGGAGACCACCACGCCCGCCGCAGCGGCCGGGGCGGCCGCGTCGGGCGACCACGGCGGCGTCCAGCTGTCCAGCTCCGGCAGACTGCCCGGGAAGGTCCGGCCGGCCTCCCGGACGAGGACCGGGACCAACTCCGGGGCCTGCTCCTTCAGCGTCTTGATGAGCTGCGGCAGCCACGGCAGCAGCACCGGGTCGGGCAGCTGCGCGAAGGCCTTCGACAACATCTCGACGACGAACGAGGTGAGCCCCGGCACCGGCACCAGCGCCTGGAGGAAACCGCTGACGTACTGCGGCATCGCGGGCAGCACCATCGGGTTGCCGAGCAGCTCGTCGACCCGCTCCCGCAACCGCGCCAGCGGCAGCAGACCCAGCTGATGGTGCGCCGCCCACAGCAGCGCCACCTTCGCCGGGGCCTCCGGGTGCGACTGCTGGACCGAGATCTCCAGCTGCGCCCGGTCACACCCCAGCGACAGGGCCAGGTTCTCCATCCCGAACAGGAAACCCAGCATCGCCGCGACCTGGCGTACGCCGGTCTCGTCCTCCACGAACGCCGTCGGCAGCAGCGTGCAGTAGTGGGCGTACCCGGTCTTGACGAAGTCCTCGCACCAGCCGGGCAGCCCGCCGCGCTCCCCCGACCGGTAGTACGCGAGCAGCCGGCGGATGCGCTGCAACACCTCCGGAGCCTCGTCGACCGTACGCTCGGCGGCCAGCAGTTCGACCGCCCGCGCGCCGAGTTCGTCGGTGAACCGGCGGCTGCGCAGGTAGAGCAGCGAGTCCTCGACCGCGGTCAAGGCGCCGGCCGCCGTCGCCGACGGCGCCCAGACCTCCCGCCGCAGCCGCTGCTCGAGCACCTGCTCGACGGTGATCCCCTCGTAGCCCAGCTCGATGAGATACCGCTGGCTGCGCCCGATCGCGAGGTCCCAGCTCTCCTGAATGGACTTCCGGCCCAGCGTCCGCTCGCCCATGATCGGGCGGACGACGTCGGGCGGCATCAGCCGCCGCAGCACCCACAGCAGATCCGAACACGGCACCAGTTCGGGCTGCGCCTTCAAGTCCAGCAGCGCCCGCTGGATGGTGCGCGCCTCCACGTTCACCTTGAGCGGTTCGAGCCGGTCGTAGACGTCGCGGGCCAACGGCGGCAACGCGTCGTAGCCGACCTGCCCGATCCGGTCGCCGCCGAGCATGATCTCGCAGAGCCGCCGGACGTCCCGGCGACCCGGCACGGCCTCCTTCTCGATGCAGGTCACCGCGGCGTCGGCGAAGTCGTACGGCGTCGGCCGGGCCCGGTTGCGCATCCCGGCCAGCAGGATCGACGTCTCGAACACCGCGATCGCGTCGGCCGTACTGGCCAGGTAGCCGTGCCGGCGGGCCAGCCGCACGATCTCCACCGACCAGCCCAGCAGCTCCGCCTCGTCCAGGCCGTCCAGCCGCGGCGGGCTGGCCAGGAACTTCGTGAGCTTGTCCGTCACCGGTTCGGCGACGGCCGCCGGCGGTGCCACCGTAGTCTTGGCGGCCGCCCGTTTGCGCGTACCCGTCTGGCCCTGGAGCTGGAACGGCTTGACGCCGGTCCGCGTGAGGGACTTGGCCCAGGTGGCGGCCGCGATCGAGACCGAGCCCGAGGCGAGCCCGAACTGGGCCTCGATCGCCGAGTGGCTGGACGGGATGAGCCCGTAGAGCCACTTGGTGGCCGACCGCGGGCTGATCTCCCAGTCCGAGCCCGTCAGCCCGAACTCCGGCACGTGACTGGCCGCGTGGAACGCGCCGCACACATACAGCGCCTGCGACGGGTCCACTCCGGACGAAGCGAGGTGCTCACGCATCCGCGTCCACATGTAGCGTTCGCGGTCCTCGTCCACGGTGACCCGGCTCGGGTCGCCCGGGGCCAGCCGCCGGAACAGACTGCCGATGAGGACCATGACCTGTCGATACGTCGCATGGTCCGCGCCGGTCGAACCGAGCGGCTGCTCGACGTACTGGTCCCACCACTCCGACCAGTGCCGCACCTTGCCGTGGTGCAGCAGGTACGCCTCCAGCTGGCCGAACCGGGGCCGCAGGTCGCCGATCTCCACGCCGACCGCGTCGCCGTGCAGATCCTTGCCCTCGGCGTCGTCCTCGGAGTCGGCGTCGCCGTCCTGCGTCGTCGTCTCCTCCGCCCGCGGCGACCACTGGAACACGTGGTCGGTCGACCGGTCCACACAGACCAGTTCGACCCCCGGCGTGTCCAGGGCGTACGCGATCGCCTGGTACTCGGCCGAGGCCTCGGTGATCGGCGCGACCACGCTCAGCGGCGACCAGTCCGGCGGGAAGCCGTCCACCTCGGAGGCGAACGCCTGCACCGCGACCGGCAGCTTGCAGTTGCGCAGCTCGTCCAGCAGCGGCCGCAGATCCTCGCACAGTTCGAGGTAGACGACCTGCGGTCGTTTCTCCCGCAGCCGGCGGGCCATCGCCAGCGCCGAGGCCGGCGAGTGATGGCAGACCGGGAAGATCTCCAGCGGCTCCCGCAACGCCCGGTCGACGTCGGTGACGATGCCGGCCAGGATGCCGTCGAGGTCGCCCGGGCCGCCCGCGAACTCCGCCGCCGCCTCCAGCAGCTGGTCCCTCAGGGGATCGAAGGCGGTCATGACAGGGTGGCGATCGCCTCACGGCCGCCGGCGAGGAACTCCGGCCACTCGCCGCCGTCGGCCTTGCTGCGCGGCTCCACCACGCCGTGCCAGTACTTGTTGAGGATGGCCAGATCCTCCGGGCTGCGCCGGGCCAGCGACCCGACCAGCGAACCGGCCAGCGTGTGCGCCTTCAGCTGGGCGTCGCCGAAGAACTGGCTGTGCAGGATGGCGTCCTCCAGCACGCCGATCTGCTCGGCGGTCGACAACGCCGACTCCAGCTTCTCGTCGTCGCTGGTCGCCGAGGCCGCCGCGGTACGCAGGTCGGCGAAGCTCTGCAGCAGGATGTCCAGCAGCGTCGGCGGCACGTCCAGCTCGATCTGGTGCCGCTTGAGCAGCTCGACGGTGCGGAAGCGGACGATCTCCGCCTCGCTCTTCTTGTTCGTCACCACCGGGATGCGCACGAAGTTGAAGCGCCGCTTGAGGGCCGACGACAGGTCGTTGACGCCCCGGTCCCGGCTGTTGGCGGTGGCGATGATGGAGAAGCCGGGCTTGGCGAAGACGATGTTGTCGTCGTCCAGCTCGGGGATCGACACGTACTTCTCCGACAGGATCGAGATCAGCGCGTCCTGCACATCGCTGGTCGACCGGGTCAGCTCCTCGAACCGGCCGACCACGCCCTGCTCCATGGCGGCCATGATGGGCGACGGGATCAGCGAGTCACGCGACTGGCCCCGCGCGATCACCATCGCGACGTTCCACGAGTACTTGATGTGGTCCTCGGTGGTGCCGGCGGTGCCCTGCACGACCAGCGTCGAGTTGCGGCAGATCGCCGCGGACAGCAGCTCGGCCAGCCAGCTCTTGCCGGTGCCCGGGTCGCCGATCAGCAACAGGCCCCGATCCGACGCCAGGGTGACGATGGCGCGCTCGACGAAACTGCGGTCGCCGAACCACTTCTGCGGGATCTCCCGGTCGATGCCGTCGGCCCGCTCCGAACCCAGCACGAACATCCGGACCATCCGCGGGCTCAGCCGCCAGGTGAAGGGCTTGGCACCGGTGTCGATCGACTCCAGGTAGTCCAGCTCCTCGGCGTACTTCACCTCGGCGGGAGCGCGCAGCAGGTTGACTGATTGTTCTTGAGTCATCAGCGTTTTCTCCTAAGCGAGGAAGTTCTTGAGCTCGGTGACGAGTTTGCGGATGTGCCCGGAGATCACCGGGGTGCCCTGATCCTTGAGCTTCTGCCGGAACCAGGGATTGACGCTGGCCTGGCCGCCGCTGTTGACCGAGCCGACCGGAATCAGCTTGGCCCCCGAGCGGTGCACGGCCTGCAGGCCGTTGAAGACAGCCTGGTCCTGCGACTCGTAGAAGTCGGAGATCCAGACGAGCACGGTGTTGCGCGGATCGGCGACCTTCGGCCGGGCCAGGTCCAGAGCGACCGTGCCGTCGGTGCCGCCGCCGAGGTTGGTGCGCAGCAACACCTCGAACGGGTCCTGCACCCACGGGGTCAGGTCCAGCGCCCGCGTGTCGTACGCGATCAGGTGCACGTCGACCTTGGGCAGCCCGGCGAAGATCGACGCCAGGATCGTGCAGTTGACCATGGCGTCGACCATGGACCCGGACTGGTCGACCACCACGATCAGGCGCGCCGGGGTGGTGCGCTTGGCGGTCTGCCGGTAGAACAGCTTGTCGACGTAGAGCCGCTCGTCCTCCGGGTTCCAGTTGGTCAGGTTCTTCCAGATCGTGCGTTCGAGGTCGAGGTTGCGGTACACCCGCTTCGGCGGCACCGACCGGTCCAGCGTCCCGGTGCTGGTCTGCTGTACCTGCGTACGCAGAACCTCGGCGACCTCGTCCA
The DNA here is from genome assembly GCF_024172085.1 of Hamadaea flava. NCBI lineage: Bacteria > Bacillati > Actinomycetota > Actinomycetes > Micromonosporales > Micromonosporaceae > Hamadaea > Hamadaea flava. The sequence goes on along the minus strand of NZ_JAMZDZ010000001.1, from coordinate 7,204,583 downwards.
CGAACCGCCGGATGAGCGCCTTGGCGTTGGCCAGCGCCACCCCGGACAGGTTGTCCTTGTCCCGCAGCAGCTGCTCGATCAGCGACATGCTCGGAGTCAGCTGCTTGGCCAGTTTCGGATCGGCCAGCACCTCCCGCAGCTGCATCCGCTTCACCAGGTCGCCTTCCACCCCGGCGAGCACCCCGGCCAGCTCACCGGCAGCGCCCGGCCGCGACCGCAGCTGCCCCGGCTCGCAGCCCATCGCCTTCTCGAACCAGCCCGCGTCCGACTGCCACTGGGCCAACTGCGTCGCGGAGACATTGCCCGACCCGGTGGCGAAGACGTTGAGCAGCACCTTCGACACCAGCGCGGCCCGGCGTACCTGGGCTTCGCCGGTGGGCGCCTCGTCCTCCGGGGGCACCATGAGGCCGTCGAACTCGGCGGCCAGCTCCGGGAACCGCTGCACCACTGTGTCGACCGCGACCGACGGGTCGAGCAGGGCCGCGGGCAACCCCGCCGCCTGCACCGTCGCCATGCTCGCCGACTCCAGCGCGGGCTGTTCCTCGCCGCCGTCGAAGATACGGGCCAGCAGCCGCCAGTAGAGCACCTGGCGGCGGGCATCCAACTCGGTCATTTACGCAGCAGCCTTCCCGCGCGCTCGCGCAGTACGCCAACCGCGTCCCCGGCCGCGGCCTCCGCCTTGGCCTCCTTGGGATCCGACGGCCCCATCGCCCAGTCGCCGCTGTACGCCGTGACCGGCTTCTTCTTCACCGTCGCCGCCACCGCCAGCGGCTGCACCAGCCACCGCCCGGCGTCCCAGCGCAGCAGGCCGATCATCGCCGACGCCCCGGCCGCCATCTCGGCCGTGATCGGACCGGCCGAGCTGATCCGGTCGGTGTCGACGGTCAGCGGACCGTCCGCGGCCAGCTGGTGCGCCTCGAGGAACACCGGCTCGGCCGGGCGGACGGGATGCCGGTCCAGCGGCGGCACCGCGGCGGCCACGGCCTGCGCGAGTTGCACCCGCGCGGTCGCGAGCGGATCGGCCGGCTCGCCCGCCGCCGCGCACGCCTCGTCCCAGAGCAGGTCGCCCGAGCCGAGCAGGGTCATGCCCGTCAGGTCGAGACTGCGCTGCTCGGCCAGCGCGGCCAGCAACTGCGGATAACCGCGCAGCAGCCGCCACACGGCCGCGCCGCTGATCGTGTCGACCTTCGCGGCGCTGACCGAGATCCGCACCAGCTTGGGCGCGCCACCGGCCTCCAGCAGACCGTGCACCTGCGCCTGCACCGCGGTCGGGTGCTCGTGCAGGTCGACGCCCAGCGGCAAGAACCGCCCGGTGACCGGCTGACCGGCCGCCGACACCGGGAATCCCGGCTGAGCCAGCAACATCGCCCGGGACCAGAGGTCGGCCCAGCGACGCACCGGCAACTGCGGCAGCGTCAGGATGGGGCTCGACGCGCGCAGCTCGGCGGCGAACCCGTCGAGCAGCACCGCGAGGCGACGCGTACGCGGTTCGGCCAGCAGTCCTTCGATCAGCGGGTCGGCCGTGCCGACGAGATCCTCGGTGACTCCCCGCCAGCCCGCCACCGCCAGCTCGACCAGCCAGGTGCGTACGCCGCTGAGCAGGTTCTCCGCGACCGCGTCCGCCGCCGGCGGCGCCTGCCACGGCTCCCGCTGCCGGCCGATGGCGCTGTCAAGCCCGGTGTGCAGCGCGTCGTGCACCGCTCCGAGCAGCGCCAGCCGGCCACCCGCCAGCGCCGCGAGATACTCGTCGCCGGGCGAACCGGCCACGACCTTCGCCGCCGCGTCGGCCAGTCGCTCACCGAGCGGGGTCGCGCCGAACGCGCCGGCCAGCCCGGTCAGCGCCGCCTGCCGCGACTCGCTCAACCGGCCGAAGCCGTGAGTGAGCGCCTCGTCGAAGGCGGTCACCGTCTCCATGGTCTCCGCGACGCCGGTCGGCGTCTGCGCCAGCCATTCCACCAACATCAGCGCCCCGCCTTCGCCGACGGCGTCTGCGTCGCCGGGAACCAGTGCAGCTCCGGCAGCGGCTCGACCGAACCCGGAAGCTCCAGGTAGGACAGATGCCGCAGGAACCGGGCGAACACCCCGGCGGCCGGCGACCGCTCCAGCTTCCAGGAGGTCATCCCGACCAGGTCCCGGCCGCGCAGATTCTCACCCTCGGCGTCGATGCGCAGGTAGCGGGCCACCTGCTCGGCGCCGAACTGCACGACGGCCTCGTCGATCAGCGAGTCGAGGTGCTTGCAGGTGTAGTCGTCACCGTAGAGGCCGCCGCACGGCCGGTTGTTGTTCGTCGAACAGCTGTAGGTGTGGTCGCCCGCAGTGAACTGCGAGACGTAGACCCGTTCGATGTCCGATCCCGACGAGACGACCCCCTGCAATCGACCCTCGGCCAACTCCACGAAGGGCACCTTCGCGAGTTTTCGCGGCCGGGCCGGCGGCACCACCACTGCGGTGCTACGGGCTTCCCAGTCCAGTACCGGCGACACAGGTGGCTGCACGCCATCGACCTCCCCAGGCGAAACGCGCGCGCCACTGTGGACGCCCGCGGAACGGATGATCCGTGAACGCGACAGTTCTACAGCACGCCACCGACAATCCCTCCCCCGGGCTCAGAGGCTTTCCGGCGGATCGTCGTCCACCTCGTCCAGCGCCGCCTGCTCGTGCAACACGATGTCGTGCAGCGGCGCCTCCGGGCCGCCGAACGCCTGCCCGCGCGCCTCCCCGTCCGGGCTGCCGCTGAAGACCCGCGCGTCCTCCTCCGGCGCGGGCTCCGGCGGCACGGTCGGCACGATCGCCGGGGTGGCGGCCACCCATGCCCACTCCCGCCGCGCGTCGATCCAGGCCGCCTCCGTCCTGGTACGCGCGAAGGCCGACGGCTGCTGATCGCGTATCCATGAGACCAGGTGCTCCCGGACGAGGCACCGCAGGTCCCACAACGACGGGGCGTCGCGGGCGCTGCACAGGGCCCGCAGCCGCACCCGGCCCTCGATCGCGTCGGTGACCTGCAGTACGCACACCCGCCCGTCCCAGAGATCGCTGGTCTCCAGCAGCCGCCGCAGCTCGTCGCGGATCGGCTGCACGTGCACGGCCCAGTCGACGTCGAACTCGACCGAGCCGAGGATCTCCGACCGCGTACGCGTCCAGTTCTGGAACGGCTTGGTGGTGAAGTACGAGGTGGGCATCACGAGCCGGCGGTCGTCCCAGATCTGCAGCACGACATGGCTCAGCGTGATCTCCTCGACGCGCGCCCACTCGTTCTCGACCACGATCACGTCGTCGATCCGGATGGCTTCGCTGAAGGCCAGTTGCAGCCCGGCGATCACGTTGCCCAGTACGCTCTGCGCCGCCAGCGCGGCGATGATGCCGATGATGCCGGCCGAGGCGAGCAGGCTGGCCCCGATGGTGCGTACCGCGGGGAAGGTCATCAGCACCACGCCGACGGCCAGCAGCACGATCGCGGCGATGGTGACCCGGCGGACCACCACGATCTGCGTACGGATTCGGCGGGCCGCCCGGTTGTCGGGCACGTCGATGCGGTACCGCGCTTCGGCGGCGTCCTCCAGCGCCAGCAGGACCATCGCGACGAGCCACGCGGCGGCGACGATCAGGGCGATGCCCATCGCGTGCAGCACCCCGTGTTTGAGCTCGAAACTCTGGCGGGAGACGAGGACGACGGCTCGGACGGCGAAGATCACCGCGAAGACCTGGAACGCCCGATGAGCGTGGTCGGCCAGTTCGGCCATGATCGGCGAGCGGCGCCCGGCCCGGACGATCGTCCGATGGATGATCTCCACGACGATGAGCGCGGCAACGGCCGCGCTGAGGGCGGCGATCCACAACGGCACCGCGTCACTCCCTTCACCGGCACCTTTGAAGATCCCATATATTCCGGCACGCCCGGCCGATAAACCCTCAGCCGGTCAGAAGTCGCAGCGCCAGGGCGGCTGCGGCCCGCATGAGCAGGACGATCGGCGGCCCGATGTGGGCGAGATCATGGAAGCGCACGTGCGCGCCGACCGCCAGTGCGAAGTAGAGGACAAGGCAGGCCCCGGCGGCGATCCCGAGTGGCGCCCAGACCAGTCCGGCCAGCGCACCGGCGGCCCCGGCGATCAGGATCGCCGCGAGCAGGTTGAGCCGTCGCTCCGGTACGCCCACCCGGGCGTAGCTCGCGACGACGGACGGCTCGTGACTGAGTTTTCGGATCGCCGCGTACGCCAGCAGAGCCGCGAGAGCTGCGGTGACGGCGATGGTTGCTGCGAACACGCTCTCCAATCTATACGCTTGTACAAATTCACGCAACGGATAGAGTGTGCCCGTGCCACAGCACAGCAATCGAGGCGAGCTGATCGACGGCGTCCTGCGCTGCTTGGAACGGCTGCCCTGGGACAAGGTCACCGCGCGGGAGATCGCTGCCGAGTCCGGAGCCAACCTGGCCTCGATCACCTATCACTTCGGGTCCAAGGACGCCCTGATGACCGCGGCCGTCGTCGAAGGGCTCGACCGCTGGCTGGCCGAGATCGCGGCGGCGCTAGGCGACCTGGCCGGGCACGATCCGACGATCCGGTTCCGGCGCACGGCCGAGGCGATCGCGGCGACCCGGCGGCGGCACGAGGGGCTGGCCAGGATGTTCGTCGGTGCGCTGGCCCGGTCCCAGCACGACGACCGCGTCCGCGGGCTGCTGACCGAGGGGTTCCGCCGCTCCCGGGCCGACGTGGCGCGGGTGCTCGGCCTGGGCACGGACGCACTGGGCGAGGACGCCGGCGGAGTGGCGCTGGCGTTGTTCGACGGGCTGCTCCTCCAGGCGCTGCTGGACCCCGGGCTGGCGATCGACGGCGATCGGCTCGTCGCGGCGGAGGCCCGGCTGCGCGACCGCCTGCCGGTTTAGGGTCGGTCATGCGCGACCTGCGGCGCCTGCCCAAGGCGAATCTGCATCTGCATCTGACGGGCGCCATGCGCCCGGCCACCCTCGTCGAGCTGGCCGCACGGGCCGGGCTGCGGCTGCCGCCCCCGCTTCCGGACGGCGTGACCCACGGGTGGGACACCTTCCAGGAGCGGTACGACATCGCCCGCTCCGCTGTACGTACCGCTGAGGACGTCTCGCGCGTGATCCGCGAGACGATCACCGACAGCGAGCGCGACGGCGCGGCGTGGGTGGAGATCCAGATCGATCCCACCTCGTACGCGCGGCGCCTGGGCGGCGAGGCGGTGGTCGTGGAGACCGCGCTGGCCGCCACGGCCGGGCGGGCCGGGATCGTGCTGGCCTCGAGCTGGGCCGGGACGCCGCAGACCGCCGCCCGGATCGCCCGGCTGGCCGCGCGGTACCAGTCGCACGGTGTCGTGGGCTTCGGACTGTCCAATGACGAACGTCGAGGCCGGGTCGCGGATTTCGCCGAGGCGTTCCGGGTCGCCGCCGACGCCGGGCTCCTCGCGGTGCCGCATGCGGGGTTCTACGAGGCGGCCTGGCACGTACGCGAGTGCGTCGAGCGGCTGGGCGCGAGCCGGATCGGCCACGGGCTGACGGCGGCCGCCGACCCGGCCACGCTGGCCCTGCTGGCGGAGCGGAGCGTGACGCTGGAGGTGTGTCCGACGTCGTACCCGCCACTCGGGGTGGGCGACCTGGCGACGCTGCCGATCGCCCGGCTGATCGAGGCGGGCGTGCCGGTGGCGCTGGGCACCGACGATCCGCTGCTGTTCGGCGCCGACCTGAGCGCCCAGTACGCCATCGCCCGCCAGCTCGGCCTCGACGACGCCACGCTCGCGCTGCTCGCTCGGCAGTCGATCGCCGCCTCCGCCGCCCCCACCCCGGTACGCACCCAGCTGCTCGCCGAGGTGGACAGCTGGCTGTCGTCATAGCAGTTCGCCGCAGATCACGGTTATGCAGGTGATCTGCGGCGCGGGAAGCCTGGACAACCGTGATCCGCAGGGAAAGCCTGCGGGATACAGCTGGGCTCAGCGGGAGCGCAGGCCGTCCAGCAGTAGGTCGAGCAGCCGTCCGGCCTGCTCTCGTTGCGCCGGCTCCCCGGCGATCATGGTGACACCGCCGAGTCCGGCGAAGACGTCCTCGACGGCGACGTCGGATCGCAGCGTGCCGTCGGCCCCGCCGACGGTCAGCAGCGTGGACAGCGCCGCCAGCAGCTTCGCCCGGCTGTGCTCGTACGGGTTGCCGCCGGACGCGATGACCGCCTTGAGCGCGTCGGCCATGCCCCGTTTGGTGGTCATGTAGTCGACGAAGTGATCCATCCAGTCCCGCAGAGCGTCCGCGGGCGGCCGCTCAGTCAGCAGCTCGGGCGCGGATTCGCAGAGTTTCTCCAGCTCATTGCGGTACGCCGCCTCGACGAGCGCCTCTCGCGTGGGAAAGTGCCGGTAGAGCGTGCCGATGCCGACGCCGGCCTGCTTGGCGATGGAGTCGAGCGTCACATCGCCGCCGTCGGGGCCGGTGAACGCCTCGACGGCCACGGTCAGCAGCCGGTCGCGGTTGCGCTGGGCGTCTGCGCGCATCGGATCCCCTGGCAACCGGAGGGCCCTCCGGTTAGAGTCGGCAACGTAACGGAGGAACCTCCGCTTAGTGCGAGTGTAGCGGGATGGAGCAGAACATGAGCACCAGGATCACCACACCGTTCGGTGCGACGTCGACGGCCGCCGAGGTCATCGCGGGCGTCGACCTCGGCGGCCGCCGCGCGATCGTCACCGGTGGCGCCTCCGGCATCGGCGTCGAGACCGCACGCGCGCTGGCCGGTGCGGGCGCCGAGGTCACCCTCGCCGTCCGCGACCTGGCGGCCGGAGCGCGTACGGCTGAGGACATCGTCGCGTCGACCGGCAACAAGCACATCCACGTGGCCCACCTCGACCTGGCCGACCCCGCGTCCGCCACCGGGTTCGCCGCCACCTGGGAAGGGCCGCTGCACGTGCTGGTGAACAACGCCGGCGTGATGGCTTCGCCGCTGACGCGTACGCCGCAGGGCTGGGAACTGCAGTTCGCCACGAACCACCTCGGCCACTTCGCGCTGACCACCGGACTGCACCGGGCACTGGCCGCCGCCGGTGGCGCCCGGGTCGTCTCGGTCAGCTCGGCCGGTCACCTCAACTCGCCGGTCGTGTTCGACGACATCCACTTCGAGCGACGCCCCTACGACCCGTGGCAGGCGTACGGGCAGTCCAAGACGGCCAACATCCTGTTCGCGCTGGAGCTGACCGGCCGCTGGGCCGACGACGGGATCTACGCCAACTCGCTGATGCCCGGAGCGATCCGGACCAACCTGCAGCGCCACGTCACCGAGGAAGATCTGATGGCGATGCGGGCCCGCAGCGGCGGGACCGGCCCGCTGCAGTGGAAGACCACCGAGCAGGGCGCGGCCACGTCTGTGCTGCTCGCGGCCTCGCCGCTGCTCGACGGGATCGGCGGGCGTTACTTCGAGAACTGCACCGAGGCCGAGCCCAACCAGCCGGGCACGCGCGTCGGCGTGGCCGCGTACGCCCTCGACCCGGAGGCCGCGCAGCGGCTCTGGCAGGTGTCGGTCGACACCCTGAGCTGACCTGGCCCCGCCGAAGGATAAGGTCATTCCGCAGCATTTGCGGATGACGCGGGCGGGAGTGAGATGACCTCGGTGCAGGTGAGCGTAGCGGGTGGGCGATGCGACCTCTGCGGGGAGCGGCTCTGCCTCACCGCCCGGATCACGTCGGCGGGCCGCAGCGTCGGCCTGTGCCCCCGCTGCGACGCGGACAACCCGCACGGCGCGGAGCTGATCGCCTACTTCGCCACGCGGCCGGCGGTCGCCGCGCAGGACCGGGGCACCATCGCCGACCTGCTCGGCCGCTGGCTCGGCTCGCTCGATCAGCAGCGGGTCACCGCGCCGACGCCGTCGCTGGCCGAAGCCGCCGAGGCGTGGTGGTCGGGATACCAGAAGCGGGCCGCCCCGGACGAATCCGGAGCGGCCCGCTCAGTTCAGGGTCAGACCGTCTGACTATGCGCGCGAGCGGAGCGCTGGCGAGCGGCTCTGCGTACGCGGGCGGACAGGCGGTTGCGCTGCGCCTCGGCCACGAGTTCCTGGTGGTGGAGCTTCGCGAGTTCGAGGACTGTCTGCGGCGAGGTGAACATTGTGGACTCCTTGTCGTGGTGCCAGGTCTTGCTTCTTCTTTCGACAAGGAATATGTTGCCTGAGTAAGGGGCATAGGCCATCAGGAGCGATTACCTATCTTGGTCGGGCCGAGCTACCTAGATCGGCTCACCGCGATCTAGGTATACCTACCGCCGTCAGCCCCGCCGGCCGCGCCGCGCCCGCAGGTAGTCCGAGACTACGTATCGGCCCAGCTCCTCCGCCTCCGGGGTGAAGACCCGCCCGCCGTTGCGCCGCGCCACCGCGTCGACGAACCGCCGCAGCCCGGGGTCCTCGCCCAGCATGAAGAAGTTCAGCGTGGCGCCCGAGCGGGTCAGACCGTCCACTTCGGCCACCGTCGCCTGCACCGTCTCGTGCATCGGCGGCCACGAGAACACCGCCTCGCCGTCGGTGTCCAGGTGCGCCGTCGGCTCGCCGTCGGTGATGATCAGGACCACCGGCTCGAACCCCGGATGGCGGTGCAGATGCCGCGCCGCCAGCCGCAACGCGTGCTGCAGGTTGGTGCCCTGGACGAAGTCCGGCTCGACCGCCGCCAGCTCCTGCTGCGACAGCACCCCGGCCACCCGGCTGAACCCGACGATCTGCAGCGCGTCCTGCGGGAACCGCGTGGCCACCAGATGTGACAGCGCCAGCGCGGTCTGCTTCATCGGCCCCCACCGGCCGTCGGCCATCATCGAGAACGACAGGTCGACGCACAACGCCACCGCCGCCGACGCCCGCCGCTCGGTCTCGGCCACCTCGAAGTCGTCCACCTGCAAGGTCACGGGGACACCCGCGCCACGGCGGGTCACCGCCCGGGTCACCGTCCGCACCACGTCCAAGGGCTGCTCATCCCCGTACGCCCACAGCCGCGACGCCCCGGTCACCTCGCCCGCAGCGCCCGCGTCCCGCAGGTCGTGCTGGCCCCGCCGGCCTTCGGCCAGATCGGCGAACACGCGGCGCAACGCGGTGCCCCCGAGTCGCCGCAAAGCCTTGGGGCTCAACGTGAGCCCGTCGGCGCCCCGGGTGACCCAGCCCTGCCGGCGCAGTTCCCGCTCCAGCTCCCGCAGGCGGCGTACGTCGTCGGCGGCGGCGCGGCCCAGGTTCCGCTCGACCGCCTCGACGTCCACGTCGTCCAGGGTCGCCCCCGGATGCTCCTGGGCCAGCTGTTCGATCAGCTCGTCGAGGTCGGCGATCTCGCCGAGGGCGCCGGTCGCCTCGCCGTAGCCGAGCGGCTCCTGCCCGCGTACGCGGGACTGGCGGTCCCACGGCAGGTCGGGTCGCAGCGCCCGCAGGTTGGCCGTCAGCTCCGCCATCTGCCCGGCCAGCCCGGAACCGGCCAGCGCCTGATCCATGAGCCCTTCCAGCTCGGCACGCTGGCTCGCCGACAGCGACCGCATGAGCTGCTCCCCCGCGGCGGCCCGGCGGGCCAGCGCGTCGATCAGCTCCTCGACCGAACCGGGCTGCTCCGGGAAGAACTCCCCATGCTCCCGCATGAACGCGGCGAACGCGTCCTGCGTGTCCTCACCCCGGGCGTGCCGCCCGAGCAGATCGTTGAGGTCGCTCATCATCCGGGCCAGCCGCTGCTGCGCCGCCGGATCGTTCGCGGTGGCGCCCAGCGCGTCGCGCAGGCCGCTGAAGCGCTGCTCCAGCACCTCCTGCCGCAGTCCGTCGAGGATCTGCTGGTACGTCTGCCGGGCCTGTTCGCTGGCCCATTCGTAACCGGACAGCTCCTCGACGGCCCGCGCGGTGGAGCGCGGCAGGCTGTCCAAAGTGGCCTCAGCGAACCGGGCCGCGTCGTCGTCGCGCCCGGCCAGCTCGTCCCGCTCGGCCGCCAGCGCCTGATCCAGCAGCGCCTGCGAGCGGGTCACCGTCCCGTCGAGCGAACCGCGCCGCATCGCCTCCAGACGCATCCGCCGGGCGCGCGCCGACAGGTCGTCGAGCCCGCCACGCCCGGACGGACCGCGCCGCAGCAGGTCGCGCAGCGCCTCGCGGAGGCTGCCGCCGCTCAGCACGTCCGCGCCGACCTCGTCGACCGCCGCCCGCACGTCGTACGGCGGGGCCAGCGGATCGGGGCCGCCGCGCCACAGGCCGTAGCGGAACCGGTTGCCGCCCGCCTTGTTGCCGTCGGCCATGGTCAGCCGCGCCCGCGCTCGGCGCCCCGGTAGCGGGCGCGCCCGTCGTCGGTCAGATCCTTGGCCAGCCGCCGCGTCAGGTGCAGACCCTCCAGCACGAACTCGACCCCGGCGGCGGCCTCGCTACGCGACGGACCGTCGCCCAGTCCCAGCCGTTCCAGCGCCTTGGCCAGCCCCGGCACCGTGCCGACCTGCCGCAGCAGATCATCGGCCGCGACCAGGTCACCGGTCTCGATCACGCCACCCTCGGCGACCAGGGCGGTGAACCCGGACAGGTCGAGCCCGGCCAGGTGCGCCCGGAACGTCTCGGCGGTCGCCGCCCGCAGCAGGTGGGCGAGGATCTCAGACTCGCGACCCTCCTCACCGCTCTCGAACTCGACCTTGCCACGCAGCGTGCTGGTCACCGACACGGTGTCGCCGATGCGCGCCACCGGCTCGGCCTCGCCCAGCAGCCCAGCGCGACGCAGCGCCGACGCGGCGACCGTCTCGGCCGCGGCGATCGCGAACCGCGCGGAGACGCCGGAGCGCTGGTCGACCGACGGCGACTCGCGGACGTTGCGGGCGAACCGCGCCAGCACCTCCAGCACGTGCTCGGGCACCGGCGCGACCAGGGCCGCCTCCTGCCGGATCAGGTCCAGCTCCAGCTCCAGGTCGATCGGGTAGTGCGTACGGATCTCGGCGCCGAAGCGGTCCTTCAGCGGGGTGATGATCCGGCCCCGGTTGGTGTAGTCCTCGGGGTTCGCGCTGGCCACCAGGAACAGGTCCAGCGGCAGCCGCAGCTGGTAGCCACGGATCTGTACGTCCCGCTCTTCGAGCACGTTCAGCAGCGACACCTGGATTCGCTCGGCCAGGTCGGGCAGTTCGTTCACGGCGAAGACGCCCCGATTGGTACGCGGCACGAGTCCGAAATGGATGGTCTCCGGGTCGCCGAGCGTACGCCCCTGGGCGATGCGGATCGGGTCGACGTCGCCGATCAGGTCGCCGACGCTGGTGTCCGGGGTGGCCAGCTTCTCGCCGTAGCGCTGCGACCGGTGCAGCCAGGTCACGCGCAGCGCGTCGCCGAACTCCTCGGCCAGCCGCACCGACCCGGGGCTGATCGGGTGCATCGGGTGCTCGTTCAGCTCGGAGCCGGCGATCACCGGCGTCCACTCGTCGAGCAGTTCGATCAGCGTACGGATGAGCCGGGTCTTGCCCTGGCCGCGCTCGCCGAGCAGCACCATGTCGTGCCCGGCCAGCAGCGCCCGCTCGACCTCGGGCAGCACGGTGTCGTCGTAGCCGACGATCCCCGGGAACCGCTGCTCACCCGAGCGCATCCGGGCCAGCAGGTTCTCCCGGAGCTCCTCCTTGACGGTGCGATAGCGGTGGCCGGCGGCGCGCAGCTCGCCCAGCGTCCGCGGGAGACCTTCCGGTGTGTTCGTCACCGTTCGACGCTAGCGCGATCTTCACCCGGCGGCGTTCGCTGAGCGCTTAATACCTCGTCAACTGGTGAACGCCACGGTGAAGTCCGAGTCGGCGTACGTGTCGGTGACGTTGTTGTAGCAGTTCACCGTCACGGCATTGGACCCCCAGTACGCGGTCGCGCAGTACGTGGACGGATCGCCCCGCGAGCCGCTCTGGGCGTACCCGTAGGGAATGGAAAGGCCGGGGAAGGTGACCCGGTAGCGGCCGACGGCGAGGTAGGTGACCGTGGGCGTGCCGCCGGTGTTCCAGAAGCCCGTCGCGTAGTACGAGGCGGGATCGCCCCAGGAATGCCGGAAGTACGCGTTGCCGCGCGTGGTCGTCGTGCCCAGGACGTTGACCCCGCGCGAGTAGCTGACCGAGAAGCGCGTGTCGGCGGGGTTGCCGTTGGCGTCGACGCAGAAGACGCCGATCGGGGTGGGCGTCTCGTCGTTCTCGCCGTGGACCTCGCAGCGCACCGCGGTCGTCCCGTACGCGGTGATCTGGTAGTGCCCGTCGTCGTTGTCGGCCGGATAGTGCGCGTCGACGGTCGGGATCTGCACCATGTACACGCCTTGCGACTGCCGCCACGCCAGCGGCGACCCGCCGGTGGAGTCGTAGGAGTACGCGGTGCTCGGCGTGTACGGCGTCGCGGAGTACGCGTCGTGCGCCCAGAAGTACGCGAACGTCCCGTACGCCGCGGTCCGGTTGGTGAAGTGCGCGACGAAGTACGAGTCGGCCGGCACCCCGGCGGCGGTGAAGCAGCGGACGCTGAGGACCTCGTCGGCACCGATCGCCAGCCAGCTCGCGAGCGTGCAGATCGCTGTATTGCCCGAGCCGTACGGGCGGACCTGGGCGACTCCCCCGCCGACGGCCATCCCGGCGAACCGCACCGAGTAGACCCCGGCGGAACTACGGGTGATCGCGACCGCGCCGCCGGTGGAGTTGCGTTCGTACCCGCTGGCCGCGGTGTAGCTCGCCGACGACGGCTGGTACGCCCACACGTACCCGTCCACCTGGACCGCCGCCTGTGCGGCCGGGCTCACGAGCAGGACGGCGGCCGTCGAACCGACGGCGAGCGCGGAGGCGAGGAAGCGTCGCATGCCGATCATGCTCGGCCATGCGGCGGCGGCGGTCAGTCGCCTTCCCGACGCCCGCCGGTTCGATGCAGATCACGGGTACGCATGCTTCCGCCGGCCGGGAAAGCATGCGTACCCGTGATCTGCGGGAAACAGGGTCAGGCGGAGGCGGCAGCCGGCGCGGGCTGCCCAGCGGGAGCCGAGCGCGGCGAGGGGACGGCGGGCACCAGGGCCGGGCGTCGCCGGGCGGCGATGTCCTCGACCCAGCCGACGGCCAGCACGGCCAACGCCGTCAGCGGGGCCCCGACCAGCAACGACGCGATCTTCATCTCGGTCGTCAGCGGGGTGATCCCGGCGTACTGGAGCAGCGCGCCGGTCAGGAACAGCACCGGCAGCTGCCAGACGTAGATCGTGATCGCGCGCGCGTTGAACGCGCTGACCAGGCGTGCCAGTCTCGGGAACCGGTCCAGCCAGGCCAGGGTCGGCCGGGCGCGCAACGCCAGCAGCACGAAACCGGTGCCCCACAAGGTTTCCGCGATCGGGTCGGCGAACGGGAAGCCGCCCTGCCCCGCGCCCCAGAAGTAGCCCGCGACACCGAGTACGCCGGCCGCCGCCGCGCACACCCAGACCGGGATCCGGTCCAGCAGCCGGGTGTGCCGCGCGAACCCGAGCATCCACGCTGTGCCGTAGGACGCCGTCGACCACATGACGTCGCCGACCCGGTTGACCGGCAGCGGGACCAGCGGCGAGTACAGCAGGACCGCGCCGGTCAGCGGGGCGACCAGGGTCTTGACCGGCCAGCGCTGGAAGAACCACCAGAAGATCGGCGACAGCAGGACGAACCAGATGTACGCCCGGATGTACCACAGGGCCAGCGTGAACGCGCCGCCCCAGGAACTCGCGGGCGGGTTGGCCAGCGGCAGCACCCAGTACAGCAGGTCCTGCCAGCGCAGCGGGTTGGTCGTGTCGTGCTGCCAGCCGTTGATCAGCATCAACGGGATCGCCACCGCCGCGAGCGCCCACAGCGGGGGCAGGGTCCGGCGCAGCCGGGAGCGTACCGTCGGGGCGGGTCCCTTGCGTTCGAGCGACGCCGCGGTCATCGCCCCGGCCAGCCCGAACATCACGAACATCGACGGGAACAACACCGCCAGCCAGCTGATCCACAGCGTGTGATGAAGAAACACCCGAGTGATCGCGACTGCACGCAGCGTGTCGACATATCGGCTGCGGGGGCGGGTGGTCTTGGTCTGGGGGTCCACGGCCTGCTCGTCACCGCTGCGATTCACAGTGCGTTGCCTCGCTTTGCTGATCCGCGTAGACCCCAGCCAGCCCGTCATGGCCGGCCTGATTTCCGGTCTACCCGTACCAGTAACCTACTCAAACCTTGAAGCGGACTCAAAGCCGCCTATCGCGTGTCTATGCCGCGAACCAGGTTTTCCTGGATTTCCCAGGTTTTCACAGCGAGAATCGCAGGCTCACCGCCCCTCGCACGTCGAGCCAAGCGTCCGTCGGCGTACGCACCAGCCGCAGGACGATCTCGTCACATCCGGGGCAGCGGCCGACCAGGCCCGGACCGTGATCATGGCCGTAGACGTGCAGGGCGGCGATCGGACCGGTCAGCCCGCACGCGGCGCAGCGGCCCTCGACCGCGGTGACGTCGACCGCGAACAGCTCCCGCATCGGCCCGGCCAATGAGCTGCCGTCAACGTAGTCAAGCATCGGTTCCTCCGAAGCGTTCGGTCTTGATCCGTGCGGGCTCGTGCCCGGCGTCGATCAGCAGGTCGGCGGCCGCCTCGACGAACCCGGTCGGCCCGCAGACGAACACGGCCGGTTCGAAGTCCGGCGGCCAGCCCCATTCGGCCAGGTCGGCGGCGGTCAATCGGCCCGGCGGGCGGCCGTGGCCGTCCGGCACGCGCCGCGTATAGACGATCGTCACGTCGAGCCCACGGTCCTCCAGGGCACGGCGGCGCAACTCGTCGGCATAGAGCACGTCTTCCGGCGTACGCGTGGAGTAGACGAGCCGGAACGGAACGCGGACGGAGGCCTGGGCGCGGGCCCTGATCATGGCCATGAGCGGGACCACCCCGGAGCCGCCGGCGACCAGCAGCACCGGCGCGGTGTCGGCGGGGCGCCACACGAACCAGCCGCCGACCGGGCCGCGCAGCTCGACCCGCATCCCAGGTTGGAGCACGTCGACCAGGTACGGCGACACCTCGCCGTCGGGAATGCGCTGCACCGTCAGCTCGACGAGATCGTGGTGATCGGTGAACGCCGACGCGATCGAGTAGCTACGTTCGGTCGAGTAGCCGTCCTCGGCGGTCAGCCGCACGTCGACGTGCTGACCGGGCAGATGACCGGGCCAGCCGGGCACCTCGAAGATCAGCGAGTGCGCGCTGGACGTCTCGCCGCGCACCTCACGCAGCTCGGCCGCGCGCCAGGTCAGTCGCCTTGATACCGCTGTTCGCGCCATGGGTCTCCGTAGTCGTGATACCCGGCCGTCTCCCAGAATCCGGGCTCGTCCTCCAGCAGCAGTTGCAGACCGCGCACCCACTTGGCCGACTTCCAGAAGTACAGATGCGGCACCACTAGCCGCGCCGGGCCGCCGTGCTCGGGAGCCAGCGGCTCGCCCTCGAACTCGTACGCGATCCACGCCTGCCCGTCGAGCAGGTCGTCCAGCGGCACGTTGGTGGTGTAGCCGCCGTAGCTGTGCGCGAGCGTGAAGTCGGCCGCCGTCTCGACGTCCTCCAGCAGCGTCTCGATCGCCACCCCGCGCCACCGCGTGCCCAGCTTCGACCACTTCGTGACGCAGTGGATGTCGACGGTGAACTCCTCGGCGGGCAGCTCTTGAAGCTCGGCCCACGACCAGGTGTGCCGTTCACCCGTCTCGGTGATCACCGCGAACTCCCACGAGTCGAGCGCGACGCGGGGCGTCGGCCCGGCCGAGAGCACGGGAAAGTCCTGGGTGAGGTACTGGCCGGGCGGCAGCTTCGGCCCGGACGTCTGGCGGCGGCCGGAGAACCCCGGCGACACGATGCCCACGTGCTAGTTCTACCACCGGCGCGCGGGGCGGCGGTGCGGTCTGGCGGAACGCTACGGTTGCGGATATGCAGGACACCTCCGCTGCCGCCGCCCTCGTGGCGGGCGGCTCCGACGCGCTCACCACCGCCGCCGACGAAACGGCGGCCACCGCCGCCGGCCACCTCGGCGACTTCCTCGCCACCGGCACGCTGACCGCGTACGACGAGGCCGTGTCGTCCCTGAGCCGGGTACGCAACCTGGCCAAGCTGGCCCAGATGGCCCACCCGGACGCGGACGTCCGCGCCACCGCCGCCACCGTCCAGCAGGACATCGACAAACGGCTCACCGAGATCTCCCTCGACCCGGCGGTGTACCAGACGCTCGCTGGGCTCGACCTGACCGCCGAGGACGCGGCCACGCGCCACTGGGTCGGCCGGGTGCTGCGCGACATGCGCCTGGCCGGCGTCGACCGGGACGACGAGACCCGGGCTCGCGTACGCGCGCTGCAGGACGAGCTGACCGCCACCGGTCAGGCGTTCGAACGGACGATCGCCTCCGACACGCGTACCGCCGAAGTCCCGCCGAGCGCGCTGGACGGGCTGCCCGACGACTACGTGGCCGCCCACCCGGCCGGCGACGACGGCCTGGTCCGGATCACCACCGACTATCCGGACTACATCCCGTTCATGACGTACTCCCGCGACGCGGCCGCCCGCGAGCAGCTGTGGCGGCTCAACACGATGCGCGGCTTCCCCGACAACGAGGCCAACCTGCGGCGCCTGCTGGAACTGCGGCGCGAGCTGGCCGGCCTGCTCGGCTTCGCGACCTGGGCCGACTTCGTCACGGCCAACAAGATGATCGGCTCGGAGCAGGCGATCGCCGACTTCGTGGCCCGCATCTCCGACGCCGCCCGCGACCGCAGCGGCCGCGACTACGCCGTGCTGCTGGAGCGCAAGCGCGCCGACGACCCCACCGCCGACACCGTCGAGCCGTGGGACAACAACTACCTGACCGACCGCGTACGCGCGGAGCAGTTCGCCTTCGACTCCCAGACGGTCCGGCCGTACCTGGAGTACACCGCCGTCAAGGACGGGCTGATGGCGGTCGCGGCGCAGATGTTCGGCGTCGAGTTCCGCCCGGTCGAGCAGCCGGTGTGGCATCCGGAGGTCGAGGCGTACGACGTCGTCGAGAACGACGCGGTGCTGGGCCGCATCTACCTCGACATGCACCCGCGGGCCGACAAGTTCAGCCACGCCGCGATGTTCACGATGGTCGTCGGCAAGCGGGGGCGTACGCCCGAGTGCACGCTGTTGTGCAACCTGCCCAACCCGGCCAACGGCCGCGCCCTGTTGCAGCCGACCGACGTGCGGACGTTCTTCCACGAGTTCGGCCACCTGCTGCACCAGATCTTCGCCAGTGCCGGCCGCTGGAGCGGCGTCGGCGGGGTCAGCGTGGAGTGGGACTTCGTCGAGGCCCCGTCGCAGCTGCTCGAGGAGTGGGTACGCGACCACGGCGTGCTGGCCCGGTTCGCCCGGCACGCCGACACCGGCGAGATCCTGCCGGCCGAGACGGTAGTGGCGATGCGGGCGGCCGAGGAGTTCGGCAAGGGCATGTCCGTACGCCAGCAGATGTTCTACGCCGCGCTCAGCCTGGAACTGCACCGCCGCGATCCGTCCACACTCGACATTCCGGCGGTGGAGAAGGAACTGATGGAGCTGCACACCCCGTTCCGGCACCCGGCGGGGTCGAAGTTCCACCTCTCCTTCGGCCACCTCAACGGCTACTCCGCGATGTACTACACGTACATGTGGTCGCTGGTGATCGCCAAGGACCTGTTCACCGCCTTCGACCCCGACGACCTGCTCGCGACCGGCCCGGCGGGCCGCTACCGGCAGACCGTCATCGGGCGCGGCGGATCGGCGCCGGCGGCCGAGCTGATCCGGGACTTCCTCGGACGCGACTACCGCTTCGACGCCTTCCAGGCGTGGCTCGAGGACTAAGCCTGGAGCGAGCGCGTGAGGTCGGTCGCGGTCACCCGCGTGCACTCGGTGGCGAACCGGTCCGGCGGCACCATCAGGACGGGGCACAACGCCCGGTTCAGGCAGTATTTCGAGGTGCCGCCGCGACCGGCCAGCCGGGCCAGCCGCCCCGGCCGCCCGACGCCCACCACGAGCAGGTCGTCGTCGCGGTACGCGTACTCGACCAGCGCCGGGCCGGGCAGGGCCTGGACGGTCACCAGGCGCAGGTCGACATCACGGGGCAGACCGCCCATCGCCGTGTCGAACGCGTGCCGGATCTCCGCTTTGGCGGCCGCGTCCAGTTCGGACTCCCAGATCCGTACCGTGGGGGCGTAGTAGCCGCCCGCGGTCGGCATCCAGGCACGCACCGCGTGCAGTTCGGCGGCGCGGATCCGCGCTTCGCCGACCGCCCGGCGTAGCGCCCGCAACCCCGACAGGGAGTCGTGCACTCCCAGGATCACCCTCAGCCGCTCGGTCATGGCTCCGTCACCTTCGACATCCTCTGATATCGATGACATCAAGTCTGGGGAGCGTACGCAAGAGCGCCGCGGAGATTTACGCCTCTCCGCGAAGTTTGTCCACCAAATCCCGGCAGCCGTCAGCGGTGTCGTCGAGAGTCCAGCCCTGTTCGTCGAGCAGTTCGAGGTCGGTCAGCTGCCGATCCAGCTCGGCCTGGATCGCCGGATGGGCCAGTTCCCAGCTCTCCAGGCGTACGCGGGGCGGTTTGCGGTGCGGCCAGTCCCGGTCGTCCCCCGCCAGCACGGAGGCGTAGTCGAAGCCGCGCCAGCCCGCCCACATCGCGAACTCGGCGCAGCCGTGCAGGTAGCACTCGGCGGCGTAGAAGGCGGCCATCGCCGCGTGGTCGACCGCGTCGGCCGGATTGTCATGCGGTTTCTGGTACGCCGGGCTCAGATAGAACGCGCCAACCGCCTCAGCCACCTCGGCGACCGACTGCTTGCCGTCCCGGCGGCCGCACAGGCCGTCCCAGACGACTTCGAGGACCGGCCGCCAGTGGCACACGATCGCCGCCCGCTCCTGGTCGGGCAGCTGGTGATGCTCGTGCTGCAACCGGTCGGCCACCGCTGCCGCGAACGCCGTACGCTGCCGCCCGGCGAGACCGGCCAGCATCGGCCGGACCGTCGCGCGGACGTCGAGGAAGTGCCGCAGGCCCAGGTCGTCCAGGTCCTCGCGGATCGCATCGTCATGGATCGGATCCCGCACCACTCGACGGTATGCCCGATTCGCCGGTCGCGCCAAAGGAACGCGGTTGCGAAAGTCCTGGATGACGGCCGAGAATATGTGCATGAGTGCGAGCACGCCGCGATTTACGTGCCCCCGGTTCTCCGGTGGGCCGACGTTCGCGCGCCGCGTTCGGTAACAGCCTTCTCGTCGACGGCGCGCACGTTCGCGCATCGATGGAGGACACTCATGACCACTCCGCTGGAGCGGCTGCTCGCCGTTCGCGACCTCACCGACCCCGACGCCGGCCCGCACGCCGTGCAAGAAGTCGTCCGCCGGCTCGAAGACGCCCTGGCCGCGACCTGGCCGGTCCCGGTCCGCCGAGACCCAGGCCCCCGGATCGTCACTGTCGCCGACAACTACGACCGGCTGCGCTATCGGCCGGACGACGTGACCCGCGACCGCCGGTACAGCCACTACGCCGGCGACGGCCGCATGCTCCGCTCGCACACCACCGCCCGGATCCCGGCCCTGCTCCAGCAGACCACCGGCGACGTGCTGCTCAGCGTGCCGGGGATCTGCTACCGCCGCGACGTCATCGACCGGCACCACGTCGGCCAGCCGCACCAGCACGACCTGTGGCTGATCCGGCCTGCCGGACCGCCGCTGACCTCGGACGATCTGACCACCATGGTCCGCGCGGTCGTCGAGGCGGTGCTGCCGGGCCGCACCTGGCACACCCCGCCGAGCGTCCATCCGTACACGGTGGAGGGCTGCGAGATCTACGTGCGGACCGCTGACGGCGACGTCGAGATCGGCGAATGCGGGCTGGCCCACCCCGAGGTGCTCGCAGCGGCCGGGCTGCCCGCCGGGTCCGGCCTCGCGATGGGGCTCGGTCTCGACCGGCTCACCATGCTCGCCAAGGGCGTACCGGACATCCGGCTGCTGCGCGACCCCGACCCGCGGGTGGCCGGGCAGATGCTCGACCTGCGGCCCTACCGCGCCGTCTCGAACCATCCGCCCACGCGCCGCGATCTGTCACTCGCCGTCGGCGACGAACTCGACGCCGAACTTCTAGGCGATGTCGTACGCACAACGCTGGGCCCGGCGTCCGACGCCGTCGAGGAGGTGTCCGTCGTCTCCGCCACCCCCTACGACGAACTGCCCCCGTCGGCGCGCGACCGGATGGGTCTGACCCCCGGGCAGAAGAACGTGCTCCTACGCCTGATCCTCCGGCACCCGTCCCGCACCCTCACCGCCGCCGACGCGAATCTGTTGCGGGACCGCGTCTACGCCGCGCTGCACGCCGGTTCCGCCCATGAATGGGCGAGCGCTGCGCACGGCGTACAAGAGGAGTAATGCGGCAATGACCAGCGCGGGCAGGGTGCCGGCGACGGCGACCAGGCCCGAACCGGCCGGGATGGCCGCGGCCAGCGGCGCGAAGGTGAGCGTCGTGGCCGTGGCCGAGACGCGGCCGAGCATCTCGCCGGGGGTGTGACGCTGGACGGCGGTCATCGCGGCGACCACCGTCCACGGCAGACCGACGCCCGCGATCACCGCCCCGGCGACCACGCCCGGCAGCCACGGCAGGCCGCGCAGGACGAGCCCGACGGTGAACAGCGCAGCCCCCAGCGCGCCGAACCGGATCTCCGACAGCCGATCCAGGAAGCGGCCCGCGAGCAGCCCGCCGACGATGGCGCCCGCGCCCTGCAACGACGCCAGTACGCCGACGAAGCTCGCGGGCCGCCCGAGCTGGACGGTCACCACCTCCAACTGGGCGGCGGTGACGAAGCCGGACATCGCCACCGCCGTGGCCGCGATGCCCACGGTTCGCTTGACCGGACCGGCCAACGCGGTCAGCCGAACCCGAGTCCGGGGGCGGCGCGGCGGCTCATCGGCCCTGATCAGCGCATAGAGCCCGGACGAGAGCACCAGCGTCGCCGCGCAGATCACCGCGACCGCGCCGCCGCCCTGCCACGCGAACAGGCCCGCGCCGGCCAGCGGAGCGATGATCTTCATGCTCTCCTGCGCGCTCATCCGCCAGCCGTTCAACCGGCCCAGCACCGCCGGCTCCACCGCGCTCGGCAGCAAAGCCGACTCGGCCGCGTCGTTGAGCACATAATTCACCCCGTACGCGAGCATCACCGCGTAGAGCAGCCACAGGTCACCGCGCTCGCGTACCAACAGCAGGCTGAACAGCCCGGCCGCCAGCACCAGACTGGTCCAGATCAGCAACCGCCGCCGCGGCATCCGGTCCACAAGCGACCCCAGCAGCGGCCCGAACAGCGTCGGCAGGTAGACGCACAACCCGGCCAGCGCCGCCAGCTCGCTCGAGCCGCTCAACGCGAGCACCCACACCGTGGCCGTCAACGACATCGCCGACCCACCGAAGCCGGAGGCGATCGAGACGCCGATGAACAGCGGCACGTTCCTATTGCGTCGTACCTTGAGTGACATGCGCTCAAGCTAGCGGCCGTTTTGCTGGCCGCCAAGGTCAACTTTCCGTTGACTGCGGTACGCTGCGGCAATGACGCGCGCCTACGACTCCGTGACCGCGGCCGTGACCCGCGACGACGCCTCCGTGGCCGACCGGCTGGCCGCGCTCGGCCGACTCGCGGCGGCCCGCAAAGACCTCGACTCGCTGGAACGAGGACTGATCGCCGACCTGCGCTCGGCCGGCGTCTCCTGGAGCCGGATCGCCACAACGATCGGCGTCGGCTCCCGCCAGGCGGCCGAACAGCGGTACCTGAGACTATGTGGCTTGCTTGATCGTCAACGCCCCGTTGACACAGACTTGATCGCCGCCCTCCGGACATCCGCCCTCCGCGCGCACACGGCACTGGTCGCCGCCCCACCCGACGATCCGCGCGCCCACCTCGCCGCCGCCACCCTCGAACACGCGCTGTCCGCCGCCCCCGGCGCCCTGTACGCCCTCGTCGAACAGGCACTCGGCGACCTGCACGGTCTCGCCTTCGACTCCTCCGCATTGGCGGCGGCACTTTCTCGTGCACGGTTGGAGTCGCTGTAGCAGTCGCGGTTGGAGTCGCGGTTGGACCCGTTGAAATAGGCGTATTCTGGGGATTCTTCGCCCTTGGGGTGCGCGTTTTCAGAGGTTCGCATATTCGGGGGTAGGCGTATTCGGGGGGTGTGTTGTGAGTCTTCTCGTCACGCTGATCGCCGGCGCCGCCCTGCTCGTCGGCCCCGCCACCGCCTCCTTGGCTGGTACGTCCTCAGCGAGTCCGTCCTCAGCCGGACCCTCCACGGCCGGTTCTTCCGCGGCCGGTCCATCCTCAGCCCGTTCTTCCATGGCCGGTTCATCCGTGGCCGCTTCATCCGTGGCCGGTTCTTCCATGGCCAGTTCATCCGTGGCCGCTTCTTCCGTGGCCGGTTCTTCCGTGGCCGGTTCTTCCGTGGCCGGTTCTTCCACAGCGGATGCTTCGGCGGCCGGCACTTCCGCAGCCGGGCCTTCCGGAGACCCGCAGAAGCAGCAGGCCATCGCCGACTGGTTCACCCACGGCGGCGACAAGCGGCTCACCGCGCTGCAAAACGACTTCGAAGCGATCGCGAAGGCCGCCACCGCAACGGATCTACCCGCCGTGAAGGCCGGCTGCAGCACCCTGAAGTCCGACGTGGACGCGGCGCAGGCGTACGCCCCGCTGCCCGACGCGCAAGCCCAGAAGTTCTGGGCAGCCTCCCTAGACCTCTACGAGAAAGCAGCGCTCGACTGCGTCGCCGGAGCCGAGAAGGCCGACAGCCGGCTGCTGCTCAAGTCGAACGACGAGATGACCCAGGGCAGCCGGGAGTTGTCCCGCGCCACCGCCCGAGTCCAGGAGATCCTGCGCTGACGTCCTTCTGACTTCCTCACTCCTGCGGGTACGCATCTTCAGCGCTCCGCCGGGCATCTTCGGCGGTTTGACCAGGCATCTTCGGTCCTTCGCCGGGCATCTTCGGCGGGCGTGGCCTGGGCCGATCTCTTCGCGGGCAGTGACCGAACTCCCGCTTTCACGAGCCTCTACCAGGAGAGCAGAGTTCCACCCATGTCGTCCAGCAAATCCTCACAGGCGAACGGTGCCTTGATTGTCGGCGTCACCGCCGCGGTGATCGGCGGGATCTGCGGCATCGGCCTCATCGTGTCCGCGCTGGCCGCCGATCCCGTTGCGGCGCCGACCAACTCCAAGCCCGCCAATACGCAGAGCCCTGCTGCGATCCAGTCGGCGGTCGCCCCCTCGGCAGCCGCGCCGCCGACGCTGCGTCCCTCCCCTAGTCCCTCGCGGACCTCGGCTGCACCCAAGCGCTCGGCTTCACCCAAGCGCTCGGCTTCTCCCAAGCGGTCGTGCGACCCGAACTACGCCGGTGCCTGTGTGCCGATCGCCTCCGACGTCGACTGCGCGGGCGGGAGCGGCGACGGCCCGGCATACCTCACCGGCACGGCCCGAGTCGTCGGCAGCGACATCTACGACCTCGACCGCGACCACGACAGGATCGCCTGCGAGAAGGATTAGCTCGGCAGCACGTCGTCCAGTACGCCCGCGTCGTCCACTTCGTAGACACCGGTCACCGCGGCCAACGGCAACGTCCCGTAGACGTGCGGAAACTCCTCACCTCGGTTGGGCGCCAACTCCCACTTCACCGCGTCGCCCAAGGACTCCTCATCGACGGCGAGAACGACCAGCGGCGTACCAGAGCCGAAGACCCGCAACGCCGTCGACTGCGCCTGCGTACGCGAAGAGCAGTGGATGAAGCCGCTCTCGTGATCGAACGGCGTACCGTCGAACTCCCCCGCAGCCTGGAACTCCGTCCACTCAGCCGGGCGCAGAAGCTTGTAGATCGTCACCTCGCCAACATCGCAGACTACGGTCCCCGCGTACGCCCCGATCCTGCTATCGTCCCGCTCGCAGACGATCATGGGGGAGGATGCGCTCAGCAGGTGACGTCTCGGGCGTTGACGACCCAGCTGCGCAGTTTCGCGTTGGGGAAGCGTGCGGCTTCGTCGTCCTGCGTGGGAGGGCAGGGGTTCGGTCGGCCTGCCCGCTTGCGCTGGAGTGGCCCGGTTTCGCGCCTGGGCCCGGCGTTGGTCGGGCGAGCCGGACGGATCGACACCGCATCGTCCGCTGGAACGATCTCCGGAAGCCCGGATACCTTTCCCCGCACCGGTTCGGTGCGTGACCATCCGGAAGTCGAGCCGTTCACTCGCCAGCGGTCAGCGGTGCCCACGGCTCGGACCGACCACCGGTGCGGCGTGCGAGATAGGCCGGACTCCGGTGACACCGTGAAACAGCGGGGCGCCGCCGCGGGTCTCACGGTCGTGGGCCTCCCTGTCGTGGGTCTCGCGGTCGTGGGTCTCGCGGTCGTGGGTCTCGCGGTCGGTGGCCTCCCTGTCGGTGGCCTCGCGGTCGGTGGCCGATCCGTCGGTGGGTAGGCGGATTCCGGGTCGGCCGTCCGCCGGTGGAACACCAGCTACCTCACCGGTCGCCCGTAGGGTCGACGGCGTTCCAGCGACGCTCGCACCACACAGGCCAGCGGCCGATCCAGCAGCTCGCACCGCGCTGGCCAGCCGCCGATCCAGCGTGCGAGTCGCTTTCCCGCGCAGCGTCCACGCCAGCCACCGGAGCAGAGTGCAGGGCTGGTCGGGCGCGGGTGACACCGCGAAACAGCAGAGTGCCGTCGTCGTCATGGACCCGGTAACGCCACTGGATCGTCGGCTGCGGCGCGACCACGCCCCCCGCCGCCTCGACCGCCGCATCCACCGGCGGATTGGCCTGGCCGCGTTGGCGCTCCCGCTCCTCACGCCGAATCGCACAACGATGACGAATCCCTGCGTGATTGGGCGATCCGCGGCCTACTCCTCGATACGCCCGAAGCCCGACGCCATGTCTGGCAATTGCACCAGAACAACCCCGGCCATCCGCCACATCGCTCGCCGACAGGGCGCCGCGCAGCCTGACGAAAACACCTTGCCGACAGTCACCCTGGTCGGCTTGCATTCCCCCGTGAGCGACACACCGGATCTCGGGCCCGTACCGCAACGCATCACCATCGAGACAGATGTGGTACGCCATCTCGTAGCGAACCAGTTCCCCGAATGGGCTGACCTCCCCGTCGAGCCGGTAGCCAACGGCGGATGGGACAACTGGACGTTCCACCTCGGCTCCGGGAGGTCGGTGCGAATGCCCAGCGCAGCCGAGTACGCCCTAGCAGTCGACAAGGAGCACCGCTGGCTGCCGGAACTCGCCCCGCAGCTTCCGCTGCCCATCCCGGTCCCGCTGGCGATGGGCCGCCCGGACGCCGGCTACCCGTTCTCCTGGTCGATCTATCCCTGGCTCGACGGCTCACAGTCGAACCCGGAGGACATCGCCGATCCCATCCGGTTCGCCATCGACCTGGCCGAGTTCCTGGTGGCCCTCCAGCGCGTCGATCCGACCGACGGCCCCGGCCCAGGACTGCACAACTGGTACCGAGGCGGAACGCTGCGCACCTACCAGCCGGAAGTCGACCGATCGCTGACCGCACTCGACGGCCACCTCGATGTCGCACTGGCCCGCGAGATCTGGAAGAACGCGCTGGACGCGCCCTGGAACGGCAAGCCGACGTGGTTCCACGGCGACGTAGCCCGTGGCAACCTCCTGCTCGACGGCGGGCAGCTCGCCGCCGTCATCGACTTCGGCACGTGCGGTGTCGGCGATCCCGCCTGCGACCTCGCGATCGCCTGGACACTGTTGACCACCGAGGGCAGCCAGGAGTTCCGCGAGCGCCTGTCCGTCGACGACGCGACCTGGGCACGTGGACGCGGCTGGGCGCTGTGGAAGACGCTCGCCACCTATTCCTGGTGCTACGACGACCCCGACGACGAAGACGCCGTGACCGCCAAACGCATCCTCGACGGCCTCTTCGCCGAGTACGCCACAAGCCGGCGATAGCCCATCGGCACGAATCGTCCTCGCGGACCGAAGGGGATTCGAACCCCTGGTAGGGCAGGCGCGTACGCCCGAAGCCCCACACGCCTCGTGCCACCTGTACGCAGGCTTCTCGACACAAGGCGTCGCAATCGTCCAGACTCTGCCACCGGTCCGCCCACCACTTTGCTGCGCACTTTCCAGCCGAGGCAAGCTATTTGCGTGATCGACAAGACCGGCCGGCATTGGCGAGGCGAAGATTTCACCGACCTCACCGACTATCTGCGTGACTTCCAAGCTGGCGGCTACCCCGTACGCCACACCGATGAACTCCTGTGCCGCAAGTGCAGCGGCAAGAGCTTCCGACTGGAAGATCGACTACTCGCCGTCGCGGCATCTGCTCAGCCATACGGCTCCATAACGAAGAGGTCATCTTCTCTCGTAGCGAGCAAAAGCTGACACGACCCAAGATACGACGAAACCAGCCCCCGCCATGACCGTCGCGAGGATCGCCAGTGCCAGCCAACCGGCGAGCACGTAACCCAGTCCGCGGCCCGAAGCGCCAACCAGCACAGCGTTGAGGCTCCGGCCCACGAAGATCCAGCCGACGATCGCGACACCCGTGGCTAGGAAGGCAACCCATTTGGCCTGCTCCCGCGCTTCGACAAGCTTGTACTCCTGCTGATCCATGTCCGGAGAGTACAAACGTCGCGCAGCTCGGCCGGATTGACGTTCATGCTCCCTCCGGACCACCCGTCGACGCACCGGAGCAACCTGAGCTGTCGGGTGTCGTCCTGATCGAACAGTCACCGCAAGCCAACCACAGCTTCACGGGCCGCACCGTGGCAAAGCGTCCTCGGGCGATGGCTTGCGCACAGGTTGATCTACCGCGGTGGTTGGACCGTGCATGTCGACGCACCCGGCCGGGACCCGATCAAGATCCGCTGTCCGAACCGAGACGCCGCCGACCTTCTTGCTAGTCGGCTGGTCGACGGCTTGCAAACCCGTGGACTGATCGCCTTGAACGATCTGTTGTGAGCCAAATCAGTAAACCGCCACGAACTGCGGAACTTCCGGACGGCCGCGTACCGATCCGGCGTGGGGAAGAGTATCCGGCGCTCCGGAGATCGGCACCCCGATCGAGGCCGTCCCCGCAGCAGCATCGCCGGCCGGAACGCGCCAGGCCGCCACACGATCACGGCGTGACATCACCCGCTCGAAAGGCCCAGCGCTCCTTGAGTGACGGACGCCGCCTACCTTCTCCGCCTTAGTAGTAGATCTGCTCGACGTTAGGTAGTTCGGTCGGCAGCAGCTCCTCGCGCCCGTCGAACGTCTGGTCCTCGATGAGACGCCGCACGACGGCACGGACCGCAGCATGATGCTTCACGACTCCAGTGTCCATGCCGTCCTGACGCTGACCGTGCCCCGCTCGCAAAACGAACCATCAACAGGATAGCGAACCCGTCACTTGGCGTTGTAGTAGTTCGCCTCCGGGTGGTGCACGATGATCGCGTCCGTTGCCTGCTCCGGGTGCAGCTGGAACTCCTCGGACAACTCCACCCCGATCCGGCCGGCGTCCAAAAGCGACACGATCTTCGCGCGGTCCTCAAGGTCCGGGCAGGCCGGGTAGCCGAAGGCGTACCGGCAGCCGCGGTAGTCGTTGCGCAACACGCCAGCCAGGTCGGCCGGGTCGGACGAGCCGACCGTGTCGCCGGAGGGCAGCACCAGTTCGGCGCGGATCCGGGCGTGCCAGTATTCCGCGAGCGCCTCGGTCAGCTGCACGGACAGGCCGTGGACTTCGAGGTAGTCGCGGTATTGGTTGCCGGCGAACAGCTTGTTGGCGTACTCGCTGATGGTGTGGCCGACCGTCACCAGTTGCAGCGCCAGGACGTCGAGGCCGAGGTCGCGCGGGCGGAAGAAGTCGGCCAGGCACAGGCGGCGTTCTTGGCGCTGGCGCGGGAACGTGAAGCGGGCGCGTTCGCTGTGCCCGTTCTCGTCCAAGACGATCAGGTCGTTGCCTTCCGAGTACGCCGGGAAGTAGCCGTACACGACGGCGGATTCCAGGACCTGTTCGGTGGCGAAGCGCTCCAGCCAGTAGCGCAGCCGGGGCCGGCCTTCGGTTTCGACGAGTTCTTCGTAGGACGGGCCTTGGCCGGCGCGGGCGCCCCGCAGGCCCCACTGGCCGAGGAACAGTGCTCGCTCGTCCAGCATCGACGCGTAGTCGGCGACCGGGATGCCCTTGACGACCCGGGTGCCGAAGAACGGCGGCTTCGGGACGTCCACGTCGGTCGCGACGTCACTGCGTACCGTGTCGTCGTCGAGACCGGGCAGCTCGGACGTGACCACCGCGCGGTGCTTGGCCCGGCGTTCCCGGCGGGCCGCCAGCGCGGCTTCGCGGGCCGGGTCCACCACGGCGGTCCCCGTACGCTTGGCGGTCATCACCCGGTCCATGAGGGCGAGCCCTTCGAAGGCGTCGCGGGCGTAGTGGACCTCGCCGCCGTCGAACAGGTCGCGCAGGTCGTCCTCGACGTAGGAGCGGGTCAGCGCCGCTCCGCCGAGCATGACCGGCCAACGGCTGTGCAGGCCGCGGGCGAGCATCTCGGCGAGGTTCTCCTTCATGATGACCGTGCTCTTGACCAGCAGCCCGGACATGCCGATGACGTCGGCGCCGTGCTGCTCGGCGGCGTCGAGGATCGCGTTGATCGGCTGCTTGATGCCGAGGTTGACGACCGTGTAGCCGTTGTTGGACAAGATGATGTCGACGAGGTTCTTGCCGATGTCGTGGACGTCGCCGCGCACGGTCGCGAGCACGATCGTGCCCTTGCCGGACGAGTCCGACTTCTCCATGTGCGGTTCCAGGTACGCCACGGCGTTCTTCATGACCTCGGCCGACTGCAACACGAACGGCAGCTGCATCTGGCCGGAGCCGAACAGGTCGCCGACGGTCTTCATGCCTTCGAGCAGGATCTCGTTGACGATGTCCAATGCGGACTTGTTCGCCAGCGCGGCGTCGAGGTCGGCTTCCAGACCGTTGCGCTCGCCGTCGACGATCCGGCGCTGCAGGCGCTCCTCCAGCGGCAGCGCCGCCAGCTCCTCCGCGCGGGTCGCGCGGGCCGAGGCGGCGTCCACTCCCTCGAACAGGTCGATGTAGCGCTGGAGCGGGTCGTACTCCACCGAACCGTCGGCGGCGAAGCGGCGGCGGTCGTAGACCAGGTCCAGCGCGACCTGGAGCTGCTCCTCCGGGATGCGGGCGATCGGCAGGATCTTCGACGCGTGCACGATCGCGCTGGTCAACCCGGCCTGCTGGCATTCGTTGAGGAACACCGAGTTCAGCACCTGACGGGCCGCCGGGTTGAGACCGAACGACACGTTCGAGATGCCCAGCGTGAAGTTCACCCCGGGATACCGGGCCGCGATTTCCTTGATCGCCTCGATCGTCTCGATGCCGTCGCGGCGGGTCTCCTCCTGACCGGTCGCGATCGGGAAGGTGAGCGCGTCGATGAAGATGTCCTCACGGCGCAGTCCCCACTGGCCGGTCAGGTCGTCGATGAGCCGCGCCGCGATCCGGACCTTCCAGTCCCGCGTACGCGCCTGGCCCTCCTCGTCGATGGTCAGCGCGACCACGGCGGCGCCGTGCTCCCGGACCACCGGCATGACCCGGGCGTAGCGGGAGGTCGGGCCGTCGCCGTCCTCGAAGTTCACCGAGTTGATGATCGAGCGGCCGCCCAGCATCTCCAGACCCGCCTCGAGCACCGCCGGCTCGGTCGAGTCCAGCATGATCGGCAGCGTCGACGCGGTGGCGAACCGGCCCGCCAGCTCCCGCATGTCCACCGCGCCGTCGCGGCCGACATAGTCGACGCACAGGTCGAGCAGGTGCGACCCGTCGCGGGCCTGCTGCCGCGCGATCTCGATGCACGCGTTGTAGTCACCGGCGAGCATCGCCTCACGGAACGCCTTGGAGCCGTTCGCGTTCGTCCGCTCCCCCACCATCAGCACGCTCGCGTCCTGCTGGAACGGCACGTGGTGGTAGAGGCTGGCCAGGCCGCCCTCCGGCTGCTGGCCGCGCTCGGCCGGCGCCGTGCCGTGCAGCTCGTCCACGACCGCCGCCAGGTGCTCCGGGGTCGTGCCGCAGCAGCCGCCGATCAGCCGCGCGCCGTAGTCGTTGACGAACCGGCCCAGCGCCTCGGTCAGCTCCGCCGGGGTCAGCGGATAGCGAGCGCCGTCCGCGGTCAGCTCGGGCAGTCCCGCGTTCGGCATCACCGACAGCGGCACCCGCGAGTGCTGCGCCAGGTACCGCAGGTGCTCGGTCATCTCAGCCGGGCCCGTCGCGCAGTTCAGGCCGATCAGATCGATGCCCAGCGGCTCCAACGCGGTCAACGCCGCGCCGATCTCACTGCCCAGCAGCATGGTCCCGGTCGTCTCGACCGTCACCTGACAGACCAGCGCGACCGCACGCCCGCTCGCGGCGATCGCCCGCTTCGCGCCGATCACCGCGGCCTTCGTCTGCAACAGGTCCTGGCACGTCTCCACGAGGATCGCGTCCGCGCCGCCGTCCACCAGTCCGCGCACATTCTCCTGGTACGCGTCCCGCAGCGTCGCGTACGGCACGTGGCCGAGGGTGGGCAGCTTCGTGCCCGGTCCGACGGAGCCGATCACGAAGCGGGGGCGGCCGGGGGTGCTGAACCCGTGCGCCACCTCCTTGGCGATCTGCGCCCCGGTCAGCGAGTACTCGTAGATCCGCTCGCTGATCCCGTACTCGCCCAACGCCGCGAAGTTCGCCCCGAACGTGTTCGTCTCGACGCAGTCCGAGCCCGCCGCGAAGTACGCCTCGTGCACCGACCGGACGATGTCAGGCCGGGTCACGTTGAGCACCTCGTTGCAGCCCTCGAACCCGGAGAAGTCGTCCAGCGTCGGGTTGGCCGCCTGCAGCATGGTCCCCATCGCACCGTCGGCGATGAGAATCCGATCACGCAGAGCAGCAAGGAAGGCGTTGGTCACCCGGCAAGCCTAGCCAACCGTCCAGACGACTCCGAGCACGGCACAGGACGCTCCCACAGAGCGAGCAGCCCGCGACACGATCACGACAGGGTGCCGCGTCGGTCCCGCGGACTAGGGTGTAGGTGTGAGCGAGTTCGACGGACTGCCGACCCTGCGCAACCCGGTGGCACTGGCCGCCTTCGAGGGGTGGAACGACGCGGCCGACGCGGCCAGCAGCGCCCTCGACCACCTCGAACAGGTCTGGGACGCCAAGGAGGTGGCGGCGATCGACCCCGAGGACTACTACGACTTCCAGGTCACCCGGCCGCACATCAGCCTGATCGACGGCGACACCCGGCGCATCGAGTGGCCGACCACCCGATTCCTCGTGGCCAGCCCGCCCGGGGCCGACCGCGACGTCGTCCTGATCCGCGGGATCGAACCCAACATGCGCTGGCGCGGCTTCTGCGCCGACGTGCTGGAGCTGTGCCACAGCCTGGAGGTCAGCCGGATCGTGCTGCTCGGCGCGCTGCTGGCCGACGTGCCCTACAGCCGGCCCCTGCCGATCAGCGGGAGCTCGCCCAACGCCGAGGCCATGGAGCGCTACAACCTGCTGCCCACCCGGTACGAGGGCCCGACGGGCATCGTCGGGGTGATGCACGACGCCGCGCAGACGGCTGAGCTGGAGTCGCTGTCGTTCTGGGTGCACGTCCCCCACTACGCCAACAATCCGCCCTGCCCCAAGGCGACCCTCGCGCTGCTGCACCGCATCGAGGAGGTGCTCGACCTGCCGGTGCCGGTCGGCGACCTCGCCGAGGAGGCAGCCGAGTGGGAGGACAAGGTGCGCGCCGCCGGTGAGCAGGACGCCGAGCTGGGCGAATACCTGCGGGAGCTGGAGGAACGCGCCGGCGACGCCGGCCTGCAGCCGCTGTCGGGTGACGAGATCGCCAGCGAGTTCGAGAAGTATCTGCGTCGCCGCGGCGGCGGCAACTCGGGCCCGGCCGGCCCCACCGCCGGACTGTTCTGAACATCCGTTCTAAAGTGCGTGCTCGCCGTTGGGCGAATTGCGTGCTTTAGAACGCCACGCCTAAAGAATCCTAGGAATCTAGGTATTCGGACATTCGTGCGGCACAATCCGGTTGTGACAGAGGTGAGCACTTCCGGAATCAATCCGGGCGTCGCCGAGTACCCGCATCGGCAGATCGCCGACACGTTGCGCGCCCGCATCCGCCGCGGTGACTGGGCCGCCGGCGAACGGCTGCCCAGCATCCCCGCCATGGCGACGATGTTCGGCGTGGCGAAGCAGACCATCCAGCGCACCGTCGACCAGCTGCGTGTCGAAGGGCTGCTCATCACCAAGCCCGGCTCCGGCACCTACGTCCGGGGCACGCGCCGCCGGCTCAACCGCCTCGCGCGCGGCCGCTACGGCGCGCACCGCGGCTACCACGCCGACCTGGCCGCGCGGTACCGCCAGCAACTCGTGTCGGTCGGCCGCGAGGCCGCGCCGGCCGAGGTCACCGACGCGTTCGGGGTCCCCGACGGCACGATCCTGGTGGTACGCCGTTATCTCGTCCGTACGCTGGACACCACGGTGTCGCAGGTGACCGTCGAGGTCGGCGCGTCCTGGTTCCTGCCGTCCGATGTCGACGGCTCCGGGATCGAGCGCGCGGAGGCCTTCGGCCGTCCCCTCTACCAGGAGGTCGAGGAGGTCACCGGGCGGCGGTACGCCACCGCCACCGACGTGCTCAGCGCGCGGCTGCCCACCCGGGACGAGTCGGAGCTGCTGGCGATGCGGCCCGATACGCCGGTGCTGCACCTGCTGCACATCGCGTACGACGACAAGCACCGCCCGATCGAGGTCGCCCAGTCGACCTGGCCCGGACCGATGACGACGCTGACCGAGGACTACCAGATCCCGGCGCCCCGCCCGGAGCCCGACGACGATCCCGGCCTGGTCCTGGGCTGAGTTACGGCTTCCCGCCCGCCGGGTACAGGGCCCTGAAGGAGGTGGGAACGATGACGAACGAGACCGTGGAGGTACGCCCGACCGAGCGCGGCTGGGAGGTGGTGGCCGCCCTGCCCGGGGTCGCGCCGGAGGAAGTCGCCGTCGAGGTGGCCGACCGTGAACTGCGCATCGTCGTGGCGTCCGAGGACGACACCACGCCGGCCGCCCTCGACCACCGGGTGAGATTGCCCGGCGACGTGGACCCGGACCACGTGGACGCGACGATGGACCACGGGCTGCTCACCGTGCGGCTGCCGCGATCGGAGACGCTCCCCGAGCCGATCCCGGGCCAGATCAAAACCGCCGACGAGCAGCTCGACCAGGCCCGCGAACCGGCTGGCGGCTACCCCACCGGCGAGGACGCCACCGGCAAGAACATGGCCGCCGGCGTACCCGTCTGGTAGTCAGGCGGCGGCGGGCTCGGCGACCGGACGCCGGTCGGCCGGGGTGATCGGCACGGACAGCACCGCGAACAGCGCGGCGAGGCCGATGCCCACGGCGTAGCCGTTGCCTGCGATGAGCGCGCCGATCAGGCCGGGCGTGAGCGCACCGACGATGTTCTGCACCATGTTGTGTACGCCGAGCGCCCGCCCGGCCCACGCCGACCCGGCCAGTTCGGCGACGGCGGTGAAGGCGAAGCCGTTGCCCGCCATGGCCAGGACGAGCGCGCTGATCAGCAGGCCGGGACTGATCCCCGCGTCCAGTTTGATGGCGACCGCCGCCTGCAGCCCGACCAGTCCGTTGACCACCGCCAGCTGGCGCATCGGGCGCAGCCGGCTGCCGACGGCGTCCGACCATCGTCCACACGCGACCCGGCACAGTGCCCCGAAGATCTGTACGCCCGCCAGTAGCTGACCGGCGACCGCGGCGTCCCAGCCGCGCTCGGCGACGAGATAGTCGTAGGTGAACGCCGCGGTGGTGAACTGCGGCACGACGAGCAGCATGGCGGCGCCGTGGATGCGCCACAGATCCGGCAGCCGGTACGGGTTGCGCCCATCGGCCGGGCCCGCCGCCGCACCGCGAGGCGGGTCGACGACGAAGATCGCCACTACCACCGAGGTCACCAGGCACACCGCTGCCAGTACGCCCAATGCCCCCGGCAGGCCGTGCGCGGCGGCTACCGGCGGCAGCGCCAGCGCCGCGACCGCGATGCCGAGCGGCTGCGCGGCCTGCCGGAACGCCATCGCCACACCCCGGCGCTCGGGCGGGAACCAGCCCAGGACCACTTTGCCGCTGGCCGAGTTGGCCGACGAACCGAGCGCCCCGGCCAGGCCCAGCAGCACCCCGGTGACGGGGATCGACGGGTGGGTCAGCGCGGCGATCGCCAGGACGACGCCGGCCAGCCCCTGCCCCAGCGACATGGTGATCCGCTCGCCGAACCGGTCGGCGATCCAGCCCCAGGCCACCAGCGTGAACAGCATGCCCGCGCTGGGCGCCCCGACGATGAGCCCGGCCTCGCCGAGACTGAGCCCGTGCCCCCGGAGGACCGGCACGAGCACCGGCAGCCCGTACATGAAGACACAGCTGGCGCCTTGCGCCGCCATGCCTAAGGCCAGCATGGACCAAGCCGGGGAACGCTTGCGTGAGCCGCCGGGAGTGCAGTCGGGGCGGGGGGCTGAGCTCATGATCCGACGCTATGCCCGTCGTCCCACAAGTCAAGACAGCTATCCCGACATATGGGACAGCTGTGGCTCAGGTCACGGCGATAGCCTGGATGACCAGGGGCGTACGCGGCTTGTCCTGGGCGTCCGCTCCCCCCGCCGCCACGGCGTCGAGGATCTCCAGGCCCTTCGTGACCCGCCCGAACTCAGGCACGTCCGAGACGATATCGCTGTCGCGGTAGACCAGGAAGAACTGGCCGCCCCACTGGTTGTCGGGAGTCACCGCGGCGACCACTGCTCCTCGTGCGAAATGGCGTAGCTCGACACAGCGCCCGTCGCCGAACTCCGGGAGCAGTCCCGACGGCAGCTCGCCGGGCGGAATCAGACCGGACGGCAGCAGTCCCGGCGGCAGCTTTCCGGACGGCATCGGCGCGATGATGATGCCGCCGTACCGCGTGGGCACCACACCCGACGGGAGCAGCTCCGTCGGAATATCGGTGGGCAGTGCGGTCGGGAAGCCCGACGGGAGGGCACAGCCCGAGGCGGCCGGGCTCGGCGACGTCCGCACGGCGTACTGGTAACCCGGGCCGCCGCCACCGACTCCGGACGGATCACCGCACTGCACGAAATAGAAGCCTTCAGCGAGCAGCCGATGGCACGCGACCTCGGTGTAGTAGCCCGACCCGGCGAGGTGGGCGATCCCAGCGATCACGCAGCCGGCTTGACTGCGGTCGGCCTGGATCTCGATGTCGCCCCGATTCGTGGTCATCCGGATCGTGGCGATGCCGGCCGCGCCCGCACTCGCCGGTGGAGGTGCGGCAGGCGTACGCGTGGCGCCGGTCGGCTGCCCGGTCCATTCGCAGCCGATCTGCGGACCAGACGTCGGTGACGGCACCGCCGCGGGCTGGGCGTCGCGCCCGAGCCACGCGTACGCCGCCACCGCGGCGAGCACGGCGGCCACGACCGCCACCACTATCGCCGTTCCTCCGCCGCGACCGGCCTTCACCGGCTCCCCCGCTGTCGAATCCCCCGCTGTCGATTCCCCCGCTGTCGAATCCATGGCGGGAGCGTAGAAGGCAGCGGCAACCGCGGTCAGCCCCGTTGATCATTGGCCGACGGGATCGATCATGGTCGCGCGGACACGCCACGCCGGTCGATCACGACCATAAGTTCATGATCGCGCGGAAAGGGTGGCGGGCGGAGGGGGGAGGGAGGGAGGGAGGGAGGGAGGGAGGGAGGGTTTATAGGTAGACGCCTAGGAGGGCGTCGACGGTCGACGACATCAGCTCCGGCGCGTCCGGATCGCTACCCTCGCCGCTCAGTGCCCCGTCGACCCATTCGTCGATCAGCGCCAGCGCCTTCGGGGTGTCCAGGTCGTCGGTCAGCGCCGCGCGTACGCCTGCCAGCAGAGCGGCGCCCGACGGGCCGGACGGCGCCGACGCGGCCGCACGCCAGCGGGCCAGGCGCTGTTCCGCCGCCTTGAGCAGGTCGTCGGTCCACTGGCGGTCGGCGCGGTAGTGGTCGGCGACCAGCGCGAGCCGCACCGCGTTCGAGTCGATGTGGTCGGCGCGCAGGCGGGACACGAACACCAGGTTGCCCCGGGACTTGCTCATCTTCTCGCCGTGCAGCCCGATCATCCCGGCGTGCACGTAGTGCTGGGCGAACGGCTCGGCTCCGGAGAGCACCTCGGCGTGCGCGGCCGAGCACTCGTGATGCGGGAACAGCAGGTCGTTTCCGCCGCCCTGGACCTCGATGGTGTCACCGATCAGGGTCATCGCGATGACGGCGCATTCGATGTGCCAGCCGGGCCGGCCCGGGCCCAGCACGCCACCCGGCCACGACGGCTCGTCGGGGCGTACGCCGCGCCACAACAACGGGTCGAGGGCGTCGCGCTTGCCCGCGCGCTCCGGATCGCCGCCGCGCTCGGCGAAGAAGACGAGCATCTGCTCACGCGACAGGTTGGACTCGTAGCCGAATCGGGGCGCGGCGCTGATGTCGAAGTAGACGTCGCCGGTGCCGTCCTCGAGCCGGTACGCCACTCCGCGCTCAAGCAGTTCCTGTACGCGCTCGGCGATGACCGGGATGGACTCGACCGCGCCGACGTAGTGCTCCGGCGGGATGATCCGCAGCGCTTCCATGTCCTCGCGGAACAGCGCCGTCTCCCGCATCGCCAGCACGACCCAGTCCTCGTGGTCGCGGGCGGCCCGCTCCAGCAACGGATCGTCGATGTCGGTGACGTTCTGGACGTAGACGACCTCGTGCCCGGCGTCGCGCCAGAGGCGGTTCACCAGGTCGAAGGTGATCATCGTGGCGGCATGCCCGAGGTGCGTCGCGTCGTACGGCGTGATGCCGCAGACATAGAGCCCGGCGCGGCCGTTCGGCTGACTCGGGAACTTGTCGCGGCGGGCCGAATCGAACAGATACAGCGGCTGGCCCGCGCCGGGCAGGCGGGGGACCTCGGGAGCGGACCACGATTCCATCCCGCCAGCCTAACCGGCCTCCGGAGAGGCCCCACCTGGGTGCGTCGGGAACAAGCGCGCCGGGTGCACGGTTGGGAATTCGGGAGGCTAAGGTCGGAGCATGACTCATCAGGTGTTCGCGTTCGACCCGCCCGAGCGGTTCGTGGCCGGCACCGTGGGTCCGCCCGGGGAGCGGACTTTCTATCTGCAGGCGCGCGGCGGGGGCCGGGTGGTCAGTGTCGCGCTGGAAAAGGTGCAGGTGTCGTTGCTCGCCGAGAAGCTCGAGGAGCTGCTCGCCGAGGCACACAGCCGATTCGGGCTCAAGCTGCCCGACTCGTCGGCGATGGTCGACAACGAGCCGCTGGACTCCCCGGTCGAGGAGGAGTTCCGGGTCGGCACGCTCGGTCTGGCGTACGACGTCGAGGAGAGTTCGGTCATCATCGAGGCGATCGCCGTCGAGGAGGCCGAGTTCGACGCCGACGCCGAGACCGACTCCCCCGAGGACGAGGTCGCCGAGATCCCCGACCATCTCGACCGGCTGCGGGTTCGCCTGACGCCGCAAGGCGTACGGGACTTCGTGGACCGCGCGAAGCGGGTGCTGGCCGCCGGCCGCCCGCCGTGCCCGCTGTGCGGCCAGCCACTTGACCCCGCCGGCCATCTCTGCCCCCGGAACAATGGCTACCACCGCAGGTGACCTGAGCCTTCTCGCCGACGGTGAGATGGAGATCGAGGGCCGCCTGGTCGACGCCTCCAACACCACGCTCCGCGTGATCCTCGTTCATGAGGGCACCGAGGCGCGCGCGGTTTACAAGCCGGTACGCGGCGAGGCCCCGCTCTGGGACTTCCCGGACGGTACGCTCGCCGGTCGCGAAGTGGCCGCGTACCTGGTGAGCGAGGCGCTCGGCTGGAACGTCGTGCCCCCGACGGTGCTGCGTGACGGGCCGCTCGGCCCCGGCATGTGCCAGCTGTGGATCGACGAGCTCGACGAGCCGCCGGTCGGTTTCATCCCCGCGTACGCCCTGCCCGAGGGCTGGTTCCCGATCGCGAGCGCCCGGGACGAGGACGGCGACGCGTTCCTGTTGGCGCACGCGGATCTGCCGGCTTTGGCGCGGATGGCGTTGTTCGACGCGGTCGTCAACAACGCCGATCGCAAGGGCGGCCACGTGCTCGCTGCCGGCGACCGGGTGTACGGCGTGGACCACGGGATCTGCTTCCACAGCGAGCCGAAGCTGCGCACCGTGTTGTGGGGGTTCGCCGGGCGCGAGATCCCCGACGACCTCCGGGCCGACCTGAAGGGCCTGAGCCTCGATGGGCTGCTCGACGATCACCTGACCGTCACGGAGATCTCGGCGCTGGCCGACCGGATCGGGGCGCTGACGACGCTGGGCGTCTTCCCGCAGCCTGACCCGGACCGCCGGGTCATCCCCTGGCCGCCGATCTGACGATCTCCCAGGTCTTGGCGTCGACCTGGCGTAGCCCCGCTTTCTCCACCACCCGCACGGACGCGGGGTTGTCCATGGAGAACACGGCGTAGATCCGGGTCAGGCCGAGCTCGTCGAATCCGAGGCGCACCATCAGGAGCGCCGCCTGGGTCGCCACTCCCCGGCCCCAGTAGTCCGGGCGGACGACGTAGCCGAGTTCGGCCGACGAACCTTCGAGCGTCAGACCGATGGAGCCGATCACCTTGCCGTCGACGACGATGGCGCGCTCGCGGCGAACTCCGTCGTTGTTCGCGGCGAGTTGGGTCAGGAAGGTGCGGACCTCCGCCACCGTCGGCACCTGGGTGGCGTTGATGGTCGGCTGGACAAGCGGATGGGCCGCGAAGGCGTGGAACTGCTCGGCGTCGGCGGGGGTCAGCTCACGAAGCTCTACATCGATATCCATGTTCGAAAGAGTACGCTCGAAACACTACGCTCGAAAGGGTAGACTTTCCGACATGGACGCCCGGACGATGCGCGCGCTCGCCCATCCGACCCGCCTCGCCCTGCTGGAGGTGCTCAACATCCACCCCAGCCTCACCGCGACCGAGGCGAGCGAGCTGATCGGGATCTCCCCCACCAACTGCGCCTTCCATCTGCGCACTCTCGGCCGCTACGGGTTCGTCGAGGAGATCGACACCGGTCCGGGCCGCCGCCGACCGTGGCGGATCAAACAGGCCGACATCCGGTTCTCCGACGCCGACGGGGAGGCCGCGGGCGCGCTCGCCGACGTCATGCTCGACCACTGGCTCACCCGCGTCCGCGCCGTCCAGGCCCGCCGCCACTCGCTGCCCGCCGAATGGCAGGAGGCCCTGGGCGGTTCGCAGACCATCGTGTACGCGACGCCGGACGAGACCCGGCAGCTGGTCGAAGACCTGCGCACCGTCCTAAGCCGGTACGCCGACCGGGCCCGCGACCCGGATCAGCGCCCCGACGCCGCCGAACCGGTCGAAATGCTGGTGTTCACGCAGTTGTTCGACGCCCTATCCTCGTGATCATGCGGCTGGCGAGCATCCACCTCTATCCGGTGAAGTCCCTGGGCGGCGTGGCCGTCGACGAGGCCGCGGTCGAGCCGTGGGGGCTGCGGCACGACCGGCGCTGGCTCGTGCTCAACCCGGACGGCACGTATCTCACCGCCCGCGACGAGCACCGCATGCTCGGCGTGACAGCGGTCCCGGCTGCCGGATCGTTGACGCTGACCGGATTGGACGGCAGCCGGCTCGCCGTCGCCGAGCCGGCCGACGGCGACCTCGTCCCGACCACGATGTCGCGGCTGGCCCAGATCCGCCTCGCGCCGCCCGAGGCGCACGACTGGCTGTCCGTCCAGTTCGGACGATCGCTGCGGCTGGGCTGGCTCGACGACCCGCACCGCCGCCCGGTCGCCGAAGACCACGGCGGATTGCCGGGCGACCCGCTCAACCTCTCCGACGCCGGTCCGCTGCTCGTCGCCACCACCGCCTCGATGCGCCGGCTCAACGACTGGATCGCCGAAGGCGCGGTCGAACGGGGCGAGGAGGTGCCCGAGCCGCTGCCGATCAGCCGATTCCGGCCGAACCTCGTCGTCGACGATTCCCCCGGCGCACCGGCCGAACCGTTCGCCGAAGACGACTGGCAGCGCGTACGGGTCGGGACGGTGGACTTCCGGTTCGCCGAGATCTGCGACCGCTGCGTGCTCACCACGATCGACGCGGCCACCTACCGGACGGGCAAGGAGCCCATCCGTACCCTGTCGCGGTTCCGCAAACGGGACGGCAAGACCTGGTTCGGCGTACGCCTCATCCCGCTCACCGGCGGTGTCCTGCGGGTCGGCGACGAGGTGACCGTCAGCTGAGCTCGGTCGGGACCGCGACGACGTCGACGAAGGCGCCCCGGCGCAGCACGGTCAGCGACAGGCGCTGGCCGATCGCCGGACCGAGCATGAGCCGCTGGACGTCCTGGACGCCCTGCACCGGTCTGCCGCCCGCGGTGACGAGGATGTCGCCGAGGTAGATCCCGGCGACCCCGGCCGGGCTGCCCGGCACGACCTCGACCACCCGCAGTCCCCGGCGCTGACCCAGGCGCTCGGCGATCGGCGGAGGCAGCGGAACCGGCACACCGGCTACGCCCAGCCACGCTCGGCGTACCTTTCCATGGCTGACGAGATCGGCGATGATCTGGCGGGTGTTGCCGTTGATCGGCACGGCGAGGCCGACGCCGATCCCCGCGACCGCCGTGTTGACGCCCACGACCCGCCCGCGCGCGTCGGCGAGCGCGCCCCCGGAGTTGCCGGGGTTGAGCGCGGCGTCGGTCTGGATCACGTCGTCGATGAGCCGGTTGCGGCGCCCGTCGTAGACGGGCAGCGACCGGCCGAGCGCGCTGACCACCCCGGCCGTGACCGAACCGGCCAGGCCGAGCGGATTGCCGACGGCGACCACCAGCTGGCCGACGCGCAGCTCGTTCGCGTCGCCGAGCGTGGCCGGCGGCGAGGCGGTGCTGCCGACCCGGACCACGGCCAGGTCGGCGAGCGGGTCCGCGCCGACCACGTCGAACCGGGTCTCCTCGCCGTCGCCGAACTCGGCCGTGCCCGCCTGCGCGCCCGCGACCACGTGCGCGCTGGTCAGCAGGAATCCGTCGGCGGTGAACAGGACGGCCGACCCGGCGCCTTCGCCCCGGGGCGTGCGCACGGTGAGGCTGGCGACGCTGGGTAGGACGGTGGCCGCCACCGTGGTCACGATCCGGGAGTACGCGTCCAGCGCGTCCGTCTCACGGTTGTCAGCATCCATGCATCGAGGAACGTCTGCGGCGGCGCGGATCGTCCGGCTGTCCGCCGACAGCGAAAAGCGCTCAGGCGCCGCCGCCGACCGAGGCGTCCCCGGCCGGGACTTCGCCGGCGGCCGGACGCTTAGCCGGTACCAGACCCTGAAGATCCCCACCGGTGTCCGACAGCCGCAGCACGAACGGCCGGCTCGGGGTGTAGCGGATCGCGGTGATCGACCCGGGGTCCACCGAGATCCGCTGGAACAGGTCCAGATGCAGGCCGAGCGCGTCGGCGACGATCGCCTTGATGACATCGCCGTGGCTGGACGCGACCCAGACCGCCTCCGCGCCGTGCTCCGCCTCGACGCGGGCGTCCCAGCTGCGTACCGCGGCCACGGCCCGGGTCGCCATCGCCGCCATCGACTCGCCGCCGGGGAAGGTCACCGCCGCCGGATGCTGCTGGACCGTGGCCCACAAGGGGTCCTTGGCCAGCTCCGACAGTTTGCGGCCGACCCAGGCGCCGTAGCCGCACTCGGTCAGCCCGGCCTCGACGACCGGGGCGACGCCGGGCAGCGCGAGTTCGAGCGTCTGGCGGCAGCGTTTGAGCGGGCTGGTCACGACGGCCGCCAGCGGCAGCCCCGCGAGCCGCCGCCCGACCGCCTCGGCCTGCTGACGGCCCCGCTCGTCCAGCTCCACGGGCAGGTCGCCGGCCAGGACGCCGTCGGCGTTCGCCGTCGTACGCCCGTGCCTCAGCAGCAGAACGATGGTCACGGCAGAAGTCTAGTTTTTCTCAGTACGCCGTGATCGCCCCGGTGATGAGCAACGCCATGATGCCGAATCCGAGCGCGACGCGGTACCAGACGAACACCATGATCGAGTGGTGGGCGACGTACTTGAGCAACCACGCGATCGCCGCGTACGCCACCACGAAGCTCACCAGCGTGCCGACCACCAACGCGACGGTGGACACCGACGGGCCGGAGATCGCGTCCTTGAGCTCGTAGAGGCCGGCGGCGGTCAGGGCCGGGATGCCGAGCAGGAACGACAGCCGGGTCGCCGTCACCCGATCGAGGTCACGCAGCAGACCGGCGGTGATCGTCGCACCGGACCGGGAGACGCCGGGGATCAGCGACAGGCACTGCGTGAACCCGATGATGATCGAGTCCTTCATCGTCAGGCCCTGCTCACCCTTGACCTGCGTGGCCGCGTGCTCGGCGAACGCCATCGGGATGCTCCACAGGATCAGGGCGGCCGCGACGACCCAGAGGCTGCGCAGGCCGCCCTTGATCAGATCCTGGGCGAGGAAACCGACGATCCCCACCGGGATCGACCCCACGATGACGTACCAGGCGAACCGCCAGTCGGGCTCCTGCCGGGCCGACGACGAGAACAGCCCCGCCACCCAGGCCTTGATCAGCCGGGCGATGTCCTTGAAGAAGTAGATGATGGCGGCGAAGATCGCGCCGATCTGGATGACCGCGGTGTACGCGGTCACCGCCTCGTCCTTGATGTCGAGCCCCAGCAGTTGCTCGGTGATGGTCAGGTGACCGGTCGACGACACCGGAAGGAATTCGGTGATCCCCTCCACGACGCCGAGCACCACCGACTGCCAGACCTCGATCTCCGACATCTACTCTCCCACTCCCGAAAGCTCCAACGCCTCTGCGAGGGTACGCAGTGTCGCCATCCCGGATTCCGCGTCCGCGGCGAAGAGCGACACCGAGAGCGTAGTCACCCCGGCGGCGGCGTAGTCACGCAGCCGGGCGGCGATCCTCTCCTTCGGACCGATCAAACTGGTCCGGTCGATGAATTCGAACGGGATCGCCGCCGCCGCATCACGATGGCGCTTGGCCAGATACAGGTCCTGGACCTCGGCCGCGGCCTCGCCGTAGCCCATCCGGGTCGCGAGCTGGTTGTAGAAGTTCTGCTCGCGGCTGCCCATGCCGCCGACGTAAAGGGCGGCGTACCAACGGATCAGCTCGGCGCAGTTGGCCAGGCCCTCAGGCGAGTCGTCGTCGCCGACCACCACCGGGACGCTGGGCACGACGTCGAAGCCGTCCAGCGTCTTGCCCACCTTCGCCCGGCCCTTGGCGATGGAGGCCAGCTGCTCCTCGGCGTACTCGGGGGCGAGGAAGATGGCCAGCCAGCCGTCGGCGATCTCGCCCGCGAGTTCGAGGTTCTTGGGGCCGATCGCGGCGAGGTAGATCGGCACGTGGTCGCGCGGCGGGTGGAAACTGAGCTTCAACGCCTTGCCGGGGCCGTCCGGCAGGGGGAGCTCATAGTGCGCGCCGTGGTACTCGACGGTCTTCCGGCCGAGCGCCAGCTTCACGATGTCGACGAACTCACGCGTACGCGCCAGCGGCTTGCCGTAGCGGACGCCGTGCCAGCCCTCGGAGACCTGCGGGCCGGAGACGCCCAGGCCCAGCCGGAATCGGCCGCGGCTCAACGCGTCGATGGTCGCGGCGGTCATCGCGGTCGCGGCCGGCGTACGCGCCGGGATCTGCATGACGGCGGTGCCGACGTCGATCCGCTCGGTCTGCCCCGCGATCCAGGCCAGCATGCTGGGCGAGTCCGAGCCGTACGCCTCCGCCGCCCACACGACGGCGTAGCCGAGCCGGTCGGCCTCCTGGGCGAGGGCGAGGTGATCCGCCGGGGTGGACCACGCGGTCTGGTAGCCGAGGCTGAGTCCAAGCTTCATGCCGACATGCTACTGGTGAGTAGCCTCAGGGCGAAGCCACCCGGCGCGTCTTGTCGGGCGGACGCCCGGTTGTTCGGATGTCAGGTCGACAGCCGGTTGTTCGGATGTCAGGTGGACAGGCCGGGCATCAGGCCGCCGATGGTCGGCCGGCGCAGCACGACCCGGCGCGTGCCGTCTTTGAGCAGCTGAAGCCGGTCCAGCTCCCAGCCGTTGTACTCCGCCTGCAACGTCAGCCGCACCGCGGCGGTCATCCTGTCGACATCCGGTGGCAACCGCAGCGGTGCGTATTCGTAGTCCATAGCCCGATCCTGCGCCTGCTGGGCGAAAGCGACAAGTACCTCAAGCCGGTTCGATCGCCGAGACGTCGTCGAGCGCCCGGCTGATCTGTGGCGGCAGCTCCAGCTCCTCGCAGCGCAGCGCTTCGCCCAGCTGATCCGCCGTACGCGCGCCCAGCACCGGAGCGGTCACGCCGGGCCGATCCCGCAGCCAGGCCAGCGCCACCTGAGCGGGTGACACCCCGAGGCCGTGGGCGGCGGTGAGCACCGCCTCGACCACCGCCGAGCACCGCGGATCCAGGTAGGCGAGCACGAACTGCTCATATTGCGCCGAAGCAGCCCGGGAGTCGGCCGGCCGCCCATTGCGGTACTTGCCGGTCAGCACGCCTCGGCCCAACGGCGACCAAGGCATCACGCCGACGCCGAGCGCCTCGCAGGCCGCCAGCGCCTCCCGTTCGGCGCTGCGCTCGAGCAAGGAGTACTCGAACCCGGCCGCCACGATCGGCGCGCGCTGCGGCCAGGCCTGCTGCCACGTCGCCGCCCGGGCGATCTGCCAGCCCGCGAAGTTGGCCACCCCGGCGTACCGGACCTTGCCGGTCGACACGGCGTGGTCGACCGCCGCCATCGTCTCCTCGAACGGGGTCGCCGGGTCGTAACCGTGCACCTGCCAGATGTCCAGGTAGTCGGTGCCGAGCCGGCGCAGGGTCACGTCGAGGCTGCGCAGCAGGTGGCCGCGGGAACTGTCCCGGCGGCGGGCG
Source organism: Hamadaea flava (assembly GCF_024172085.1). Lineage (NCBI taxonomy): Bacteria > Bacillati > Actinomycetota > Actinomycetes > Micromonosporales > Micromonosporaceae > Hamadaea > Hamadaea flava. The sequence goes on along the minus strand of NZ_JAMZDZ010000001.1, from coordinate 7,159,747 downwards.
CCGTGCGAGCGTACGCCCGCCTTGCCCACGATCAGCAGCTCGTCCCGGGGCACCATCGCGTCCAAGAGGGTGCCCAGGACCGCCTCGGCCTCGCCGTCGGCGTACACGTCGGCCGTGTCGACCAGGGTTCCTCCGGCGTCCACAAAGGACTTCAGCTGCGCGCCGGCGTCATCGGGGTCGGTGTCGTGACCCCAAGTCATCGTGCCGAGGGCCAGCCGGGAGACCGACAGCCCGCTGCGGCCGAGCGGACGCTGCTGCATGAGGTGAACGATATTCGCTCCGGGCGCGTCGCGTCACTGCCGTCCGTTCAGACGGCAGTGACAGACGGTGACTCCAACCTCAGTGCTCGTGGTCGTGGTCGTCGTCCTCGGCGTGCAGGTGCTCGTCCATCCGGCCGATGAGCCGGTCAGAACCCGACAGAGTGAACGGGCCCGCGCCGTCGCTCTCCTCGAACGTCTCCGGGTCCAGCGGCTCGTCCACCTCGGCCACCGCCACCAGGCCGTCCAGCGGCTCCAGCTCCGGAATGTCCAGGGCCGACAGTGAGCCGTCGCCCGCCTGGAGGAGTTCGACCAGCGCCTCGCTGACCGACTCGACCGCGCCGGAGTCCTCGCCCATCGCGGTGTCCCGCGCCTCCTGGCCCGCCTTCAGCAAAGCGGTCACACTGGGTACGCGATAGTCACGCCGCTGCCGCACCGAGATCACCCGGGGGTGCGGGTCGTCGCCGGCGGCCGTCTCCTCGCCGAAGAACTGGTCCGCCTTGTCCGCGTCGATGCTGTCGACGTTCCACGGCGTGACCTCGCCGAACACGTCCAGCAACGCGTCGTCGTACGCCACCGAGGAATTGTTCAGGGCGACGTAGGTGCGCCAGACCTCGTCGTCGTCGATCTTGCCACCGGCGGCGCGAACCGCCGCGAGGTGTTCACGCGCCGCGGTGATGACCGCCTCCAGGGCGGCGTCGACCTGGGCGTCGGTGTAGCTCATGGGCTTGTCCCCTTCGGACTCTCAACGGGTTCTCGGCGGCGGTCAGCTGCTACGGAGCAGGCGGTCCAGCACTCTCACGCCGAACTCTAGTCCCTCCGTCGGGACGCGCTCGTCAATGCCGTGGAACAGCGCGGCGAAGTCGAGGTCAGCGGGCAGCTTCAACGGGGAGAATCCGAAGCAGCGCATACCCAGGGTCGCGAACGCCTTGGCGTCGGTGCCACCCGAAAGCATGTACGGCACCGGGCGCGCCCCGGCGTCCTCGGCGCGCAGCGCCGCCGCCATCGCGTCGACCAGCGGACCGTCGAAGGTCGTCTCCAACGCCTCCTGGTGGTGCACCGTCTCGATCTCGATCTGCTCGCCGACGATCGACCGGAGCTGCTCCTGGAACTCGTCCGCGAAGCCGGGCAGCGTACGGCAGTCGATCGTCGCGCTGGCCTTGCCGGGGATGACGTTGTCCTTGTATCCGGCCGCGAGACGTGTCGGGTTGGCGGTGTTACGGATGGTCGCGCCGACGATCCGGGCGATCGGGCCCAGCTTCGCGATCGCCTTCTCCGGGTCGGGGTCCAGCTCGACGCCCAGCACCTCGGAGACGTGATCGAGGAACGCCCGCACGGTCGGCGTCACCACGACCGGGAACTGCGTACGCCCCAGCTTGGCGACGGCCTCGCACAGCGCGGTCACCGCGTTGTCGTCGTTGACGAAGGAGCCGTGCCCGGGGCGCCCGGCGGCGTGCAGCCGCAGCCAGTCGATCCCCTTCTCGGCCGTCTGGATCAGGTAGAGACGCAGGTCCGGCGCGACCGTCACGGAATAGCCGCCGACCTCGCCGATCGCCTCGGTGCAGCCCTCGAACAGCTCGGGATACCGCTGCACGAGGAAGTGGGCGCCGTAGTCGCCGCCGGCCTCTTCGTCGGCGGTGAACGCCAGCACGATGTCGCGCGGCGGCACATAGCCCTCCGCCTGCCAGCCGCTGACCGTCGCCAGGACCATCGCGTCGAAGTCCTTCATGTCGATCGCGCCCCGGCCCCAGACGTAGCCGTCCTTGACCTCGCCGCTGAGCGGGTGGACCGACCATTCGCCCGGGTCGGACGGCACGACGTCGAGGTGCCCGTGGACCAGCAGCGCACCGCGCGAGGAGTCCCGGCCGGGAATGCGGGCGACCAGGTTCGTCCGGCCCGGCGCCGACTCCAGGACCGTCGGCTCGATCCCGGCCTCGCTCAGCACGGTCGCGACGTACTCGGCCGCCTTGCGCTCACCCGCGCTCGTGTCGAGGTCGCCGGTGTTGGTCGAGTCGATCCGGATCAGGTTGCTGCACAGGTCCACGACGTTCGTCATGGATCATTCCTACCGCAAGCAGGCCGGAGTCCATACCCCGGCCTGCTACCGAATGATCACCAGACGGTCACCAGCCGAATCCGGCGGCGTACGTGACGCTCGCCAGCACGGCCTGCCCGGCGGTGTTCGGGTGGAAGTAGTCCCAGCCGGAGACCTGGGACAGCTGGAACGGGTAGTTGAACACCGCGTTGTCGTCGAAGTCGCAGTTCGTCCCGTACGCCGCGCACGCGTCGGCGAGCTGGGCGTTGAAGTCGACGACCCGCTGGCGTACGCGCGCCCGACGGTCGACGTCGGCCTGCGCGGTCGAGGTCGGGTTGGCCAGCAGCGACTGGCAGATGCCGAACAGGTTCCAGGTGCTCACGGCGGAGCCGCTGACGTGCCCGACGTTCCAGAGCTGCCAGACGTTCGGGATGGAGATCACGGCGACCTTGGCGGCGGGCAGCCCGGCCTTGATCCGGTTGAGCGCCGAGTCGATCGACGTCCGGAACGCCGCCACCGAGGTCATCGACGACTCGCTGCCGGTGCAGGCGTCGTTCGCGCCGATCAGGATCGTGACGTACTGGACACCCTGGCCGACCGCCGTGCCGGCCTGGCCGTACATGTCGGCGACCTTGGCCCCCGACTTCGCGTCGTTGTAGTTCTTCCCGGAGATCGCGGAGTTCTTGGCCAGGATCCGGGAGTACTGGCTGTTGACGGATGAATAGTTGCCGGTGCTCCAGGACCGCGCCGGGCAGTCGACGTACCAGCCGCAGGCGTTGAACCCACGGGTGATGGAGTCGCCCATGCTCGCGATCGAGTTGGGCGGCGGGCCGGGGTCTGCGGCGGCGGGCGAGGCGAGCAGGACGGCCGCGACGAGGCCGGCGAAAAGGGCGAGGAACTTGCGCGGTACGCGCATCGGGGGCCTGCCTTTCCTGTCGGGACGGGGGTTACCAGACAGTAACCTCGGTGTGGCCTCCATCACAAGAGTTACACCCATGAATTCACCAGTCGAAGCCCGACGCGTAGCTCACCAGGCCGAGCGCGTCCTGACCGGCCCCGTTCGGGTGGAACCGGTCCAGCATGGACAGCTGGTCGAGGGTGAACGGGTAGCCGAACACGGCGTCGTCGTCGAAGTCGCACAGCGGCCCGTACGCCGCGCACGCTGCGGCCAGCTGCTCGTTGTAGCCGATCACCCGATCGCGTACGCGGGACCGCCGATCGACGTCGGCCCGGTCGGCGGAGGTGGCGTTCGCCAGCATGGACTGGCAGGTCAGGTTGCGGTTCCAGAGGCGTACGGCGTCGGGGTCGACGTGACCGACCTGCCAGAGCCGGAAGAGATCCGGAACGGAGACGACGGCGATCCGCGCCTCCGGCAACCCCGTACGCAGCACCGCCAGCGCCTGGTCGATCGCCGCCCGATAGTCGGCCACGCTCGTCATGCCCGCCTCGGTACGCGTACACGCGTCGTTGGCTCCGATCAGGACGGTGACATAGTCGACGCCCTGGCCGACGGCCGTCGTCGCCTGACCGGGCAGGTCCGCCGCGCGAGCCTTGTCGGCCGCGTCGTTGTGGTTGTGCCCGTCGATCGCCGGGTTCTCCGACTCGATCATCCGGAAGTGGCTGTGCACACCGGCCGACCAGCCGGTGCTCCACGACCGCGCGACACAGGCGATGAACGGACCGCAGGCGTTGCGGCCACGGGTGATGGAGTCGCCGAGCGCCGCCATCGACGACGGGACCGGCGGAGCCTCTCTTGCCGCGTGCGCGGCAACCGCCGGGAGCAGGATGAACGCGAGCGCGACCGCACCGAGCCGACGAACCAGCATGACTCTCCCCGGGGACACTGAACGGGATCAAATGGACACTGAAGGTGATCAAGTCGTCACGCTAAGGGATCACTCCTGGGTCACCGACGGGACACGCCGTCGATCATGCGCTCGCGGAGTCGATCAGGGGCGCGCGGAGTTGATCAGGGCGCTCGGGACACGACACGCCGGTCGAGCACGACCATAAGTTCATGATCGCGCGGAAAAGCGTGGAAAAGGCGGGTCAGATCATGTGTTCGGGGGCGATCAGCTCGTCCATGTCGTAGACCTGGGCCAGTCGCGAGTGGTCGGCCCGGATCACGAATGCCTCGTCGAGCCCGACCGTCAGCAGGTCGACTCCCGACTCCACCGCGATCCACGACTCCTCGGCGGCGATCAGGTCCAAAGCCAGCCGGGTCGCGGCCGGCGTCAGGCCGATCTCGTCGCCCAGCCGTCGCAACGTGAGCCAGACCGTCTTGCCGCCGCCGTCCGGGGCCTGTTCCTCGGCGAGCCGGCGTAACCCGATCCCGGCTAGGACGCCGCGTTCGAGCATCTGCGCGGCGGCTTCCTCGGCGGCCTCCTGCGGGGTGAGCGGCAGGACGTCGAGGGGGTTGGCCGCGAACTGGGTGACCAGCCAGGCTTCCCCGCCCGGGCCGGTCAGCTCGTCGAGCACGCCGAGGGCGACGAGGCAGTCCACGAGCTGGCGCAGCGTCAGCGGCACCGGGATGCCCGCCCGTGAGCAGCATTCGGTGAACGTCTCGATCCGCCGCGTACGCGCTTCGACGACCTGGTCGTAGTGGGAGCGGACCTCGTCCTCGGAGTGCCCGGGCGACTGCTCGAACCACTCCTCCACCGGGCCGGGATCGCACCACACCGGCTCGTCCCAGGGCAGGCCGAGTTCCGCGCGGTCGTACCAGGACCGGGGGAATCGCGGCGGCCCGTCGTCGTCGGGGACGACCCGCAGGCTGGCGACGGCGCAGGGCAGCCAGCGCACCCAGGACGGATGCATCGGAGCCAGCCTCCACAGTGGCTGCTCCTCCTCCGATTCCCAGCCCACGACCGCTTCTCTCCCCAGGACCGTCCCTTGTCGTCAGTCGCGAAAGATACCGCAGATGTCTGACATCGCCGCGAACCAGCGTGACTAACCGGTTAAGCCGAGCCGCCCCAACAAGCTGCTGGATGGCTAGCGTGTTGACACTTAAACGGTTCAGTGCTGTGATCGCAGGCACGCCCATCCCCACGATCACGGGAGCCCTCCATGCACCGTCCCCTCCAGGTCCTCACCGGTGAGCCGCTGCTCGGCGTCAACTTCTGGTCCCGAGTCGGCGGACCCCGCATGTGGACCCGTTACGACCCGGCGGTCGTGGCCAAGGAGCTGCAGGTCCTCGCCGACCACGGGCTCACCGTCACCCGGAGCTTCTTCTTCTGGCCGGACGCCATGCCCACGCCGGACCGGCTCGACGAGGACGTCATGGCGCGCTTCGGCGACTTCCTGGACCAGCACACGGCGTACGGGCTGAGCACGATCCCGACCCTGATCGTGGGCCACATGTCCGGGGAGAACTGGGACCCGGCCTGGCGCGGCGGTCGCGACCTCTACGGCGACGTGTGGTTCGTCGGCCGCCAGGCGTGGTTCGCCGAGCAGGTCGCCCGCCGGTTCGCCGGGCATCCGGCGGTCAGCGGCTGGCTGCTGTCCAACGAGATGCCGCTCTACGGCGGGCGGGGCACCGTCGAGACCGTGTCGACCTGGGCGCAGCTCCTCGTCGCCGGGTTGCGCGCCGGCGGCGCGACGCAGCCGGTCTCGATCGGCGACGGCGCCTGGACGATCGAGCTGAGCGGCGTCGAGAGCGGCTTCCGGCTGGCCGAACTCGGTCCGCTGCAGGACTGGATCGGCCCGCACGTCTACCCGATGGGCGACGACCAGGTACGCCAGCACTGGCGGGCGGCGTACACGTGCGAACTGGCGCACGTGGCGGGCAAGCCGGTGGTGCTGGAGGAGTTCGGCGCGTCCAGCGACTTCGTCTCCGACGACAACGTCGGGCACTGGTACCGCCAGCTGCTGCACACGTCACTGCTGGCCGGCTCGACCGGCTGGGTCGGCTGGAACAACACCGACTTCGACGACCTGTTCGACGAGGCGCCGTACTCGCATCATCCGTTCGAACTGCATTTCGGGGTCACCGACGTGCACGGGCAGCCCAAGGCGTCGCTGCGGGAGATGGCGGCGTTCCGGCAGATCCTCGACGCCGTCGACCTGCCGCACTGCGTACGGGAGGACAGCCAGGTCGGGCTCGTGCTCACCTCGCACGCCGACACGGCGTACCAGTTCACCGACGAGCGGGAACGGCGCGTCGCGTTCGGCGCGGTCGAGCAGGCGTACCTGGGGCTGCGGTCGGCCGACCTGCCGCCCGCGCTGATCCGGCAGAGCTCGAAGGACGCGCCCGGCGGGATCGCCGACGGCTGCCGGCTCTACGTCCTGCCCAGCCTCAAGCAGCTCACCGCGCCCGGCTGGCGTCGGCTGGAGCAGCTGGCCGAGGCGGGCGCGACGGTTTTCGTGTCCTACTGCGACGGTGGCACCGACAACCAGCGCGGCCCCTGGTACGCCGGCGTCGACCGGATCTTCGGCGTCCGCCACGAACTGCGCTACGGCCTGGTCGACCGGGTCGAGGGCCCTTCGGTCCGGTTCACCGTCACCCGGGACTTCGGCGGGCTGCGGACCGGGGACGCGCTGGACTTCGTGGTGGGCGGCAACGAGCACGTGCGGGCGTACCTGCCGGTGCAGGCGGTCGACGCCGAGGTGCTCGCGGTGGATCCCAACGGCCGGCCGGCTCTGCTGCGCCGGGCGGTCGGCGACGGCGGGATCGTCTTCTGCGCGTACCCCTTGGAAGCCATGGCGGCCGCGACGCCGCACGTCAACCCGGACGCCACCGGCCGGCTCTATGCCGCGCTGGCCGAGCTGGCGGGCGTGCGGCCCGCGGTCCGCGTGGCGGACCCGCGCGTGTTCGTGGACGCCTTGCGTCACGCGGACGGCGACCGCTTCGTCTGGCTGATCAACGCGGCGGACGAGCCGGTCACGGTCGCGCCGGTCCGCGCCGACGGCACCCCGGCCGCGCTGCGCGATCTCGCCGCCGGTCACGAGGTGGCCGAGGTCGAGCTGCAAGCCTTTGGGGTACGCGTTCTCCGCGACGCGGCGCGGTGATGGCTGACGCGGCGTGAACCGGATGGGTTCAGGCCCCCGTTGATGGCAGAGCGGTGCACTGCTCCGCCCAGTGGGCCGGACCTAGTCCTGCCCACTGGGTGGAGCAGTACTGCCCCGGGGCACCAACCTCGGTGTCGCGTCCTGCGCGGTGGCCGAGGTAGTGCCGTCGATGATCTCCAGGAGGCGTTCCGCCGCATGCGACCCGTAGGCTGCGATGTCGCGGCTGACCGCCGACAGCTGCGGATGCACGAGCTGACACAGCGGCGAGTCGTCCCAGGCGACGACGGACAGCTCACGCGGGATGTCGACGCCCATCTCGTGCGCCACCGCGACGCCGGCCACCGCCATCACATCGTTGTCGTAGATCACCGCGGTCGGCATGGGCCGCCGCGACAGCAGCGCCCGGGTCATGCGGGCGCCCTCCTCACCGGTGTAGTCGGCGTACACGGTGGCGACCTCGGGCAGGCCGAGCCGTTCGGCGGTGGCCGCGACCCCGCGATCGCGCAGCGCGGTGTGGTAGAGCCCCGGCAGCCCGGCGACCCGGGCGATGCGCCGATGGCCGAGCGCCGCCAGGTACTCCACGACCTCGGTGACGGCACCGGTGTCGTCGCTCCAGATGCCGGGCAGCGTGCCCAGTCCCTCCGGCCCGCCGATCACCACGCATGGCATCCCGAGCTCCTCCAGCAGTGGCACACGCGGGTCGTCGCGGCGCAGGTCGACCAGGATGACGCCGTCGACCCGGCGCTGCGCCCACCAATGCCGGTAGGCCGCCATCTCCTTCTCCTGGTCGTCGGTGACCTGGAGCAGCAGTCCGACGTCGCGGGCCGACAACGTCGCCTCGATGCCGGAGATGAGCTGCATGAAGAAGGACTCGATGCCGAGCGTCCGGGCCGGCCGGTCGACGATCAGCCCGAGTACGCCGGTCCGCCCGTCCGAGAGCGCACGCGCCGCACTGCTGGGATGCCAGCCCAGGTCCCGGGCGATGGTGAGGATCCGTTGTCGGGTCGCGTCGGACACGCCGGGCTTGCCGTTCAGCGCGTAGGAGACCGCGCCTTTGGAGACGCCGGCCGCCTTGGCGATGTCGCCGATGGTCTTCCGGGGTGCGCCGACTCGGGCCGGGCTGGAGCTGCCGCTGTGCATCGCTCCATCTTGCGGCCAAGAACCGGTTAAGGCAAACAGGCTTACGATCAGCGGTCAATGCCTATCTGTCATGAGCTATTGACACTTAAACGGTTCAGTGCTGTGATCGCAGACACCTGACGGTCATCTCCGCGAAACATCCGCCGATTTCTGGGAGCGCTTCCCAGACCCCTCACTGGAGACGCCATGAGTCTGAGCAGAAGGCAGTTCCTCGGCACCACCGCCGGCGCCGGCATCGCGGCCTTCCTCGCCGCGTGCGCGGAGGAGTCGGCCAAGCCCCCGGCCGAGCGCATCCTCAACGTGTTCGCCGGCGCCTCGGGCCAGTTCACCGAGAACTACAACCAGTTCGCGCCGACCCCGCTGAACGGCACCCGCGGCCTCATCTACGAGCCGCTCTTCTTCTTCAACCAGGCCAAGGCCGACGACGTCCAGCCGCTGCTGGCCACCAAGTACGAGTTCGGCGACGGCGGCAAGACGCTGACCTTCACCCTGCGCGAAGGCGTGCAGTGGAACGACGGCAAGCCGTTCACCGCCGAGGACGTGGCCTTCAACTTCCTCTACCGCAAGAACAACCCGGCGCTGAACGCCAACGGCACCAACATCGTCGACGCCACCGTGGTCGACGCGAAGACCGTGAAGATCACCTTCAAGGACGCGGTCTACACCGAGCTGTGGAACATCGCCGGCCGCACCTACATGGTGCCCAAGCACATCTGGGAGCCGATCGCCGACCCGACCAAGGAGGTCAACGCGAACCCGGTCGGAACCGGCCCGTTCGTCAAGGACTCCTTCGCCTCGCAGAGCTACGTGCTCAAGAAGAACCCGAAGTACTGGGACAGCGGTAAGCCGAAGATCGCCGGGCTGCGCTTCTGGTCCTTCACCGGCAACGACGCGGCCACCACCGCGCTGGCCTCCGGGCAACTCGACTGGGCCGGCATCTTCATCCCGGACATCCAGGGCCAGTTCATCAGCAAGGACTCCGCGCACAACAAGTTCAAGAACGAGTCCTTCCTCTACGTCACCAACCTGATCCCCAACCTGACCAAGCCGCTGTTCGCCGACCCGGCCGTCCGGCAGGCGATCAACGTGGCGCTGGACCGCCAGAAGATCATCAAGCTGGCCTTCGCCGACCTCGGGGCGATCCCCAGCCCGTTGCAGCTGGTGGTGCCGACGTTCGCCGGCTACGTCTCGCCCAAGCACGCCGAGGCCAAGGTCGAGTACAACCCCGACAAGGCCAAGCAGCTGCTGGAGGGCGCGGGCTGGGCCAAGGGCGCCGACGGAATCTACGCCAAGAACGGCAAGAAGCTCTCCTTCACGTGCAGCCTGGTGACCGGCTGGACCGACTACGAGGCCACCATGCAGGTGGTGCAGCAGCTGCTCAAGGAGGTCGGCATCGAGTTCAAGCCGAACGCCTTGTCCTACAACGCCTTCATCGCCGCGTTGCAGAGCGGCGACTTCGACATGGCGATCTACAACGCGTGGGGCGGGCCGAGCCCGTACTTCATGTACTACAACATCTGCAGCACCAAGAGCATCCCGCCGGCGAACCAGAACAACGCCCGCTGGAAGAACGCGAAGGTGGACGCGGCCCTGGCCGCCATCGCCGCCACCCCGCCGGACCAGACCGACGCGATCAAGCAGCAGATCTACGCGATCCAGGACGAGATCGTGGCCGACACCCCGTACATCCCGATCCAGCAGTCCAGTTCGCTGGCCGAGTTCCGCACCCTGCACGCCACCGGCTGGCCGTCGGAGGAGAACCCGTACGCGCTCGCGCTGCCGTTCTCCGAGCCCGACTGCGGCATCGTCGCGAAGAACCTGAACCCCGCCTGATGAGTTCGGGCCGGCTCCAGGCGCCCGGAGCCGGCCCGTATCAGGGCGCCTGAAAGGAGGCATGGATGCGATTCGTCCTGCGCAAACTGGGGTTCTACGCGATCGCGGCCTGGGCGGCGGTCACCCTCAACTTCTTCATCCCCCGGCTGATCAAGGGCAACCCGGTCGACCTGTTCCTGTCCCGGGTGCAGGCCACCTCACCGCCGCCGCCGGAGTACCGCCGCGCACTGGAGCTCCAGTTCGGGGTGACCGACGACCCGCTGTGGGTGCAGTACTTCGGCTACCTGAAGAACCTCGCGCACGGCAACTTCGGCCTGTCGATCGCGAACTATCCGGTGCCGGTGAGCACGGTCATCGCGCAGTCGCTGCCGTGGACGCTGGTCCTGGTCGGCGTCAGCCTGACCATCACCGTCGCCCTGGGCGTCGGGCTCGGCGCGCTCGCCGGCTGGAAGCGCGGCACCTGGATCGACGGCCTGATCCCGTCGACCACCTTCCTCGCCGCCATCCCGTACTTCTGGCTGGCGCTCATCCTGCTCTTCCTGCTCGGCTCCACGCTCGGCTGGTTCCCGCTGAACTTCGGCTACGACGTCGCCACCTTCGCCGGACCGGAGGCGAGCGGGGCCTTCCTGAGCAGCGCGATCTATCACGGGACGCTGCCCGCGTTGACCATCGTGCTGTCCGGCGTCGCGGGCTGGATGCTCGGCATGCGCAACATGATGGTCTCCACCATGGCCGAGGACTACGTGGTCATGGCCGAGGCCAAGGGCCTGTCGCCGCGCCGGGTGATGCTCTCCTACGCCGCCCGCAACGCCGTCCTGCCGAGCGTCGCCGGGTTCGCCATCTCGCTCGGCTTCGTCGTCAGCGGCCAGATCGCCACCGAGATCGTCTTCAACTACCCCGGCATCGGCTTCGCCCTCATCCAGGCGGTCAACAGCGCCGACTACCCGCTGATGCAGGGCATCTTCCTGATCATCTCGCTCGCCGTGCTCGGGGCGAATCTGCTGGTCGACCTGCTCTACGGCGTCATCGACCCGCGTACGCGACAGGAGGCCCGCGCGTGACCGCTGTGCTCGCCACTCCCACCGCGCCGGTGACCGACGTTCCGCGTACGCGTCGCCGACCGTCCGGCAAACTGCTGGCGGGACTGGGCATCGCCGCAGCCTTCGTGCTGCTGTCCGTCCTCGGTCCCCTGCTCACCGGCGACCCCGAAGGACTGAGCTACGACCAGCTCCAAGCGCCGTCGGGCGCGCACTGGCTCGGCACCACCAACACCGGGCAGGACGTGCTCGCCCAGCTGATGTCGGCCACCCGCGGCTCACTGACGATCGGCGTACTGGTCGGGGTGTTCGCCACTGCCTTCTCGCTGATCGTCGGCGTCGTCGGCGGCTACCTGGGCGGCTGGCTCGACGAGTCGTTCTCCCTGCTCAGCAACGTCTTCCTGGTGCTGCCCGGGCTGCCGCTGGTCATCCTGATCACCGACTACACCGAGACCAAGGGCCTGCTGATGATCGCGGCGATCATCAGCGTCACCGCCTGGGCCGGACCGGCTCGCGTCCTGCGGGCGCAGACGCTGTCGTTGCGCAACCGGGACTACGTCGACGCCGCCCGGGTCGCCGGGGAGCCCGGCTGGCGCATCGTCGCCTTCGAGATCCTGCCCAACCTCGCCCCCATCGTGGCCGCCCAGTTCGTCTTCGCGGTGCTCGGCGGCGTACTCGTCGAGGTCGGGCTCGCCTTCCTCGGCCTGGCCGGCGGGGCCTCCGGCTCCTGGGGCGGGATGCTCTACTACGCGCTCTCCGCCTCGGCGCTGCCCCGGGGCGCCTGGTGGTGGTTCGTGCCGCCCGGCCTGTTCTGCGCGCTGCTCGGCACCGGGCTGTCTCTGATCAACTTCGCCATCGACGAGCGGGTCAACCCGCGGCTGCGCAAGGAGGCCCGATGAGCGACGTCGTGCTCAGCGTGAAGGATCTGACCGTCGACTATGGACGGCACACTCCGGTCCGGGCGGTCCGCCAGGTCAGCTTCGACCTCGCCCGCGGCGAAGTGCTCGGCATCGCCGGGGAGAGCGGCTGCGGCAAGTCCACATTGGCGTACGCGATCACCCGGCTGCTGCGTCCGCCCGCCCGGCTGACCGGCGGCTCGGTCACCTTCACCGGACCCGGTGAGGATCCCGTCGACGTCCTGGGGCTGGCGGGCGACGCCTTGCGTGCCTTCCGCTGGCGGCGCATCGCGATGGTGTTCCAGTCGGCGATGAACTCGCTGAACCCCGTGGTGACGGTACGCAAACAGCTCGCCGACGTCTTCGCGGCCCATGAACCCGACCTGCCCCGCAAGGCGGTCGAGGAGCGCTGCGAAGAACTCCTCGACCTCGTCGGCATCGACCGGGCACGGCTTTCGGCGTACCCGCATGAACTTTCGGGCGGGATGCGGCAGCGCGTGACCATCGCGATGGCACTGGCTCTGCGACCGGATGTGATCGTCATGGACGAGCCCACGACGGCGCTGGACGTGGTCGTGCAGCGCGACATCTTGGATGAGATCGATCGCCTGCGCGAGCTGTTCGGCTTCGCGGTCGTCTTCATCACCCACGATCTGTCGCTGTTGCTGGAGATCAGCGACCGGCTGGCCGTCATGTACGCGGGCCGGTTCGTGGAGACCGGGACGTCGCGGGAGATCCTCGACAATCCGCACCACCCTTACACCCAGGGCCTGTTGCGGTCGTTCCCGAGCCTGCGCGGCGATCGCGAAGCGCTGCGCGGCATCCCCGGTACGCCGCCCGACCTGGCCCGGCTCACGGGCGGCTGCCCGTTCGCCCCGCGCTGCCCGCACGCCTTCGAGCCCTGCTCCACCGAGCCGGCGCTGCTGGACGGTGTGGCGTGCCACTTCGTAGACGAGAGGGTGACGGCGTGACCAGCCTGGAAGTCCAGAACGTGAGCAAGGTCTTCACCGTGCGCGATCATGGCAGACGCGCTCGGCTCACGGCCGTGGACGACGTCTCCTTCGCCTTGCGTTCCGGCGAGACCGTCGCGCTAGTCGGGGAGAGCGGCAGCGGCAAGTCGACCATCGCGCGGATGCTGGCCCGGCTCACCCGGCCGACCTCCGGCCGCATCCTGCTCGACGGGCAGCCGCCGGGGCCGAAACGCGCCTATCGCGGGCAGGTGCAGATGGTGTTCCAGGACCCGTTCGCCTCCCTGAACCCGGCCCACTCCATCGGCTACCACCTGCGCCGGCCGCTGCTCCTGCACGGGCGTGCCCACCGAGGCACCGCCGCCGAGGGCGCGGTCGACCTGCTACGCCGCGTCAACCTGACCCCACCGGACCAGGTCGCCCACCGCTACCCGCACGAGCTGTCGGGCGGCCAGCGGCAGCGGGTCGCCATCGCCCGCGCGCTCGCCCCCGGGCCGCGCATCCTGCTCGCCGACGAGCCGGTCTCGATGCTCGACGTGTCGATCCGGCTGGAGATCCTGCACCTGATCGACGAGCTGAAACGTGAGGAGGACCTGGCCGTCCTCTACGTCACGCACGACCTCGCCACCGCGCGCTACTTCGCGACGTCGATCATGGTCATGTACCGGGGCCAGATCGTCGAGAGCGGGCCGAGCGACGACGTCATCCTGCGTCCCGCCCACCCCTACACCCAGCTGCTCGCGGCGGCCGCGCCCGACCCGTCGACCGTGCGGCCGGCCCGGGAATCCCTGGTCGTACGCGGCGGCAAACCGCCCGCGACCGGCTGCCTGTTCCGCAACCGGTGCCCGCACGCCATGCCGCAGTGCTCGGAATCGGTGCCGACCTTCGGCGTCGCCGGGTCGGAGTCGCACTCCGCTCGGTGCTGGCTCCTCGCCCCTTCGTAACGCCGCGGGTCTCCCGACCACGGGCGGTGGGTTTCCGGCGGATCAGGGTTATGCCTGCGATCTTGGGCCAAGATTCCAGACATAACCCTGATCTGGCGCCTATCGCGGCGGGAATTACGCGCGGCGGCGGTCCTATTTGTGGCGGAAGTGCACGAAGATGCGGCCGAAGTTCTTGGAGTCCTTCTCCACCCGGTGGTAGAGCGCCTTGATCTCCTTCTGGTCGAGGAAGCGCAGGACCTTCTTCTTGAGCTGGCCAGAACCCTTCCCCGGGATGATCTCCACCAGGGTGGCCTTCTTCGCGATCGCCTCGCGCACGATGCCGTTGAGCGCGCGATCGATTTCGCCGCCCTTGTTAAAGATGTCGTGCAGGTCCAATACGAGCTTCATCGTCCGCCAGCTTAGTCCGTCCCGCCTGTGGACGACGGGCTGGTGAATCTTGCGCAGACGCGGCAGCATGTACGCGTGCCGCAGCCGACCCACCTCCCCGACGTCTGGGCGCAGGCCCGTGCCCTGCGCGACCGAGGCGACCTCGCTTCGGCCCGCATGCTGCTGGAGGACAGCCTCGACAGCGCGACCTTCCAGTACGGCGAGGACCATCCGGACATTCTCGCCACGGCGCTGCTGCTGGCGACGCTGCATCGGCGGGCCGGCGACCCCTCCACGGCGCGGCGCGTACTGGAGGAGGCGTTGCAGGCCGGTCTGCTCCGGCTCGACGAGTCCGAGCCGGTGCTGCTGCGAATCAGTTTCGAACTGGCGAACGTGGCCGACGCGCTCGGCAACAAGCACGAGGCGCGCAAGCACTACGCACGGGTGGCGACGCACGGCGGAGGCGTCGAAGGACTCGAGGACCAGGTACGCGAGGCGATCGCCTGGCTCGGCCCGCAGAGCCCGCCGGCCCCGGCGCACCCCGCGTACGCCCAGCCCGGCATGAGCCAGCCTGTCGTCGGTCCGCCCATGCTCGGCCAACCTATGCCGGGGCAGCCCCTGCCCGGCCAGCCCGGCGGTGGGCAGCATGGTGTTGGGCAGCATGGTGTTGGGCAGCATGGTGTTGGGCAGCCCGGCGGTGGGCAGCCCGGCGGTGGGCAGCCTGGCGGTGGGCAGCCGGTGCCGGGGCAGCCGGTGCCGGGGCAGCCGTACAGCCCGGCGCCGGGTGTGCTGGCCGTGCCGCCGACGGCCAACCCGGGCCAGGCGGGGCAGCCCGTTCACCCCGGACAGCCGGGCCAGGCCGCGTACCCGGGCCCGGATGTGCACCCCGGACAGCCGGGCCAGCCCGCTCACTCGGGACAGCTGGGTCAGGCCGTCCACTCCGGACAGCCGGGGCAGCCGGTTCACCCCGGCCAGCCGGGGTTGCCGCAGCGCGCGCCGCAGGACCGCCCGACGATGGCCGATCAGGCGCCGAGCGCCGCGTTGGTGGAGCGGACCGACATGCTGCCCGTGCCGGTGCAGCACGCTCCCCTGCCGTCCCTGAGCGGCCCCGTACGCTACGCGCAGAACCCGGTCGACGAGTCGGCCGACCTCCAGCCGATCGCGCCGCCACCGATCCCGGTGGCCCAGCCGTCGCAGGTCTTCACCGCCGCTCCGTCGGTCATCGTGGAGAAACGCGGCCGGGGCGCGATGGCGGCGGCGGTCGCGGCCGCGCTGGTCGCCGTGGTGGCCGCGGGCGTCGTCGTGGTCCTGATGCTCAGCCGGGGCACTACGCCGTCCGGCACCGGGCCGCAGACCACCGAGTCGCAGCAGTCGACGGGTGCGCCGCGCGGTGCGGCCACCAACCTGACGATCAGCGACCGGGGCGATTCCATCACGTTGCGCTGGACCGATCCGGCGGGGGGTTCGGCTGGGTTCGCCGTGAAGATGGGCGCCAGCCGCGACGCGATGAAGCTCGTGACCGGCAACCTCGGGGCGAAGCCCACGTTCACGATCACTGGACTCAATGCCAAGTTCTCCTATTGTTTCAGCGTCGTGACGATTTACTCGGGCGCGGAGATCTATGAATCGACGCCCGTATGCACGACGCGAGGCAGCGCGAAGCCCAGCTGAGCATCGGTTTCGCCGCTCGGGATGAGCACTCGGTCAGTCCGGACGACATTGTCCACAGACGGACAACCGCGCCTTTTCGATGTCGGCGCGGGGACCTATGATGACGACCGGCTTCAGCGAGGAACGCCATACGAGCGCGCCGGCCGAGCCGGCTCGCGAAGGGGGAGGGCGAACCATGGTGGATCTGTCACCCGGCGCCATCGGACGCCGTGCCCGCACCAAGGGTGGCATCGTCACGATCGCGACGGTGCTGGCCCTGGTCGCGGGGGTGGCGTTGACGTGGTTCGGGCTGGGGGCGAAAGACCACGCCGCGGCGAACTACGACTCGAGCTCCTGGCTGTGGAGTTCGCTCAAGGGCGAGATGGCCCGGGTCAACGGCGTCACCGGACGGGTCGACACCCGGATGGGCGTGCCGAACTCGGCCGGTCACACCATGCAGGTCAGCCAGACCGACCGCTTCCTCGTGCTGCGTGACGTCAACACCGGCAAGCTCGACGCCTTCGACCTCGCCACTCTGCAGTCGTCCGGCACTGCCGGCAGCACGTCCGGTCTCGGGGTGACGGTGGCGCTCAACGGCGACGCCGCGTTCCTGATCGACCCGGCGCAGGGCGTGGTCCGCCAGATCGATCCGCGGACGCTGGCCGGGGTCGGCGAGCCCATCCACTTCCCGCCGGGCATCACCGGCGGCACCTTCGACGGCAAGGGCCGACTCTGGATCGCGATCCCCGAGGAGGGGACGATCGCCGCGATCGAGCCGACCGGGCCGGCTCCCACGGCGGGCGGCACCGGCGGCGGCGCCTCGCCGACGACCGTGAAGACCGTGACCGTGGCCGACCGCAGCCACGACCTCGTCGTTTCCACTCTGGACAGCGGCGTGGCGGTGCTCGACCGCACCAACGGCAAACTGACCACGGTCATCGACGAGCAGCAGCGCCAGGTCGGCCTCGACCTGCAGGGCACCGGCGCGCTGCCGACCCGGACCAACGGCCCCGACGTGCCCGTCACCGTGGTCGACGGCAAGCACGTCTTCGTCGTCGCCGGGGAGAAGGTCACCGACTTCACCGTGCCGGGCGCCGGCGCGAAGCTCAAGCCGGCGGTCGCCTGGTCGGGCCGGTTCTACGTCGCCGACGAGACCAACGGCGCGATCTACGTCCTCGACCGCGACGGCAAGCTGCTGGACACGATCGCCTTCAAGGAGGCCAACGGGCCGATCGACCTGGAGGTCCGGGAGAACCGGCTGTTCATCAACGCGCCCAACGCCGCGTCGGCGCGGGTGGTCGACGACAACGGCGACGTGAAGGTCGTCGACAAGTTCGTCAACGACGTCCTCGGCGGCGAGCCGCCGAAACTGCCGCCGCCTCCGCCGCCCACCCCGCCGGTCGGCAAGCCGGGCGCGGTCAAGAACCTCAAGGCGGTCGCGGGCAACACGCAGGCCCGGGTCACCTGGAGCCGGGCGTCGGAGAACGGCTCGCCGATCCTCAAGTACATCGTGGAGGGCAACGGCCAGACCTTCCAGGTGGGCGCGGACCAGCGGTCGCTGGTGATCACCGGGCTGGTCAACGGCCAGAAGTACAGCTTCACGGTGTGGGCGGTCAACGCCAAGGGCACCGGGCCCAAGCGGACGAGCAACACGGTCACGCCGAGCTTCGAGGTCCCTGACCCGCCGCTGACCGTCAAGGCGGTCGAGAAGCCGGACGGCACCGTGGCGGTGACCTGGGACAAGGCCAACGGTCAGGGGCACAACGTCGCGCGCTACGAGGTGACCGCGGTGTCCAACGGCGTCAACGCGCCGATCGGCACCTCCACCACGAACGCCCTGACCGTCAAGGCCGGCGACCTCGAATACGGCACCCAGTACACGTTCAGCGTGATCACCGTCAACGACATCGGGGTCGCGTCGAAGGCGTCGGTCGTCAGCAACACGGTCGTCCCGTTCGCCAAGCCGGCCGCCGTGAAGAGCCTTGCCGCCACGACCGTCACCAGCGCCAAGGGCACCATCAAGGTGAGCTGGACGCCGGGTTCGGACAACGGCCGCCCGATCACCGAGTACCAGGTGACCGTGAACGGCACGACGAAGTCCACGACCGGGCTGAGCCTCACCTGGAACGGGCTTGCCGACGGCGCGACCGTCCAGGTCTCCGTGGTGGCGGTCAACGAGGCCGGGAGCGGTCCGGCCGCGAAGGACACGGCCAAGACGCTGGCCGCGCCGGTGCGCAGCGCCGAGAGCGCCAGCACCACGTACTCGGCGGTGGCGATCGCCGCGACGTTCACCGGCGACGCCGTCACCTGCAAGCTGACGATCGCCGGGCAGTCGTCGGTCACCGACACCTCCTGCGCCAACGGCAGCAAGCTCAGCGTCGGCGTGAACCGGGCGGACAAGGCGTACTCGTGGACGCTGGTGGTCAGCAACGCGGCCGGCTCCTACACCGCCTCCGGCACCGCCCGGACGACCAAGCTGTCCGCCACGTCGCAGTGCAACGGCTGTTCCGAGGGCGTCTACGAGTACAAGGACAACGGCGACGGCTACCTCGAGCAGACCAACGGCTGCTGTGCCAACGGCGTCTACCATCGGGACGGTCAGTCGATCAACCCGATCTGCCGGGGCTCGGGCGTGAGCATCAACGCCGCCGGGGAGAACAACAACCGGCGCAGCACCGGTTGGGTCATGGTCAACGACCCGTACTACATCCCGCTCGCGTACACCGACATCTCCGACGGAGAGTTCGGCAATCTACCAGCCTGTTGACCTAGCCCCGACCACGACGACACACGAGGGATGACGTGAACCAGCCCCAGCCGCCGCTGACCCCCGCGCAGGTCACCGCGTTCGCCGACCTGGCCGCCCGGCTCACCGGAGCCGTCGGAACGGTCGTCCTCGGCAAGCCCGAGGTGGTGCGGCTGGGGCTGATCTGCCTGTTCGCGCAGGGGCACGTCCTGCTGGAGGACGTGCCCGGCGTGGGCAAGACGACGCTGGCCCGCGCCATGGCCAGCGCCGTGCAGGGGCAGTGGCGGCGGGTGCAGTTCACGCCGGACCTGCTGCCCTCCGACGTCACCGGCGTCACGATCTTCAACCAGGCGTCGCGTGGATTCGAGTTCCACCCGGGCCCGATCTTCGCCAACATCGTGATCGCCGACGAGATCAACCGCGCCTCGCCGAAGACGCAGTCGGCGCTGCTGGAGGTGATGGAGGAGCGCACGGTCACCGTCGACGGCGTACGCCACGCGGTGCCGCGCCCGTTCCTCGTGGTCGCCACGCAGAACCCCGTCGAGATGGACGGCACCTACCGACTGCCTGAGGCGCAGCTCGACCGGTTCCTGATGAAGCTGTCCGTCGGCTATCCGAGCGAGCTGGTCGAGATCGAGGTTCTGCGCGGGGCCAACATCCGCTCGCCCGAGGCCATCGAACCGATCTGCTCCACCGACACGGTCGCCGAGGCGATCCGGCTGGCCCAGCGTGTGCACACCGCCGACCCGCTCTACGCGTACGCGGTGCGCCTGGCCGCCGCGACCCGCGACCACAAGCATGTCCGGGTCGGGGTCAGCCCTCGTGGCGTGATCGCGTTGACGCGAGCGGCGGCGGCGTACGCCTTGACCGAGGGCCGCGGCTTCGTTCTGCCGGAGGACTTCAAGGCTCTGGTGGAGCCGGTGTTCGCGCACCGCATCCTGCTCACCCCGGACGCGCAGCTGCGCGGGGTGACCGCCGCCGAGGTGCTGCAGGACGCGATCGAGTCGGTGCCGGTGCCGTTGCCCGGTCAGGCTGACTCGCGGTCCCGATGAGGTTCGCGGCTCGCCTGCCGATCACGCCGCGTGGCCTCGGCCTGGGCGTCGGCGGGGTGCTGCTGGCGTTGGCCGGGATCCGATTCGGCTATCCCGAGCTGGTGGTGGTCGGCGCGACCGCGCTCGTCGCGATCGGCTGCGCGCTCACCTACGGCGTGTGGCGGCCTCGGCTGGAGGTGGACCGTTCGGTCGACCCCGACCGGGTCGGCCGCGGCGAGGGCAGCCATGTCGTCCTGACGGTCCGCAATTCCAGTCGGCTGCTCGCGGCGAGCCTGGTCGCCGAGGATTCCTGCGGTCGCCTGGGTGCGGATGGGCAGACGGTCCACGACAAGGTCGCGGTCGCCGTGCCGGTGCTGCGGCTGCGCGCCGGGGCGACCATGGACGTCGGCTATCCGGTGCCGACCGGGCGGCGGGGCGTGATTCAGGTCGGCCCGCTGCGGGTGACCCGGCGTGACCCGCTGGGTCTGCTCTCGCTGGGTCGCGACCACGGCGGTTCCGCCTCGATCTGGGTGCATCCGCGCATCCATCCGCTGCAGGCGGTCCCGGCCGGCGTCAGCCGCAGCATGGACGGCCGCATCGACCGGGTTCCGCACGGCAGCATCACGTTCGACACGCTGCGCGAATACGTGATGGGCGACGAGTTGCGGCACGTGCACTGGCGGACCAGCGCCAAGGTCGGCGAGCTGATGGTGCGCGAGCACCTCGACACGAGCCTGCCCCGGATCGTCGTGCTGCTGGACGACCGGGCCGAATCGTGGACCGCGCCGGCCGAGCCGGACGGCGAGATCGCCGCGTTCGAAGGGGCCTGCGAGGCGGCCGCGTCGGTCATCGCGGCCGCGGTCCGCGAGGACCTGCCCGTCGTGTTGCACACCGTCGGCGGGCGGGCCGTCGCCGGGCACCGGGGCAGCGCGCAACCGCAGCTCGACGCCCTCGCGGAGGTCGCACCATCGGCTACCGCCGATGAGTCAGACACTGTGGACAGTCGGCTCGCCAACGCGGCCAATCGACTGCGCCAGCATCGGCCCGGTGACACGCTCGTCTACCTCACGGGCATCGGCGGAGTGGCGGATCTCGGGCTGGTCGGAGCATTGCGCGGCGCCTTCGCCACCGT
This sequence comes from Hamadaea flava, assembly GCF_024172085.1. NCBI lineage: Bacteria > Bacillati > Actinomycetota > Actinomycetes > Micromonosporales > Micromonosporaceae > Hamadaea > Hamadaea flava. The sequence goes on along the minus strand of NZ_JAMZDZ010000001.1, from coordinate 7,138,708 downwards.
CGTTACTGGGATTCTCGGCCCGATCGGACCCGACGAGCCGCAACCAGGTGGTGCGGGGATGCTGTTCCTACGCGCCGAGGACGGCGTCGAGTTCGCCGCCGAGTGGGAGGGGGTCGGCCGATGGTGAGGCTGGTCCGCGCGCTCGGCGTACCGGTGTTGCTGGCGGCGATGATCGTGCTGGCCGGATGGACGCTTGGCGGCATCTACGACGGTCCGCTGCTGTTCCAGCTCGTCGCCGGAGCCGGCGTGGCCAGTGTGCTGCTCGCCGTGACGGTGCGGCGGCTGCCGTCCTACACCGACGCTCCCCTGTCGGTGCTCGGGCTGCTGGCGTACCTGGCGCTGGCGGTGTGGCTGTCGGCGAAGCAGGCCGAGGTCCCCGGCAGCCTGCCCGAGGTCGCCGCCGACGCCGTGGCCAACGGCGTACCCCGGCTGCTGACCGCGCTCGTGCCGATCGAACCGCAGCCCGACACCGTGGTCATCCCCGTCATCGCCGCCTGGCTGGCCGGGCTCACCTCGGCCGAACTCGCCGGACGGGCCCGGCGCACGCTGCTGAGCCTGCTCCCGCCGACGCTGCTCTACGGCGGAGCGCTGTTCCTCGTCGGGCCGCATCGCGGCGGGCTGAGCACCGGCCTGATCTTCGGCGGGCTGGCGATCGCCGCCCTGGCCCTCACCGGCACCAGCGCCGCGCGGGCCGCCGCGCCTGATCCGGTGCGGACCGACCGCATCGACTCCGTCACCCGGCGCGCGTTGCAGGTCCGGGCCGCAGTCGCCGCGTTGGCCGGAGTCACCGTGATCGTCGCTGTCGCCGCCCTGCTGGGACCGGGGCTGGCCGGGGTGGTCGACAAAGCGCCGGTCGACCCCCGCGCGTACGTGACGCCGCCGCAACTCGACGCGCTCGACCAGAACCCGCTGATCCGGCTCTCCGGCTGGGCGGTGAACCCGACCGAGCACCTGCTCGACACGAACCTCAGCGCCGACAGCGCCATCCGGCTCGCGGTGCTCCCCGACTACGACGGCGTGACCTGGCACGTCTCCGGCGAGTACCGGCCCGCCGCGCGTACGCTGCCGTCGCCGCCCGCCCCACCGGCCGCGGCCGCCGGGGCGGAGCAGACCCTCGTCAAGGACGCCACGGTCACCCAGGAGATCACCGTGGTCGGCCTCGCCGGCAAGCTGCTGCCCGCGGTCGCCAGCGCGCGCCGCGTCGACGGCCTGCGGGTCAGCGTCGACGTCGAAAGCGGCACGCTCATGCTGCCCACCGGTCTCACGCCAGGCATGTCGTACGCCGTGACGTCGGTGCAGGCGCAGCCGGACGAGAACACGCTGCCCACCGCGGACGTGCCGACCGGACCGGAGGTCAGCCGCTACCTGACCGTCGGCAGCGGCACCCTGCCGGAGCGGATGCAGCAGCTCGTCCAGCGGCTGTCCGCCGACAACTCCGCGGCGTACTCCCGCGCGTCGGCGATCGAGCAGTTCCTGGCCGACCACTACCGCCTCGACGGCGGGGCGCCGAGCGGGCATGCCCTGCCCAACCTCGACTACTTCCTGTTCGGCGACAAGACCGGCTACGGCGGCGGGAAGGGGACCGCCGAGCAGTTCGCCGCGGCGTACGCCGTCCTCGCCCGGATGATGGGCCTGCCCGCCCGGGTGGTCGTCGGGTTCCACGCGAAGAAGGGCGCCTCGAAGGTGCTCGCCTCCGACGCGTACGCCTGGCCGGAGGTCCTGTTCGCGGGCGTCGGCTGGGTGGCGTTCGATCCACTGCCCCGCCCGGGTCAGCAGCCTGAACCGCTGGAGGAGCAGTTCAAGCCGAAGCCGGAGCCGTCCACCGAGCCGCCGTCGCAGGAGCCGCTGCCGACCGAGTCGGTCTCCGCCTCGGCCGCCGCCCCGTCCGGTTCGGGTGGCTCGGCTGCCGCCGCCGGTTCGGTGCTGCCGATGGTCGGAGCGGGTGCGGGTGGCCTGTTCGTCCTGGTGCTGGTCGGTCTGGTGCTCGCGTTGCTGATCGCCCGCCGTGCCCTGCGACGCCGGCGGCTCGACGAGGGCAGCCCGGCCGACCGGGTGGCCGGGGCCTGGCTCGAGGTCTCCGACGCGCTACGCCTGGCCGGTCAGGGCAGTCCCCGGCACCTGACCGCGGCCGAGGTCGTGACCTTCGCCGGGGAGGCGGCGGCCCCACCGGGCCGCAAACACGTCCGGTTGCCGGCGCCCCGGCTCGACGACCTGGCCTGGTTGGTCAACGCGGCCGAGTTCAGCGCGGGCCGGCTCGCCGAGGACGACGCGCACCGGGCTCGGGCGAGCGCGACGGCATATGTCGGCGAGCTTCGCTCCCGCCGCTCGTGGTGGCGGCGTCTCATCTGGTCCATTCATCCGGGGCCACTTCGGTGGCACCGGCGAGGATAAGGCAGACTCCTCTCATGCTCGGGTTCGCCGCGGGTACCCCGATAGCAGGCCGCTACCTCCTCGTGGAGCGTCTAGCGGCGTCGCCTGGTGCGCAGATCTGGTCGGCCTTCGATGACGTGCTGGGTCGTCCGGTCGCGGTCAAGTTCTTCCCGACCGCCGCCGGTGACGAGCACAGCCTCATCGCGCTGCGAGCCCGGGCTCGCGCGGCCGCCCGGGTCAGCCATCCGCACCTGGTCGGCGTCCTCGACGTGGGCGAGGCGTTCACCGTGGACGGCGCGCCCACGCCGTTCGTCGTGCTGAGCCTGGTCGACGGCGAGCTGCTCGGCGACCGGTTGACCGCCGAGTCGCTGTCGGCGACCGAAGCCGCGCAGATCGGCGCCCACGTCGGCCAGGCGCTGACCGCGCTGCACCGACGCGGCCTCACTCATGGCGAAGTGGACGCCGGCAACGTCATGCTCACCGCGACCGGTGCCGTGCTGCTGGGCGTGGTCGGTTCGGCCCAGCTCGGCTGGGACACCGAGGCAGCCAGCGAATACGACGACGTCCGCGCCCTCGGCCAGCTCGTGGAGTCGAGCGTCCGCGAAGTGCCGGCTGCGCTGGCCGCCGTCTGCGAAAGAGCCACCCGCGTCGGTCAGACCGCCGGCGACCTGGCCACGGCGTACGCCGCCCTGACCACGGCCGCCCCCACACCGGCCGTCCGCCCCCGGTACGCACCCAGCCGCCGCCGCGTCGGGCTGGCCGCCGTCGGCCTGGCCGGGGCTGTCGTCGCGGCCGGGGTCGGCGGGGTGACCGCCGGGGCCCTGCCCTCGCTGCTGCCCACCGGTGCCGAGCCGAGCGAGTGGGCGGGGTCCACCCCGGGGTCGTCGCCGCGCAGCAGCGCCTACACGATTCCCAGTGGCGGCACCGAATCCCCACGACCTATCGGCTCCACGTCGCCGGTCTCACCGGGGGTCACCAGCCCCGGGCAGAGCACCTCACCGAGCCCGAGCACCTCCACGTCGCCGACGCCGGATCCGGCTGTCGTCAAGACTGCGCTGGGCGCATTGCGCGACAGCGTGACGGCCGGTCGCTCGCTCGGCGAGATCACGGCGGAGTTCGCGCAGAAGCTGGATTCTCAGATCGGCGACATGCTCATCGACGCGCGGCTGGGAAAGAAGATCACCGGTAAGCTCCAGGCCTTCCGCAATCGGGTCAACCTCGGCGGGCGGAGCGGCGACGTCACCGCAGACCGCGCCACCGCCCTGCTGGCCGCCGCCGACGATGTGGAGAAGGCGGAGAAGGCCGGCTGACCCGGCTCACCAGGTGGCGCCGAGTTCGTCGTGCAGCTGCGGGGTGAGCATGTCGCCGGCCGCCTTCACCAGCCGGACCATCTCGAAGCCGATGACCCCGAGGTCGGCCGCCCGCACCGCGAGCACCACCAGGACGGCCGATTCGCTGACCGACATGATGAGCAGATAGCCCCGGTCCATCTCGACCACGGTCTGCGACACCGCGCAGGAGAGCGTGAGTTCCGCCGCGCCGCGCGCGATGCTGTGCAGTCCGGCCGTGATCGCCGCCAGCTCCAGCGCGCGGTCGTGCGCCAGCGACTGCGCGGCGACCAGCGGAAGCCCGTCGGCCGAGACCACGGCGGCGTGCGCCACGCCCGCGGTCCGGTCCACGAATCCGCTGATGAGCCAATGCAGCCGCTGGGCCGACGGGCTCAATGTGTCGACCACCATCAAGTGCTCCGATCGATCAAGTGTCGCGCAGGCCGTCATAGAGCCGGGTGAGCACGCGCTCGGTCGCGGGGTCGGCCGCGATGGGCTGCTCCACGGGCTCCGGCTGTCCGGTCGACGGCGGCAGGCTCGCCATCGGCACCCGGGACGGCAGCAGAATGGTGTGTTCCTCGACCGGCTCGCCCGCGGGCAGGCGCATGGTCGTATCGACGTCGAACGGCTCGCCGGTGGTGAGCCGGACGGCGGCCGTCAGGTCGTGTTTGCGGGGTTCCAGGACGGCCTCCGGCAGATCGACGGTGGCGCGGATGCCCCCGGCCGCCTCCGCGAGGGTCACCCGCAGATCGTGCCGTGCGGCGAGGTGGCCGATGACGACCAGCCCCATGCGTTCGGTGACCGAGGCGTCCACTTCGGGTGGGTCGGCGAGCAACTCGTTCAGCTCATCCCGGACCTCGGCGCGCATGCCGATGCCCTGATCGGTGATGATCACCCGGGCGCCCCGCGTGGACCGCTCCCCCGTCACCCGGACGACGCTGGTCGGCGGCGAGTAGCCGACCGCGTTCTCCAGCAGCTCGGCGAGCAGATGGACCAGATCGGCCGCGACCACACCCGAGACCTGTACGCCGTCCTCGACCTCGGCCCTTACCCGCTGGTACTGCTCGTTCTCCGAGACCGCCGCGAGCACCAGCGCCGCCAGCGGCACCGGTTCCCGGCCACGCCGCCGGGCCGAACCGCCGGCGAGGACGAGCAGGTTCTCGTTCGTCCGCCGCATCCGGGCGGTCAGTCGCTCCAGCCGGAACAGCGCCGCCAGGCGCTCCGGGTCGCGTTCGTCGCGTTCGAGTTCCTCGACCACCTTGAGCTGTCGTTCCACCAGCGACTGACTGCGCCGCGCGAGGTTGACGACGATGTCGTTCACGTGCCCCTGGCTGACCGCCCCCCCGCTGTCCTCATCGGACGCGGGCGCGTCGGATCGCCTACTGCGCAACCTCCCCAACATGACCGCCGCCCCTCCGGTTGTCGTGTCTGCGCAACGGCGCCACCCGGCCGGCAGGCGCCCACCCCACGAGCGCCGCCCCAGGGCTCGCAGGATGCCGGTATGGTAACCCTCATCGGCCGAAAAGCCGACGATGAGCCAACCATCTGACATAAAACGACGGAAGATGTCGCGGTCACGATCATCTTTCTGCTAGCTTTCTGGCATGTTCGCGCGACAGAGCTGGTGGCCCGCCATTCCGGCGGCCTGAAGCTCGCGCATCCACGATGCGGCCGCCTCGGTGAGGCGGCCGTCGGTGTTTCCGGGGCAGACCGCCGGACCGGGCGGCCCACAGCCTGGGAGACCCGCATGACCGACCTGCCCGACCTGCCTGAGCTGCTCCACGGCGCCCGCCCGTACGCCCTGCTGCGCCGCGAAGGCGCCGACCACGTCGAAGTCCTCATCGGAAAGATTCAGACCGCGCCGTCCACCGGCCTGATCCCGCTCGACCCCGGTACGCCGACCCTCGCCCTCCTGCCGCACCGGCAGATCGCCGAACGCGGCTTCGCCGCGCTGGACGACGGTGAGCCCCTGCTGTGTCTCGTGGCCGCCGAACGGGGGCGCGCCACCCTGCCGGACGTGCTGGCCGCTCTCCCTGACGACATCGGCGTCGTCGACGACCTCGGATTCGACATCGCCGACGACGAGTACGCCCAGATCGTCGGACGCGTCCTCGACGAGGAGATCGGCCGGGGCGAGGGCTCCAACTTCGTCATCCACCGCACGCGTCAGGCGAGGGTGGCCGACGAACGGCGTACGGCGTTGGCGTGCCTGCGCCGGTTGCTGCGCACGGAGACGGGGGCGTACTGGACGTTCCTGGTGTTCACCGGAACCGAGTTCTTCGTCGGGGCCAGCCCCGAGCGGCACGTCTCCAGCGATGCCGGGATGGTCATGATGAATCCCATCTCCGGCACCTACCGCCATCCCGCCACCGGACCCGACCGGGCCGGCCTGCTCCGGTTCCTCGCCGATCCGAAGGAGGTCAACGAGCTGGCGATGGTGCTCGACGAGGAACTGAAGATGATGGCCGTCGTCGCCGACGGCGGCGGCCAGGTCGTCGGCCCGTACCTCAAGGAGATGGCGCACCTGGCCCACACCGAGTACCTGCTGGCCGGGCGCGGTTCGCTCGACATCCGCGAGGTGCTGCGCGAGACCATGTTCGCGCCGACGGTCACCGGCAGCCCCATCGAGAACGCCTGCCGCGTCATCGCCCGCCACGAGCAGCGCGGCCGCGGCTACTACGGCGGTGTCGTCGCGCTGCTCGACCACGACGACACCGGCACGCCCCGGCTCGACTCCACGATCCTCATCCGGACCGCGCGGATCGGCGGCGGTCTCGTGCGGGTTCCGGTGGGGGCCACTTTGGTACGCGATTCCACGCCGGACGGCGAGGTGGCCGAGACGCACGCCAAGGCGGCCGGCGTACTGGCCGCGCTGGGTCTCGTGCCCGCGAAGGCCACCCCGGCGGGGGCGCCGACCCGGTTCGCCGACGATCCCGCGGTCATCCGTACGCTGGCCGCCCGCAACGACCGGCTCTCGCCGTTCTGGCTCGCCGACCGGACCCAGGCGACGTTCGCGCGCCCGTTCGAGGGGCGTACCTGCGTCGTCGTGGACGCCGAGGACACCTTCACCGGCATGCTCGCCCACATGCTCCGCTCGCTGGGGATGACGGTCACGCTTCAGGCGTACAAGTCGGTCGTGGAGAGCATCGACGCGGACCTGGTCGTGGCCGGGCCCGGACCGGGCGATCCCGCGGACCCGGCGCTGGCCAACGCGGCCGCGCTGCGCCGGGTGATCCGGCGGCGGCTCGCGGACCGCAAGCCGCTGCTCGCCGTGTGCCTGGGGCATCAGGTGCTGGCCCAGGAACTGGGGCTGACCCTGCATCGGCGCGAGCTGCCGGCGCAGGGCCTGCCGGTCGACGCCGACCTGTTCGGCACGGTACGCCGAGTCGGCTATTACTCGACGTTCACCGCCCTTGCCTCCGATGTGGACGGTGTCGAGCTGGCCGCCGGACCGGACGGATTCGTGCACGCGCTCCGCGCACCCCGGTACGCCGGAGTCCAATTCCATCCGGAGTCGGTGCTGACCGAGGACGGACCGGGCATTCTCACGTCGCTGATCGCCGATCTGCTGGCAGTGGAGCCCGTGCGCTAGAAATCCACCGTCGTCAGCCGGACATCCACCTTGGAGGTCCGGCTGATTGCGTTGGGACAAGTGTTCTGGCAAAGTGTGCGCGACCCGTGATCTCGGGGTCATCCAATGGGGAGGAATCAGCCACCATGATGGGGCGTTCGCACGCGCTTTCCGGCGCCGCCACCTGGCTCGCCGGATCCGTGGTGATGGAGCAGGTCTTCGACTATCCACACCAGTCGCCGCTCTATCTGGCCCTCGGCACCGCGATGTGCGCCGGCGGCGCGCTCCTGCCCGACCTGGACCTCTCCGGCAAGGTGACCACCAACCAGGGCGGCGCGACCGTGGCGCACACGTTCGGCCCGGTCTCCATGTTCATCTCCGAGGTCATCGAGAAGCTCTCCCTCGGCATCTACACCGCGACGCGGCTCAGCCACGACCCCAAGCGGGACTACGGGCACCGCACGTTCACCCACACGCTACCGTTCGTCCTGCTGATGGGCTGGGGCGCGAGCTTCCTGTGCCAGCGGTTCGGCAAGTGGGCCGTGCTGCCGATCCTGTTCTTCATGATCGGGCTGGCCCTGCGCGGCGTCTTCGAGCACTGGGCGAAGCGGGCCGGCTGGGTCATCACGACCGCTGTCGCGGCTGCCGCCTCCTGGTACACCTTCGAGAACCTCGACTCGGGCCGAGGCTATCCGCTCATCGGGTTCGCCGTCGGCGTCGGCTGTTTCGTGCACCTCATGGGCGACATCGTGACCAGCGCCGGCGTACCGATCCTGTGGCCCATCCCGACCGGCTTCAAGAAGATTCGGCTGTGGCGGATGATCGGTGTGCCGAACTCCATCTCGGTCGAGGTCGGCGGCAAGGTCGAGACGCTAGTGCTCTCCACAATCTTCATTATCGTCTCGTTCGGCGCGGGGGCTTGGCTGGCCGGCGGCGCGATCCTGCGAAGATTCGGCGTCGACATCTGACGTTTCGTCCGAATGATGCCCGTCGCTGTCGCGGCGGGCATCGTCGTCTGCGGCGGGCATCGTTGTCGCGTCGCGGCGGGCATCGTCGTGCGCGGCCGGCCTCGCCGTGCGTAGCGTCGCGTCGCGGCGGGCATCGTCGTGCGCAGCGTCGCGTCGCGGCGGGCATCGTCGTGCGCGGCCGGCATCGTCGTGCGCAGCGTCGCGTCGCGTTGCGTTGCGGCGGGATGATCTAGGCGAGAAAAGGTCGCCATAGCCGCCATTCATCGCCTAGATCGACAAGTGCGGCGTGATCTTGAACAGAAAACGTCGCCATAGCAGCAGTTTTCGTTCAAGATCACCGCGCGGCGGGCTGACCGCCGAGCGTGAGCCGAGCGTGAACGCGGAGGATGCGCCGAGCGTGAGCCGAGCGTGAGCGCGGCTTGTGGAGCCGCCTTATGAAGGCTTGGCGTCCGAGTACGCCCCGACGACCTTGGCGTCCATGACGAAGTGGACGCCCGTCGACCCGAACAGCAACCGCCCGGCCTCGTCGGCGCACTCCTGCAGCACCACGGCGACGTCGTCGGCACAGGCGGTGGAGCAGTCGAGGATCACCTCGTCGTGCTGGAAGAACACGAGTTCGGCGTCGACGTCCCAGAGCCGGGAGCGGACGAGGGCGAGCAGGGTCGCGGCCCATTCGGCGGCGGTCGCCTGGATCACGAAGTTGCGGGTGAACCGGCCCCGGGCGCGCTGACCCGCCGACGTACGCAGGTCCCCGTCGCGGCTGTTGAACCAGTCACCCTCGGATTCGGGGGCGGCCCCGGGTCGCGGACACGTGCGGCCGAGCCAGGAGCGCACGAGACCCCCGCTCTCCCCCGTACGCGCGGCGTCTTCCACGACCGCCCAGGCGCGCGGATAGCGTCCTTTGAGGACGGCGAGTGCCGGGGCCGCCTGGCCGCCGGTCTGCCCGTACATCGCGCCCAGGAGGGCGATCTTCGCAGTGGCGCGGTCGGCGAATCCCTCCAGCCCGGTGTAGATGTCGCCCGGCCCGGCCGCCTTGCACAGCCCGGGATCGCGGGACACCGCCGCGAGGATGCGTGGTTCGAGCTGACCAGCGTCGGCGACGACCAGGCGACGGCCGGGATCGGCGCGTACCGCCCCGCGCAGCACGGCCGGGATCTGGAGCGCGCCGCCGCCCCGGGTCGCCCAGCGACCGCTGACCACCCCGCCCGGCACGTACGCCGGATGGAACCGGCCCTCCCGAACCCACTGTTGCCGCCACGACCAGCCGTGCGCGGTCCAGATCCGGTACAGCTCCTTGTAGTGCAGGATCGGCTCGATCGCCGGGTGCTCGACCTGCTTGAGCACCCACGCCCGGGTGTTCGGCACGTCGATGCCCGCCTTGCGCAGCGCGCGCCGCAGCTCGGCCGGCGAATCGGGACGCAGCCCCGGGCTCGCCAGCGACTCGCAGATCTGCTCGGTCAGCTCGACCAGCTTCTGCGGCGGCCCACCGGCCGGTCGGCGCGCGCCCAGCAGGTCGGTGAGCAGTTGGTCGTGAGTCGGCGCGTGCCACGGCAGCCCCGCCCGGGCCATCTCGACGGCGATCAGCGCGCTGGCCGACTCGGCCGCCACCAGCATGCGGAACCGCGCCGGGTCGGCCGTGGCCGCCATCCGCTTCACCTGGGCGGCGTACACCCCGGTGACCTGCTCGATGGTGGCCTCGGCGACCGCGCTGGGCTCGCCGAACAGGGTCCCTTGCGCTTCGCCGGGCGGTGCGGCTTGGCGTACCGGAGGATCGGGAGGCACCGGTCCGCCGGTCAGGCGCGCCCACGCGGCCGCCATCGACCGGGGCGCGCCCCACTCACCCTCCGCGCCGACCAGCAGGGCTTCGGTCATCTCCAGGTCATGACACCGTGGTACGCGCACCGCAGCGTCCAGGATCGCCGGGTAGCTCGTCTCCGAACTCGGCCACACCCAGCGTGCCTCGGGCTGGGCGCGAAGCTCGGCGGCCAGCTCGGTGACGCGGCGTGGCTCCGCCGTCGGAGCGCCGTCCGGCCCGAGCGGCTGGACGACGGCACCCCCCGACTGGTCCGGTGCGACGGCGACGATCACGCTGCTCATTCTGCGTTCCCCGTACGACAAACGAGCCGACCTCCACGCGGAGATCGGCTCGTTCGAGGGGACAGGTGGTCTACTTGACCGCGCCGGCGGTGAGGCCCGCCTGGATCTGCCGCTGCATGACGGCGTAGACGATGATCATCGGGAGGATCGCGATGGTGATCGCCGCGAACAGCGCGCCCCAGTCGGACTTGAAGCCGGCCTGGGTCGAGATCTCGGCGATGCCCTGGGTGAGCACCCAGTTCTTCTCGTAACCGCCGGGCACCAGGTAGACCGGCAGGAGGTACTGCGCCCACTGCCCGATGACGTTGAAGATGCCCACGCTGATCAAGCCGGACTTCGCCATCGGCATCATGACCCGGAAGAACAGCTTCACGTGCCCGGCGCCGTCGATCATCGCCGCCTCGGCCACCGAGGTCGGCAGCGTCTTGAAGAAGGCGCTGAGGAAGAAGACCGTGAACGGCAGCGAGTAGGAGATGTAGACCAGGATCAGGCCGGTCTTCGTGCCCAGCAGGCCCAGGTCGCGTACGACGAAGAAGAGCGGCACGAGCGCGAGGAAGACCGGGAAGGCCAGGCCCGAGACGAACAGGTAGTAGATGAAACGGTTGCCGAAGAACTTGTACCGCGCGAGCACGTAGGCGGCCATCGAGCCGAGCAGCATCGTGCCGATGGTGCTGATGCCCACCACGATCACACTGTTGATCATGTAGGTGCCGATGTGCGCGGTGTTCCAGGCGCGCCCCCAGTTGTCCCACCGCAGCTCCGCCGGCAGCGTCCACGGGCTGCTGAAGATCTCCTCCGGCGACTTGAAGGAGGAGAGGAAGACCCAGATGAGCGGGCCCAGGATGATGACCGACCAGACCATCAGCGAGATGCTGCTGAGCCGGGAGAAGAAGCGGATCTCCCGCTTCTGGCGGCCCGCCGCCGCACGAGCGGCCGGGCTTGCGGAGGCCGGAAGACGGTCCTGCGCAGGGGTGGTGTTCGTCGTCATCGCGGTTCCCGATCAGTACTCGATGGTTTCGCGCTTGGTGACACGCAGTGTCAGTGCGGCGAAGGTCAGCGTCAAGAAGAAGAGGACGACACCGATCGCCGACGCGTAGCCGAGCTTGCTCTTCGACGCCGCGTAATACAGCTCGGTCGCCAGTGTCGTGGTCGCACCGTCCGGGCCACCGTAGCCGCCGTCCTGCGCCAGCACGTTGACGAGCGCGAAGAAGTCGAAGGCGGCGATGCCCAGATAGACCCAGGCGACCTGGATCGTGTCCCACAGCAGCGGCAGCGTGACCCGGAAGAACAGCGAGAAGCGGGAGGCTCCGTCGAGTTCGGCGGCCTCGTAGATCTCGGCGGGGATGCTGGCCATCCCGGCCGAGAACAGCACCACGTAGAAGCCGATCGCCTGCCAGATGGCGACGAACATGATCGCCCACAGCGCGGTGTTCTTGTTGACCAGCAGGGCGACCGGATCGAACCCGAGCTTGGTGAGCACCCCGTTCACCAGGCCGGTGTTGTCCGGACGGTAGACCGTCTGGAACATCACGCCGACGATGGCGATGGCCAGGACCTGGGGGAGGAAGAACACCACCCGGTAGAACTTCGACCCCCAGACCCCGGTCCGTACTCCGCCCTTGGAGCCGCCGCCCACGTTCAACAGGAACGCGAAGAACAGGGCGACCGCGATGGTGATCAGCGGCAGGGCAACCAACAGTTCAAGGTGGTGCTTGATGGCCTGCCAGAAGCGGTCGTCGTCGAACAACTGCTTGTAGTTGTCGAAACCGATCCACTTCGGCGCAACCGAGAAGCCCCGCCACGCGGTCATCGAGATGTAGAACGTTCGCAACGTCGGATAGATGACGAACGTTACATACAAGAGGACCGGCAGGAACAGGAAGCCCGCCACGAACGGGTACTTGCCGTGCCGCATGATCCCAACGCTCCTAAATCAGCGCTTGAACTTGGTGATGGACGCGTCCTTCTTGATGGCGTCCGCCTTCTTCTGGATCCGCTCGGCCCACGCCTTGCCGTCGATGCGGCCGAACATGAGCTCGTTGGTGGCGGCGCGGGCCTCCTTGTCGAGGTCCTGGTACCAGCCGTCGAAGAAGAGGGTAACGACATCCTTGCCCGCCGCGGCAAGAGCAGCCTGCGAGCTCTTGACACCGGCCGGGAAGGCGAAGCCGTCCGACGCGCCCGCGACCACGGTCGGCGCGTGCGCCTCGGTGATCTCGGTGAACGCGCGGGCGCTCTTCTTGGACAGCATCTGGCGCATGAACTCCAGGCCCGCCGCCTTGTTGGCCGAGGACTTCGAGACGAAGTAGCCCTCACCGGCCGCCGAGCGAACGGCACCCGGCGACAGCTTGTCGGAGCCGTCGTACGCCGGAACCGGCGCCAGCTGGTACTCGAAGTCCTTCGGCGTGGTGGCGGCCTGCTCGCCCTCCAGCCAGTCGCCCGACGGGTACATCGCCAGCTTGTACTGGTTCTGCTGGAGCTGCACCTCGGTGTGCTTGAGGCCCTCGAACGCCGGGTTGATGTAACCCTTCGACGCCAGGGTGCCCCACGCGGAAGCCGCCTTGACGACGGCCTCGTTGGTCCACGCGCCGTCTTCGAGGTTGTCGATGTTCTTCAGGATGTCGCCGCCGCCGATCTTCGCGGCCTGGACCAGGATCACGTTCCACTGGTAGTACGCGGCGTTGGCGCCCGCGTAGCCGTACGGCGTGATGCCCTTGGCCTTGATCTTCTCGCACAGCGCGAGGAAGCCGGCCCAGTCCTTCGGGGCCTCCCAGCCGTTGTCCTTGAACAACTTGCCGGAGTGCCAGATGCCGAACACGGTCGACACGTAGTACAGCACGAACGGCTTGCCGTTGAACGAACCCGCGTCGACGGTGCCGGCGAACACGGTGTCGCGGACCTTCTTGTTCGGGTCGTCGACCGACGGCGCGTCCCACAGCTCGGTCAGGTCGGCGAGCTGCTCGTCGGCGACCAGGGCACCGAAGTCCATCGACTTCGTGCCGGAGTTGTTCACGAACTCCGGCGGGTTGCCGCCCTGGAACCGCGGCTGCACCAGCGCCGTGATGTCCTGGGTGGCGGTGTGCTTGACGGTCGCCTTCGGCCACGCGGTCTTGAAGTTCGGCTCGAGGCCGTCGGTCGCGTACTTCTGACCGTAGCCACCATCGAAGATGACGACCTCGACGGTCGCGTCTTCCTTCATGCCGAACGGGTTGGTCGGGGTCTTGGCCGTGCCGCCGGTGTCGCCGCCCTTGTCGTCGTCACTGCAGGCGGCCAGGAAGCTGACGGCGGGCACGGCGAGCGCGCCGGCCACCGCGGCACGGCGCAGAACCGTGCGGCGGCTCAGCTCAGAGGGGGAGTTGGACATCTTTGTCTCCTCGGTACGGGTCAGGCGATGGGCCGGAGACGTCCGGCACACCGCGACTCGAGGTAAGGGTTGGCGTTCGTCCCCAAGAGGACGGTCATGAAACACATCCCCGAAGGGACCTCGACGCGGTGCGGCGTCGGCGCCGCGTCGAAGACTGAGCGGAGGTCCTTCATTCGGCGACCTCCTTGATCCGATGGGCCTCCACCGCACGAGCCGTACGCTGAAAGGCCGCGTGCGAGCGCTCATGCGTGCGCTGCGCTACCGCGATGTACAACAGGTCCAGCACCACCAGCTGCGGATGCCGCGCCGACAACGCGTCCGGCCGGAAGGTCGTGGCCTGCGTCGCCGTCAACAGCACGAAGTCGGCGACGTCCGCCAGCGGGGAGCGGGGGAAGCTGGTCAACGCGATCGTGGTCGCACCGTGACTGCCCGCCTCGGCGATCATCTCGATCGTCTCCCGCGTCTGCCCCGAGTGCGAGATCCCCAACGCCACATCCCCCGGCCCCAGCAAAGCCGCCGAAGCCAGACCGTTGTGGATGTCGGTCCACGCCCACGCCGCGATCCCGATCCGATGCAACGAGAACTGCAGCTCCTCACCCACCAGGGCACTACCCGACGCCCCGTAGATGTCCACCCGCGACGCCGCCGCGATCGCATCCGCCGCCCGCTCCACCGCCGACAGATCGATCCGCGCCGCCGTATCCCGCATCGCCAGGGTGTCCGCCGCCATCAACTGCGACAACACCCGCTCCAGCGGATCGGTCGGCTGAATCTCCCGCCCGATGTCGACCTGCCACCCGGCCGACCGAGCCAACCGGCCGGTCTCCCCCGCGATCCCCAACCGCAGATCCGCGTACCCGTCGAAACCCAACGCCCGGCAGAACCGGGTCACCGTCGCCGGCGAGGTCCCACTACGCTCCGCCAACTCCACGATCGTCGCCCGCGCCGCCGCCGCCGGATCCGCCAGAACATGATCAGCGACCCGACGCAACGCCCCCGTGAACTCCGGGAGCTGCGCGCGGATGCGCGTCAGCAGGCTCTCGGTTTCGCCGTCGGCGCTCCGGGCCGCAGGTACGGCGGTGGCCGACACGGGCTGTCCCGTGCTGACCGTCACCTCGCCATCCATGAGCGGCATTCCCCTTCGGCTCGAAGCCCAACTAATACGCAGGAGTGTTTACTGTTGTTGGTAAAAGTTCTTACTAAAACCGCTACCTTGTCAAGTAGTTGGGGGAAGTTTTCCAACCCGTTATCTAGCCGACGCCGGGGTTGGCCCGGCCGATAATGCCACAGTGACACTGGCCACGACCACGCCTACCAGGGCGGATGCGCGAGACCAAGGTCACTGCCGTCGATCGGTCGGCCGATCGGGGCGGCCGGGGTCCCGAATTGGTAATCGGATGATTCGGACACGCGTTTGGTAAGAATATCGCCCATGAAAACGGCGCCTGGTGCCCACAAATGGGGGCGAACCAGACGCCGAGGATGATCGGGATGATGATCAGTTTTGGGTGGGGAACCCCAGATTCACCCCACCATGCGAGGGGTCGAGCCAACGGCTGGTAACCACTTTGCCGCGGGTGAAGAAGTGGACGCCCTCGGCGCCGTGCGCGTGCGTGTCACCGAACAGCGACGCCTTCCACCCACCGAAGGAGTAGTACGCCATCGGCACCGGAATCGGGACGTTCACCCCGATCATGCCGACCTCCACCTCGTGCTGGTACCGCCGCGCGGCCCCGCCGTCGTTGGTGAAGATCGCCGTGCCGTTGCCGTAGCGACCCGCGTTGACCAGGTCGACTGCCTCCTCATACGTCCGGACCCGCACGATCGAGAGAACCGGCCCGAAGATCTCGTCCGTGTAGACGGTCATCTCCGGCCGGACGTCGTCGAACAGGGTGGGGCCGAGCCAGAACCCGGCCTGGTCGCCGTCGGGCTCGACGGTCCGGCCGTCCACCACCAGCTTCGCGCCCTCGCGTACCCCTGCCGCCAGGTAGCCGGCGACCTTGTCGCGGTGCTCCCGGGTGACCAGCGGCCCCATGTCGCAGCCGCGGCGGCCGTCGCCGGTGCGAATCCGGGCCATCCGCTCGGTGATCCGCGTGATCAGCTCGTCGGCCACCGGCTCGACCGCGACGACGACCGAGATCGCCATGCACCGTTCGCCGGCCGAGCCGAATCCGGCGCTGACCGCCGCGTCGGCGGCCAGGTCGAGGTCGGCGTCGGGCAGCACCACCATGTGGTTCTTCGCCCCGCCCAGCGCCTGTACGCGCTTGCCGTTGGCGGTGCCGCGCTCGTAGACGTACCGGGCGATCGGGGTCGAGCCGACGAACGACACCGACTTCACGTCCGGATGGTCGAGGAGCGCGTCGACGGCCTCCTTGTCGCCGTGCACGACGTTCAGGACGCCGTCGGGCAGCCCGGCCTCGCTGAACCACGCCGCGAGCAGCGTCGACGCCGTCGGGTCCTTCTCCGACGGCTTCAGGACGACCGTGTTGCCCGCCGCGATCGCGATCGGCACGAACCACAACGGCACCATCGCGGGGAAGTTGAACGGCGAGATCACGGCGGCGACGCCCAGCGGCTGACGGATCGAGTACGAATCCACTCCGGTCGAGACGTTCTCGCTGAAGCCGCCCTTCAGGGCGGTCGGGATGCCACAGGCGTACTCGATGACCTCAAGGCCGCGTTGCACCTCGCCGGCGGCGTCGGAGAGGACCTTGCCGTGTTCGGCGGTGATGGCGGCGGCGAGTTCGTCGCGCCGCTCGTGGACGAGCTGGCGCAGCGCGAACATGACGGCGGTGCGCTTGGCGAGCGAGGCGTCGCGCCAGGCGGGGAAGGCCGCGGCCGCGGCCGTGACCACGGTGCCGACGTCCGCCGAAGACGCGAAGTCGACGTGCCCGGTGACTTCGCCCGTGGCCGGGTCGTAGAGATCGCCCCGGCGGGCCGCGCCGCCTGGCTGCTCCCAGTCCTTGCCCGCGACGTAGTGCTTGACGTGCTTCAGAAGGCCGCTCTTCACTGGGCCGCTCCGACCGTCTCGATGGCGTGGGCCAGGATGCCCAGCCCTTCCTTGGCCTCCGCCTCGGTCAGCGTGAGCGGCGGACCCATTCGGATCACGTTGCCGTAGAGACCGCCCTTGCCGACCAGCAGCCCGGCCGCCTTGCACTCCTCCAGTACGCCCAACGTCGCGCGCGGCGACGGGGTCAGCGTCCCGGGTTCCACGAATTCGACGGCCAGCATCAGGCCCTTGCCCCGGACGTCGGCGACGATCGGCGACGCGGCCGCGATCTCGCGGAGTCCCCGGTGCAGCACCTCGCCGACGCGGGCGGCGTTGCCCTGCAGGTCGTGGTCGAGGATGTAGTCGAGGACCGCCGAGCCGGCGGCGCTGGAGATCGGGTTGCCGCCGAAGGTGTTGAACGAGGTCGCGGTCAGGCAGTCCATCACCTCGGGGCGGGCCACCACCCCGCCGAGGGCGTACCCGTTGCCGATGCCCTTGGCGAAGGTCAGCATGTCCGGCACGGCGCCATGGGCCTGATAACCCCAGAAGTGCTCCCCCGTACGCCCCCAGCCGGTCTGCACCTCGTCGGAGACCCAGAGGATGCCGTACTCGTCGAGGACTTCCTTGAGCGCGCCGAAGAATCCGTCGGGCGGGGCGACGAACCCGCCGACGCCCTGAATCGGCTCCGCGATCAGGCAGGCGACGTCACCGCTGGTCGTGGTGGCCAGCACCTCGCGCAGATCCTCGACCGCCTTGCCGATGTAGTCGGCGTCGGAGAGCCCGGCGAACAGTCCCCGCAGCCGGTCGCCGGAGTGCAGGTAGCTGACGTTGACCGGGGTCAGCGAGGACGCCGCCCAGCCGCGGTTGCCCGTGACGCCGAGCGCGCCGAAGCTGCGCCCGTGGTACGAGTTGCGCATCGCCAGGATCTGGTTGCTGCGGCGGACCTGGGTCGCCAGCAGCAACGCCGTCTCGGTCGCCTCGGTGCCGGAGTTGGCCAGGAACACCTTCGCGTCCGGGATGCCGGAGACCCGGGCGATCTTCTCGGCCAGCTCGACCTGCTGCCGGATCAGGTACAGCGTCGAGGAGTGCGCGATGCCGGTGCCGACCTGACGGCGTACGGCGTCGGAGATCTCGGCGACGTCATAGCCGATGGACGTCGTCAGCACGCCGCCGAAGAAGTCCAGATAGGTACGCCCGCCGGCGTCGGTGACGCGGCAGCCCGATCCCGTCACCAGCTCGATCGGTTCGGCGTACAACGGGCTGACCCAGGCGGGCAGGACGGCCCGGTGGCGGGCCAGCAGATCGTCGGTGGTTGCCATGCCACAGCGTCCCATCGGCTCCGGTCGAACACAACGAACAGGCTGTCAGGCGTACGCGGTGATGAATGACACAGCGTTGGGCGGACAATCGGTGGCGATAACCCGTTCGTCTGCTCCAATCACCTGCGGATAGTGTCGGACCGTGATCGAGATCCGGCGTACCACCCTTGACGACTGGCAATCCTGGAAAGCCCTGCGGCTCAACGCCTTGCGGCTGGCCCCCACGGCCTACGGCGAGACGTACGCCAACGCCGTCGACGCCGACGATCACTACTGGCACCGCTGGTGGCTCGAGCGCGGCGACGACGCCCTGCGCAGCATCGGCTACCTCGACGGCGTACCGGCGGGTCAGATCGCCTGCGCCGAGGTTCCGGAGTTCCCCGAGCCGCTGATCCTCGCGATGTGGGTCGAGGAGAGCATGCGCGGCACCGGGATCGCCGGCGCGCTGGTCGACGACACCCTGGAGTGGGCGCGGGCCAAGGGCTTCACCCGCATCCGCCTCGGCGTCACCGAGGGCAACGAGACCGCCCGCAAGCTCTACCTGCGCCACGGATTCAGCTCGCTCGGCGAGTTCGAGCCGCTGCACTCGCACCCCGACCTGCGGATCGAGTGGATGGCCCGGGACCTGTAACTCCCCTATTCCGAGCGGATGGCCTCCCAGGCAAGCAAGGCGACGTGCAGCGACAAGCACGCCGGCACGGAGTCGAGGTCGACGTCGAGGACCCGCCCGATCCGGGCCAGCCGCTCGTAGAAGGCCGGCCGGGACAAGTGCGCCGCGGCCGCCGCGATCGACTTGTTGCGCCCAGACTCCAGATAGATCCGCAGCGTCGGCAGCAACGGATCACGCGGATGCTTCGCGTCGTACGCGAGCAGCCCGCCGAGCTGCCGTTCGACGAAGGTCTGTAAGCGGGGCTCGTCGCGCAGCAGGTGCAGCAGCCCGGCGAGCCCGACGTTCGGCAGCCGCAGCACCGGGACGGCGCTGGGGGTGTCGTGCCGGGCGGCATCGGCGACCTGACGCGCCTCGACGAGCGACCGGCGCGCCTCCCGCAGACTGTCCACACCGGACCCCGCTGCGACGAGGACCTCCTCCCGACCCCGGCGCAACGCCGCGGCGAACCGTTCCAGCGCGGCGTCCTCGTCGGCGGCTGACTTCACCGCCAGCAGCACGCCGACCACGTGGTCGTCGAGCACCCCGGTCAACCCGGTCAGCTTCGCCTCGCGTACGCCCTGGGTCGCCGCGTCGGCGAGGTCCCGCATCCGGGCCTGCATGGCGGTGACCTCGCTCTTGTCACCGTCGCGGCGCCGGCCGTCCGCGCTGTCGCGGTCGCCCCGGGCACTGTCGCGCTCGTCCCGGCTCTGAGCGTGGTCGGCCTGGCTCTTGTCGCGGTCAGCCCGGCGGGACAGCGGCCGGATCACGACCCCGACGAGTCGCCGCCGATCGACGGTCACCCCCAGCGCCCGCGCCCGCAGGGCGACCTCGTCCACCGGCAGGCTGTGATCGAGTAGGGCGGCCAGCAGCGTGCCGTGCAGCTGCCGTTCCAGCCCCTCCTCGTCCCGCTGGATCAACCGGCCCAGGGCCAGCGTCGAGGCGGCCCGCTCCACCAGGATCGTCAGCCGGGTCGGCGGCGGCCCGTCCGACGGCCAGCGCAGCAGCAACCGGCCCCAGTCCTGCCCCCGGGCCCCGACCATGGTGACCAGCCAGCCCGCGTCCGGGTCGTAACCGGTCCGGCCGGTGACGCGTACCTGGCGGGAATGCTGCTCCCAGCCGTCCAGGAGCGGTTCGGCCCGGCCCCCGGCCGCGTCGAAGGCGAGCACCTTGCGGCCCAGGTTCTCCAAGACCACCGGGCACCCCGACAACTGCGCCGCCTGGTGCACGACCTCGGCCGGTTCGGCGCCCTCCACGCTCAGCTCGGTGAACCGCTGGTGGATCTCCTCGGTCGCCCGCAGCTCGGTCAGCTGCGCATCGACGATGCGGGCGTGCACCGCCTCGGTGATCTGCACGAACGGGGTCGGCCGCCGCAGCTCCACCAGGGGCAGCCCGAGCTTCTCGGCGGCCACCGCCATCACCCGGGGCACCGTCGACGGGTAGCGCCGGCCCAGCTCGACGACCAGCCCGGACACGCCGACCTCGGCCAGCTCCCGGACGAACGCCCGGATGCCGTCGTCGTCGGCGGGCAGGCCGATCCCGGTGGTCAGCACGAGCTCCCCGCCCCGGAGCAGGCTGGCGATGTCAGGCACCTCCGACGAGTGCACCCAACGGACCGCCCGGTCGAGGTGCTCGGCGCCGGCGACCACGCGCGGCGACCCGACCTGCATCGCGTCGAGCGCCACGACCTCGCGTATGGTCGGGTAACCGGGCGCGGTCACGGCTGGGCCCGTCGCGTCATGGCCGCGTCAGCTCCCAGCAGGCCACAGCCGTCGCGGCCGCCACATTGAGCGAGTCGACCCCACGGTGCATCGGAATGACCACCCGGGCATCGCTCGACTTGAGCGCCCCCGCGGTCAGCCCCGGCCCCTCCGCACCCATCAGCAAGGCCGGTCGTCTCCGCTGGTCGGCAGACAGCTCATGCAACGAGATCGCGTCCGGCGCGGGAGTCATCGCCAGCACCGTGAAGCCGGCCTCCCGCAGCACGTCGAGCCCTTCCGGCCAGGGGTCGAGCGTGGCGTACGGGATGGCGAAGACCTCGCCCATGCTGACCCGGACGCTGCGGCGGTACAACGGGTCGGCGCAGGTCGGCGAGAGCAGCACGGCGTCCATGCCGAGCGCGGCGACGCCCCGGAAGATCGCCCCGATGTTCGTGTGGTTGTTGATGTCTTCCAGCACCACCACCCGCCTGGCCTGGGCCAACACCTCGGTGACGCTCGGCAGGGTCTTGCGATGGAAGCTGGCCAGGACGCCCCGATGCACGTGGAAGCCGGTGATCTGCTGCAGCAGAGCGGCGTCGGCCCCGTAGACGGCGGCCTCCCCCAGCCCGCCCTGAGCCAGATCGGCCAGCTGCCCCGCCCGCTTAGCCTCGATCAGTACGCTCCGTGGCCGATACCCGGCCGCCAAGGCCCGGCGCAGCACCAGCTCGCCCTCGGCGATGAACAGCCCGTTCGGCGGCTCCCAGCGCGTCCGCAGCTCCAGATCGGTCAGCGCCCGGTAGTCGGCGATGCGCTCGTCCGCCGGGTCGGTGATCAGCTCCACGCCGCCATTCTGCCCGGACTTCGTTGTCGATCACGGCCAGAGGGGGTTGATCAGGGCGCTGCGGGCACGACACGCCGGTCGATCACGACCGTTAGTTCATGATCACGCCCAGGAACACGCCCAGCGCGGGGCGGGCCCGCCGTGGCGGGCCCGCCGTGGCGGGCCCGCCCCCACTGAGAGGCTCAGGCTTTGTCGGTCGGCGGGAGCTGGCCGGAGGCCGCCTCGCCGGCCGCCTTAGCCTCGCCCTCGATCTTGGCGACCTCGTCCGCCGCCTTCTGGGCAGCCTCGACGACCTCGGTGGTGTCCACGCTGGTCGCTGGGCGCTTCGGGCGCTCCGACGCCGGCGCGGGCGGGTGCAGGCCGCCGAAGGCGTTGCTGATGCCCTCCAGGGCGCGGCTCAGCTCGGCCGGGACGATCCACAGCTTGTTCGAGGCGCCCTGGGCGATCTGCGGCAGCGCCTGCAGGTACTGGTACGCCATGACGGTGCTGTCCATGTCGGCGGCGTGGATGGCGCTGACGACCGTCTCGATCGCCTTGGCCTGACCGGCTGCCTGCAGGATCCGGGCCTGCCGGTCACCATCGGCGCGGAGCACGGCGGCCTGCTTGTCACCCTCGGCCGTGAGGATCTGGGACTGCTTGACGCCCTCGGCGGTCAGGATCGCCGCACGGCGGTCTCGCTCGGCCCGCATCTGCTTCTCCATCGAGTCGCGGATGCTGGGCGGCGGCTCGATCGCCTTGATCTCGACCCGGGTCACCTTGACGCCCCAGCGGCCGGTGGTCTCGTCGAGCACCACCGACAGGTGCCGGTTGACCTCCTCGCGGCTGGTCAGCGCGCGCTCCAGGTCCATCGAGCCGATGACGTTACGCAGCGTCGTGACGGTCAGCTGCTCGATCGCCTGCAGGAAGTTGGCGATCTCGTAGGTCGCCTTCACCGGGTCGACGACCTTGAAGTACAGCACCGTGTCGATGGAGACCACGAGGTTGTCCGAGGTGATCACCGGCTGCGGCGGGAAGCTGACCACCTGCTCGCGCAGGTCCACCTTGGTGCGTACGGCGTCGACGAACGGCACCAGGATGTTCAGGCCGGGCGTCAGGGTCCGGTGGTACTTGCCGAGCCGCTCGACGACGTCGTTGCGCTGCTGCGGCACCTGGCGCACCGAGCGCAGCAGCGTGATGACCACGATCAGCGCGACGATCCCGATGACGAGATACAGAAACACCGTGACTGGGTTGTCCATGTCAGTCCTTCCCCACCTTCAAGGTGGCTCCGTCTACCTCGATCACACGGACGCGCTCTCCCGGCTCGTACGCCCGAGAGGCGTCGTAGGGCCGCGCCCGCCACAGCTCACCGCTCAGGTTGACCTGGCCGTTCTCGACGTCGACCCGCTCCATGACGACCGCTTCGGAGCCGAGGATGGTCGAGACGCCGATCTTGACCTGGTGTGAGTTGCGATAGAACCGGTTCTTGATCCACGGCCGCACGAAGAACAGCGCGAGCCCCGAAACGACCGCGAAAACCAGCAGTTCGCCCACGATGCCGAGCCCCAGCACGCCGGCCAGGGCCGCGGCGGCCGCGCCAGCGGCCAGCATGAGCAGCACAAAGTCTCCCATGAAGAGCTCGCCGACGACGAGCGCTCCGGCGGCGATCAGCCACCATCCCCAACTCTCCACAGCATGATCGTGGCACGTCGGGGCAAGTCGTGTAAGCCCGGCCCGCATCTACTGCCCGGGGTGGGCCGTTCGGGCTCACCCCACCCGGCCGTTTCGGCGATCGCGATAACGGCTAGCGTCGGCGCGGCGTTGATCGGACGAACCTTGCACAACCCGTCGAACCCGGAGGTGCCCGTTGCTGCCGCAGACCTCGCTCGCCCTCGACCAGCTCGTGGCCCGCGCTCAGGCGGCGGGACGCGCCCCGTGCGTGGCCGCCGCCGTCGTGCGGGCTGGAGAACTGGCCCATGTGGCCGGGGCCGGGACGGTGCTGGATCGGCCGGGCGACGGCGCCTCCGTGGCGAACGTCCAGTTCCGGATCGGCTCGATTTCCAAGACGATGACCGCTGTCCTGCTCCTTCAGCTGCGCGATCAAGGTCTGCTGTCCCTGGACGACCTGCTCTACCGGCACCTGCCCGGTACGCCGGTCGGCAGCAACGTGACGCTCCGGCAGCTGCTGGCGCACTCGGCGGGGCTGCAGCGGGAGCCGGACGGGGCCTGGTGGGAGCGCACCGACGGCGGTGACATCGAGGACCTGCTGGCCGCGCTGACCCCGGAGAAGCTGGCCCTGGCGCCGCACCACGGCTATCACTACTCGAACCTGGCCTACGGGCTGCTCGGGGCGGTCCTGCACCGGGTCACCGGGCTCACCTGGGCCGAACTGCTCCAGCAGCGCCTGCTCACGCCGCTCGGGATGACCCGGACCAGCTACCACCCGGCCGACCCGTTCGCGCCCGGCTACGTCGTGCACCCCTGGCTGGACACGCTGCGGGAGGAGCCCCGCTCGGACACCGGCGCGATGGCCCCCGCCGGGCAGCTGTGGTCCACGCCGGTCGACCTGACGAAGTGGGCGGCGTTCCTGGCCGATCCGGACCCGGCCATCCTCGACCCGGCCACGCTCCGCGAGATGTCCGCGCCCGTGGTGATGAACGACCTGGACACCTGGAGCGGCGGGCACGGCCTCGGCATCGAGCTGTACCGCGAGGGCGAGCGCGTGTACCTCGGCCACGGCGGATCGATGCCGGGCTACCTGGCAGCGCTCGTCGTCCACCGGCCCAGCCGCACCGGCGTCGTCGCCTACGCCAACGCGTACACCCTGCACGGCAAGTCCCTGGGCCGGCTCGCCTTCGACATGATGGCTACCGTCCTGGACGGCGAGCCCGAGGCGATCGCCCCCTGGCGGCCCGCCGCGCAACCGCCGTCCGACGTGGCCGACCTCCTGGGCCGCTGGTGGTGGATGGGCCGCGAGTACGAGGTCCGCCACGACCTGACGACCGGTCAGCTCGTGCTCGGCTCGGTGACCCGGCCCCGCCCCGAGGTCCGCTTCCGCCCCGAGGGCAAGGATCTCTGGCGCGGGATCTCCGGCGAGCACGACGGCGAGATCCTGGCCGTCCTGCGCGACGGGGACGGCGTACCGGAGGCGTTGGACATCGCCACCTTCGTGTTCCGCCGCGCGCCGCTGCTCGGCGACTGACTGTCGATCACCCGCTTACGGAGTCGATCAGGGTCGCAGGGACACGACACCACCGCCCGCCCACCCACACGATTCCAGCTTGATCATGACCGATAGTTCATGATCGCGGGGAAAGGCGGGTGGGCGGGGGCTAGTCGGGAGGGGTGGTGACGAAGTCGATGAGGCGTTCGACCGCCCCGATCAGCGGCGTCTCCAGGTCGCGGTAGCTGTTCACGCGGCTCAGGATCAGCCGCCACAGGTCCGCGGGCTCGGCCACGCCCAGCGCCGCGCACACCCCCTCCTTCCAGGGGGTGCCGCGCGGCACCTGCGGCCACGCGGCGATGCCCACCGACGCCGGCTTCACGGCCTGCCAGACGTCCACGTAGGGATGCCCGGTCACCAGCACGTGGGGGTCGGTCACCGCGGCCACGATCCGGCTTTCCTTGCTCCCGGTCACCAGATGATCCACGAGTACGCCGAGACGCGCGTCCGGCCCCGGCGAGAACTCGGCGACCCGGCGCTGCAAGTCGTCCACGCCGTCGAGGGGTTCCACGACGACGCCCTCGACCCGCAGGTCGTCACCCCAGACCCGTTCGACCAGAGCGGCGTCGTGCAGTCCTTCGACCCAGATCCGGCCCGCGCGGGCGACCCGGGCGCGCTGTGGTCCCACCGCGACGGAGCCCGACGCGGTCAGCTTCAAGCCGCTGTCCGCAGTGGACCGAGCCGGGCGGGTCAGCGTGACGGTGACCCCGTCGAGCAGGAACGCCGCCGGTTCCAGCGGGAACAGCCGGCGATTGCCGTGCCGGTCCTCCAGGATGACGGCCTGGCCCTCGAAGCCGATCACGGCTCCGCAGAACCCCGAGTCGGCGTCCTCCACGACCAGCTCGATTTCGGCCTCGTGCACCGGGATCACCCGCCGGGGGCGTCGTCCCCCGGCGAGTACATCGTCATAGCGTCCCACGAGGGATCATGCTACTGGCGGCTGCTCCTCCGGTCCGGTGTGCAGCGCCAGCCGGTCGAGGACGAACACGCCCACCACTGCGACCGCGGCCGCGACGAGCAGCCAGCCCGGGATCGGGTACATCCAGCCGACCATCGAGTCCATGTCGCGGCTGAAGGCGTACTGGGAGGTCTGGCGGACCGCCCAATATTGCAGGCTGCCGTAGTCGGCGTCGACGGTCACCAGCAGCGTCCAGAGCAGATCCTGCGCCTGGATCACCCAGGTCACCAGGGCGACCAGGCCGATCGTCGGAGCCGCTGTACGCCACGCGCGCCACGGACGGTCCTGAGTCGACAGTCCACGGAACAGGACGGCGGACAGCACCAGGGCCGGGATACTCAGCGACGACGGCGGGATCGCCCGCAGGAACGCCAACGCGATGTTGTCACCGCTGTCCGGCCGCCACAGGTGGGCGTACGCGTCGACCATCAGCGGAGCCAATCCGACGAACAGCCACGGCGCGAACGGCAGGAGCAGCAGGTGACTCCGCGTACCGAGGGGACGCAGCCCGCCGATGCCGAACCCGGCCAGCACGGCCGCGCCCACGCCCACCACCGTGGAGACCAGCGGCGGCGCCCAGGTGAAGAAGATCGGCCCGGCCACACCGTCGGGCAGCTCACCGAAGTCGGCCAGCCGCAGCAGCCACGGACCGAGGCCGAACAGACCGAACAGGAGCACCCCGCCGCCCACGACGGCGGTCGCGACCGTCCAGCCCGGTTTCGACCCCGATTCGGCGTTCTCCACGCGTACCAGTCGGGCTTGCATCGCAACCACCGCAGCCGTGACCAGAACTCCGAGGATCGCCAGCACCACGAGCAGGACGACGCTGCCCGCCGCGGCGAGCCCGAACCGCGCGGTCTGGAACGCCTCGGTGTAGATCTGGAGGACCGGCGGCGCGTCGGCGCGCGGGCTGCGCAACAGCAGCGGGAACGCTGCAGACTGCAGAACCAGCGCGATCGACGACGCGCCGAGGATCAGCGCGACCAGGCCACCGGTGACCGCGACCCGGCGGCCCGCCCGCAGCACCAGCAGGTACGCCACCGCGCCGACCCCGCTCAGCAGCCCGAAAGCGGCGAGCAGCGCGACGACGAAGTTCCCAGCCACCGGGTGTTCGAAGTAGGTGCGCGCCGAGTCGCCGGTCAGCGTGAGGAACCAGGCGACCGCGACGGCGGTCGACGCCAACGCCGACAACGGCAGCGCGAAGCCGATCCACACCAGACGACGGCCGACACGCCCGGACCGATGCGCGAGGTACGCGATTCCGCCGCCGACGACGATGGCGACCGCGGCGGCGGCGAGTCCCAGCCCGACGGCGATCAGCGTGCCGGTGCCGTAGAACCGATCAAGGTGGCCATAGTTTTCCAGCCCGACGAATTCCGAGTTCTCCTTGAGGAACCGGGCGTTGTGCAGGCTCGTCCAGAACAGCCGCACAGTCGGTACCACATAGCCCGAACACAGCAGCAGGAGCGCGGGAATCGTGAGGAGGAGGCCGAGCAAGGGCGTACGCCGCACCGGCGTCGGGGTGTCTACCACGGGAGCACATCGTAGGTGATATCTGTCCGGGGCGGTGGGGAGCGTATTCTGAGCAGCATGTCTGCTGCGGCGCACTCGGTCGCCCTCGCCGAACGCCGCTCGGCCCGCTTCGTCGCGTGGTGCCGAGCCTGGCGCGCGGGCCTCACGTCCTTCGACGACGCGATCGACGCGATCGAGTCGCCGCCCGACGGCACGACCGAGGAACACGTCGCGGCAGACCTGCCGGGCACCTGGTCCGACCTGCCGCTACGGGAGGCACTCCCGCATTTGCGGCAGTTGCATCCGGACGAGATCCGGCTGACCCTGCCCGCGCCGGGCGACCCCGACGGGCTCGGTCCCGGCGACTTCACCGGCGCGGCGCTGGTCGCCGGGGAAGGCGTACTGGCCGGGATGCTCGGCTTGGCGCCCCAGGCACAGGAACACGTCTCCGGCTCCGGCGACGTCTTCCTGACGATCCGGTGGACGGCGTACCAGCTCCCGCCGATGCCTGTCACCGGTCCGAAGCCGACGGTCCGGCAGGCCGAAGGCGAGCTGTCGCTGGCCGTCCAGGACACCACCGCCAAACTCGCCAAACTCGACGTCGCGCGGTGGCGGCCGGAGTTGGCCGGGGCGATCAGCGCCCTCCGGCGACCGACCGAGGCCGATCTGCCCCCGGGCTACGACGTCCCCGCCCGGCGGCTGTACGCGCGGACGTTGCTGCTGGAGCGCGTACTGATCCTGGCCGGTCAGGAAGCGCCCGGTGGCGCGCTGAACAGTTTCGAGGCGCAGCAACGGGATGAGGCGTTGCGGCCGCTGGCCACCGCCTGCCGGCGGGGCGTCGCGGCCGCGATCAACTCCGATCTGGTGCTGTAGAACGCGATCAGAAACCCGGTCAGACCTCGGCGATGAGGTCGGCGACCGAGCCGACCACGCGCGAGGGCCGGAACGGATAGCGCTCCATGTCCTCCTTGGTGCTGATGCCGGTCAGCACGAGGAACGTCTGGAGGCCCGCCTCCAGTCCACACAGGATGTCGGTGTCCATCCGGTCGCCGATCATCGCCGCCGACTCCGAGTGCGCGCCGATCTTGTTGAGCGCCGAGCGCATCATCATCGGGTTGGGCTTGCCCACGAAGTACGGCTCGATGCCGGTCGCCTTCGTGACGAGCGCCGCGACCGAGCCGGCGGCCGGCAGCGCACCCTCGTTCGACGGGCCGGTCGCGTCGGGGTTGGTGCAGATGAACCGCGACCCGTTGTTGATCAGGCGGATCATCATCGTGATCGCCTCGAAGCTGTAGTTGCGGGTCTCGCCCAGCACCACGTAGTCGGGCTTGTAGTCGGTGAGGATGTAACCGGCGTTGTGCATCGCGGTCGTCAGGCCCGCCTCGCCGATCACGTACGCCGTCCCGCCGGGCCGCTGGTCGGCCAGGAACTGCGCGGTCGCCAGCGCCGACGTCCAGATGGCGTCCTCCGGCAGGTCGAACCCGAGCCGGGTCAGCCGGGCGTGCAGATCCCGGGGCGTGTAGATCGAGTTGTTCGTCAGGACGAGGAACGGCTTACCGGAGGCGCGCAGCCGCCCGATGAACTCGGTCGCTCCCGGCACCGGCACGCCCTCGTGCACGAGCACGCCGTCCATGTCGGTCAGCCAGCTCTCGATCGGCTTCCGTTCGGTCATCCGCCCACACCTATCCGCGCCTCGCGGGCGCCGGACAACACCCGGCCCCGCACGTCTGTATCGCCGAAAGCCTACCGAGCCCGGGTGTCGGCCGTGTATCGGACGGCGCTGTTGCCTGCGGTGCGGCCATCGCCTCGCGTACGAGATCGGTGATCATCCGCACGAAGCGAGGATCGGTGCCCGGGGTCGCCGCGCGGGCGTACGCCAGACTCAGCTCGGCCGCCGTCGCGGCCGCCTCGTTGTCCAGGTCCCAGATGACTTCGAGATGGTCGGAGACGAACCCGATCGGGCTCACTACCACCGCCTTCTCCGCCACCGTCCGGAGGTGGTCGTTGACGTCCGGCTCCAGCCACGGCACCTGCGGCGGGCCGGACCGGGACTGCCAGACGAGGTCCCAGGCGAGGCCGGGCGCGGCGCGCTCGGCGACCAGCCGGGCGACCTCCCTCAGCTGAGCCTCGTACAGACCGACCGACTGCACTCCTGACGGCTCGGCCGAGCCCTCCCCGGCTCCCGGGCCCGCCGTACGCGCCATGGACAGCGGGATCGAGTGCGCGGTGAAGACGATCCGAGCCGGGCCGGGCCCGACCTTCGCCAGCGCCGCCCGGACGGCGTCCACGTGTGGCTCGACGAACCCGGGACGGTCGTAGAAGTGGGGCAGCTTGACGACCTCGGGCGCGCCCGGACCGACCTTGGCCCGGGCCGCCGCGATGTCCTCCAGATACTGCCGGCACGACGAATATCCGGCGTA
Source organism: Hamadaea flava (assembly GCF_024172085.1). Taxonomy (NCBI): domain Bacteria; kingdom Bacillati; phylum Actinomycetota; class Actinomycetes; order Micromonosporales; family Micromonosporaceae; genus Hamadaea; species Hamadaea flava. The sequence goes on along the minus strand of NZ_JAMZDZ010000001.1, from coordinate 7,109,426 downwards.
CGCGCTCGTCGCGAGCCCGACCGCGAACTCGACGCCGTCATCGCGCATCTGCGCCAGGGTGTCGGCGAGCATCGGCTGCCAGTTGCGGTTGCCCCAGTAGAGGGGCAGGCCGACACCCTGATCCCGGAAGTCGGCCTCGATCGCCCGCAGGAGCGCCCGGTTCTGCTCGTTGATCGGCGAGACGCCGCCGAAGTGCTGGTAGTGCTCGGCGACTTCGAGCAGCCGCTCCTCCGGGACACCGCGCCCGGCGGTCACGTTGCGCAAGAACGGCATCACGTCGTCGGGGCCCTCGGGACCGCCGAACGACAGCAGCAAAAAGGCGTCTACTGGCACGAAGCCAGATTAGCCAGCCATCGCGTGATAGCCCCCATCGACGTGGACGATCTCACCCGTGGTGGCCGGGAACCAGTCCGACAGCAGCGCCACGACGGCCTTGGCGGCCGGCTCGGCGTTGGTCAGCTCCCAGCCGAGCGGGGCACGGTTGGCCCACGACTCCTCGAACTTCTCGAAGCCCGGGATCGACTTGGCCGCCATGCTGCGCAGCGGACCGGCCGAGACGAGGTTGCTGCGGATGCCCTGCGGGCCGAGGTACTGCGCGAGGTAGCGGCTCGCCGACTCCAGACCGGCCTTGGCCACGCCCATCCAGTCGTAGACCGGGTACGCCACGGTCGCGTCGAAGGTGAGCCCGACGATCGACCCGCCCGGCTTCATGAGCGGCAGCAACGCCGTGGCCAGCGACTTGTAGGAGTACGTCGAGGCGTGCACGGCGGCCGCCACGTCCTCCCACTTCGTCTCCAGGAAGTTGCCGCCCAGCGCGGTCTGCGGCGCGAACCCGATCGAGTGCACGATGCCGTCGAGGGTCGGCAGGTGTTCACGTACCTTGTCGGCGATGCCGGCGAGCTCCTCGGCGTTGGTCACGTCGAGCGGGATGACCGGGGCCTGTTTGGGCAGCCGCTTGGCGATCCGCTCCACGAGCGTCGGCCGCGGGTACGCCGTCAGCACGATCTCGGCGCCCTGCTCCTGAGCCACCCTCGCCACGCTGAACGCGATGGACTGATCGGTGATGACGCCGGTGACCAGGATCTTCTTGCCTTCGAGCAGCACGCTGTCTCCCTAACTCCGTACGGGGTGGTGAAAGTCAGTGGCCCATGCCGAGGCCGCCGTCGACCGGGATGACCGCCCCGGTGACGTAACCGGCGCTCTCCCCGGCCAGCCAGGTGCACACCCCGGCGACCTCGTCGGGCGTGGCGAACCGGCCCAGCGGAATGGCCTTCTTGTACTCCGCCTGCCGCTCCTCGGGGAGCTTCGCGGTCATGTCGGTCTCGATGAACCCGGGCGCGACCACATTCGCCGTGATGTTGCGGCTGCCCAGCTCTCGCGTGATCGACCGGGCCATGCCGACCAGGCCGGCCTTGCTAGCCGCGTAGTTCACCTGGCCGACGCCGCCGTAGAGGCCCACCACCGACGAGATGAAGATCATCCGGCCCCAGCGGCCGCGGACCATCTTGGTCGACGCGCGCTTGGCGCAGCGCCAGGCCCCGGTGAGGTTGGTCTCCAGCACCCGGCCGAACTGCTCCTCCGACATCCGCATCAGCAGCGTGTCGTCGGTGATCCCGGCGTTGGCGACCAGCACCTCGACCGGGCCGAGCTCCTGCTCGACCGTGGCGAACGCGGCATCGACCGCAGCCGGGTCGGTGATGTCGCAGGTCACCGGGAACAGGTCCGGCGCCGTCGCCGTGTCCCACGAGCCACGGTGGGTGATCGCCACCCGGTCGCCCTGCTTGGCGAACGCCTGGGCGATGGCCAAGCCGATGCCGCGATTGCCGCCGGTGACCAGTACGGTGCGAGCCACGCCTGCTCCCTAGTGCGAGTCCGATGAGCTTCCGCGATGAGCCTAGAGGTCGCCGAACGGGACGCCGTGGCGAGGGCGACGCAGAAAACCACCTACAGATCTTGTAGGTTTCCCACAATGTGGCTGAGGGGCCCAGCCCCGCCCGTCCGGTCGGGTGATCTTTGCGGCGAGTCGGGTGACCCAAGTGGAACCGGCCCCGAGACAGGAGCTATCATCTGCCTCGGGACTTTCGTCCGTTTCCGACAAGGACGCGCCCTTCGGCGCCTGGCCTACAGGAGGTGATCGCTGTGCGAAATAGCGATCCTTCCAGTCGTGGCTGGGCTGCTTTCCGCGGATAACTCCGCGCCTCGCGCCCACCCGCCCAGCATCCGCTCCGCCGTTGGCGGGGCTACATGTGTGCTGGCCGGGACCTTGTCCAGCCATGACGTTCAGCGGCCTGCTTCGCGCAGGTAACCCGATCTGTGCCCGATCCGGAACCCGCTGGAGTTCACCATGAGCCGTTTCCTCGCACCACTCGGATTCACCCTCGCCTGCCTCTGGGTCTTCACCTTGTTCGTGCTGGCTTCTCGATAACGGCCGCTATTTGGCCCCTGGCGGCGTTGCTCGCCACCTTGTTGCCCCCAGGCAACGGCGGCGTCGTGCGCCTTGCCAGGAACCAAATATCAGCCGTTCTCGATCCCTAAGACGAAACATCAAGAAAGATCAGGGTCAATTTTGCGTTGCTATGGTGACGTGGCAGTGACCCTGATCATGCTCAGCAGCGTCGCGGCGGCGTCGCGTTGCAGAAAAGTCAGGGGAGGCGGGAGCCCCAGAGCAGGGACAGGCCGGCCGCGCAGAGGCCGAAGAGCAGAGCTGCCCCGGCGGCCCAGGCCGTGACCTCGCGCGTCTGCTTGCGATGGCCTACGGACGAGCCGAGGTCTTCGTACACCTGCTTGAGTTCGCGCGCGCTCGCGGCCTCGGCGAAGTAGCCGCCGGTCGACTCGGCCAGCTGCGCCAGCGCCTCCCGGTCCACCGGGACGCGCTGCGGCATGCCGCCGATGTCGACCATGCCGTCGTCGGTGCCGAACGCGATCGTGGAGACCGGCACGTCCGCCTCGGTCGCCGCCGCGGCTGCGTCCTCGGTGGGCCGGCCGGCGGTCCGGTAGCCGTCGGAGAGCAGCAGGATTCGCGCCGGCGGCGCGCCCTGTGCTCCGTCCGGCGGCACCGTGCGGATCGCGTCGAGCGCGGTGAAGACCGCCTCGCCGGTCGCGGTCGCCTCGTCGAGCTGCAGGCTCTGGATCGCGTTCACCACCTGATCGCGATCCTTGCCCGGGGAGACCAGCACGTTCGCGGACTTCGCGAAGGACACCAGACCCAGGTTGTACGCGGCCGGCACCTCGCGCGCGAAGCTGATCGCGGCCTCCTGGGCGGCCTGGATCCGCGAGGGCTCGACGTCCTTGGACTCCATCGACAGCGACACGTCGATGGCCAGCACGATGGTCGCCCGTTCCAGCGGCACCTGCATGGCCAGGGCCGGGCGGGCGGTCGTCAGCGCCAGCGTCAGCAGGCACAGCAGCAGCGCCGCCGCCGTGACGTGGCGCTTGTAGCCGATCCCCTTGGGCGCCAACGTCTTCAGCAGGTCCACGTTGGAGAAGCGCACGGCGTTGACGCGCTTTCGGTACTGCCGATAGACGTAACCTCCGGCGACGGCCACCACCGGCAGGAGGAACAGCAGCGCCCACGGCTGCAGGAAACTCACCATGTAGCCAACCCCGCTCCTCAGCGAACCTCGGCTCGCCGGTTGTGCCGATGCCGACGCGCCGCGACGAAGTTCACGATGTCCAGCAGCCAATCGCGGTCGGTGCTCAACCGCAGATGCGCCGCGCCCGCCGACCGGAGCGTCCCGGACACCTCGGCCCGCTGCTCGGCCGCGGCGGCGGCGTACGCCCCGGCCAGGCGCTCGGTCACGTCGACCTCATGCACCTGACCGCTCTCCGGGTCGGCCACCTCGATCACGCCGACGGCGGGCAGTTCCAGCTCACGCGGATCGACGATCTCGACGGCCAGGATGTCGTGGCGTACCGCCAATCGGGAGAGCGGACGCTGCCATGACCGGGCGTCGCCCAGGAAGTCGGAGATGATCACGACCAGCCCGCGTCGCCGCGGCGGCCGCATCAGCCCGTCGAACAGCTCGCCGAGATCGGCCCGCCCCGGACGCATCTCCAGCCCGGCGATCGCGTGCATGAGCGACTGTGCGCCCCGGCGGCCGCCCCGAGCCGGAATGCGGCGTACGCCGTCGCCCGTGCAGACCAGAGCGCCCGCACGGTTGCCGCCACGCACGGTCAGGTGAGTCATGGCCGCCGCCGCGGCCAGCGCCACGTCCCACTTGCGCATCCGGGCGGTGCCGAAGTCCAGGCTCGCCGACGCGTCGATCGCCAGCCACGTCTCCAGTTCCCGGTCCGCTTCGGTCAAGCGCACATGGGGCACGGTGGTACGCGCGGTGACGGGCCAGTCCATGCGGCGTACGTCGTCGCCGGCGCGGTATTCGCGGGACTCCCCCGCCTCGCTGCCCGGTCCGGGCAACAGGCCGAGGTAGTCGCCTTGGAGCAGGCCGTCGAGCCGGCGGGTCACCTGCAGGTGCAGCCGCGCCAGCACAGCGGTCTGGGCCGGTGAGATCACCGTCGGTCGGCCTGCTGCCGGGGCGCCACCGAGGGCAGCGGGACGGTCTCGAGGATGCGCTCGACGATGCGGTCCGGCGGCACGTCGTCGGCGAGCGCGTCGTAGCTGAGGACCAGCCGGTGCCGCAGTACGTCCGGAGTCAGCTCCTGGATGTCCTGCGGCAGGACGTAGTCGCGCCCGCGCAGCAACGCCAGCGCCCGGGCCGCCCGTACCAGGCCGAGCGAGGCTCGGGGGCTCGCGCCGTATTGGATCAGCTGCGCGACGTCTTCCATGCCCTGCTCGGCCGGCGCCCGGGTGGCGGTCACCAGGCGTACCGCGTAGTCGACCAGAGCATTGTGGACGAACACGTGGTCGGCCCGGGTCTGCAACCCGATCAGGTCGACCGGGTTGAGCACCTGCGCCGCCGACGGCGGGGCCACCCCCATCCGGTAGACGATCTCGCGCTCCTCCAGGTCCGACGGGTATCCGACGAGCACCTTCAGCAGGAACCGGTCGCGCTGCGCCTCGGGTAGCGGGTAGACCCCCTCCTGCTCGATCGGGTTCTGGGTGGCCATCACCAGGAACGGGTTCGGCACGTCGTGCCGGGCGCCGCCGAGCGAGACGTGCCGCTCGGCCATCACCTCCAGCAGCGCCGACTGCACCTTGGCCGGAGCCCGGTTGATCTCGTCGGCGAGCAGGAAGTTCACGAAGACCGGACCGAGTTCCACGTCGAAGGACTCGGTCGACTGCCGGTAGATCCGGGTGCCGACGATGTCGGCCGGGACCAGGTCCGGCGTGAACTGGATACGGGCGAAGGTGCCGCCGACGGTCTCGGCGAGCGTCTCCACCGCGAGCGTCTTCGCCACCCCCGGTACGCCCTCCAGCAGGCAGTGCCCCCGAGCGAGCAGCGCCACGAACATCCGCTCGAGCAGCAGATCCTGGCCGACGATGACCTTCTTGACCTCGAAGAGCGCCCGTTCGAGCAGCGACGCGTCCTGAGCCGGCGGTATCGGATGCCCGTTGAGCGCTTCCGGGCCGGCGAGGCCCGCATCAGATGTGCCGTTTTCGGTGACGAGCACGCCCTCGGCGAGATCGAGATCGGAACCGAGACTCTTCTCCGTCACTGATCGCCTCCAGAGAGTGACGCAACTACCCGCATAAGAGTGTCATAAGGGAACAATTGCCACCAGGACCGCCGCGCGGGCTCCCTGAACGACGGCCGGGTCCGGCCGATCAGGCACACCGCGGGACTGGACACGCACCCCGCAAATGTGGTTAGTATTTGCGCGTCGCCGGACGACTTCCCCCGTGGTCGTCCGGCGCTTTATCTCTACTGCTATGACTACTCATTCGAGCGATCAGCCGGATCGCATCTGCTCCGCCAAGGGCTGCCGACAGGCCGCGGCCTACGCGTTGAGCTGGAACAACCCCAAGCTACACGAGCCCGAGCGGCGAAAAGTCTGGTTGGCCTGCCCCGCCCACCGAGATTCGCTGGCCGCGTTCCTCGACGCCCGCGGCTTCCTACGCGCCGTCGACCCGCTCGCGTAGATTCTCAACCGTGACGCATCCCGTGGCCGACGCCCTCCAGCCGTGGCCCGACACGGTCGACTGGCATCCCGTCTCCCCCCGCCTGGCCACGCTCAAGCGCGTCGAGCTGCTGCTCGGCCTGATCGTGCCGCTGGCCGCGACGATCGCCGTCTACCTGATCTGGCAGTGGATCTGGGCCCTCGTCATCGGCGCGGTCCTCGTCGCCGCGACGCTCGTCCGCATCGTGCTGATCGGGCGGAGCGTGCGCTCGTGGGGCTACGCCGAACGCGACGACGACCTGCTCGTCCGGCACGGCCGGATCGTGCGGCACCTGAGCATCGTCCCGTACGCCCGGATGCAGTTCGTCGACGTCAGCGCCGGTCCGCTGGAACGGCTGTTCGGACTGGCCACGGTTCAGCTGCACACCGCCGCCGCGGCCAGCGACGCCCGGGTGCCGGGCTTGCTGCCGGCCGAGGCCGCCCGGCTGCGGGACCGGCTGACGGCGCTCGGCGAGATCCGGAAGGAAGGGCTGTGACGGACCTGCCGCGGCGCAGGCTGCACCCGCTCTCGCCGTTCCTGCACAGCATCCGTCAACTCATCGCGCTCGTCGCCGTCATCTCCTGGCAGGGCTTCGCCAACCTCGGGGTGGCCCGCTTCCTCGGCGTCGTCGTGCTCATCCTGATCGGCGCGGTCATCTACTCCGTGATCACCTGGCGGTTCACCGGCTACGAGGTGACCGGCCGGGAACTGCGGATCTACGAGGGCACCTTCTCCCGCCGCGTACGCACGATCCCGCTGGAGCGCCTGCAGTCGGTCGAAGTCGTCCGGCCGTTCCTCGCGCAGCTCACCGGGCTCGCCGAACTCCGCCTCGAAGTGGTCGGCGGTGGGAAGGCGGAAGCCCCGCTGGCCTACTTGACCGTCGCCGAGGCCGGCTCTCTGCGTACCCAGCTGCTGGAGCTGGCCCGCGGCGGCTCGGCGGCGCCCGCGGAGAACGAGCCGCGCGGACCGGAGCCGGTTCTGTACGCGGCGCGTGACGAGGACCTGCTGCTCAGCCAGGCGATGACCCCCGAGGTGATCTTCCTGCCGATCGCCGCCGCGTTCGTCGTCGTGCAGTTCGCCCTGGCCGGGAGCTTCGGGTTCATCGCGATCGCGAGCATGATCACGGCGTTGATCGGCGTCCTGATCCGCCCGGTACGCCGCGTGACCCGCAACTGGCGCTGCACGCTGACCGAGCGTGAGACGCGGCTGCACATCCGGCGGGGCCTGACCGAGACGCACAGCCAGACCGTGCCGGTGCAGCGGGTGCAGGGGGTGACCGTCACCTGGCCGCTGATCTGGCGGCCGAAACGCTGGCTGAAGGCCACTGTGGACATCGCCGCGCAGGGCTCGCAGGGCGCCGACCCGGACGACCACGAGGCGACCACCCTGCTGCCGGTCGCGACGCTGGACGAGGCGCGCGCGGTCGTGCCGTGGCTGCTGCCGCGTGTCGACGGCGAGCTGGCCTCGGTGGACATCGCGGCGCTGCCGCTGAGCGGAGTGCCGGAGCGGGCGGTGTGGCTCGCGCCGCTGGCCCGCACGGTGCTCGCGGCCGGGCTCACGCCGCACGTCTTCGCGACCGTCGACGGTCTGCTCACCCGCCGGCTGCGCCTGGTGCCGTACGCGCGAATCCAATCGGTCCGCGTCCAGCAGGGGCCGGTGCAGCGCCGCCTCGGGCTGGCCACCGTGCACGTCGACGTCGCCGGCGCTCCGCCGGCCTCCGCGCCGGAGCGCGACCTCGCCGAGGCCTACGAGCTGGCCGGGGAACTGACCGTACGCGCTCGCGCCGCCCGCGCCGCCGCTTAGATTTTCGAGCTGGATCAGGGATCCGCGTCGAATCATGGGTCGAGATTCGACCGAGATCCGTGATCCAGCGCGGAACGAGAGATGTAGAACGGTCAGACGTCGAGGGCGCGCTTCAGCAGCTTGAGCAGCTCGTGCCCGTCGGCGACGACCGCGTCCGGCTCGGCCTGCCAGCGGTCGTTGGTCCAGGACCGGCTGGGCCGCAGGATGGCCGCGCCGACGCCCGCCCGGCGGCCGCACTCGATGTCGCGGCTGAGCGAGTCGCCGACGAACCAGCACTGGCCGGCGGGCACGTCCAAGGCCTGCGTCGCGGCCCGGATCATGCCGGGGTTGGGCTTGAAGACGCCTGCCTCGTCACTGTAGATCTGGGCGGCGAACGCGCCGGTCAGCCCGGCGCGCTCGAGAAACCCCCGGTACGCCTCGCCGCTGCGGGTGTTGCTGACGATCGACACCGGCAGACCCCGGCCTACGGTGAACTCCAGGACTTCGGTCATCCCCTCGACGACCGCCCACTTCCGCCGCGCCCAGGCGCTCGTCAGCTCGTCGGCCCAGCCGACCGCCATCTCGCGGGCCTGCTCCGGCCAGTCCTTGGCCACGAAGTCCGCCCAGAGCTGGACGTGGCTCAGTTCCGGATTCTCCGGGTTCGACCGCCATCGGTCCCGGGCGGCGTCGGCGGCGGCCAGGTCGGCCTCGATCCGGTCCAGCGGCAGCGAACGGCCGATCAGCTCGTGCACCCGCGTCGGGAAGCCGACGTCAGCGGTGTCGTCGACGGCCTCGGCCACGACGCCGCCGAAGTCCAGGAGAAGCGCACGCGGGGGGAGCATGCGCTCATCCTGCCATTGCCACCCGCCATCAGGGCAGGTGGTCACGTTGCGGATTCGTCACTGCTCCGCCTTTTCCGGGGCGGCCAGGTCGGCGTACTCCGGATGGGTGTCGAGGTAATCCGCAACGAACGGACAGATCGGACGAACCTGCGCGCCCGCCTCCCGAGCCGCGTCCAACGCCGCGCGTGTGATCTCCGCCGCTACCCCACGACCCCGGTACGCCGGGAAGGTGAACGCGTGATTCAACGCCCAGACGCCGTCGAAGCGGTGGTACTCAAGGTATCCGGCGAGGTCACCGGCACCGGCGGGATCCTCGGGGCGGCCCTCCAGTCGGCCTTCGAAGCGAGCGAGTTCCGGGACGTCATTCACGATCACGCCCCCCATACTGCCAAGCTTTCACCGTCCCTGGCCAGACGTGGTGTTTGGTCGATGGCCCAGCGGGGAAGCTCTTAGGCATCAATCCTAAGGAGGGGACCATGACCGTAACCGGCATCATCTCGGCGATCATCGTCGGACTGATCATCGGTGCGCTGGGCCGGCTGGTGGTGCCGGGCCCGCAGTCGATTCCCATCTGGCTGACCATCATCGTCGGCATCGTCGCCGCCCTGATCGGCACGGCCATCGCCCGCGCGGCGGGCTGGGCCACCACGGACGGCGTCGACTGGCTGGAGATCATCATCCAAGTCGTCCTCGCGGCGATCGGGGTGGTCCTGGTCTCCGGAGCCATGGGCCGGCGAAGCGTCGGCTGACGACCCCCGCTGAATTCGGTACGCCCCGGCCTGCCCAGGCCGGGGCGTCGCCTATTCCTCGGAGGTCCGGCCGTCGGACTCCGTCCGGTCGCTCCGCATGAAACCCTTGCCCCCGCGCAGGATGACGTCCACTCCGGACCGCGCCATCCGTTCCATCGACTCGACGCTCGCGTCCAGCCGCTCCATCCGCAGCGCGCTCGCGTGCGGCGTGCTCCAGCCGAACCAGATCGACAGCATGCGTACGCTGAACGTCACGAGCACAGCCATCCAGGTCGCGACGCCCTGATTGGCGACCTGGAGAAGTCCCATGTAGACGAGCGCGCCGCTGAACGCCGCGAAGGCGTAGAACGATCCGACGGTGACCATCGCGACCTCGGTCCGCAGCAGCAGGTCGCGGACGACGCCGCCGGCGGTGCAGGACAGGATGCCGATGAAGATCGACGGCACCGACCCCAGCCCCAAGCTGCTCGCCTTCGACAGACCGACGACGAGGTAGAGCCCGAGCGACAGCGCGTCGAACGCCACCACCAGCGGGTCGAGGCGGCTGATCGCGCCGCTCAGCCCGACCGCCACGACCGCGGCGACCAGCGCCGAGCTGACGTACTCGTTGCTCTGCAACGCGGCGGGAACCTGGTTCAGCAGCAGATCCCGGGCGATGCCGCCGCCGAGCCCGGTCGCGATCGCGACCATCGCGATGCCGACGAGGTCGATCTTGCGTTCCTTGGCCACCTGCGACGCGAACAACGCGCCCTGAGCCGCCCCCAGCACGACCGACGCGACGTCCACGGCGTGCGGCAAAGCCACCGCCTGCACCGGATCCGACATGCCGGGAGCGTACCGGCGCGCAGGTCAGGCGATGCGCAGCCAGACCGCCGTGTCGGCGGGCAGTTTTCCGGCCACGAGATCGCCGCTGGCCAGCAGAATCTCGGCGTACGCGGGCAACTCCGCCGGCTCGGCGCCGGTGTTGACCACGCAGACGAACGTCTCGCCGCGGGCGTACGCGAGAACGCCGGGCTCGGCCGGCAACCAGCGCAGACCTTCGTCGAGCAGCTCAGCCATCTCGTGACGCAGCCGCAGCGCCGTGCGGTACAGCGACAGCATCGAACCCGGGTCGCCGCTCTCCGCCTCCGCCGTCAAGGCCTTCCACTCCGGCGGCTGCGGCAGCCACGTGCGTACGCCGGTGGGGCTGAATCCGAACGGCGCCGCGTCGCCACTCCACGGCAGCGGCACCCGGCAGCCGTCCCGGCCGCGGTCGGTGTGCCCGGACCGCACCCAGCGCGGATCGGCCAGCACCTCCTCGGGCAGATCCTGCACCTCCGGCAGGCCCAGTTCCTCGCCCTGGTACACGTAGACCGTCCCGGGCAGGCTGAGCGACAGCAACGCGGCCGCCCGCGCCCGGCGGGTCCCCAGCTCCAGGTCGGCCGGATGCGCCTCCCGCGTCAGGTCCCAGGTGTGGCGGGTGTCCGCCCGGCCGTACCGCGTCACCACGCGGGTGACGTCATGGTTCGACAACACCCAGGTCGCGGGGGCGCCGATCGGCTCGTGGGTGGCCAAGGTCTGGTCGATGACGGTACGCAGGTCGCCCGCGTCCCAGGCGGCTGACAGGAACGGGAAGTTGAACCCGGTGTGCAGCTCGTCCGGCCGCAGGTAGCGGGCGAAGCGCTCGGGGTCGGTGATCCACAGTTCGCCGACGAAGATCGCCTCCTGCGGGTAGGAGTCGGCGATCTTGCGCCATTCGCGGTAGATCTCGTGCACGCCGTCCTGGTCGACCCAGGGCGCCGGTACGCCGAGCGGCATGTCCGCGAAGTCGGGCAGCGCCGGATCCTTCACCAGCGCCTCGGCGACGTCGATGCGGAAGCCGTCGACGCCCCGGTCGAGCCAGAACCGCAGCGTACGCGTGAAGTCCTCGCGGACGTCGGGATGATCCCAGTTCCAGTCCGGTTGTTCCGGGGCGAACAGGTGCAGGTACCACTCCCCGCCTGACTGCACTCCTGGCGTCTCGGGCGAGCCCTCCCCGGCAACCTGGGTCCACGCCGGGCCGCCGAAGTTCGACTGCCAGTCGTTGGGCGGCAGTTCCCCGTGCTCACCGCGGCCGGGCCGGAACCAGAACAGGTCCCGCTCAGGCGAGCCCGGCCCGGCCGCCAAGGCGGCCTGGAACCAGGGGTGCTGGTCCGAGCAGTGGTTCGGGACGATGTCCACGATCACGCGGATGCCCAGCTGGTGCGCTTCGGCCAGGAACGCCTCCGCGTCGGCCAGCGTGCCGAACAGGGGGTCGATGTCCCGGTAGTCGGCCACGTCGTAGCCGGCGTCGGCCATCGGCGAGGTGTACCAGGGACTCAGCCACAGGGCGTCGATCCCCAGCTCCTTCAGGTAGCCGAGCCGAGCGCGGATGCCCGCGACGTCGCCGATCCCGTCCGCGGTGCCGTCGGCGAAGCTACGGGGATAGATCTGATAGATCGCGGCATGCCGCCACCATTGACCTGACACGGATCGAGGATAACCGGGTACGCTTCACGCCAAACCAGCGACCGGAACGGAAGAACGATCTTGGAGAAGTCCAGCGCACGCACGCGGATGAAGCTGCTCGCGGCGATCATGTTCGTCTCGGGTGTCTTCGGGCTGGTCAACACGGCCGGGACGGTCTTCATGCCGAGCGCGGTGCTGGCCATCCTCACCGCGAGCGGGATCTACGTGGTCTCCATCACGGCCCAGCCTCCGACCTGGATGACCCGCGGCGTCATCGGGGTGGCGGTCGTGCGGGTGCTCGCCTCCCTCGGGGCCACCATCGCGGTCTCCGGCACGGAGACGGGCGCGATGATCGCCGGTTTCGTGTTCCCTGCGCTGCTGGCCGCGTACACCGTGGTGGTGCTGCGGGAACTGCGGACCGAACTCGCCGCGAAGGCCTGATCAGGCCGGTCGGTCGGGCTCGGCCGGCCATTTCCAGTCGCGGACCCAGGGGTGGTCCTCGCCGACGCGGCGCGTGTAATCGCGGCAGATCTGGCGGGCGTCGGTCATCTGCTGGCGTAGGGCCGCGGCGCCGACGGCCAGGCCGGGCACCCGGTCGATGACGTCGATGACCAGGTGGAACCGGTCGAGGTCGTTGAGCATGACCATGTCGAACGGCGTGGTGGTCGTGCCTTCCTCCTTATAGCCGCGCACGTGGATGTTGTCGTGGTTGTTGCGGCGGTAGGTCAGCCGGTGGATCAGGGTCGGATAGCCGTGGTAGGCGAACACGACCGGCTTGTCGTGGGTGAAGATCGCGTCGAACTGCCCGTCGGGCAGCCCGTGCGGGTGTTCGGTGTCCGGCTGCAGGCGCATGAGGTCCACGACGTTGACGACGCGGACCTTCAGGTCGGGCAGGTGCTGGCGTAGCAGGTCGGCGGCGGCCAGGGTTTCCAAGGTGGGCACGTCACCGGCGCAGGCCAGGACGACGTCGGGTTCGTCGTCGCCGGCGGTCGAGGCCCAGTCCCAGATGCCGAGGCCACGGCGGCAGTGCAGCTTGGCGTCGTCCATGGTCAGCCAGTTCGGCGCGGGTTGTTTGCCGGCGACGATGACGTTGACGTAGTGCCGGCTGCGCAGGCAATGATCCATGGTGGACAGCAAGGTGTTGGTGTCCGGCGGCAGGTAGACGCGGACGACGGTGGCCTTCTTGTTCACGACGTGGTCGATGAACCCGGGGTCCTGGTGGGAGAACCCGTTGTGGTCCTGCCGCCACACGTGGCTGGACAGCAGGTAGGTCAGCGACGCCAGGGGCTGCCGCCAGCCGATCTCGCGCGTGGTCTTGAGCCATTTCGCGTGCTGGTTGACCATCGAATCGACGATGTGGATGAACGCCTCGTAGGAGGTGAGCAGCCCGTGCCGACCGGTGAGCAGGTAGCCCTCCAGGAACCCCTGGCACAGATGCTCCGACAGCACCTCGATCACCCGCCCACTCGGCGCCAGATGATCGTCACCACGGATGATCCGGCCCGTGAACGCCCGGTCGGTCACGTCGAACACGGCGGTCAGCCGGTTCGAGGCGACTTCGTCCGGGCCGAACAGGCGGAACCGGTCCGGGTTGGCCCGGATCACCTCCGCCAGCCAGGCCCCGGTGAACCGGGTCGCCTCCGCCGTCGTGGCACCCGGCATCGGGACGTCGGCGGCGTACTCGTCGATCTCGGGCAGTGCCAGATCCCGGAGCAGCGCTCCCCCGTTGGTGTGCGGGTTGGCCGACATGCGCCGCGCTCCGGTGGGCGCGTTGCCCGCCAGGGCCGCCACGGGTACGCCGGTCGCGTCGAACAACTCCTCCGGCCGATACGAGCGCAACCACTGCTCCAGCTGGGCCCGGTGCTCGGCGTTCTCGCGTACGCCGGGCAGCGGCACCTGATGCGCCCGGAAGGTGCCCTCGACCTGCACCCCGTCCACCTCCGCCGGACCGGTCCAGCCCTTCGGCGTACGCAGAATGATCATCGGCCAGCGGGGACGGCTGCCGTCCTTGGACGACCGCGCCGCCTGCTGAATCCGCTTGATCTCGTCCAACGCCTCGTCCATCGTCCGAGCCAGCTCGTGGTGGACCTTGACCGGATCGTCCCCGGCCACCACGAACGGCTCATAGCCGTACCCATGCATGACCTCGCGGAGATCGTCCTCCGGGATCCGGGCGAACAGCGTCGGGTTGGCGATCTTGTAGCCGTTGAGGTGCAGGATCGGCAGCACCGCGCCGTCGGTCACCGGATCGCAGAACATGTTGCCCAGCCACGACGCCGACAGCGGGCCGGTCTCGGCCTCGCCGTCGCCGATGACGCAGGCGACCACCAGATCCGGATTGTCGAACACCGCCCCGTAGGCGTGCATCAGCGAATAGCCCAGCTCGCCGCCCTCGTGGATCGACCCGGGTACCTCGGGCGCGGCGTGGCTCGGAATACCGCCCGGGAAGGAGAACTGCCGGAACAGCCGAGCCATCCCCGCCTCGTCCCGCCCGACCGCCGGATACCGCTCGCTGTACGCCCCCTCCAGCCAGGTGTTCGCCACCATCGCCGGGCCGCCGTGCCCAGGGCCGGCGATGAACAGCGCGTCGAGATCGCGGGCGATGATCGCCCGGTTCAGATGGGCCCAGACCAGGTTCAACCCGGGGCTGGTGCCCCAATGCCCCAGCAGCCGGGGTTTGATCTGCTCGGCCGTCAGCGGCTCCCGCAACAGCGGATTGTCCATCAGGTAGATCTGCCCGACGGTCAGATAGTTCGCCGCCCGCCACCAGGCGTCGACGGTGTCCAGCGTCTCATCGTCCAGGTACATGTCGGTCCCTTACCCGTTTGCGGTGCGCTGCCCTCTACGGTGGCCTACGTGAGCGACGTACGGGTGCTGTATCGGAAATTCGACGGGCGACTGCACTGGGAGACGACGCTGCGCCGGCTCGGCGAGGACGAACACGGCGTCTGGCTGGGCTCCCCACCCGGCGGAACCTGGCGGCGCGACGGCGGACATTGGGTCACCGTGCACGGACCCCGGCTCATGGTCGCTCCCCGAGATCGCTGGTGGACCGCCCGATTCAACAGCGAGTCCGACTCGCGGACGGCCATCTACTGCGACGTCACCGCGATCCCGGAATGGACCGGCACCGACGAGCTGACCATCGTCGACCTGGACCTCGACGTCATCCGGCTCCGGACGACCGGCGAAGTGTCGCTGCTCGACGAAGACGAGTTCCTTCTTCACACGGCCAAGTACGCCTACCCGGAGGCCGTCGTCGCTGCGGCTCGGTCGTCGGCTTCGTGGCTTCTGTCGGCTGTTGCGAACTTCGACGAGCCGTTCCACACCGCCCCCGACCACTACCTGGCAATGCTCGCATGACCCCGTTCGACGCTGCATACTGCGGAGATCGCCGCTCTCGGTGCCGCGATTCGGGCCGCACTTGGTGATCTTGAATAGAAAACGGCGTCCCGGCAGCGTTTTCTATTCAAGATCACGGACGCCTCACGGGGCCGAAAACGATCTAGGCGAGAAATGGCGGCCAGGGCAACCATTTCTCGCCTAGATCGACACGCGAAGCCGCGCGGGCCGCGCCGGCGGCCGGGCGGCGCGATGCGGTCAGACGTTGAAGCCGAGCGCCCGGAGCTGATCCCGGCCCTCGTCGGTGATCTTGTCCGGGCCCCACGGCGGCAGCCACACCCAGTTGATGCGGATGTCGGAGGCGAGACCGCCACCGGGGCCGCCACAGACAGCCGACCGCGCCTGGTCCTCGATGACGTCGGTCAGCGGGCAGGCCGCCGAGGTCAGCGTCATGTCGAGGGTGACGACGTTGTCGTCGTCGACGTGGACGCCGTAGATCAGGCCGAGGTCCACGACGTTGATCCCCAGCTCGGGGTCGACGACGTCCTTCATCGCCTCCTCGACCTCGGCCTCCGTCGCCCGCGAGACAGTCGAGACCTCGGCCTCGGTCGCCCGCGTGTCAGCCGAGACCTCGGCCTCCGTGACAGCCGACGTGTCCGAAGAAACCACTTCGCTCATGAGGGAACCTCCATCGCGCCGGCCCGCGCCAGCGCGTCCTTGAACGCCATCCAGGAAAGCAGCGCGCATTTCACCCGCGCCGGATACTTCGCCACCCCGGCGAACGCGACCGCGTCGCCGAGGACCTCCTCGTCGGGCTCGATCTGGCCCTTGCTCTGCATCAGCTCCACGAACGTCTCGTGCACCTTCAGCGCCTCGCTCACGGCCGAACCGGTGAGCAGTTCGTGCAGGATGCTCGCCGAGGCTTGGCTGATCGAGCAGCCCTGCCCCTCCCACGACACGTCGACGATCTTGCCGTCGCCGGCGTTGACCCGCAGGGTGATCTCGTCCCCGCAGGTGGGGTTCACGTGGTGCGCCTCCGCACCGTAGGGCTCACGGAGCCCTCGGCCGAGCGGGCGCTTGTAGTGATCGAGGATGATCTCTTGGTAGAGCTGATCGAGCTGCATGGCTACGCGAACACCTTCCGGACCTGAGCCAGGCCGCGCACCAGGGCGTCGACCTCGTCGGTCGTCGTGTAGAGGTAGAAGGAGGCGCGGGTCATCGCCGCGACGCCGAAGCGTACGCAGGTCGGCCGGGCGCAGTGGTGTCCGACCCGGACCTGCACGCCGAGGCTGTCGAGAACCTGACCGACGTCGTGCGGGTGGATCGGGATGCCGTCCGGGGCGGCCAGCGAGAACGAGATCGTCCCACCCCGGCCGACGGGCACCGTGGGACCGAAGACGTGCAGTCCGGGCACGGTGGCCAGCGCGTCGAGCGCGTACGCCGTCAGCTCCTTCTCGTGCCACTGGATCGCCTCCATCCCCACCTCTTGGAGGTAGCGGACGGCGGCGGCCAGCCCGACGGCCTCGGCGATCGGCGGGGTGCCCGCCTCGAACCGGGCCGGCGGCGGCGCGAACGTGGTACGCGGCATGGTCACCGTCTCCACCATGGAACCGCCGCCGAGGAACGGAGGCATCGCCTCCAGCAGCTCGTAGCGGCCCCACAGGGCGCCGATCCCGGTCGGGCCGAGCATCTTGTGCCCGGTGAAGGCGACGAAGTCCACGCCGTAGTCGACAGCGTCGAACGGCAGGTGCGGGATGGACTGCGAGCAGTCCAGCAGCACCAGCGCGCCGACCTCCTTCGCGCGCTTGGTGACGCGCGAGGTGGCGTTGATCGTGCCGAGGATGTTCGAGTAGTGCACCATCGAGACGAGCTTGGTCCGCTCGGTGATCAGCTCGTCCAGGTTGGACTCGTCGAGCCGGCCCTGGTCGGTCACGCCGAGCCACTTCAACGTCGCCCCGGTGCGCTCACAGAGCAGCTGCCACGGCACGAGGTTGGAGTGGTGCTCCATCTCGGTGATGACGATCTCGTCGCCCGGCCCGAGGCGGAAGCGCGGATCGGCCGCCGTGCCGGAGAAGGCGTGCGCCACCAGGTTGATCGACTCCGTCGAGTTCTTCGTGAAGACGATCTCCTCGGCCCGCGGCGCCCCGATGAACCCGGCGACCGTGGCCCGTGCTCCCTCGAACGCCTCGGTCGCCTCGGTGCCCAGCGTGTGGACCGACCGGGAGACGTTGGCGTTGTGGTGGAGGTAATGGTCGGCGATCGCCTCGATCACCTGACGCGGCTTCTGCGAGGTCGCGGCCGAGTCCAGGTAGACCAGCGGGTGGCCGTTGACGGTGCGGGACAGGATCGGGAAGTCCGCCCGGATCGCCTCGACGTCCAGGCGCGGCTTCTCCGCGTACTGGGGCATCCCCTCAGGAATGGTGATCACCGACATGACGCCTCCTCAGGCCGCCGCACCCGTGACGTAGCGCTCGTAGCCTTCGGCTTCCAGCTTCTCCGCCAGCTCCGGGCCGCCCTCCTCGACGATCTTCCCGGCGACGAAGACGTGCACGAAGTCAGGCTTGATGTAGCGCAGGATCCGGGTGTAGTGCGTGATCAGCAGCGTGCCGATGCCGGTGGTCTCCTTGACCCGGTTGACGCCCTCGCTGACCACCCGCAGCGCGTCCACGTCGAGGCCCGAGTCGGTCTCGTCCAGGATCGCGATCTTCGGCCGGAGCAGCTCCAGCTGCACGATCTCGTGCCGCTTCTTCTCGCCGCCGGAGAAGCCCTCGTTCACGTTGCGCTGCGCGAACGCCGGGTCCATGCCCAGGCGCTCCATCGCGCCCTTCAGGTCCGCGCCCCACGTGCGCAGCTTGGGGGCCTCACCGTCGATGGCGGTCTTGGCGGTACGCAGGAAGTTGGCCACCGAGACGCCGGGGACCTCGACGGGGTACTGCATGGCGAGGAAGAGCCCGGCACGGGCGCGCTCGTCCACCGCCATGGCCAGGACGTCCTGACCGTCGAGGGTGACGGTGCCGCCGGTGATCTCGTACTTCGGGTGCCCGGCGATCGAGTACGCCAGCGTCGACTTGCCCGAGCCGTTGGGGCCCATGATCGCGTGGGTCTCGCCCGACCGCACGGTCAGGGTGACGCCCGCGAGGATCGGCTTCAGCTCGCCCTCGGGCAGCTTGACCGACACCTGCAGGTCACGGATCTCCAGAACGCTCATGGGGTAACTCCATTACTCGACGCCAGGCTGACGTAGACAGAACCGTCGCGGACTTCGACGGGATAGACGGGAACGGGTTCGGTCGCGGGCAGCCCGGTCGGCTCTCCGGTCCGAAGGTCGAAACGCGAGCCGTGCAGCCAGCATTCCAGGGTGCAGCCGTCGACCTCGCCGTCGGACAGCGGGATCGAGGCGTGCGAGCACTCGTCGTGGATCGCGTAGAACCGGTCGTCCTCCGCGTGCACGATGGCGATCTCGACGCCCTCCACCTCGACGTGCAGGGCCGAGCCCTTGGCGACGTCGTCGGTGGAACAGGCCTGGCGGAAACTCATGCCGAGGCCCCTGACTGCACTTCTGGCGGCTCAGGCAAGCCTTCCCCGGCATGCAGCCGCGCCTCGATCACATCGCCGAGCCGGTCGTGCAGCTCCGGTACGGGGATCTTCGCGAGCAGTTCGGCGAAGAAGCCGCGGACGACCAGCTTGCGCGCCTCGTCCTCGGGGATGCCCCGGGCCATCAGGTAGAACAGGTGCTCGTCGTCGAACCGGCCGGTGGCGCTGGCGTGCCCCGCCCCGGCCACCTCGCCGGTCTCGATCTCCAGGTTCGGCACCGAGTCGGCCCGCGCGCCGTCGGACAGCAGCAGGTTCCGGTTGATCTCGTAGGTGTCGGTGCCGGTCGCCTCGGCCCGGATCAGCACATCGCCGACCCACACCGTGTGCGCCTGCTCACCCTGCAGCGCGCCCCGGTAACCCACGTACGAACGGCAGTCCGGCACGGCGTGGTCAACGAGCAGGCGGTGTTCGAGGTGCTGGCCCTCGGTCGCGAAGTACAGCCCGTAGGCGCTCATGTCGCCGCCGCGGTCGGCGTACTCGACCGAGGTGTACTGGCGGACCAGGTCGCCGCCGAGGGAGACCTGCACGTGCAGGACCTTGGCGTCGCGGCCCAGCCGGAACTTCAGGTGCTGCGCCTGCACGGCGTCCCGCGCCCAGTCGGTCACGGTGACCAGGGTCAGGTGCGCGCCGGGGCCGACCGAGATCTCCACGTTGTCGGCCAGCGTGGCGCTGCCCGTGTGTTCCAGGATCAGCGTCGCCTCGGCGAGCGCGCCGATCTCGATGAAGGTGTGCCCGTACGCGATCGCCTCCGCGCCGCCGCCCACCAGGCGTACCTGGATGGGCTCGGCCGGGGTGGCCTCGTTCGCGACGCTGATCAGCGTGGCGCTCTCGAAGGCCCCGTACGCGAGCGCGCTGATCCGGTCGAACGGCGTGAGCACGCTGCCGAGCCGGGCGTCCTCCCGGCCGACGGTGGTCACGGTGACCCCGGTGGGCAGCGCCGGGATCTCCCACTTCGGCGCCGCCCCCGTCGCGACTGCGCCCGACCCGGTGGTGGCCAGGTCGCGCAGCCTCTTCAGCGGGGTGAACCGCCACTCCTCCTCCAGCCCCGTGAGGGCCGGGAAGTCCGCGACGTCGTAGGAGCGCAGGGCTTGGGACTTCGTCTTCGGCGGTGCGCTGGTCTCCAGGGTCGTCATCAGCCGACGGCACCTTCCATCTGCAGTTCGATCAGGCGGTTCAGTTCCAGGGCGTACTCCATCGGGAGCTCCTTGGCGATCGGCTCGATGAAGCCGCGCACGATCATCGCCATGGCCTCGTCCTCGGACAGCCCGCGGCTCATCAGGTAGAAGAGCTGGTCCTCGCTGACCTTGGAGACGGTGGCCTCGTGCCCCATCGCCACGTCGTCCTCGCGGATGTCGACGTACGGATAGGTGTCCGACCGGGAGATGGTGTCGACCAGCAGCGCGTCGCACTTGACTGTGGACTTGCTGTGGCTGGAGCCCTCGAGCACCTGGACGAGACCGCGGTAGGAGGTGCGGCCGCCGCCCCGGGCGATCGACTTGGAGACGATGGTCGAGCTGGTGTGCGGCGCGGCGTGCACCATCTTCGCGCCGGCGTCCTGGTGCTGGCCCTCGCCGGCCATCGCGACGCTGAGCACCTCGCCCTTGGCGTGTTCGCCGACCATGTAGACGGCCGGGTACTTCATGGTGACCTTGGAACCGATGTTGCCGTCGATCCACTCCATGGTCGCGCCCTCGTGCGCGACGGCGCGCTTGGTCACCAGGTTGTAGACGTTGTTCGACCAGTTCTGGATCGTGGTGTAGCGGCAGCGGCCGCCCTTCTTCACGATGATCTCGACGACCGCGCTGTGCAGCGAGTCGGACGAGTAGATCGGCGCGGTGCAGCCCTCGACATAGTGGACGTACGCGTCCTCGTCCACGATGATCAGGGTCCGCTCGAACTGGCCCATGTTCTCGGTGTTGATCCGGAAGTACGCCTGGAGCGGGATCTCCACGTGCACGCCCTTCGGCACGTAGATGAACGAGCCGCCGGACCACACCGAGGTGTTGAGCGCGGCGAACTTGTTGTCCCCGACCGGGATCACCGTGCCGAAGTACTCCTGGAACAGCTCCGGGTGCTCCTTGAGGCCGGTGTCGGTGTCGAGGAAGATGACGCCCTGCTCCTCAAGGTCCTCACGGATCTTGTGGTAGACCACCTCGGACTCGTACTGCGCCGCGACACCGGCGACGAGGCGCTGCTTCTCCGCCTCGGGGATGCCCAGCTTGTCGTAGGTGTTCTTGATGTCCTCGGGCAGCTCGTCCCAGCTCGCCGCCTGCTTCTCGGTCGAGCGGACGAAGTACTTGATGTTGTCGAAGTCGATCGTGGACAGATCCGCGCCCCAGGACGGCATCGGCTTGCGGCCGAACAGGCGCAGGCCCTTCAGCCGGAGGTCGAGCATCCACTCGGGTTCGTTCTTCTTCGCCGAGATGTCGCGTACGACGGCCTCGTTCAGGCCGCGCTGCGCCGACGCGCCCGCGATGTCGGAGTCGGCCCAGCCGTACTCGTACTTCCCCAGGGCAGCAAGATGCTCTTCCTGCGTGATCTCGGTCATCAGTTATCCCTCACCGTGACTTGGTGTAGTTGTCCAGGGATGTGCGTCGTACAGACGCCGTCCCCGTGGGCGATCGTCGCCAGCCGCTGCACGTGCGAGCCGACCAGGCGGGCGATCACCTGGGTCTCGGCCTCGCAGAGCTGCGGGAACTCGGCGGCGACGTGCGCCACCGGGCAATGGTGCTGGCACAGTTGGCCACCGCTGGCGATCACGGAGGCGCTGGCAGCGTATCCCTCGGCGGTCAGCGCTTGAGCCAGCGCCTCCGCCCGGGCCAACGGGTCCTCGCCCGCCGACGTCATGGCCTCGCGGCAGCGGGTCTCCAGCTGTGCGACCTGTGCGCGGGCGAACTCGGTGACACCGGAGTCGCCGTTCTGGGCCGCGATCCACCGCAGCGCGGCGGCGGCCAGGTCGTCGTAGGTGTGGCCGCCGAGCCCCTCACGTCCCTCACGGGTCAGCGAGAAGATCTTCGCGGGCCGGCCCCGGCCCTTCGCCGGCTGGTCCCGGCCGGTCACCAGACCGTCGCAGAGCAGCGCGTCCAGGTGCCGGCGGATGGCTGCGGGCTTCAGCCCGAGCGCGTCGCCCAGCTGGGCCGCGGTCGCGCCGCCGAGCCCCAGCAACTCCAGCACCCGGTCGCGGGTACGCCGATCGGCGCCCTCCGCTGGGGCGTACTGAAGCCCGGAGGATCGGGCCGCCGCGATTTCCACTACACCAGTGTGACTTATTTACGTTCAGGTGCGCAAACCACGCCTCCGGTGATCCACAGCACCGAAAGTTAGCCTAGCCTACTGTCTGCCTCCGGCGGCTCGCCCGACCGCACTCCTGGCGGCTCGGCCGAGAGCCTCCCCGGCAAGAGCCTCCCCGGCAAGAGGCTCCCCGGCCCCGAATGTCCGTTCACAGCCGGCCCGCCTCCACGATTCGGCGCAGGAACTGCTGCGTACGGGGTTGCCGGGGGGCACCGAAGACCTCCTCGGGCGGCCCCTGCTCCAGCACCCGGCCGCCGTCGAGGAACACGATCCGGTCGGCGACCTGCCGGGCGAAACCCATCTCATGAGTGGCCAGGACCATGGTCATCCCCTCGCCCTTCAGCTCGCGGATCATGGTCAGCACCTCCCCCACCAGCTCCGGGTCCAGCGCCGAGGTCACCTCGTCCAGCAGCAGCAGGCGCGGCGAGTTCACCAACGCCCGCACGATCGCGACGCGCTGCTGCTGCCCACCGGACAGCCGATCGGGGTACTCCCCCGCCTTGTCCGCCAGACCCACCCGGGCCAGCCAGGACATCGCCTGCTCCCGCGCCTCGGCCCGGACCCGGCGATGCACGCGGGTCGGCGCGAGGGTGATGTTGTCCAGCACCGTCATATGCGGAAACAAGTTGTACGCCTGGAAGACGATCCCGATCTTGCGGCGTACGCGGTCGGGGTCCACCCGGGGATCGGTGATGTGCTCGCCGTCGAGGTGGATCAGCCCGTCGTCGATCTGCTCCAGCAGGTTGACGCAGCGCAGCAGGGTCGACTTGCCCGAGCCGGACGCCCCGATGAGCGCCACGACCTCGTGCTCGGCGACGTCCAGGCTGAGGTCGTCGAGCACGAGATTGCCCCGGAACGACTTGCGCAGGTTCTCGCAGCGCAGCACGGGCGTCATCCCCGGGCTCCCTGGCGGCGGGCGGCCCGCAGGGTCACCCAGTCGGTCACGCCGATCAGCGGCAGGGCGAGCAACACGAACAGCACTCCGGCGACGATGTAAGGGGTGAAGTTGTAGGTCTCGGCGACCTGGATCTGCGCCGCGCGTACGGCGTCGATGGGACCGGCCAGCGACACCAGGCCGACGTCCTTCTGCAGGGCGACGGTGTCGTTGAGCAGCGGCGGCGCGAC
This sequence comes from Hamadaea flava, assembly GCF_024172085.1. NCBI lineage: Bacteria > Bacillati > Actinomycetota > Actinomycetes > Micromonosporales > Micromonosporaceae > Hamadaea > Hamadaea flava. The sequence goes on along the minus strand of NZ_JAMZDZ010000001.1, from coordinate 7,086,180 downwards.
CCGGCGGACGGCCTGCGGCAGCACCACGTGCCGCATCGCCTGCCGATACGTCAGGCCCAGCGACCGGGCGGCGGCGATCTGGCTCGGATGGATGGACTCGATCCCGGCCCGGAACACCTCGGCCAGGTACGCCCCGTACGTGATGACCAGCGCGACCCCGCCCAGGACCAGCGTCGAGGGCATGCCCTGCAAGCGCAGTCCCGGTACGCCGAGGGTCATGACGTACAACACGATGATCAGCGGCACACCCCGGAAGGTGTACGTGTAGCCGGTGGCCAGCGCGCGGACCGGGAAGGCGACCGGACCCCGCAGCGTACGCAGGATGGCGACGACCAGCCCGAGCAGCAGCGCCCCGACGGCGCAGAAGACCAGCAGCTCAAGGTTCAGCAGCAGGCCGTGCAGGATCTCCGGCAGGGCGTCCTCGGCGACATTCCAGTCCAGAAAGGACGACTTGACCCGGTCCCAGCCGGGTGCGCCGGTGACCGCGACGGCCAGCAGCACCCCGACGACGGCCGTCGAGACCGCCGCGATCAGGACGGACAGGATCGCCCGCCGCCGCCGGTACGCCATCCGTCCGCGTTCGACCGCGCTGGGCTGCCACGGCGCGGGGGCCGTGGCAGCCGAGAGAAGGACCGGATCGGTCACGACAGTTCGGGCGCGCCCGCGGACTGCGCGAGCCACGTCTGCTGCAGCTTGGTCAGCGTGCCGTCGGCGCGCAGGGCGTCGACCGCCTGGCTGACGCAGGAGGTCAGCGCCGAACCCTTGTCCAGCACCAGGCCGAACTGCTCGGCCTGGCCGGTCGTCGCCGGCAGCTGGCCGACGATGAGCGAGTTCTCGATCTCCGCGCCGGTCATGTAGAACGCCGTCGGCAGGTCGACGACCAGGCCGTCGATCTGACCGTTCTGCAGGGCCTTCTTCGCGTCGTCGTTGTTGTTGAACACCGACGGCTGCCCGGTCGGCTTGATCACCTCGGCGATCGCGGTGTAGCTGCTCGTGCCGACCTGAGCGCCCAGCTTGGCCGCCTGGAGGTCGGCGATCGACTTCGCCCCGGCGATCTTCGACGACTTCAGCGCGATGACGGTCTGCCGGACGTCGTAGTACGGCGAGGAGAAGTCCACCGCCTTCTTGCGGTCCTCGGTGATCGAGAACTCGTTGACGTCGAAGTCGTACGGCTTCGCCCCGGGCGCGATGGCGTTGTTGAACGTCACGCGGGTCCAGACGACGTCACCGGGGGCATAGCCGAGCTTGGTGGCCACGGCGTACGCGACCGCGCCCTCGAACCCCTTCTGGTTGTCGGGCTTGTTGTCCACGAACCACGGCTCGTAGACCGGCTCGTCGGTGCCGATGGTCAGCTTCCCGGCGGCGAGCGTCTTGAGGGAGTCCTTGGTGCAGGCGGCTCCGGAGGCGGAGGCCGACGACGACGGGGTCTCGTCGGCGGGCGCGCACGCGGTCAGCGCGGCGGCGGAAAGAAGGGCGGCGGCCAGGGTGGCCGGAGCAAGTCGGCGGAACATGGAACGCAGCATAGAGACCACGTCGAAGATCGCCGGTGAACAGGGTGTGACCGTTCCGGCAGCCGGACACGGCACGGTGAGGCAGCCCACATCCGTGCGCTGGCTATGCTCGGCGGCGTGGGTGAGCTGCGTGAGGTATGGGCGGCGCCGAAGCTGCTGCGGGGCACCGCCCTGGCCAGCCTCGCGGCGAACGTCGGCATCGTCGTCACCGGCGGAGCCGTCCGCCTGACCGGATCCGGGCTCGGCTGCCCGACCTGGCCCAAGTGCACCGGCGAATCCCTGGTCGCCACCCGCGAGATGGGCGTCAACGGCGCCATCGAGTTCGGCAACCGGCTGCTGACCTTCGTCGTCGCCATCCTCGCCGTCCTCGGCTTCCTGCTGGCCCGCCAGGCGGCCAAGCGGATCCGCGCGACCGGCGGCGACCCCGGTCAGGCCCGGTCGATGGTGCGCTGGTCGTTCTGGACCGCGCTGAGCATCCCGGCCCAGGCCGCTTGGGGCGGCCTGACCGTGCTGACCAACCTGAACCCCTGGATCGTGGGGCTGCACTTCATGGTCAGCATCGGAATCATCTTCGCCGCCTTCGGGTTCTGGCGCAGCACACTGGACGCCGACCCGCACCTCGCGCCGACCCGCGTGACCGTCGCCCGGGAACTGCGCTGGCTGGTCGGCCTGATCCAGGCCGCCGCGGTGGGCGTACTCGTGATCGGCACGATGGTGACCGGCAGCGGACCGCACGCGGGCGACCAGGGCGCGGCCCGCAACGGCCTCGATCCGGCCCAGATCTCGCAGGTCCACGCGGACCTGGTGTTCCTGTTGTTCGGCCTGGCCGCCGCGGCCTGGCTGGCCCTGCGGGCGGTCCGCGCGACCGCCGCCGCGGCCGCGACCCTGGTCCTGCTGGGCGTCCTGGCCGGACAGGGCGTCATCGGGTTCGTCCAGTACTTCACGCATCTGCAGCCGGTGCTCGTCGGCGTGCACATGTTCGGCGCGAGTCTGGTCTGGATCGCCGCGCTGCGCGTGTGGTGGGCGGTGCTCCCGGCCCGACCCGTGCCATTGGTCCGTCAGTCAGCCGGTCGGTCACTGGAAGATAACTTGACGGTTGCAAACGCGACCGGTGCCCGAGAAAGGTCGTGACCGCAGGCACCGGGCGGTGCATGATGTGCGGCGTGTCCCCCTCTCTGCGCCGGCGTGCCGTGATCGACCCCGCGGCGCTGGCTGGCGCGGTCGAAACGGCGTTCAGCGCCGAGGCGGATCTCGACTATTGGGGCGCGATCAGGTACGCCGAAGCCGCCGGGCAGGTCGTCGAGTCGATCGCGGCCCTGGTCCGGCAGGGTGAACCGGCCAAGGCCGCGCCGCTGTTCGAGCGCGCGGCCGAGCTGCTCGCGGTGGCCCAGGAGAAGGCCGACGACACGGCCGGCTGCCTGGAGGATCTCCAGCGGCGGCTGCGCGACGGTCTCGACGAGGCCCGCGCCTTCGGCGATTCCCCTGCCTGATCAGCTCAGGCGCGCCACGATCGCGTCGGCGAACCGCTCCGCGGCTCCATCCGCGTACGCGAGGAAGACGCTGGGCTCGGTCAGCTCCAGTTCCACCAGGACGGGCGACCCGTCGATGCCGGGGATGACGTCCACGCGAGCGTAGAGCAGCCCTGTCGGAGCAGCTGCCAGCACCTGCTTGGCCAGCGCGAACTCCGCCTCGGACGGGTCCCGGGCGGTGATCGCCTCGGGCACGTAGAGGCCGTCGGTCCCGGTGTCCGGCCCGGCCAGCATCGGTCCCTTGCGGATGGCGTGGCTGAACTCCAGCTCTCCGCTCTCCGGCGAGGAGAAGTGCAGCAGCGCGGTCTCGCCGTACGTGTCGACGGCGGGCAGGTAGGGCTGCACCATGACCAGCCGGCCGGCCTGCTGGAGCCGCTGGACGTGGGCCCGGGCCAGGTCGGTGTCGTCCGGTCCGTACCGGCCGGTGTCCTTGCTGCCGGCGCTGACGGCCGGCTTGACGACGTACTCCCCGGCGGGCGGGGTGAACGTGTCCCCCGCGTCGATCCACTGCGTCGGCACGACCGGCACCCCGGCCTCGGCCAGCTCGCGCAGGTACCGCTTGTCGGTGTTCCATCGCACGACGCCGGCGGGGTTCAGCACCCGGCCGGCGGGCAGCCGCCCGATCCACTCCAGGAACTCGGCGTAGCGGTAGAAGTAGTCCCACGGCGAGCGGAGGACGATCAGATCGTAGGCGGCCCAGTCGGCCTCGGCGTCGTCCCAGCTCACCGGTTCCGCGGTCACGCCGCGCTCGGCCAGCGGGGCGAGCAGGAGGCGGTCGTCGTCCTCCAGCGCCGGAAGATCCCGGCAGGTAACGAGAGCGACCCGGGCCTGGGCCCGGGTCGCGTCGCCTACGAGTAAGGGGTTATTCACGCTGCAAAGATTACAAGAGGGGCTGTGCCGAACGATCAGCGGGCGAGTTGCCGCCGGCCCATCGAACGCCACAGGTCGTTGCTCGGCCGCATCAGCTCGACGAGCTCGCGCTCCCAGCCGTTTTCCACCGGCACCCCGGCCTCCTCGCACGCGGCTCGCGCGACATCGGTGCTCGGCGCGACCAGGTCTCCCCAGCCGCCGTCGTTGCCGACGAGTACGACGCGCGCGCCGCGCCGCCCGAGAAATTCGATGACCGCCTTCGCCCCGCCGTGCTCACCGGCGAATCCCTTGATCCCGGAGACGAGGGTCTTCTCCAGGGCCGGAGATTCGAGGGTGAGAGTCGTATCGGAACCATCTGCCATGCCATGACGATAAGCAGAACGTCACGGACCGCGGCGCGTTCGAGGGCCTTCTGTGACACGTGTTACGACGCGGGGTCAGCGGGGTTAACGGGGAATGTCCACTTTCATCCCGGCCAATACCGGACATAGCACACCATCAAACTGGCATGATTCTTTCGCCCCCAGCAAATCGGGCGTGTCCGGACAGCTACGTCAGATTACGGCATCGATGGCGATTGCCACAAAGAGCAACGTGAGGTACGTCGTGGACCAGTGGAACATCTTCATCGGTCGCACCTTCTCGCCCCGGCGGGCCTGACCGTACAGGTCCCAGGCCTGCTTGAGGAACAGCACGCCGAGCACGATCGCGGGAACGCCATAGATGAAGCTCATCCCGAACGGCCACAACGCCACCGACGCCACCAGGGTCAGCGCCGTGTAGACGACGCTCTCCAGGCCGACACGCTGGAGCGAGCGGACCACCGGCAGCATCGGGATGCCCGCCCGCGCGTAATCGTCTTTGAACTTGATGGCCAGCGCGTAGAAGTGCGGCGGCTGCCACAGGAACACGATGGCGAACATCAGCCAGGCCGCCCACGACAGCGAGCCGGTCACGGCCGCCCAGCCGATCAGCACCGGGGCCGCCCCACAGGCGCCGCCCCACACCGTGTTCTGCCAGGTGGTGCGCTTCAGCCACAGGGTGTAGACGACGTCGTAGTAGACGACCGCCGCGACGGTCAGCGCGGTCGCCAGCCAGTTCGTGAAGACCGCCATCAGCAGGGTCGACACCGCCGCCAGGACCAGCCCGAAGACGAGCGCCGACCGCGGCGACACGGTGTGCCGCGGCAGCGGCCGCCGCGACGTACGCCGCATCAGCTGGTCGATGTCGCGGTCGATGTAGCAGTTGAGCGCGTTGGCCGCCCCGGCCGCCAGCGATCCGCCGACGAGCACGACCAGCATCAGCCCGATCGAGGGCACGCCGCCGGCCGCGAGCATCATCGCCGGGACGGTCGTGACGAGCAGCAGCTCGACGATGCGGGGCTTGGTCAGCGCCACGTACGCCGAGACGACGGCACGCACGGAACGTCGCGCGTGCGAACCCTCGATGACCGCGGGTTCGTCGGTGGCGGAGTCGCGTGGGGGGAGATCTACGGGAGAGGCCGGCTCAGCGGCGAGCGTGCTCACCGCTAGAGGGTAAGCCAAGCACCAGCGCAGACCTTTTCAGCCCCGCCGAGGTGCGACCGATCACACCACCGGCCGGTCCGGCTCGACGCGGCGTGGTCAGCCGCGAGGACCGGGCTCGACCGGAACCAACGGCACCCTGCCGGGCCGCGATCCGCATAGCACGGCGCGCCCGGGGGAAGTGAGGGAGATCGCGTACGCACCGTGCACACGATCTGTAGGGTCTGAGGGGAAAGGCGACACCGTGGCCGCCCGAGACACACTCCGGCCGGAAGCTCACGCTGTTCCTGCACATCTGGCGAACAGCCGCGAGCGCTGGCCGGACCATCACATATGCAGGGAGCAGGAAGCACCGTGGCCGAGTTGAGTTGGTCTGATCTTGATAAGCGCGCCGTCGACACGATCCGGGTGCTGGCCATGGACGCGGTCGAGAAGTCCGGCAACGGGCATCCCGGCACCGCGATGAGCCTGGCGCCGGCGGCGTACCTCCTCTTCCAGAAGGTGATGCGGCATGATCCGGCCGATCCGCACTGGCTGGGCCGGGACCGGTTCGTGCTGTCCTGCGGGCACAGCAGCCTGACCCTCTACATTCAGCTCTACCTGAGCGGCTACGGCCTTCAGCTGTCGGATCTGCAGCAGTTGCGGCAGTGGGGCTCGCTGACTCCCGGTCACCCCGAGTACAAGCACACTCGCGGCGTCGAGACCACCACCGGCCCGCTCGGCCAGGGCATCGCCAACGCGGTCGGCATGGCGATGGCGGCCCGCCGCGAGCGCGGCCTGCTCGACCCGGAGCCCGCCGTCGGCCAGAGCATCTTCGACCACAACATCTTCGTCTTCGCCTCCGACGGCGACATCGAGGAGGGCATCAGCCACGAGGCCAGCGCCATCGCCGGCCACCAGAAGCTCGGCAACCTCATCATGATCTACGACGACAACGAGATCTCGATCGAGGACGACACCCGCATCGCCAAGTCCGAGGACGTAGTCGCGCGATACGCCGCGTACGGGTGGCACACCGCCCGCGTCGACTGGACGCGTACGGGCAAGTACGAGGAGGACGTCGAGGCGCTCTGGCAGGCCGTGCAGGACGCCAGGGCCGAGACCGACCGGCCGAGTTTCATCGCGCTGCGCACGATCATCGGCTGGCCCGCGCCGAACAAGCAGAACACCGGCAAGATCCACGGTTCCGCCCTGGGCGCCGACGAGGTCGCCGCGACGAAGAAGATCCTCGGCTTCAACCCCGACGCCAGCTTCGACGTCAACGACGAAGTACTCGCGCACGCCCGCGCGGTCGGCGACCGGGGCGGCGACCTCCACGCCGCCTGGCAGCAGCGGTTCGACGCCTGGAGCACGGCCAACCCGGAGCGCGCGGCGCTGCTCAAGCGCCTCCTCGCGCGTACGCTCCCGGAAGGCTGGACCGCGTCGTTGCCGGAGTGGCCCGCGGGCAGCAAGGCGATCGCGACCCGGGCCGCCTCGGGCGAGGTGCTGAACAAGCTGGCGCCGGTCCTGCCGGAGCTGTGGGGCGGTTCGGCCGACCTCGCGGAGAGCAACAACACGACGATGAAGGGCGAGCCGTCGTTCATCCCCGCCGAGTTCGCGACCAAGGAGTTCCCCGGTCACGAGTACGGCCGGACGCTGCACTTCGGCATCCGCGAGCACGCCATGGGCGGCATCCTGAACGGCATCGCCCTGCACGGCAAGACGCGGCCCTACGGCGGCACCTTCCTGGTCTTCAGCGACTACATGCGGCCCTCGGTACGCCTCGCGTCGCTGATGGGCCTGCCGGTGACCTACGTGTGGACGCACGACTCCATCGGCCTCGGCGAGGACGGCCCGACGCACCAGCCGATCGAGCACCTCTCGGCGCTGCGGGCGATCCCGGGGCTGGACGTCGTCCGCCCCGCCGACGCCAACGAGACCGCGTACGCGTGGCGCGCCGCGCTGGAGCACGTCGACCGGCCGACCGGCCTGGTGCTGACCCGGCAGGCGCTGCCGGTGCTCGACCCGGCCAGCGTGTCCTACGAGGACTTCACGAAGGGCGCGTACGTCCTGGCCGAGGCGGGCAACGGCAAGCCGCAGGTGATCATCATGGCCACCGGCTCCGAGGTGCCGATCGCGCTGACCGCGCGCGAGCGCCTGGAGGCCGATGGGCTGGCCACCCGGGTCGTCTCGGTGCCGTGCCAGGAGTGGTTCCGGGCGCAGGACCGGGAGTACCGCGACCTGATCCTGCCGCCGAGCGTGAGGGCCCGGGTCAGCGTCGAGGCGGCCGTCGAGATGTCGTGGCGCGACCTGGTCGGCCCGGACGGCGAGTCGGTGAGCATCGAGCACTACGGCGCGTCCGCGCCCTACCAGGTGCTGTTCGAGAAGTTCGGCTTCACGCCGGACAACGTGGTGGCGGCCGCGCGCGCGAGCCTGTCGCGCATCGGCGCCATCAAGGGTGAGACGACCGGGAACTGAGGAGACTGGTGATGGCAGGCAACCTTGCGAAGCTCTCCGCCGCTGGGGTAGCGGTGTGGCTGGACGACATCTCGCGGGAACGGCTTGTTGGTTCCGGTCGCTCGATCGGGCCGAAGGGCGTGAGCCCGGAGGACCGGAGGACGGCCGGGACCGACCACAGTGGCGCAGGCGGCGGGCTGGACAAGCTGCGTACCGAGCAGCACGTCGTCGGCGTCACGAGCAACCCGACCATCTTCGCCGCCGCGCTGGCGGGCTCCGAGCTGTACGCCGAGCAGCTGCACGACCTCGCCGTACGCAAGGTGACGGTGGACGAGGCAGCCCGGATGATCACGACGTACGACGTGCGCTGGGCCTGTGACGTCATGCGTCCGGCGTACGACGCGTCCGAGGGCACCGACGGCCGCGTCTCGATCGAGGTCGACCCACGGCTGGCCATGGCGACCGACGCGACCGTCGCCGAGGCGAAGCAGCTGTGGTGGCTGGTGGACCGGGAGAACCTCTTCATCAAGATCCCGGCGACCGAACCCGGTCTGCCGGCGATCACCCAGACCCTCGCCCACGGGATCAGCGTGAACGTGACGCTGATCTTCTCGCTGGAGCGCTACCGGGCCGTCATGGACGCCTGGCTGACCGGGCTGGAGCAGGCCAAGGCCAACGGGCACGACCTGACCAAGCTGGAGTCGGTCGCGTCGTTCTTCGTGTCCCGGGTGGACACCGAGGTCGACAAACGCCTGGAGAAGATCGGTACGCCCGAGGCACTGGCGCTGCGAGGCAAGGCCGCCGTGGCCAACGCCCGGCTGGCGTACCAGGCGTTCCTGGAGGTGGCCGGCGGCGAGCGCTGGGCGGCGCTGAAGGCGGCCGGAGCACGGCCGCAGCGTCCGCTGTGGGCGTCGACGGGCACGAAGAACCCGGACTACTCCGACGTGCTCTACGTCGACGAGTTGATCGCGCCGGGGACCGTCAACACGATGCCCGAGAAGACGATGCGGGCCGCCGACGACCACTCGGCCGTCTCGGCCGACACCATCACGACCCACTTCGTCGAGGCCCAGCAGGTCCTCGACGATCTGCGTGCGGTCGGCGTCGACATGGACGACGTCGTCGAGGTGCTCGAGACCGAAGGTGTGGAGAAGTTCGAGACCAGCTGGACCGAGCTGCTCGACGGGATCGCGGCGAAGCTGGAGCAGGCATGAGTGAGGTCGAATTCGCGGCGGGCTTGGCGGTCCGGGCGGACAGCGTCGACACCCCGGTCGCGACCCAGGCCCGGGACGAGTTGGTCGCGGCGGGCGTACCGGCGAAACTGGCGGCTCAGGACCCCTCGCTGTGGGGTCCGGCCGCCGAGGCTGAGGCGTCCGTCCGGCTCGGCTGGCTGAACGCCGCCGAGATCAGCCGTGCCCTGCTCCCCCAGCTCGCCGAGCTGGCCACGGAACTGGCCGACCTGGATCACGTCGTGCTGGCCGGCATGGGCGGCTCGTCGCTGGCCCCGGAGGTCATCTCGCGTACGCTCGGCCGTCCGCTCACCGTCCTCGACACGACCGACCCCCATCAGGTACGCGCGGCCATCGCCGACCGGCTGGACCGGACCGTCGTCGTCGTGGCGAGCAAGTCGGGGTCGACCGTCGAGACCGACAGCCACCGGCGGGCGTACTGGCAGGCGTTCCTGGACGCCGGGCTCAGCGAGGCCGAGGCGGGCCGCCGGTTCGTCATCGTGACCGATCCGGGCTCCCCGTTGGAGCAGACCGCGCGCGAGATGGGCGCGTTCGTCGTCCTCGCCGACCCGAACGTGGGCGGCCGCTACTCGGCGCTGACCGCGTTCGGCCTGGTGCCCACCGCGCTGGCCGGGGTCGACGTGGCCGACCTGCTCGACCAGGCGCAGGCGTTGACGCCGAGCCTGGCCGAGGCGGACGGCAATCCCGCGCTGGCGCTCGGCACCCTGCTCGGAGCGGCCGCGCAGGCCGGCCGGGACAAGGTGAGCCTGGCCGAGGACGGCAGCGGCATCGTCGGCCTCGGCGACTGGGCCGAGCAGCTGATCGCCGAGTCCACCGGCAAGCAGGGCCTCGGCATCCTGCCTGTCGTGGTGGAGTCGCCGACCGCGCCCGGCGCCACCGGCGACGACGTGCTGACCGTGCTGGTCGGCGGGCCGCAGGACGTCACCGCTCCGGCGACGCCGGGCACCGTGGCGGTCAACGGCCCGCTCGGCGCGCAGTTCCTCGCCTGGGAGTACGCCACCGCCATCGCCGGCCGGGTCATCGGGATCGACCCGTTCGACCAGCCGAATGTGACGGAGTCCAAGGAGAACACCAAGAAGATCCTGGAGTCCGGTACGCCGATGGTGGCGGCCACCTTCACCGACGGCCCGGTCGCCGGCTACTCCTCGGCCGAGGTGTCCGATGTGGAGTCCGCCCTGCGGTGGCTGACCGAGCAGGTCGGCCCGGACGGCTACGTGGCCGTCATGGCCTACCTGGACCGGGTCGCCGACGCCCAGGCCGCCGAGGTACGCCCACTGCTGGCCACCGCTACCGGCCGGCCGGTCACGTTCGGCTGGGGGCCGCGCTTCCTGCACTCGACCGGCCAGTTCCACAAGGGCGGCCCGCAGGTCGGCGCGTTCCTCCAGATCACCGGCGCGGTCACCGACGACCTCCCGGTTCCGGGGCGCCCCTACACCTTCGGCGAGCTGCAGGCGGCACAGGCCGCCGGCGACCGGCAGGCGCTGGCCGGGCGGGGCCGTCCGCTGCTGCACCTGCACTTGAACGACCGGCGCGCCGGGGTGGCCCGCCTCCTCGACGCCGCCCGCATCTTGGGAGCCTGACGTGTCCCTCGCCCGGAGAAAGGAAGAGACGGGGCCGCGCAACCCCCTGCGCGATCCGCAGGACCGGCGACTGCCCCGCATTCCCGAACCTTGCGCCCTGGTCATCTTCGGCGTGACCGGCGACCTGTCCCGCAAGAAGCTCATTCCCGCGATCTACGACCTGGCGAACCGGGGGATGTTGCCGCCCGGCTTCGTCGTCCTGGGGTACGCCCGGCGGGACTGGGGTGACGGCGACTTCGAGGACTTCGCCCGCCAGCACGCCCAGGAGCACGCGCGTACGCCGTGGCGGGAGGAGGTGTGGCAGCGGCTGGTCGGCAACATCAAGTTCGTGGCCGGCGCGTTCGACGACGACGCCGGGTTCGACCATCTCGCCGCCACGCTGGACGACCTGCGGGAGACGCACGGCATCAAGGGCAACGCCGCGTTCTACTTCTCCATCCCGCCCGCCGCCTTCCCGACCGTGCTCAAGCAGCTCGAGCGGACCGGCATGGCGAGCAACGAGAAGTCCGGCGGCTGGCGCCGGGTGGTCGTGGAGAAGCCGTTCGGCAACGACCTGGAGTCGGCGAAGAAGCTCAACGACCTCGTCGACGACGTGTTCACCGCGCCGGACGTCTTCCGCATCGACCACTACCTCGGCAAGGAGACCGTCCAGAACATCCTGGCGCTGCGGTTCGCCAACGCGCTGTTCGAGCCGGTCTGGAACACCAAGTACGTCGACTCCGTGCAGATCACGATGGCCGAGGACGTCGGCATCGGCACCCGGGCGGCGTTCTACGACTCGGTCGGCACCGCGCGGGACGTGCTGCAGAACCACCTGTTGCAGCTGCTCGCACTGGTGGCGATGGAGGAGCCGACGAGCTTCGACGCGAGCGAGATCCGGGCGGAGAAGCTGAAGGTGCTGCGGGCCATCAAGCTGCCCAGCGACATCGCCACCGGCACCGTCCGCGGCCAGTACACCGCGGGCTGGGTGGCCGGCGAGCCGGTGGCCGGGTATCTGGAGGAGTCCGACGTCCCCGCGACCTCGACGACCGAGACCTACGTGGCCGTCGAACTGGGCATCCAGAACCGGCGCTGGGCCGAGGTCCCGTTCTACATCCGCTGCGGCAAGCGCATGCCGCGCCGGGTCACCGAGGTGGCGATCCTGTTCAAGAAGGCGCCGCACCTGCCGTTCAACCCCGACGACGTGGAACTGCTCGGCAACAACCAGCTGGTCATCCGGGTGCAGCCGGACGAGGGCGTCGTGCTCAAGTTCGGCTCGAAGGTCCCCGGCACCGCGATGGAGCTGCGCGACATCGCGATGGACTTCTCCTACGGCGAGGCCTTCACCGAGGCCAGCCCGGAGGCGTACGAGCGGCTCGTCCTGGACGTCCTCATCGGCGACCGGACGCTGTTCCCGACCGCCGACGAGGTCGAGGAGAGCTGGCGGGTGGTCGACCCGCTCGAAGAGGCGTGGGCCGGCACCAAACCCGACCCCTACCGGGCCGGTACCTGGGGGCCGATCGAGGCGGACGAGATGCTGGCCCGCGAGGGCCGCACCTGGCGCCGGGCATAGGAGGACTGAACAATGCTGGCTCTCTGGGACACTACCGGGGCCGAGGTCGTCCGCAAGCTCGCCGCCGAACGGCACTCCGCCGGCGGCGTCGCGAGCGGACTGGCCTTGACGCTGGTCGTCGTGGTCGAAGAGGCACGCGTACGCGCGGTCGAGGACGCGGCGACGATCGCCGCCGCGTCGCACCCCTGCCGCCTCATCGTGGTCAGCCGGATCTCGCCGACCGCCGGGGCGACCCGGCCCGGCGTCGACCCGGCCAAGGACCGGCTCGACGCCGAGATCATCGTCGGCGGGCGCCTCGGCCCGGCCGAGGCGGTCGTGCTGCGGATGCACGGCGGCGTCGCCCAGCACGCCGAGAGCGTCGTCATCCCGCTGCTCGCCCCGGACGTCCCGGTGGTGACCTGGTGGCACGGCGCTCCCCCGGATCGCATCGCCGAGGACCCGCTGGGGGTCGTCGCCGAGCGGCGCATCACCGACGTCGCACAGGCCGCCGATCCGATGGCCTCACTGCGCCAGCGAGCGGTCGACTACGCCCCGGGGGACACCGACCTGGCCTGGACGCGTACGACGCCGTGGCGGACCCTTCTGGCGGGCGCGTTCGACACCGTGACTGAACCGGCGACGGCGGTCTCGGTGACCGCGCCCGGCGATGACCCGGTGGCCGCGTTGCTGTCGGGGTGGCTCTGCGCCCGGCTCGGCGTCACTCCGACGCTCAAGCCCGGATCGCGGCTGGATCAGGTCGCGGTGACCCTCGGCGACGGCTCCGAGTTGTCGCTGACCCGCAACGAGGGCACGGCGGTGCTGTCGCGGAGCGGCTCGCACGACCGGGTGCTGCCGTTGGTGCACCGTCGGCTCGGCGAGGAACTGGCCGAGGAGCTGCGTCGGCTCGACGCCGACCAGATCTACGCCGCCGCGCTGGAGGCCGCCACCGGCACCGAGGGGCTCAACGACCGCATCGGCCAGCGCGTCGGGGTGAAGGACCTGGTGAACGTGTGAGCGCGGAGCACGCCGTCATCGTCCACGCCGACGCCGACCTGCTGGCTGAGGCGGTCGCGGCGCGGTTGACGGTCAAGCTGATCGACGCCCAGTCGGCCCGCGGCAGCGCGAGCGTCGTGCTCACGGGTGGGCGGGTCGCCGCCGCGGTCTACCGGGCCGTGGCCGCCAGCCCGGCCCTCGGGGCCGTCGACTGGTCACGGGTGGACGTCTGGTGGGGCGACGAGCGCTTCCTGCCGGCCGGCCACCCTGATCGCAACGAGACCCAGGCGCGCCAGGCGCTTCTCGACCTGGTTCCGCTCGATCCCGCACGGGTACGCCCGATGGCGCCGTCGGACGGGCCGGACGGGGACGATCCGGAGGCCGCCGCCGCCCGGTACGCCGCTCAGCTGGCCCGGGTCGCGGAGGGTTCGGCGGATCTGCCGTACTTCGACCTGGTGTTGCTCGGGGTGGGCGAGGACGGCCACGTCGCGTCGGTCTTCCCGGAGCAGCCGGCCGCCTACGAGACGCGTCCGGTGGCCGCCGTACGCGGAGCGCCGAAGCCGCCGCCGGTGCGGATCACCCTCACCCTCCCGGCGATCAACACCGCCGACGAGGTGTGGCTGATCGCCACCGGTCCGGGCAAGGCCGCCGCCATCGGGATGGCCGTCTCCGGCGCCGGCGCAGTACAGGTGCCCGCCGGTGGCGTGGAGGGTGTCGGGCGTACGTTGTGGCTGCTGGACCGGGCCGCCGCGGCTCAGCTGCCGGCCAAGGCGGTCAGCCTGCGCTCCTGACGGACGCGGTATTCGGCCCGATGACCGCGAAAGGCCCCCGCACCGAAGTGCGGGGGCCTTTGCGTGAGTCTGATCAGAGCGGGCGGACCTGCTCGGCCTGGGGGCCCTTGGCTCCCTGAGCGATCTCGAACTCAACCCGCTGGTTCTCCTCCAGGCTGCGATACCCGCTGCTCTGGATGGCCGAGAAGTGAACGAACACATCCGGGCCGCCGTTGTCGACCGAGATGAAGCCGAAGCCCTTGTCCGCGTTGAACCACTTGACGGTTCCCTGTGCCATGCTGCGCCTAACTCCCTTGGTGGGTTCTTCCACGTGCGTCTGCATCGTGACCTTTTAGCTGCGGAGCACGCGAAGCCTTCCCAAAAGTGCTGGTCAAGCAGCGCGAGTGAACCTCGTACGCAAAAAGATGCCATCAGCCTAGCGCATCCCCGCGACCTATGGGTGCACGGTGGGCCGGAACACGCCGAACGAGTGGATGATTACTTGACTTCGAGCTTGAGCCAGAGGCCGAGACCGACGATGCACGCGAACCAGATGACACCGACCAGAACGGTGTATCGGTCCAGGTTCTTCTCGGCGACGGACGAACCGGCCAGGTTGGAGGAGACCCCGCCGCCGAACATGCTCGACAGGCCGCCGCCCTTGCCCCGGTGGAGCAGGACCAGCAGGGTCAACAGGCCGCTCGTGAGGAGCAGGATCACGATCAGCGTGTAGGCGAACCAAATCGGCACGGGAGGTCCTCTCAGAGGGCGTTGTCGGGGATCAGAATAGCCGGACGAAGGCGCGGGAGCACACCCCGGTGGGCATGCTCCCGCGAAGACTCCGCCCGGTCGCCGGTCAGGAGGCGCCGGACTGGCTCGGGTTCTTCAAGCCGATCGCGCTGATGTCCGGCTGGGCGAACATGGGGGAAATGAAGACGTTCGACACGTTCGACCCGTAGATCCGCTGGGCCACGCTGTAGACCACCGGGATGGCGGCCGCCTTCTCCATGATCTTCTGGTCCAGCTCGCCCCAGAGCTTGTACTGACGCTCCAGGTCGGGCTCGGCGACCGCCTCGTCGATCAGCCGGTTGATCTCGTCGTCGTCGAAGAACGAGTAGTTGTTCGTCCCCGTCTCCCCCGGCGCGGGTAGGTTGCGGCCGTCGAACAGGGCCGGCAGCACGGCCGAGCCGTTCGGGTAGTCCGGCACCCAGCCGGCGAAGATCAGGTCGAAGTTGAGGCTGGAGTCCGAGACGTCGTGGTAGTACGTCTTGTAGGTCACCGGCACCGCCTCGACCTGGACGCCGATCCGCAGGTACATCTCCACGACCGGCTTCATCAGCCGCTTGATCGCCGGGCTGTCCCGGTACGCCACTCGCAGCTTCTTCGGGCAGTCCTTGGCCTGCTTCAGCAGCTCGGCGGCCCGGTCGATGTCGCCGTCCGGCCGGGTGTTGGTGCCGTAGACGTCGAAGTCCTTGTGCGCCGCCAGCGACGGCGGGATGAACGAGGTCGCCAGCTCACCGGAGATCGAGCCGCCCAACGCCGTACGCAGCTTGCGCTTGTCGAAGGCGTACGACAGGGCCTGCCGGCACTTCACGTCCTTGATCTTGCGGGTGTTGATCGCGAAGAAGCGCACCGCGCCCGTGGTGCCGGTGGCGGTCCGGGCGGCCAGCTCGGGGTCGTTGACGACCTGCTGGAGGAAGTTCGGGGCGACATCCTGGTCGATCATGATCCCGGAGTGCTCCGGGCCCTGGTCGGCGATGAGCTTGTTGGTCTCCTCGGCCGAGTCGTTGGCGGCCTGGATCATGATCTTGTCCGGGTACGCCTTGCGCACCGAGTCGGTGCCCGCGTCCCAGTTGTCGTTGCGGACCAGGGTCAGCGCGGCGTCGGTCCGGTCGGTGATCTTGTAGGGGCCGGAGGAGAACGGCTGCTCGTCGTACGCCGGCCGGTCCTTGCCCTCGATCTCCTGCCGGACCGGGGCCAGCCCGGTGAGCGCGGCGACGTAGCCGAAGTCGCCGACCGCCTGCTTCAGGTGGTACTGGACCGTCTTCTCGTCGACGCACTCGACGGCCTTGATGCCCTGGCCGCCGTTGTTGCCGTTGAGGAACGGGCCCTTGTAGTCCTTCGGCGCGTCCAGGTAGTTGCGGACGTAGGGCAGCCCGTCCTGCATCAGATCGGAGAAGTTGCGCTCGGCGCCGTACTTGAGGTCCTTGCAGGTGACCGGGGTCCCGTCCTGCCACTTCACCCCGTCGCGGAGCTTGAACTCCCAGGTCTTGTTCCCGTCGGACGGCCGCCCGGTGTCGGTGGCCAGGTCGGGCACGATCTCGCTGGCCGCGTCACCCGGCTCCGCCTTGGTCGTCGTCAGCGTCCGGGTGATCAGGCGACTGATGTTGACCTCGAGCGCGGCGTTGATGATCTGCGGATCGAGGTGATCGGGCAGGGCCCCGACGAAGACGGTGAGGGTGCCGCCCTTCGCGGGGGCGTCGGCCTCCGTGCTGGCGGCCGAGTCGCAGGCGGCGACGCCGCTCAGGACCAGCGCGGCGGTGACCCCGTACGCGGCCCGGCGACGCCAGGCTGGGGCGGTGACATGGCGGTGCATGCTCGTCCTCATGGGGGGTGGGGATGGGACGCCAGACACTCTATGGTTTGCGCCGCACGCGCGGGAACCCGGGCGGCCTTTCGCAATCAACTCCTGACCTTGACCTGACGCAAGGTCAGGAGTCGATGACTCAGCGCGTCACCGGCCGGCTCCGGATCACTGGAGCCGGAAGCAGCGCAGCTGGGCGAAGTCGTTCCGGGTCGCCCAGTACATCACCGAGCGGGTGGTGGGGCCGTAGATCCCGTCGGCGTTGATGTTGTACGCGTCCTGGATCGACGCGACCTTCGCCTTGGTGGCCGAGCCGTAGATCCCGTCGACCGTCAGGCCGGTCTGGTAGCAGTCGTTCAGCTCCCGCTGGAGCACCTTCACCGCCGCGTTGGCGATCCCCGACTGGAGGTGGCAGTTCGTGCTGCCGCTGGCCGAGGGGACGCTGGCGGACAGCCGGGCGCCGGTGTAGGGGTCGATGCCCGTGGTGGGCTGCAGGACGGAGCTGGTGCAGACCGGCGTCGCCGCCGCGGCCGGGGACGCCGGCAGCAGGACCGTCGCACACGCTACGAGCGCGGTCGCCACCGCGATGACTCGTTTCATGGTTCCTCCCGTGAAGTCGGTCCGAAGTGGACCGTGACCTCGCGATCCGCCGATCGCGACAGCGAGAGTTTTCCATGAAGCAGTTCGGCGCGACGCCCCGCTGGGACATCGCGCCGAACTCGGTTCTAAGCCGGGCGGATCAGGCCGCCTTGGCGTACCGGACGATCCCGGCGAACTCCTCCAGGACCAGGCTGGCCCCGCCGACCAGGGTGCCGTCCACATCGGGCTGCGCCATGATGCCGGCCGCGTTCGCCGCCTTCACCGAGCCGCCGTAGAGGATGCGCACCTTCTGCGCGACGTCGGCGCCGAAGACCTCGGCGATCCGGCCCCGGATCGCGCCGATGACCTCCTGCGCGTCCTCCGCGCCGCAGGTCTTGCCGGTGCCGATCGCCCAGACCGGCTCGTACGCGACGACGACCTTCTCGACCTGCTCGGCCTTGAGGCCGTCCAGGCCCCCGTCGAGCTGGGCGAGGGTGTGCGTCACGTGCTCGCCGCGCTCGCGGATCTCCAGGCCCTCGCCGACGCAGAGGATCGGCGCGATCTCGTTGGCCAGCGCCGCCTTGACCTTGGCGTTGACCAGCGCGTCGTCCTCGTTGTGGTACTCACGCCGCTCGGAGTGGCCGACGGCGACGTACTGGCAGCCGAGCTTGGCCAGCATCGCGCCGGAGATCTCCCCGGTGTACGCCCCGGACACGTGCGCCGAGACGTCCTGCGCGCCGTAGCCGATGAGCCACTTGTCACCGTCGATCGCGGTCTGCACGCTGCGGATGTCCGTGAACGGCGGCAGCACGACGACCTCGACGTCGGTCAGCTCCTTCTCGGTCAGCGTGTGAGCCAGCTTCTGCACCAGCGCGATGGCCTCGAGGTGGTTGAGGTTCATCTTCCAGTTGCCGGCCATCAGGGGCCGGCGCTTCGCCTCAGCCATTCACTGCTCCAGTGCTTCGATGCCCGGGAGGTCCTTGCCCTCCAGGAACTCCAAGGAGGCGCCGCCGCCGGTCGAGATGTGGCCGAAGCCGCTCTCGTCGATGCCGAGCGCGCGAACCGCAGCCGCCGAGTCGCCACCGCCGACGACGGTGAGCCCGTCGACCTTGGTGATCGCCTCCGCCACGCCCCGCGTCCCGGCCGCGAACGGGGCCAGCTCGAACACGCCCATCGGGCCGTTCCAGAAGACCGTCTTCGCGCCGGACAGGGCATCGGCGAACTCGGCGACCGAGGCCGGGCCGATGTCCAGGCCGAGCCAGCCGGCCGGGATCTCGGTCGCGGACACGGTCCGCGTGGCGGCGTCGGCGGCGAACTTGTCCGCCACGACGACGTCGGACGGCAGCAGGATCTTGCCGTCCGCCCGCTCCAGCAGCTCACGGCAGGTCCCGACCATCTCGTCCTGCAGCAGCGAGGCGCCGACCTCGTGGCCCTGGGCCTTGAGGAAGGTGAAGCACATGCCGCCGCCGATGAGCAGCCGGTCCACCTTCGGCAGCAGCGCCTCGATGACGGCCAGCTTGTCGGAGACCTTCGAGCCGCCGAGCACCACGACATACGGCCGGGCCGGGTCGCCGGTGAGCGTACGCAGCACCTCGACCTCACGAAGGACGAGACCGCCCGCGTAGTGCGGCAGGCGCGCCGGGACGTCGTAGACGCTGGCGTGCTTGCGGTGCACCGCGCCGAACGCGTCGTCCACGTAGGCGTCGCCGAACGCGGCGAGCTGGTCGGCGAACGCGCCCCGCTCGGCGGCGTCCTTGCTGGTCTCACCGGCGTTGAAGCGCAGGTTCTCCAGCAGCGCGACCTGCCCGTCGGCCAGTGCGGCGACGGCCGCCTGAGCGGACTCGCCGACCGTGTCCGTCGCGAAGGCTACGGGCGAGCCGAGCAGCTCCCCGAGCCGCTCCGCGACCGGCTGCAGCGTGAAAACAGGGTCGGGAGCGCCCTTCGGGCGACCGAGGTGCGACATGACGACGACCTTCGCACCCGCTTCCCGCAGGGCCACGATGGTCGGCAGGACGGCCCGGATACGGCCGTCGTCGGCGATCTGCGCCGGGTCGGATCCCTTGACGAAGGGCACGTTCAGGTCGGCGCGCACGAGCACGCGCCGACCTGAAACACCCTCGCTCAGGAGCTGATCGAGGGATTCGATCGTCACAGCGAGGCGCCCACGAACTTCACGAGGTCGACCAGGCGGTTCGAGTAGCCCCACTCGTTGTCGTACCAGCCGACGACCTTCACCAGGTTGCCGCCGGTGACCTTGGTCAGGCCGGCGTCGAAGATGCAGGACGCCGGGTCGGTGACGATGTCCGAGGAGACGATGTCGTCCTCGGTGTAGGTCAGGTAGCCCTTGAGCGCGCCCTCGGCCGCGGCCTTGACGGCGGCGTTGACCTCTTCGACCGTGGTCTCACGGGCGGCGGTGAAGGTCAGGTCGGTCGCCGAGCCGGTCGGGATCGGCACGCGCATCGCGAAACCGTCGAGCTTGCCCTTCAGCTCCGGCAGCACCAGGCCGATCGCCTTGGCGGCGCCGGTCGACGTCGGAACGACGTTCACCGCGGCGGCGCGGGCGCGACGCAGGTCCTTGTGCGGGCCGTCCTGCAGGTTCTGGTCCTGGGTGTACGCGTGGATCGTGGTCATCAGACCCTTCTCGATGCCGATCGCGTCGTTGAGCGCCTTGGCCATCGGGGCCAGGCAGTTCGTCGTGCACGAGGCATTCGAGATGATCGTGTGCGCGGCCGGGTCGTACTTGTCCTGGTTCACGCCCATGACGAGGGTGATGTCCTCGCCCTTGGCCGGCGCCGAGATGATGACCTTCTTCGCGCCGTTGTCGGCGTGCACCTTCGCCTTGGCGGCGTCGGTGAACAGGCCGGTCGACTCGATGACGACGTCCGCGCCCAGGTCGCCCCACGGCAGCTTGCCCGGGTCCCGCTCGGAGAACACCTTGAACGACTTGCCGTTGACGGTGATGTCCTCGTCGGTCGCCTTCACCTCGTACGGCAGCCGGCCCAGAATGCTGTCGTACTTCAGCAGGTGCGCCAGGGTCGCGTTGTCGGTCAGGTCGTTGGCGGCGACCAGCTCGATGTCCGCGCCCGACTGCAGCAGCGCCCGGTAGAAGTTCCGGCCGATACGGCCGAACCCGTTGATGCCAACCCGGATGGTCACGTGTCCCATCTCCTCGCTAGCGCCGGCGCTGACGGCCGGCGGCCGATATTTCTGTCCGGCAGCGTCGCCTTCCGTTCCGACCCTATCCCAACGACTGTGTCCCAGGTCCGCGGGGCTGACAGACCGTCGCTCCCGTCGGGCACCGGTCGGGCCGCAAGGCGGCCCTCCCTGCCGGCTCCGCAGGCTTCGCATCGCGCAGCGTGGTCAACTCGCGCATCGCGGGGGTCACGCTCCGCTCCCGCGAAGATCGTCGGCCGCCGACGATCTTGGACCCCACAACGCCTTGATCGTCGGTCGCCGCCGATCTTGCGTACGCACGGTCCCATGATCGGCGGCAGCCGACGATCTGCGACGGAATAGCGCGCTGATCGTCGGCTGCCGCCGATCTTGATGCGGGAAAGGTGGGTCAGACGGAGAGCATGTCGGGGGTTACGGCGGCTTCAGTGTCTGGGATGCCCAGGTCGCGGGCTCGCTTGTCGGCCAGCGCCAGCAGACGGCGGATCCGGCCGGCGATCGCGTCCTTGGTCAGCGGCGGGTCGGCCAGCGCGCCCAGCTCCTCCAGCGACGCCTGCCGGTGCTCGAGCCGCAGACGGCCGGCGCTCGTCAGGTGCCCGGGGGCGTCGTCGGCGAGGATCTCGAGCGCTCGGGTCACCCGGGCCGCTGCCGCGACCGCCGCCCGCGCGGAGCGCCGCAGGTTCGCGTCGTCGAAGTTGGCCAACCGGTTGGCCGTCGCCCGCACCTCTCGGCGTACCCGTCGCTCCTCCCAGGCGAGCACACTCGCGTGCGCGCCGACCCGGGCGAGCAGCGCGGCGATCGCGTCGCCGTCCTTGACCACGACCCGGTCCACCCCGCGGACCTCGCGGGCCTTGGCGGTGCTGATGCCCAGTCGCCGCGCCGAGCCGACCAGCGCTAGCGCCGACTCCGGCCCGGGGCAGGTGATCTCCAGCGCGCAGGAACGGCCCGGCTCGGTCAGCGAGCCGTGCGCGAGGAACGCGCCCCGCCACGCCGCGACCTGGCAGCACATGTTGCCTGAGACGACGTGCGGCGGCAGGCCGCGCACCGGGCGGCCGCGCACGTCGAGCAGCCCGGTCTGCCGGGCCAGCGCCTCGCCGTCCTTGACGACGCGCACGATGTAATGACTGCCCTTCCGCAGCCCGCCGGAGGCGAGGATGTGGATCTCGCTCGGGTAGCCGTACAGGTCGGCGACGGTGGCCCGCAGCCGCCGGGCAACCGCCCCGGTGTCCAGTTCCGCCTCCACGACGACCCGGCCGGAGACGATGTGCAAACCGCCCGCGAAGCGCAGCAGCGCGGCCATCTCGGCCCGCCGGCAGCACGGCTTCGGCACGTCCACCCGGCTGAGCTCGTCCTTGACCGCCGCGGTCATCGCCATCGTGTCACTCCACCTCATGCCTCGTGCTTCGGGTCGCCTCGGGCGCTCAGGCCTCGTCCGGCGCCGCGCTCCTGCGCGCCGGTCGTCAGTGCTTAACGAGCGGTGCGGCGGCTCCGCACTGCCTTTCTCCGCCAACACTCGGCGTTTGTCACGCCTTCCCCGCCTTGAGCAGTGGCTCCAACGCCGTGGCCAGGGCGGGCGGGTCGTGTCGCGGCACCGTCCGGCCGACGGCGAGCCGGCCGAGGGCGAGCCGCGCGCCCATCGACCGCGCCGCGGCCCCGACGGTTGCCGGGTCCTCGACGGCGTCCCCGTCGGCAAGAACAATATCTGCCCGGAAATCTGGCAAGTAACGGGTCAACGCCCCGAGATGGTCGGCGAGCGACAAACCACCGGTTTCGCCCTCAGCCGCCAGATTCAGGGTGATCAACCGCTTTGCCCGGGTTTTGACGACGGCCGCCGCCAATTCCGGTACCAGCAGATGCGGGATGACACTGGTGTACCAGCTGCCCGGACCGAACAGGAGCCAATCGGCCGACAGTACGGCCGCGACCGCCTCCGGGCAGGCCTCCGGCGCGGGCGGGAGCAACCGCACCACCTCGATGTCACCAGGCGACACCGCGATCTCGTGCTGCCCCTGAACGGTGACGATGTCGTCCGGCCGGGCGGGGTCGCCACCGCGGATGTCGGCTTCGAGGGTGACCGGCAGCCGGCACATCGGCAGCACTCGACCCTGCGCGCGGACCATGGCCGCCGCGTGCTCCAGAGCGACCACCGGGTCGCCGAACTGCTCCATCAGGCCCAGCAGCACGATGTTGCCGACCGGATGACCCGCCAGCGCGTCCGTTCCGGCGAACCGGTGCTGGAACAGGTCAGCCGACCGGCGGCTGACCGGGTCGTCGTCGGCCAGCGCCGCCAGCGCCTGACGCAGATCGCCGGGCGGCAGCGCCCCGCGGTCGAGGCGCAGCCGGCCGCTGGAGCCGCCGTTGTCGCCGACCGTGACGATCGCGGTGATGTCGAGTGACGCGGGGATCGCCCGCAGCGCCCGCAACGACGCCGACAGGCCGGTCCCGCCTCCGAAGGCGACGATCCTCACTCGCGCCCCAAGTCCCGGTGCTGCGCGCTCGCCACCACCCGCAGCTCCCGCAGCCGACGCGCCAGCTCCTCGGCGATCGCCACACTGCGGTGCTTACCGCCGGTGCAGCCGACGGCGACGGTGAGGTAGCGCTTGCCCTCCCGTTCGAAGCCCGGCGCGGTCGCGTTGATCAGGCGGGCGTACGTCTCGACGAAGGTCGCCGCGCCCCGCTGGCCCAGCACGTAACGGCTCACGTCGCTGTCGCGACCGGTGTGGTCGCGCAGCTCCGGCACCCAGAACGGGTTCGGCAGGAACCGCGCGTCCAGCACGAAATCCGCGTCCGGCGGCAAGCCGTACTTGAACCCGAACGACAGCACCGTCACCCGCAGCTTCAGCGCGTCCTCGCCGGCGAACAGCTCCTCGACCCGGCTGCGTAGCTGGTTCACGTTCAGGTGACTGGTGTCGATCACGACGTCGGCCAGATCCCGGGCCTCGGCCAGCAGCTCCCGCTCGGCCGCGATCCCGTCGGACAGCCGTCCGTTGCCCTGCAGCGGATGCGACCGGCGGACGTTCTCGAACCGGCGGATCAACACGTCGTCATCGGCGTCGACGAAGACCACGCGCGGGGCGAACCCGCGCTCGCGCAACGCCTTCACCGCACCGGCGAGATCCGTCGAGAAGGCCCGGCTGCGGACGTCGAGCACCATCGCCGTCTGCCGGGCCGCGCCGCCGGCCTCATGGGCCAGCTCCGCCATCTGCACCATCAACGCCTGCGGAAGGTTGTCGACGACGTAGTAGCCGACGTTCTCCAACGCCCGCGCGACCGTCGACCTACCCCCGCCGGACACCCCCGTCACGATCACCAGGTCGGTCTTCGACCGCGAGGCCGCCTCCACGGCCGAGGTCTCGGCTTCCGTCACCGCTCGCCACTCCCCTGCCCAGCATCCCCGCGCACGACCAGGCAGGCCGCGGCGCCCCGCCGCAGAGTCTACCGAGGTGGTTCGGGGGTCTGATCGGTGCCTTTGGGGTCGCTGTCGGCTTTGGCCTCGCCGTGCAGGGCCGCCAGCACCGCCGCCGCCGTCCGCGGGCCCATCCCGGGCACCGCCGCGATCTCGGCCAACGACGCCGCACCCAGCTTCTTCACCGAGCCGAAATGGCGCAGGAGCGCCTTACGGCGTACCTCGCCGAGGCCGGGCACCTCGTCGAGCGCCGAGGTGGTCATCCGCTTCGAGCGCCGCTGCCGGTGGAACGTGATGGCGAACCGGTGGGCCTCATCGCGTACGCGTTGGAGCAGGTAGAGCCCCTCCGAGCTGCGCGACAGGATGACCGGCAGGTCGTCGTCGGGCAGCCAGACCTCCTCCAGTCGCTTGGCCAGACCGCAGACGGCGACGTCGACGACGCCCAGTTCGGCCAGCACCGACGCGGCCGCGTTGACCTGGGGCTGACCGCCGTCGACGACGACCAGCTGCGGCGGGTACGCGAACTTCTTCGCCCGTCCGTCGTCCTCCAGCGACGGCTCGGCGTCCCGTTCGGCCAGGTACGCCGCGAAGCGCCGCCGGATGACCTCGGAGATCGCCGAGACGTCGTCCGTCGCGCCCTTGATGATGAACCGCCGGTACTCACTCTTTCGGGCGAGTCCGTCCTCGAACACGACCATGCTGGCGACCACGTCGGTGCCCTGGATCTGGGAGATGTCGAAGCACTCCACGCGCAGCGGCGCGGTCGGCAGGGCGAGCGCCTCGGCGATCTCCTCCAGCGCGGCGCTGCGCGCCGTCAGGTCGGTGGCCCGCCGCAGCTTGTGCCGGGTCAGCGCCTCGGCCGCGTTGCGGGCGACCGTCTCCATCAGCGTCTTCTTGTCTCCCCGCTGCGGTACGCGCAACGACACCCGCGATCCGCGCCGGTCGGCGAGCCACGCCTCCAACGCGTCGGCGTCGGCGGGCAGCTCGGGGACGAGCACCTCCCGGGGCACGTCGGCGCCCTCGGCGGTGTCGCCGTAGATCTGCGAGCAGAAGTGGTGCACCAGGTCGCCCGTGGTGAGCTGCTCGGTCTTCTCGACGACCCAGCCGCGCTGGCCCCGCACCCGGCCGCCCCGCACGTGGAAGACCTGAACCGCGGCTTCGAGCTGGTCCTCGGCGAACGCCACCACGTCGGCGTCGGTGCCGTCGCCGAGCACGACCGCCTGCTTCTCCAGTGCCTTGCGGGCGGCGCTCAGGTCGTCGCGGAGCCGGGCGGCGCGTTCGTAGTCCATCTCGGACGAAGCGCCGAACATCTCCCGTTCCAGCCGCTTGAGCAGCTTGTCGGTGCCGCCCGCCATGAAGTCGCAGAACTCGTCGACGATCGCCCGGTGCTCGGCCGCGGACACCCGGCCCACGCAGGGCGCCGAACATTTGCCGATGTAGCCGAGCAGGCAGGGCCGGTCGATCTGGTTCGCCCGTTTGAACACCCCGGCGCTGCACGTGCGGGCCGGGAAGACCCGCAGCAGCAGGTCGAGCGTCTCGCGGATGGCCCAGGCGTGCGAGTAAGGACCGAAGTAGCGCACGCCTTTGCGCTTCGCGCCCCGCATCACCTGCAGGCGCGGATATTCCTCGTCGAGGGTGACCGCCAGGAACGGGTACGACTTGTCGTCGCGGTACTTGACGTTGAACCGCGGGTCGAACTCCTTGATCCAGGCGTATTCGAGCTGGAGCGCCTCGACCTCGGTGCCGACCGTCACCCAGTCCACTGAGGAGGCGGTGGTGACCATCTGCTGCGTCCGTGGATGCAGCGACCACAGGTCGGCGAAGTACGAGTTGAGTCGTTGGCGCAGGCTCTTGGCCTTGCCGACGTAGATCACCCGGCCGCTCGGATCGCGGAACCGATAGACCCCCGGCGACTCCGGAATGGTGCCGGTGGCGGGGCGGTACGTCGAAGGATCGGCCACGCCGCAAGCCTACTCAGGACGGCTGACAAGATCGCTTCGCTGCCCCGCCACCGGCGGGGATCACGAGAGCTTGATGTCGGCGCCGTCGACGACGATCGTCTTCTCGGCCAGTGCCTTGGTCGCGGGCGGGCTCACCACTGAGCCGTCCGTGATGGAGAACTTGCTGAAGTGGCAGTCGCAGTTGATCGTGCCGTTCGACACCCCGGACAGCGGGCACTGCTGGTGGGTGCACATGCTGTCGAAGGCCTTGAAGGTGCCGGCGGTGGGCTGGGTGACGACCACGCCGGCGGCGGTGATGACCTTGCCACCGCCGACCGGGATGTCGCTGGTCTTCGCGATCGCCGCGCCGCCGCCACCAGTGTTGCCGGTGCTGCCGCCGGTGGCTCCGGCAGTCGCGCCCGTCGAGCCGCCGCCCGCGGCGGTGGTCGGGGCGGCAGCCGGCGTCTCGTCGGCCGAACAGGCGGTGAGCAGGGCCGCCGCGCCGACTGCGCCCGCCGAGGCGAACAGCGTACGGCGGGAGGTGGATGGGGTGTTCTCGGTCCGCTCGGTCATTTCAGACAGGCTAGCGGCCAGAAAACGCGTTGTAAGTAGTTGAACCATCACAATTTCCTGTGGCCCGGTCTCGCACCGCAGACATGACGATCACGTCACACCGGCGGGCTCGTTGGAGGACGTGATGAACCTGATCACCTCGCCCGACCAGGCGCTACGGCAGGCGACCGCGCCCTGGTTCTCGGCCCGGCCGGCCCGCGACACCGAGCTGGTCCACGTCGCCTTCTTCGGCCGGTTCACCCCGGTCCAGGGCGCGCCGGTCGTCGGCACGGCGATCGCGGCGCTCTCCGGCGACCCGCGTTTCGTCTTCACCGTCGTCGGGTCCGGCCCCGACCTACCTGCCACGCGTACGGCGGCCGCCCCGAACGCCTGGGTCACCTGGCGCGAGTGGGTGGCCGCGCACGAGCTGCCCGGCCTGATCGCCGGGCACGACGTCTGCCTGGGCATCTTCGGCACGTCCCGGCGCGCGCTGTCGGTCGTGCCGACCGAGGTCTACCAAGCGGCCGCCGCGGGCTGCGCGGTCGTCACCTCCGACACCGCCCCGCAGCGGGCGGCCTTCGGCGACGCCGCCGTGCTCGTCCCGGCCGGCGACCCGGCCGCCCTCTCCGCGGCGCTCCGGCAGCTTGCCGACGACCCCGACGAGCTCACCCGGCTTCGCAAGGCCGCCCGGGACCGGGCCAGGGAACGTTTCGGCGCCTAGCTTCAATACCGTGTCGATCTAGGCGGGCAAGGGTCGCCCGGGACCGTGTTGATCTAGGGCGGGCAAGCGTCGTCCGGGACCGTGTTGATCTAGGCGGGCAAGGGTCGCCCGGGCCACCATTTCCCGCGTAGATCAACTCGCGGTCTGGCGATCTTGAACAGAAAATGTCGCCATGACGACGGAAGCCGTCCAAGATCACAGCTAGCGCCCCGGCCCATGGCCGCGCCCGCGCGGGCCAAGCCCCCGCAGACGCCAAGCCCCCCGCAGACGCCAAGCCCCCCGCAAACGCCAAGCCCCCCGCAAACGCCAAGCCCCCCGGCAAACGCGGCCAGCGCCCCAAGCTGTGACCCAGGCGTCAGACCTTCGCCTTGGCCCGGCTCGTCGCCCGCTTCTTCGGCGTCGCCTGCACCGGGACCTCCGTGACGAGGTGTCGCAGGAAGGCACCGGTGTGCGACTCGGGCATCGCGGCGATCTGCTCGGGCGTACCCTCGCCGACCACCGTGCCGCCGCGGTGCCCGCCCTCGGGGCCCATGTCGATGATCCAGTCCGAGCTCTTGATCACGTCGAGGTTGTGCTCGATCACGATCACCGTGTTGCCCTTGTCGACCAGACCCTGGAGGACCAGCAGCAGCTTGCGGATGTCTTCGAAGTGCAGACCGGTGGTCGGCTCGTCCAGCACGTAGACCGTCCGCCCGGTCGACCGCTTCTGCAGCTCGGCCGCGAGCTTGACGCGCTGCGCCTCACCGCCGGACAGGGTCGGCGCCGGCTGACCCAGCCGGACGTACCCGAGCCCGACGTCGACCAGCGTCTTGAGGTGCCGGTGGATCGCCGGGATCGCCTCGAAGAACCCGGACGCCTCCTCGATCGGCATCTGCAGGACCTCGGCGATCGTCCGGCCCTTGTAGTGAACCTCCAGGGTCTCCCGGTTGTACCGGTCACCCTTGCAGACCTCGCACGGGACGTACACGTCCGGGAGGAAGTTCATCTCGATCTTGATCGTGCCGTCGCCCGCGCAGTTCTCGCAGCGGCCGCCCTTGACGTTGAAGGAGAACCGGCCCGGCCCGTAGCCGCGTACCTTCGCCTCCGTGGTCTCGGCGAACAGCTTGCGGATGTTGTCGAACACTCCGGTGTAGGTCGCGGGGTTCGACCGGGGCGTACGCCCGATCGGCGACTGGTCCACCCCGACGACCTTGTCCACGTGATCGAGCCCGGTGACCCGCGTATGCCGGCCGGGCACCAGCCGAGCGCCGTTGATCTGGTTGGCGAGCACCGCGTGCAGGATGTCGTTGACCAGCGTCGACTTGCCCGACCCGGAGACGCCGGTAACCGAGATCAGCTGGCCGAGCGGGAACGACACCGTGACGTTGTGCAGGTTGTGCTCCCGCGCCCCGACGACGGTCAGCTCGCGGCCCTTCGTCTGCGGCCGCCGCCGGGTCGGGACCGGGATGAACCGCCGCCCGGAGAGGAAGTCACCGGTGATCGACTCCTCGTTCTTGAGCAGATCGTCGTACGTGCCGGAGTGCACGATGAACCCGCCGTGCTCCCCCGCGCCCGGGCCGATGTCGACCACCCAGTCGGCCGTCTTGATCGTGTCCTCGTCGTGCTCGACGACGATCAGCGTGTTGCCCAGACCTCGCAGCCGGACGAGCGTCTCGATGAGCCGGTGGTTGTCGCGCTGGTGCAGGCCGATCGACGGCTCGTCCAGCACGTAGAGCACGCCCACCAGGCCCGACCCGATCTGGGTGGCGAGCCGGATGCGCTGCGCCTCGCCGCCGGACAGCGAGCCGGCCGGGCGGTCGAGTGACAAGTAGTCCAGACCGACGTCGAGCAGGAACTGCAGCCGGGCGTTGATCTCCTTGAGCACGCGCTCGGCGATCATCTTCTGCCGGTCGGTCAGCTCCAGGTCCACGAGCAGCTGCGCGGCCTCCCCCACGGACAGGTTGCAGACCTCGGCGATGCTGTGCCCGGCGATGGTGACCGCGAGCACCTCGGGCTTGAGCCGGGTGCCGCCGCAGGCCGCGCAGGGCACCTCGCGCATGTAGCCCTCGTACTTCTCGCGGCTCCACTCGCTCTCGGTGTCGGCGTGCCGCCGCTCCAGCCACGGGACGACGCCTTCGTAGCCCGCGTAGTAGGAGCGCTCGCGCCCGTACTTGTTCCGGTAGCGGACGTGGACCTGGTTCTCCACGCCGTGCAGGATCAGCTTCTGCGCCTTGGCCGACAGCGCCCGCCAGGGCGTGTCCAGGTCGAATCCCTGCTCTTCGCCGAGGGAGCCCAGCACCTGGATGAAGTAGTCGAAGGTGTGCCCGCTCGCCCACGGCGCGATCGCGCCGTCCCGGATGGACTTCTCGTCGTCGGGGACGAGCAGCTCCGGGTCGACCTCCTTCTTCTGGCCGAGGCCGGTGCACTCGGGGCAGGCGCCGTAGGGCGCGTTGAACGAGAACACCCGCGGCTCCAGGTCCTCGATCGCCAGCGGGTGCTCGTTGGGGCAGGCCAGGTGCTCGGAGAACTTGCGCTCGCGGTGCTCGTCGTCCTCGGGGAGGTCCACGAAGTCCAGCACGACGATGCCGGCCGCCAGGCCGAGCGCCGTCTCGATCGAGTCGGTCAGCCGCTGCTTGGCACCGGCCTTCACGGCGAGCCGGTCGACCACCACCTCGATGGTGTGCTTCTCCTGCTTCTTCAGCTTCGGCGCCTCGACCAGCGGATGCACCACGCCGTCGACCCGGGCCCGGGCGAAGCCCTTGGCCTGCAGCTCGGAGAACAGGTCGAGGTACTCCCCCTTCCGGCCGCGAACGACCGGGGCGAGCACCTGGAACCGGGTCCCGTCCGGCATCGCCAGCACACGGTCCACGATCTGCTGCGGCGACTGCTTGGTGATCGCCTCCCCGCAGACCGGGCAGTGCGGCTCGCCGACCCGGGCGTACAGCAGGCGGAGGTAGTCGTAGACCTCGGTGATCGTGCCGACCGTCGACCGCGGGTTGCGGGAGGTCGACTTCTGGTCGATGGAGACCGCCGGGGACAGGCCCTCGATGAAGTCGACGTCGGGCTTGTCCATCTGGCCGAGGAACTGCCGGGCGTAGCTCGACAGCGACTCGACGTAGCGCCGCTGGCCCTCGGCGAAGATCGTGTCGAAGGCGAGGCTCGACTTGCCCGACCCGGACAGCCCGGTGAAGACGATCATCGCGTCGCGGGGCAGATCCAGGCTGACGTCACGCAGGTTGTGCTCACGCGCACCACGGATGATCAAACGGTCAGTCACCGCAAAAGCTCCTAGATCGGACAGGTGATGGCAGGCAGGGTCCCGCTGCGAGCGGACTGTATCCGGGAGGTATGACAAGAACGAGCCAAAGATTAGTCCGACCCGCGCCA
This sequence comes from Hamadaea flava, assembly GCF_024172085.1. Classification (NCBI taxonomy): domain Bacteria; kingdom Bacillati; phylum Actinomycetota; class Actinomycetes; order Micromonosporales; family Micromonosporaceae; genus Hamadaea; species Hamadaea flava. Next base: position 7,055,868 of record NZ_JAMZDZ010000001.1, on the reverse strand, counting down.
CCAGGCTAAAACAATAGCGGGTGGCTTCGGACACCTGTCCGAAGCCACCCGCTCCCGCCTGTCCTCAGGCGTGTCGTTCCCGCGCCCGCTGCCGGGCGGCCCGCTGCTCCTCCCGGAGGCGTACCGCCTTCCGCTTGCTCTCGTGCGCCAGCTCACGTTGCAGCCGCAGCCAGCTCGCCCACCGGCGACCGGTCAGCTCGCCGTCGTCGAGCGCCGCCTGCACCGCACAGCCCGGCTCCGTCGTGTGCGAACAGTCCGCGAACTTGCAGCGCAGCGCCAGCTCGTCGACGTCGGAGAACGCCGCCACCAGGCCTTCCGAGCCATCGAGCAGGCCGACGCCCCGCAGCCCCGGCGTGTCGATGATCGCGCCGCCGCCCGGAACCGGAATCAGCGCCCGATGCGTCGTGGTGTGCCGGCCCTTGCCGTCCACTCGGCGTACCGCTTGCGTGGTCATGACGGTCGTCCCGGCCAACGCGTTGACCAACGTCGACTTGCCCGCGCCGGAGCGCCCGAGCAGCGCCATGGTCCGGCCCTCCGCCACCTGCGGCCGCAGCTCGTCCAGCCCCGCGCCGGTGTCCGCGCTGACCGCGAGCACCACCACACCCGGCGCGATCTCCCGCACCTGGTCCACGATCGCGTCGGGATACCGCGTCACGTCCGCCTTGGTCAGCACCACCATCGGCTCGGCCTCCGAATCCCAGGCCAGCGCCAGCAGACGCTCGATACGGCCCAGGTCCGGGCCGCTGTCCAGCGGCTCTATCACCGCGGCCGTGTCCATGTTCGCGGCCAGGACCTGCCCGCTCGCGTCCTTGTCCGCGGTCCTTCGCACAATCTGGGTACGCCGCGGCAGCACCGCCTCGATGGTGGTACGCCGGTCCGGCCAGTCCCGCACCACCACCCAGTCGCCGGTGCACGGCAGCTGCACCGAGTCCGCCGCGGCCTGGGCCATCACGCCCCCGCCGAGACTGGCCCGGTCGGCGCCCTGCGTCGTCAGCACCGTGCACACACCGCGATCCACCCGCAGCACCCGACCCGGGCGCGCGTCGATCCGGTCGAACGGCGCGTACGCCGCCGCGAAGTGGTCGTCCCACCCGAGCGCTCTCATCTGCCTCGTTTCCTTTTCAGCCATTACCCCCATGGTCAAGTGCGCCCGGCTCCGGCGCACCCCAATTTCCCCGGCCCAGCCGCGTACGCTCGGCGAATGGCCGCTCTTCGGGTCCGGAGCCGCTCCGTCGGCCCCGCCGACAACATCGCGTACCTGCTGACGTGCGAGTCGACCGGCGAGCAGTTGCTGATCGACGCGGCCGACGAGCCCACCCGCCTGTTCGACCTGGTCGGCGACGGCGGCCTGGCCACCATAGTGACCACTCATCGCCATGCCGACCACTGGCGGGCGCTGGCCGCCCTCGCCACGAGGACCGGGGCGCGCCTGCTCGCGCATCCGCTGGACGCTGCCGCGCTGCCGGTCCCCACCGATTCCGTCCACGACGGCGACGTGATCACGGTCGGCGCAGTGGATCTCGAGGTGATCCACCTCGTCGGGCATACGCCCGGCTCGATCGCGCTGCTGTACCGGGGCGACCCGCCGCAGATCTTCACCGGCGACAGCCTCTTCCCCGGTGGCGTCGGCAACACCTGGGGTGACTCGGCCGCTTTCGCCACCCTGATCGACGACGTCACCACCAAGATCTTCGATCGGCTGCCCGACGAGACCGTCGTCTGGCCTGGTCACGGCAAGCCGACGACGCTCGGCGCCGAACGTTCCTCGCTCCCCGAGTGGCGCGCCCGCGGCTGGTAGCAGCCGCTACCGGATGATGCCCGCCGCGTGCAGTCGTTTGGTGGCCGCGCGGTCCACGCACACCCGGACCTCCGAGCCGCCGCCACCACCGCCGCCACTACCTCCCGCGAATGCGGCCGCCACCACGGCGAGCAGCAGCAACGGCAGAAGCAGGATGCGGACCGTCATGGCCCAGCAGGCCCGGTAGCCGACGCGACTGCCGTCGGCGTTCCGCACGAGGTGCGTGCCGGTCAGCACGCCGCCGAGGGCCCGGCCGTCGCCGAAGAACGACCCATAGAGCACGGGTACGCCCACGACGACCGCCGCCATCAGACCCAAGAGCAGCCCGGCGGAGATCTTTCCCGTCGAGTACATGACGGCGACGACGGCCAGACCGAGGCAGGCGATCACGGCGTACGCGATGACGTCGATGAGCCAGGCGAGGAACCGCTTGCCCTCACCGGCCTTGATAAAGATGGTGCCGTCGCGGAAGGTGCTGAGGCGCTTGGCCGTCTTCGGCCCCAGCAGTTGTTCGGCGTGCTCCCTGGCGAAGTCGAGCCGGGTCTTCGGCCGGGCGGGCGCGGGCGTCGTCACGGGCGTGATCTTATTCAGGCCGAGATCATGAAGCCCGCGGACCTCGGGACGACCCCGATAACTCGGCGTTTTCCCCTCATGGTCTGATATGGAGTCCAATGTGCTCGGATGACCGGCGTACGCCTGTGGATGGTGACTTGATGCCCAATCGAACGACCTCCTGGATTCACGAGTCCTGGCTGGTCGCGAACCAACAGCCCGACTCGCCCGCCGTACGCCTCGGGCATGTGGCGAAGAGTAGCGCCGATTCCGAGTCGGGCAGTCCGGCCCGGCGGGTGTCCGAGGTGGTGTCCTCGACGCAATCCCTGCTCGACGATGACCTGACGGCTGCGATCCTGGCGGCGTTCCAGCCTCGCCGCGGCGACCTGGCCACCCTGGAATCCGGTGACCGGGAGCAGCTCACGGCGTTCCTTCGCGAGCACCACGGGGCGTCCGTGGTGACCGAGTTCCGGGGCGAGCCGTTCGAGGGTCAGCTGGAATCCAGCAGCTTCTGGGATTTCCTGACGCCGGAGGAACGCTGCGTGATGACGAACGCGCTGGAGGAGGGCTACCTCACCGAGGTCATCCCCGACTTCCTCCGGGAGGCGGACACCGATGCGCTTCGCGTGCTGGTTCCGCATTTCGCCACCATCGTGGCCGACCTGATCGAACGCGAGATGATCGAGATCCGCGAAGCCGACGACGGCGACTGGGACGCCGCCCAGCCGCTGACCGAGGCCGAGATCCAGGCGACGCTGGCCGACCCCGGCGCCTGGCTGCCGACCGAGGACGAGCCCGCCCGGCGCGTCATGCTCCGAGCCCTCGCCGGCTAGCGCTGACCAGTCGGGCCGTTACCGCTCGGCCACACGGATACGCGCAGTTCAGCCGTTCATTTCCAAAGTGGACTAACACCATAAGCTCCAATTAGGATCCGCCGGTTGCCTAGCAATCGACGGAGGAGCAGTGGCGAGCAAGGAAGAGCTGAAGGCGGCGATCCACGCGGCGTTCGACCAGGTCGTGCCGGACGGCTCGAGCTACACCAAGGTCTACGCCTCGGACATGAAGCAGCGGAACTTCATCGTCTACCAGAGCACCACGGTCTACAACTACGCGGTCGGCTTCAAGCCGGGCGGGACCGAGCTGGTCATCGTGCCGGTCGACGAGGACGGCGGCCAGGTCACGGCCGGCCAGCCGGTGACGATCACCGACGAGAACCGGGGCGCTGTGAAGAAGCGGGATCTGCAAGGCCGCTTCGTCGTGTCGACGAAGGACGGACAGAAGTTCCGGCTGTCGGTGATCCCGTCGGTGCCGAAGATCACCGCCGCGTTCTACCAGCTGCCGGTCGACCAGAAGGACGAGTACGAGGCGTTCCAGCTGGTCAGGGCCGCGATCGCGGGCTGACCGCGAACCGGATCGCCGTACCCGGGCGGGCCTGAGCGACGAGGCTCAGGTCGTCCGGGTGGACCACGCCGACGACGGGATAGCCGCCCGTCGTCGGGTGGTCCGCGAGCATGATCACCGGCTGGCCGTCCGGCGGCACCTGCACCGCGCCGGGCAGCATCCCCTCACTCGGGAGCTCGCCGTCCCGGACCCGCGCGAGCGCCGGTCCGCGCAGCCGCACACCCACGCGGTCACTCGCCGGGTCCACGGCGTACTCGACCAGGGCGGTCAACTCGAACCAGTCGTCGCGCGGCCCGGGCAGGAGGCGTACCAGGGCCGTGGCGGGCGCAGGGCTCCGCGGCGCCCAATCCACTTCAGCTGGTACGCCCAACGGCGTGCCCAAGGGCAGTAGGTCGCCGGCGGCCAGCCGGGGCGGGCCGAGCCCGGACATGGTGTCGGTGGATCGGCTGCCGAGCACGGGTTCGACCGCTATCCCGCCGGCCACGGCGAGATAGCTGCGTACGCCTTCCGCCGCCGCCCCAAGCGACAGCACTCCCCCAGCCGGGATGTGGACTGGCCGGTCCATAGTCGATGGTCGGCCGTCGACGCGTACGGGGCACAACGCGCCGGTGACCGCGACCCAGCGTGCCTCGGTGAAGCGGAGATCGACGCCGAGCAGCGTGGTCTCGATCCCGGCCAGTCCCTCGGGATTGCCGACGAGGCGGTTGGCCAGCCGCAGGGCGGTCCGGTCCGCCGCGCCCGAGCGGGGCACCGCCAGGCTCGCCAGCCCGGTACGCCCAAGGTCCTGGATCGTGCTGAGCAGACCCGGCCGCAGGACCTGGATCACGACGCCACCACGAAGCGGACGCGCGTTCCGGGAACGAGCCGGGCGGGCGGCGTACGCCGTTCGTCCCAGAGGCGTACCGAGGTGTGGCCGACGACGCGCCAGCCGCCGGGCGAGCGACGCGGGTAGACGGCCGCGTAGCCGCCCGCGAGGGCGACGCTCCCCGCCGCCACCGCCGTACGCGGACTGCTCAGCCGCGGTACGTGCAGCCGTTCGGGCACCCCGGTCAGGTACGCGAACCCGGGCGCGAAGCCGCAGAAGGCGACCCGGAGATCGGCCCCGGTGTGCAGGGCGACGACCTCGTCCGGCGTGCAGCCCGCGTACCGGGCGACGTCGTCGAGGTCCGGCCCGTCGTAGCGCACCGGGATCTCCACGATCTCGCCGATGGTCGCCGGCGTCCCGCCCGGCGTGAAGCCGTCGAGCACCGCCCGGAGGGCGGCCTCGGCCAGCCCGGCACAGTCGAGCAGCACGGTCCGGGCGCCCGGGACGAGGTCGGCGACCTCCGGCAGCGCCCGGTCCCGCAGGTAGGCGTACAACTCCTCGGGAGACTCCTCGGGAGACTCCGTCTCGACCAGCCACCCGGTCAGGCCGACCGGCAGAATCCTCACCTCTGAATCATGCCGGGTCGGCGAGTCCGAGCGGATCAGGCGACGGCCGGTTCCGGCAGCAGTTGCTTGGGCACCCGGAGGGTCACGGCGACGATTCCGATCACGTACGCCGTCACGGTCACCACGAAGTAGAGGTGGACGACGACATCGGGCCAGGCGTCGAGCCATTTCGCCACGTCGGTCTCGTCGCTGCCGAAGATCCCGGCCAGCCACTGCCAGAACGAGTTCACCGCGGGCGAGAGCAGCCCGATGATCGCGAGGTTCAGCCAGACGAGGTGGTTGCGGATCGGCAGCCGGGTCAGCAGGAAGAAGAAGCCCACGAACCAGAGCAGGTCGCAGAGGTAGGGCGCGGCGTCGGTGGCCCAGCCGGTGTCGCCGGTCCACTGGGTGTAACCCCAGGTGAACCGGCCGAGATCGGTCTGCGGCCAGAACACGAAGTTCGTGACGTCGGCGCCTTCGAGTTTCGCCACGAGGGCATGGCTGCCCTCGTGGCGAATCGTCCCGAGAATCTGGTAGACCGGGTATCCCAGCAACCACCAGAGGTCGGCGCGGCGAAGCTTCCAGACGGGAAGGTCGGAGTCGGTCATGCCTCCATTGGCCGCCGTCGACTCCTAGATCGCTGCCTGGTTGCCGACACCGTCAGCTACACGGCGTACCTTCGCAGACGTCGACGACCTGGCCGGTGAGCAGGAAGGTGGCCTTCTGCTGCTGCGCCTCCGGCTGCGAGCGCGGGAACGAGTGCGGATCCTGGCCGTACTCCGGCCCGGACGGCGCGAGGTTCGTCGGCGGCAGGGCGGCGGCGAGACCGCTGTTCCACACGACGATCGCGGAGCCGGCGTACGGGTAGCTCCGGATGGGCCGGATGCCCCAGAACGGCTCGACCTCGTCCGACCAGCCGTCGGCCAGCGCCGGGACGTGCAGCCGGGCACCGATCGTCCGCGCCTCCACCTCGGCCGCCGCCGGGGACACCTGATGATCGCCGAAGGCCACGTGCATCAACACCTGGTGGACGGGCGTACCGGGCATCGGGTCGCGCGTCAGGTGCTGGGCGTAGCCGTTGGCCTCGGCCCGGTCCCAGAGCATCTGCAGCAGCCCGAAGATGAGCTGCTGGTCGGCCGGGTCCGGGTACGCCGAGTCCATGATCTGCTGGAACGGCGCGAAGTCCACACTGCGCTGGAGCAGCGTGCTGTAGTTCATCGCCGGTACGCCGAGCACCGAGCGCGTCCAGTCCTGGGCGACTGCGGTCAGCGCGCCGCCGTTGATGCCGCCCTGGCTGTTGCCGTCGTAGTGCATCCCCCCGGCGAGGTCCAGCAGCGAGTTCCCGGTCCCGTCCTGGAACGCGGGGTTCACTGCGAACCCGGCCGGGTGGGCCATGAGCCGCCCGAGGAACAGGAAGTCGAGGTAGCTCTGCTGGAGCCGGTCGGCGACCGCGGCGAACCGGGTCAGGTCGCCGAAGACGCTCGCCACGAACGGCACGTCGGCCGCGGCCATCCCGATCCAGCTCGTGGCGCAGAACAGGAAGTCCTGCCCGTACGCCATGTCCTTGACGTTGCCCGCGTTGATCTCGGTCGGCGCGCCGAGCAGTCCGTGGCCGTAGAGCGACAGGTGGGCTGGGCTGGCGGCGGTCGCGCTGCGGGGCAGGTTGCAGACGAAGTCCGCGGCGATCGTGCCGCCCGACGGCGTCGGCACGGCGTCCGGCTCGGCCGAGTCGTAGTGCAGCCGTGATCCGGGTCCGCCGGTTCCGGTCAGGTAGCTGGGCACGCTGACCGTGCCGCGGATCTGCCGGGCGATGCGGGCGTCCTGCGCCGGGGTGAACTCGGTGACCCCCGTGACCTGGTACGCCGGCGCGGCCGAGCCGAGCGCGGCGAACGCGCTGTCGCGCATCGCGAGCAGGCGTCCGGTCAGGTTCTCCCCGCTCGCGACGGTGAAGTCCCACGCGAGGAACAGGTCGTGCCGCTTCACCCCGGCCGTGGTCAGCTCGGCGAGGACACGTTTGACGTCCTGCTTACGGGGATCGCGGGGTTCCGGGCCGTTGCCGGTGACATAGGACGCGAACGCCTCGGGCGCCGGGATCCGGGCTCCGGCGCTGTCGCGCAGGTTCCGCAGCGCCACGACGTACCGGGTGCCTTCGGCCAGCGCGACGGCCGGCCGGATGATCAGCACCTGCCTGTCCGGTCGGGCCGCCGAGTGCGCGTCCAGCTCGGCCCAGAACGGCGTACGCTCGCCGGTCCGGGTGTTCAGCAGCACGATCGGGGCGTCGCGGTCCAGCGAGCGGCCGATGTCGGTCACCGGCGGGATGCCGCTGCGAACGACGTCCACGCCCGGTACGCGGACCAGGATGGGCGTACCGGGACTGAAACCGTCCTGGCGGTTCCACTCGGCCGGGTCGATGTGCGTACCGGCGACGGAGGCCGGCATCTGCTCGGCGGTGAGATTGACCCGGCGTCCGGTGGCGCTGCTCGGGTCGCGGACGGTGAACAGGTCGTTCGGGAACGGCAGCAGGCAGGCGGTGTCGTCGTAGGGGTCGCAGGCGGCGGGGTGCTGGGGCGGTTGAGCGGCGGCGGCGGGACCGGCCAGGACGAGGCCGGTCACCGCCACGATCGCCAGCACGACGCGCGCTGTCCGGGCGGGGGTCACACGCATCTCCTTTGATGACGGGAGTGGTGCAGCCGTTCATACGCCTTCGGCTCAGCGGCCCGCAAGGGTCAGCCGGTCGACCGCCTTGTCGGCGTCGAGGATCAGCAGTGCGCGTACCAATGTGGAGGAATGGATGGTGGTCTCGCCGCGCTGGAACATCAGCGCGAGCGCGTCGCGAAGCGCGGTGGCCTGGCTGACCAGGGCTTGCGCGGCGCGCAGCGCGCGGTAGGTCTCGTCCTGCCGGGCCGGGTTGACGCGGGCCAGATTCTCCAGCAGCGCGCTGTAGCTGTCGACGACGTCGGCCTCCGCCCGGGTCAGGGCGGGCATGCGCAGCATCTCGTCCATCGTCAGGCCGCCGTCGCGAGGTTCTTGCGATCGCCCAGCACCACGTCGACGAGCCCGTACGCGATCGCGGCCGGGCCGTCCAGCACCTGCGGGCGAGACAGGTCGTCCCGGATCTGCTCGGCGGTCCGGCCGGTGTGCTCGGCGAGGATCGCCTCCAGCGCCGCCCGCTGCCGGAGCAGTTCCTGGGCCTGCACCCGGAGATCCTGGGTCGCGCCCTGCTGAACGTCGAGCGACGGCTGATGGAGGATGACCCGCGCGTTCGGCAGCATCATCCGCTTGCCCTTCGCGCCCGCGGCGAGCAGCATCGCCGCCTCCGGGCCGCACTGGCCCACGCACACCGTCTGCACGTCGCTGGCCAGGCTGCGGATCGTGTCGTACACGGCGAGCATCGCGGTCAGCGAGCCGCCAGGCGAGTTGATGTACACCCCGATGTCCCGGCCAGGGTTGTCGGCGTCGAGGTAGAGCAGCTGGACGAGGACGTCGTTGGCGGTCTGGTCGTCCAGCGCGGTGCCGAGGAAGACCACCCGGTCGCCGAAGGCCTTGGAGTACGGGTCCAGCTGGTACTCGGAGCGGGCGGTCCGTTCATTGATCATCGGGAGGTGGCTCATGGGAACGACTCCTAATTTGTACAGGACGTAAGTTCTGTACAGAGCGTACCATCTGAAGGGTGACCCATGAAGTCCCGGTGACGCAGGCCCGCGCCGAGTTCGCCGACCTCGTCAACCGCGTCGTCTACGGCGGCGAGCGGGTGGTCGTGACGCGCCACGGCAAGCCGATCGTCGCCCTCGTCTCCGCGGAGGACCTGGACCGGCTGGAGGCGGCCGACCAGCCGCTGATCCGGCTGACCAGCGACACCGCGAGCGCATCGGAGGCCACGCCGACCCGGCGCCAGTTCGGGCTCACCGCCGAACACCGCCCGCCTGGCGGAAACCCGCGCTGACCGGCCTGCCGAAAAGCCCGCGCGGCAATCCGGGGCCGGTCGCACAATGACGGTCATGCAGGCGCTCCTTCACCTCCAGCTGACCGCCGACGACCTCACCCTGCGGGCGACGACCGAGGCCGACCTCCCGGCGCTGGCCGCGACGCTCCCCGACGACGTCGAACTCAATCCGGCCCTGCCAGGTGCCGACGGCGACCCCCGGCTCGACCGCACGGCGCGGGTCTACCAGCAGTACTGGCGGAATCGGGCCGACTCCAGGCCGGGCACCTGGACACTGCCGTTCGTGGTGCTCCGCGACGGCCGCATCCTCGGCGAGCAGACGCTCGAGGCCCGGGAGTTCGGCAGGCTGCGTACCGTCGAGACGGCGTCCTGGCTGGTCACCGGGGCACGCGGGCAGGGCATCGGCAAACGCATGCGGCGGGCTGTCTTGGCGCTCGCCTTCGATCACCTCGACGCGCTGGTCGCGGAGACCGAGGCCTGGCACCACAACACCGCCTCGGTCGGCGTCTCGCGCAGCCTCGGCTACCTGCCCAACGGCGTCTACCGCCACGCCGACGGCGACGGGGCCGACGACATGGTCCGACTGCGGCTGCCGGTCGAAGCCTGGCGCGAGCAGCATGGCGGGCCGGCCGTCAAGATCGACGGATTGGCCGAGTGCCGGGACTGGCTGACGGCCTAGACTCCCGGCATGGCGGAGCTGGAGATCATCGAGCTGGACGACGTCGCCCGCCTCACAGACGTCGGCGAGCTGCTGCAACGTGTCTGGGGCGCGGACTCGCCCGACCAGATCCTCAACCTGTCCACCTTGCGCGCCCTCGCCCACGCCGGAAACTACGTCGTGGGGGCGTACCGGGACGGGCAGCTGGTCGGGGCCAGCGTCGCCTTCCGCGGCGACGACCACCTCCACTCGCACGTCACCGGCGTGGTCCCCGGTGGTCAAGGCGCGGGCGTCGGTCACGCCCTCAAGCTCCATCAACGCGACTGGTCACGGCACCACGGCATCGCACGCATCCGGTGGACCTTCGACCCACTGGTACGCCGGAACGCGTATTTCAATCTGCGGAAGCTGGGCGCCGGGGCGACCGAGTACCTCGAAGACTTCTACGGCGCGCTGACCGACGGCATCAACGTCGGCGATCCGAGCGACCGGCTCTACATCTGCTGGGAGCTGGAGCAGCCGGTCGCCGACCCCGATCTGGCCGCGGCGACCCGATTCGTGGCCACGCCTGCCGACATCGAGGGTCTGCGCTCGGCCGACCCGGCTGCGGCGGCGAGCTGGCGGTACGCCGTCCGCGAGGGACTGCAAGGGCCGATGGCGGCCGGTTGGACCATCGCCGGATTCACCGACGACGGGGCGTACGCGTTGAAGGAGCCCGCATGAAGCTGACCGGAATCGAACTGCGCCGGGTCGCGATGCCCCTGGTCGCCCCGTTCCGCACCTCGTTCGGCGTCGAGTACGCCCGAGACGTGCTGCTGGTCCGGGCGTACGGGCCGGACGCCGAGGGCTGGGGCGAATGCGTCGCGATGGACGAGCCGCTCTACTCCTCCGAGTACGTCGAAGGCGCGGCCGACGTGATCCGCCGCTTCCTCGTCCCGGCGCTGGCCGGACTGGACACCATGGAGGCACACACCGTCGAGCGTGCCTTCGCCCCGATCAAGGGGCATCCGATGGCGAAGGCCGCAGTGCTGACCGCCGTCCTCGACGCGCAACTGCGCGCCTCCGGCATGTCGCTGGGCTCCTACCTCGGCGCCGTACGCCCAGCCGTCCCGTCCGGCGTCTCGGTCGGCATCATGGACTCGATCCCCGAACTGCTGGACGCGGTCGCCGGCTACCTCGCCGAGGGGTACCTGCGGATCAAGCTGAAGATCGAACCGGGCTGGGACGTCGAGGCGGTCCGGGCCGTCCGCGAACGGTTCGGCGACGACATCCTGCTGCAGGTCGACGCCAACACGGCGTACACCCTGGCCGACGCCCGGCACCTGGCCCGGCTCGACCCGTTCGATCTGCTGCTCATCGAACAGCCGCTCCCGGAAGACGACGTACGCGGTCACGCCGAACTGGCGCGCGTTGTGCGTACCCCTATCTGTCTGGACGAGTCGATCATCTCGGCGCGTGCTGCGGCCGATGCCATCGCGCTGGGCGCGTGCTCGATCGTGAACATCAAGCCGGGGCGGGTCGGCGGATATCTGGAAGCACGGCGCATCCACGACGTGTGCGCGGCCAACGGCGTGGCGGTGTGGGCCGGCGGCATGCTGGAGACGGGCCTGGGCCGGGCCGCGAACGTCGCGCTGGCCGCGTTGCCGGACTTCACCCTGCCTGGCGACACGTCCGCGTCGAGCCGCTACTACGCGCGCGACATCACGCGGCCGTTCGTCCTGGAAGACGGGCATCTCGCGGTCCCCACCGGGCCGGGGATCGGCGTCGACCCGGACCCGGACGCGCTGGCCGACGCGACCACCGCGACCGAGGTGCTGAGCTTGGCACGGTAGACGATCGCGCGTCCTGGGTAGAGGTCCGGCGTGGACCTCAACAAAGACGCTCAGATCGACACCGGTCAGATCGAGGATCGGCGCGGCGCGGGTGGCGGTGGGTTGAGCGGCATCCCCCTGCCGAGCGGACGCGGCGGCTGGATCGTCACCATCGTCTTCCTCCTCGTCGCCCTCGCGGGCGGCGGCGTGCTGGGCGGCAACATGCTCAGCGACGGCGGCGACTCCGGCGACCTCGCGGCGAAGTGTGCGGCGTCTAACCCCAACCGGCTCGACGAGCCCGACTGCCGCAGCGCGCTCTTCGTCACGTCCATTCAGGACTATTGGCAGGACGCGCTGCCCGCGACCGCCGGCAAGCAGTACCAGCAGGCCAAGACGGTCTTCTTCAGCCAAGCGGTGAGCACCGGCTGCGGCCAGGCCGACTCGTCGGTCGGCCCGTTCTACTGCCCGCCGGACGGCAAGGTCTACATCGACCTGTCGTTCTACGACGAGCTGGAATCGCGGTTCGGCGCCCGGGGTGTATTCGCGCAGGCGTATGTGCTGGCCCATGAGTACGGCCACCACGTGCAGAACCTCCTCGGCGTCGGAGTCGGCGGCCAGGGCGACTCGGTTCCCGTCGAGCTACAGGCCGACTGCTACTCCGGGGTCTGGGCCAAACACGCGACGCAGACCACCGACGCCAGCGGCCGTCCCCTGATCAAAAGCCTGTCGCAGGCCGACATCCAGTCCGCCCTGGACGCGGCGGCAGCCGTCGGCGACGACACGATCCAGCGCAAGACGACCGGGCACGTCGACGAATCGAAGTTCACGCACGGTTCGGCGGCGCAGCGGCAGCACTGGTTCAGCACCGGGTACGAAGGCGGCGATCCCAAGGTCTGCGACACCTTCAACTCGTGACCGCATGCATCCTCATCCCGTCGGCTCCTGGTCGCGGAACGAACCCGCCAGCAACGAGCGGCAGCGGTACGATCGCCGTCTGTCCGATGTGATCGCGATTCCGTTCGAGGCAAGCGGGATGAGGAGCCTGTGGCTGATGCCGCCGAGTATCTGGAGCCGTCGCCGCAGTCTGCTCGACAGCAATGGGAAGCAATCGCGCACCGCTCCGACGCCCCCTCCGGGAGGCAGGTCGTCTTCAGCCCGGTAGAGACGATCATGTGCCTGGCCGCCGGCTTTCTGGTCGATCACAGCACGTTCGGCAGCAGCTCAGCACCGCGCGCACCGTTTCCCGTGCCGCAACTTGCCGCGCTGTTCCATCGCCCGAACAGCAGCATCCTCGCGAAGATGGCCAACCTGGACGGCAGCCGGTCGCACGGCGGCCGCCACGATCTCGACGTCACACGGCACCTGATGGGGACGCCTGGGCTGCTGGCTCATATCTACTGTCGTCTGCTCGAGGCGGCTCGCGACGTTGGGATCGGACCCGTAGAGCTGCCCGACTTCCTCGGCCTGGAAGCGACGGCTGGCGACCTTCTCGGGCAGGACGAACTGGATCACAACGAGGTCGAGAAATCGGTCCAGGAACAGTCCCGTACGCTGGCGGCCATCTCTGGCCTGGAGAGTCGGGTCACCGAACAGCTGCTGGTCGCGAAGGCAAGAGTGGGGCAGCACGTGTTCGCCGGCGCCGTGCTGCGGAACCATGGTCACCGGTGCGGTTTCTGCGGACTCGCCGTCACCGCGGGGGGCGTCCGCGCTCGCCGCATGCTCGTCGCCAGTCACATCAAACCGTGGCGGGCCAGCACCGCGGAGGAACGGCTGGACCCGGCCAACGGCCTCGCCGCATGCCCGACCCATGACGTTGCCTTCGATACCGGCCTGATCACAGTCAACGGCGGACTGCGCATCCATGTGAAGCCGGAACAGCTGAAGGCGGCGCGCCAAGATCCGGCGGTCGCCGCCGTCTTCGGTCGGCCACCGTTACGGGATCGGATCGTTCTACCGCAGGGCGCGACACTGCCCGGCGCTGCGTATCTCCGGTGGCACCACCAGAACATCTACCGTGCTGAGCTACCGCCATGGGGGCTTCAGGGCGGCTCGGGGAGCGCTTCGTAGGTGCGCCCTGAACGATCTCCGGAAGCCCGGATACCTTTCCCCGCACCGGTTCGGTGCGTGACCATCCGGAAGTCGGGCCGTTCACCCGCCGGCACCTCGCGGTCGTGGGCCTCCCGGTCGTGGGCCTCGCAGTCGTTGGCCGTTCCGTCGGTGGGTAGGCGGATTCCGGGTCGGCCGTCCGCCGGTGGAACACCAGCTACCTCACTGGTCGCCCGTAGGGTCGACTGCGTTCCAGCGCGCTCTGTCCGGATAAGCGGTAAAGGGCGGGAGTGCGGGTCTCGGACCCGATGGGCACAATGGACGCCATGAGGCTCTGGGAGTACGCACGGCTGGAGTACCGCTCGGCGGGAACGCTCGGCAACGACCGGTTCCTGGACTGGGACGCCGTGTTCTATCACCCAGGCGGGGTGCAGCGTTGGGGCACCGACGAGCGCTTCGACGACCTGCGTCACCTCAACCGCGCCGGCGCCGAAGGCTGGCAGTCGTACGACCGCAGCCCGGTCTATCACCACGGCGAGCCGCACCGCCTGTACGCCGTCACCTACTCGATGCGTCGCTCAGTGGACTGAACGCACTCCTGGCGGCTCGCCCGAGAGCCTCCCCGGCTTGACCACTTTCCGTGTTCGTACACGTGTGCGAACATGGAAGGTGCCATGGAGTTCGTACCCGCGACATCCCGTCTGCTGGCGGCCAACCGGGCCGCCGCGGCGTTCTATGCCGCCCAGCTCCGGCAGGTCCCGGCCGCCCGGCGGTACCTGCGAGAACGCGGCATCGAGGCGGCCGCGGGATCGTGGTGGCAGCCCGGCTTCGCCCCGGCCACCTGGACCGCCGTCCTCGACCGGCTGACCGGGCTCGGCTTCACCCCGGAAGAGCTGCTGGCCGCGGGTCTGGTCCGGCGATCGCGGACCGGACGGCTCATCGACTATCTGCGGCAGCGGGTCGTCTTCCCCATCCACGACCAGCGCGGCAACGTCATCGGCTTCACCGGCCGGGACCTGTCCGGCCGAACGGACGCCCCGAAGTATCTCAACACCCCGACGACCACGATCTACCACAAGGGCGAGGCGCTGTTCGGCCTCAGCCTCCAGCTGGCACACCGGCGGCGGCGCGATCGGCGGCCGATCCGGGTCTTCGTCGTGGAAGGCGCGGCCGACGCCATCGCGGTGCACCGCATGGTCCACGACCACGCGCCGGAGCAGCTGCTGCCGGTGGCGTTGTGCGGGATCGTCCTCACCGAGCATCACCTGCGGCTGCTGCGGAAGGCGATCGGCCCGACCGCCTCGCTCAGCCTCCTGCTCGACGGCGACGACGCCGGGCGGGACGCCTTCGAACGCTGGCTGCCGCTGCTGCGTACGTGGGCGGGGCCGGTCGACATCGCCACCCTGCCCGACGGCACCGACCCCGCCGAGCTCCTGGTTCGGCACGGCCCTGAGCAAGCGCTGCGGATCGTCCTGGGCGCGCGGCGGCCGGCGCAGCTGGCCCGGCTCGACCGCATCCTCGACCGGCTCGACCTGGGTGCGCTCGACCTCAGCGAGCCCGAGACTCGCGTACGCGTCTGGCGGGCCATCACGCCGTGCTTCCGGGACGACCCGACCCGCGGCGCCGACCTGGCCGACCTGGCCGGCTCCCGGCTCGGGCTGCCGCTCGGCGACGTGATGACCGGCGTCGTCAACGAGATCGCCTGACCCTCCACCGCCGTTGATCATGGAGCTTCCGGTCGCGACACACCGTCGAGACCACGGTTAACTCCATGATCAACGGAAAGCGGGCGGGAAGGAGGTTAGGGGAGGATGGTGAGGGCGCTCGGCGTACCGGTGAGGGAAGCTGAGCCGTCACGGCCGACGGTGACCGAGACGCGGCGACCGGCGACGCGCAGACCGCGGACCGTGAAGCCGCCGAGCGGCGCGCCCGCGAGCGGACGCAGGGTGATCTGACCGCCGGGCACGTCCGGGCGCAGGCCCGACGCCGCGTGCACGATCGCGACGGCGCTCGCCGCCGACCAGGCCTGCGGCTGGCACGCAGCCGGGTACGGCGTCGGGCGGCGAAGGTCGGTCCGGGCGTCGCCGCCGTGCAGCTCGGGCAGCCGATAGCCGACGGCTTCCGCCGCGATGAGCAGGCCCTCCGTGAGCACTGCGACCGCGTCCGCGTGGCCCTCCGCGGCCAGCCCCGTCACGGCGATCGCGGTGTCATGCGCCCAGATCGATCCACAGTGGTACGACAGCGGGTTGTAGCCGCCGTCCCGGTCGGACATCGTCCGCAGCCCGTAGCCGCCCGCCAGTTCCGGCGACGCCAGCAGCTCGGCGACCCGGGCCGACTCCTCGGCGGTCAGCATCCCGGTGCCGAGCAGGTGGCCGATGTTGCTCGTCAGGGCGTCGACCGGCCGCTTGGCCCGGTCGAGCGCCATCGCCGGGTACGCCCCGCGCGGGCCGTCCACCCAGAACGCCGACCGGAAGCGCTTGGACAGCTCGACGGCGTACGTGCGCCACTTGTCGGCGGCGGGCCGGCCGAACGCGTCGAGCAGCGCGGCCGCGTTCGTCGCCGCCTGGCAGGCGTACGCCTGGACCTCGGCGAGCGCGATCGGGGCTTCGGCGAGCCGGCCGTCGGCGAACCGCACTGCGTCGCCGGAGTCCTTCCAGCCCTGGTTGGCCAGGCCGAGCCCACTGGTGTCGAGGTACTCCAGGAAGCCGTCGCGGTCCGGGTCGGCGTACTCGTCGAGCCAGGTCAGCGCGGCTTCCAGGGTGGGCAGCAGCTCCTCGACGACGTCCTCGGCCAGCCCCCAGCGCCAGGCGTCGTGCAGGAGGCTGATCCACAACGTGGTCGCGTCGACCGTCCCGTAGTACGCCGGGGGCAGCGACAGCTCCTCGCCGTCGAGCGCCACATGGAACTCGTGCCGCCGCAGCTCGTGCAGGATCTTCCCCGGGGCCTCCCCCGACCTCGGATCCAATGCCCGGCCCTGGCGGCGCGCCAGCGTACGCAGTGTCCCGGCGGCCAGCTCGGTGCCGAGGGGCAGCAGCATCCGGGCCGCCCACAGGCTGTCGCGTCCGAACAACGTCAGGTACCAGGGCACTCCGGCGCCGAGGAAGACGTCCTCGGGCGTACCGGCTTCGGCCAGGCGCAGCGATTCCAGGTCGTCGAGCGACTGCTCCAGCAGCCGGGTCAGCCGCCGGTCGTCGGCGACCAGCTCGGGGCGCTCCCATTCGACCGGGCCGGCCGGCTCGATCAGGACGGCGCGCGGATCGCTGACCGTCGCCGCCCAGCTCACCTCGGTCGTCGACCCCGACTCGACCGTGATCGCCCAGCTCAGCTGGACCGTCGTGTCGGCGGCGTCGACCCGGGCGTCCGGTGCGGCGACGCCGACCGCCAGTCCGCCCTGCCGCCAGACCGGGTGGTCGCCGTCCAGGTGCACCGCGACCGGAGCGGTCAAGCCGCCCGACTTCACCGTCTCGATGGCGGCGAGATCGCAGGCCAGGTCGATGGTGAGGCCGAGAGTCACGGGCTCGTGGGAGGTGTTGGCGAACGTGACGTGCTCCGTCATCCCGTCGGCGGTCAGCCGGCGACGGCGCTCGACGCGTACGGTCGGGTCGGGTGACAGATCGCCCAGCCAGGGCAGCAGCCCGACGAAGACGGCGGCGCCCGGCCCGGTCAGGCTGTGCGCGACCGCCACCGGTTCTCGACCGTCCACTCGCAGCACGGCTTCGGAGATCACCCGGTAGTCGGCGTGGAACAGACCCTGCGCACCGGTCGGCCGGAGCTGGCCGTCGGCGCCGCCGAGAGCCGAAGCGGGGGCGTGAACGACGCTCACGAGATCATGCAGGAGGGGTTGCACAGCAGCTCCTCGAATGCGGCGTTATCGGGGGGCGGTCCGACAACCGTAGACGCCGGTGATCGTCTATCCCAGCATTACGCGGCGGTTAGCTCAGAGATCTTCGTGACGTGGCTCACACCACAACCATGCTCACCTGCGACGGAACCGCAGATCACGCCGGATCTGCCGGACCACGTTCCGGCCCGGAACACCCGTCACGCCTCCCCCGCCATGGGTCGCCGAACCGGCTTGATACAGCCCTCGGATCGGCGTACGCAGATCGGCGTATCCGGCGGCCGGGCGGCAGTGGAACATCTGGCCGGCGGTCAGCTCGCCGTGGAAGATGTTGCCGCCGACGAGTCCGTACTCCTCCTGCATGCGGTGCGGTCCGATCACCTGACGGCTCAGGATCGACGCCGTGAACCCGGGCGCGACCAGCTCCATGCGCTCGGTCAGCCGATCGGCGTACGCCGACAGCTCGTCGTCGAACGGAGCGGAGGCGAAGGTGTGCGGAACCCATTGGGTGAACATCGAGACGACGTGCTTGCCTTCCGGAGCCAGCGTCGGGTCGAAGACGCTGGGTATGCAGACGTCGGCGAACGGCAGAGTGGCCGGCCGGCCCGCGACCGCCTCCTGGAACGCGGTCTCCACGTCGTCGAGCGACTCCGACAGCACGATCGTGCCGCCGTGCACCGCCGGGTCGTAGGACGGGTGCGCCGCGAACTCCGGCAGCCGATCGACCGCGAAGTTCACCTTCACCGTGCCGGACCGGGTCTGATAGGACTCGATGTCGGCCACGAAGTCCGGCGGCAACTCGGCTCGGTCCAGCAACCGCAGGAACGAGATCTTCGGATGCGCCGTCGTGATGACGACGGGTGCCGCGATCTCCTCGCCGTCGGCCAGGACGACGCCGGTGACGCGACCGTCGCGGGTCGAGATCCGGGCGACCGGGGCCGACGTGCGGATCTCGGCTCCGAAGCCGCGGGCGGCGGCTGCGAGCGCCTGCGTCACCGCGCCCATCCCGCCCCGAGGGAAGCCCCACGCGCCGGTCTGCCCGTCGACGGCCTCCCCGACATGGTGATGGAGCAGCACGTACGCCGTCCCGGCACTGCGCGGACCGGCCCAGCCGCCGATCACTCCGGAGACGCTGAGCAGCCCCCGCATCGCGTCCGACTCGAACCGCTCCTCGACCAGATCGGCGACGCTGGCCGTGAACAGCCGCGTGAGGTCGAACGCCGCGCGTACGTCGACCTTGCGCAGTTTCGCCCCGATCCGGGCCAGCCCAAGCAGGTCACCGGGCCGCTTCGAGCCGACCTTCGGCGGTATCTCCTTCAGCAGCGGCCCGACCAGGCCGCCGAGCCGGCTCATCCAGGCGTCCCACTGCTCGTAGGCGTCGGCGTCGCGCGGCGAGAATTTCGCGATCTCCGCGTACCGGTCGGCCGGGTCGTCGGCCAGCCGCAGCGCTCGGCCGTCGCGGCGCGGCGCGAAATAGGGCCCCTGCGGGTACACGTGATAACCGTGCTCGGCAAGCCGCAGGTCGCGCACCATCCCGGGATCGAGCAGACTGACCACATAGGACAACGAGGTCACCGCGAAGTCCGGCCCGAACGGCCGCTCGGTCACGGCCGCACCGCCCACGACCTCGCGCCGCTCCAGCACCAGCACCCGCTGCCCGGCCCGCGCCAGGTAGGCGGCGGCCACCAAGCCGTTGTGCCCTCCCCCGATGATGATCATCTGGTACCGCCCGTGCCGGTAGGCACGATGAGGCCGCGGAGGTTCTTCGGGGAACGCCATAAGGTGCAGTCTTGCGCTACTTTGGCGGTCGTGGAACCCTCCCCTCCGCCGCAAACTGTTACCCAGCCTCCACCGACGGTGTCGCAGGTCGAGTCCCAGGTCATGCAGAAGAAGAAGACCTGGCGGGATCGTGCGGGCAAAGCGGGCGCGGGCGTCGCCGTGGCGGCCGGCGCCACCAAGGTCGCGGGCGCGGGCAAACTCGTCGGCCTGCTCAAGGGCGTCTGGCTGTTCGCCCACTTCAAGACGGCCTTCACCATGCTGCTGTCGGTCGTCGGGTACGCCATCTTCTACGGCTGGTGGTTCGCGATCGGCTTCGTCCTGCTGATCTTCGTCCACGAGATCGGGCACGTCATCGTGCTGCGGTTCCAGGGTGTGAAGGCCAGCGCGCCGATGTTCGTCCCATTCCTGGGCGCGTTCGTCAAGATCGAGGGCGAACAGCGCTCGGTGGCGCAGGAGGCGGCCTCAGCACTCGCCGGGCCGATCGCCGGAGTGGTCGGCACGATCGCCGTCCTCGCCGCAGCCCAGTCGAGCGGATCCCCGCTGTTGACGGCGTTGGCGTACTCCGGCTTCCTGATCAACCTGTTCAACCTGTTCCCGGTGCTGCCACTGGACGGCGGCCGGGTCGCGGGCGCACTGCACCCCGCCATCTGGATCGCCGGACTGGTAGGCGCGGCAGTCTTCCTCATCCTGCGGCCCAACCCGATCCTGATCTTCGTCCTGATCATGGGCGGCATCGAGACCTACCGCCGTTGGAAGGATCGCAAAGCCGGGCGGACCAGCGCCTTCTTCGACGTCCCCGCCAGTACGCGCTGGGCCATCGGAGCGGCGTACCTGGCGACGGCGGCGCTCTGCCTCTACGGCATGGAGTACACCTACGTCCCCCACCACTGGTGACAGCGTTCCCGACAGATCACGGTTACGCAGGCCAAAACCGGCGGTTTTGGCCTGCGTAACCGTGATCTGCAGCTAGAGGGCGGGGCTGTAGAGCGCCGAGAGGAACCGCGTCAGCAACGCCTCGCGCGCGGCGGGCGGCAGCCCGTCGAGCACCCCGTTGACGGCGGCCATCCGGGGCGTGCCCTCGGCGAAGGAAACCCCCACGGCCGGCAGCAACGAGGCGAACGTGGCGTCGTCGAGCGCGGCGAAGTCCAGCCCGCCGATCATCTCGGCGAGCCCGGCCGTCGGCGCCGGCCCGATCGCCCGCGCCGCTTCCACCGCGATCGTGAGCGTGGCCAGCAGCGCGTCGACGCCTTCCGCGCTGACTCCGGTCAGGGTCAGGTGCAGGCTGGCGGGCATCCCGGCGTAGCTGAGCTGGGGTTGGAGAAAGAAGCCCCGGGCCCGGGCCTCGTCGGCGATCGTGAACAGGTCCAAGCCGGGATCGTCGTCCACGGTGAACGCCACCAGGGTCGCATCCGGCGAGCCGAGCACCTTCAAGCCGGGAATGTCCGCGATGCCGCGCACAACCTGGCGAGTGGCCGCCAAGGCCGACGCCCCGAGCTGCCGGTAGCCGGAGGTGCCCAGGGCCTGCAAGGTCGCCCAGGCGCCCGCCAGCGGACCGGCGCCCTTGCTGCTCTGGATCGTCGAGTTGATCACGGTGTAGCCGGGCCACTCCGCGCACGCGAAGTACGCCGCCAGCCGCAGCTCCGAGTCGCGGAACAACAGGACCGAGGCGCCCTTGGGGGCGTACCCGAACTTGTGGAGGTCGACCGACAGCGAGGTCACGCCGGGAACGCTGAGATCGAACGGCGACACGTCGGCTCCGGCGTCGGCCAGCCAGGGCAGCAGCCAGCCGCCGACACACGCGTCGACGTGGCACGCGATCCCGCGCTCCAGCGCGACGGCGGCGATCTCGGTGACGGGATCGATCACACCGTGCGCGTAGGACGGTGCGGACGCGACCACGAGGACGGTGTTCTCCGTGATCGCGTCGGCTGTCGCCGCCGCGTCAGCCCGAAAGGAAGACGGCGAGACCGGGACCTGCTTTACGCGTACCCCTAGGTAGTGACCGGCCTTGTGAAAGGCCGCGTGGACCGTGGTCGGGACCACGATCTCCGGCTCGGCCACGTCGGGACGCGAGTCGCGCGCGGCCTTGACCGCCAGGATGATCGACTCCGTGCCGCCGCTGGTGAAGATCCCGGGGGTGGCGTCGTCGCCGCCGAGCCGGCTCGCGACCGCCGCGACCACCTCGCGCTCCAGCCGGACGATGCTGGGGAAGGCGGTCGGATCGAGCCCGTTGACCTCCAGCATCTCCAGGTACGCCGCCTGCGCGGCCGCGCGGACCTCGGGACGGCCGCTGTCATAGACGTACGCCGTCGTGCGGCCGCCTTGGGTGGGCAGGTCGGCAGCGCGCAGCTGCCGCAATTCGTCCAGCAGCTCAGCCGAGGATCGGCCGTGTTCAGGCAACATGTTCAATTTCCCGTGGTGCGGGCGCGCCCGTAGGCACGCAGGATGGGCAGCGACGCCAGCATGAGCAGCGCCGGTACAACGGTGAACCCCAGCAGCAGAGCCGTTTTCGCCGAGCCGGGCTGGGTGACCGGCGCGTCGAAGGTGGAGGACAGGAAGCCGCCCGCCGCGAGCATCAGGGCGTAGAGGCCGGGGCCGACGGCGAGTCCGGCCGTCTCCCCCGCGGTCCAGGCGCCGGTGAACGCCCCGGCCTGAACCTGCCCCGTACGCGCCGCGTCGGCGACGATGGCGTCCGGCATCATCGCCAGCGGCAGCACCTGCAACGCCGCGTAGCAGAGCCCGAGCACGGCGGCGGCGGACAGCACTCCGGCCGTGACGGACGCCCGGCCGAGCGGGTAGTTGAGCGCCGCCGCCACCGTGAAAACGATCATGGCCACGGTGAAGCAGCGCAGCCGGCCGAACCGCCTGGCGAGCGCCGACCACACCGGTACGGCGAGCGCGCTCGGGCCGACGACGCAGACGAACAGGATCGAGGTGAGGCTGTAGTCGCCGAGCCAATACGTCGCCACGTACGGCACGGCGGCGAGCATGATCGCGATGCCCACGGCCTGTGTCACGAAGGCCGCCATGAGCAGGAAGAACGGCCGGTTCCCCCGGGCCGTCCGGAACGCCGCCACCAGGCCCAGCACCTCGCCGCCCGGCCGCGACCGCACCCACCGCGTCGACAGCGTCGCCGTCACGCAGGCCGCGAGGACGATCGCCCCGACGACCGCTCCCATCAGGGCGTACCCGGGACGACCGCCGCCACCGAGGTCCACGACAGCGGGGGCGAGCCCACCGGCGATCAGAATGCCCAAGGTCAGGAAGACGATCCGCCAGGTCATCACGCGCAGCCGCGTATCGGGTTCGTCGGACATCTCGGCGGGCAACGCGACGTACGGCACCTGGAAGGCGGCGAACGCCACCGAGGCGCCGATGAACGCCAGCGTCACCCAGACCGCGCCGGCGTACCCGCTCGACGGGCTCAGGAACATCGTCGCGAACGCCACCGGCATCAGGAGCGCCCCGGTCAGCAACAGCTTCGTGCGGCGCGCCGTGCGGACCGCCTCCCGGTCGCTGGCCGCCCCGATGATCGGATTGAACAGCACGTCCAGCGCCTTCGGCGCCACCACCACGACCCCGGCCAGCGCCGCCGGCACGGCCAGCACATCGGTCAGGAAGAACAGCAGGAGCAGCCCCGGAACAGTCGAGAAGACCCCGGTGCCGATCGATCCCACGCCGTACCCGGCGAGTCGGCCCTTGTTCACGCCGCCATCCACTTCGCTACGAGGGTGTCCAGATGCGCCCGGTAGCGGTCCACCGTGGCGAGATCGTGCACGTGCCGCTTGCCGTCGGCGTCCAGCACGCCGGCCTGGACGAAGCCGTGGATGCTCCACATGACGGTCCAGAGTGTCATGTCGTCGTCAATTCCGATCGCGTCCCGGACCAGGTCGATCAGCGGCCAGGCGTACTCCTGCTCCAGGCCGGTCACATCGGCGGCGTCCGCGAGCCACCGCCGCATCCACAGCGCGGGCACATACGAATTGGCCAGGCAGAAGTCCAGATAGCGCCGCACGAGCACCTGCACGCCCAGCATCGGGTCCCGCTCCGCGCGCAAGTCCCGGATCGCGCTGTCGAGCGCTTCGCGTTCCAACTCGTACGCGTGCCGCATGACCTCGCGATACAGATCCGCCTTGGCACCCACGTGGTACGCCACGGTGGCGATGTTCAGTCCACTCGCCCGGCCGATCTCCCGCGTGCTGGTGCCGTCATAGCCGCGCTCGGCGAACAAGCGCGTCGCGGCCTCGAGTACGCGGTCCCGGCTGGCCTTCTCCTCCGGCATCCCCGCAGGCTAACGGCCCGCCCGCCGCTCCGTCAATCGCTTGATGGAGACTCCCCCTCGCGTGCGCCTTGGGGGCGCGATCATGAACCTTCGGCCATGATCGACCGGCGTGTCGTGTCCCGGGCACCCTGATCAACTCCCCAGCACCCTGATCAACTCCGGCGGTCACGCCTTCGGAGGGAAGGCGGTCACGCCTTCGGAGGGAAGGCGGTCACGCCTCCGGCGTCGGGCCGGTGTAGCCGCTGCTCCAGCGGAACCGGTGGGGCGGCTGGGCGTACTCCTCGATGGCGTGCGCGATCCAGCCCGCGGTCCGGGCGACAGCGAAGATCACCTCGGCCGCCCCCGCGCCCATCCCGGCCGAGTGCGCGAGCGCCGCCACCGCGAAGTCGATGTTCGGCTTCGCGTTCGCCGTCCGGACGAGGTCGTCAAGCGTCACTTGGAGGTCGTCGGGGATCGGCACGAGGTCGAGCAGCGCCCGCGCTCGGGGATCGCCGTCCGGATAGAGCGAGTGCCCGAACCCCGGTAGTCCACCACTCCGCAGGTGCTCGGCGATCGCGGACGCCGCTCCGTCCCGGGCGGCGGTCTCGATCAGCCGGTAGACGCCGGCTCCGACCGCGCCGTGCATCGGCCCGTCCAACGCGCCTAATCCGGCCGACACCACGGCGTACGGGTGGGCTCGGGTCGATGCGGCGACGCGTACCGCGATGGTCGAAGCGGCTAAGTCATGGTCCGCGAGCAGAACGAGTGCCGCGTTGATGGCCCGAAGGTCCCGCGCGGAGGGTGCGCGTTCGGTCAGTCGCGACCACAGGCGGGCCGCGACGGTGCGATCGGCCGGCTCGCCTCGCGCGGGCAACGCGTCGACCATGGTCGCGACCAGCTCTGGCGCGCGGGTAACCACAGTGGACGGAGACAGATCGAACCGCAGCGGGTCCGTCGCCGCCACCACCGCGACGATCACCGGCAGCCGGTCGGCCAGCCGCGCGTGCGGCGGCAGGTGCGCGCTCGCGCTCCGCGCCCGCTCCAGCGCCTCGCCCGGTGCCGCGAACTCGGTCGCGCCACCACCCCACAGCCACGTGGCCACTTGCTCGAACGGGGTGTCCACCAGGCTCGCGGCCTCCCGGCCTCGATAAAAGAGCCGGTTGTACGCAATGAGCGTGATCGCCGTCCGCATGGCCGGTGCGGCATCCCGCTCCGGCCTGGTTCCCTGCGTACGCGAGGCCAGCCGTTCCACGTCCGAGAGCCGGAACCGGCTGATCCGCTCGCCCGGAACCTTGACGCGAGTCAACAGCCCCCGGCTCACGTACGCGTAAATGGTCTCCGGCTTGATCCGCAGCCGCTGGGCGACTTCGGCGGTGGTCAGCAGCTGATCGTCGGCCATGTGGCCATGATCTCACATTGACTGAATCAACGTTGACTGAGGCGGTTCGTCGGAGCGACGCTCGCGGCATGCCTGAACTCGTCACCGTCCCGCGCGGACTCGCCGGAGTCGTGGTCACCGACACCACGATCGGCCACGTACGCGGCCGCGAAGGCTTCTACCACTACCGGCAGTACTCGGCGATCGACCTCGCCGAGCGTCGTTCGCTCGAAGACGTCTGGGCGCTGTTGATCGACGGCGCGCTGCCCGTTTCCAGCGCGTCGGCCGGCTCGCTCTCGGCCGAGATCGCACCGTTGCGCCACATCCCACCGGCGGTCGCCGCAGCCCTCCCCTCGATCGCCGCCGCCTCCACCACCGCCGATCCCATGGGCGGACTGCGCGCAGCGCTCGCCGTCGCCGGCCTGGCCGCCGGGGCTCGCCCGCTGTACGACACGTCTCCCGATGAGCGGCGCTCGCAGGCGATGCGCCTCTGTGCGCTGACCCCATCACTGTTGGCGGCGTTGTACCGCCTGTCGTCCGGCCTCGACCCGATCGCGCCACGGGACGACCTGTCGCACACGGCCAACTATCTCTACATGATCACCGGTTCGGTTCCCTCGACGGAACAGGTCAGCGCGATCCAGAAGTACCTGATCGCGACCGTCGACCACGGCTTCAACGCGTCCACCTTCACCGCCCGCGTCATCGCCTCTACCGGCGCCGACCTGTACGCCTGCATCGGCGGCGCGCTCGGCGCCCTGTCGGGCCCCCTGCACGGCGGCGCCCCGAGCCGAGCACTGGATACATTGGACGCGATCGGCTCGGTTTCCCGGGCGGACGGCTGGCTTCGAGAGCGAATCCTCAACGGCGACCGGATCATGGGCTTCGGCCACCCGATCTACCGCACCGAAGACCCCCGTTCGCGCATGCTGAAGGGCGTCGCCCAGTCGCTCGGCGGGGACCTGGTGGACTTCGCGGTCGCCGTCGAAGCACGAGTGCTGGCCTTGCTCGCCGAGCTGAAGCCGGGCCGGGAACTGCACACCAACGTGGAGTACTACGCCGGCGTCGTCATGGAGCTGTGCGGTCTTCCGCGCGAGATGTTCACGCCGACCTTCGCCACCAGCCGGGTCATCGGATGGTGCGCCAACGTGCTGGAGCAGGCCGAGGACTCGAAGATCATCCGGCCGGACTCGCGGTACGTCGGACCGCCGCCGCCCCAGCCCGTCCCCGATCCCGCTTAGGACCTCCGGTCGTACTTGGTCAGGTCGAAGCGGCGCATCAGGTCGATGAGGTTGTTCGCGTACGTGGGTGAGGTGGCGTACCCGGCCTTGTGGATCTCGCGGGCGAACCGCTCGGGGTCGTTGGTGTACTTCATCGCGGTCTGGTAGCGGGGCAGCGTCGCGAGCTGCCGCCCGTGGTCGTCGAACGAATCCCCCGTCGCCCGGTACGCCCGAAAGGACGCCCGGGTGCTGCGGCACTTGCCGTTGGAGCATTCCTGCGTGACATAAGTCGAGCAGCCGACCGCGATCGGACCGGGCCCGCCGAAGCACTTCATGCCGAAGTAGCTGTGGTCGACCCGGGTGAGGGTGCTGCGACCCCAGCCGGATTCGAGGATGGCCTGGGCGATGGTGACCGAGGCGGGCACCTTCCAGGTGCGGGCGCTCGCCTGGGCCGCCCCGGCCACCCGGGCGAGGAAGCCGTCCTTGGTCGCCGCCGGTACGGTCGCCGGCGCCTGACCGCACCAGGGGTATCGCGGCGTCGTCGGGGCCCAGTGGACGTACTTGTCGGCGACGTAGCGACCCGGGCCGATGCGATCCCAGACGGCGTTGCCGTCGACCGTGCTGCCCCAGCTGCGGCATTCGACGCGCAGCCCGGCCGCGTCGCCGAGCGAGCCGACAGTGGAGTGTTTGGTGCTCGGCCCGGAGCGGACGTTGAGACTTCCGGACGTGATGTCGACCGCCGACGACGTCGCGTCCACAGGCGGGTCGCCGCACCACGGCAGGGCCGGGCGGCCGGACGGCCACTGGAGGAAACCGTCGGCGACGTGGCCGTGGCCCCAGTCCAGCCGATCCCAGAGAGCGGCCGTACGCTGCGTCCCCTTCACCTGCTGGCCCCAGACCTGGCAGACGACTCGGACCCGGGAGCCGTCGTCGACGGTTCCCAAGATCGACCGATCGGTCGCCGCGCCGGATCGGACGTTGAGACCACCGGGGGCACGCACGATCGCCTCCACGCCGGCCTTGGCGACCGCTCGGTCGAGCGGCATCGCCTGATCCCGGGGCGCGGCGGCGCTCGTGGGGCTGGCCAGGGCAAACGTACCGAGGAGCAGGCCGAGCCCGACGACACCGAAGAACTTCATACCCATTCAACGCAATTCCGAAGTTACCGTCACTGCACGATAAGTCCGGACAGTGGCGTTGGTCTCAGCAACATTCATGGTCGCCCCGAGGCAACCCGGCTAGCGTTACGCCCCATGGCAGATGGATCGGTCTATACGTCCAGATCACGGACCCGGCGACGGGTGCGGCGGTACATCATCGCCGGCGGGCTCGCCGTCGTGGTGCTGCTCGGGGCGGCCGGCGTCGGCGGCTGGCTCTACCTGCGCGGCGTCGACAAGAAGGTGGACCGCATCTCGGTCGCCGCGTTGAGCGACAGCAAGAAGTCCAGCACCCCCGAAGGCGTCGCCGCCGGCGCGATGAACATCCTGCTGCTCGGCAGCGACTCCCGGGACCCTGACAAGACCAGCGGCTCGCGTACGGACACGATCATGGTGGCCCACATCAGCGCGGACCACAAAGACGTCCAGCTCGTCTCGATCCCCCGCGACACCTGGGTCTACGTTCCCCAGTCCAGCGACGGCGAGGGCGGCGAATATGCCAAGATCAACAGCGCGTACGCCTGGGGCGGCGCCGACCTGATGGTGCAGACCGTCGAGAAGTTCACCGGTCTCCAGCTCGACCACGTGATGATGATCGACTTCGCGGGCTTCAAGGAGATCATCGACGCCGTCGGGGGCATCGACATCAAGGTGGACAAGACGTTCACCTCGATCCACTCGCCGTACCGGAAGTTCACGAAGAACAAGGCGGGCACCACCACCCACATGGACGGCGCGACCGCGCTCGACTACGCCCGCCAGCGCAAGCAGTTCCCCGATGGCGACTTCGCCCGGATCGCCCACCAGCACCAGATCATCAAGGCGGTCATGGACAAGGCCACCAGCACCGGGACGGTCACCGACCTGACCAAGCTGACCTCGTTCCTCAGCGCCACCGCGAGCGCGATCACCGTCGACGACACCCTGTCGCCGCTCAACCTGGCCTGGGCGCTGCGGGCGATCGGCAGCTCGGACGTCACCTTCCTGACCAACCCCACCGGCAGTACGCCGACCATCGACGGGCAGAGCGTGGTCAAGTCCGACACCGCGAAGGCGACCGAGCTGTGGGAGTCGGTCGGCAACGACACCGTGCCGACCTGGGCGCTGGCCAACCCCTCCTACGTCCGCTGATCCCCACCAACCCCGGCGTCGAGGTGATCGTCGAGGTGATCTAGGCGGGAAATGGTCGCCCAGGCCGCCCCATCCCGCCTAGATCGACTCCGACGCCGTGATCTTGAACGGAAAACGTCGCCCCAGCGACGGAAACCATCCAAGATGGCACCAGCCATGGCCCTCCGTCGAGGCGACCGAAAGCGTCGTCGATGAACTCCTCGAACTCCTCGGGGTCCAGGTCAAGGCCCATCGTCGCGAAGTACTGCCGCAGCTCGTCGGCGGGATACCGGGCCACGGCGAGCGCCGGGAGATGCCGCTTGTGCTCGTCGGGCAGCACCAGCGTGTAGCCCCAGTCGTCGCAGAGCCGGTCCTGTTCCGCGCGGTGCCGGGTGTCGGCCAGATCGACGCCCTGCTCGTCCAGGTACAACACGGTCAACACCAGGCCGTGACCGGGCCAGAGGAAGAGGTCGGGATCGACTTCCTCGGCGGCCGTGTCGAGGAAGTCGTAGGGCGCGGTCGCCTCGGTGGCCAGCGCGGGCAGGCGATCGACGGGCAGGAGGAAAAGGCTGGCGAGGGAGGACACCGCGGCAGCCTAGCGACGCGCAAGGGCGGGCGCACAAGGGCGGGCGCACAGGGGCGCCTGGTCAGGCGAGGGGCCGGAGGTCGTACCGATAGAGGTTGAAGTCCCGCATCACCCCGACAAGGTGAGCGGCGTACGCCGGAGCGGTCGCGTACCCGGCGCGTTGCAGCTCCAGGGCGAACCGGTTCGGGGTGGCCGCGTACCTCATGGCCGTCTTGTAGTACGGCAGCCGAGCCAGCGCCCGTCCGTGGTCTTCGAAGGAGTCCCCCACCCGCCGGTACGCCCGGAACGAGTCCCGAGTGGAGTAGCACCGGGAGGCAGCGCATTCGCGGGTGGCGTACGTCGTGCAGCCGAGCGCGACCGCGCCGGGGTCGCCGAAGCATTTCATGCCGAAGAGATTGTGCTCGGTGACGGCGAGCGGGCTGCGGCCCCAGCCGGATTCGAGGATGGCCTGGGCGATGGTGACCGAGGCGGGCACCTTCCATTTACGGGCGCTGGCCTGGGCCGGCCCGATCACGGACGCCAGGAAGGCCTGGTTCGACGCCGGGGTCGACGGGGCCGCCGCGCCGCACCAGCGCAGCCGCGGTTGGCCGTTGGGCCAGCGCACGAAGGCCGCGGTGACGAAGCGGCGTACGCCGAGCTGGTACCAGACGGGATTGCCGTTGACCGCCTGCGACCAGGCCTGGCACAGCGGCCGGAGTGATCCGGTCACTGTGGACACGATGGCGTGCGAGGTGGCCGGGCCGGATCGCACGTTCAACGGGAACGGCAGGTTCACCACTGCCGTGCCGGCTGGCACAGCGAGCGCGGAGCAGGACGGCGTCGCCGCGCGCCGGGTGGTCCACGACAGGAACGCGTCGGAGGCGTATCCGCCGCTCGTCAGGCGTACCCAGGTCGTCGTGGTGCGGATCGAGCCGACGATCTGCTGTCCGCGTACCCGGCAGGTGACCGAGACAGGCTGGCGATGCGCGAGGCGCGACTGGACGCGGTCGGCGAGACGCGGGCCGGAGCGGACGTTGAGCCCGACCTTGGACTGGACCACCGCGCGCCCAGCACCAGGAGAAAATGCCGCGAAAACCGGCGGAGCGAGCGACAGCGAAAGCCCGACACCGAGCGCAATCGCGGCAAACCTTCGCAGACTTGCCATAAATCGACGATAACCCGTTAATACCTATAAAGTGCGAGAACGGCGTGATCTTCGCCGCTACCCCCGCCCCCGATGCCGGATCATGGCGGTCCACCCGGAACAATGGTCGGTATGCTGACCCGCCCGGATCTCCGTAACGTCGCGATCGTCGCGCACGTCGACCACGGCAAGACCACGCTCGTCGACGCCATGCTCAAGCAGGGCGGGGCGATCCACACCCGCGGCGAGATGGCCGACCGGGTGATGGACTCGATGGATCTCGAACGCGAGAAGGGCATCACCATTCTCGCGAAGAACACCGCGGTCCACTACCAGGGCGCGGACGGCGACTCCGTCACGATCAACATCATCGACACGCCGGGCCACGCCGACTTCGGCGGCGAGGTCGAGCGCGGTCTGACCATGGTCGACGGCGTGGTGCTGCTCGTGGACGCGTCCGAGGGACCGCTGCCGCAGACCCGCTTCGTGCTGCGCAAGGCGCTCAAGGCCAAGCTTCCGATCATCCTCGTGATCAACAAGGTGGACCGTCCCGACGCCCGGATCAAGGAGGTCGTGGACGACACCTACGAGCTGTTCCTCGACCTGGACGCGGACGAGACGCAGATCGACTTCCCGATTGTCTACGCCTGCGCCCGCGACGGCATCGCGTCGCTGAACCAGCCGGAGGACGGCAAGATCCCGGCCGACTCGGAGACGCTGCAGCCGCTGTTCCAGACGCTGCTCGACACCATCCCCGCGCCGACGTACACCGAGGACGCGCCGCTGCAGGCGCACGTGACCAACCTCGACGCCTCGCCGTTCCTGGGCCGGCTCGCGCTGTGCCGCGTACGGGAGGGCGTCATCCGCAAGGGGCAGTCCGTCGCGTGGTGCAAGACCGACGGCTCGACCGACCGCGTACGCATCTCCGAGCTGCTCATGACGGAAGGTCTGGAGCGCAAGCCGGCCGAACAGGCCGGGCCGGGCGACATCATCGCCGTCGCCGGCATCCCGGAGATCATGATCGGTGAGACGCTGGCCGACGCCGAGAACCCGATTCCGCTGCCGCTGATCACGGTGGACGAGCCGGCCATCTCGATGACCATCGGCACCAACACCTCGCCGCTGGTCGGCCGGGTCAAGGGCGCGAAGGTCACCGCCCGCATGGTCAAGGACCGGCTGGACAAGGAACTCGTCGGCAACGTGTCGCTGCGCGTACTGCCGACGGACCGCCCGGACTCCTGGGAGGTGCAGGGCCGTGGTGAGCTGGCGCTGGCCATCCTCGTCGAGCAGATGAAGCGCGAGTCCTACGAACTGACCGTCGGCAAGCCGCAGGTCGTCACCAGGGAGATCGACGGCAAGATCTGCGAGCCGGTCGAGCGGCTCACCATCGACGCCCCCGAGGAGCACCTCGGCGCGATCACCCAGCTGCTGGCCACCCGCAAGGGCCGCATGGAGCAGATGGTCAACCACGGCACCGGCTGGATCCGGATGGAGTGGCTGGTCCCGGCGCGCGGCCTGATCGGCTTCCGCACCGAGTTCCTCACCGACACCCGGGGCACCGGCATCCTGCACCACGTCTTCGAGAAGTACGAGCCGTGGTTCGGCGAGCTGCGTACCCGCAACAACGGGTCGCTGGTCGCCGACCGGTCCGGCCCGGTGACCGCCTTCGCGATGACCAACCTCCAGGAGCGCGGCACCCTGTTCGTGGAGCCCGGCACCGAGGTCTACGAGGGCATGATCGTCGGCGAGAACTCGCGCTCCGACGACATGGACGTCAACATCACCAAGGAGAAGAAGCTCACCAACATGCGCTCCTCCACGGCGGACGAGACCGAGAAGCTCATCCCGCCGCGCAAGCTGTCGCTCGAGCAGGCGCTCGAGTTCTGCCGCGAGGACGAGTGCGTCGAGGTCACTCCGGCCGCCGTGCGCATCCGCAAGGTCACGCTCGACCAGACCCAGCGGGCGCGCGAGACCGCGCGGCGCAAGCACCAGAACTGACTGATACGCACAACGGGGCGGTCCGATTCGGACCGCCCCGTTCGTGTTTCCTCCGAGGGGATCAGCCCTCGCCGACGCAGAGCTTCTTGCCGCCGTCCCGGTTGAGATCGCCGGACATGCGCTCGACCTCGCCGATCGCCGACGCCGGGCAGGACGCGTCCCGGTCGACCACCGAGACGATCACCCCGTCATGCCGTTGCGCGCAGTCGACGATGTCCACGTCGGTGTCGGTGAGCACGGTGACGCACCGGCCGACCTGGTTCTCCGCGGTGTCCTTGGCGGCGGCCCACGCCCCCAGCCCGAGGATGAGGATCGGCACCAGCAGCACGTACGCCAGCGGCCGCAGGAGCAGCGGCTTGCCTGGGTGCGCCGGGCGTACCGGCGCGTCGACGGGCGGGGTCGGCTCGGCCAGGCCGGTCAGCTTCCGCCGGCTGAGCAGGTTGCCGAGCACGACGAACGGGAAGATGAACAGCGACAGCAGGCCGGCCCAGCCGACGCCCACGGTATGTGCGGTGGCCGACCGGAAGACGCTCAGACCGCAGTCGCGGCAGAACGGGCCGGGGTAGGTCACGGTCTGCCGCATGATGAACATGCCGGTGTGGCGCTTGAAGGTCACGTCGACCGCGGGACGGCTGCCGCAGTATCGGCAGCTGATGTCCAGCGCCGGAGCGTGTGGCACTGGAGCCGCCGGCCGGTCCGACAGGTTCGGCGGGAAAAGATCAGTCACGGATGCAGGAGCGTAGCGGGGCGACGCGCGTCGCGCCGCCCCGTTTTCACCGCCGTTCGGCCGGCGATCAGTACTGCGAGCAGGGGCAGCTGACCATCAGCGCCCGGACCGGCCGGACGTAGTCCGGATTCGGGATGACGATGTGGTCGCCGACCTCAACGTTGCCCGGCCCGTAGTTGTAGGCCGCGATCACCGCGTTGAGCAGGCACGGCGTCTGATAGTCGGGCACTGCGGGATCGGTGCTCACGCAGTCGGCCGCGTCGAGGGTGTAGTCGCTGCCGAAGTACGCGGAGCCGAAGTACGCGATGAGCCACTGGAGATACTCCGCGCCGATCATCGTGTTGCCGCCGAGGGTGTGCAGGTCGTAGCTGGTGCCGAAGCGCTGGTTCATCCAGGTGGCGGTGTCCGGCATGATCTGCATCGTCCCGATGCCGCCGTCGCAGGCGACGATCGTCGACTGCCAGCCGCTCTCCATCCAGGCAACCGCTTTGATCAGGGCCGGTGGGAGAGTCACGCTCGCATATCGGGGGTCGTTCGCCCAGAACGGCTTCTGCGCGGCGGTTTCGAGCGCGACCCGGACGTCCGCCTTGGCGGCGTCGACACCCTCATGGAAGGGGCAGCCGGTCCCCGGGTGCAGACCGCTTCGCCGGGGCAGGGTCGGCGGGAGGGCCTCGGAGATGTCGGAACGGCGCGGCAAGGGCACTCCGGCGTTGCTGCGGCGCACTTTCGGCGTACCGGCCGAGGTCGACGTGGAGGGTGAGGCCGCGACGGCCGCCCCGGACGACGGTGTCGCCGACGGAGCTGCCACCTGGCCCGCCGGAGCGACGGCCGGCTCGTCGGCGGCGGCCGGAGTGGCCTCGGCCGACGTGGACGACGACGTCGCGACGTCGGCGAAACCCCATGCGGCCAGTCCGGCCAGGCTGACGCCCGCCAAGGTCACGGCGAGTGGGACAGCGAACCACGATTTACGCATACTGGTGTTCCTCCCCGTGCTCCAGTACGAACCTCGGAACCGTACCCGTCTAGGCCGATGGCGGCCACTCGGGACGGGGAATCGATTCCCGACCAGGTAGCGTGCTGGACCATGACGCCCGAACTCGACGCCCTCACCCCGGAGCTGGATTCGCTGGTCGCCGACGGAAACGGCACCATCTCGATCTGGGCCGGGCCCGTCGGGGGGCCGCCCGCGTACGCCCGCGACGCCGACGCGACCCACTACGCGGCGAGCACGATGAAGGCCGCGGTGCTGGTCGCCTTGTACCGCCTGGCGGAGGCGGGCGAGCTGAGCCTCGACGACGAGATCGAGATCCGCAACGAGTTCCCCTCGGTCTGGCCGGGGGCGGGCGACTTCTCGATCGACGTCACCGACGACAACGACGACGAGGTCACCGACCGGCTCGGGCAGCGGACCACCCTCGGCTGGCTGGCCGAGCGCATGATCGTGCGGTCGAGCAACCTGGCCACCAACCTCGTGATCTCCCGAGTAGGCGTCGCGCCCGTGGCCGAGGTCTGGCGATCGGTCGGCGCCCGGCACTCCGTCACCGGCCGGGGCATCGAGGACGCGGCCGCCCGCGCCGAGGGCGTGACGAACCTGGTCACCGCGGCCGACCTGGCCGCCCTGTTCTCCGCGATCGCCGACGGGAGCGCCGCCTCGGCCGACAGCTGCACGGCGATGCTGCGCACTCTGCAGGCCCAGGAGTACCGCGAGGACCTGCCGGCGGGGTTGCCGCCGGGCACCCCGGTCGCCGCGAAGAACGGCTGGGTGACCGGCGTACGCCACGGGGCGGGGGTCGTTCTGCCCGCCGGCGAGCCGCCGTTCACCCTCGTGGTGTGCACGACGACGCTGCTCGGCGAGACCGAAGGGGCCGCCCTGGTGGCCCGGATCGCGGCGGCGGCCTGGCGGGACCGAAAAGCCTTCACATAAAGTGGCCTGGTGCCGATCGTCGAAGTGCGCACGCACCGCCTCACCGCTCCCCTGCACACCCCGTTCGTCACCGCGCTGCGGCGGACGACGCACGTCGCGAGCCTGATCGTCGAACTCGTCGACGAAGACGGCCGGTCGGGCTTCGGCGAGGCGCCGCAAGTCTGGCAGGTCACCGGGGACAGCATCGACGGCTCGCGGGCCTGCGTCGAGCAGATCCTCGGGCCGCTGGTCACCGGCGCCGACCCGGCCGAGGTCGTCGGGCTCAGCCGGGCCGTCGAACGGGCGGTCGTCGGGAACGAGGCGGCCAAGACGGCCATCGACTGCGCGCTGCACGATCTGGCCGCTCGCCGCACCGGACTTCCCCTGGTACGCACGCTGGGCGGCGCTGCGCTGAGCGTACAAACTGATGTGACCCTGTCGGCCGGTGAAGCCGACGGCCTGCGCGAAGCCGCCACCGCGCGGGTCAAGGAGGGTTTCACCACCCTGAAGCTGAAGGTGGGCACCGACGCCGTCGGCGACCTGGCCCGGATCCAAGCGGTACGCGAAGCCGCCGGGCCGGGCGTGACGATCCGCCTGGACGCCAACCAGGGTTGGACCGCGCGGGACGCGGTGAAGATCATCCACGGTCTGGAGGACGCCCGGCTGGGCATCGAGTTCGTGGAGCAGCCGGTGCC
The DNA here is from genome assembly GCF_024172085.1 of Hamadaea flava. Lineage (NCBI taxonomy): Bacteria > Bacillati > Actinomycetota > Actinomycetes > Micromonosporales > Micromonosporaceae > Hamadaea > Hamadaea flava. The sequence goes on along the minus strand of NZ_JAMZDZ010000001.1, from coordinate 7,020,471 downwards.
GCGTTGGGACCTCGAGGGCCTGGCCTGGGTGAGCGAGCGGGTCGACACCCCGATCATGGCCGACGAGTCGGTGTTCGGCGTGCGGGACCTGGTCGAGGTGATCCGGCGGCGCGCGGCCGATCTCGTCAACGTCAAGCTGGCCAAGTGCGGCGGCCTGACGAACGCCAGGACGCTGCTGGAACTGGCCCGCGCACACGGCCTCGGCACGGTCGTCGGCTCGATGATGGAAGGCCCGATCGGCATCGGCGCGGCCGCCTCGCTGGTCGCCGCCTACCCGACCACCGCGGTCAGCGACCTCGACGCCGCGTGGTGGCTGGCCTCGTCCCCCGTGACCGGCGGCATCCGGTACGAGGGTTCGGCCGTCGTCCTGCCGGACGCGCCAGGACTGGGCGTCTCGCTGTGACGGCCCGGATCGGGGTCGCCACCGCGACTTTGTTCCGCGAACCGACGACCGACCGGCCGCTGGATGCCCCCGCCCTCGCCCCGGTCACCGACGTACGCAAATGGGTCGCGTCGCTGGAACCGGCCGAACGGCTGCGGACCGCCGTGGTCAGTCAGGCGCTGCTGGGCGAACCCGCGATCGTCGACTCCACTGTCGACGGCTGGTCCAAGGTGGTGCTCACCGGGCAGCCCGCGACCGACCTCGATCCGCGCGGCTATCCGGGGTGGCTGCCGTCCTGCCAGCTCGCTCCATCCGTTGCCGCCTCCGCGGCTTCCTTGGCGGCTTCCGGTCTGACGGACTCCTCGGCTGGTGCGGACCTCGTGGTCGCCGTGACCGCGACGACGCTGCGCGACGTGCCCGACGGCGACCTCGTGCTGCCCGCCGTCGTCCTCGGTACGCGACTCCGCCGAGCGCCGCTCACCGGACCGGGCCGCTCCACCACCTCCGCCAGCGGCTGGTGCGCCGTGGACGTGCCCGGCCACCCGGAACCGTTGTGGGCGCGCAGCCTCGACCTGGCTCCCGCGCCCACCACCGTGACCCCCCGAGAAGTGCTCAAAACCGCGGCGATGCTGCGCGAGACGCCGTACGTGTGGGGTGGGCTGTCGCCGTTCGGCATCGACTGCTCCGGCCTCGTCCACCTCTCCTGGCGACGGCACGGGGTCACCCTGCCCCGGGACGCGTACAACCAGGCGGCCTACACCACACCCATCCCGTTCGGCACCGAACGGCCCGGCGACCTCTACTTCTTCGCGCGCCCGGGGCAGCGGGTGCACCACGTCGGATTCGTCGCCTCGGCACCACGCGGCGACACCCGGATCATGCTGCACGCGTGCTCCGAACAACGGGAAGTCGTGATCGAAGAGGTACGCGGAAAGCGGGCGGACACGCTCGTCGCTGCTCATCGCGTCCCGCTCTGACGCTCCCGCTCGCCCCGCCCTTTCCCGTTGATCATGGACTTTCGGTCATGATCGACCGGCGTGTCGTGTGCCGTGCACCCTGATCAACTCCGCGGCACCCTGATCAACTCCGAGGCACTGGGTTCCCCGGCACCCGAACGGCTCCTGCCGCACCTTGGTCGGCTCCGCCGCACTCGGTGCCGGATCTCCGCTGGACTCGCGCGGCGTTCACCCGAGCCCGAAGCGGCGTTCACCCGCGCGCCGAAGCCGCGCTCGCCCGACCCCGAAACGGCGTTCACCCGAGCTCCGAAACGATCTCCGGAAGGCCACGCACCCCACGACGCCAAGATCAGGTACGTGGGCTTCCGGAGATCACGAGCGCGACGCCCCGGCCGCGCCCGAGTGCGGGCATACGACGTTCGCCGCGCACCCGCGCGGGGAGCGTCAGCCCTGGCCGCGTACCCGGTGCGACTCGTCACGCGAAGAGGTCGGCTGATCGCGAGAGGACTCCGGCCGAGCATCCCCCGAGCCGGCCGACGGACCAGTCGACGGAGCCGACGGATCGGCCGAGGAACCAGAAGAGGTGCCGGCGGAGGACTGCGCTGCGGAGGCGAGCGCCGCCTCCTTCCGAGCATCTCGGCTGGATTTGATCAGGCTGGCGATCGTCGCGATGACGAGCGTACCGATGATCACGGTGAGCGAGAGCCAGATCGGCACGTGGGGCGCCCAGCTGACGGGCTCGCCGCCGTTGATGAACGGCACGTTGTTCGTGGCGAGCGCTTCGAGGAACAGCTTCACGCCGATGAACGCGAGGACGACCGACAGCCCGATCGACAGGTAGACGAGCCGGTCGAGTAGTCCGCCGAGCAGGAAGTACAGCTGGCGCAGACCCATCAGCGCGAACACGTTCGCGGTGAAGACCAGGTACGGCTCCTTCGTCAGGCCGAAGATCGCCGGGATGGAGTCGAGCGCGAAGATCAGGTCGGTGGTGCCGATCGCGATCATCACGATGAGCATCGGGGTGAACAGGAGTCTGCCGTTGACCCGGGTGGTGAGCTTCGCACCGTCGGACTGCTTGCTCATCGGCAGGATCCGGCGCGCCGTCCGGATCATGATGTTCTCCTTGTAGTCGCCTTCGTCGTCCTCGCCGTGCTTGACCAGGCCCCAAGCGGTGTAGATCAGGAAGGCGCCGAAGATGTAGAAGACCCAGGAGAACCGGCTCACCACGGCCGCGCCGGCCGCGATGAACGCGCCACGCATGACGAGCGCTATCACGATGCCGACCAGCAAGACCTTCTGCTGGTAGATGCGCGGCACCGCGAAGCGGGCCATGATGATCACGAAGACGAAGAGGTTGTCGACGGAGAGGCTGTATTCGGTCAGCCAGCCGGCGAAGAACTCACCGCCGTACTGTGCGCCGTGCGAGATGTAGACCCAGACGCCGAACAGCACCGCCAGGCCCACGTAGAACGTGACCCACAGCGACGATTCCTTGAATGACGGCTCGTGGGGTCTCCGGCCGACGATCATGAGATCGACGACCAGTAGAGCCACCAGGGCTACCAGGGTGATGGTCCATTCCAGCGTGGACACGTTCATGCAGAGATCCTCCGGTCGGCAGCGTGATGCCCCGGAGGTCTCTCCCGCCACGTGCTGACGCTCGTGACCGGCGGCCCCGGGTTCCGATGTGCGAACCGTGCTGACGAAGCCGCCGCGGGGGATACTCCCCTCCCAGTCGGGCTCCATTGTTGCTCACGAAGTCCCCCCAGGCCCAACAGGGGTGGGCGGCACGCCGTGGCAGGATGCCGTCATGGTGTTGGAGATCGCACAATTCGAGATCACGCCGGGTGCGGAGGAGGCGTTCGAGGCCGCGTACGTCGAGGGCCGGGCGCTCCTCGCGCAGACGCCGGGCTTCCGCGACGCGCGCATGACGCGCGGCGTCGAGTCCCCGTCCCGTTTCGTCCTGCTTGTCGAGTGGGACACCGTCGAGGCCCATGAGGTCGGCTTCCGCGGTTCCGACCGCTTCCCGGCCTGGCGCGCGCTCATCGGCCCGCACTTCGCCGAGCCTCCGGTGGTCGAGCACTTCGCGTACCTGCCGTGAAACTGGTCGCCGCGGACGGCGTACAAATCGATGCACATCATGACCCAGGCCCGCGGGACCTGGCCTTCGTGCTGGCTCATGGCTTCACGGGGGCCTGGAACAAGCCGGCGGTACGCCGGGCGGGGGCGGTCTTCGCCCGGCACGGGGGTGTGGTGTCCTTCGATTTCCGAGGGCACGGCCGGTCCGGGGGCCGGTCGACGGTGGGCGATCGGGAGATCGACGATCTCGAAGCCGCCGTGGCGTGGGCGCGCGAGCTGGGCTACGGCAGGATCGCCACGATCGGCTTCTCCATGGGCGCGTCCGTCGCGATCCGGCACGCCGCGTTGATCCGTGGGGTCGACGCGGTCGCCGCGGTCAGCGGGCCGGCGCGGTGGTACTACCGGGGCACCGTGCCGATGCGGCGGGTCCACTGGGTGATCGAGAAGCCGACGGGACGGCTCGTGAGCCGGGTCGTGCTGCGTACGCGGATCGCCAGCGAAGGCTGGAGTCCGGTGCCGCCCGCGCCCTTCGAGGTGGTCGGCAAGGTCACGCCGACGCCGTTGCTCGTCGTGCACGGCGACCAGGACGCGTACTTCCCGTTGGAGCACGCACACCAGCTCTTCGACGCCGCCGCCGAACCCAAGGAGCTTTGGATCGAGCACGGCTTCGGCCACGCCGAGAACGCGGCGCCGCCCGAGTTGCTGGAACGCATCGCCCAGTGGGTCATGCGCTCCTGACCTCGGCCGTCGCGGGCGGCATCGGGCCGGCCGGGCCGCCGAGGAAGTCCCGCAACACCAGCGCGACCTGATCGGGTGCGGCCGCGATCGGCCCCGGACCCGAACCCAGGGCGACACCGCGTACGGCGTCGGCCCAGACCTGCCAGCGGGCGACCAGATCGGCGCCCTCGGTGCTCCACAGCACCAGCGTCGGGCACGTGATCCGCGCCGGAGCCTCCAACGGCAGCGCGTCGATCACCACGAGGTGACTCACCAGCTCCGGATGATCCGTGGCAAGCCGCTGCGCCACGTACGCCCCACGATCCGGTCCGACGACGGCGAAGTTCCGGTGCCCGAGCTGCGCCATCAGGCGTACGCAGTCTGCGGCCTGCTGGGCGGGTTCACCGAAGGGCGACAGATCCGGGCACACGACGGTGAAGCCGACGGACAGCATCGGCGCCACCTCGTGCCACGTCTTCGGCGTACGCGGCAGCCTCGGCGTACGCGGACGGCCAGGCATGTTCAGCCGACCGCCGCTGTTCAGCCGACCGCCGCTGTTCGGCCGGCCGGGCAGCAGCAGGACCGGCGGACCCGAACCGCCGGTCCAGGCTCGCAGAATCAGGCCGCCGCCGACGTCCACCCGTCGCTGCTGGAATCCCTCGAACACCGCGCGCAGATTCCCATCCAGTCGCGGTGTCCAAACAAGACGCAGCTCAGAGCGCGACCTCCATGGTCCGCAACTCCTTCTTCAGTTCCTGCATCTCGTCCCGGATCCGGGCGGCCAGCTCGAACTGCAACTCCCCGGCAGCGGCGAGCATCTGCCCGTTGAGATCGGTGATGAGCCGCGCCAGCTCCTCGCGCGCCATGCCCTGCGTCTTCGCCTCGATCCGGCCCTTGTTGCGGCTGGACGCGGTCGGCGTCGGCGTCTTGCCCCGGCTCTGCGCCCGGCCGCTGCCCATCCCCGAACTGGTGACGACCGCGCCACCCGGGCCGTGCCCGGCCAGGGCGCTCTCGGTCTCCTCGGCCTCCCGGTAGATGTCGTCGAGGATGTCGTGGATCTTCTTCCGCAACGGTTGCGGGTCGACCCCGTTCGCCTCGTTGTACGCGACCTGCTTCGCCCGACGCCGGTTGGTCTCCTCGATCGCGTTCGCCATCGACGGGGTGATCTTGTCCGCGTACATGTGGACCTCGCCGGAGACGTTTCGCGCCGCGCGGCCGATGGTCTGGATCAGCGACGTGCCGGAGCGCAGGAAGCCCTCCTTGTCGGCGTCGAGGATCGCGACCAGCGAGACCTCGGGGAGGTCGAGACCCTCGCGGAGCAGGTTGATGCCGACGAGGACGTCGTAGTCGCCCTTGCGCAGCTCTTTGAGCAGCTCGACCCGGCGCAGGGTGTCGACCTCGGAGTGCAGGTACCGCACCCGGATGCCGTGCTCCAGCAGATAGTCGGTGAGATCCTCGGCCATCTTCTTGGTCAGCGTCGTCACCAGTACGCGCTCGTCCTTGGCGGTCCGCAGGTTGATCTCGTGCATCAGATCGTCGATCTGACCCTTGGTCTTCTTGACCACCACCTGCGGGTCGACCAGGCCGGTCGGGCGGATGACCTGCTCGACGAACTCGCCGCCGCTCTGCCGCAGCTCCCAGGGGCCCGGGGTGGCGGAGAGGAAGACCTGCTGACCGACCCGTTCCAGGAACTCGTCGAACCGCAGCGGGCGGTTGTCCATCGCCGACGGCAGCCGGAAGCCGTGCTCCACCAGGACGCGCTTGCGGGAGGCGTCGCCCTCGTACATGCCGCCGATCTGGGGCACCGTCACATGCGACTCGTCGATGACGGTCAGAAAGTCGTCGGGGAAGTAGTCGAGCAGGCAGTGCGGTGGGCTGCCCGCCTCGCGCCAGTCGATGTGCCGGGAGTAGTTCTCGATGCCCGAGCAGAACCCGACCTGGCGCATCATCTCGATGTCGTAGCTGGTCCGCATCCGCAGCCGCTGCGCCTCCAGGAGCTTGCCCTGCCGCTCCAACTCGGCCAGCCGCTCCTCCAGCTCCTTCTCGATGCCGATCAGCGCGCGCTCCATCCGCTCCGGCCCGGCGGTGTAGTGCGTCGCCGGGAAGACCAGCAGCTGGTCGACCTCGCGGACCACGTCACCGGTCAACGGGTGCAGATAGGACAGTCGCTCGACCTCGTCACCGAACATCTCGATGCGGATCGCCAGCTCCTCATAAGCCGGGATGATCTCCAGCGTGTCCCCGCGTACGCGGAAAGTGCCACGGTTGAACGCGATGTCGTTACGCGCGTATTGAATGTCGACCAACCGCCGCAGCAGCTGGTCGCGGTCCAGCTCCTCGCCCTTGACGATCTTCACCGTGCGGTCGAGGTATTCCTGCGGCGTCCCGAGGCCGTAGATGGCGCTGACGGTGGCCACCACGACCACGTCCCGCCGGGTCAGCAGCGACATCGTCGCCGAGTGGCGCAGCCGCTCGACCTCCTCGTTGATCGAGGAGTCCTTCTCGATGTAGGTGTCCGTCTGCGGGATGTACGCCTCAGGCTGGTAGTAGTCGTAATAGCTCACGAAGTATTCGACGGCGTTGTTGGGCATCAGCTCGCGGAACTCCTTGGCGAGCTGGGCGCACAGCGTCTTGTTGGGGGCCAGCACCAACGTCGGCCGTTGCAGCTTCTCGACGAGCCACGCGGTCGTCGCACTCTTGCCCGTGCCGGTCGCGCCCATCAGGACGACGTGCTTCTCCCCCGCCCGGACCCGCCGCTCGAGGTCGGCGATCGCCGTCGGCTGGTCGCCCGAGGGGACGTAGTCACTGATGACCTCGAACGTGCCGTCGATGCGGGGAATCTCCAAACCCATGCCATCCAACCTAACGCCTGCGTATGACATCGCACCTTGATCGACCTCGCCCAGAGGGGCGATCCGGGTCGATATTGCGATTGTGTGACGTGAACCATCCGAGTACCGTCAATAGCCGTAGGCCGCTCGCGGCGGCCGACCGGGGCTGTGATCGGACCTCCACACCGGCCGATCCCCTCGGCGCTGGGTCGCTGCTCCCGCGGCGACGTCACCGCTGTCCCAAACGGCGAGGGCGTCGCGGGCCCGGTGAGCGCACCCCTGTGGTCGCGCGCCTAGCGCGCTGACCGGCCGCCGCGGGCGTCCTTACGTTCTGCGGCTTCCTTTGCGCCTAGTCTCACCTGCTGGCAACGCGGCAACCCGTCTCCCTGTTCCCACCACTCCCCCCTTGTTGCGGCCACACCCTCCCGCGCCCTGCGCACCCTCCCCGCCCCGCGCTGCCGCCATGCCCCGCTCCGCGCTCGCCCCGCCCTACGGGCCGCCGCCCTACGCACCCTCCCGCCCTACGGGCCGTGCCGCCCCGCGCGCTAGCCCCGCGCGCTCGCACGCCGCTCCGTCCCGCGCGCTCGCACGCCGCTCCGTTAGGAGCAGATCAGGGATGTACATGCGATCTTGGGCGGTTTAAGCATGCATATCCGTGATCTGCCGCAAACGGAGCGGCGTGCGGGCCGCCGGGCGGACGCGCCGCCGGGCGGTGGACGCCAAGCGATGCGGCGGCGCGGCGGCGGCCCGGCGGCAGCGCGGCGTGACGCGAGCGAAGCGGGGCGGAGCGGGGCGGAGCGGGGCGGAGCGCCCCGCTCGTTCGCACGCCGCTCCGTTAGGAGCAGATCAGGGATGTACATGCGATCTTGGGCGGTTTAAGCATGCATATCCGTGATCTGCCGCAAACGGAGCGGCGTCCGGGCCGCCGGGCGGACGCGCCGCCGGGCGGTGGACGCCAAGCGATGCGGCGGCGCGGCGGCGGCCCGGCGGCAGCGCGGCCCGGCGGCAGCGCGGCGTGACGCGAGCGAAGCGGGGCGGAGCGGGGCCGAGCCGGGCGGAGCGGGTGAGCTGGGCGAGCAGTGCAAAGCGGGTGACGGCCGTTACTCGCGCGCCCCTCTCGCGTTCAGCATGCCGTGGAGTCTGCCCGACCGAATCGCCGCCGCAAGATCGCCACTGTTCTCCTCGCCGGGTGTCTCGTTGTAGGCGCCGTAGCCGGGCTCAGCCAGGGCATGACGTCCTGTTCCGGCCCGGATGAGGCCGCGGACGCCCCGAAGGCCAGGCCGCTGACCGCGGTCGAGGCCGGCAAGCTCGCCGACGTCCGGCTGCACAACTATGAGGATCAGCGTGCCACGATCTCCGGTGTCGTGGCCGGGAAGGATCCCGATGGCAAGCCGAAGGACGTCCGGTTCGCGGGGTGGATCGACTGGCGGCGGTCGCTGCTGTATGTGCGTACGGCGGAGCGGAAGGGCATGCCGGGCCTGCTGATCCAGGCGATGCCCGGCATCATCGCGATTCGGGCCGAGGACACGCCGTCGGCCACCGCAGAGCCGCCGACCGAGCCGCCGACCGGGAGCTGGCGCGTACGCCCGCTGGGTTTGCCGGTGCCGGAGAAGCCGGATCCGCTGGACGGGCTGATCGCGGTGTTGCTTCAGTTGGGCTCCGCCAACGCCGATGATCCGGATCTCTTGCGCGATCTGCAGACGCAATGGCTTCGCAGCGACACAGTCGACGGAACGCCGGTCGAGGTGCTGCTCGGCCCGGCCGTCATCCCGACGCAGAAGATCGCGTCCACAACCAGCCCCAGCACGAGCGCCGGCCCGAGCACCCGCCCCGACACAAGCAGCAGTGCCAGTGCCAGTGCCAGTGCGACGAGAAAGCCGGGCCTGAACCCCACCGGAGTCAAGCCGCCGACTCCGACCGCGAAGACTCCAACCGCAAAGACGCAATCGGCGCAGGCGCCGAGCGCCAGCCCGTCGCCGGATCCGCGTTCCCTGCTGGCGCACGGTGGTCCGGTGGGCTACTGGGTGGACGGAACCGCCCGCGTACGCCGAATGGAGGCGCTGCTGTCCGACGGCATCCGGGCCCGCGTGGACTTCGACCGGACGCGACGGCCGGAGCTGACCGCGGTCGCGGCGTTCGGTGGCGGCGTCGTCAATCCCCGCAGGGTCACCGCGGCCGAGGCGAAGGCCCTGTCCGTCATGCGTACGCGCACCCGAGCCGCCCGGGGCGGGCAGTTCACCGTGAATCTGCCCCTCCCGCCGGCCCGGATGATCTTCGTCGACGGCTGGCTCGACTGGCGGGGCGGAGTCGCGTACGCCCTGGCACATGATCTGGATGATGACGCGCGGAACGTGCTCGTGCACGCTGGGCGTACCACTGTGGCGATGAGAGCGAGCACCGACAAGCAGCCGCCGCTTCCCGCGCCGCGCGGCAAGTGGGAGCGGCGGTCCTGGAACGACCTGGGCGTGCGGGTGCCCGCGACCGAGCTGGACGTGTTGCTGCACGAGGCGCTGTCGGTGGGCCTGTCGGGGCGCGACGACCCGAAGGAACTGGCCAAGAGCGCCTACCGGCTGCGCCTGGACGAGCTGAAGGGCCGGCCGGTCGCGGTGTTCGAGATCCACACGGCGGCGGACGCGGCGAGCCCGCCGGGGGCGGCGCTGATGCGCTACTGGGTCGACCCGACCGGCGTCGTCCGGCGGCTGGAGATCCGGACGCCGTTGGGGTTCGCCCAGCTCGACATCGACTTCAGCAAGCCGCTGCCCACCTTGCCCGCACGCGTCTGAAGGGCTCAGTCGTCTGAAGCGCCCTGCCGTGCGCGGTCGGCGAGCGAAGGCCACGCCTGATCCACTTGCGCGCGCAGGTCCTCGAGCGTGCCTTCGTTGACGATCAGCGCGTCGGCGACCGCCTTGCGCTGCTCGTCGGTGGCCTGGGCGGCGATCCGCGAGTGCGCCTCCGCCTCGGTCATGCCGCGTGTGGCGACGAGCCGGGCGACGCGGATCTCCTCGCTCGCCAGCACCACCACGACCATCTGGTACGTCCCAGCCAATCCGGCCTCGACGAGGAGCGGGACGTCGTTGACCACGACCGCGTCCGATGAGGCAGCCATCGCGAGTTCGGCGGTACGCGCCCGCACCCGCGGATGGATGATGCCTTCGAGTGCCTTGCGCGCGTCGGCGTCGCCGAAGATCTTGGCTGCCAGGGCCGCGCGGTCGATCGATCCGTCCGCCGCCAGCACCCCGGTCCCGAATCGCGCCACGACCTCGGCATGCCCGTCGGTGCCTGGTTCGACGACCTCGCGGGCGAGCCGGTCGGAGTCGATGACGACCGCGCCCAGCTCCCGCAGCCGCGCCGCGACCGAACTCTTACCCGACCCGATGCCGCCGGTCAGCCCTACGAAAAGCATGCCGACAGCGTACGACGCGGCGTGGCGTGCGGCCTGCCGCATTTATCCGACATAAGGTCCGGTTCCATGACAGGACGGCACCGCAGCGGCACACGCCGCCCGCTCACCGTCCGCGCCGCTCCCCCACGCCATCTTCGCCGCACGGGCCGGATCGCCGCGCCCCGTGCGCTCGGCGTGACGCTCGCGCTCAGCGCCACCCTGCTCATGATCAGCGGGTACGCCACGGCGGCGGGCGCGATGGCGATAGCGGCGATCTTCGCCCCCTGAACCCTTTTTTGCACCGCGGCCGGTTCCACTGCGGCCCCCTTTCCCGCCAGATCACGGATCTGCATGCGATCTTGGGCACCGGAAGCATGCATAACCGTGATCTGCACGGAAAGCCGGGATGGCGGAGGCGGAAAGGCAGAAGCCCCGCCCGGCGATGCCGAGCGGGGCTTCTGTAGCGGAACTAGCGACTCACTTGCCGCCGGCCAGCTTCTCCTTCAGCGCCGCGAGCGCCTCGTCGGTGGCCAGGGTGCCCGTGGGCTCCTCGGTGGCCTTCGCCGGGGTCGACGTCGAGACGTTGCCGGACGGAGCCTCGTTGACGGCGGCAGCGTCCGCCGCCCGCGAGGTCTGGACCTGCTTGGTGTGGGCCTCCCAGCGCGTGCGGGCCTCGGCGTACTGCGTCTCCCACGCCTCGCGCTGCTTGTCGTAGCCCTCGAGCCACTCGCCCGTGTCGGGGTCGAAGCCGTCGGGGTAGATGTAGTTGCCCTCGGCGTCGTAGGACGCCGACATGCCGTAGAGCGTCGGGTCGAAGTGCTCCTCGCCCTCGACGAAGCCCTCGTTGGCCTGCTTCAGCGACAGCGAGATGCGGCGACGCTCGAGGTCGATGTCGATGACCTTGACCATGACCTCGCTGCCGACCTGGACGACCTGCTCCGGGATCTCGACGTGGCGCTCGGCCAGCTCGGAGATGTGGACCAGGCCCTCGATGCCGTCCTCGACGCGGACGAACGCGCCGAACGGAACCAGCTTGGTGACCTTACCCGGCACGATGTTGTTGATCGCGTGGGTCCGGGCGAACTGACGCCACGGGTCCTCCTGCGTCGCCTTGAGCGACAGCGAGACCCGCTCGCGGTCCAGGTCGACGTCGAGAACCTCGACCTCGACCTCCTGGCCGACCTCGACGACCTCGGACGGGTGGTCGATGTGCTTCCAGGACAGCTCGGAGACGTGCACCAGGCCGTCGACCCCACCGAGGTCGACGAACGCGCCGAAGTTCACGATCGAGGACACGACACCCTTGCGGACCTGACCCTTGCCGAGCTTGTTGAGGAACTCGGTCCGGACCTCGGACTGCGTCTGCTCGAGGTAGGCGCGACGGGACAGGACCACGTTGTTGCGGTTCTTGTCCAGCTCGATGATCTTCGCCTCGAGCTCGCGGCCGACGTACGGCTGCAGGTCGCGCACCCGGCGCATCTCGACGAGAGACGCGGGCAGGAAGCCCCGCAGGCCGATGTCCAGGATGAGACCACCCTTGACGACCTCGATGACGGAGCCGCGGACGACGCCGTCCTCGTCCTTGATCTTCTCGATGGTGCCCCACGCCCGCTCGTACTGCGCACGCTTCTTCGAGAGGATCAGGCGACCCTCCTTGTCCTCCTTCTGGAGAACAAGGGCCTCGATGTGGTCACCAACGGAGACGACCTCGGAGGGGTCCACGTCGTGCTTGATCGACAACTCGCGCGAGGGGATGACGCCCTCGGTCTTGTAGCCGATGTCGAGCAGGACCTCGTCCCGATCGACCTTGACGACGGTGCCTTCGACAATGTCGCCGTCGTTGAAGTACTTGATGGTCTCGTCGATCGCGGCGAGGAAAGCTTCCTCAGAACCCAGATCGTCGTGAGTGACCCTGGTGACGCTCGAGGTGGCCTCGATGCTGCTCGTCATGTGGACTGTTGCTCCGGTCGGATGGTGTCAGGTAAGACAGGTGCACCCCTCGACGCCCGCCGAGGACGCTCCCTCCAACGAGGTCGCATCGACGGCTGCGAACCTTCTCCCTACCGAGGCACGCGGCGGCGTAAGTGCATTGAACAGCTTACCGTGCCCACTAGCACACGTCGCAACCCCATCAGCTTTGAGAAGAAGACTTCCGCTCGCAAGTCCCGGGTCGGGCACGCTTCGCGACCGAACGTGTGTCTGATCACACTGATCGGCCGAGCCGCAGTCGATCATGTGGCCCAGGTCACTATTCGCCTCGAGATGCCTCGTCGGGCATCATGACGCCGTGCGTCCTCTGTGGATAACAATCATGCTAGCCCTCACGCTCGCGACCGCCGGCTGCGGGTCCGCGTCCGGCCCGTCGGTCGCGGCCCATTCGGCATCAACTTCCCCCAGTGGTACGCCGACAGCAGAACCCGCGTCCGCGACGGCGTCTTCGTCCCCGGCCGCCGCGACGGCCACGGCCGCGCCGACGGAGAGTGCGAGCACCGCCCGATGGAAGCCCCGGGTCGGGCAGACCTGGCAATGGCAGCTGTCCGGGAGACTCGACCTCACCGTGCCGGCCGAGGTGTACGACGTCGACCTGTTCACGACGACGGCAGCCCAGGTCGCTGCCCTCCACAAGGCCGGCCGGAAGGTGATCTGCTACCTGAACGCGGGCGCGCAGGAGGACTTCCGCACAGACTCCGGCCGGTACCCGAAGTCGGTGCTCGGCAAGGAGCTGGACGGCTGGCCCGGCGAGCACTGGGTCGACATCCGGCGCTGGGACCTGCTGTCCCCCATCCTCACCGACCGGATGAAGATGTGCCGGGACAAGGGCTTCGACGGCGTCGAGCCGGACAACCTGGAGGCGTACGCGAATGACAGCGGGTTCTCCCTGACCGCCGCGGATCAGCTCGCCTTCAACCGCCGGGTGGCCGACCTGGCACACCGGCACGGGCTGGCGGTGGGCCTCAAGAACGACGTCGACCAGGCCAAACAGTTGCAGCCGTCGTTCGACTTCGCAGTGAACGAGGAGTGCGCCCAGTACGCCGAATGCGCCCGGCTGAGCGTGTTCGTCACCGCGGGCAAACCGGTGTTCCACGTCGAGTACGACCTGTCCCCCGCCCAGTTCTGCCCAGCCACGAGAAAGCTGCGGTTCGCCTCGATGCGCAAGCACCTGGACCTGGACGCATGGCGTTCGGTGTGCCCGTGACAATGATCAGGTGACTTATCCCGATCAAGGGGCCCGGCCGAACCGGCGGCCCGTCGCCGCCGACGAGACGATGCGCGCCAGCCGCCACTGGTGGGACGGCGCCGCCGACGCGTACCAGGCCGAACACGGCGAGTTCCTCGGCGACGCCCGATTCATCTGGGGACCCGAGGGCCTGGACGAGGCGTGGGCCCGGCTGCTCGGCGACGTCGAAGGCAGGCACGTCCTGGAGATCGGCTGCGGCGCCGGGCAGTGCGGTCGCTGGCTGCTCACGCAGGGCGCGACGGCGATCGGGCTCGAACTGTCCGGCCGCCAACTGGCTCACTCGCGGGAACTGGACGCGCGGTCCGGCGTACGCCTGCCGGTGGTGCAGGCCGACGCGGTGCACCTGCCGTTCGCCCCGGGCTCCTTCGACCTCGTGTGTTCGGCGTACGGGGCGATGCCGTTCGTCGCCGACGCCGGCGGCGTGCTCGCCGAGGTGGCCCGGGTGCTGCGCCCCGGCGGCCGCTTCGTGTTCTCCGTCTCGCACCCGATCCGGTGGTGCTTCCTCGACGAGCCTGGCGAAGAGGGCCTGTACGCGGTCAGTTCCTACTTCGACCGCCGCCCGTACGTCGAGGAGGACGCCGACGGCACGGCGGTCTACGTGGAGCATCACCGGACGGTCGGCGACTGGGTACGCCTGATCACCGGAGCCGGATTCCACCTGACCGACCTGGTCGAACCGGAGTGGACGGTCGGCAACGAACAGGTCTGGGGCGGCTGGAGTCCACATCGCGGGGACATCATCCCCGGTACGGCGATCTTCACCGCCACCCTGCCGAGTTGATCAGGCACCTGCGGAGTTGATCAGGGCCGCCGGGACACGACACGCCGGTTGATCACGACCGATAGTTCATGATCGCGCGGAAAGCCCACGGGGGTGGCCGCGCGGCCCGCCGGGCGGACGAGCGGCCCGCCGGGCGGACGAGCGGCCCGCCGGGCGGACGAGCGGCCCGCCGGGCGGACGAGCGGCCCGCCGGGCGGACGAGCGGCCCGCCGGGCGGGCGAGCGGCCCGCCGGACGGGCGAGCGGCCCGCCGGGCGGGCGAGCGGCCCGCCGGGCGGACGAGCGGCCCGCCGGACGGGCGAGCGGCCGGGGCGGATGGGTCAGTGGTCGGCGGCGTTCCAGTCGCGGCCGACGCCGACCGACACCTCCAGCGGCACCGAGAGCTGGTGCGCGCCGCCCATTTCGCGGCGCAGCAACGTTTCCACCTGTTCCCGCTCCCCCGGTGCGATCTCGAGGACGAGTTCGTCGTGTACCTGGAGCAGCAGGCGCGAGGCGAGCTGCTCGTCCCGAAGGGCGGCGTCGACGCGGAGCATGGCGATCTTGATGATGTCGGCCGCCGAGCCCTGGATCGGGGCGTTGAGCGCCATCCGCTCGGCCATCTCGCGGCGCTGCCGGTTGTCGCTCCGCAGATCGGGCAGGTAGCGGCGACGGCCGAGGATCGTCGCCGTGTAGCCGTCCGCACCAGCCCGCCTGACCACGCGCTGCAGATAGTCGCGTACGCCGCCGAACCGGGCGAAGTAGTCCTCCATCAAGCCGTTGGCCTCTTGGGTGGAGATGCCCAGCTGCTGTGCCAGCCCGAAGGCGGACAGTCCGTAGGCCAGCCCGTAGGACATCGCTTTGATCTTGCGGCGGTGGTCGGGGGTGATCTGGTCGGTCTCGAAGACCTGGGAGGCCACCCAGGTGTGCAGGTCCTCGCCGGAGGTGAAGGCCCGGATGAGGCCCTCGTCGCCGGAGAGGTCGGCCATGATCCGCATCTCGATCTGCGAGTAGTCGGCCGTCATCAGCGACTCGTAGTCCGGCCCGACGATGAAGGCACGGCGGATGCGCCGGCCCTCCTCGGTGCGGATCGGCACGTTCTGCAGGTTGGGGTCGGTGCTCGACAGCCGGCCGGTGGCCGCGACGGTCTGGTAGAACGTCGTGTGGATGCGGCCGTCCTCGCTGACCGACTTGAGCAGGCCGTCCACGGTCGACTTCAGCTTGGCGACGTCGCGGTGGCGCAGCAGGTGCTCCAGCACCGGGTGGCCGGTTTCGGCGTACAGCCATTGCAGGGAGTCGGCGTCGGTGGTGTAACCGGTCTTGATCTTCTTGGTCTTCGGCAGGTTCAGCTCGGCGAACAGGATCTCCTGCAGCTGCTTGGGCGAGCCGAGGTTGAACTCACGCCCGATCACCCCGTACGCCGACTGAGCGGACGACTTGACCTCGCCGGCGAAGAACGCCTCCAGCTCGCTGAGGTAGTCGGTGTCGGCGGCGATGCCGGTCTGCTCCATCCGGGCGAGCACCTTGACCAGGGGCAGTTCGACCTCGGCGAGCAGCCGGGAGCCGTGCGCCTCGGGGTCGCCCTTGTCGAGTTCGGCACCAAGGGCGTCGACCAGGTCGAGAGTGGCCCTGGCGCGCAGCATCAACGCCTCGGCGGCGCTGTCGGCCGCGGTGCTGTCGCCGAAGTCGAGGGCCAGCTGCCCGCCGTCGTCGGGCGCCTCGGCCCGCAGTTCCCGGTGCAGGTAGCGGACCGACAGGTCGGCCAGGTCATAGCTGCGCTGGTCCGGCCGGACCAGGTACGCCGCGAGCGCGGTGTCGCGGGTGACCCCGGCCAGCGCCCAGCCTCGGGCGGCGAACGCCAGCAGCGCGGGTTTCTCGTCGTGCAGCACCTTGGGCTGGTCGGGGTCGCCGAGCCAGCGGGCGAACGACTCGTCGTCGACCTGGTCGACCTCCGACGGGTCGAACCAGGCGGCGGATTCGTCGGTGGCCAGCGCGATGCCGGTCAGGTTGCCGGTGCCACGACCGAACGTGCCGCTGACCGCGACGCCGGTCGGCTTGCCCGCCTGGGCGATGAGCCAGTCGGTGAGCGCGCCGGAGGCCCGCATGACCTCGCCGGTGACGTCGAAGCCGGCCTGCGCCTCGGGCTCGTCGGTGATCTCCAGGTATTGGTAGAGCCGCTCGCGCAGGACCCGGAACTCCAGTGCGTCGAAGACTCGGTGCACCTCCTCGCGGTCCCAGCCGGTCCAGCCGGTCTGGTCCACCGCGAGCGGCAGCGTGAGGTCGTCGAGCAGGTAGTTGAGCTGGTGGTTGCGCATCACCCCGGCCAGGTGCTCGCGCAGGCTGTCGCCGGCCTTGCCCTTGATCTGGTCGGCGTGCTCCACGACCCCGTCGATGCCGCCGTAGAGGTCGATCCACTTGGCGGCGGTCTTCGGCCCGACCCCGGGCACGCCGGGCAGGTTGTCGCTGGACTCGCCGACCAGCGCGGCCAGGTCGCGGTAGCGGTCGGGGCCGACGCCGTAGCGCTCGAGCACCGCCGCCGGGTCCATCCGCGCCAGGTCGGAGACGCCCTTGCGCGGGTAGAGCACGGTGACGTCGTCGGTGATCAGCTGGAACGCGTCGCGATCGCCGGTGCAGATGAACACCTTCATCCCGGCTTCGCGGCCCTGCCGGGCCATGGTCGCGATGACGTCGTCGGCCTCGTAGCCCTCCAGCTGCACGTGGCTGATCTTGAGCGCGTCGAGCACCTCGTGCACCAGGCTGACCTGGCCCTTGAACTGTTCCGGCGTCTCCGACCGGCCCGCCTTGTACTCCGCGTATTGCTCGGTGCGGAACGACTGCCGGGAGACGTCGAACGCGACCGCGATGTGGGTCGGCCGCTCGTCCTTGATCACGTTGATCAGCATCGAGGTGAAGCCGTAGACGGCGTTGGTCGTCTGCCCGGTGGTGGTCGAGAAGTTCTCGGCGGGCAGCGCGAAAAAGGCCCGGTATGCGAGCGAATGTCCGTCCAGCAGCAACAGTCGAGCGTCAGTCACCCCGGAAGCCTATTGCAGGCGTCCGACAATCCGGCGCACCGCTACGCTCGCGCAGTGGACGAACTCGCACCTGAGGCATTCGCGGCGTTGGCGGCGCCCGCGATCGACCGGGTCTTCGCCGAGACGATGCTGGCCACGCGGTCGATGGGCGGTCGCGAACTGAGCGAGTCGTTCGGCGGCGTGTCCGCCGTCGGCTACCTGATCGACCTGCGTACTCGACTCGGGGCGGGCGAAGCGGTCACTCCGGGACAGTTCGCCGCGATCCGCCGCTACGGCGACCTCGCGAAGGCCCGCGAGATCCTCGCCGGCCAGGCCGAACGCGGGATGCTCAGCATCGCCGAAGACGGCACGTTCCGGGCCACCGACCGCGGACGCGAATTCCTGGCGGCGCTCGTTGAGCTGCATGCGAAGGTCACGGACACGCTCTGGGCCGGGCAGCCGGTCGCGCGCCTCGCCGACCTCGCCGGCCGCGCGCTCGCCGTCGCGCAAGATCCAGCCACCTGGGCGGTCACGACCGACGGCCACGCCCTGTCCGCGGTGCTCCCGCTGCCTTCCCTCGGTACGCACACCGGCGCGACCTTGTTGACCGGGTTGGGAACGCTGCGCTACCACCGAGCCGACGCGCACGCCGCCGCCTGGCAGGCCGCCGGGCTGACCGCCGCCGGCATCGTCGCCCTGCCAGGGCACTCCGCTGTGCGTATCAGTGTGGAAGCCGAGACGAACCGCGGAGCCGCCGCCCCGTGGCGGGCCTTGACCCCGGCGGAGCGTCTCGAGTTTCTCGCGGGCTTGGCGGCGTTGCCCGGTGCCCCGCGTTAGAGGACTTTGGCGAGGAAGGCGCGGGTGCGTTCGTGCTGGGGATTCTCCAGCACGTCGCGCGGCCGGCCGGACTCGACGACCACCCCGGCGTCCATGAAGACGACCTGATTGCCGACCTCGCGGGCGAATCCGATCTCGTGGGTGACCACGATCATGGTCATCCCCTCGCCGGCCAGGCCCTGCATGACGTCGAGGACCTCGCCGACCAGTTCGGGGTCCAGCGCACTGGTGGGCTCGTCGAACAGCATGAGCTTGGGCCGCATCGCGAGCGCCCGGGCGATGGCCACGCGTTGCTGCTGGCCGCCGGACAGCTGCGCGGGGTAGCTGTCCTGTTTGTCGGCCAGTCCGACGCGGTTCATCAGCGCCTTGGCGCGCTCGCGGACTTCCTCTTTGGACTCGCCCTTGACCCGCTGGGGCGCCTCCATCACGTTCTGCAGCGCCGTCATGTGCGGGAACAGGTTGAACCGCTGGAACACCATGCCGATGTCGCGGCGCTGTTCGGCGATCTGCTTGTCGTGCAGCTCGTAGAGCTTGTCGCCGCGCTGGCGGTAGCCGATCAGCTCGCCGCCGACCCAGATCCGGCCGCTGGTCACCTTCTCCAGGTGGTTGATGCAGCGCAGGAAGGTGGACTTGCCGGAGCCCGACGGTCCCAGCAGGACGCACACCTGCCCGGCGGGGACGGTCAGGTCGATGCCCCGCAACACTTCCAGCCGGCCGAAGTACTTGTGGACCTGGTCGGCCTGGACCATGACGTCCGGCGGCGGGGCGTCCGGGACGGTCACAGCGTGCCGCCCTGCTCCCCGGCGATGCCGGCCAGCCGGATCCGGGCCTGTTCCGTCCGGTGGCCCCGGGCGAAGTGGCGCTCCAGGAAGTGCTGGCCGATCAGCAGGACGCTGACGATGGCCAGGTACCACAGGCTGGCCGCGACATACATCGGGAACGGCAGGAAGGTGCGGCTGCCGATCGCGGAGAGCTGGAAGAACAGCTCGGCGGTGACCGGCACGTAGATCAGCAGCGAGGTGTCCTTGAGCATGGCGATGGTCTCGTTGCCGGTGGGCGGGATGATGACGCGCATCGCCTGCGGCAGCACGATCCGGCGCAGTGTCTGCGAGCGCCGCATGCCGAGCGCGGTCGCGGCCTCCTCCTGCCCGGGGTCGATCGACTGCATGCCGGCCCGCACGATCTCGGCCATGTACGCCGCCTCCGAGAGCGCCAGGCCGATGAGCCCGGCGATGAATCCCGACAGCAGGTCGCGCGTCTCCCCCTCGAAGACCCGCATGTGCAGGTCGGTGATGCCGAAGATCTTCCCGATGTAGGTGTCGAACGGCACGCCGAACGAGATCTGCGGCCACAGGATGTTCAGATTGCCCAGCAGAGCCAGCAGCACCAGCCGGGGTATCGCCCGGAAGAACCAGGTGTAGACCCAGGCCACGCCGCGCAGCACCGGATTGGGCGAGAGCCGGGCGATCGCCACCAGGATGCCCAGCGCGATGCCGAAGAACATGGCCAGCACGGTCATCAGCAGGGTGCCTTGCAGACCGCGGAGCACGGCGGGGGTGAACATGTTGTGGACCATGAACGACCAGTGGAACGAGTCGTTCGTGATGAGCAGGTGGGCGAACATCGCGGCGAGCACGACGATCACGCCGACCGCCACCCACCGGCCCGGATGCCGGACCGGCACCGCCGTCAGCGGCTCCGGCTGCTGGGTCACCTCTCCCGTCTCCCCGTCACGTACCGTGTCCCGGTCACGCCGGGTTGACCTGGGAGGTCTTGATCGCGCCGCTCTCCACGCCCCAGGCCTGGAGGATCTTCAGGTAGCTGCCGTCGTCGATGAGCGACTGGACGGCCCCGCGCAGCGCCTCGGCGAAGTCGGTCTGCGCCTTGGCGGTCACGTATCCGTAGGGCGCCGAGTCGTAGATGTCGCCGAGCGTCTCCAGCTCGCCGTTGGACTGCTTGACGGCGTACGCCGTGACCGGCGAGTCGGCCAGCATCGCGTCGTCCTTGCCGGAGGCCACCGAGTTGGCCACCGCGTCCTGCCCCGGGTACGGGTTGATGGTGACCGCGGCCTTTCCGGCCGAGGTGCACGCGGTCGACCGGACCGTGATGTCGTCGACCTGGACGGTGTCCTTCTGCACGGCGATCCGCTTGCCGCACGGCTCGTCGATGGAGACGCCCTGCGGGTTGCCCTTCTTCACCGCCCACTGCGTACCGGCGTTGAAGTAGCTGGTCATGTTGGCCTGCTGCAGGCGTTCCTTGTTGATCGTGAACGCCGAGACGCCGGCCTCGTACTTGCCCGTGCCGACGCCGGGGATGATGGCGCCGAAGGTGCTCTGCTGGAAGTCGGCGGTCAGTCCCAGCCGCGCCGCGACCGCCTTGAACAGGTCGATGTCGAAGCCGATCACCGTCTTGCCGTCGGTGTCGAGGAACTCCGCCGGGGCGTACGTCGCCTCCGTGCCGACGGTGATCTTCCCGTCGGACTTGATCGCCGCGGGCACCTTCGCCGCCAGCGCCGCGTCGGCGGTCACGCTCGGCATCGGGGTGGCCGCGCCACCGCCTCCGCCGTTGTCGTCGTTGCTGCAGGCGGTGGCTCCGGCGGCGACCAGCAGCGCAGCCGTCACAATCTGGACAATTCGCACGAAGGTAGGTTACGACATCCGTACGCCCCAGAGATGCAGATCAGGGATATCCATGTGATCTTGGGACAAGATTCCATGGATATCCCTGATCTGGCTGTCACCACTCACCGCCCAGCGGGGCCGGCTAGCCGCCCAGGTATGCCTTGGCGATCTCCGGGTCGTTGCGCAGCGCCCGAGCCTCACCGCTGAGCTTGATCGACCCCGACTCCAGAACATACGCCCGGTCGGCGACGCTCAACGCGGCCCGCGCGTTCTGCTCGACCACCAGCACCGTGGTGCCCGCCTCGCGGATCCGCTTGATGGTCGCGAAGATGACGTCCACCAGCACCGGCGCCAGACCCATCGACGGCTCGTCGAGCAGCAGGAGCTTCGGCCGGGCCATCAGCGCCCGCGCGACGGCCAGCATCTGCTGCTCGCCGCCGGACAAGGTGCCGGCCTTCTGCGCGATCCGCTCCCGCAGCCGCGGGAACAGTTCGAGCATCCGCTCCTGGTCCTCGGCGATGCCCTCCTTGTCGTTGCGGAGGTACGCACCCAGGTCCAGGTTCTCCGCGACGCTCATCCGCGGGAAGATCCGCCGGCCCTCGGGCGACTGGGCCAGACCCAGCCGGACGATGTCGTGCGCCGGCATGCCCTCGATCTTGCGACCGTCGAACACGATGTTCCCCGACCGCGGCTTGAGCAGCCCGGAGATCGTCCGCAGCGTGGTGGACTTCCCCGCGCCGTTGGAGCCGATCAGGGTCACGATCTCACCCTGCTCCACCTGGAGCGACAGGTCCTTCACCGCGGCGATGTTGCCGTAGTAGACGGAGATGCCGCTCACGTCCAGCATCGTCACGACCCGGCCTCCTCACCGTCGTCGATGGTCACGTGGTTGTCGTTCGCCGCGCTGCCCAGGTACGCCTCGACGACCCGCGGGTTGGTGCGGACCTCCTCGGCGGTGCCCTCGGCGATCTTCTCGCCCCGGTCGAGCACCGTGATCCGCTCCGACACCCGCATGACGACGCTCATGTCGTGCTCGATGAGCAGCACCGACACCTTCCGCTCGTCGCGTACGCGGTGGACGAAGTCCACGAACTCGGCGGACTCGCGCGGGTTCATACCCGCGGTGGGCTCGTCGAGCAGCAGCACCCGCGGCTTGAGCGCGAGCGCCCGAGCCACCTCCAGCCGCCGCTGGTCGCCGTAGGACAGGTTGCGGGCGTACTCGTACGCCGACTTCCCGATGCCCACGAACTTGAGCAGATCCAACGCGAACTCGTGCGCCTCGTGCTCCTCCCGGCGCTGCCACGGCGCCCGGATGACGGTGCCGAAGACGCCCGACTTCAGGTGCGAGTGCATCGCGACCTTGACGTTCTCCTCCGCCGTCATCAGGTTGAACAGCCGGATGTTCTGGAACGTCCGGGCCAGGCCGAGCGACGCGATCTTGTGCGGCGCCATGCCGGTGACGTCCCGGCCGCCGAGGAGCACCTGCCCGCCGCGCTCGGTCGGATACAACCCCGTGAGCACGTTGAAGAACGTGGTCTTGCCGGCGCCGTTCGGGCCGATGAGGCTCACGATGCTCTGATCGGGCACCGTGAAACTGACCTTGTTGACGGCCACCAGACCGCCGAAGACCACCGAGACGTCGTCGGCCTGCAGCGCCGGCACGGTCGTCAGAGTCGCGTTCTCGCTCACTTCACGTCTCCCGACTTGACCGTGGTCTCGTCGACCAGCTCCTGCTCCGGCTCCTCCGCCTGAGTGTCGCCCGCCTCGCCCTCGTGCAGGACCAGACGTGTACGCGACTCGGGCAGGAAGCCCTCGCGGCGGAACAACATCATCAGCACGAGCACCCCGCCGAAGATCAGGAAGTTGAACGACGGGAAGTCGACGTTCGTGCCGAACGTGGAGTTGAACGAGTCGCCGATCTGCGGCAGACCCGTCGAGTTGAACCAGGAGATCACCAGCGCGCCGAGCAGCACGCCCCACACGTTGCCCATGCCGCCCAGCACAACCATCGCCAGCAGCGTGATCGAGACCGCGAAGGTGAACGGGTCGGGCAGCATCCGGCCCAGGTGCAGCGCGTATGCCACACCACCGATGCCACCGGCGATGGCGCCGACGGCGTACGCCGACAGCTTCGCCCGCATCAGCGGCACGCCCATCGCGCTCGCCGCCAGCTCGTCCTCCCGGATGGCCAGCCAAGCCCGGCCGAGCCGGCCCTGCCGCAGCCGCAGCGAGACGAAGATGATCAGCGCGGTGAGCAGGGAGAACAAAATGAACCGGCCGACGTGGTCGAACACGTTCATCTGCCCGACCGCGACCTCGCCCTTGTTGATCCGGACGAACGTCATCGAGTCGATCGGCCCGATGCCGAGCGTGGCGTTGCTCAGGTTGAACCCGAGACCGTCCGGGTCGCCGTTGCGGAAGATCTGCGGAATGATCTCACCGAAGCCGAGCGTCACGAGCGCCAGATAGTCGCTGCGCAAGCGCAACGTCGGCGCGCCGATGATCACGCCGAACAAGGCGCAGACCGCCGCCGCGGCCAGGAACACCAGCACGACGTTCAGATGGATGCCGCCCGTGCTGGCCGCTCCGGGGCTGCCGAAGATGTTGAAGTTGACCTTGCCACCGAAACCGAAGTCGGACATCAACCAGGCGGTGGTGTAGCCGCCCAGCGCCCAGAACGCCACATACCCGAGGTCGAGCAGGCCGGCGTAGCCGACCACGATGTTCAGGCCCAGGGCGCTCATCGCCCAGATGAGTGCGACGTTGATCTCGCTGATCGGCAGCCAGTCCTGAACCCAGACCCGAACGCCGGGCACCAGGAACGGCAGGATGAAACCGTAGAAGACGACCACGACGACGGCCGCGATGGTGAACCCGAGCGGCCACCCGAGCCGGGTCCGGTCGATGCTCTGCGGTCGCTTCGGTGTGGGAACCGCGATAGTCGGCTGGCTCATGGTCACACCTTCTCCCTCGTGGCCTTGCCCAGCAGGCCGGCCGGCCGGAAGACCAGCATCAGGATGAGGATCGAGAAGACGACGCTCTGCGTCCACCGCTGCCCGGCACCGTATTTGACACCCTCGTTCAGACCCTGGATCAGGCCGATGAGCACACCGCCCAGCACCGCGCCGGGGAGACTGCCGATGCCACCGAGCACCGCGGCCGTGAACGCGATCAGGCCGAGCTGCAGACCCACGTCGTACCGGGTCGTGGTGACCACCTGCTCGTACATGAGCCCGGCGACGCCCGCCAGCGCGCCGCCCATGGCGAAGGTGAAGGAAATGATCCGGTTGACGTTGACGCCCATCAGCCGGGCGGCGTCGGGGTCCTGCGCGGTCGCGCGCATCGCCTTGCCGGCCCGGGTCTTGGTCACGATCCAGGTCATCAGGACCAGGACCGGGACGACGACCGCCAGCACCACGAAGAAGCTGGTGTCGATCTCGACCCCGCCGAGGCTGATCGAACCCTGCGGCAGCACGCTCGGCTGGTCCCGCTGACCCGAGTGGTTCCACTTCAGACCGATGAACTGCAGGATGAAGCTCATGCCCACCGCCGTGATCAGCGGCGCCAGCTTCGGCGCGTGCCGAAGCCGCCGGTATGCCAGGAACTCGATCGCCACGTTGATCGAGGCGCAGAAGGCCGCCGCGAGCGCCAGTGACGCCGCGAAGACCACCCAGCCGAGCGGGCCCATCGCGACCGGCTCGTTGAGGAGACCGAAGGCAGCGGCGACAACGGACGCGCTGAACAAGGTGCCGAGCATGAACAGGTCGCCGTGCGCGAAGTTGATCAGCTCGATGATGCCGTACACGAGCGAGTAGCCCAGCGCGATCAGCGCATACAGCGCGCCGTTGCTGATGCCGATGACCGAAGCGGTCATGAACTGCTGCGGATTGTCAATGAAGTTGATCCCGAGCCACACCGCGACGGCGGCGAGGATCGTGTAGCCGGCGATTCGCTCGCCGTACGCCGACAGATTCAGCCGCGTACGGGGCAAGGTCCCGGCAGCTGTCGTGGACTGTGCCATGGTGCTCCTTGGAAGGGCGATCGGTATGTCCGTCGTGGACGTGCCCCTGGATGCGCGGAGGGAGCCGTGCGACGCCGGGCCGCAGCGGCTCCCTCCCCAGCTCATCCGTTAGGTGCCGTCACCTACCTGGTCAGGCGACCGGCCAGGCCTTGACGGTGGTCTCCTTGCCGCCGGTGATGGTCTGGATCGTCATGTCGATCGCGTTGACGTCACCGGTGGCCGGGTCGATCTTGATGTCCTTGCCCAGGATCGCCGTCGAGGCCGGGATCGATACCCCGGTGCCGCTCAGCACCTGCTCGGTGACGCCCTTACGCGTACCGTCGGACTTCTCGATCGCGGCGAGGATCACCTGAAGCGCCTGCACACCGTAGAGCGCGTAGGGGCTGGCCGGGTCGGCGCCATACTTGGCCTTGTAGTCGGTCAGGAACTTGCCGGTGACCGGGGACTTCGCGAGGTCCGACAGACCCAGACCCGGGAAGGTCTGGTACGCGCCCTCAGCCTCGGGCATCTTGTCGAACTCCGGGTAGCCGACCATGCCGTCCGGGCCGATCAGCTTGACGGTCTTGTTGTCGCCCAGGATCTTGACCTTGTCCTTGACCAGCTGGCCGCCGTTGTTGTCGAACACGCCACCGGTGAAGACACAATCGACGGCGTCGGTCTTGGCCTTGTTGAACAGGGCGTTGTAGTTGGTCGCCTTGGCGTCCCACGCCGCGGTGCTGACCTTGATGCCCTGCTTGGTGGCCTCGTCGGCGAACTGCTTCGCGACGCCCTTGCCGTAGGTCTCGGTGTCGTCGAGGACGAGGCAGTTCTTCACACCCAGGTCCTTGATCGCCATCTGCGCGGCGGCCTTGCCCTGGTAGTCGTCGGTGGTGACCACACGCGCGTAGTTGCGCTTGTTGGTCGGGTACCACTTGCCAGGCTCGCCGGTGTCCCAGGTCTTGGTGAGGCCAGGGTTGGTGTTCGCGTGCGAGACCATCAGCATCGGGCCACTCGGGTCCTGGTTCAGCACCGGGATCTGCAGCTGCGCGCAACCGGAGTTGTACGTGCCCATGACCGCGACCTCACTCGTGTTGGCCACGTGGTCGTTCGCGTTCTTGGTGCACTGCGCCGCGTCCCACTTGCCGGCCGCCGCGGTCGAGTCGTCGTACTTCTTGAGCGTCACCTTGTACTTGCCGGCCTTGTTGCCGGACTGCTCGAGGTAGAGCGACATCGCGTTCCAGGTCGAGTCGGAGGCGTCCTTCGACGAACCCTGGAAGGGAAGGTCCACGCCGACGACGACCTCGGTGGTGCCCGAGCCGCTATCGCCGCCGGAGCTGTCGCACGCCGTCGCCGCGACCGCGGTGGCGGCTGCGGCGGCAAGCACGGTGAGTGCCTTGATGCGCCTGTTCATCCTATTCCTCTCGACTCCTCAACCCATGTCCGCCTTCGGGCGACCCGCAGACGGTCGGTTGCCTGACGCACAACAGCCAATTGCGTGCTCATGGCTGTGATGCGTGACACCGGTGGCGCGAACGTAGGTGTTCGCGAGGAGCCATGTCAAGGCTTGGGACACGCACACGCCGACATTGGCGACCAAGCCGTGACCCAACGGTGGCCAACGCGATGCGATCACATGGCCGAAACATGATCGACTTAATAGATGAAAGCAAAAACCCGCAGGTCAGAGACCTGCGGGTGGGTGCTTTCCGAAGCTACTCGGCCGCTTCGGCCGCCGCCTCCTCGATGATCCGCTCAGCGACCTCACGCATCGTCATCCGATGATCCATCGCCGTCCGCTGAATCCACTTGAACGACTGCGGCTCCGTCATCCCGTACTGCGTCATGAGCGCACCCTTCGCGCGCTCCACCGCCTTACGAGTCTCCAGCCGGTCGGACAACCCGGCGACCTCAGCCTCCAACGCCGCCACCTCGGCATGCCGCGACAACGCGATCTCGATCGCCGGCACCAGATCCGACTTCTGGAACGGCTTCACCAAGTACGCCATCGCACCGGCCGCCCGCGCCCGCTCCACCAGATCCCGCTGACTGAACGCCGTCAGAATGATCACCGGAGCCAGCCGCGCGCCGGCGACCTTCTCCGCCGCCGCCAAACCATCCATGATCGGCATCTTGATGTCGAAGATGCACAGATCGGGCTTCAGCTCCTCGGCCAGGCGTACCGCGGTCTCACCGTCCCCGGCCTCGCCGACGACCTCGTAGCCCTCCTCGCCCAGCATCTCGGCGAGGTCGAGCCGAATGAGCGCCTCGTCCTCCGCGATCAGCACCCGCTTGCGCGCCGCGCCCTCGGTCACGAACCCAACCCCCAACAGCGAAATCCTCGAACACCCGATATCCGGGTGCAACCTCCATAAGCCTAGTGGGTACTCTAGACGGGCCACCGTCCCCGTATTCCAACTGGCAGAGAAGCGGAGCTCAAACCTCCGACAGTGTGGGTTCGAATCCCACCGGGGGCACCATCGCAGGTCAGACGCCTTGTCGTACGTTCGTACGAGAATGCGTCGCATGGCTGATCGGCATCCCGTCGAGCGTCGGCGTGAAGCACGGGCGCAATACGCCTTGGGACGCAGCATCGCAGCGATCGGGCGTGCGATGGGGGTGCCACGTCACACAGTCTGGTACTGGTGCGTCGGCCAGGGACGCCTGGACCTCACCTCCGAATCGGCGACCCGCTGTCCTCGTTGCCAAGACCCGCCAGCCCCGCCGCCCGATCTTGAGGCGTATGCCTATCTGCTAGGTGTCTACCTCGGCGACGGTCATCTCGTGCTGACCTCGAAGACACCGGTGCTCAGGATCGCCTGCGACGACAAGTACCCCGCGATCAAGGACGAGGCCGAAGCGGCGATGCTCGCTACGCTCGCCTACAAGGTCGGGCGAGTGCAGTCCATCGGATGCTCGTATCTCCAGTCCTACGCGAAGCATTGGCCGTGTCTGCTTCCGCAGGCCGGTCCCGGGAAGAAGCACAACCGCCCGATCGTCCTCGAACTGTGGCAGGAGGAGATCGTGGCCGCCCATCCGGGCCGTTTCCTGCGCGGCCTGTTCCACTCGGACGGCTGCCGCGTGGTCAACCGCGTGCACAGGGGCGGCCGCGACTACGAGTACCCGCGCTATTTCTTCAGCAACAAGTCGCCGGACATCATGCGGATGTGTCAGGTGGCGTTGAACCGGCTCGGGGTCGAGTGGCGGATGGCGCGGCCGGATTCGCTCAGCGTCGCGCGGCGTACGGCGGTGGAGCGGTTGGATCGCGACGTCGGCCCGAAGGACGGATAAGACGTCGGCCCGAAGGACGGATAACTCGCGCGACCGGGCTGGGCGTGGCCGGTAGGCTGGGCGGCTATGCGCTGGTCACAGATGTTTGTCCCTACTTTGCGGCAGGATCCGGCGGACGCCGACGCCGTGAGCCATCGACTGTTGCTCCGGGCCGGGTTCATCCGGCAGCTCATGGCGGGGCATTACAGCCTGCTGCCGTTGGCGATCCGCGTACGCGCGAAGATCATGACGGTGATCCGGGAGGAGATGGATCGGATCGGGGCGCAGGAGTTCCTGTTGCCGGCGATGCATCCGGCCGAGATCTGGCACAAGTCGGGGCGCTGGGATGTCATGGGGCAGGAGATGTTCCGGCTGCGTGATCGGCGGGGCGCTGATCTGGCGTTGGGGATGACGCATGAGGAGATCTTCGCGACGGTCGCTTCGGAGTTGCGGTCCTATCGGGAGTTGCCGCAGGCGTGGTATCAGTTCCAGACGAAGTTCCGGGATGAGCCGCGGCCGAAGAGTGGTCTGATGCGCGTTCGCGAGTTCACGATGAAGGACTCGTACACGTTCGATGTGGATGAGGCCGGGCTGGATACCGCGTTCGATCGGCATTACGAGGCGTATCGGCGGATTTTCGAGCGGCTGGGGATTCCGGTCGTGGCGGTCGAGGCGTCGAACGGGACGATGGGCGGCAGTGATTCGCGGGAGTTCATGTGCCCGTCGGGTGCCGGTGAGGACATCACGATCGTCTGTCCGGGGTGTGGGTACGCGGCGAATGTGGAGGCTGCGCAGGCGGCGCTGACGGCTGTCGAGGACGTGGATCTGCTGGACGCGCCGGAGCGGTTCGCCACCCCGGGCGTACGCACCATCGAGGATCTCGCGGTCGGGCATGGCTTCGCCGGGGATCGTCAGATCAAGACGCTGGTGTATGTCGTGGACGATCAGTTGACGCTGGTGTTGTTGCGGGGCGACCACGCGCTGGTGGAGCAGAAACTGGTGGACGCGCTCGGGGCGATCGCGATTCGGCCGGCGCAGGCGGAGGAGATCCGTTCGGCGCTCGGTGCGTTGCCCGGCAGTCTGGGGGCGGTCGGCGTCAGCGAGTTGCCGATCGTGGCGGATGAGGCGTTGCGCGGGCGGCGTGGGATGGCGACCGGCGCCAACGTGGACGACGTGCACTTGCGTGGGGTCGAGGTCGATCGGGACATCGTGGTCGGGCGCTGGGCCGATCTGCGAGAGGTGGTCGCCGGGGAGCCGTGCGTACGCTGTGGCACGCCGTTGGAGGCGACGAAGACCGTCGAGGTCGGGCACATCTTCAAGCTGGGGCGTAAGTACAGCGAGTCGATGGGTGTCAGCGTGCTGATGGCGGACGGGACTCGGGTCGCGCCGATCATGGGTTCGTACGGCATCGGGGTGGAGCGGGCCATCGCGGCGATCGTCGAGACGCATCACGATGACAAGGGCATCGTGTGGCCGATGGCGGTGGCGCCGTTCCAGGTTGTCATCGTGCAGCTCGGTACCGATGAGGCGACCGCGTTGGCGGCCCGTGAGCTGTACGAGCGCTTGGGTAACAACGGTATCGAGGTCGTCTGGGACGACCGCGAGGAGCGGCCGGGCGTGAAGTTCAGCGACGCCGAGTTGGTGGGCATCCCGTTGCGGGTGACTGTCGGTGCGCGTGGGCTGGCCCGGGGCATCGTCGAGGTGACGCGCCGGTCGACCGGGGACACCGTCGAGGTGCCGGTCGAGGAGGCCGCCGTACGCCTCGCCGACCAAATCCGCCCCGCCTAACCCCCTCACCCTCCCTCCCCCGCCCTCCAGGGCGCGATCATGAACTTTCGGACACGACACGCCGGTCGATCATGACCGAAGGTTCATGATCGCGCGGATAGCCCGAGGGGAGGGCGCGGGTTAGGCGAGGCGGAGGCGGAGGGCGCGGTAGAGCAGGCCGACGCCGAAGACGGCGAGCCCGCCGACGACCGCCGGCCAGGGCAGTGTGGCGACGAGCACCACGCAGCCGAGGGCGCCGAGTGCCTGGAGGATCCGCGGGTAGCGCCGGTCGGCGCCGGTCTGGGTCCAGGCGGCCAGGTTGGCGATCAGGTAGTACACCAGGACGCCGAAGGATGAGAAGCCGATCGCGCCGCGGAGGTCGACGGTGAGCACGAGCGCGCAGACCACGACGGCGAGGGCGATCTCGGCTCGGTGGGGGACGGCGTACCGGGGGTGCACGGCGGAGAGCCAGCGGGGCAGGTCGTCGTGGCGGGCCATGGCCAGTGCGGTGCGGCCGATCCCCGCGATGAGGGCCAGCAGTGCGCCGAGGCTGGCGAGGGCGGCTCCGACGCGGACGAGGGGCGCGGCCCAGTTCCAGCCGGCGGCGTGCACGGCGTCGGCCAACGGGGCGACCGACGCGGCCAGCTTCTCCGGGCCGAGGACGTGCAGGAGCGCTACGCCGATGACGGCGTAGACGCCGACGGCCAGGGCCAGTGCGGTCAGAATGGCTCGCGGAATCGTGCGCTGCGGCTCGCGTACCTCTTCTCCCATGGTCGCGATCCGCGCGTACCCGGCGAAGGCGAAGAACAGCAGACCGGCCGATTGCAGGACCCCGTAGGGTGACGCGCCGCGCGAAGCTGCTGGGCCCGGGGGCCCCAGCAGGCCCGCGGTGGCGACCACCGCGAGCACGGCCAGGACCGCGACGACGATGATCATCGCAAGCCGGGCGGTACGCGTGACGCCGCGGTAGTTGACCGCGGCCAGGGCGAGGACCGCGACGACGGCGGCCGGGCGCTGCCAGGGCGCGGGTACGGCGTAGGCGGCGAACGTCAAGGCCATGGCCGCGCAGGAGGCGGTCTTGCCGACGACGAACCCCCAGCCCGCGACGTAGCCCCACCACTCCCCCAGCCGTTCGCGGCCGTAGACGTAGGTGCCGCCGGAGGTCGGGTACTGCGCGGCGAGCTGGGCCGACGCCGTGGCGTTGCAGTACGCGACGACGGCGGCCACGGTCAGTCCGGCGAGCAGCAGGCTGCCGGCGGCTCGCGCGGCGGGGGCGAACGCCGCGAAGACGCCGGCTCCGATCATCGAGCCGAGCCCGATGACGACCGCGTCGGCCGGGCCGAGCCGGCGGGCCAGTTCCACGCCGCGATTGTGTCAGCCGGCAGCCCGGCCCGGGTGCCCGGTCAGGCGTCGGCGACCGCCAGGGACTTCGCGGCCGGAACGGCTCTGAGGTGGACGGTGTCGCCGGGTGCCAGGCCGAGCCGGCTCGCCGCGCCGCGGGTGATCTGCGCCCAGACGTCGCGGTCGCCGGCGGTCAGCTCGACGCGTACCTCGAAGCCGAGGTGCACGATCCGGTTGACGACGGCCGCCGTCGAGCCGTCGGCGGGCTCGGCGGTGACGTCGATGTCGTGCGGCCGGACCAGACGGCCGTCCAGCTCGGTCACCGGGCCGAGGAAGCTCATGACGAACGGGCTGGCCGGGTTGTCGTAGAGGTCCTGCGGTCGGCCGGCCTGTTTCACCTCGCCGTCGGCGAGCACCACGATCTCGTCGGCGACGTCCATCGCCTCCTCCTGGTCATGGGTGACGAAGACGGTCGTCACGTGCACCTCGTCGTGCAGGCGGCGCAGCCAGGTCCGCAGCTCTTTGCGTACCTGGGCGTCGAGCGCGCCGAACGGCTCGTCGAGCAGCAGCACCTGCGGTTCGACGGCGAGCGCGCGGGCCAGCGCCATGCGCTGCCGCTGGCCGCCGGACAGCTGCGCCGGGTAACGGTCGGCGAACTGTTCGAGGTGGACCAGCTGCAGCAGCTCGTCGACCCGGGCCTGGATCTCGGCCTTCGGCCGCTTGCGGATCTCCAGCCCGAAGGCGACGTTGCGGCGGACGCTCATGTGCTTGAACGCCGCGTAGTGCTGGAACACGAACCCGACGTTGCGGCGCTGCGGCGACAGCCGGGTGGCGTCCACGCCGGAGATGAGCACCGCTCCGGCGTCCGGGGTCTCCAGTCCGGCGATGACGCGCAGCAGGGTGGACTTGCCGCCGCCGCTCGGACCCAGCAGGGCGGTCAGCGAACCGGAGGCGATGTCGACCGAGACGTCCTTGAGCACCGGGGTGCGGCCGAACGACTTCGAGACGCCGCGTACTTCGATGGCCATCAGTTGCCGTCCTTCGGGCGCAAAAGGGTGGTCAGGAGCAGGGAGCCGACGGCCAGCAGGGCCAGTACGGTGGCGGCGGCGAACGCGGCGGGCACCTCGTAGTTGAGGTAGCGCTCCTCGACGAACAGCGTCAGGGTCTGGGTCTCGCCGACGACTTTGCCGGAGACGACCGCCACCGCGCCGTACTCGCCGAGCGCGCGAGCCAGGCACAGCACGATTCCGTAGCCGAGCGCGCTGCGGATGCCGGGCAGGGTGATCCGGCGGAACGTCTGCCACGCGCCCGCGCCGAGGGTCCGGGCGGCTTGTTCCTGGTCGTCGCCCATCTCTTCGAGCACCGGCACGATCGCCCGGACGACGAGCGGCAGGGAGACGAAGACGGTGGCCAGGACCATGCCGGGGAGGGAGAAGATGACGTGGATTCCGGCGCTCTCCAGCCAGCCGCCGACCGTCGAATACCGCCCGTACGCCAGGATCAGCGCGAGCCCGACGACGACCGGGGAGACCGCCAGCGGGAGATCGATGAGCGCGTTGAGCAGTCGTTTGCCGGGGAAGTTCGTCCGCGTGAGCAGCAGGGCGACCCCGACACCGAAGACGGTGTTCAGGACGACGGCCCACACGGCGACCTGGAGTGTCACCTGGAAGGCGTGGATCGCCTCCTCGGTGGTCAGCGCGTCGATCACGTTCTGCAGTCCGTCGCCGAAGGTCTGCCAGACGATCAGACCCACCGGCAGGATCAGCAGGAACAGCAGGTAGACCAGGGCGATCGCGCGGAGCAGGTACTTAGCCACGGCGGGACCCCCAACGCTGGACGAGATCCAGTCCGATGAGGACGACGAAGGCCACGACGAGCAGCGCCGTCGAGACGGCGGCCGCCGACGCGGTGTCGTCGCTCTCGATGCGGCCGAAGATGTTGACCGCGGCGACCTGGGTCTTGAAGGGCAGGTTGCCCGACAGCAGGACGGTGGAGCCGAACTCGGCGATGGCGCGGGTGAACGCCAGCCCCGCGCCGGAGACCATGGCCGGGACCAGGTTGGGCAGGATGATCCGGCGGAAGGTCAGCCACGGGCCGGCGCCGAGGGAGAACGCCGCCTGCTCCATGTCCCGGTCGAGTTCCTGGAGGACGGGCTGCACCGTACGCACGACGAACGGCAGCGTGACGAACAGCAGCGCGATGACCACCCCGGCCCGGGTGTACGCCAGGTTCAGGTGCAGTGGGCTCTTCACCCCATACAGGGCGAGGAGGACGAGGCCGGCGACGATGGTGGGCAGGGCGAACGGCAGGTCGATCAGGGTGTCGACGATGGCCTTGCCGGGGAACCGGTCGCGGACCAGCACCCAGGCGATGAGCGTACCCATGAGCACGTTGATGACCGCGACCAGCGCGGAAGCCCCGAGGGTCAGCTTGAGCGCCGCCCATGAGTCCGGGGTGGTGACCGCTGACCAGAACGTGCCGAACCCGCCCTCGACGCCCTTCCACGCGACGACAGTCAGCGGGAACAGCACGATCAGGCTGAGGTAGAGCACCGCGAGGCCCAGCCCGAGGCCGGGGCCGACGCGTGGTTTGCGACGGACCGAGGCCGGCACGCCCGCGGGAGCGGGAGCACCGGCCTCGGTGAGAACGGGGGCGGACATCACTTGCTCGGGCTCGCGCTGGGGCTGGTCGCCACGGTCGCGACGCCGTGCTTGGCCTCGATCAGGGCGATCGAACCGGTCTTGGCGTCGAAGAACTCCTTGGTCACGGCCGGCCAGCCGCCTAGGTCCTGGATCGTGAACAGGCCGGACGGGGTCGGGAAGGTCACGCCGGTGTCCACTCCGGACACGGTGGGCCGGTAGCCGTTCTGCGCGAAGATCTTCTGCCCTTCGGCCGAGTAGAGGAAGTCGAGGAACGCTTTGGCCTCAGCCGGGTGCTCGGAGTTCTTGGTGACCGCGATCGGGTTCTCGATCAGGATGGTCGAGTCCGGCACGGTGTAGTCGAGCTCCTGGTTGTGCTGCTGGGCGAAGATCGCCTCGTTCTCGTAGGAGAGGATCGCGTCGCCCTTGCCGCCGGTGAACGTCTGGAGCGAGGCCCGCGCCGACGCGTCCTGCACCGGCACGTTGCCGATCAGGCTGTCGATGTACGCCAGCCCGGTCGCCTTGTCCGCTCCCTTGTTCGCCTTGGCCCCGTACGCCGCCAGGATGTTCCACCGGGCGCCGCCGGAGGTGAACGGGTTCGGGGTGATGACCTCGACACCCGGCTTGATCAGGTCGTCCCAGGTCTTCAGGCCCTTCGGGTTGCCCTTGCGGGTGGCGATGACGACGACCGAGTCGGTGATGAAGCCCTTGGTCGGGCCGCTGTTCCAGTCCTCGGCGACCAGGCCGGCGGTGACGAGCCGGGTCAGGTCGGGCTCCAGGGAGAACGCCGCGATGTCGGCCTTGAGACCGGCCGCGACCGCCCGGCTCTGATCGCCGGAGGCGCCGAAGGACGTCTTGAACTTGACGTTCTTGCCGGCGTCGGTCTTCTGGAAGGCCTTGATCAGCGCCTCATATGCCGCCTGCGGAGTGGAGTACGCCACCAGCGAGAGCGTCACCTCGGCCTTGTCCCCGCTACCGGAGTCGCCGTCGCCGCATGCCGTGAGCGCAGCCGTCGCCAGTACGGTCGCCGCGATCCCGGCGGCGAGTCGGATGCTCTGCCTTCTGGTGACCATTCCTACTAATCCCATCATCCATAGTTTTCCTACTGACTTGATGGGTTTTGAGTTTGCCATGGTCGACCAACGATGGGAAGAGGCACTTTCGGGTGACCCCAGTCACCCGCTGGGCACGCCGGGTGGCTCGTTCGGCGAGTGCCGGTGGCCCTCCCGGCGCAGGGCTGACGGCTCCCCCCGGCAAGCGCCGGCAGCTCCCGGCGCTGGCAGCTCCCCGGCCAGCGCTCGCAGCTGCCCGGCAAGCGCTGGCAACTTCCCGGCTGGCGCTGGCAGCGATCATGCCGCTGGGGGAACGATCAGGGCGCTAGGGACATGACACGCCGGTCGATCACGACCGATAGTTCATGATCACGCCGAAAACACCGGCGAAGGGTCACGCCGAGAACACCGGCGAAGGGTCACGCCGAGAACACCGGAGCTAGAAGGGGAGCTGGCCGCTGGCCAGGTGCGCGAACGTCACCTGCTCCAGCATGCGCCGCTCCTGGGCTTCGACGGCGACCCAGACGTTCTGCAGCGTACGCGCGGGGCCCTGGTAGTCGAGGTCGGCCGGGATGTGGCCGCGCACTTGGGACAGCGGTCCGTCGATGATCTCGATGACTTCGGCGAGGCTGATCTGCGCGGCGGGCCGGGCGAGCCAGTAGCCGCCTTCGGGGCCGCGCTGGGCGTTCACCACTCCTCCACGCCGCAGCTGCAGCAGGATGCTCTCCAGGAACTTCGGCGGGATCTCCTGCGCCTTCGCGATCCGCTCCGAGGTGATCGGGAACTCGCCTGGAGGTTTCCCCGCTACGACAGGTTCGATCGTCGCCAGTTCGATGACGGCGCGGATCGCATAGTCGACGCGGGCGGAGAGGCGCATGCGAGTAATTATCACACTCCTCGTCCGGTCCTTGGGACGCCAGGGGCAGGGCTCGACCAGGCCATTGTCGTTATCCTACTATGCCGATAGGTTAAATCTTCTTGACCGGAATTGGAGGTGACCATGACCCGGCTCGTCCTGCTCGCCCTCGTCGGCCTGGCGGCTCAGCTCGTCGACGGCGCGCTCGGCATGGCGTACGGCGTCACGTCGACGACGTTGCTGCTGCTCGCCGGGGTCGCGCCGGCCTCCGCCAGCGCGTCGGTCCACCTCTCCGAGATCGGCACGACCCTCGCCTCCGGCATAGCGCACTGGCGCTTCGGCAACGTCGACTGGCGGGTCGTCACCCGGATCGCCGTTCCGGGCGCGGTCGGCTCCTTCCTCGGCGCGACCGTGCTGAGCACCATCTCGACGTCGACGGCCGCGCCGTGGACCTCGGGCGTACTGCTCGCGCTGGGCGTCTTCCTGGTCGCCCGGTTCACCCGCCCACTGCGCCCGGCTCGGCCACGGCCGGTGCGTACCCGGTTCCTGGCCCCACTCGGGCTGGTCGCAGGCTTCGTCGACGCCACCGGCGGAGGCGGCTGGGGTCCGATCGCGACACCCACGCTGCTCGCCTCGGGCCGCATGGAACCGCGCAAGGTGATCGGCTCGGTCAACACCGCGGAGTTCCTGGTCGCGGCGGCCGCCAGCGCCGGCTTCCTGATCGGCCTCGGCACCTCCGGCTTCGTCCTGCCCACGGTCATCGCCCTACTCGCGGGCGGCGTCGTCGGCGCGCCCCTGGCCGCTTGGCTCGTCCGCGCGGTCCCGGGCCAGGTCATCGGGGCCGCGGTCGGCGGGCTCATCATCCTCACCAACACCCGCACCCTGTTGCGCGTGTCCGACCTCGAAAGCTCCGTGGGCCCGTGGCTCTATCCGCTGCTCGGGCTCGTGTGGGTCAGTGCGATCACGATCGCGATCCGCATCCACCGACGAGTACGCACAACGCGGCAACCGTCGCCGGTAGCCGAGCCGGAGCTGGAACCCGCCGTCTAGCTCCCCCGGACGGGGCCCCACGCGCGCGGCGGAGATCGGCGGCAGCCGACAATCAGGGGCGTCCTACCGCGCTCTTCGTCGGCCACCGCCGATCATGGCCACACGAACCGCGGAGATCGTCGGCAGCCGACGATCAAGGGCGTCCTACCGCACAACTCGTCGGCCACCGCCGATCATGGCCACACGAACCGCGGAGATCGTCGGCGGCCGACGATCAAGGGCGTCCTACCGCGCAACTCGTCGGCCACCGCCGATCATGGCCACACGAACCGCGATGAACGTCGGCCGACGACGATCATGGGGGGTGGCAGCGCGCCAACTACGAAGTGCTCGGGAAGGTGGGCGGGGCGACGAACGTAGATCGTGACGCCCGGCGCGCGGAGCGGCAGCCCGGACGAGCCCGGTAGCCGGCCGCGCGGCATACTGCCCGGCCCGCGAGGCTGGCAGGCCGGGCCGGGCGACGGGTAGACACCGCGCGGATGCGGGCCCGGACCGGCCGGTGCCCGGCGGGAGCGACGGGCTGCCGCTCGGCGGAGCCGGGACAAGACCTCGCGGAAGATCAGACCGGCGAAGGATCAGACCTTGCGGAGCAGGCCCTCTTGGACGGCGGTCGCGATGTGACGGCCGGACGCGTCGAGCATCCGGCCCGCGGCCAGACCGCGCGCGCCCGAGGCCGACGGGGACCAGGAGTCGTAGAGGAACCACTCGTCGGCGCGGAACGGCCGGTGGAACCACAGCGCGTGGTCGAGGCTCGCCCCGATGACGCCGCCGGGTCCCCAGACCTCGCCGTGGTAGGACAGGACCGAGTCGAGCAGCGTCAGGTCGGACGCGTACGTCAGCGCGCAGGCGTGCACGAGCGGGTCGGTCGGCAGTTTGCCGTCGATGCGCAT
Organism: Hamadaea flava; assembly: GCF_024172085.1. Lineage (NCBI taxonomy): Bacteria > Bacillati > Actinomycetota > Actinomycetes > Micromonosporales > Micromonosporaceae > Hamadaea > Hamadaea flava. Next base: position 6,982,799 of record NZ_JAMZDZ010000001.1, on the reverse strand, counting down.
CCAGACGCGCTGATGCGGGTCGGGCGTACGGTCGCCGGGGCGGACCCAGCCGGGCTCGCCGACGTAGCGGACGTCGAGCGGGCGCGGGATCTGCGTCCAGATCGCCACGCGCTCCGGGTACTTCGCGAGCCGGTCGAGCATCGTCGGCAGCTCGTCCGGGCCGGGCACGTCCGACGGGCCCGGCGCGTGATGGTCGAGGCCCTGCTCCTCGATCTGGAACGAGGCCGACATCAGGAAGATCGGCTTGCCACCCTGCAACGCGACCGACCGCCGGACCGAGAACGACCGGCCGTCGCGGATGACCTCGACGGCGTAGTCGATCGGCTCCTGCGGATCGCCGGGGCGGACGAAGTAGCCGTGCAGCGAGTGCACATGCCGGGCCGGGTCGACGGTACGCCCGGCGGCCGACAGCGCCTGCGCGGCGACCTGACCTCCGTAGACCCGCATCGGCAGGTGACTCGTGCTGTGCCCACGGAACCGGAGCTCGTCGTGCTGCTCCAGGTCGAGCAGCCGAATCAGGTCGTCGACGGCGGCCTGCCCCATGAGCGGGCCACCGTCGGCGTCCGAGGTCACCGGTAACCGGCCAGCGCGGGCGTGAGGGAGCCCAGCTCGTGCACCCGCAGGGTGTTCGTCGAGCCCGGGGTGCCGGGCGGGCTGCCCGCCACGATCACGACGATGTCGCCCGGCTTGGCCCGGCCGAGGCCCAGCAGCGCCTGGTCGACCTGGCGGAACATGTCGTCGGTGTGGTGCACGAACGGCACCAGGAACGTCTCGACACCCCAGGACAGCGCCATCTGGTTGCGGACGTGCTCCTCCGGCGTGAACGCCAGCAGCGGCAGCGTGCAGTGCAGCCGGGCGAGGCGGCGGACGGTGTCGCCGGTCTGCGTGAACGCGACCAGGGCCCGGGCGCCGACGGCGGTGGCGATGTTGGAGGCGGCCACGGTGAGCGCGCCACCCCGCGTACGCGGGTCGTGCTGGAGCCGGGGCACGCCGACCTGGCCGGCCTCGGTGGTCGTGATGATCTTCGCCATCGTGCTGACGGTGAGCACCGGGTACTTGCCGACGCTGGTCTCGCCGGACAGCATCACCGCGTCCGCGCCGTCGAGGACGGCGTTGGCGACGTCGCTGGCCTCGGCGCGGGTCGGGCGCGAGTTCTCGATCATCGAGTCGAGCATCTGGGTCGCCACGATGACCGGCTTGGCGAACTCCCGGCACAGCTGGACGGCCTTCTTCTGCACCAGCGGGACCTGGTCGAGCGGCATCTCCACGCCGAGATCGCCGCGCGCCACCATCACGCCGTCGAACGCGTCCACGATCGCCTCGAGGTTGGCGACCGCTTCCGGCTTCTCCACCTTCGCGATGACCGGGCGGTGGATGTCCTCCTCCGCCATGATCTGGTGGACGAGCTTGATGTCCTCGGGCGAACGCACGAAGGACAGGGCGATCCAGTCGACGCCGAGCCGCAGCGCGAACCGCAGGTCCTCGGTGTCCTTCTCGGACAGTGCCGGGACGCTGATCGCGACGTTCGGCAGCGAGACGCCCTTGTTGTTGGAGACCATGCCGCCCTCGACGACGCGGCACTTGATGTCGGGCCCGTCGACGGCGATCACCTCGACGGCCACCTTGCCGTCGTCGATGAGCAGCTTGTCGCCCGGCCGCACTTCCTCGGGCAGCTTCTTGTAGGTGCACGAGACCCGGTCGGCGGTGCCCTCGATCTCCTCGCTGGTGATCGTGACCGTGTCACCGGTACGCCACTCGTGCGGTCCGTCGATGAACCGGCCGAGCCGGATCTTCGGGCCCTGGAGGTCGGCGAGGATGGCCACCGCCGCGCCGGCGGCCCGCGCCTGGCGGCGTACCTGCTCGTAGACGGCCTCGTGGTCGGCGTGGTCGCCGTGGCTGAAGTTGAGGCGGGCGACGTTCATGCCCGCGTCGATGAGGCCCTTGAGCCGCTCGGGGCTACTGGTCGCGGGGCCAAGGGTGCAGACGATTTTCGCGCGGCGTGTCACGTTGACTGAGCCTAGCCCTCAACCCCCCGAACCACGAAGCCGGGATACACCCTTTAACGCTAGTTCACCTGCGGCATTCTTAGTTGTCCGCTGCGCCTAACCGGGCAGAGAGATCGAATATTCGCATGCGGTCCGTTGCCCACGCCTTCTAGCGTCGGCGGCATGATGCGCACACCCCTGGGCCGCGACGACTGCGGCCTCGCGCTCGACGCGCTGCGCGCGTGGGCCAAGCCCGGCCGGTCGTCCAGTTCGCTCCACGTCGGCGACGTCGGCTGGTTCCTGCGCTTCGAGGAGGACACCGTCCGCTCCGCGCTGGCGCTGTGGTCGGACGCCACCGGGCCGGTCGCCGTCGAACTCTTCGACGATCCGGGACGCCGAATCACGCTCGCGCCGCGGGTGGAAGCCGAGCCGGAGCTGCTGACCGCCGTGGTCGACGAGATCCGCCGCGACGGCGGGCCGGTCGAGCTCGCGCCCGAGTCGGGGGTGCGTACCGCACTGCTCCAGGCGGGCTGGACGGAGGATCCGTCGCCGGCGGCCCACTTCGTCCTGCCGCTGTCGGGCCCGATCGCCGTCGACGTCCCGTACGTCCTCGTCGGCGAGGCCGACGCGGCGGCCCGGGTGGACGTGCAGCGCTCCGCGTTCCAGCGGTCGACCTTCACGGTGGCGCGCTGGCGGCAGCTGCATGCCTCGCCCGCCGGTCGCTACGCCGTCGACGTTCTGGTGCGTACGCCCGGCGGGTCGGCTGCGGCGGCCGCCATCGGCTGGTTCGCCGGGCCCGGCCGGTGCGCCGTGCTCGAACCGGTCGGCACCCATCCCCGCTACCGCCGTCGCGGTTACGGGCGGGCCGTCGTCCTGGCCACCGCCGAGGAACTACGCCGGTTGGGCGCGAGCGCCGTCGCCGTGCTGCCGCCCGCCGACAACGAACCGGCCGTCGGCGTGTACCGAGCGGCCGGGTTCGAAGTGGTCGGGCACGAGCACACGCTCAACCCGCCCGCATCATGAGCGCCGCCGCCGGCGACGTCAGCGGTCCATCCGGCGCGTCAGGTCTTCGAGCTGCTCGGTCAGCTCGTCGATGCGGGCGATCCCGCGGTCGAACTCGCTGCCCTCGCTGGGCCGCATGCCCATCTCGCCGCCCATGATGTCCTCGGCCTGCTCGTTGTACGCCGCCTGAGCGGCCGTGATCGCCGCCGTCACCGCATGCGAGAGCCGATCGGCGCCGCTGCGCAGGGCCGACTCGTCGATCCGCAGATCGCGCAGCATCCCGCCGGCCCCGGTACGCGCGACGACCAGTCCGTCGGGCGACCGGCCCTCGGCGCTGGCCTGCTCGAGCCGCTCCTGGGCCCGGCGCAGCCGGTCCACCTGGTCCAGTGCGTAGTGCGCGAGACCATCCAAATTGTTCATGCCGGCCATGGCCGCCTCCCCGGTGTCCAAACCCGCCCCAGAGTTATCCACAGGGCGCGGAGGCACCATAGCCACCCGGGCCGAACCATGCCAAGATTCCCGTTGTGCCCGACGACATCACCGCGACGATGGCCCGTGACGTGGCTCCGATCCTCGCGCCGGGCGAGGAGTTGGCGGTCGCCGCGATCATCACGTCCTCCGACCCCGGAGCCACCGGACCGGTCCGGGTCGGCCCGGAGCTGGGCAACTTCGTCATCCGGCTGCTCACTCTCGGGCTGGTCGGCGAGAACACCCAGCTGATGCGGCGCGCGTTCTGGGGCCGCTCGGTCTCGGGGCCGCCCAACTCGCTGGCGCACACGCTGCACGACCTGATCCACGAGGCGAGCTGGGCCAAGCTGGTGCTCACCGACAAGCGCGTCATCATCGCGCGCGGTGAGCTGCTCGGCCCCGGCAGCTACAAGTTCGATCTGGTCGGGTCGCTGCCGCGGACCGCTGTCGTGGGCGCCCGACCGGCGCCGAAGGGCCTGATGCGGCGGGGCCGCCTGGAGCTGCGTTACGCCGACGGCTCCACCGGCGTCGTCAATCTGCTGAAGAAACAATCGTCCGTCGTGCTGCGCGCACTGGGAGGGTGACGCGCCGCCAGGCGGGGTTCCATGGGGAGGGAACGCAGGAGTGGATACCACCAAGATCGCCTTACAGGCCCTGGACGGCTACCGGCAGGCGGCGACGCAGATCGCCGACGGGTTCGACCGGGCCAAGCAGGGGCTGAACGACGCCGACGTGAGCGGTGACAGCTTCGGGCTGCTCCAGGAGTCGCAAGGCATCGCCGGGAAGTACAGCGAGCGCTGTGAGGACGGCCTCCAGGTGCTGACCGACGGCCGGACCGTCTTCGACGCGCTGGCCGACGCGATGGAGGCGGTTCGCGACGCCTACCGCTCGGCCGACCTGGCCGCCGCCCAGCGATACGGAGGTAAGTGATCATGGCGCGTTCCGAATCCGGTGCGATGCGCATCGACGGCTGGCTGGCACCGGCCGGGGCGGCGCTGCACATCGTCAAGCCGATCGTCGACTTCCTGTCGCACCCGCTCGACCAGGTCACCGGCGACCCCGAAGGGTTGCGGGCCAAGGCCCAGGCGTGGAAGCAGGCCGCGACCACGGTCGACGGGCTCATCACCCAGGAGGCCGATGCGCGAGCCCGGCTGATCGCCGCCTGGGAGGGTGACGCCGCGAACGCGTTCAACCGGGAGATCGGCGAGCTGGCGACCAGCCTCGCCCAGATCGTCGAGCACTTCAACGGCACGGCCGAGATGCTCGAGCAGTGCGCGATCGGCGCGGAGCAGGCCGAGGAGCTGGTGGTCGACATCGTCAAGGAGTTGATCGCCTGGCTGATCGTCACGATCATCGTGGCGCTGGCCTCCTCGTGGATCACCCTCGGCGCGTCGGTCGCGGCCGGCACCGCCGCTGGATGGGCCGAGTCCGCGGTCGCCGCCGGCCGGTGTGCCACGGTCGCCGCCAAGCTGGCCAAGCTGCTGCGGACAGCCGAGGCGTTCCTCAAGAAGATGAGCGACTTCGCGAAGGCGTACAAGCTGACGAAGATCATGAAGACCGGCGTGGGCAACTGGACGAAGGCCCGGTTCGCCACCGGCGCGGGCTTCCAGCTGATGGCCACCAACTGGGTGATCAAGAAGACGATCGTCGAGCCGACCGTCGGCAAACATGTCGTCCGACCGGCCGTCGGGGCCGGCGACACGTCGATCGACTGGCCAGCCCTGTTATAACCAGAACAGGAGAGAGGGGGTCCCGGCGCCGGGACCCCCTCTTCTGCTGTTCAGGCGGCGGCGAGCGGCCGGGACGACGGGCGTACCGGGGCCGGCAGGGCGCCCTCGGCTCCCAGGTAGGCGTGGATCGCGGCGGCGGCGGAGCGCCCTTCCGCGATGGCCCACACGATCAGCGACGCTCCCTTGTGCACGTCACCGGCGGCGAAGACGCCGGGCGTACTGGTCTGCCAGGCGGCGTCGACCGCGACGGTCCCCCGCGCCGGCAGTTCCAGCTGCTCCAACGCGGCGTACGCGTCGGTGCCCTCGAAGCCGATCGCGAGCAGCACCAGGTCGGCCGGGATCTCCCGTTCGCTGCCCGGGACGACCGTCACGACACCGCGCCCGTTGATCCGCTGCACCGTCACGTCGGTGAGCACGATGGCGCGGACATTGCCCTGGCCGTCGTCGACGAACCGCTGGACCGCCACGGAGAAGACGCGCTCGCCGCCCTCCTCGTGAGCCGGGTAGTTCCGCAGGATCCAGGGCCAGGTCGGCCACGGGTCCCGCTCGTCCTCGCGGGAGTTCGGCGGCAGCGGGTACCGGTCGAGCTGGGTCACCGAGGCGGCGTTCTGCCGGTGCGCGACGCCGAGGCAGTCCGCACCGGTGTCGCCGCCACCGATGATGATCACGTGCTTGCCCTCGGCGGTGATCTCCGGCACGGTTCCGCCCTCGACCAACCGGTTGCTCTGCACCAGGTGATCCATCGCGAGGTGCACGCCACGCAGCGCCCGCCCCGGCGTCTCCGGGGTGTCCCGCCCGGCCAGCGCGCCCGTCGCCAGCAGGACCGCGTCGTGCTGCGCGCGCAGGTCGGCGGCCGAGACGTCGACGCCGACGTTCACCCCGGTCCGGAACTCGACGCCTTCCTCGGCCAGCTGCGCGGCGCGGCGGTCGATGTGGTGCTTCTCCAGCTTGAAGTCCGGGATGCCGAATCGCAGCAGGCCGCCGACCTTCTCGTCCCGCTCGTAGACGGTCACCTGGTGTCCGGCGCGGGCGAGCTGCTGAGCGGCGGCCAGCCCGGCCGGGCCGGAGCCGACCACCGCGACCGACTTGCCCGACGACACCGGCGCCGGCTGCGCGACGACCGTGCCGTCGGCGAACGCCTGGTCGATGATGGACACCTCGACCTGCTTGATCGCGACGGGGGCATCCCCGATCCCGAGTACGCACGCCGCCTCGCACGGAGCGGGGCACAGCCGCCCGGTGAACTCCGGGAAGTTGTTGGTGGCGTGCAGGGACTCGATCGCCGACGCCCACGATCCCGTCCGGACCAGGTCGTTCCAGTCGGGGATCCGGTTGCCGAGCGGGCAGCCGTCGTGGCAGAACGGGATGCCGCAGTCCATGCAGCGGGTGGCCTGCTCGCGGACCAGCTCCTCGCCGGCCGGCGGGTAGACCTCCCGCCAGTCCATGATCCGGACCGGGACGGGGCGACGGGCCGGCAGCCGCCGGCCGTATCGCAGGAAACCATTGGGATCAGGCACGGGAGACCTCCATGACAGCCGCATCCACGTCGCGACCGGCAGCCTCGGCGGCCCGCATGACTTCCAATACCTTCTTGTAGTCCCGGGGGATCACCGCGGTGAACCGGGTGATCGCGGCGTCCCAGTCGCCCAGCAGCTTCTCGGCCACCGTCGACCCGGTCTCCGCGTAGTGCTTCGCGACGACGTCCCGCAGCGTGGCGGCCGCCGCCCCGGTCACCGGGTCGAGGTCGACCAGATCCCGGTTGACCAGGTCGGTGTCCAGGTCGAGCAGGTACGCCTGCCCGCCGCTCATGCCGGCGGCGAAGTTGCGCCCGGTCGGGCCGAGCACGACGACCGTGCCGCCGGTCATGTACTCGCAGCCGTGGTCGCCGACGCCCTCGACCACGGCGGTCGCGCCGGAGTTGCGTACGGCGAATCGCTGGCCGGCCTGCCCGCGCAGGAACACCTCACCCGAGGTCGCGCCATAGAGCACGGTGTTGCCCGCGATGACGTTGGCCTCGGCGGCGAACGGCGCCGACGAGTGCGGCCGGACGATCAGGCGACCGCCGGACAGGCCCTTGCCGACGTAGTCGTTGGCGTCGCCGAGCAGCCGCAAGGTCACCCCGCGGGGCACGAACGCGCCGAACGACTGCCCGGCCGTGCCGACCAGGGTGAAGTCGATGGTGCCGTCGGGCAGGCCCTTGCCCCGGTACCGCCGGACCACCTCGCCGCCCAGCATCGCGCCGACACTGCGGTGCTCGTTGCGGACGGTGACGGTCGCCTCGACCGGCGCGCCGCTCTCCAACGCCGGCGCCGCGAGTTCCAGCAACGCGTTGTCCAGCGACTTCTCCAGCTGGTGGTCCTGGTCGCGGGTCTTGCGCAGGGCGGCCCCGACCGGAAGCGACGGCTGGTGCAGGACGGCGGTCAGGTCGAGACCGTGCCCCTTCCAGTGGTCCACCGCCGGGGTGAAGTTCAGCAGGTCGACCCGGCCGACGGCCTCGTCGACGCTGCGCAGGCCCAGCGCGGCCAGGTGCTCCCGGACCTCCTGGGCGAGGAACAGGAAGAAGTTCTCGACGAACTCCGGCTTGCCGGTGAACCGCTCGCGCAGCCGCGGGTTCTGCGTCGCGATGCCGACCGGGCAGGTGTCCAGGTGGCAGACGCGCATCATCACGCAGCCCGCGACGATCAGCGGCGCGGTCGCGAAGCCGAACTCCTCCGCCCCGAGCAGCGCGGCGACCACCACGTCACGGCCGGTCTTCAGCTGGCCGTCGACCTGCACCGTCACCCGGTCGCGCAGCCCGTTCAGGAGCAGCGTCTGCTGCGTCTCCGCGAGGCCCAGCTCCCATGGCGTACCAGCGTGTTTGAGGCTGTTGAGCGGTGACGCGCCGGTGCCGCCGTCGTGGCCCGAGATGAGGATGACGTCGGCCTTGAGCTTGGCGACGCCCGCGGCGACGGTGCCGACGCCGCTCTCGCTGACCAGCTTGACGTGGACCCGCGAGGCCGGGTTGACGCTCTTGAGGTCGAAGACGAGCTGCGCGAGGTCTTCGATCGAGTAGATGTCGTGGTGCGGCGGCGGCGAGATCAGCCCGACGCCCGCGGTGGCGTGCCGGGTCTTGGCGATCCACGGCCACACCTTGTTGCCGGGCAGCTGGCCGCCCTCGCCGGGCTTGGCCCCCTGCGCCATCTTGATCTGCAGGTCGTCCGCGTTGACCAGGTACTCGGTGGTCACGCCGAACCGGCCGGAGGCGATCTGCTTGACCGACGAGCGCCGGGCCGGGTCGTAGAGCCGCTCGACGTCCTCGCCGCCCTCGCCCGTGTTGGACTTGGCGCCGAGGTTGTTCATCGCGATCGCGAGCGTCTCGTGCGCCTCGGCCGAGATCGAGCCGTAGCTCATCGCGCCGGTGGCGAACCGCTTCACGATCGCCTCGACCGGCTCGACCTCCTCGATCGGGATCGGCTGCCGCTCGGCGAAGGCGAACAGCCCACGCAACGAGCCTCCTTGGGTCGCGAGCTCGTCCACTTTCCGGGTGTAGTCACGGAAGACGTCTTCTTGCTTCGAGCGAGTGGCATGTTGAAGCAAGAAGACGGTCTCCGGGTTGAACAGGTGCAGCTCACCCTCGCGCCGCCACTGATACTCGCCGCCCACTTCCAGTCGGCGGTGCGCCTGCTCCGCGACGTTCAACGGGTACGCGACCGAGTGGCGGGCGGCGACCTCGGCGTGGATCTCGGCGAGCCCGATGCCGCCGATCTTCGACGAGGTGCTGGTGAAATAGCGGTCGACCAGCCGGGAGTCGAGGCCGACCGCCTCGAAGACCTGGGCGCCGCAGTAGGACGAGACCGTCGAGATGCCCATCTTCGACATGATCTTCTGGACGCCCTTGCCGAGCGCCTTGACGTAGTTGCGGATCGCCTTCTCCGGCGTGACACCCGGCAGGGCGCCCTCGCGGATCAGGTCCTCGGCGCTCTCGAACGCCAGGTACGGGTTGACCGCCGCCGCGCCGTAGCCGATCAGCACCGCGGCGTGGTGCACCTCGCGGCAGTCGCCGGACTCGATGATCAGCGCGACCTGCGTACGCGTCTGCTCCCGGATCAGGTGCTGATGCACGGCCGCCGTGAGCAGCAGCGACGGGATGGGCGCGAGATCGGCGGTGGAGTCCCGGTCGGACAGCACGAGGATGCGTACGCCGTCCTCGATCGCCTCCGAGACGTGGCGGCAGATCTCGGTCAGCCGCGCCTTGAGCCCGGCCGCGCCGTCCCGCAGCGGGTAGAGGCCGGACACCCGGACGGCCTTGTAGCCCGGCATGTCCCCGTCCTCGTCGATGGACAGGATCTTGGCCAGCTCGTCGTTATCGATGACCGGGAACGGCAGCACGATCTGGCGACAGCTCGCCGGGCCCGGATCGAGCAGGTTGCCCTCCGGCCCGATGGTGCCGGCCAGGCTGGTCACCATCTCCTCGCGGATGGCGTCCAGCGGCGGGTTCGTCACCTGCGCGAACAGCTGGTGGAAGTAGTCGTAGAGCAGTCGCGGCCGGGTCGACAGCGGCGAGATCGGGGTGTCGGTGCCCATCGAGCCCAGCGGCTCGGCCCCGGCCCGCGACATCGGCCCGATGAGGATCTTCAGCTCCTCCTCGGTGTAGCCGAAGGTCTGCTGGCGGCGCTGCACCGAGTCGTGCGTGTAGACGATGTGCGCCCGCTCGGGCAGCGACTCCAGGTGGATCAGGCCGCCGTGCAGCCACTCCGCGTACGGGGCGGCCGCGGCCAGCTCGCTCTTGATCTCCTCGTCGCCGATGATCCGGCCGGCCGCGGTGTCCACCAGGAACATCCGGCCCGGCTGCACGCGGCCCTTGGCGACCACGGTCGCCGGGTCGAGGTCGAGCATGCCGGACTCGCTGCCCAGCACCACCAGTCCGTCGCTGGTCAGCGACCAGCGGCCGGGGCGCAGGCCGTTGCGGTCCAGCACCGAGCCGACCACCGTGCCGTCGCAGAAGGCCACGTCGGCCGGGCCGTCCCACGGCTCCATCAGGCTCGCGTGGAACTGGTAGAACGCCTTGCGGGCGGCGCCCTCCGGGGTGCCCGCGAGGTTGGCGTCGTTCTCCCACGCCTCGGGGATCATCATCAGCACGGCGTGCGGCAGGCTGCGCCCGGTCAGGTGCAGCAGCTCCAAGACCTCGTCGAAGTTCGCCGAGTCCGAGCCGTCGGGCGTGCAGATCGGGAACAGGCGCTTGAGGTTGCCCGGGATCAACGGGCTGGCCAGCAGCGACTCCCGGGCCTGCATCCAGTTCTTGTTGCCCCGGATGGTGTTGATCTCACCGTTGTGCGCGATGAACCGGTACGGGTGCGCCAACGGCCAGCTCGGGAAGGTGTTCGTCGAGAAGCGCGAGTGCACCAGCGCGATGGCGCTGATCACCCGCTCGTCGGCGAGGTCCGGGAAGAACGTCGTGAGCTGCTCGGGCGTGAGCATGCCCTTGTAGACCACGGTCCGGCCGGACAGCGACGGGAAGTACAGCGGGACGCCGCGCTCGAACGACTCGCGCTCGGTCTGCTTGCGCACGCAGTACGCGACGCGCTCCAGCTCCAGCCCGTCCAGCGGCCGGTGCGGCGCGGCGAGGCTGTGCGCCTTCAGGAACACCTGGCGGATCCGGGGCCGGGCCCGCTCGGCTGTCGCGCCCAGGCCACGGGGGCGTACCGGGACGTCGCGCCAGCCGATGATCTCCGCGCCCTCAACGAGGGCGTACTTCTCCAGCACGGTCAGTGCGCGTGCCTCGTCCGCGCCGTTGGTCGGCAGGAAGACGAGACCGGTGACGTACTGCCCGGCGGGGGGCAGTTCGAACGCGGCGCCCTCGTCGGCGAGCACCGCCCGGTAGAACTCGTCCGGGATCTGGATCATGATCCCGGCGCCGTCCCCCGTCTCCGGCTCGGCGCCGCGGGCTCCTCGATGATCCAGCCGGCACAGGGCGGCCAAGCCCTTGGCCACGACGTCGTGTGCGCGGCGGCCATGGAGGTCGGCGACGAAGGCGACGCCGCAGGCGTCCTTCTCGTTGGCCGGATCGTAAAGGCCCTGGGGGTACGGGTATGCCACACCGGCCTCCTGTCGTCGTCGCGAGATCTGGATGCGTGAAACGCCCGCTCGCTCATGTGGGTCATCGGGACGACATCGGCCCTGGGGGAAGAATCCCGTTACGGTCGCCGACCGGGATCGCCGGTCAGCCATGCGGCAAGGTTGCCACCTGTGGCAAGTGTTGCTCGCCCCGTACGGGGAGTGAAAGTGAGTCTACGTTAACTCCCCCGTCATTCCGCCAGACACAGATAGATCACATGTCCACAAGCTGAGATGGCAGGTTATTCACGTCTTTTGCCAAACAAATGCCATATTCCGGATTAATGTGCGATTGACGGCAGCTCTGGTGCGTCATTGCCGTCCACTGTCCATCTGGAGGAAGGCAGGACGCGATGGGGAGCATCATCCGCGCCGGTGCACCGCTGAGCGGCGTAGCCGGGACGAGCACGAGCATTTCCGACACCCTGCAGCAATGGCTGGCGACCGTCGGCAACGCAGCGCTGAAGTGCATTGTGTTCCTGGTCATTCTGTTCGTCGGCTGGCTCATCGCCCGCGCGGTCGACTCCGCGGTGAGCCGGCTGCTGGCGAAGGTCGGCTTCGACCGGCTCGCCGAGCGGACCGGGTTGCGCCGCTGGACCGGCAAGTACGCGCCGAGCGCGCTGGTCGGCCGGATCGTCCGGTACATCCTGCTGCTGATCACACTGCAGCTGGCCTTCGGCGTCTTCGGGCCGAACGCGATCAGCGACCTGATCGACTCGATCATCGCCTGGATCCCGCGCCTCATCGTGGCCTGCGTGATCCTGGTCGTGGCGATCGCCATCGCGGGCGCGGTCTACGACATCATCCGCAACGCCCTGTCGCAGCTCTCCTACGGCAGGGGCCTGGGCCGGGCGGCCCAGATCGCGATCATCGTCCTCGGCGCGATCGCCGCGCTCAACCAGATCGGGGTCGCGACCACCGTCACGATGCCGGTGCTCATCACGATCCTGGCGACGATCGGCGGCATCCTGGTGGTCGGCGTCGGCGGCGGTCTCATCCAGCCGATGCGCGAACGCTGGGAGCGGATGCTCACCAAGGGCGAGGCCGAGATGACGAAGGTCTCGACCCACCTCAAGGGCGAACCGCCGCAGACCCCGTCCGTCTGACCTCGCACGCTCCTAAGGCGCTGGATCAGGGATCCGGGTCGAATCTTGCCGGGGAGCCTCTTGGGCGAGCCGCCAGGAGTGCGGTCAGGCAAGCTTCGACCGAGAACCCTGATCCAGCGCTCATTCGTGCGGGACGAGTCTCAGTTGGGCGGGAACCAGTTGGCGGCCTCGGCCCGGGCGCGATCCAGCACCCGCGTCGAGAGCACGCCGAACGCGGCGTCCCGGGCTCGCGTACCGAACCGGCCGCGCGGCGCGAGCACGGCGGCCACCCGCTTGGTCTGCCGGGCCACGGCCGCCGACCGCGGCACCCGGGCCTTCGAATACGCCAGCACAGCAGCCCGCAGGCCGTCCCCCGGTTGCGTCTGGTTGGCCAGGGCGACCAGCGTCGCCACGTCCTCGAAGGCCAGACAGGCGCCCTGCGCCAGGTGGTGAGCCATGCCGTGGGCGGCGTCACCGATGAGCGCCACACCACCGGTGGTGCTGGGCGTGCCGAACTCGGTCAGCGCCGGGTTGATCTCGCGTACGTCGTGTTGCACGAGGTCGTCGGGCTCGGTCGCGCCGAGCAGGTCGCCGACCGGCGCCGGCCACCGCTCGAACCAGCGCCGCAACAGGGCCAGCTGGGTGGCCGGAGCCTCCGGCCGGGCCGCTCCGGCGACGGTGGCCTGCCAGTAGATGCCGCCGCGGGTGGACGCCCCGGCCGACCCTCGCTCGCCGAGGGACGCCGCGAAGAACCGGTAGTCGCCGCCGAGGATCTCCGCACCCAGGGCCACATCCGTGGCCAGGTGGGGCGCTCGATACCAGGGGATGACGGCCCGCCAGGCGGCGTACCCGCTGCTGATCACGCTGGACTCCGGCGAGACCGCGCGCCGGACGACGGACTGGACCCCGTCGGCGCCGACGAGCAGATCGGCCTCCCACGTGGCGCGACCGTCGGTGACGCTGGGCCGGTCCCTGGGCGTGACGCGGGCCTGCCGCACCGAGATCCCGGTACGCACGTCGACCGTGGCGGTGAGCCGCGCGATCAGCGCGTCGTGCAGGTCTTCGCTGTGCACCACGACCGGCGCAGACCGGGGTGAAAGCGCGGCCGCCGCCCCCGGCTGGACGAGCCAGCTGCCGTCGGCGCGCCGGATGCCGCTGGGCGGGACCGGGGTCGCGATGGAGTCGAGCCCGTCGGCGAGGCCGAGCGCCCGCAGCGCCCGTACGCCGTTGGGCCACAACAACACCGCGGCCGGATCAGCGCGCAGCCGATCGTTGCGTTCCAGCAGGGTGACGCGCCACCCGTTGCGAGCCAGCGCTCCGGCGGCGGCGAGCCCGCCAACGCCGGCTCCGACCACCACCGCCTGCCCCATGCGGACCTCAGCCCTTCTGCTTTTGTTCCTGCTTCTCCTGGGCCGTTGCCGAGTCTGCCTCCGCGGCTTCGTCGGCGTCGTCGGGTCTGTCCGCGTCGTCAGGTCCGTCCGCGTCGTCGGATTCGGCGTCCGGCTGGGCGGGCGCGTCCGGGCGGGCGCCGGAGGCGGTGAAGGCGTCGTACTCGGCCTCGGTCACGACCTGGAAGCCCTTGCCGCCGTCGGCCGCCGGGATCACGAACTCCTGCGGGCCCTTGCGCAGCAGGAAGAAGATCAGCGCGCCGAGGAAGACGATGATCGAGGTCCAGACGTTGAGGCGGATGCCGTAGAAGTGGTTCGCCTCGTCGGTGCGGATCGTCTCGATGACGCCCCGGCCGGCCGTGTACGCCATCACGTAGAGCGCGAACGCCCGGCCGCGGCCGAACTTGAACCGGCGGTCGGCGAGGTAGACGAAGACCGCGACCAGCAGGTTCCAGATCAGCTCGTAGAGGAACGTCGGCTGGTAGAGGCCCTCCAGCAGGACCGGCTTGCCGTCCGGCCCGACGAGGGCGTGCCCCTGGTTGTTCGGGTCCATCTTGTGGACTTCCAGACCCCACGGAGTGTCGGTGGGGCCGCCGTAAAGCTCGTTGTTGAACCAGTTGCCGAGGCGGCCGATCGCCTGTCCGACCGGCAGACCCACCGCCATGCTGTCGGCGACCAGGGCCAGCGGCAGGCCCATCTGCTTGCAGGCCAGCCAGGCCCCGAGCGCGCCCAGCGCGATCGCGCCCCAGATGCCGAGGCCGCCCTCCCAGATGTAGAGCGCCTTGATCGGCTCACCGCCGTCGCCGAAGTACGCCTCCGGCGAGGTGATCACGTGGTAGATCCGGCCGCCGATGATGCCGAACGGGACGGCGTAGACCGCGATGTCGAGGATCGCCCAGCGCGGAGCGCCGCGACGCCGCATGCGGTAGTCGGAGATGACCGCGGCGGCGATGATGCCCACGATGATGCACAGCGCGTAGGCCCGGATCGGGATCGGCCCGACCTTCCACACGGCGACGGAAGGGCTCGGGATCGACGCCAGCACCTGACTCGACAGGCTCTGGGTCAGCTCAGCGGCGAGGTTCACGGGCACACGCTACCGTCCGTGCGCCGAAATACATAGCGGCTCAGAGTTGCTCGAAGCGGAACTCACGCAGGAAGCAGTCCCTGGGCGGGCCCACCGCGAAAAGCACGCAATCGGCGACGGACGCCGCGGTCAGCGGAGAACCCGCCGTACGCGGGCCGTCCTGCACGAAATCGGGTGGGAAAAGGGAAACAACCCGAATCCCCTCGGGCCGCAGGCGATGGGAGAGGATCTCGGCGTACCCGGCCTGGGCGTGCTTGGCGGCGTAGAACGCGGGATGGGCGGGCGACCGATGGTGGCCAGGTTCCCCGGCGGCGGACACGACGTTCACGACGTCCGGCCGGTCGGACCGCCGAAGGAGCGGCAGCAACTTCTCCGTGAGCAGGATCGTTCCGGTCGCCGCACCCTGCACCGTCTCGGCGATCCGCTCGTCGTCCGCCGGGCCCTCCAGATACGCCGCCCCGTTGTTGATCAGCACGTCGACCCGATCGGTCCGAGCCGACACCGTCTGGGCGAACTCGGCGACCGAGGCCGGCTGCGCCAGATCGCAGGCGTACGCCGACGCCGAGCCCACGGCCGCCCATTCGATCCCGCGGACGGTCTCCTTCGCCGCCGCCTCGTCCCGCGCCGACACGAACACGTGCGCGCCCCGCTGAGCGAACTCCCCCGCCAGCCGTCGTCCCAGTCCACGTCCACCGCCGGTGAGCACGACCCGCATCCCTTCGAACCCCATGGGCCGATCAGACCACGTCAAGTCAGGTTGAGGTCAAACTCGCGGAGTACGCCGTGACCGCGCCGAGGTCCCACAGCGCCTCCCGATCGGCCGGTCCGAGCGCACCCACGACGGCCACCGGTTCCCGCGTACGCGCCCAGGACATGCCGCCTGCGATGGTCTCCACCGCCCGCACCGCTCCGGAGGTGTCGTTGTTGCCGTGCACATAGAGCCCGTACGCCAGCCCGACCTTGTCGGTGAGGCACGGGTAGTAGACCGTGTCGAAGAAATGCTTGAGCGCACCCGACATGTACCCGATGTTCGCCGGGGTGCCGAGCAGCACCGCGTCAGCGGCCAGCAGATCGGGGACGGTCGCGGCCAACGCCGGCCGGGTCACCACCTCGACGCCCTCGATCTCATCCGTACGCGCCCCGCCGAGCACGGCTTCGAGCATCTCCTGCAGGACGGGTGAGGTCGTATGATGCACGACGAGCAGACGGGCCACGCCCCCAGCCTGCCATCCAGCCGGACGCTCGGCGTCCGAGCCCGACCCGGCGCGCTGAGCAGATCCGGCCGCGCTGACTTGATCCGGTCGCGCCCATCCGGCCGCGCTGACTTGATCCGGTCACGCCCATCCGGCCGCGCCGAGTTGATCAGGGCCGGACGGAGTCGATCAGGGTGCTGGGGACACGACACACCGGTTGATCACGACCGATAGTTCATGATCGCGCAGAGAAGGCAGAGAACGCGGGGTAGGCGAGCGGTCAGCGAGCGTCGTAGAGAGCGAGGTACCGAGCGGCCCGCTCAGGGTCCGGCGAGACCCCGTACGCCGAGAGGAAGGCGTCGGCGTACCCGGGCCCCATGTTGTACGGCTGTTCCAGGCTGTTCAGCGCGACGGCCAGGTCCAGCCACCGGTCGGCGACGCAGAGGTCGCCGAGGTCGATGTACCCGGTGACGACGTCGCCGGTGAGGAACGCGTTCGGCAGGACGTAGTCCCCGTGGCAGACGACGAGGTCGGCGTCGGGCGGCAGGTCGGGGAACCAGAACGGGCACTCGTCCACCGGCACGGTGTCGTGGAAGAACCGTAGGCCCTGGGCGAACGCCGTCACCAACGCGACCGGGTCGGCCGCCCGCAGCGGATGCGTCGAAGCGTCCACTCCGGACAGTTCGGTGGTCATGAGCCAGTCGTGGTCGCCGTCGCTGCCGAACTCCACCACTTCGGGGACCCGGACCCACGGCAGGGCCCAGCGCGTACGCAGGGCCTCGTCGTGCAGCCGCCCCGTCGAAGGGGTGAGCTTGACGTACCGGACGGAGTCGTCCGGGCCGGTCAGCCGATACGTCGGCCGCCCGGCCTCCCACTCGTAGACCTTCTCGGCGTGCCATTTGGCGTACCGGTCGGCCAGGTCGTGAACCGGCAACGGCTCGCCGAGCCCACGGCGGCTCACGACGCGCGTGCGGACCGGACGCCTGCCGCCAGCTCCACGGTCAGGGCGCGCAGCGAAGCCAGGGTCGGGTCGTCGGCCACCGCCTTCACCAGGGCGCTGCCCACGATCACGCCGTCGGCGTACCGGCCGACCTGCGCGGCCTGCGCCCCGTCGCGTACCCCCAGGCCCACCCCGACCGGCACCGGAGAGTTGGCCGCCTTGACCCGCGCGACCAGCTCGGGAGCCGCGTCCGAGACGGCGTCGCGCGCCCCCGTGACGCCCATGACCGCGGTGGCGTAGACGAACCCACGGCAGTGGGCGACGGTCATCGCGATGCGCGCGTCGGTCGACGAGGGCGAGACCAGGAAGATCCGGTCGAGCTTGTGCTCGTCGGAGGCGGCCAGCCAGTCCTCGGCCTCGTCCGGGATCAGGTCCGGGGTGATCAGGCCCGCGCCGCCCGCCGCGGCCAGGTCGCGCGCGAAGGCGTCGACGCCGTATCGATCCACGGGGTTCCAGTAGGTCATCACGACCACCGGCACGCCCTTGCCGGTCACGGCCTCGACCGTGGCCAGCACATCTTTGGTACGCACACCGCTCGCGAGCGCTCGCTCGGTGGCCCGCTGGATCACCGGTCCGTCCATGACCGGATCGGAGTAGGGCAGGCCGACCTCGACGAGGTCCACGCCGGAGTCGATCAGGGCGTGGACGGCGTCGATGCCGCCCTGGACCGTCGGGAAGCCCGCCGGCAGGTAGCCGACGAGCGCCGGGCGACCCTCAGCCAGGGCCTTGTCGAAGAGGCTCACACCGTCTCCCCGGTGAACAGGCCGAAGTACGCCCCGGCGGTGTGCATGTCCTTGTCGCCGCGTCCGGAGAGGTTGACGACGATCGTGGCGGGCCGGCCCAGCTCGGCCGACAAGGTGGGGGCGATCCGCAGCGCACCGGCGAGCGCGTGCGCGCTCTCGATCGCCGGGATGATCCCCTCGGTCCGGCAGAGCAGCGCGAACGCGTCCATCGCCTCGGCGTCGGTCACCGGCTCGTAGATCGCCCGGCCGGTGTCGTTCAGCCAGGCGTGCTCCGGCCCGACCGCCGGGTAGTCCAGCCCGGCCGAGATCGAGTGCGACTCGATGGTCTGCCCGTCCTCGTCCTGCAGCAGGTAGGTGCGGGCGCCGTGCAGGACGCCGGTCTCGCCGGCGGTGATGCTCGCCGCGTGCCGCCCCGTCTCGAACCCGTCGCCGCCGGCCTCGAAGCCGTAGAGGCGGACCGACTCGTCCGGGATGAACGCGTGGAACGCGCCGATGGCGTTCGAGCCGCCGCCGATGCAGGCCGCGACCGCGTCCGGCAGCGCACCGGTCAGTGCGAGGCACTGCTCCCGGGCCTCGACGCCGATGCCGCTGACGAAGTCACGCACCATCGCGGGGAACGGATGCGGCCCGGCGGCCGTGCCGAGCAGGTAGTGGGTGGAGTCCACATTGGTCACCCAGTCGCGCAGCGCCTCGTTGATGGCGTCCTTGAGCGTCCGCGACCCGTGCGTCACCGGGATGACGGTCGCGCCGAGCATCTTCATCCGCGCGACGTTCAGCGCCTGCCGCTCGGTGTCGACCTCGCCCATGTAGACGACGCATTCGAGATCGAGGTACGCCGCCGCGGTGGCGCTCGCGACGCCGTGCTGGCCCGCGCCCGTCTCCGCGATCACCCGTGGCTTGCCCATCCGCTTGGTGAGCAGCGCCTGCCCGAGCACGTTGCGTACCTTGTGCGCGCCGGTGTGGTTGAGGTCCTCCCGCTTGAGCAGGATGCGGGCGCCCGCCTGCTTCGACAGCCGGGTGGCGTCGAACAACAGCGACGGCGTGCCGGCGTACTCGCGGAGCATCCGGTCGAACTCCCCGGTGAACTCAGGGTCGGCCATCGCCTTGCGATAGTGCGCGTCCAGTTCGTCCAGGGCGGCGACCAGCGCCTCCGGCACGAAACGGCCGCCATACGGGCCGAAGTGCCCCCGCTCATCGGGCTGCATCTCTACTTACCCCCATCCCGTTGATCATGGAGTTGACTGTGGTGTGGACGGCGTGTCGACACCGGAAACTCCATGACCAACGCAGGTCTGCCGGTTAGCGGGCGGGGCGCGGCGTCGCCGGGTGGTTACCGGCGTTGACCAGTTCGGCCACCGCTTCCCGCGGGCTCTTCTGCGTGACGAGGCCCTCCCCGACGAGGACGGCATCGGCGCCGGCGCTCGCGTATCGGATCAGGTCCAGCGGGCCGCGTACGCCCGACTCGGCGATCTTGACGACGTGATTCGGCAGGCCGGGCGCGATCCGCTCGAACACCGAACGGTCGACCTCCAGCGTACGCAGGTCCCGGGCGTTGACACCGATGACGCGGGCCCCGGCTTCGAGCGCGCGGTCGGCCTCCTCCTCGGTGTGCACCTCCACGAGGGCGGTCATCCCGAGAGACTCGATCCGCTCCAGCAGCCCGACCAGCACCTTCTGGTCCAGCGCGGCCACGATCAGCAGGACGAGGTCGGCGCCGAACGCCCGCGCCTCGTGCACCTGGTACGTGGAGACGATGAAGTCCTTGCGCAGCACCGGGATGTCGATCGTGGCCCGGACGGCCGCCAAGTCGTCCAGCGAACCGCCGAACCAGCGGCCCTCGGTGAGCACGCTGACACAGCGTGCGCCGCCGGCGGCGTACTCACCGGCCAGCTCGGCCGGGTCGGGGATCTCAGCGAGCGCCCCCTTGGACGGCGACGACCGCTTCACCTCCGCGATGACGCCCACGCCGGGTCGGCGGAGTGCGGCGTACGCGTCGAGCGGCGCCCGTGCCGCTTCCGCCCGCCGCCGGATCTCCTCCAGCGGAACCTCATGCTGACGTGCCTCGACGTCCTCCCGGACGCCGGCGATGATCTCGTCGAGAACGCTCCCCGTCACCTGCGTTTTCCCATCTCCAGGTGCCATGGGTGGATGCTAGGCGGCGAGATGTCGGCCTCGGACTCGGGGGTATGGCGCGCACCACCGAATGGAATGGTGCATAATGCCGGGCCGCCCCCGTGACGGCCCGGCGAGAACTCCCAGCTCAACTCTGTCGCAGGGCTGGCATAGGGATCGGGATCGCATAGAAGGTCGCCCCCGCGCCCATCCCGCCCTCGCACGTGTTCGGCGGCTGAGTCGTGACGCCCCGCGTCGATGGCTTCTCGGCGGCCCAGAACATGTACCCGAGGAGACCGGCGGTCGTTCCGGCCCCGTTCGGGGCGGCCGCGGTCAGCCACGAGCCGGTGCTGTTCTGCAGCGAGCCGGCGAAGTTGGTGCACTCCGGCCGGACCTTGCTCCCCTCGGCGACGTAGAGACCACCGGTGAACTTCGCCGGAGCCAGCGGGAGCACCGGCGGCGAATAGGTCGGCTTGCCGTCGAGGTGCTCCTGCCAGTTGGCGATCGCGCTGGAGGTCGACGGCTGACGGGCCGGCACCATGGCGTTGGCGTAGTCCAGCACTGGAGTGTCGGTCCGCAGCCAGTCCGCGGTCGCCTTGCGGTTGATGTCGATCAGCCAGCGGTCCCCAGCGGCCGTGTCGATGGTCAGCCGGGCGGTCGGATCGGTCCCGGCCGCGTTGTACGGATGCACCGCCCGGTACGCCGTGATGAAGTTCTGCAGCTGGCTGAGGTTCGGGTTGGAGTTCTGCTCGTAGTCGATCTCGATGCCGACGCCGAGCTGGGTCGCCACCGCCGCCGCCCGCTGCCCGAGCAGCGTGCCGTTCTCGGCCAGCGCCGCGTCCCATTCGTCGGTGTAGGTGATCCCGCCGATGGACAGCATCACGCGTACGCCGCGCGAGGTGAAGTAGTTGACGATCTCCGGCGTCATCCCCCGAGGTACGCCGTTCAGCGTGGCCGTGTCGGTCGTCTGATGCAGGAGCTTGAGCGGCTCGACGAAGCTCAGGACCACCAGGTTGACGCTGGGCCGCCCGTCTCCCCGGTCGATCAGCCAATGGTTCTTCGAATCGAACTCGGCGACCGTGCGGACAGTGCCCCAGATGCAGGCGTCGTCGCTGCAGTGCCAAGCCCCGTAGATCTGCGGCGGGGTGCCGGCCGCCTGAGCCGGGACCGGCGCGGCCAGCATCCCCACGGCTACCGCGAGGACGAATGCGAGCAACCTTCTCATGGAAAGAAACTTAACTACTTGACTGCGACAGCGGCGCTCGGCCGATCGAGCGAGCCACTTGTCACGGCGGTGACACGAATCGGAAATCCGCAGCGTAGAAGGTATGTCCCAGAACACTTGAGACGCCCGGCACGTTGAGATGCGTTCATGGCCTCGGGTGACCAGAATGGTCGACGGGCATTCGTCAGGAGGCGGTCGTCATGTCCACAATCGCACCCGAACGGGACATCACCGCGGTTCCGCGCGCCGTCATCACGTTCAGCGCCCGGCTGCTGGGCCAGCTTCAGCGCGCGCTGACCGACGAGAAGGCAGTCGCCACCGCACAGAGCAACGCCTGGGACGCCGTGTGCGCCGACCGGGCCCGCGCGGCCGAACGGGCCGACCTGCGCGCCCGCCTCCGCCGCCCCTAGCCCCCGCGCTACTCCCGCGCGCCGCTACTCCCGCGCGCCGCCGCGCTCGCCCGCTCGCCGCGCTCCCCCGCTCGCCGCGCTCGCCCGCTCGCCCGCCGGCTTTCCGCGCGATCATGAACTATCGGTCGTGATCGACCGGCGTGTCGCGTCCGCAGCACCCTGATCGATCCCCCGACTCCATGATCAACAGGCCGTCAGGGCCGGACGTTGGGCCGAGCTTGGTCCAGTGCCCTACAGCTGCGTTGTACGGCTGGAAACGGAGATCATGTCCCCAGGTATGCGCGACAGTGCTCATTTCCGCATACCACCGGAACTTGATCTTCAAAACTGCCCTTCGATCGCTGACCACGGGCACTTGATCATGAATGGCGGCTGATCCGCAGCTGATCATGACCATAAGTTCATGATCGTCCAGACAGGGCACGAGCCCGACCCAGACAGGGCGCGAGCCCGACCCGGACAGGGCGCGAGCCCGACCCAGACAGGGCACGAGCCCGACCCAGACAGGGCGCGAGCCCGACCCGGACAGGGCGCGAGCCCGACCCGGACAGGGCACGAGCCGGAACCCCGCGAAAGAGACGGCGTTAGCGGGCGGTGGGGTCTTCGCCTCGGTCGACGGCGTCCCACAGGTCCTTCGTCGATTCCGGCTTCGACGGGTCGGACGAAGGCGACGTAGCGGATGAAGGCGACGAGGACGACCGGCCCGATGGCCGGATGCGCGGCCACAGGAGCAGGGCCAACGAACCGGCGAACACCGCCAGCGCCACTGGGCGTACCCATGAAGCGATCTTGTCCCCGGCGAGCCAGACGACGCCCGCGGCGATGACCAGAACGAGAAGTACGCGGTTCTTCATCGCGCGGCCCGCAGGGTCTGCGCGGCGGCGATGGCCGACAGGACCGCCATAGCCTTGTTGCGGGTCTCCTGTTCCTCGGCGGCCGGGTCCGAGTCGGCGACGATGCCCGCCCCGGCCTGGACGTACGCCCGCTGTTCCCGGATGAGCGCGGTGCGGATGGCGATGGCCATGTCGAGGTCGCCGCCGAAGCCGAAGTAGCCGACCGTGCCGCCATAGAGGCCGCGCCGCGTTGGTTCGAGGTCTTCGATGATCTCCATCGCGCGGACCTTCGGCGCACCGGACAGCGTGCCGGCCGGGAAGGTCGCGCACAGCGCGTCGAAAGCCGACTGTTCGGGGCGCAGCTCGCCGGTGACCGTCGAGACGATATGCATGACGTGACTGTAGAACTCGATCGTGGCGAACTCCGGCACCTCGACCGTGCCCGGCCGGCAGACCCGGCCCAGGTCGTTGCGCCCTAGGTCGACGAGCATGACGTGCTCGGACCGTTCCTTGGGGTCGGCGATCAGCTCGTTCGCCAACCGCGCGTCGTCCTCGGCGGACACGCCCCGGGGCCGCGTGCCCGCAATGGGGTGCAGCATCGCCTTGCCGGTCGCGGTGACCTTCAGGTGCGCCTCCGGGGACGACCCGACGATGTCGAAGCCGTCGTACCGCAGCAGGTACATGTAGGGGCTCGGGTTCGTCGTCCGCAACACCCGGTAGACGTCCAGCGCGTCGGCCTCGCACTCGGCCTCGAACCGTTGCGCCACCACGATCTGGAAGCAGTCGCCCGCGCGGATCGCCTCCTTGGCGGCCTCGACCGCCTTCGGGAACTCACCGTCGGGCGTACGGCTGCGCAACGCGGGCGCGCCCACGCCGCGCACGGTCGAGACCAGGGGTGGTGTCGGCCGCGACAAAGCCGTCGTCATCGCGTCCAGCCGGCCCACCGCCATGTGGTACGCCGCCCGCACGTCCGCTTCGGTGCCGTCCGCGGGGAGAACCGCGTTCGCGATGAGAATCGCGGCTCCGGCGTAATGGTCGAGCACCACCAGGTCGGTCGCGAGCATCAGGCCCAGCTCGGGCAGGTGCAGGTCGTCCTCGGCGAGACTGGGCAGCCGTTCGAGCCGCCGGACGAAGTCGTAGCCGAGGTAGCCGACGAGCCCACCGGTCAGCGGCGGGAGATCGTCGTCGAGGTGATCGTGGCTCAACGCGGCCAGGGTGGCCCGCAGGACGTCGAGCGGATCGCCTTCGCTGGGCAGGTCGGCCGGGGGCGTACCGAGCCAGACGGCTTCGCCGTCCCGTTCGGTGAGCGTGGCCAGCGAGCGTACGCCGATGAAGCTGTAGCGCGACCAGGCCGCACCGGCGGCGGGCTCGGCCGATTCGAGCAGGAAGGTGCCGGGGCCGCCGCCGAGCTTCTGGTAGACGCCGACGGGGGTCTCGCCGTCGGCGAGCAGCCGCCGGGCGACGGGGAGCACCCGTCTTCCCTGTGCCCGCTTCTCGAAGTCGTCGAGATCCGGGGTAACGGCACCAGACAGCATCAGGCCCCCAACGGCAGTTCGGTGAAGAAACACGTCGGCGCACCGGTGTGGCAGGCCGCCCCGACCTGCTCGACGTCGAGCAGCAGCGCGTCGCCGTCGCAGTCGAGCCGGACGGCCTTGACGTGCTGCACGTGCCCGGAGGTCTCCCCCTTGACCCAGTACGCCTGCCGGCTGCGCGACCAATAGGTGGCTCGGCCGGTCCGGAGCGTACGCGCCAACGCCTCGTCGTCCATCCAGGCCAGCATCAGGACCTCACCGGTGTCGTGCCGCCGGGCGATCGCGGCGACCAGCCCGTGCTCGTCGCGTTTGAGCTGCTGGGCGATGGCTGGGTCGAGGGTCGAGTCGGGCATCCCACGATTCTCCCGCGCCGTGTCGGCGATCCGCGACAGGGGTGGGTTGGGTTGACCACTCCGCAGAACTCATCTAGCGTTGAATTCAACGGACAATGAAATCTGGGAGGAACGATGATCGAGGTCAAAGACCTGGTGGTGGACCGCGGCAAACTTCGGGTGCTCGACGGCTTCAGCTGCTCGGTCCCGACCGGCAGCATCACCGGGCTGCTCGGCCCGAGCGGCTCGGGGAAGACCACGCTGATGCGGGCCGTCGTCGGCGTACAGCTCGTGCGGAGCGGCACGGTGACCGTGCTCGGCCAGCCCGCCGGGTCGGCCACGCTCCGGCACAAGATCGGCTACCTCACCCAAGCGCCCAGCGTGTACGCCGACCTGACCGTCCGGGAGAACGCGCGGTACTTCGCCGCCCTGCACGGGCTCGACAGCGCGCACGCCGATCAGGTCGTGGTCGACGTCGGCCTGGGCGGCGCAGCGACCCAGCTCGTCGGCGACCTCTCCGGCGGCCAGCGCAGCCGCGCCTCCCTGGCGTGCGCGCTGGTCGGCAAGCCGGAGATCCTGGTGCTCGACGAACCCACGGTCGGGCAGGACCCGGTGCTGCGGGACGAACTGTGGGCCCGGTTCCGGCAACTGGCCGTCGACGGGGCCACCGTGCTGGTCTCCAGTCACGTCATGGACGAGGCCAACCGGTGCGACCGCCTGCTGCTGATCCGGCGGGGCGAGCTGATCGCCGACGACACCCCGGCGGCGGTCAAGGCATCCGCCGGCACCGAGGACCTCGACCAGGCGTTCCTGACGCTCATCCGCCGCCACGGTGACGCGCTGGAACAGGGCGGTCTACCGGCAGGAGAAGAGCGATGACGCTGCTGCACACCACCGCTCGGATCCTCCGCCAGCTGCGCCACGACAAGCGCACGATCGGTCTGCTCGTCGTGGTGCCGACGCTGCTGCTCACGTTGCTGTACTTCATGTACGACAACCAGCAGGCGGTCTTCGACCGGGTGGCGCTGATCATGCTGGGGCTGTTCCCCTTCATCATCATGTTCCTGGTCACCAGCATCGCGATGCTCCGGGAACGGACCACCGGGACGCTGGAACGGCTCCTGACCACCCCGCTGCGCCGAACGGACCTGCTGTTCGGCTACGGGATCGCGTTCGGCGTCGCCGCCGCGATCCAGGCGACGATCGCCAGCGCGCTGGCGTACTGGCTGCTCGATCTCGACACCGCGGGCAGCCCGGCGCTGGTCATCCTCATCGCGGTCACCAACGCCGTCCTCGGCGTGGCGCTCGGCCTGCTGGCCAGCGCGTTCGCCCAGACGGAGTTCCAAGCCGTCCAGTTCATGCCGGTCGTCGCCCTGCCCCAGATCCTCCTGTGTGGACTGTTCGTCCCTCGGGATCAGATGGCGGGCTGGCTTCAGGCGATCAGCGACGTCATGCCGCTGACGTACGCCGTCGAAGCGCTCCAAGAGGTGGGCGCGAACGCCGACGCCACCTCGACGATGTGGCGTGACCTCGGCATCGTCGCCGGAGTCGTGGTGCTGGCCCTCGTGCTCGCCTCGATGACCCTGCGGCGGCGTACGCCCTGACCGGATCGGCCGCGCGGCCTCCCGATGGGTGGTCGCGCGGCCCGGCCTAAGGTGGATCATCGTGATGGCGAAGAGGACGGGCCGCCGCCCGGGCAGCCCGGACACGCGAGAGGCCATTCTCGCGTCGGCGCGGCAGGCGTTCGCCGAACGCGGCTTCGACGGCGCGACCGTACGCCAGATCGCCGCCGGAGCCGAAGTCGATCCGGCGCTGGTGCACCACTACTTCGGCTCCAAGGAACAACTGTTCCTCGACACCATGAAAGTCCCCATCGACCCGCGTACGCTCATCGACGGAATCACGACGGCGGGAGTCGACCACGTCGGCGAGACGCTGATCAGGGCCTTCCTGCGAGTATGGGACTCCCCCGCCGGCGGCATCGGAGTGGCGCTGATCCGTTCCGGGGTGACCAACGAGATGGGCGCGCGCCTGCTGCGGGAATTCCTCCAGACGCAGATCCTGCGACGAGTCGTCAAACAGCTCGACCTCGACCCGGCCGAAGCGCCGATCCGGGCCGCCCTGATCGCCTCGCAACTCGCCGGGCTGGCCATGATGCGGTACATCATCAAGCTCGAACCCCTCGCGAGTGCTGCGGTCGACGACCTCGTCGGGATGTTCGCCCCCACGATCCAGCGGTACGCCACGGGCCCGCTCCCCGCTCCCCGCTAGCGGTCGCTCACTCCGCTCCCCCGCACGCCGCGTCGCGTCGCGCTCTCCTGCTCCGCGCCTCGTCTTGCATCACGCCGCGTCGTCCCCCGCCGCGCCTTCCCTCGCCGCGCCGCTTCACGCGCGCTCTACTCGACGACGCGTCCGCCGGGAGTCCGCCGCCCGCATCACGCGCTCTACTCGACGACGCGTTCGCCGGGAGTCCGCCGCCCGCTTCGCGCTACCGGCCGACCAGCGACGCTTCGCCCTTCATCACGCTGCATGCCGCCTGCGCCCCGCTGGCGACCGAACCTTCGCCGCGCCGACGGTGGGCCTGGGTGATCTCCGGAACGCCAGCTACCTGATCTTGACCCTGATACGTACGCCACCGTCCGGAGATCACACGGCAATGCGCCAGCACCGCCCGGGACAAGCAGCGCGACCCGCCTGGGGTCAGTTGATCACGTACTCGCGGAGTTGATCAGGGCGCTGGGGACACGACACGCCGGTCGATCATGGCCGATAGTTCATGATCGCGCGGACAGCGCGCGGACAGCGCGGGCGGACAGCACGCGCGGACAGCACGCGCGGACAGCACGCGCGGGCGGAGGTTCCGGTCATGTGTGACGGACAGCTGGTGGTCGAGTTCTACTCACGCTGACGATCACCGCACAACCCGCGGCCGCCGCGCCCGCCAGCGCGACGGCCGCGGTCGCGCCGGTGGCCAGCGCGACCGCACCGAACACCGCCGGTCCCAGGCCCTGCGCGGTCATCAGGCCCGAGGACAGCATCCCGAACGCCTGACCCCGCATCGCTTCCGGCAACGCGTCGACGAAGCTGCGCTGCAGCCCCAACGTGTACGCGAATCCGGCGCCGGACAGGAAGAGCAAAGCGGCGGCGACCGCCACGGACACCTCGAAGCCGAGCAGAGCCAGGGGCACTCCCAGCAGCAGAACGAGCGGCGCGGCCAGCCGTTCGCGCGTACGCGGGGTGACGAACCGCCCGACGACGAGGTCACCGGCGAACATCCCGACGGGCAGGCAGGCCAGCAGATACCCGGCCGTCCCGGCCGGGAAGTCCCGCTCAGCCGCGTACGCGACGAGCAGTCCCTCGGCGCCGACCGAGAACGCGGGCGGGAGCCATTGCGCGAACATCAACCGGCGTATCGCCTGATCCCCGAGCAGGGTGCGATTGGCCTGCCAGCTGTGCTTCAGCACGCTGCCCGCGGCTGCGGGGACGGCGGCCAGGTTCGGCATCCGCAGCCGGATCACGACCGCCGCGATCGCGTGGAGCACCGCGCTGACCAGCAGCGCGTGCTGCGGGCTGCCGAGCGCGGCGATCGCCGCCCCACCGCCGGCCAGGCCCACGAGCTGCGCCGCCGAGGCCGACATCGACGACAGCGCCCGCCCCAGCACGTACGCGTCCCCGGTCAGCGTCTCGGCGATGACCCGCGCCGAGGCGCCGCCGAAGACGGGCACGAACGTGGCGATCACGGCTACCAGCACGAGACAGGCCCATGCCGGGAGCGGGACCGTCGCCAGGAGCACCGCCGACACGCATTCCACGGCGTACCCGAGGAAGATCACGAAGCGGGGGCGGACGCGGTCCGCGAGCGAACCGAAGAGCGTGGAGCCGAAGAGCTGGGGCAGGAAGCCCGCGCCGAATGCAAGCGCGCCCAGCAGCGGCGACGAGGTGGTCGTGTAGATGAGCACGGACAGCGCGAGGATGCGCAGCGAGTCGGCCGCGATCGCCAGCGAGCGGGTCACGAACAGCAGCCGGTAGATCGGATCCGCGAGGACCTCGCGGTACGTGGCGCGCTGGGCCTCGGGTTCGAGCAGTGTGGTCACGTGGACAGCCTGCGCAGACCGGCGGCTGGATTCGAATGATTCGCCCAGGGGCGTAAGGTCGACGGGTGCTGCGTTTCGAGGTCGGGCCGGACGACCTGCTGCACAGCCGGTTCGCCCTGTCCCCCGCGATGGACCTGGCCAGCGTGCTGCGCCGGCTGGCCGGGTTCGACCGCCACCCCGGTACGCGTCCCTCGCTGGACCGGTTGCGCCCGGCCTTCGAGCGTCTGCGGCGGGAGACCGAGCTCGACGCCGTCCTCGCTCTCCAGTACGCACGCGGCGGCCCGAACTTCATCGCGCTGCCACCGCTGGGACTGGCCCAGACGTGGGCCGACGACCTCGCCGCCACCCGGGCGACCTCGCTGCGGCAGGCCCGCGCGGAGATCGCCGACTGTCTGCGGCGGCGGCCGACCGACGATCCCCGGGCGCTGGCGATCCTGCGCAGCCGGACCGTCGTCGAGCGGGTCGCCGTCGCCCTGGACGCGGCCTGGCACGAGCTGATCGCGCCGGACTGGCCGCAGCTGCGGGCGATCTGCGAACGCGACGTGGTCCACCGGGCGGGGCTGCTCGCCCGATCCGGCTGGGCGGCCGCCCTCGACGGACTGCATCCCGAGGTGGCCTGGCGCGACGGCGGGATCGACGTCCGGCCGCTCGACTCGGGCCGGATCAGCCTCGACGGCGACGGCCTGTTGCTGATCCCGTCCGCGCACATCTGGCCTGGGCTGGCGGCGTACTCGGACTCGCCGTGGCCCAAAGCGCTCATCTATCCGGCTCGAGGTGTCGCCGCACTGTGGGAGCGGCAGCCGCCGACCGCTCCAGACGCGCTGGCCGACCTCTTAGGACGGTCGCGGGCCCGGTTGTTGCTGGCCCTCGACGACCCGGCCAGCACCACCCAGCTCGCCCGCTCCCTCGGCCTGGCCACCGGGGCGGTCGGCGATCACCTGGCCGTCCTGCTGCGAGCGGGGCTCGTGCGGCGGGCCCGGGACGGCCGGTCCGTCCTCTATGGGCGTACGCCTCTCGGCGACGCCCTCGCCCGCTCCCTCTAGCGACGCCCTCGCCCGCGCTCCATTCAGGTGCAGATCACGGTTACGCGTGCTTCTCCGCGCCCGGGTTACCGGCGTAACCATGATCTGCACGTGGTGGGAGCTGCGTTTCTTCGCAGGTTAAAACTGCGTGACTGAATTGTTATCGCCAGCAACAAACCTCGCTCTTGCGCGGACGCCTCGCGACAACATACGTTGCCGGGCACAACAAACCATCGTGTGACCGGTCACACGTTTGGCCCGGCCGGGCTCCGGATCTCGGTCGGGTCAGTCCCTAACCCGCGCCCCGCCCACCCCCCTGAGAGGAAACCGAGCGAAGATGCGCAGGAGCCTCCTTGCCCTGACCGCCGTCGGCGTGCTGACGGTCGGCACCCTCGCCGCCTGCGGCGGCAACGACGACAAGACCGGATCGGGCAGCACGAAAGAGCCGAAGATCGGCGTCATCCTTCCGGACAGCAAGTCCTCGGCCCGCTGGGAGACGGCGGACCGCAAGTACCTCGAAGCCGCCTTCAAGGCCGCCGGCGTGAAGTACGACATCCAGAACGCCCAGAACGACAAGGCGGCGTTCCAGACGATCGCCGACCAGATGATCACCAACGGCGCGACCGTCCTGATGATCGTCAACCTGGACTCCGGCACCGGCAAGGCCGTCATCGACAAGGCGCGCCAGCAGGGCGTGGCGACCATCGACTACGACCGCCTGACGCTCGGCGGCGGCGCGCAGTACTACGTCAGCTTCGACAACGAGGCCGTCGGCAAGCTGCAGGGCCAGGGCCTGGTCGACTGCCTGACCAAGAAGAACGTCACCAAGCCGGTCATCGCCGAGCTGAACGGCTCGCCGACGGACAACAACGCGACGCTCTTCAAGAACGGCTACGACTCGATCCTCAAGCCGAAGTACGACAGCGGCGACTACGTCAAGGGCCCGGACGAGTCCGTTCCGGAGTGGGACAACGCCACCGGCGGCACGATGTTCGAGCAGATGCTGACCCGCCAGAAGGGCAAGATCGACGGTGTCCTCGCGGCCAACGACGGTCTCGGCAACGCGGCGATCACCATCCTGAAGAAGAACAAGCTGAACGGGAAGGTCCCGGTCACCGGCCAGGACGCGACCGTGCAGGGCCTGCAGAACATCCTCGCCGGCGACCAGTGCATGACGGTCTACAAGGCGGTCAAGAAGGAGGCCGACAACGCGGCCGCCCTCGCGATCTCGCTGGCCAAGGGTGAGAAGAAGGAGACCGGCAAGACGGTCAAGGACCCGACGACCAACGTCGAGGTCCCCTCGGTTCTGCTCGACCCGCAGGCGATCACCTTCGCCAACGTCAAGGACGTCGTCACCGACGGCTACGTCACCAAGGCCGAGCTGTGCACGGCCGAGTTCGCGGCCAAGTGCGCCGAGGCTGGAATCAGCTGATCTTCCGCTGGAAGACTGGACGGCTCGCCGGCGTCGGCTGACGTCGGCGAGCCTTTCCTCCGCCCGTCCCCCCGTCGCGGCGCCCCACCCCGAGGAGAACCACCCGTGAGCGAGACCACCGCCCCTCCCCTGTTGGAGCTACGGGGCGTGAACAAGAGCTTCGGCCCCGTGCACGTGCTGCGGGACGTCGACTTCGTCGTGCGGGCCGGCGAGGTCACCGCACTCGTCGGCGACAACGGCGCCGGCAAGTCCACCCTGGTCAAGTGCATCAGCGGCATCTACACCACGGACACCGGCGAGGTGCTGGTCGGCGGTGAGCGCGTGCACATCCACGGCCCGCGGGACGCCGCCCACCACGGCATCGAGATCGTCTACCAGGATCTCGCGCTCTGCGACAACCTCGACATCGTCCAGAACATGTTCCTCGGCCGGGAGAGGCGCAGCGGGCTCATCCTCGACGAGCCCACCATGGAGCAGCTCGCCACGCAGACGCTGGCCGGGCTGTCGGTGCGTACTGTGCGATCGGTCCGCCAGCTGGTCTCCAGCCTCTCCGGCGGGCAGCGCCAGACCGTCGCCATCGCCAAGGCGGTGCTGTGGAACAGCCGCCTGGTCATCCTCGACGAGCCCACCGCCGCGCTCGGCGTCGCACAGACCGCCCAGGTCCTCGAACTGGTACGCCGGCTGGCCGACAACGGCCTAGCCGTCGTGCTCATCTCGCACAACATGAACGACGTCTTCGCCGTCTCCGACCGGATCGCCGCCCTCTACTTGGGACGAATGGCGGCCCAGGTCAAGACGACCGACGTCACCCACGCCCAAGTCGTAGAGCTGATCACCGCCGGACGCAGCGGCAGCCTCGGACTGCAGCCGGAGGAGGCACTGTGAGCACCGCGACGACCACCCCGACGGTGGCCACGCCCGAGCGCGCCGAAAGCCCGCTCATCGCGTACGCGAAGAACTACGGCCGGAAGTTGCGCGGCGGCGACCTGGGCGCGCTGCCCGCCGTGGCCGGGCTGGTCTTCCTCTGTGCCCTGTTCACCATCCTGAACCCGGCGTTCCTCGCGCCGCTCAACATCGCGAACCTGTTCACCCAGGCCGCGCCGATCACGGTCATCGCGATGGGCCTGGTCTTCGTCCTGCTCCTGGGCGAGATCGACCTGTCGGCCGGCTTCACCTCAGGTGTGTGCGCGGCGGTGCTCGCGATCCTGCTGACCAACGAGGGCTGGCCCTGGTACGCGGCCTGCGGAATCGCGATCGTCACCGGCGCCGCGATCGGGGTGCTGCTCGGCTTCCTGGTCGCCAAGGTCGGCATCCCGTCGTTCGTGGTGACCCTCGCGGCCTTCCTCGCCTTCCAGGGCGTCGTGCTCCGGCTGCTCAAAGAGGGCACCAACATCTCCATCCGGGACAACCAGACGGTCATCATCGCGCTGGAGAACGAATACCTGTCGCCGATGCTCGGCTGGGCGTTCGTGGCCGTCGCCGTGCTCGGCCTGGCCGCCGTCCAGATCGTCACGAAGCTCAAGCGCATGAACCGCGGCCTCGCCTCGGACCCGTGGGAGATCGTCGCGCTGCGCATCGGCAGCCTCGCCGTCCTGCTCGGCGTCGCGGTCGCGGTGCTCAACGAGGAGCGGTCCCGCAACCCCGCGATCTTCGGCTCCCTCAAGGGTCTGCCGATCATCGTGCCGATCATCACCGTCCTGCTCGTCTTCTGGACGATCGTGTTGCGCCGCACCCGGTTCGGCCGGCACGTGTACGCGGTCGGCGGCAACATGGAAGCGGCCCGCCGGGCCGGCATCCGGGTGGACACCATCCGCATCGCGGCGTTCGTCATCTGCTCGTCGATGGCGGCGATCGGCGGCATCGTCGCGGTCAGCCAGGCGCGGTCGGTCGACCCGAACACGGGCGGCTCCAACGTCCTGCTGTACGCCGTCGGCGCGGCGGTCATCGGCGGTACCAGCCTCTTCGGTGGCCGGGGCCGAATCCTCGACGCCATTCTCGGCGGCCTCGTCGTGGCGGTCATCGTCAACGGTCTGGGGCTGCTGGGCCTGAGTTCCTGGGTGAAGTACGTTTTCACCGGCTCGGTGCTGTTGGCCGCCGCGGGCGTGGACGCGTTGTTCCGCCGTCGTTCGGCGACCTCCTGACGAGCGTCGACAAGACTGTCCGGAAGGGACGCTGAGAATGCGGGCGGGACCGAGCCAGGAGGAGATCCGGCGCCAGAACCTCGGGGCGCTGCTGCGATTCGTGCACGTGCGCGGCCAGATCTCCCGCGCCGAACTCACCTCCGAACTCGGTCTCAACCGCTCCACCATCGGCGCGCTGACCGCGGAACTCGCGGCCGTCGGCCTCGTCAGCGAAGAGGCGCCTCGGGAGACCGGGCGCGCGGGCCGGCCGTCCCTTGTGGTCCGCGCGTCCTCCGAGCTGATCTACGCGTACGCCGCGAGCGTCGGCGTCGACCGGATCAGCGCGGCCCGGATCGGGCTCGGCGGCGTGATCATGGATCGCCGCGAGGCCGAACGTCCGGCCGAGGACGTCGTCACCCCGTTGCGGGAGTTCATCGAGTCGATGGAGGCGAGCGTCGGGCCGGGCGCCCGCTGCATCGGCGCCGGGGTCGCCGTCTGCGGCCTCGTCCGCCGGGAGGACGGCGTCGTCCGGCTCGGCCCGCATCTCGGCTGGCTCGACCAGCCGGTCGGCGAGGCGCTGGCCGAGAAGCTGCCCGACCTGCTGCCCAGCGTGGTCGTCGGCAACGTGGCCGACCTGTCGGCGCTGGCCGAGCACACCCGGGGCTCCGCGCAGGGCTGCTCGAACATCATCTACGTCTACAGCGACGTCGGCATCGGCGCGGGGATCATCGCCGGCGGCCGCCGCGTCACCGGCCACGGCGGCTACGGCGGCGAGGTCGGCCACATGGTGGTCAACCCGAACGGCCGCCCCTGCGGCTGCGGTTCCCGGGGCTGCTGGGAGACCGAGATCGGCGAGGAGTCACTGCTGCGACACGCGGGCCGCTCGGGCCAGCTCGGGCGGGACGCCGTGCTGGCCGTGGTGGACGCCGCCGCCCGCGGTGACGCCGAAGCCCAGGCGGCCGTCCGCCACGTCGGCGACTGGCTCGGGTTCGGCGTGGCCAACCTCGTCAACATCTTCAACCCGGAGCTGGTCGTCTTCGGCGGCACACTCCGCGACGTCTATCTCGCCTCCGCCGCCCAGGTACGCAGCCGCCTCAACCACAACGCGCTCGCCGCCTGCCGGGAGCACGTCCGGTTGCGTACGCCCCAGCTCGGCGACGACGCGGCGCTGCTCGGCGCAGCCGAACTGGCCTTCGAGCAACTCCTGGCCGACCCCCTCGCCTAGCCCCGCGCGGACGCTGCGCCGTTGCGCGGCGGCGCGGCAGGTCCATGCGCGGGGGTGACGGCGTCACGGGAGGGACGGGCTGCACCCCCGCGAGATTCCGACCTGTCGGTTATCGGGTTTGTTCGAGCCAGCT
The DNA here is from genome assembly GCF_024172085.1 of Hamadaea flava. Lineage (NCBI taxonomy): Bacteria > Bacillati > Actinomycetota > Actinomycetes > Micromonosporales > Micromonosporaceae > Hamadaea > Hamadaea flava. The sequence goes on along the minus strand of NZ_JAMZDZ010000001.1, from coordinate 6,948,555 downwards.
CGCATAGAGGCGGGCGTAGACCGAGCCCTCCTGCGCCACCAGGTCCTCGTGAGGTCCACGCTGGACGATGACGCCCTTGTCCACGACGATCACCTCGTCGGCGGCCTGCGCGGTGGACAGCCGGTGGGCGATGGCGACGGTCGTCCGGCCGCGGGTGACCGCGTCGAGCGTGCGCTGGAGGCGGACCTCGGTGGCCGGGTCGACCGCGCTGGTCGCCTCGTCGAGGACGAGCAGGTCGGGGTCGGCCACGTAGGCCCGCGCGAGTGCGACGAGCTGCCGTTCGCCGACGCTGAGCGACTCGCCCCGTTCGCCGACCGAGGTCGCGAGCCCGTCCGGCAGTCCGGCGAGCCAGTCGCCGAGCCCGAGTTCCTCGAAGGCGGCGGTCAGATCGTCGTCGGTCAGCGCCGGCCGGGCGAAGCGCACGTTCGCGCCGACGGTGTCGTCGAAGAGGAAGCCGTCCTGCGGCACCATCACGACATGCGACCGCAGCGACTCGAACCGCACGGTCGCCAGGTCCACACCGGACAGCAGGACCCGGCCCTCGGTCGGGTCCATCAGCCGGGTGAGCAGCTTGGCGAAGGTGGTCTTGCCGCTGCCCGTCTCGCCGACGACCGCGACCTTGGTCTTGGCCGGGATCTCCAGGTGCACGTCGTGCAGGACGCGCGGCCCCTCCGGATAGTTGAAGCTCACCTGCTCGAAGGTGAGGTCGAGCGCGCCGGACGGCAGGTCGACGCCGTCGTGCGCCGGGTCGGCGACGTCCGGCTTCTCGTCGAGGACGTCCAGCACCCGCCGCCAGCCCGAGATCGCGTTCTGCGCCTCGTTGAGCACCTCGGTCGCGATCTGCACCGGCTGGATGAACAGGGTGACCAGGAACAGGAAGGCGACCAGCTCGCCCAGCTCCAGCTGCTTGCCGACGCCCAGCAGCACACCGACGATCACCACCGCCGACATCGCCAAGCCGGCGGCCAGCTCTCCGGTGGAGAAGCTGGTGACGCTCATCCGCAAGGCGCGCTTCTGGGCCTTCTCGTAGCTGCCGATCGTCTCGTCGAGCTTCTCCTGCGTACGCGCGCCGACGCCGTAGGCGCGGATGACCGCCGAGCCGACGACCGCCTCGGAGACCGCGCCGTAGAGCATGCCGACCCGCTTGCGGACCTCGACGTAGAACGTGGACAGGACCGGCTGGAACTTCTTGATCAGGTACGCCGAGGGCACGAACGCGGCGAGCACCACCAGCGTCAGCTCCCACGAGTAGAACGCCATCACGGCCGTGGTGACCAGGATCTGGCCGCTGTTGACAAGCAGGATCACGCCGCCCCACTGGAGGAACTGGGTGATCGAGTCCACGTCGGAGGTGACCCGGGCGACCAGGACGCCCCGGCGCTGCGTCTGCTGGTGCAGCATCGACAGATCGTGGATGTGCCGGAAGGTGCGTACGCGCAACGACGCCAGCGCGGTCTCCGAGACGGTGAACAGCCGCTTCATCATCAGGTAGCCGCAGGCGGTCGTGCAGACCAGGATGGCCACCGTCAGCAGCGCCCCGATGGTGATGCGGCCCAGATCGGGACCGCCCGGCGCTTGCAGCCCTTCGTCGATGCCCTGCTGGATCGCGATCGGCACGGCGACTCGGCCGACCATCGACAGGATGGCGAGCCCGAGCGTGCCGAGCAGGCCGGTCCGCAGCTCCGGCGAGAGCGACAGCCCGCGTTTGAGGGTCTGCCACGTCGTCGCGGTCGTCGCGGTCGAATCAGTAACGGCCGCCGTGCTCATCGGACGATCTCCATCGCTGTGTCGGGCTCCTCGAGGTCGTCTTCGGGCTCCTCCGCGTCATAGGACCGGTCCCGTTCGGCTTCCGCCTTCTCGTACGCGGTCACGAGGCCCGCGTACCCGGGGACGCTCTCCAAGAGTTGCGTGTGGGTGCCGTGCGCGACAACCCGGCCTTGTTCCAGATAGATGACTTCATCCGCTAGGGCGATGGTCGCCCGCCGGTACGCGACGACGAGGATCGTCGCCCCGCCCGAGGTCGATCGGAGCGACCGGAGGATGGCCGCCTCGACGCGGGGGTCGACGGCGCTGGTCGCGTCATCGAGGATCAGGACGCGTGGCTGCCCGGCCAGGGCGCGAGCCAGCACCAGGCGCTGCCGCTGTCCACCGGAGAGGGTCGTGCCGCGTTCGCCGAGTTCGGTGTCGAGCCCGTCCGGCAGCCGTTCGACGAACGGCTTGACCTGAGCGGTGGCCAGCGCGGCCCAGGTCTCGTCGTCGCTGATCGGCGTGCCGTCGGGGCGCAGCCGGTCGAGGGTGACGTTGGCCCGGACGGTGTCGTCGAAGGCGAACGAGAGCTGCGGGACGAGTGCCACCGCCGCGGCCAGGTCGGCCGCGGCCAGATCGGTCGCCGGTACGCCGCCCAGCTTGATCTCGCCGGAGTCGGGGTCGAGCAGCCGCGAGGCCAGCGTGGCGACGGTCGACTTGCCGGAGCCGGTCGGCCCGACCAGGGCCACCGTCTTGCCCGGCTTCACCTTGAACGTCACGTCGTGCAGGACGCGCTCGCCGTCGACATAGGAGAAGTCGACGCGGTCGAAGGCGATCTCGGCCGGGCCGTCGCCCGGGACACCGCTTTCCCCGTACGCCATCTCGCCGGTAGCGGTCAGCACGCGCTGCACCCGGTCCCAGCCCGCGACCGAACGCGGAAGTTCGCCGAGCACCCAGCCGATCGAGCGGACCGGGAAGGCCATGACCGTGAACAGCAGGGTGACCGAGATGAGGTCCTGCAGCGAGATCGCCCCCGACTGCACCCGCCAGGCGCCGGCCACGAGCACGGCGAGGGTGCCGACGCTGGGCAGGCTCTCCAGCGACGGGTCGAAGACGCCGCGCAGACGGCCGACCCGGATGAGCGCGTCCCGCAGCTCGGCGGCCTTGGCCGCGAACCGCTCGGTCTCGGCCTGCTCCCGGCCCATCGTCTTGACGACGAGCGCGCCGTCGAAGCTCTCGTGGGCGATCCCGCTGACCGAGGCCCGCAGCGACTGCGCCTTGGCCTGGCGAGGGGCCATCCGGCGGGAGTAGACGACGTTGAGGCTGAACAGCGCGGGGAAGACGGCCAGCCCGACCAGGGCGAGGACCCAGTCGGTGAAGAAGAGGACGACGACCGCCGCGACCATCATCACGATGCTGCCGATGGCGAACGGCAGCGGCGCGATCGGCCACCAGGTCGCCTCGACGTCGGAGTTGGCGTTGGAGAGCAGCGATCCGGTCGAGTGCCGGGCGTGCCAGGCGGGCGGCAGCTCCAGGTAGCGCCGGGTCACCTTGCGCCGATACAGCGCCTGCAGCCGGAACTGCATGAACCCCGAGCCGAGCCGCCGGCCGAAGATGCCGATCACCTTCCCGGCGCTGACCGCGAGGACGAGACCCGCCGCGAGCAGGAGCGTGCCCCACTCGTAACGCTCGGTGGCGAAGGCCGGCTCGACCACGTGACCGACCACGTAGCCCAGGGCGTACGCCGTCCCGATGGTCAGCAGCCCGAACAGCACGCTCCCGATCGTCGCGATCGTGAAGATCTTCGGTTCATGCTGGACGCCGGCCCAGAGAACTCGCAGGCCACGACCGATGACGTCGCGTCCTGTGATCTCTTTTCGGCCATCCTCGGTTGTGCCTCTGCCTGCCGCGCTCTCGGCCACCACGCCCCGCTTGTCCCTCGTAAGTTCCTAACCCGGTGTTCATCCTTACTGAGAGTGCGCGCCGAAGCTATCCGGAATCCGCTGTGGGTGCCGTCACAATCCGGCCAGAGAAGGCTCCTCCGAACACACAACGCAGCCGAAACGATACGGGCGGGTATGGCTTCACCGGAGGCGTGCGGCTACCCTTCGGTAACGCTAGAGAAACGTGGCGCACGTCACCCCGTGATGGCACAGCAATAACAGGGCAACGACACATTCACAGCAGCGATAGCGCTTCGGAGGGCAGCTCGGCCATGACCACGACCCAGGTTCCCTACCGGTCGATTCCGGAGATGTTCTTGAGCCGGGTGGCCGCCACCCCGGACAAGGAGGCCTTCGGCGGCCCCGGCCCCGACGGCGAGCCGCACTACCTCACCTGGGCCCAGGTCGGCGACCAGGCCCGGCAGATCGCGGCCGGCCTGACCACGCTCGGCATCGGGCAGGAGGACCGGGTCGCGATCCTGGCGGGCACCCGGCTGGAGTGGATCCTGGCCGACCTCGGGATCATGTGCGCCGGCGGCGCGACCACCACGGTCTACCCCACCACCGAGGCGGAGGACGCCTGCTACATCATCGCCGACTCCGGCTCGAAGGTGCTGATCGCGGAGAACCCGGCGCAGGCGGCGAAGCTCACCGCCGCCCCGGCCCCGTCGATCACCCACGTCGTGCTGATCGACGGCGAAGCCGACCCGGCGGCGGGCGTACCGCAACTGACCCTGGCCGACCTGGAGCTCAAGGGCGCGCAGGCGCTCGCCGAGAACCCCGGCCTCATCGACGACATCGTCGCGGGCATCGAGCCCGATCACCTCGCGACGCTGATCTACACGTCCGGCACGACCGGCCGGCCCAAGGGCGTCGAACTGCTGCACCGCGGCTGGTGCTGGGAAGGCGTCGTGCAGGGCGAGGTCGGCGTACTGATCCCGGAGGACCTCCAGTTCCTCTGGCTGCCGCTGTCGCACTCCTTCGGCAAGACGCTGATCTGCGGCATCATCCACGTCGGCGTGAAGACCTATGTGGACGGCCGGGTCGACAAGATCGTCGAGAACCTCGGCATCGTCCGCCCGACGCTGATGGCGGCCGCCCCCCGCATCTTCGAGAAGGTCTACAACCGGGTCGTCACCGGCGTACAGGAGGACGGCGGCGCGAAGCTGAAGATCTTCGGCTGGGCCGTCCGCGTCGGCAAGCAGAAGGTCGAACTGGAGCAGGCGGGCAAGCCCGTCCCCGGTGGGCTGGCCCTGAAGTACAAGGTCGCCGAGCGGCTGGTCTTCAGCAAGCTCCAGGCCCGGCTGGGCGGCCGGATCCGCTACCTCGTCTCCGGCTCGGCTCCGCTGTCGGTCCCGATCGCGGAGTTCTTCGCCGCCGCGAGCCTGCCCATCTCGGAGGGCTACGGCCTGACCGAGTCGAGCGCGGGCAACTGCGTCAACCGGCCCGGCGCGCTGCGGATCGGCACGGTCGGCCCGGCCCTCGGCGACCTGGAGATCAAGATCGACACCGACGGCGAGGTGCTGCTGCGCGGCGCGCCGATCATGCGCGGCTACCACAACCTGCCCGACGAGACCGCCGCCGCGTTCACCGAGGACGGCTACTTCCGGACCGGCGACATCGGCGAACTCGACGAGGCCGGCTTCCTGAAGATCACCGACCGGAAGAAGGACCTCGTCAAGACCTCCGGCGGCAAGTACATCGCGCCCAGCCACATCGAGGGCGTGTTCAAGGCGCTGTGCCCGCTGGTCTCCCAGGTGCTCGTCATCGGCCAGTCCCGCAACTACTGCACGATGGTCGTCACCCTCGACCCGGACGCGGTCACGTCCTGGTCGCACGGCGGCCCGCTGGAAGGCAAGGGGTACGCCGAGATCGTCGCGTCGAAGGAGGCCAACGAGGTGGTGGCGGCCGCTGTCGCCGACCTCAACGGCCGGCTGAACCGGTGGGAGACCATCAAGAAGTTCACGATCCTGCCGCGCGACCTCACCATCGAGGACGGCGAGATCACTCCGTCGCTGAAGCTCAAGCGCCGGGTGATCGAAGCCAACTTCAAGGACGAGATCGAGGCCATGTACGCCGGCAGCCTCGCCGAAGTCTGACAGCCCTCGACTCCCCCGTGGCCGATTCCCCCGTGGTGATCAGGCCGCGGGGGATTCGATCCCGTCGCCACGTTCCCCGCGATGGCCGTGGTGATCAGGCCGCCGGGGAGTTGATCAGGGTGCTGCGGACATGACACACCGGTCGATCACGACCGATAGTTCATGATCGCGCCCAGAAGCGAGGCCGGCGAGCGGGGGCGGGCGAGCGTAGCGAGCCGCGGGGCGGGGTCAGGCGATGAGGGCCTGTTCGGCGGCGTAGATCACCCGGTCCGGGGCGCGGTCGAGGTCGAAGCGCGCGGCGGCGATCCGGTCCACCGCGTCCACCAGATCCTGTTCGGGCAGCGTGAACGGGAGGCGCAGGAAGCGCTCCAGCGTGCCGTCCACGCCGAACCGGGGCCCCGGCGCCAGGCGTACGCCATGGCTCTCGGCAGCGCGCGCCAACGCGCTGGAGACGGGCGCGTCGAGTTCGGCCCACAGGGTCAGTCCGCCGTCCGGGACGCTGACCCGCCATTCCGGCAGCCGCTCCGCGAGCGCCTTGAGCAGGGTGTCGCGCCGGGCGCGCAGACCGGGCCGGCGGGCGTCGACCACTTCCGGGCCGTACGCCAGGAGCCGCACCGCCACGAGCTGGTCGAGCACGGGGCTGGCCATGTCGACGCCGACCCGGACCGCGGCGAGCCGCTGAACCAGTGGCGCGGCCGCCCGGATCCAGCCGATCCGCATGCCGCCCCAGTACGGTTTGGACAGTCCGCCGATCGTCATCACCCGGCTGTGCCGGTCGAACGCGGCCACCGGCGGGGGCATCGTGGCGCCGTCGTCGAACAGGTGCATGTCCACGAAGGACTCGTCGATGACGAGGTCGACCCCGGCGCTGTGCGCCACTGCGGGAAGCTGTTCGCGCAGCTTGACCGGCATCAGATGACCGGTCGGGTTCTGGAACTCGGGCACCAGGTACGCCAGCCGCGGCCGGGTCTGCCGCAGGGTGTCGAGCAGCAGCTCGCCGTCCCAGCCGTCGTGGCCGAGCCCGTACGTCGCGATGCGCGCCCGGGCCCCGGCGAGCGCGGCGAGCGCCCCCGGGTAGGTCGGCGACTCGGTGAGCACCGCTGCCCCGGGGTGTACGTGCAACCGGATGACCAGGTCGAGCGCGTGCTGGGTGCCGTTGGTGATGAGGATCTGTTCGGGCCGGGTCGGCAGGCCGCGGGCGGTGTACCGATCGGCGACCACCTCGCGCAGCACGTCGAGGCCGCACGGCCAGTAGCCGACCTGACCCAGGTACGCCGGCAGGTCGTCGACGGCGGCCCGCGCCGCCTCCACCAGCTCGGGCGGGGCGGACGGGGCGGCGCAGCTCAGATCGATGATGCCCGCCTCGGCTTGGGGAGCCGGTCCCCAGAGCCCGCTGGCCCCGACGCGCATGCCTTCGGGGAGCGTCGTCCAGCTGCCCGAGCCGCGCCGGCTCGCGAGGTGGCCGGAATCACGCAGTTCCCGGTACGCGGCCGAGATCGTGGTCCGGGAGATCCCCAGTGCTTCGGCCAGTTCGCGCTCGGCCGGGAGGCGTACGCCCAGGGCCAGCCGGCCGTCGGTGAGCAGGCCGCGCACGGCTCCGGCGAGCGCCAGGTAGTCGGGGCTGCGCCGACGGGCCGGCAGCGCGTGCCATTCGCCGAGCAGACGAGCCAGCTGGCCACCGCGTACCAAGCCACTCATGAGGCCACCTCCCGCCAATTGGCCACTTTACGCCAGGCCACTCGGCCCTAGAGTTGCACGCATGCGCTTTGGTGACAAGACCGTCAGCCGGCTGATCCGCCTCGTGACCGGCCTGGCGTTGTACGGCGTGAGCATCCAGCTCATGATCGCGGCACACCTCGGCAACCAGCCGTGGAGCGTCCTCGACCAGGGCCTGCACACCAAGACCGGGCTGACGATCGGCACCATCGTCGTCCTCGTCGCGGCGGTCGTGCTGCTGTGCTGGATCCCACTCCGGCAGAAGCCCGGTCTGGGCACCATCGCCAACATGCTGCTGATCGGGCCGTTCGTCGACCTGACCGCGCTCGTGCTCCCCGAACCCCGGGCGATGTGGGTACGCATCGGCTACCTGCTCGGGGGCGTACTGCTCAACGCGGTCGCGACTGGCCTCTACATCGGGGCCCACTTCGGCCCCGGCCCGCGCGACGGGCTGATGACCGGCCTGGCCAAGCGCGGCCTGTCCATCCGGGTCGCCCGGACCTCGATCGAGGTCGTGGTCGTGGTGATCGGTTTCCTGCTCGGCGGCACGTTCGGCGTCGGGACGGTGCTCTACGCGCTCACCATCGGGCCGCTCGCCCAGGTCTTCATCCCGCTGTTCGCCGTCCGCAGCACCCCCACGGTCGCAGCCCCTGCCGAGCCCGCTGCGGAACCCGCCACCGCTCCGCTCACGGCGGCGTGATCAACCCGCTTGGGTGACGATGTCGTTGACGATCTTCAGGGGGACGGCGCGGTCGGCCGACGGGGACTGGGCGTACAGGACCACGAGGTAATCCTCGCCGGACCGGCTGAACACGTGCGCGAGGTCGAGCACCCACAAGCCCCGCGCGTCCTGGGGCGTCTCGACGTGCCAGGTCCGGGCGGTGTCGCGTACCGGGGTGCCGGCCTGCGCGAGCCAGCTCAAGGCCCACTCGCGCATCCGCGCCGTGGTGCAGTCACGCTCGCAGCGCACCAGGCTCAGGACCACCGCCTGCTTGCTCGCCACGGACTTCTCGTCCACGCACACCTTGCGGTACGCCGTAGGGGCGGCCGGGAGAGTGTCGCCGTTGACGCAGTTCCACCCCTCGGGCAGCCGGAAGGCGAAGGGCCAGCCGGGGAAGGCGGCCGTGTAGGTGGTGTCCCGGGCGACGTAGACCGGTCCCAGCACCGGCTTGCCGGCGACCTGCCGCAACGAGGGCTGCTTCGTCGCGGTGAGCCAGGTCGGCGCGGGAGCGGGGCTCGGCGTACGCGACGCCGACGACGACGGCGACGGGGCGAGCGCGGCGGCCGACGGGCGTACCAGCGCCGCGGCGTCGATCGCGTTGGCCCGCTTGGCCAGCAGTACGCCAGCGGCGTACCCGACCGCGATCAGCAGGGGCAACGCGCCCAGCAGCACCCACAGCAGCGTCTGCGGGCGAGGTCCGGGCGCCGGTGGCCGCAGCACGGTGTTCGTCTGGGTCACGTCCGGGACGCTACCGCACCAGGAGAGATCGGAGAACGTCAGATTCTGACCGGATGTCCGGCCGCCGTGAGCGCGCCCTTGACCTCGGCGATGGTGACCTCGCCGAAGTGGAAGACGCTCGCCGCGAGAACGGCGTCGGCGCCGGCGTCGATCGCGGGCGGGAAGTCCTCCGCGCGCCCGGCACCGCCGCTGGCGATCACCGGGATGTCGACCGCCGCCCGGACGGCGGAGATCAGTTCGAGATCGAACCCGCCCTTGGTGCCGTCGGCGTCCATCGAGTTGAGCAGGATCTCCCCCGCACCCAGTTCCTCGGCCCGGCGCGCCCACTCGACGGCGTCGACCCCGGCCGGTTTGCGCCCGCCGTGGGTGGTGACCTCGAAGCCGCTCGGCGCGTGCGGCAGGCGGTCGAGCGTACGCCGGACGTCGAGGGACAGCACGAGCACCTGGTTGCCGAACCGCTCGGCGATCTCGCCGATCAGTTCCGGCCGGGCCAGTGCCGCGGTGTTCACGCCGACCTTGTCCGCGCCCGCGCGCAGCAGCACGTCGACATCGGCGACGCTGCGGACGCCGCCGCCGACGGTGAGTGGGATGAACACCGTCTCCGCCGTACGCCGGACGACCTCCAGCATCGTGCCGCGCCCCTCGGAGCTGGCGCTCACGTCGAGGAAGGTCACCTCGTCGGCCCCGGCCGCGTCGTACGCGGCGGCCAGCTCGACCGGGTCGCCGGCGTCCCGGAGGTCGGTGAAGTTGACGCCCTTCACCACCCGGCCGGCGTCGACGTCGAGGCAGGGGATGACCCGTACGGCAACCGTCATGTCCTCGAAAGTACAGGCTCCGGCGCTGCGGCCCGGTCCGAGTCCGGCGGCTGAGACGAACGCGTCATCCGCCGCAGCGCCCCGAGCAGGATGCCGCCGACCACGAGCAGTCCGCCGAGGATGTCGGTGGGTTCGAGCCGCTCGCCGAGGAAGAGCGCGGCGCTGGACATCCCGAAGAAGGGGACGAGCATCGAGAACGGCGCGACGGTTGCCGCGCCGTACCGGCGGATGAGCACGCCCCACAGCCCGAAGCCCACGATGGTCGACAACGCGCTGGTGTACGCGATCGCCCCGATCGCGGTGCCGTCGATCCCGCGCACCGCCGCGAGGTCGGCGTCGAACCCTTCGACGGCGAAGGAGATCCCGAGCAGCGGCAGGCCGCCGACCGCGCCGACCCACATCATGAAGCGCGCCATGTCGGGCGGGGCCGCCCGGCGCATGATGACGTTGTTCAGCCCCCAGAACACCGCCGATCCGAGGACCAGGGCGAAGGCGAGCGGCGGCCGTTCTCCGCCCACCCCGGCGGCGACCACCGCCATGCCACCGGTCGCCAGCGCCAGCCCGGCGAGCTGCCGGGGCCCGGGGCGTTCCCGTAGCAGGGGCACGGCCAGCAGGACGGTGAAGATCGCCTGGCTCTGCAGGACCAGCGAGGTCAGTCCGGCCGGCATGCCCTCGGCGATGCCCCAGAAGAACAGCGAGAAGTGCAGTACGCCCAACGTCAGCGCGGAGGCGGCCACCCAGCGCCACGGCACGCCCGGTCCGCGGCGCAGTACGAGTAGCGGCAGGCCGACCGCGAGCAGCCGCAACGCGCAGAACAGCAGCGCGGGCATCCGGTCGAGGCCGAGTTTGATCGAGATGAAGTTCAGGCCCCAGACGGCGGCGATGCCGACGGCCAGCAGAATGTCGCGCGGTCGCATGGCCTTATCCCAGCTCACCGCACGATGTAGCACCAGCGAATTGTTCTTCATGCTGAGTTAAGCTGCGCTACATGGATCTGGGACGGCTCCGTGCGCTCGACGCGGTCGCGACCTACGGCAGCGTGCTCGCCGCCGCCGACGCCCTGCACATCACCCCGTCGGCGGTCAGCCAGCAGCTCGCCAAGCTCGACCGCGAGACCGGGACCCGGCTGCTCGAACGAGACGGGCGCGGACTGCGGCTGACCGACGCCGGGCACATCCTCGCCGACCACGCCGCCCGGGTGCTCGCCGCCGTCGACGAGGCCGAGTCCGCGCTGGCGGCGTACCACCAGGACGTCACGGGCACGGTGACCATCGCGGCGTTCGCGACCGCGTGCCGGGGGCTGCTCCCCCGCGCGCTGGCCGAGCTGGCGGGCAAGCATCCGCAGCTGACCACGCGGATCGCCGAGACCAACCCGTACGAGGCGATGGACGCGCTGACCCGGGGCCGGGCCGACGTGGCGGTGGCCGACGACTGGCCGGAGATCGGCCTGGTCCTGCCCGACGGCGTGGCCCACGTGACCCTCGGCCACGACCGCGCCGATCTCATCGTCCCCAGTGGACACCGGTTGGCCGGTGCACCGGCCGGCCCGCTGGCCCGAGCGGTCGGCGAACGCTGGATCGCCTCGCCGCCCGGCACGATCTGCCACGACTGGCTGCTCCGGGTGCTGCCCGGCGTACGCCCGGACTTCCTCGTCGGCGAGTTCGAGACCCAGCAGACCCTGGTCGCGGCGGGACTCGGCGTCGCCTTGGTGCCCCGGCTGGCGCGTACGCACACCGTCCCGGGCACGGCCGTCGTCGCCGTCGACCCCGTGCCGACGCGGCGCGTCGTCGTCGCCTGGCGCAAGGCGACCGAGGTACGCCCAGCGCTCGGCGCGACCGTCGCGGCCCTGCGTACCGCGTGGTCCGACCGCGCCACCGCCTAGCCATTCGCACCAGATCACGGATATTCACGCTTCCGAGGCGTCGGAAAGCATGCATATCCGTGATCTGCATCGGGGAATATGGACGGTCATGGCCCCCAAGACGCCGCGCAGCGCCGAACCCGGCCGGCTGCATCGCGACCGCCTGCTCCGGCTGCTCAAACGCGCTCCGCGTCGCCCCGCCGACCTCGGTTTCCGGGCCTGGGTCCGCGTCTTCCGGCGTACCATCGCCGAATTCGTGGCCGACGACCTGGGCGACATGGCCGCAGCCCTGACCTACTACGGCATCCTGTCGATCTTCCCGGGTCTGCTGGTCCTCGTGGCCGCGGTGGGCCTGCTGGGCGACTCGACCGCGAGCGCTGTGGAGGCGAACATCCGCGAGCTGACGCCCGGACCGGCCCAGCAGATCATCGCTGACAGCATCGACAACCTGCGGGAGAGCCGCCAGACCGCCGGGCTGCTGGCGGTCGCCGGTCTGGTGATCGCGTTCTGGTCGGCGACCGGCTACATCGGATCGTTCATGCGGGCGGCGAACCGGATCTTCGACGTGCCCGAGGGCCGTCCGTTCTGGAAGACGGTGCCGGTGCAGCTGGCCATCACCGCGATCACCGGCGTCTTCCTCGCGGTCAGCGCGCTGGTCGTCGTCTTCACCGGACGGCTGGCCGCGCAGGCCGGCAAGGCGCTCGGCTTCGAGGAGGCGAGCATCCGCGTCTTCGACGTGGTGAAATGGCCCGCGCTGATCCTCGGCGTGACGATGATGCTCGCCTTGCTTTACTGGGCTACCCCGAATGCGCGGCAGGGCGGCTTCCGCTGGATCACGCCGGGGAGTCTGTTCGCCGTGGTGCTGTGGATCGCGGTGTCCGCCGGGTTCGCCTTCTACGTCGCCCATTTCGGGTCGTACAACAAGACATACGGAACCCTCGGCGGGGTGATCGTCTTCCTCGTCTGGCTGTGGCTGACCAATGTGGCGGTTCTGCTGGGCGCGGAGTTCGATGCCGAACTCGGCCGCGCGCGGGCGATCGCGGCCGGGCTGCCCCCGCGAGCCGAACCGTATCTGCCTCTGCGCGACGTGCCTAAGCAGCACGAACTCCAAGAACTGACGGACGATCACCTGACTGAGGACAACCCCTCAGCCTAGCTACACAACGTCAACATGTCGTCACCCAAATGCGACTTCGCTGTCGTTAGATCGGCGACACCCATGTGACGGATCGGCGACTGTGAATAGTGATCGCCTCGTCACAGAATGCTCCGCATGACCGACCCCGGGCCCGGCCCCATCGAGGCGGCCACCGCCCGGCTGCTCGACTGGCTGGGGCGGACGGCCGGTGTTACCGCGCGCCTGTCCGACCCGGACGCGCCCGCTCCTATCGTGTCTATTGTGGACAGCGCTCCAGGCGGCGGCGATCACCACGGCAGCCCAAAGCCTGGCAGCGTCACCGTCTACCTCCTGGAAGTACGCCCGGCGCGCCAGACGCGCGGCACCGGTCCCCGCGAGCCGTACCGGTTCACCGTGCGCTTCCTCGTGACGGCGTCCGGGAACGACGCCGTACGCAGCCTCGACCGGGTGCTGACCGCCGCCGTCCACGCCGGGGAACCCGAGATCCTGCTGACGGCCGGCGATCCGGCCCTGTGGCAGGCGTTGGGCGTACCGCCGCGACCGGCGCTGCTCGTCGACCTCCCGGCGATCGTCGCGTACGCCGAGCAGCCGGCCCCGCCGGTGCTCCACCCGTTGAAGATCGAGCACGTCGCCCGGCGGACGCTGGCCGGAACCGTCGCCGGTCCTGGCGACGTCCCGCTGGCGGCCGTCCGCGTCGAGGTGCTCGGCACGACGCTCGCCACCGTCACCGACGCCCAGGGACGGTTCACCGTCGCGGGCGTGCCCGACAGCGGCGAGGTACGCCTCCGCCTGGTCGGCCGGGGCCGGATCTTCGTCGCGGCCGTCGATCCCGGCGAGCCGGACCTCGTCCTCCGCTGCGACCTGCCTACCCGCTAAAGCCTCACGACTGAGGAGTTCACATGCCCAACTACTTCTCCCCCGGCATCTACGTCGAGGAGGTGCCCAGTGGCGCGCGGCCGATCGGCGCGGTGGGCACCAGCACGGCGGGCTTCGTCGGCGTCGCCCCCGACCCGAACGCCGTCTCCGACCGCGCGGTCCCGGTCAACAACTGGACCGAGTTCCTGAACGTCTTCGCCTCGGGTGTGGACAACCCGCAGGGCACCCCGTTGTCCCGGGCGGTCTTCGGCTTCTTCGACAACGGGGGCACCCGGTGCTGGGTGGTCAACGTCGGAGCGAACGGCCAGATCAGCGGCACCGGCCGCAAGCGGGCCGGGCTGCAACTGCTGGAGACGGTCGACGAGCTGTCGATCGTGGCCGCGCCCGGGTTCCACGGCGCGGTCGCCACCGAGGCCCTGCTGAGCCTGGCCGAGCGGCTGCGCACCATGGTCGCGATCTGCGACCCCGCGCCGGACGTCGACGACATCGCCAGCCTGACCCGGGTCGGCACGCCCACCGACAAGCCGGCCAAGCCGCCGAAGCCCGACGACCCCGCCCCGGCCGCTCCGTCGCCGGAGGACGTCGGCAACCGGCCGCGCCAGTCGGAGTTCGGCACCTTCTACTACCCGTGGATCACCGTGCGCGACCCGCTGACCGGGGAACTCGTCGACACCCCACCGTCCGGGCACATCGCCGGGGTCTGGGCGCGTACCGACGCGCTGCGCGGGGTGCACAAGGCGCCGGCCAACGAGCCGGTCCGGGGCGCGGTCGACCTCGCCCGTCAGCTGACCCGCTCGGAGCAGGACGTGCTCAACCCCAAAGGGGTCAACTGCATCCGGTCGTTCGCCGGGGAGGGCATCCGCGTCTGGGGCGCCCGGACCCTGGCCGCCGAGGCGAGCGAGTGGCGCTACCTCAACGTACGCCGGCTGACGATCTCGCTGGAGCAGGCCATCGCCAACGGCACCCGGTGGATGGTGTTCGAGCCCAACGACTTCACGCTGTGGCGGTCGATCCGGCGAGACATCGGCGCTTTCCTGACCCGGGTCTGGCGCGACGGGGCGCTGCTGGGGCGTACGCCGGAAGAGGCGTTCTTCGTCAAGTGCGACGAGGAGACCAACCCGGTCGACGTCCGTGACGCCGGCATGGTGGTCGCGCACATCGGCATCGCGGTGGTCAAGCCGGCCGAGTTCGTGGTGTTCAAGCTGAGCCAGTGGGCCGGCGGCACCGAGACCGAGACGATTGGGAGCTGACAATGGCACAGGCCACCCCGCAGCCGGGCGCGCCGGTCGACCCCTACCGCGCGTACAACTTCAAGCTGCTCATCAACGGCGTCACCAACGGGCATTTCACCGAGGTCTCCGGGCTCGAGTTCACCATCCAGCGGCTGGCGTACCGGGAGGCGGGCAACGACCGCATCCGCTACGTGCCCGGCCAGGTCGACTACGAGCCGATCACTCTCCACTTCGGACTCACGTCGTCTCGCGAGATCTGGGACTGGGTGAACGGCGCGGCCAAGGGCACGGTCAGCCGCCGCAACGTGTCCATCGCCCTGTACGACGCGGCCGGCACCACCGAGGTGCTGCGCTGGAACGTCATCAACGCGTGGCCGACCCGGTGGCGTGGGGCGCACCTCAACACGCTCGCGCAGGAGATCGCGATCGAGTCGATCGCCCTCGCCTACGAAAGCCTGGAACTGGAGACCGGCAGTGGCACGGCGGCGAAGCCCACTTCCTAGCCGGGGAGTGCTCGCGGGAGCCGCCAGGAGTGCAGTCAGCCTCGCGCGGGTGCTGCTGGCGGCGGCCACGCGGCTGCAACGGGCCGCGTCGGCCCTGGAGCCGCCGGTCCAGCCGCCCGCGCCGCGTCGGCCCGGCCAGCCTCCCGAGCACTGGCTCGCGCTGGTCACGGCACATGCGCCCGGCCTGCTCCGCGACGGTCCCGCTCCAGACGAAGGGATACGCACAACGGCGTACCCGGAGTCGCCGGTTCCGTCCGACCCCCCGACGCCCGCCTCGAACCCGCCGTCCACCGCCGCCTCCCGCCCACCCACCGCCCCTCCCGCCGTCCTCCCGCCATCCCGTCGTTGGCAGCAGATCACGGATATGCATGCTTCCCGTGCCCAAGATTCCAGGGATATCCCTGATCCGGTGGTAACGGCGGCCCGAGCGGGGACGCCGGTGGCGGCTGCGGTGGTGACGCCGGGGAGGGACGCGCCGGTGGCTCCAGCGCGGTGGCCGTCGTTGCCGGGCGAGCCCCCCGTCGCACCGGCTCGGCGGTCCGGCAGCGCCGCAGGCGAAGTGCCGCCGGCAAGGGTCACGACGACACCGCCGCTACCGGTGCCGCCCCCGATCCGACCGTCGTCCCCGATCCGGCCACCGTCCCGCGCTCCCCTTGGGCAGCGGATCACGGATACGCCTGCTTCCCGGGCCCAAGATTCGACCCAGATCCCTGATCCGGTGGTGACGCCGACCCGACCGGGGGCGGCGGTGGCGCCGGCGTGGCGGGCGTACCACCCGCCGGAGGTGAGCGGGCCGGAGCCGGTGGCGGACCCGTGGCCGCAGTTGCCGGACGACACCGAACTGTGGAGCGCCGTGCCGCCGTTGTTCACCACCGACCGGCTGGCCCGGCTCGACAAGGAACAGGCGGGTGCCTGATGGAACGGGTCGCCTTCCTCATCGACGAGACCGGAGTACGCGTGGACTGCCTGCTCAATCCGGAGACCGTCCAGGTCACCCGGCTGGCCGGGGTACGCCCACGGTCGTCGGCGGCCGGGCAGATCACCGGGCAGGGGCTGGCCGACGATCCGCTGGTGTTCACCGGCGGGGGGCGTACCGAGCTGACCCTGGACCTGTTGTTCGACATCGACTTCGTGGAGTCGCAGACCCGTCCCTCCGACGTACGCGCCCTGACCCGTCCGCTGTGGATGCTCGCGGAGAACTCGGCGACCGAGCACGGCTGGGTACGCCCACCGAAGGTGTTCTTCGCGTGGGGCAAAGCGTGGCTGGTGCCCGGGATCATCGTGGCCATCGCCGAGCGGTTCGACGCGTTCACCCTCACCGGTACGCCCAAACGCTCCTGGCTGCGGTTGAAGCTGGTCCGCGTGGCGGAGTCGGCCGACCAGGCGCAGGCCGGTTTCGAGGAGGAGCTGGCCGCGGCCAGTACGCCCGCCCCACCCGGCACAGCGATCGTGGCGACCGGCGACGGCCGGGCCACCGGCGACAACGGCGTCCAGGGCGGCACCGGGGTGCGGTTCGACCTGCTGGCCCACGACGCGCTGGGGTCGCCGCTGCGGTGGCGGCTGCTGGCCGAGCACAACCGCATCACCAATCCGTTCGAGGTCGAGGCGGGCACCGCGCTGGCCGTACCGCCGATCACGGGCAAGGCCGGTGATGTCCCGTGACCGCCGTGACCCCCCGGGCGCTGTCGGTGCAGGTGAAGGGGATGCCGTTGCCGCCGTCGGCGCTGACCCGGCTGGTCGGCGTACGCGTCTCGGCCCGGCTCGACCAGCCCGGTCAGTGCGAGCTGACCTTCACCGCCGATCCCGGTGCGGGCGCCGACCCGGCGATGTTCCCGTTCGGCGCCGCGCTGGCCGTACGCCTGGACGACACGACCGACGACCTGTTCTCCGGTGAGGTGACGGCCGTCGAGATCGAGTACGCAGCCGACGGCGCGGCGCTGCTGCGAGTGCGGGCGTACGACCTGTTGCACCGCCTGCGCAAGCATCAGGAGCTGCGGGTCTTCGAGTCGGTGACGGTCGCCGACCTCGCCCGTGAGCTGGCCGGGAAGGCCGGTCTGAGCGTCGACGCGGCGCCGGGGAGCCTCTCGGGCGAGCCGCCAGGAGTGCGGTCAGTCGACGGTCCCCGGATCGAGCGGCTGCTGCAACACCGGCAGACCGATCTGGAACTGCTCGTCGAGGTCGCCGGGCGGGCCGGGCTGCACCTGGCGGTCGACGGCGGCACCCTGCGTCTGATCACTTTGGACGGTTACGGCGTCCCGGTGCCGCTGGACCTCGGCTCCTCGCTGATCGGCGTACGCGTCGAGGCCAATCTCGACCAGGCGGCCGGCGACAGCACGGCGCTCGGCTGGCATCCGCAGCGGGCCGAACTGATCGAGCAATCGGCCGCTTCGGCACGGTCGGGCCGCAAGATCCCACTGCGCCCCGATCCCGGCGACGTCGGGGCCGACGGTACGCGTACCGCGGTCAACCAGCCCGGTCGCAGCGACGACGAGCTGGCCGCCCTCGCACAGGCTTGGCTGGACACCCGGACGGCCGCCTGGGCGACCGCGACCGGCACGGCCGACGGCGACGGGCGGCTGCGGCCGGGGCGGCGGATCGCGGTCGGCGGCGTCGCCGAACGGTTCTGCGGGGTGTACGTGCTGACCGAGGTGGTGCACACGCTGGACGCCGCCGGACAGCTGACCCGGTTCTCGACCGTGCCGCCACCGGTTCCCGCGCAGTCGTCGGCCGCGGTGCTGACCCTGGGCACGGTGACCGATGTGGACGATCCCGATCGGCTGGGCCGAG
This sequence comes from Hamadaea flava, assembly GCF_024172085.1. Taxonomy (NCBI): domain Bacteria; kingdom Bacillati; phylum Actinomycetota; class Actinomycetes; order Micromonosporales; family Micromonosporaceae; genus Hamadaea; species Hamadaea flava. The sequence goes on along the minus strand of NZ_JAMZDZ010000001.1, from coordinate 6,930,380 downwards.
TGCGGATCGACCTGCCCGCGTACGGGGGTCTCGACGCGGGCTGGCTCGCCGTCGCGCTGCCGGGCGCGGGCCGGGGCAAGGGCATCGTGGCACTGCCCGACCCGGCGGACACCGTGCTCGTGGCGTTGCCGGGCGGCGAACCGGCGGCCGGGATCGTGCTCGGCTCGTTGTTCGGCGCTGTCGAGCCTTACGACGCCGGGATCAACGACGGCAAGGCTCAGCGCTGGTCGATGCGCACGGCGTACGGGCAGAAGATCGTGGTCGACGACGGTGGCCGCAGCCTCCGGCTGGAGACCGAGGTGGGCAGCTACCTGGAGCTGACCCCGGACCTGACCACGCTGCACGCCGCGACGCCGATGGTGCTCCAGGCGCCCGGCAAGGCGATGGTCATCCGGGCCCGGACCGTCGACTTCCAGCACGCCGACGCGCCCGAGGACCCGCAGGCGGCGGCCGATCAGGCGGCCGCCGCAGCGAAGCAGAGCGGCTGAGGGGAGGCACGGCGATGGAGTGGATCGACCTCGAGTCGGTGATCAAGTGCGACCACGACGGCCGGGTGACCAACCTGGCGTCGCAACAGTGGGTCACGATCGGCGGTGTTCCGGTGCTGGTCGCCACCGATCCGGAGGGGCGCGACATCGTCGCCTGCCCCAACTACGGCCCCACCGTCAAGCCGTGCGCCAAGACCTTGAAGGTCGCCGTCGGCTACAGCGAACGCCTGAAGATCGACGGCCACCAGGTCGTGCTGTCGCACCTGGACGGCCTGACCGACGGCACTCCGCCCGGTTTCGTGCACTACAAGGTCCGTGATCCGAAGCAGACGTACGTGAGGTCCGACCTATGAAGGCGATCCGGTTCCTGGGCGCCGGGTTCGACGCGGCCGTCACCGGCGGGCTCGGCCTGACCTCGGCCGGGACGTTGGCGATGACCGAGGGCGACGAGACCGTGCGGCAGGCCCTGTTCCTGCTGTTGTCGACGACGCCGGGCGAGCGGCTGATGCGCCCCGGCTACGGCTCCCGGCTGCACCGGCTGGTCTTCGCGCCCAACGACGACACCACCGCCGGGCTGGCCATCCACTACGTACGCCAGGCGATCGCCCGCTGGGAGCCGCGCGTGGACGTGCTCGACGTCGACGCCCACCCGGATCCGGACGCGCCGTGGCGGCTGCTCATCCGGCTCGACTACCGGGTGAAGGCGAGCCTGTCGCCGGGTGTCCTGGCCTTCTCGGTGGATCTCGACCCCTATGCCCAGCCCGGCTCCGAAGACGCGGGAGACCTCCGATGACCCTGCCCGTGCCCAACCTCGACGACCGCACCTTCCTCGACCTCGTGACCGAGGCGCGCGACCGGATCCGGCGTACGCACCCGGACTGGGATCTGTCGGTCCACGATCCCGGCATCGCGCTCGTCGAGGCGTTCGCCCACCTCACCGAGGTGATGGTCTACCGGCTGAACCAGTTGCCGGAGAAGGCGTACGTGGCGTTCCTGAACCTGCTCGGCGTCAGCCGACACGCCCCGGCCGCCGCCTGGGCCGACGTGACCTTCACGCGTACCGGGTCCGACCAGGGCACGATCCGGATTCCGGCCGGCATCCGCGTGGCGGCGGCCCGGGGCGCCGACCCGCAGCCGGTCGTCTTCGTCACCACCGAACCCGCGCTGCTGGCCGCCGGCCAGGCCGAGGTCACCGTCCGCATGCACCACTGCGAGCTGGTCGAGGCCGAACTCATCGGCACCGGCACCGGCGAACCCGGTCAGGTCCTACGAGCGGCGCGCGCACCGCTGGCGCATACCGCCGAGTCGCTGGACCTGCTGCTCGGGGTCGAGGTCCCCGCCGGTTCGGTGGAACTCGGTGCGGCCGCCCGCGAACACGACGGGCGTACCTTCGAGATCTGGCGGCCGGTCGCCAACTTCGCCGAGGCGGGCCCGGCGTCGAAGGTCTACGTCGTCGACCGCTCCACCGGCACCTTCACCTTCGCGCCCGCCGTCGATCTGCGTACCCCGGAGAACTCCACCGGCCTGGCCGCCCTCGGCGCGGTGCCGCCCGCGGGCCGACAGGTGCGAGCCTGGTACCGCGCCGGCGGCGGCCCGGCGGGCAACGTCGCCGCGGACACCCTGACCGGGCTGCGCGACCCGCTGCCCGGGGTGAAGACGACCAACCCGCAGCCCGCGCGCGGCGGCCGGGCGATGGAGTCGATGGACTCCGCGATGCTGCGCGGGCCGTACGAGTTCTTCGCCCAGCAGCGCGCGGTGACCGCGCGCGACTACGAGATCCTGGCGGCCAAGTCCGGCGCGATCGCCCGCGCCCGGGCCTTCACCCGCGCCGACGTCTACAGCTTCGCGCGGCCCGGCGAGGTCGAGGTGGTGCTGGTCCCGTCGGTTCCGGACGAGGCCCGGCCCGGCGGTCGCCTGCCGGTCGCGGTGCTGCACGACCACGAGGTCGAGGAGGCGCGCGATCGCGCCGAGGCCGACCTCGAACGGCGCCGATCCCTGGGCACGAGCTGCCGGGCCACCTGGGCGCGCTACAAGGCCGTCTCCATCCAGGCCACCGTGGTGGTACGCCGAGAGGAGGACGCCGAGGCGGTGGCCCGTCGTATCCACGACCGGCTGTACCAGACGCTCAGCCCATTGCCGACGGCGTTGAACCCGACCGGGTGGGCGTTCGGCGAACCGCTCCGCGCCTCCAATGTGTACCGAATGTTGGAGCAGGCCGAGCCGGGTGTGCGTTACGTCGACGACGTCCGCTTCGTGGTCGCCGAAGCCCCCGACGCCACCGTACGCTGCCTCGCGGCCGACCAGTACCAGCCGCGTACCTGGTATGCGGGGACCGGCGGGGTGCTGTTCCGGTCGACCAACGGCGGCGCGGGCTGGGAGGCGGTCGGCCGGTTCGACGACGAGACGGTCGTCCGCGTCGTGCCCGCCCCGGCGCCCGCCCGCCCCGGCATCGTGCCCCGGCCCGGTTCGGTCGCGGTGCTGACCCAACGCGAAACCGGTTCCCGGGTGCACCTGACGACCGACCTGGGCGAGACCTGGACCCAGCTGTCCGGGCTGGACTCCCAGGCGCAGGACCTGGCGTGGCTCGACCGGGACGGCGTCGGCATCCTGCTCGTGGCGACCGACACCGGGCTCTACGAGGTGCCGCTGCTGCCCGGCTCGGTGCCGCTGCCGATCCAGGTCGACGCCACCGACGCCGACCGCGGCTTCTACTCCGTACGCACCTTCGTCTCCGAACGCGGCGTGGCCGGAGTCGCACTGGCGTCGATGGCCAACTTCGGCGTCTACCTGTCGGTCAACGCCGGCCGCAGCGGCTCGTACGCCAACGTCGGGCTGGCCAACAGCGACTGCCGGGTGCTGGCCGTCCAGTACGACGGACCGGCGACGCTGCTGTGGACCGGCACCGGTGAGGCCGATCCGAAGAAACCGGGGCACGGCTGCTACCGGACCCGGCTGTTCGAGACCGACGTCAAATGGCAGGGCCTGGCGAACGGGTGGACCGGCGGCACCTGCCGGGGGCTCGACTTCGCCGGCGGGCTGGCCGTCGCGGCGACCCAGAGCGGCGGCGTGCTGAGCCTCGACACCCTGGCCAGCGAGCCCAGCTGGAAGACCGTGTCGGTGAACTGCGGCCTGCCGTTGCGCGACCGTACGCGATTCGTCCCGGTCGACGCGGTCGCCGCGGCCGTCGTCCCGGCCACCTCGGCAGCACCCGCCGTCGGCCGGGCCACCGTCGGCGCGGCCGGCACCGGCGGCACCTCCGCCGTCGAACGGCTGATCCTGGCGGGCGGCGCGAACGGCGTCTTCCGCAGCTCGACCGCGGTGGAGTGGACGCCCAGCGCCAACCAGTCCACCGCCGACGTCGTCACCGTCCCCGACACCTGGCTGCTCTGCTCCGGCGAGCACGACATCAAGGTGGTGCAGCAGGATGCGCCGAGCGGCGATTGAGCGGCTGCTCCCAGCCGCGTATCAGCGGGCCGCCGTCCCCGGCAGCGTGCTCAGCGCGCTGCTCGACGCGATGGAGACCCTGCACGAGCCGGACGAACGGCTGCTCGCCGACGTCGACTCGCTCTTCTCGGCGTACCGGACGTCGGAGGCGCTGGCCGCGTACCTCACCCGGTGGGTCGCCCTGGATCAGGTGATCACCTCGCCGTCCGGGGCCCGGCTGCCGATCCGCCCCGGCGACCTGCGCAACCTGGTCGCCATCGGGGCACACCTGGCCCAATGGCGCGGTACGCCCTACGGGATGCGCCGCGCCCTGGAGGTCGCGACCGGCGTACCGGGGTTCACCGTGGTCGAGCCCGCCGATCGTCCCTTCCACCTGATCGTCCGCGTACCCCCGGCCGCCGCCGACCGGCTGGCCCTGGTCACCCGCCTGGTCTCCGTGGAGAAACCGGCCGCCACCACCTTCGAGGTGGTCGTCGAACCTGCCCTGCCCCCCATTCCTACCGCTTAGGAGCACCCTCATGACGACCGAGTGGGCCGTGGTCCCCCTCGCCGAGCAGTTCACTCTGAACGCCGAGAACGCCGGCGAACTGAAGTTCAGCGTCACCAATCCGGGCGCGGCCGCCGACACCGTGGTCTTCGACGTGATCCCCGGTGACGGCGCGCAGCGGGACTGGTTCTCCGTCGCCGAGCCGCAACGGCGGGTCGGCCCCAACGAATCCGTCGAATTCCTGGTCAAGCTCAAGGTTCCGGCCGGCACCGCGCCCGCCCGCGCCGACGTCGTCGGGCTGGCGTACTCGGCGAACACCGCGCCGGAGGAGTCGTCGCGGACCAGCGGCCGGGTCGCCTTCGAGTGGAAGCCGAAGGAGAAGCCCAAACCGATGTGGCCGTGGATCGCCGCCGCGGTGGCCCTCGTGCTGCTCGTCGGCAGCATCGTGACCTGGCTGATCGTGTCGAACAAGGGCAAGCCGGAGGTGCTGCCGAGCACCAGCCCGTCGCCGTCGGCCTCGCCCACTCCGGTCACCCCGATCAACCTCACCTGGGAGGCCGAGAGCCTGGTCCCCAGCGCGCAACTGTTCCGCAAGAACGCCACCACCGCCGTCGTCGTGCAGGACAACTGCTGCGGCTTCGCCTGGAGCGGCAACCGGCAGCTGTGGTTCCAGGCGCACGCCGTGGACGAGACGTTGTCGGTCACCTTCCAGACCGACCACGAGGCCACGCTCGCCCTGCGCACCGTACGCACGACCTCGTTCGACTACGCCGACACGGTGTGGACGGTGGACGGTCAGCTCGTCGGCGGCACGTTCGCGGGTTACACCGCGGACGTCCGCAAAACCGGGCTGCTGACCGTCGGCTCGTTCAAACTGGCCGCCGGCAACCACACGCTAACCCTGCGCATCGTCGGCAAGAACGCGGCGAGCGGCGGCTACTTCGCCGGTGTCGACCAGATCGTGATCACCTCCAGCGGCATCTTCATCAATCCGGGAGACCTCGTGCTCATCACGAAGATCCCGTTGCTGAAGCCGTGAGCACGAAGCAGAAGGTGCTGCTGATCGGCCTCGCCGTCGTGCTGATCGTCCTCTTCGTGCTGGCTGTCGGGCTCGGCGGCCGGCGCGGGGACGGCGACGCCGCCGATCCGCCCGACTTCCTGAGCTGGCTCGGCAAGTTCGGGGCCAAGCAGTCCGCGGTGGACCCGACGACGGTCACCGCGCCCTGCGCGGTCGACGGCAGACCCGCCACCTTCACGTTCACCGGCTCGTGCACGCTGACCGTCGCCGACCCGGGCGGATTGAAGACCCTGACACTGCGCAGTTCGAAGACGTTCACGGTCAAGGCGCCTGCGCCCGGCGGAGCCGACGTACGCGTCAAGGACACCGTCGACCCGTCCCCGCAGCCGTCGCCGACCCCCGATCAGGCGGTCGCCCAGATCGCCGTCGACACCCGAACCGAGATCGAGCTGACCTGCCCGGGTCTCGGCACCCAGTGCACCGTCGTCGCGACGGCCGGATGACCGGGAGGAGACATGGGCGAACTACGCAAACCGTTCCTGCTCCTGGCCTTCCTGGCGGTCACGCTCGTCGTGCTGGTCGAACTCGGCTCCGGGCTCATGCTCGGCGGGCTCGACGCCTCCGGCGCGCTGGCCCACACCGCCGACGGCATGGACGTCGACCTCGGCGACATCGGCAACGTCTCGGAGCCGCCCGGCCGGGGAATCATGTACCTGGCCTTCATCGACATCATCGCGCTCTACACGACCGGCCTGTTCACCCTGAGCCTGGTCGTGCCCGACCGGGTGCAGGGCCGAGTGCAGGGCATCGCGACGCTGATCGGCTCGATCATCCTGATCATCGTCTCGATCGTCATGCTCATCATCGCGTTCATCGAGCTGATGGTGATGATCTCGCTGGTCTTCGCGTTCCCCTTCGGGACGATGGCGTACCTGGCGATCTGGGGATTCTTCCCGGTCGCGAAGGCCTCGGTCATCGTCGGCCTGCTGATGTTCCTCAAGCTGGCCTGGGCGCTCCTGCTGATCCTGGCCCAGCCGCGGTTCCTGCAGAACAAGGGGCTCGTGCTGCTGATCCTGACCTCGCTGGTCTGCACGCTGTGCCTGGAGTTCCTGCACGGCCTGCTGCCGCTGATCTTCGTCAGCATCCTGGACGACATCGGCGCGATCATCTTCGCCGTCACCGGGATCGTGTGGGGCATCGTGCTGCTCATCGGCTCGATCCCCGCCATCGTCAAGGCGGTACGCGTCACCGCCGCCCTCACGAAAACCTGATCCGCCGCAGATCAGGGACATGCAGCTGTCCGAGCGCCTCGCAAGCACGCACATCCCTGATCCAGCGGTGTCACCCGGCCGGGTGATCAGGCGTCGAAGGACGGCTTCGCGCCGAGCAAGTCGTCCTTCGCGGTGGCGGCGGCCTTCTTCGCGGAGTCGCCGGCCTGCGGCGAGTCGCTCAGCTCGGCCTCGACCTCGTCGATCAGGACGGCGAGTTCTTCGTCGACAGCCTTGTCCCGGCTGCGCTTACGGCGCACCGCGTACGCCGTGACTGCGGCCGCCGAACCCGCGGCGATGACGCCGGCCGCGATGTACGTCTTCTTACTGGGCATCTTGGGCACGTCCCCTTCCCGAGATCCTCCCTTGGTCCCGCGGATCAACCTAGCGGCCACTCTGGGCGGTTCGCAGAAAAACGGCGATTTGTCGGCACGGACGGCGTACGGGCAGGATAAGGGCATGACGCATGTGGCGGTAACCGGAGGAAGCGGAAAGCTGGGCCGGGCAGTCGTGGCGGATCTGCTCGCCCACGGCTACGAGGTACACGTCCTGGACATCGTGCCGCCGAGCGACCCCAGAGCCCGGTTCACCCGGGTGGACCTGACCGACTACGGGCAGGTCGCGGGCGCGCTGAGCGGCGTCGACGACCGGTACGCCCAGCTCGACGCGGTGGTGCACCTGGCGGCCCTGCCCGCGCCCGGCGTCGCCCCGAACGCGGTGATCTTCCACAACAACGTGACGGCCAGCTACAACATCTTCGAGGCGGCGCGGGTGGCCGGCATCCGCAACATCGTCTGGGCGTCCAGCGAGACGTTGCTCGGCCTGCCGCTGGACACCCCGCCGCTCGCCATCCCCATCGACGAGACGCATCCGCCCCGGCCGGAGTCGGCGTACTCGCTGGGCAAGCTCGTCGACGAGACCATCGCGGGGCAGTTCTGCCGTTGGGACCCCCGGCTGAAGATGATCGGGCTGCGGTTCTCCAACGTCATGGAGCCCGGCGACTACCCCCGCTTCCCCGGGTTCGACGCCGACGCGCGGCTGCGCAAGTGGAACCTCTGGGGCTACATCGACGCCCGCGACGGCGCCCAGGCGGTCCGCAAGGCGCTCGAATACACCACGCCCGGCCTGGAGGTCTTCATCATCGCCAACGCCGACACCGTGATGAGCCGCGCGTCAGCGGAGCTGGCCGCCGAGGTCTTCCCCGACGTCACGGTGACCCGGGAGGTCGCCGGCACCGAGACGCTGCTCAGCATCGACAAGGCTCGCAAGGTGCTCGGCTACGAACCCGAGCACAGCTGGCGTACTCAGGCCTGAGCCGCCACCTGCTCCTCGTAGCGCTGCCGCAGCCGAGCCGGCACCGCACTGTCGGCGAACCCGTTCACCCGGGCCTGATACCGCGCCGGGATCAGCGCCTTGACCCGCTCGGGATAGCCCGCCCCGGCCTGCGCGATGCGTACCACCGGCGGCTGGCTCAGCCGCACGGCCACCGGACCGGAGATCCGCGCGGACTGGTCCCACGGCGTACCGGGTGGCGCGGCCGCGCACAGGTAATACGCGTACGCCACGCGCACCTCGGAAACGCTCTGGGCGTCCGGAGGTTCGAAGCCGAACGGCTCGGCGGCGCACAGCACCCGGTCACCGGCGGTCACCTCGTGCCCGTGATTGTGATGCTCAGCCGGCGACACCCGTTCCAACGCCGCGACCACCTGGGGCGCGAGCGCGGCCAGAACGTCCTGTTCGGACGGTACGCGCAACGGCCCGGCCACGCCCACGGCGAGCAGCCCCAGGACGGTCAGCCCGGCCTCGACCCGGAGCCAGAAGCCGTTACGCCGCAGCCACTCAAGCATTGGCGCATTCTAATGCGTACGCCTCCGAATCAGGCCAGCGCGAGCGCGCTGAACGTCACCGCGAACGACATCGGACCCGCCGTCAGGTCGTACGCCGGCAGCGTCTTCGGGCCGCACGAGGCCGACCCGATGCCGTGCTGCGCGAGGTCGACGTTGACCCATACCCGCTCCCCGGCGACGAGGTCGGGCGCGTGCTTGGCCGCCGCCAACTGCTCCGACGTCCACCGCCGGGCGGTGAGCTGGAAGACCGGGTCGCCCTCGATACGCAGGCCGAGCCCGGAGAAGTCGGTCAGCTCCGCCCAGCGGACGTCGATGCGGGAGCCGTTCTCCTGCGGCATGACGTACGGCGTCTGCAGCTTGTCGACGGTCGACTCGAAGCGGCCGATCCGGGCCGCCTGCCGGACGTCGGCGTACGCCTCACCGGGGCCGCCGCCGTACCAGGTCACCGCGTCGATCAGGCCCGGCAGGCCGAACCGCAGCCCGAGCCGGGGCAGCACGACCGGCCAGTCCCCGTCCGGCTCGACCGACAGCTCCAGGCGCAGCCGCTCGTCGTCACCCGTCCACCGGTAGGTCGCGAACAGCCCGAAGTCCGCAGCGGCCGCCGCGGCCCGCGTACGCACCACGAGCGCGTCACCATCCAGAGTGGACGAGATCAGTCGCTCCCGTACGCGGTCCAGCCCGTGCTGCCGCCACGCCTCGGCCAGTCTGCCGTTGAACCCTTCGTCGTTGTCGGTCGGCGCACGCCAGACGTCCAACCGGGGCGGGTGGAACGTGACACCGCCGATGCCGGTGAGCCGCCCGTCGGTGAACCGCCCGGGGCCGACCCGCTGCACCGAGGGCTGCCGTCGCGTCGCGTTGAGCGGCCTAGGAGACCAGGCGACCGCCTGCCACTGACCCCACGCGATCTCGTGCTCGGCCGGGGCCCACGGGGTGTCCTTGGCGAGCACCGCCCGCACCGTCCAGTAGGCCTCGCCCGCCGGCGTGCCCTTCGGCGCGGGCGGCAGCGGCAGATCCGCGTACGCCCCGGCGGCGAGCGGCGGGCAGGTCAGCTCGCCCGCGCCCAGGACCACCCCCTGCACCTGGTACGACCAGCGCAGCCGGATGTCGGTCAGCTCGGCGAAGTCGTACCGGTTCGTGACGCGTACGGCGTCGCCCGAAGGGGCCCGCGTCAGCCGGATCGGCTCGACGACCTTCTTGAACTCCAGGAGCCCCGGCGACGGCGTACGGTCCGGGAAGACCAGCCCGTCGCAGACGAAGTTCCCGTCGTGCAACTCCTCGCCGAAGTCGCCGCCGTAGCCGTAGATCTCCCGGCCCTCGGCGTCCCGCGTACGCAGCCCGTGGTCGATCCACTCCCAGATGAACCCGCCCTGGAGGCGGTCGTGCTGCTCGAAGAGCTGCTGGTACTCCAGGATGCCGCCCGGGCCGTTGCCCATGGCGTGACCGTACTCGCACAGGATGAACGGCATCCGGCGCCGCCGCGCGTCCAGCTCCGCGTCGTCGAGCGGCGCCTCGGCGCCCTGCCCGATCAGGGCGACTTCGTCCTGGTGGGCGTACATGCGGGAGTAGACGTCGACGTACCGGCAGGACCAGTCGCCTTCGTAGTGCAGTGGACGGGTCGGGTCCAGCCCCCGGATCGCCGTGGCCATGTGCCCGAGGTTCTCGCCGACGCCCGCCTCGTTGCCGAGCGACCACAGGATGATCGAGGGATGGTTCCGATCCCGCGCGACCATTCGGACCGCCCGGTCGACCAGGGCCTCCCGCCAGGCCGGATCGTCGGTCGGATTACGCCGCCAGCCGGTCTCCTCGAAGCCGTGCGTCTCGAGGTCGCACTCGTCGATCACCCACAAGCCGAGTTCGTCGCACAGGTCCAGGAACCGCGGATGCGGCGGGTAGTGGCTGGTCCGGACGGCGTTGATGTTGTGCCGCTTCATGAGCAGCAGGTCGGCCCGCATCAGCTCCTCGCTCATGACGCGGCCGTGATCGGGGTCGAACTCGTGCCGGTTGACCCCCCGGAGCAGGATCCGCCGCCCGTTCACCCGCAGTACGCCATCCACGATGGACACGGTGCGGAAGCCGACCCGCACCACGGCCCGCTCGGTCGCGGTCGCCACCTCGACCCGGTACAGCCGGGGCGTCTCGGCCGTCCACGGCTGCACCGGGCGGCTCACCGACTCCCCTGCCGCGACGTCGATGCCCAGTTCGGCGCAGGTCACCCGGGCGTCGCCGGCCGGCCCCTCGACCACCAGCGTGCCCAGGCCGGTGCTCTCGGCGTACAAGCTGGTGATGCGAATGTCGGGCAGACCAGCCGGCGGCCGGGCGATCAGGGTGACGTCACGGAAGATCCCCGGAAGCCACCACATGTCCTGATCCTCGACATACGTCCCCGCGGACCACTGGTGCACGCGGACCGCGACCACGTTGCCGGTCGGCCGCAGCAGGTGGCCGACGGCGAACTCGACCGGCAGCCGCGAGCCGAACGTGATGCCCAGCTCGACGCCGTTCAGCCAGACCTTGCCGCACGACTCGATGCCGTCGAACCGCAGCACCGCGTCACCGCCTGGCCAGTCCGCCGGCAGGTCGAAGCTGAGCCGATGGTCGCCGGTGGGGTTCTCGTCCGGCACGAACGGCGGGTCGATCGGGATGGGAAAGCGCACGTTCGTGTAGATCGGGCGACCCCACGCACCGTCACCGTGCAACGGCCAGTGCGACGGCACCGGCAGATCGGCCCAGCTCGCGTCGTCGAACCCCGGGTCCGCGAAATCCTCGGGCGCGCCCGCCCGCGGATGCCAACGGAACCGCCAGGTCCCGTTCAAACTCAACCGGGGCGCGTCGGAGACGACGTGCGCGCGCGGCGTGAGGCCGCCGGCGCCGGGCGAGATGACCTGGTGGTACGCCACTGGAGCTCCCGTTTTGCGAGGTGGTGCGCGGTCGTGCCCCGCCAATGTAGCCGACTGATCATGGTGGGGCGGTCGGCCCAGGTCAGTACCGTTTGATGAACCGGATCAAGTCGGCCTGCACCGTCGCCCACCCGGCGTGGAACGACAGGGGCGCCGCGCTGGCGGGGGTCTGCCCGGTGCGGAGGACACGATTGACGAAATCGACCAGCGCAGCCCGGCCGAATCGCTGTTCCAGCCGGTAGACGGCCAGGAAGGCGACGCCGTAGCGGCCGTTGGCCGCGGCGACCGAGGCGTTGTCCGCCGGGGAGATCCCGGGCAGCTTCCCGTTCCAGCCCGAGTCCACGAAGCGCCGGGTCACCGAGGTCGCGTCCCAGGTCAGACCATGTTCAGCCGCCTCCGCGTAGCCCTCGATCAGCCACCAGTTGTTCGACCAGTAGTACGTCCCGTACGCCGACGCGGTGTGGGTCAATTCGTGGCGCATCACGCCGGGCAGATAGGACGCGCTGATCTCGGCGCTGTTCAGCACGACCTCGGCGCTGAACGGGCCGGTCGAGATCGAGTAGCCGATGGCCCATTTCGCGCGCTGCCCGCCGAACCAGGTCTTCCACTCGCCCTTGCTCGCGAGGTAGACCCGATACCGGTCCGGCATCCGGCCACCGACGGCGTACTGGTCGGCTTTGGCCGCGCCCTGCTCGGCGGCGGCCAGGGCGGCCGGCAGCCGCCCGCGGAGCGAGGCGGTCGCGGCGACCATCGTCCGCGGCCCGATCGCCACGTACAGATCGGCCAACTCCCACGGATGCGTGTTCTCGTACGCGTGGCTGCCGGTCTTGCTGGGACTCAGGGCGATCAGCCGAGGCCCGTCCGCGGTGTCCTGCCAGACCGACGGCTCGACGACGCGTACAGCGACGCAGTCCGGCCGGACGAAGCACACGTCGATGTTCAGCGCGACCTTCCACTGCCCCGGTTTGTCGCCGCCGAGCAGCGCCCCAGCGTTGACCCGGTACACCGAGGCCCTCATCGCCGTCAGGTTGCGGTACTGCCGCCGCAGCATCGCCGTCGCCCCCGGCGACGTCGCGACCTGCAGGTACGTCTCCTGGTCGTGGGCCAGCAACGCCCCGGCGAGCTTGGTCAAGGCCGCCGCCACGCCGTCACGGACCACCAGCATCCGCAACGCAGTCGTGTCCCCGACGGAGGTGGGGATCGTCGGCTTCGGGGACGGCGTCGGCATGGGCGGCAGCACGATGGAGTGCCGGTCCGACCGGAACGCGTACGCGGCGGCAGCGGCCCCTGGCAGACCCACGATCAGGGCGAACGCGACCAGCAACAGCACTAGGCGGCGGGCGGTCGAGCGTCGCGCGGTCACCGGGTACGGCGTCGAGGAGTCAAGATCAGCGGAGGACACCGGCGGAGCTTAGGGCCTGGTCACTGGTTCGCGCTGCCCCCGGTGGGCGTACCCGGATAAACGGTCACCGTCCGGTGCGGATCAGGGTTCTGCATGCTTCCGAGTCCCTCGGAAGCATGCAGAACCCTGATCCGCCCAGAGAGGGCGTACGCGTAGGGAGAGGGCGTCCGCGTCAGGCGCGGTCGAGGCCCCGTCGCGTCAGCAGCGGCTCGATCTGCGGATCACGGCCCCGGAAGCCCCGGAAGAAGCTGAGCGCGTCCGCCGTGCCGCCCCGCGACAGCAGCTCGGTGCGGAACGTGTCGCCGCTGCTCCGGAGCAGGCCGCCCTGCTCCTTGAACCACTCGACGGTGTCGGCGTCGAGCACCTCGCTCCAGATGTAGGAGTAGTACCCGGCGCTGTACGCCGACCCGGTGAAGATGTGCGCGAAGTAGGTCGTCCGGTAGCGCGGCGGCACCGCCGGCACGTTCACTCCGGCCTTCGTCAGCGCGTCGGCCTCGAACGCCACCACGTCGTCGAGCAGCCCCGGCGCTTCCAGGTCCTCCACGGTCAGCGTGTGGTACGCCAAGTCCAGCAACGCCGCCGCGAGGTACTCGGTCGTGGCGAAGCCCTCATTGAACTTCGCCGCAGCCTGCAACCGGTCGACGATCTCCTGCGGCAGCCGCTCGCCGGTCTGGTAGTGCGTCGCGTAGTTGCTCAGCACCTCCGGCCACAGCATCCAGACCTCGTTCACCTGTGAGGGGAACTCCACGAAGTCGCGCGGGACACGCGTACCGGTGAACTTGGGGTACCGGACGTTGGAGAAGAGCCCGTGCAGCGCGTGCCCGAACTCGTGGAACATCGTCCGCACCTCGTCCAGCGTGAGCAGCGTCGGCTCACCGGCCGGCGGCTTGCTGATGTTGAGGTTGTTCACCACGACCGGCTTGGAGCCGAACAGGTGCGACTGGGTCACCAGGCTGTTCATCCAGGCGCCGCCCCGCTTGGAGTCGCGGGTGTAGAAGTCGCCGTAGAACAGGCCGAGCGCCGTCCCGTCGGAGTTGAACACCTCGAAGACGCGCACGTCCGGGTGGTAGCCGGGCAGGTCGTGGCGCTCGCTGAAGCCCAGGCCGTAGAGCTTGCCGGCGGCGTGGAAGACCCCGTCGACCAGCACGCGCTCCAACTCGAAGTACGGCCGCAGCTCGCTCTCGTCGATGTCGTAGCGCTGCTTGCGGACCTTCTCGGTGTAATAGGCCCAGTCCCAGGCCTCGACCGCGAAGCCGCCGCCCTCCGCGTCCACGACCGCCTGCAGGTCGGCCAGCTCGGCCTCCGCGTTGGCCACCGCCGCCGGCGCCAGCTTCGCCAGCATGCCCAGCGCGGCGTCCGCGGTCCGCGCGGTGTTGTCCTCGATCTGGTACGCCGCGTGATGCGGATACCCCAGCAGTCGCGCCCGTTCGGCGCGCAACCTGACGATCCGGCGTACGAGATCGGACGTGTCGTTGTCGTTGCTCTGCGCTCCGCGTACCACCGAGGTCTGATGGATCCGCTGGCGCAAGCCGCGGTCGTGGAGCGACGCGAGCGGCGGCTGAGCGGTCGGGAGGATGAGGGTGAGCGCGTAACCGTCGAGGTCGCGGGCCTTGGCCGCCTCGTGGGCCGACGCGATCGCGTCGTCGGAGAGCCCGGCCAGCTCGGCGGCGTCGGAGACCACGACGGCGCTGTCGTTGGTGTCGGCCAGCAGCTGGTTGCCGAACGCCGTGCACAGCGTGGCCAGCTCGGCGTTGTACGCCCGCAGCCGCTCTGCGTCCTCATCGGACAGTTGCGCGCCCGCCCGGACGAACTCGGTGTGATAGCGCTCGAGCAGCCACGCCGACTCGGGGTCGAGCCCGAGCGAGTCACGGCGCTCGTAGAGCGAGCTGATCCGGGCGTAGAGCCGCTTGTCGAGGAAGATGGCGTCGCTGTGGGCCGCCGTCTCAGGCGCGATCTCGGCCTCGATCTCCTGCAGGCCAGGCGTGGTGTCGGCACCGGTGACGTTGTAGAAGGCGAGCGAGACCCGCTGCAACAGCCGGCCCGTCCGCTCCAAGGCGACCAGCGTGTTCTCGAAGGTCGGCTCGTCGGCCTGGACGGCGATGGCCTCGACCTCGGCGCGCTGCTCGGCCATGCCCGCCCGCAGTGCCGGGAGGTAGTGCTCCTCGGCGATCCGGTCGAACGGCGGAACCTCGTAAGGCAGGTCGCTGGGGGTGGCGAACGGATTATCGGCCGGCAGCATCTAACGCGCTCCCTCTCATAGTCGCATGCGGTGCCGCCGACTCTACTCGCGGCTGGGCACCCGTCGAACCACATTAACGAGGGCATACTTGCCCAGTGAGTGATC
Source organism: Hamadaea flava (assembly GCF_024172085.1). Lineage (NCBI taxonomy): Bacteria > Bacillati > Actinomycetota > Actinomycetes > Micromonosporales > Micromonosporaceae > Hamadaea > Hamadaea flava. The sequence goes on along the minus strand of NZ_JAMZDZ010000001.1, from coordinate 6,915,185 downwards.
TTCCGGTCCCGGTGCCCGAGGCCCTCGGCACCGTCGTCGAAGCCGTCCAGCCCACCCACAATCAGGGCAATGCGGCCACGGGCGGGATCTGGCTCGTCGAAGGCTCCGCCGGTTCGGCGGTCCTGAAGATCGCCCGCCCGCCGACGGACCCGCCGTCGGGTAATCCCGCCTGGCCGACCAGCGACGACCCCGGACACTGGAACTACTACCGTCGCGAGCCGTTCGCCTACCGCTCCGGGATTTCCGACTCGTACGCCGACTTCGGAGTGGCCGCCCCGTCGCTGCTGTCGTCGTCGGAGCTGCCGGACGGCTCGGTCGCCCTGTGGCTCGACGTCGTCACCGGTACGCCCGGCACCTCATGGAAGCCCGCCGACTTCCAGTCCTTCGCCGAGCGGCTGGGCGCGGCGCAGGGATCGTTCGTCGGACGTGTCCCACCGATGCCCTGGCTGTCCCGCGGCTGGCTTCGTTCCTATGTGGAGCGTACGCCGATCTGGGCCAAGTGGGACGTCGACTGGGACCACCCGCTCGCCCAAGTCTGGCCGGTCGCCGTCCGGCGCCGACTCGCCGCGCTGTGGTCTGCCCGGCTGTCGCAGGTAGACCGCGCGGTCGCAGCCCCACGCACCCTGGCCCACCTCGACGTCTGGATCATGAACCTGTTCTCCTCGCCCACCGGGTTCACCCTGCTGGACTGGGCGTTCGTCGGCGAAGGCGGCCTCGGCGAAGACCCCGCGAACCTCATCGTCGACAGCGTCACCGACGGCTACCTCCCCGTCTCACTGCTCCCCGAGATCGACGCCGCGGTCACCTCCGGATACATCACCGGGCTGCGGGCCGGCGGCTACACCGGGCCGGTCTCCTCGATTCCCTCATTCATCCGCGCGTACGGCGCGGCCAAATACTCGTGGTTCGCCCCGGCCGTGCTCGGCCGGTGCATCGCCGAGGGAACGGTCGGGCATGCCTCCTATGGCGTACGCGGAACGGCCGAAGAGGAATTGGCGAGGCTGACCGGATTGGTCACGATGCTGGCGCGCTGGGCCGACGACCTTCCCCTCGACTGACCGCCGCTCGGTTGTGGTTCGCCGATTTGTCGCGCGGGATTTGTGGCGTGCTGCAATGGCATTCTGCGCAGGCGAGCCCGCGGCTCGCAGTGGTGCGCTGAGGTGCGCGGCCGGACGGTCGACGCCTGGGTGGCCGCGAGCCGCGGGGGATGGCGGTGCCGTGGGCGATCTCGCGTGGCAAGGTGGGGGCATGCGGCTTGCTGTCTTCATCGAACCCCAGCTCGGGGCCTCCTACGACGACCAGCTCCGGATCGCCCAGCACGCCGAGGAACTCGGCTTCGAGGCGTTCTTCCGGTCCGACCACTTTCTCACCATGGGAAGCAACAGCGGGGTGCCCGGCCCGACCGACTCGTGGGCGACGCTCGCGGCGATCGCCGTACAGACGTCGCGGATTCGGCTGGGGACGCTGCTGACGTCGGCGACCTTCCGGTTCCCGGGCCTGCTGGCGATCACGGTCGCGCAGGTCGATCAGATGAGCCACGGCCGGGTCGAGCTGGGCCTCGGGGCCGGCTGGTTCGAGGCGGAGCACACGGCGTACGGGGTGCCCTTCCCCCCGGTGCGGGAACGGTTCGAGCGGCTGGAGGAGCAGCTCGCGATCGTCACCGGACTGTGGACGACGCCGGACGGCGAGCGCTTCTCCTTCCAGGGCAAGCACTATGAGCTGACGGACTCCCCCGCGCTGCCCAAGCCGACGCAGTCGCCGCGGCCGCCCGTCATCGTCGGCGGGCACGGCAAACGGCGTACGCCGGAACTCGCGGCCCGCTTCGCCGACGAGTTCAACGTTCCGTTCGGCACGGTCGAGGGCACCGGCGAGGCGTACGCCCGGGTGCGCGAAGCCTGCGCGGCGGCGGGCCGGGAAGCGCCGGTGTTCTCGGCGGCGCAGACGATCGCGGTCGGCCGGACCGAAGCCGAGGCCCGCGAGCGGGCCGACGCCATCGGCCGGCAGCCGCCGCTGTTCGGTACGCCCACCCAGGTCGCCGAGCAGATCGGGCGGTTCGCCGAGGTGGGCGCGACCCGGATGTTCCTGCAGGTACTGGACCTGTCCGACCTGGACCACCTGGACGTCATCCAGCACGACCTCGCCCCGCTCCTCCCCTGACGCACCTGGTGGGTGTCGGAGGGGGTGTTTAGACTCCGGCGGCGTGGAGCTTTCGGCGTACGCGGCCGACCTCATGCGGGTCGTCTCCGATCCCATGGCGGCCCAAGACGACCCGCTCGCGCACCGGTCGGTGGACGAGGCGCGGCTGTCCGATCACGACCTCGGCGCGCTCGCGGTCGCAGCGCAGCGGCGGCTGCCCGGCTTCGGCTATTCCACGCTCATGTACTCGCTGGACGTGGTGCTGCGTACGCGGCAGCCGAGGTTCACGACGCAGACCTGCGCCGACTTCCTCGACGCGGTCGCGGGCCGGGCGGCACGGGACCTCGGCGGCCATCCGACGCTCGCCGTCAACGCGCTGCTCCACTGTGACGGCCCGTGGCCGCCGAGCGCCGCCAAGAGCATCGGTTCGCTGCTGCGGTCGCTGATCAAGAACGCTCGGTTCACCGCGCCGTACGCGATGGTCGCGCTCGCTGCGGTCTCCGGTGGTCTGACCGGGGTGCTCATCCGGCAGGTCTTCAAGAACACCCTCCCGCCCATCGCCCAGGAGGAACTAGCCGTGCTGACGAAGATCGGGCCGCCCAGCCTGCTGCCGATCGCCGAGTTGAGCTCGGATCGCGGTTACGACCTGCCACCGCCGTCGTCGGGTCAGTGGCGACGGCTGGCCGACACCGAGGAGTACCGGGCGTACTGCTGGGCCGCGTTGCGTACGGCGGCCGACCGGGCGGCTCGCATCCACAGTGGCGAGCTGCCGTTCGTCGCGGACAAGGCGTTCGACCATCTGGAGGTCGCCACGCTCGGCCGGGCGGCCCGCGTCCTGCTGCTGCTGGACGAGCGGGAGCTGCCCGAGCTGCTGCGGCCCTTGGTGTTCCAGGTCAGCGTGGCGCCGACAGCGGCCAAGACGCTCCCCTCTCAGGCGCTGCTCTACGAGATCGCGCGCGCCGCCATCGACTTCCCCACGCCGGAGGTGCTGACCATCCTGCGGGAGGCACGGTCCCGCGTACGGCACAAGGGCGTACCCAAGCAGCTGGATCGAAAGCTGAAGATGATCGAGCTGGCACTGGCCGATCGGCCGGAGGTCGCGACCAGGCTGCCCGACCTGGGTTTCGAGGCCGACGGCACGCTGGAGGTCGCGGCCGGGCCGCAGGCCGCGGTGCTCGTGGCGACGGCCGAGGAGGTCACGCTCAGCTGGCGCGCCGACGGCGGCAAGGTCTCCGCGACCCCGTCCGCCGTGGTCAAACGCGACCACAAGGAGGTCGTGGCGGCGGCCCGGGATCTGCTCAAACGGGCGAGGGCGCACCATCGTTCGCTCGTCCGGGCGTTGGAGAGCGGCATCGCGGCACCGGCCGAGCAGACCGTGGACCGATGGCGGGCCGAGCTGGGCGGCACCGGGCTCGGCCTCGCCGTGGCGCGCGGGCTGATCTGGGAGGTCGAGGTCTCCCCCGGCCGATGGCAGTCGGTGATGCCCGAGGGTGGCGACTTCGTCGGCCCGGACGGGGTCGTGGTCAAGCCGGTCGGCGACGCGGGCATCCGGCTGTGGCATCCGATCCGGTCGACCGTCGACGAGATCCAGGCCTGGCGCGAGCGGTTCCTCGCCGCCGGCCTCCGCCAGCCGTTCAAGCAGGCCTTCCGCGAGATCTATCTGCTGACCCCGGCCGAGGAGCAGGCCGGGACCGAGTCGCTCCGGTTCGCCGCGCACATCGTGCGGTACAAGCAGTTCTACGCCCTGGTCAAGGGCCGCGGCTGGAGTACGCCGATGCTCGGCCCCTGGGACGGAGGCGACTTCGCCGAAGCCGTACGGGTCCTGCCCGGCGGCCAGTGGCGAGTCGTTCTGGACCAGGAGTACGCCGACGCCGACAACGAATGCGCGGTCACCGGCCGGATCCGGTTCGATCGCCGGGTCGACGGCAGTTTCCGGTCCGCCGGCGTGACCGAGGTGCCGCCGATGCTGTTCAGCGAGGCCATGCGGGACGTCGACCTCTTCGTCGGCGTCACCTCGGTCGCCGCTGATCCGGAGTGGACGCTACGGCGGGAGCAGCACCACGCGTACTGGTGGGAGACGGGTTTCGGCGATCTCACCGAGACCGCACAGAGCCGCCGGGACGCGTTGGCCCGCGTCCTGCCCCGGCTGAACATCGCCGACCGCTGCGAGCTTCGGGATCGCTGGCTGTACGTGCGGGGCAGTCTGCGCACCTACAAGATCCACCTGGGCAGCGGCAACATTCTCATGGAGCCGGACGACGCGTACCTGTGCATCGTGCCGGCCCGCGGGAAGGCGGATCAGGTGTATCTGCCGTTCACCGACGATCGGCTGGCCCTCATCCTGAGCAAGGCGTTCCTGCTCGCCGCCGACGGCAAGATCACCGACCAGTCGATCCTCCGGCAGATCGGCGTCACCGGTCGTGCAGGCGTCGAGACATGAGCGTCTGGATCTCCAGGTCGTGCTCAGCCCGCACGCGCAGTTCGTTCTCCAGCTCGTAGAGGCGGGCCAGCACGCCGTCATCGGGATCGAGGACGCTGCTCGCCAATCCGATCACCGAATCGTCCCGATCTGGCGTCGACCATTCGAACAACAGGTCAAGGAGCATGTCAGGAGTCTCGGCCGGATCAGGCGCGCTGGTCAGGCCGAGCCAGGGTCGGCCGACCCAACCGCCGAGAAGCGCGGTGAAGGTCTCCAGGCAGTGCCGCATCTCCTCCTGGGCCAGGTCGCCATCCAGGCGGGCGCGGAGGCCGGTGTACAGGTCCGACATCGTCAGGCCCAGCACCCGGGCTCCCGCGTACGCCCAGCGATCGGAGCCGGTTCCGCCGCCGTTCGCCTCCCACCTCGGGTCCCAGAGCAACCGCGTGAACGTGGCGCGAGCCCGGTCGCCGTGGAGCGCGATGCCCAGGATCAGTCCACCATTGCAGTCGGTAGAGGCGGCGTCCTCGCCCCATGCGGCGAGCCTGCCCAGCCACGACGGGTCACCAGTCTTCGCCGCCAGCGCCGGCAGGAACTCCGGGAACAACGCCGCGCCCTGGTGACGCTCGAGCGCCGCGGCGACCTCCGCGCGTACGCCACGGCAGGGCAGGTGCAGCAGCCCCAGGGACGCGTTCATCGCCTCGTCGTACGGACCTTCGGCGTACTGCCACAGCATCTGCTCGGCGGGTTCGTAGCCCAGCAAGCCGACCGCGTGCAAGACCTCAGCCGGCACGCCGTCGCGCAGCCGTCCGTCATCCGTCAACTCCGCCAGCAGACGCCCGGCAGTCGACTGATCGCCGTGCTTGGCGAGCACGGGTACCAGATGCCGGCCTGCATCGGGCTGCGCCAGGAACACCGGGAGGAGCGCGTCTGCGTCGGAGGGTGAGCCGTGCCGGAGGATCACGCCGACGGCTGCCGAATCCCACCGCCCCGAGTGCGAGGCGCCCGCGTACCGGTCCAGCAACTTCTGCGTTGCCGCCGACACCGGCAGTGGCCCGCGCCTCGCGAACTCGGTCATCAGTCGGCGGCCAGCCGGATCCCCAGCGCGACCAGAGCCGTTCCCGCGATCGCGTCGGTCACCCGGCGGATGCGGACGGCGGCTGCCGCGCTGCCGGTGAGCCAGCGGCGGGCCAGCCCGACGCCGCCGATGATGAGGGTGAACCACACCATCGCCTCCAGGTCGTGCACCAGCGCCAGCAGTACGCCCATCGGCAGCGCCGGGACGTCGGCCGGGAGGAACTGCGGGAGCATGGCGACGTAGAAGACGCCGACCTTGGGGTTGAGCAGGTTCGTGGTCAGGCCCCGGGCGAACGCGCGCCACGGTGAGACCAGCGCGACGTCGACGTCGGCCGCGGTCTTGGGCCGCCGGGCGTCCCGGAGCATCATGACGCCGAGGTAGATCAGATAGATCGCGCCCGCCACCCGCATCACGGTGTACGCCGTCCGCGACGCCGTCAACAGCACGGAGATTCCGGCCGCGGCCGCGGCGCCCCAGACGAGCGCGCCGGTGCAGATCCCGAAGGCGGTGGCGAAGGCGTGCCGGCGTCCTTGCACGACCGCCGTACGCAGAACGAGAGCGGTGTCCACTCCCGGGATGATGGTCAGCAGTCCGGCGACGACGGCGAACGAGACGACCGCTGTGGTGAAGTCCATGGACCTTGAGCGTACTGCTTTCAGCAGATCAGGGATATGCCTGCGAGCTTGGACCAAGATCACAGGCAGATCCCTGATCCAGCGCTCAACGGAGCCCGGGGAACGCGGAGTGGAAGACGGAGTGGAACGTCGGGAAGGTCTTCTTGACGCAGTCCGGGTCGTCCAGGGTGATCCCCGGCGTACGCAGTCCGGTGACGCTGAAGCTCATCGCGATCCGGTGATCCCGTTCGGTCAGGATCTCGGCGGCCTGCGGCTGCCCCGGCTGGATCTCGATCCAGTCCCGGCCCGTCTCGACGGCGATCCCGAGACGGCGCAGGTTCACGGCCGACGTCTCCAGCCGGTCGCACTCCTTGACCCGGGTGTTGTAGACGTCTTCGATGCGGACCGGCGACGAGGCGTACGGGGCGATCGCGGCCAGCGTCGGCATCGTGTCGGAGATGTCGCGCATGTTCACGGTCACCCCGTCGAGCCGCCCGTTCTCGGGGCCGATCACCGTCACCGACTCGGGCGCTACGCGTACCGTCGCGCCCATCCGGGCCAGGACGTCGACGAACCGCACGTCACCCTGCAAGCTTTCGCTGCCCAGGCCGTGGACCGTGACCTCGCGGCCGGTGACCGCGGCGGCGGCGAAGAAGTAGCTGGCGCTGGACGCGTCGGGTTCGATCAGGTAGTCGCGGGCCTGGTAGCCGCCCGGCGCGACGGTGAAGGTGTCGCCGGACCAGTCGACGGTGGCGCCGAAGCGGCGCATCATCGCGAGCGTGATCTCGATGTACGGCACCGAGACCAGTTCGCCCACGCGGATCACGAGCCCGTCCGTCGTGAGTGGACCGAGCATGAGCAGTGCGGTGAGGAACTGCGAGGACAGCGAGGCGTCGAGGGTGAGCGTGCCGCCCTTGACGCCGTCGGCGTGGACGGTGAGCGGCAGGTGCCCCTCGGTCTCGTCGCACGAGACCTCGACGCCGAGCTGCCGCAGCGCGTCGACCAGCGGGGCGACCGGACGGCGGCGCATCTGCGCCGAGGCGTCGAAACGGAACGTGCCGTGCCCGGCCGCGACCAGCGCGGGCAGGAAGCGAGAGGCCGTGCCGGCGTCCCTCGTGTAGACGCTCGCACTGGCTGACCGCACTCCTGGCGTCTCGCGCGAGCGCTCCCCGGCTGACGGACCGTGCGGCAGCCCGGTGACCGTCCACACGTCCGGCCGCAGGTCGACCTCGTATCCGAGATCGCGCAGGCCGTAGGCGAACGCCTCGGTGTCGTCGGAGGCGAGCGGCTGACGCAGGGTGCTCACCCCGTCCGCCGCCGCCGCCAGGAACAGCGCGCGCGCCATCACCGACTTCGACCCCGGGATCACGACCTCGGTCACGCTTCCTCCAGGGCGGCGAGCGCCTCGGCGACCGTGAACGCCCCGGCGTACAGGGCCTTTCCGGCGATCACGCCCTCGACGCCCTCCTTCTCCAGCGTCGCCAGCGCCCGCAGATCGTCCAGAGTGGAGACACCGCCGCTGGCCACCACCGGCTTGTCGGTCGCGCCGCAGACGTCGCGCAGCAGCTGCAGGTTCGGCCCGGTCATCGTGCCGTCGCGGTGCACGTCCGTCACGACGTACCGGGCACAGCCCGCGCGCTCCAGACGCGCCAGCACGTCGAACAGGTCACCGCCGTCGCGGGTCCAGCCTCTCGCCGAGAGGGTACGCCCACGGACGTCCAACCCGATGGCGACGCGGTCGGCGTACTCGCCGACGACGCGATCGCACCACTCCGGGTCCTCCAGCGCCGCCGTGCCGATGTTGACCCGGGCGGCCCCGGTGCCCAGCGCCCGCCGCAGCGACTCGTCGTCGCGAATGCCCCCGGACAGCTCGACCCTGCAGTCCAAGGCACGGACGACGGCGGCCAGCTGCTCGGCGTTGGAGCCCCGGCCGAACGCGGCGTCCAGGTCGACGAGATGAATCCACTGCGCCCCCTGCCGGGCGAAGTCCAGCGCCGCCTCCAGCGGATCGCCGTACGCCGTCTCCGTGCCCGCGGCGCCCTGCACCAGGCGTACGGCCTGGCCCCCGGCGACGTCGACGGCCGGCAGCAGCTCCAGTGTCATGCTCTCTCACTCTCCCGGTATTCGCCGCAGATCACGGATACGCATGTGATCATGAGCGGTTGTAGCCTGCGCATCCGTGATCCGCAGGACGAGGTCACTTGTCGAAGGCCAGTACGGCGAGCACCGGCAGCACCAGGATCAGCAGCAGCGACAGCGCGATGCTGAGCGCGACCGACCCGGTCATCGTCCAGATCAGGACGAGGCCGAGCGCCAGCACGAGCCCGATGACCGACCGCTGACCCCGGTTCCAGCGGGCGATCCGCCCGGTCCGGCCCGGCCGTAGTTCCCGGACCCGGGCGGTGATCCGGCGTCGTTTCGCCCGGCGAGCCTCGGTACGCGCCCGCTTCTCGCGCTGTTTGAGCTGCTCGGCCTCTCGCTCGGCCCGCCGCCGCGCCCGTTCCTTGCTCATCTGGCGACCCGCACGGCTCGACGACCGGCGCTCGCGGCGTGGCGACCGGCGTTCATAGCGTGGCGACCCAGGCGCGCAGCAGGCCCGCCCCGGCCGCGCCGGACTTCTCGGGGTGGAACTGGGTGACGCTGAGCGGCCCGGCCTCCACCGCGGCGACGAAGACCGCGCCTTCGTGTTCGGTCGTCGTGACGAGCGCGTCCGAGTCGGCGAAGTCGGCCGGCGAGGCGGCGAACGAGTGCACGAAGTAGAAGCGCTCCTCCGGCGACGGGAACAACGTCGAGCCGACCGGTGGCGAGACCGTGTTCCAGCCGATGTGCGGGACTCGGCGTACGGGCAGCCGGGTGACCCGGCCGGGCAGCAGGCCCAGCCCCGGGGTGATGACCCCGTGTTCGTCGCCTTCGGTGAACATCACCTGGGCGCCGACGCAGATGCCGAGGACCGGGCGGCCGGCGGCGACCCGCTCGGCGATCACCGGCCCCGCCTTGGCCTCCTCGATCCCGGCCATGCAGGCGGCGAACGCGCCGACGCCGGGCACCACCAGGCCGTCGGCGTCCGCCGCCGCGGTCAGGTCGTCGGTGACGGTCACCCGGGCGCCGGTCGCCGCGACCGCGCGTTCGGCCGAGCGGAGGTTGCCGGAGCCGTAGTCGAGGATGGTGACCGAGGGGGCCATCACGCCTCCCCGGGCATCAGCCACGCCACGCCGCCGGCCGCCGACAGCAGCGCGAGTACGCCCGCGACGATCACCACTCCCTTGTGCGCGCCCTGCTTGTAGAGCGACCAGGTGCCGCCCAGGAGGATGCCCGCGACCGCGAACAGCAGGATAGGAGCGACGCCACCCATCAGAGTGCCTCCTTTGTGGACGGCAGGACGCCGGCGAACCGGGGGTCGATGGCGACGGCGTCGCGCAGCGCGCGGGCAACCGCCTTGAACTGGCCCTCCACCACGTGGTGGGCGTCGGGACGGCCGCCGGGGCGGGCCGCGCGCAGCACGTCCACGTGCAGCGTCATCCGGGCGGTCTGCGCGAACGACTCCCAGATGTGCCGGGTCATGCTGGTCGGGTAGATCGGCCCGATCATCGGGGCCAGCTCGGGCTCGTCGTGCACCACGTACGGGCGGCCGGACAGGTCGAGCGCGGCGCGGACGAGCACCTCGTCCATCGGCACCGTCGCGTCGCCGTAGCGGCGGATGCCCTTGCGGTCGCCGAGCGCCTTGTCGAGCGCCGTGCCGAGGGCCAGCGCGGTGTCCTCGATGGTGTGGTGCGCGTCGATGACCAGATCGCCGTCGGTCTTCACCCGCACGTCGAAGCCGCCGTGCCGGGCGATCTGGTGCAGCATGTGGTCGAAGAAGCCGACGCCGGTCGCGATGTCGGCCTGGCCGGTGCCGTCCAGGTCCAGGTCGACGACGACCTTCGTCTCGGCCGTGATGCGCTCGACGAGTGCCCTGCGGGCACTGTGCTCAACGGTCGCGGTACCCATCAGTTCTCCAAGGTTTCGACGGCGGCCGGGAGGCTGTCCGAGGTTTCGACAGCGGCCAGGAAGGCGGAGGTCTCGGCGGGCGTACCGGCGGTCACTCGCAGCCACCCCGGCAGCCCGACGTCCCGGACGAGCACTCCGGCGTCGAGGATCCGCCGCCAGACGACCTTCTGATCGGTCTCGTCCGCGCTGCCGTCCCGCGCGACGCGGTAGAGCACGAAGTTCGCGTCCGAGTCGGCGACCTGGTGGCCCCGCTCCCGCAGTTCGGCGACGATCCGATCACGCTGGATCTTGATCTGCTCCACTGTGGAGAGGAGCACGTCGGCGTGGGCCAACGCGGCGCGGGCGGCCGCCTGGGTCAGCGCCGAGAGGTGGTACGGCAGCCGGACGAGCTGCACGGCTTCGACGATCTCGGGGCCGGCGGCGAGATAGCCGACCCGGGCTCCGGCGAACGCGAACGCCTTGCTCATCGTGCGGGTGACGACCAGGCGCGGGTTCGCCTCCAGCAGGGTCAGGGCGCTCGGCGTACCGGGGCGGGCGAATTCGGCGTACGCCTCGTCCACGACGACGATCCCCGAGGTGGCCGCCAGCGCCGCCCGGACCACGTCCAGCGAGAGCGCGGTGCCGGTCGGGTTGTTCGGCGAGCACAGGAACGTGATGGCCGGTCGGTACTCGCGAAGCACCGCCTCGACGTGCGAAGCGGTGAGCCCGAAGTCCGGCCCCCGGCCGCCGTCGACCCACCCGGTCGCGGTGCCCGCGGCGAGCAACGGGTGCATCGAGTACGCCGGGCCGAAGCCGAGCGCCGTCCGCCCGGGGCCACCGAACGCCTGCAGCAGTTGCTGCTGGACCTCGTTGGAGCCGTTGGCGGCGTACACCTGCTCGGCGGTCAGCCCGTGGCCCAGATAGGCCGCCAGATCGGCGCGCAGCTTGAGCGCGTCCCGGTCGGGGTAGCGGTTGAGCGTCGCGATCTCGCCTTCGAGCGCCCGTGCCACCGCGCGGACGACTTCGGTGGGCGGGGCGTAGGAGTTCTCGTTGACGTTGAGCCGGACGGCCACGTCCAGCTGTGGCGCCCCGTACGCCGACAGCCCTTGCAGCTCCTCGCGAAGCAGCGCACGGATCTCGGAGGTCACGCGGCACCGTCCCCGGGGAAGCGCGCCGTGACGGCCTGGCCGTGTGCGGGCAGGTCCTCGACGGTGGCGAGGGTGACGACGTGGTGCGCCACGTCCCGCAGTGCCTCCTCGGTGTACTCCACGACGTGGACGCCGCGAAGGAACGACTGCACCGACAGTCCGCTGGAGTGCCGGGCGCAGCCGCCGGTGGGCAGCACGTGGTTGGAGCCGGCGCAGTAGTCGCCGAGGCTCACCGGCGCCCAGGGGCCGACGAAGATCGCCCCGGCGTTGCGTACGCGCATCGCGATGTCACGGGCGTCCCGCGTCTGGATCTCCAGGTGCTCCGCGGCGTACGCGTCGACGACGCGCAGCCCCTGGTCCAACGAGCCGACGAGGACCACTCCGGACTGCTCGCCGGTCAGCGCGATGCGAATCCGCTCCATGTGCTTGGTGAGCGAGACCTGCCGGACCAGTTCGGCGTCCACCGCGTCGGCCAGCTCGGCCGAGGTGGTGACCAGGACGCTCGCTGCCAGCGGGTCGTGCTCGGCCTGACTGATCAGGTCGGCGGCCACGTGGCGCGGGTCGGCGGTGTCGTCGGCCAGGACGGCGATCTCGGTCGGGCCCGCCTCGGCGTCGATCCCGACGACGCCCCGGACGAGCCGCTTGGCCGCGGTCACCCAGACGTTGCCCGGCCCGGTGATCAGGTCGACCGGCTCGCAGTCGTCCGCCGGGTCCAGCTCCCGCTCCAGGTCCGAGCCCCGGCTGCCATAGGCGAGCATCGCGATCGCCTGCGAGCCGCCGACGGCGTACACCTCGTCGACGCCCAGCAGCGAGCACGCCGCCAGCACCCGCTCGTCCGGCAGGCCGCCGGCCTCCTTCTGCGGCGGGCTGGCCACGACCAGCGCCTCGACCCCGGCCGCCTGAGCCGGAACCACGTTCATCACCACCGTGGACGGGTACATCGCGAGGCCGCCCGGCACGTACAGGCCGACCCGGCGGACCGGCAGCCAGCGCTCGGTCACCGTGCCGCCCGGCACGACCTGCGTGGTCACGTCCGTGCGCCGCTGGTCCGCGTGGACCTTCCGGGTCCGCGCGATCGCCTCCAGCAGGGCCGCGCGCACCTCCGGGTCGAGCCGCTCCTCGGCCTCCTTCAAAGCCTCCACTGGTACGCGGAGACGGGCGGGCCGGATACCGTCGAAGCGTTCGGTGGCCTCCTGGATCGCGTCGACCCCATGGTGTCGCACCCCGTCGATGACCGGACGGATCTGCTCGACGGCCTGAGACACGTCGAGCTGGGCACGAGGCAGGAGACTGCGCGGGTCGACATCCCGTCCGCGCAGGTCGATACGGGTCAACACGCGGGCAAGTCTACCGAGCGGGAAGTCCGGAACCGCGCGGCGTTACCACCGGATGGGATCACTGTGACCCACGCCCCTGCTCGCGAGGAGCCCAGGGGTGTCCCGGCGACGTCTCGGCGGGCCGAACCGTGCGGAAAGGTTGATGTGTAACATCCCGCGGGTACCGTGGACAGATGTCGCCTCGGTTGCCGCTGTTTCCGCTCGGGACGGTGTTGTTCCCGGGACTGGTTCTGCCCCTGCACATCTTCGAGGAGCGCTACCGCCAGCTGATCCGCCAGCTGATCGACCTGCCCGACGGGACTCCGCGCGAGTTCGGCGTGGTCGCCATCGATCAGGGGCTGGAGGTTCTGCCGCCCAATCCGGGCTCGGACGTCACCGAGCTCAGCCTGCACGACATCGGGTGCGTGGCGCAGTTGCGTCAGGTCACCGAACATCCGGACGGGCACTTCGACATCGTCGCGGTCGGCGACCGCCGGTTCAAGATCACCGGAATCGCCGCCGACGACGCCCCCTACCCCGTCGCACACGTCGAGTGGTACCCGGAGCCGGACGCCGACGCGGAGGCCGACGAACTGGCCCCCCAAGTGCTGTCCATCTTCCGGGACTATCTGTCGGCGCTGCGCGGCGGACCCGACGACCAACTGCCCGACGATCCGAAGGTGCTCTCCCACCTGGTGGCGGCCAGCACAGCGCTGACCGTGGCCGACCGGCAAGCCCTGCTCGCCGCGCCGGACACCACTACCCGGATGCGCCTGGAGATCAAGATCCTGCACCGCGAATCGGCCCTGCTCCGGCAGGTCCGGGCGGTGCCGATGCCGCCGTCGGAGCTGCACAAGCCGCCGTCGCTCAACTGAACGCGGGGCCGCCCGCCTCCTCCGGGCCGATCCCGGGCGCTGCTTCCGGCGTACCAGTGGATCGGGGAGCCCGCAGGGACGGCCATCGTGACCAGGCCGCGAGCAGGGTGACGGTGAGCGTGGAGCCGAGCGCGGGCAGCAACAGCACGCCCTCGACGGCGGGCGGCCACCACCGCAGCAGTTGAACGCGCAGATCGTTGGGCTTGCCCAGCTCCGTGCCCGCGGGCGCGGAGTGCAGCTCCTTGAGGTACGCGTCGAGGCCGAGCTGGCGGCCGAACTTCCAGGCGATCACGGCCGCGACCGTGCCCGCCACCGCGAGCAGCACGATCAGCAACGGACCGCGCAGCCGCCGGAAGAGGATCCAGGTGACGACGGCGAGAACCACGCCGAACGAGAAGCCGAGCACGGCGAACCAGCCGTCGCCGGACATGAACTGCTCGGGCTGCGGATCGTTGTAGACGGCCCCGTCCTGGACGATCAGCACCGGCACGTTCGGGGCCAGCTGCTGCCAGAGCAGCCCGAGCGGGAACCCCAGTACGCCGGCCAGCAGCACGGCGAGGGACTGGAGCAGGACCAGCACGGGCCGGCGGGGCTCCGGCGCGGGCTCGGGGACCCAGGCGTACTCCGACTCATCCACCACCGGGTGATCCTCTCAGATCCGTCTGAGCGCCGACTGGGGACGGGTCATTCGCCGGCGTTCGCGTGTCGCCCGTGCGGCAAAATCATAAAATCGATAATTCGGGCTATGCGGTAAAACGTCACCCGCTACTAGCGGACCTCCAGACAGCTCAGCCGAGCGAGCCCGCCCCCAGGAGCTGCTTGATCTCGGATCGGAAAGCGCCGTCCGGATTGACCCGCTCCGGACCGACCTCGAAGATGCCGCCACCGCCGGCCCACCGAATCCGCAGCAGCAACGGGTGCTCGCCCGGGTGCGAGGCCACGATCCGAAACAGCTCGTCGTGAAGCTGAGGGATGCGTTCGCCGGCCACGTTGAGCGTGACCGGCGGGTGAGCGTCCAGGTCGGCGTCGGAAACCTGCAGGATCGCCAGGTCGGTGGCGAACACGGACATCGACCCGGTGTCACGCCGATTGATCCGGCCCTTGACCGCCACGATCAGGTCTTCGGCCAGCTGCGGACCGACCATTTCGTAGGTGTTCGGGAAGAACAGCACCTCGATCGACCCGGCGAGGTCTTCCAGCGTGGCAGACGCCCACAGCTTGCCCTGCTTGGTCGTCCGCCGGGTGATGTTGACCAGCATCCCGGCGATGCTGACATTCGTCCCGTCGTTGGGCTCGTCGGACAACAGATCGCTGATCGTCCGGTCCGCGTGCGCACGCAAGATCCGTTCGGTGCCGGCCAGCGGGTGCGAGGAGACGTACAGGCCGAGCATCTCCCGCTCGAAGCTGAGCAGTGTCTTCCGGTCCCATTCGCCTTCGCGGACCGTCAGATCCAGGCCGACGACGGTGTCCTCGGCCGGCATGACCGCACCGAACAGATCGAACTGGCCGTTGGCTTCCTGCCGTTTGATCCCGGTGACGGCTTCCACCGCCTGCTCATGGACATCGAGCAGCCCTCGGCGGGGATGGCCCAGGCTGTCGAACGCCCCCGCCTTGATCAAAGACTCGATGGTCCGCTTGTTGCAGACCACGAGATCGACCTTGGACATGAAGTCGGCGAAGGAGGTGAAGGCCCCCTTCTCCGTACGGGCTCGCACGATCGCGTCGACGACGTTGGTGCCGACGTTACGCACGGCGGACAGGCCGAACCGAATGTCGCCGTCCACCGGGGCGAACGGGCCGACCGAGCTGTTGACGTCGGGCAACATGACCTGAATGCCCATCCGCTTACATTCGGCGAGGTAGACGGCCATCTTGTCCTTGTCGTCGCCGACCGAGGTCAGCAGCGCCGCCATGTATTCAGCCGGATAGTTCGCCTTCAGGTACGCCGTCCAGAACGACACCAGCCCATAGGAAGCCGTGTGGGCCTTGTTGAAGGCGTAGTCGGCGAACGGGACCAGGATGTCCCACAGGGTTTGGATCGCCTCATCGGAGTAGCCGTTCGCACGCATGCCGTCACGGAACGGCGCGAACTCCTTATCAAGGACGGCCTTGATCTTCTTACCCATGGCCTTGCGCAGATTGTCGGCCTTGCCGAGGCTGTAGCCGGCCAGCTTCACGGCGGCCATCTGGACCTGCTCCTGATAGACGATCAGGCCGTAGGTCGGGCCGAGGATCTCCTCCAGCGGCTCGGCCAGCTCCGGGTGGATCGGAACCACGGGCTGCTGGCCGGTCTTGCGCAACGCATAGTTGGTGTGGCTGTTGGCACCCATCGGACCCGGCCGGTACAAGGCCAGGGCGGCGGAGATGTCCTCGAAACTGTCGGGACGCATCAACCGGAGCAGGTCCCGCATCGGGCCGCCGTCAAGCTGGAACACGCCTAGGGTGTCGCCACGGGCCAGCAGCTCGAAGGTGGCCGCGTCCGCCAACGGCAGCGAGTTGAGGTCGATCGTGCGCCCGGTAGTGGCTTCCAGGTTCTTCAACGCGTCGTCGAGGATCGACAGGTTCCGCAAGCCAAGGAAGTCCATCTTGATCAGGCCGATGGACTCGCATGTGGGATAGTCCCACTGGGTGATGATCGCCCCGTCGTCCTCACGCCGTTGCAGCGGAACGTGGTCGATCAGCGGTTCAGCCGACATGAGGATGCCCGCGGCGTGCACACCTGTCTGCCGGACCAGACCCTCCAGCCCGCGAGCCACCTCCATCACCTTGGCGACGTCGGCGTCGGAATCGTGCAGCGCCCGGATCTCGGCGGCCTCGGCATACCGTTGATGGTTCGGGTCGAAGATCCCGGACAGGGGAATGTCTTTACCCATCACCGCCGGCGGCATCGCTTTGGTGATCCGGTCGCCGACCGCGTACGGATAACCCAGCACCCGCGCGGCATCCTTGATCGCGGCCTTCGCCTTGATCGTGCCGAAGGTGCCGATCATCGACACCCGGTCGTTGCCGTACTTCTCCGTCACGTACCGAATGGCCTCGACGCGCAAACGCTCGTCGAAGTCCATGTCGATATCGGGCATCGACACACGCTCGGGATTGAGGAAGCGCTCGAAGATCAGACCATGGCTGATCGGATCAAGTTCGGTGATGCCCAGCGCATAGGCGACCATCGACCCCGCGGCAGACCCACGGCCGGGACCCACCCTGGTGGCGCCGCCGTTCTCCTTGGCCCACATGACGAAGTCGGCGACGATGAGGAAGTAGCCCGGGAACCCCATCTGCTGGATGACGCCGATCTCGTACTCACACTGCTTGCGCCGGTCGTCGGGGATGCCCTCGGGGAACCGGCGCTGCATCCCGCGCCAGACCTCTTCCTCGAACCAGCTCTGCTCGGTCTGGCCGTCCGGAACGGGGAAGCGAGGCATGAGGTTCCTCGCCTCGAACATCCCCGTCAGATCCACCCGCTCGGCGATCAGCAGCGTGTTGCGGCAGCCCTCCTGCCACACATCCGAGGCGTCGACGGCATACATCTCCTCGGCACTCTTGACGTAGTAGCCCTGACCGTCGAACCGGAACCGGTTCGTGTCCGAGATGTTCGCCTGGGTCTGCACACAGAGCAGGGCGTCGTGCGCGGCCGCCTGATCGGGCCGTGAGTAGTGCAGGTCGTTGGTGACCACGGGCCGCAAGCTCAACCGGCGGGCGATGTCCAGCAGCCCGTCTCGCACCCGGCGCTCGATCTCCAGACCGTGGTCCATGATCTCGACGAAGTAGTTGTCCGGGCCGAAGATGTCCCGATACCTCGCCGCGGCCTTGAACGCCTCCTCCTCGTGGCCGAGCCGCAGCCGTGTCTGCACCTCGCCGGAAGGACAGCCGGTGGTCGCCATGAGCCCGTCGGCATATTCGGCCAGCAGGTCGGCGTCCATCCGGGGCTTGCCGTACTGCCCCTCGAGGGAGGCCCGGGACGACAACCGAAACAGGTTGTGCAGGCCGGTGTTGTTCTGCGCCCACATCGTCGCGTGGGTGTAGCGACCGGCTCCGGAGACGTCGTCGCTGCGCTGATCCGCGGTACCCCACCGCACCGGCTTGCGATCGAACCGGCTGCCGGGTGCCAGGTACGCTTCGATGCCCAGGACGGGCGTCAACCCGACCCCTTTGGCCGCCTTGTAGAAGTCGGCCAGACCGTGCAGGTTGCCGTGATCGGTGATCGCCACCGCGGGCATTCCCAGTCGGGATGCCTCTGCCATGACTTCTTTGATGCGCGCCGCACCGTCGAGAATCGAGTACTCGGTGTGCACATGCAGGTGAACGAAGTTGTCAGCCACCAGAACCCCCAACCACCGATCGCCAGCCTGGGACAGCCTAGTCCCCGGGGCGGACAACAAGCATCTGCCGACACCCCCGGAGAGACCGGCATCTCATGATCAACTCAGCGCGCGAACGGCTCCAGCATCATCGCCGTGGCGGTCAGCCAGGCGCGCCGAGTCGACGGCTGCAACGCCGTGTACTCGATCGACGACCCCGGCTCCAGCGCGGCGTCATAGGGCACGACCGCCACCGCCCGCGTACGCGTGGCGAAGTGCGCCCGCAGGTCCTCCAGCAGGGCCGACGGCCCCGGCGTCGGGCAGGACAGCAGCGTCACCGCGTTGTCGGCGAGCCGGCCCAGGCCGACCTCGTGCAACAGGTCGATCATCCAGTCGGCGGTGAACGCCGCGTCCTCCCGGGGCACGGTCGTGATCACGAGCTGGTCGGCCGCCTGCAGGACGGTCTGCCAGTTGGCGCTCTCCACGTTGTTGCCGGTGTCGACGCAGATCACGTCGTGGGTCCGGCCCAGCAGGTCCAGCACCCGCCGGACCGTGTGCGAGTCCAGGCGCTGGGCGAACCGGGGGCTCTCCTCCCCGGCGAGCACGTCGTAGGAGCCGTCGGAGGCGTGCCGCAGGTATCCGTCGAGCAGGTCGGCCATCTCGTAAGACGGTGCGTTCTCGATGGTGACCAGGTCGGCCAGCAGATGCCGGATCGTCCGGGCGTGCCGGGCGCTGCCCGCCCGCAAGCCGAGGGTGCCCCGCAGCTCGTTGTCGTCCCAGGCCAGCACGCCCCGGCCGCGTACGCTGCCGATCGTGGCGGCGGCCAGCACGGTGGCGGTCGTCTTGTGCACGCCGCCCTTGGGGTTGGCGAACGCCAGTACCCGAGGTCCGCCGAGATCCCGCCGCAGCAGGTTGACCTCCGCGTCCGCGGAGTTGTTGGCGGTGGGCGTGGGCCGCCACTCGATCGGATTCGATGGCATCGGCGCGACGCCCCGTTGCTGGGGATACTCGCGTTGTTCCTGCCGCGGCGCGCGGCCGCGGTCGAGCAGGACACGCCAACGCGGGTTGTGGTCCTCCTGCGGTGGTGTGCGCTCCACGCTTCGACCTCCCAGCGCCGCCCGTGGTCCCCGGCTTGTCGGCGATCGCCGGGGCCGCCTACGGGATACCGGATCAACCTTAGGCGGTACGGAGCAACCTGCCATCCCGCCGTCGGCCGATTGCGTGCCGATCTGGCAAGCCGGGCATCGCGTCACGGGTACAACGACCGGCCCTCAGCCCTGGGTATCCCCCGGTGGGATCGCGATCGTCCGCTGTTCGGGCAGGGGTGGCCAGAAGACCGCCCGGTCCAGCCGCCGGATCTCGGGGGCGACGTCCACCACTCGCACGCCCGCGCGGTGCGCGAGCGGTTCCAGCGCCGCCGGGGTCGCCCGGACCACCGCCGCGTACGCGCAAGCGCAGTGCTGGGCGTACGCGTCGCGTTCGGCGGCGGCGACCCGCTGCCCGGATTCGTACACGGCGACCAGGTCGGCAGCGGGGCTCGCGGTCAGCTTCGCGGCGTACTCGGCGGCCTCGCGGCTCTTCCGGTCGGCGATCTGTCCCATCCCGGTCACCACGTCGACCGGCACCTTCGTCACCGGGATGCGGACGATCTCGGTCTGCTCGCCGGCCAGCGGCACCCGGACGTAGACCGCCGACACCGCGACGCCCGCCAGAATCGGGGTCAGCGACTCCGGCGGCAGATACTCCGTGAGCGTCACCAGGGCGTACGCCTCCGGTGCACCCTCGGCCGCCAGCTTGTCCAGCTCCGCCCGGCTGCTTTCGGCGTATCCGGGGATGGAGCCGTTGGGCTCGACGCCCACCTTGACCACCTGGCCGACCGACATGTCGGTGGCCGGCGCGGCACGATCCGCCTGCCAGACGGCGACCGCGAGCACCGCGCCCGCGACCAGGCAGGCGGCGACGGTGAGCGAGTTGGGGCGGCGGCGACCGGCGAGGATCCGCCGGTAGCCGCGTGCGATCGGGGCGAGCAGCAGTTCGTCGACCGCGCCGAGCCGTTCGCCCAGCGACCGGGTCATCCGGCCGCCCGGAGCACCTCGAGCGCGTGGGCCAGGTCGGCCGGGTACGCCGAGACGAACCGGACCTCCTCGCCGGTCGACGGGTGTTCGAAGCTGAGTTCCCGGGCGTGCAGCCATTGCCGGGTGAGCCCCAGCCGGGCCGCCAGGGTCGGGTCCGCGCCATAGGTGAGGTCGCCGACGCACGGGTGCCGCATGGCCGAGAAGTGCACCCGGATCTGGTGCGTACGCCCGGTTTCCAGCCGCACGTCGACCAGGCTGGCCGCTGGGAACGCCTCGGCGGTGTCGTAGTGCGTGACGCTGGCCTTGCCGCTCGACATGACCGCGAACCGGTAGTCGTGATGCGGATGCCGATCGATCGGCGCGTCGATCGTGCCGCGCAGCGGATCGAGATGGCCCTGCACCACCGCGTGGTAGCGCTTGTCCACCTCCCGGGCCTTGAAGGCGCGCTTGAGGAAGCTGTACGCGTGTTCGCTCTTCGCGACGACCATGACGCCCGTCGTGCCGACGTCGAGCCGGTGCACGACGCCTTGCCGTTCGGCCGCGCCGCTGGTGGCCACCCGCTGGCCCATCGCGGCCAGCCCGCCGATCACGGTCGGCCCGGTCCAGCCGGGGCTGGGGTGGGCCGCGACGCCGACCGGCTTGTCCACCACCACGATGTCGTCGTCGCTGTGGAGGATCTGGAGGCCGTCGACCGGCTCGGCGACCACCTCGACCGCCGTCGGCGGCGCCGGCATGGTGACCTCCAGCCACGAGCCGCCGGACACCTTCTCGGACTTGGCCCGGGCCGCCCCGTCGATCAGGACGTCACCGGACTCGACGAGATCGGCGGCGAGCGTCCGGGAGAACCCGAACAGCCGCGAGACGGCCTGGTCGAGACGCATCCCGTCCAATCCGTCCGGCACTGGCATCGAGCGTTGCTCCCGGCTCACCGCGTTTCCTCGCGCTGCGCCTTGCCGGCGTCGTCCTTCGACTCGCGGCGCAGCCGGGTGCCGTCCCGCTGGCGTCCGGTGAACTCCAGCAGGATCGCCAGGCATACGCCGAAGCTCAGCGCCATGTCGGCGATGTTGAAGATCGGGAAACGCTCGCCGTACGGCCCGAAGAGGCTGATGAAGTCGACGACGTGACCGGAGATCCCCCCGGGATAGCGGAAGACGCGGTCGACGAGGTTGCCCAGGGCACCCCCGAGGACCAGTCCCAGCGCGATCGCCCAGGGCAGCGACCGCAGCTTGCGGGCGGTCCAGCCGATCCACGCCGCCACCGCGAACGCGATGAACGGGAAGACGAAGGTGTAGTTGCTGCCCATGCTCCAGGCGGCCCCGCTGTTGCGGGTGAAGGAGAAGTAGACCAGACCGCCGAGCAGGCGCATGGGATCGGCGCCCTCCAGGGTGTTGGTCGCCCACTCCTTCGTCGCCGCGTCGAGCCCGATGATCACGACAGCGACCGCGACCAGCGTCAGCACCGAGCGGCGTACGCTGATCGCGGTCGCGGGAACCGCCTCGGGGAGCGGTCTCGTCTCGCCGTCTTCGTCGGACACCGCCACGCTCCCCAGTTCGCTCATGCTCAGCGCCGCTCCTCCAGTTGCTTACACGTCACGCACAGTGTGGCGGACGGGAAGGCGGCCAGCCGCTCGACCGGGATCGGGTTGCCGCACCGCTCACACCACCCATAGCTTCCCTCATCGAGACGCTCCAATGCGCGCTCCACCTGGTTGATCCGCTCCAGGATGTTGTTCGCGAGGGTGATCTCCTGCTCGCGCTCGAACGTCTTGGTCCCGGTGTCGGCCTGGTCGTCGCCGGCCGAGTCGGTCAACCGGTCGCGCTGCAGTTCGGTGATGTCGACCAGGGTCTGGTCGTACTCCGTCCGCAACTCATCCAGCCGCCCCGACAACGCGGTACGGATCTTCTCGGTGTCCGCGGCGCTCCGCGTACCCCTCACCACGGTCGCGGTCTTCGCGGTGGTGGCGGTGCCTGCGGCGGCGGTCTTGGGTGTGGTCTGCTTCGCCATCATCGCTCCCTCGGCCGCGGAGTCCGCGGCGGTCTCAACTTCCTGGACAGGGGGGTGCGCCGTCGCGGTGACCGGCTGCTGCGCGGCCTTGGCCGGCGCCTTCTTCGCCGTCGACCTGACCGGCTTCTCCGTCGCGACCGGCTCCGCCTCAGCGGCCGCGCTCGCCTTCCCGGCTGTCTTCTTCGCCGTCGTCTTCTTGGCCGTCGTCTGGGCCGCCGTCGTCTGGGCCGCCGCCGTCTTCTTCGCCGGCGCCGTCTTGGCCGCCGTCTTCTTGGCAGGCGCTGTCTTCTTGGCCGCAGCCGGCTCGGCCGTCGGCTCAGCGGCTGAAGTCGCCTTCGCCGCCACCTTCCTGACCGGCTTCTCGGCTGCCGGAGTTGCCTTAGCCGCGGCGGCTGCCTTCGTCGTCTTCTTCGGCGCCTTGGCGGGCTCTGCCGTCTTCGCCGGCTCGGCCTGCTCGACCGCCGCCTGCTCAGCCGCCTTCTCCGCCGCCGTCGCCTTCGTGGCCGCGGCCGTCTTCTTCGCTGGAGCCGCCTTCTGACCTGCCGATTTGGCGGATCGGGCGGACGACGCGTTCGCACGAGCGGGCGCGGGCTTCGGGGTGGGAACCTTCCGGGCGGAGGCGGCCTTCTTCGCCGCGGCGGCCGTGGACGGCGTACGCGCCGACCGGGCCGCGGTCGTCCTTCCGGCGGCGCCCGCCGTGGCCTTCGCGGTCGCCTTGCGCCCTGCGGGTTCGGCCATGGGATACCCCCACATGCAAAACGGGCGCGCGGCGGGTGCCGCGCACTCGGAGTAGGTTGGCAAGAATACGGAAGCCACAGGTTTCCGACAAACATGCCACTCGTGGTTGCCGAAACCGGACAGTGTCTGATTCAACACTGCCGGTCACTCAAGTACCGGACATTAGCCGCTAATCGTCCGCCTTACCCGAATTTCCGGCAATCCAACGTGCGAGTCTTCCGGCCTTACCCACTTCGCGAAGCCTTCTTAACGTCGCATCGCGTACTTCGTCGGTCGCGACGATCAACATGCTGTCCCCGGCGCGCAGCCGGGTCTGCTCGTGCGGGACGAAGCCCTCGCCGTCGCGCAGGACCAGCGTGACCACCGCCCCGACCGGCAGCCGCAGCTCGTCGAGGTGGACTCCGGCGAGCTGCGAGCCCACCGGGATCTCCAGTTGGAGCAGGTCAGCCTGCATGCGCTCAAGCGGCGCGGTCTCCACGCGCAGCTCGGTCGGCTCCGCCGGGGAGGTCACCCGAAGCCAGCGCGCCACCGGCGCGAGCGTGCCCGTCTGGGCCAGCGTGAAGATCACCACAAGGACGAAGACCGCGTCGAACAAGGCGGTCGCCCCGGGGACCGCCTCGGACAACGGGATGGTGGCCAGCACGATCGGGACCGCGCCGCGCAGCCCCGCCCAGCTCAGGAAGGCCAGGTCCCGGCGGCCGAACCGCTCGTACCGCGATCGCCTCCGGCGGCCGCGCCCGGTGAACGGCAGCAGCGAGACGGCCACCGAGATGGGCCGGGCCAGCAACAACAAGGTCAGCCCGATCACCAGCGCCGGAATCAGCGCGTCCGTCAGCCGGGCGGGCGACACCAGCAGGCCCAGCATGACGAACAGGCCGATCTGGGCCAGCCAGGCCAGGCCGTCGGCGAAGCCGAGGATGGCCTGGCGGTGCGGCAGCCGCGAATTGCCGAGGATCACCCCCGCCACATACACGGCAAGGAAGCCGGAGGCGTGCACCACCACACCCGCGGCATACGCGAGCACCGTCAACCCGACCGCCGCCAGCGGGTAGAGACCCGCCGCGGGCAACGCCGCGCGCCGCAGGGTCCACGCTCCGGCCAGGCCCACGAGCAGGCCCAGGGCCGCACCCACGACCAACTCGTACGCGATGAGGCCGGCCTCGGTCGACCAGTGGACGCCGGCGAGGCTGGGCGTCGCCAGGAGGACGACCAGGATGACGGCCGGGGCGTCGTTCATCCCGGACTCGGCCTCCAGCGTGGCCATGAGTTTCGGCTTGAGCCGCAGCCAGCGCAGGGTGGCGAAGACGGCGGCGGCGTCGGTCGACGACAGCACCGCGCCCAGCAGCAGCCCGGCGTGCAACGAGACGCCGAGGAGTAGATGGACGACCAGCCCGACGACGGCGGTGCTGACGAAGACGCCCACCGTCGACAAGGCGATCGCCGCCGGGAGAACCGGCTTCAGCGTGCTCCACCGGGCGCTCAGCCCACCCTCGGCGATGATCAGGACGAGCGCGCAGAGGCCGAGCGTACGCGTCAGGGTGGCGTTCTCGAACTCGATGCCGAAGCCCGATTCGCCGATCAGCATGCCCAGCGCCAGATAGACCAGCAGGCTGGGCAGGCCGATGCGACTGGAGAAGCGGACCGCGGCGACGGCGGCGAGCAGCACGCCCGTGCCGATCAGCAGGGCCACCTCGAAGGAGTACGCGCCGCTCAAGCGCCGTCTCGCAGGGTGTCGAGGCGGACGGTCAGATCCTCGGGCGGATCGGCGACGGCGAAGAGTTTGTCCCGGCCGGTCGCTCCGCTGCGCAGGCTCACCGAGGACACCGGTACGCCCAACGCGACCGCCAGCGCCCGGCGTACCGCCTCGGTCGCCCGGCCGTCGACCGGCGGCGCCGTGACCGCGACGACGAGCGCGGGGCCGAGCGAGCCGTCATAGCGCCCGCCGACCTTGGCCCGCGAGGCGCCTGGCTTGACTCGCACCGCGACCGTCACGCTCTGCGCCATGCCTCATCCTAGGCCAGGGTGATCAACTAGCTGACACAGTGTCAGGGGACCCCGACCGGGATCCCCTGACACTGAATCTGTCCGTCAGACGCGACGGGCGTCGGCCAGCAACGCGCTGTCCGGCTCGCAGAGTCCACACGGGCTGAACCCGAGTTCCACCGCCTCGTTCACGGGCAGCGGCTCGTGTGGACGGCCGAGCAGATGCACGCAGCCCGCCACGTGATAACGCGGCCGACCGTCGATGACCAGCACCTCGGTGCTCATCCGGGCGATCCGGGCCGCGTCGGCGGGCGGCACCCGCTGCGCGACCGGCTCGTCCGGTGGATCCTCGTCGTCGTCGATCTCTCCGAGCGCGGTCCCGCCCGACTGGGCCGGGATCGTGACCCCGGTCTGGTCGAGACGCTCGCCGGTCCGGTCGGCGACCCGGCCGCGAACCGGCTGCTCCGGCTCCCGGGTCGTCTCCCTGCCACCGCTGTCTCGCGTGGCCCGGGACCGGCTGACCGGCTCCTCGTACGCGTCGCTCTCGTCCTGCTCGTCCTCGTCGTAGTCCGCCTCAGCGCGGGCTGCGGCGGCCTGCCGTGCGCCCACCACGAGGGCGACCGCGGCCAGGAGGCTGGTCCCGATCGAACCGACGAGCATTCCGCTCGACCCGTTGATCAGGCCAGTGACCAGCAGTACGACCGCGACGACGATGAGCAGCAGACTTGCGACAATCACACAGCTCACCCCCGCCGATATCGGCATCCAGGTGTCATCCCGGCACGGGGTCCCGCGCCGGGTCTCTCACAGGGTGTCGGGGTGGTTCGGTGGTGCGTGCTCCTTCCGGCGGCTCGCCGAAGACGGGGGTCTTCGGCGAACCGGCCGCCAGGAGGTCTCGGCCACGAGGAGGGGTCACGGCCGTCAAGAGGGGCCGACGCGGACGGGGGTCCGCACCGGAGTTCGCGAGGGACTAGCGGCTGGCGCCGAAGCCAGCGCCGGAGGTGACTCCGGCCGTGACCGCGCGACCGTTCTCGGACCGGGCGATCTCCGCCTCGAGACCCTGCCCACGACCTTCGAGGTCGCGCAGCTGGCTCTCCAGGTACGCCTTGAGCCGGGTACGGTACTCGCGCTCGAACTGCTTGAGTTCTTCGATGTGCTTGGAGAGAGCGGTGCGCTTGGCGTCGAGCCCGCCCATCGCCTCCTGGTGCCGCTGGCGCGCGTCACGTTCGAGCGCGTCGGCCTTGGCCCGGGCGTCGCGGGTGACCTCCTCCGCCTTGGCGCGCGCCTCGGAGAGGACCTTGTCGGCCTCCCGGCGAGCGTCCGAGACGTGGTCGTCCGCGGTGCGCTGGGCCATCATGAGAACGCGCAGCGCCTGCTGCTCGCCGTCGGGGCCGACCGGGCCGACACCGGCGGGGCCGCCGGCTCGCACCTGGTCGAGCTCGGCCTGCATCGCGCGCGCGGCGCGGTCGGCTTCGCCCTTCTCCCGCTGGCTCCGGTCGAGCTGCATCTTGAGCTCGTTGAGTTCGGCCGCGAGGCGCGGGTCGGCGCCGGGGCCGGCCGGAGGACGACCGCCGCCGCCACGCTCGGCCTGGGCGCGCAGCTCGTTGTTCTCCTCGATCAGACGGGCGAGTTCGCGCTCGACCTCGTCCAGGAAGGCGTCGACCTCCTCCTCGTCGTACCCCCGCTTGCCGATCGGGGGCTTCTTGAAGGCCACGTTGTGCACGTCGGCCGGGGTGAGCGGCATCGAAACTCCTCGGGTCAGTTGCGGCCGCGTCGGGCGGTGGTCATCGGCGTCTGACGAATCTATCGGTACAGCTTCTGTGCGATCAGCATCAGAACCCACAGAATAACCAACAGAATCATCGCCGCCAGGTCGACGCTAACGGTACCAATCCGCAACGGTGGGATCACACGCCTCAACGCCTTGAGGGGTGGATCAGTGACGCTCCAGATAAGTTCCAGCGTCGCCGCCGAGCCTCGACCGGGGTGCCACCAACGCCCGTACTGGAGGATCACCCCGAGCACGAATCGTGCTAAAAGGGTCAACAGGAAGGCGTACAGCAGGAGATATACGACTTGCCAGACGATCGAAAACACGACAGTGGGATCCCTCGCGCGGGTTAAGTGTGGTGATACCCACCTTCGGCGATCTTCGCCTTCTCCTCCGCCGTCACCTGGACGTTGGCTGGAGAGAGGAGGAACACCCGGTGGGTAACGCGCTCGATCGTACCGCGCAGCCCGAACGCGAGACCGGCTGCGAAGTCCACGAGCCGCTTGGCGTCGGCCTCGTCCATTTCGGTGAGGTTCATGATGACCGGCGTGCCGTCGCGGAAGTGCTCCCCGATCGTGCGTGCCTCGTTGTAGGTGGTGGGGTGCAGCGTGGTGATCTGGTACCGGCGGTCCTCCTCGGTCGCGGGCACCGCTGAGCGCGGCTGGACCTGAGCGGCGGTCTCCGCCTCCGGCGCCAGCGCCAGGTTCTCGCGCGTACCGAAGAGCCCGCCGGAACGGCCGGACCCGCTGCTCGGCGTAGCCGGGGCGGCCGGCTGGGCCGGAGCGGCGGAACTCACCGGACGAGTGATCGGCCGGACCGTGGAACCTGAACCGGACGAGCGGCCGGTGTCGTACCGGGACTCACCCGAGCGCGACAGCGGCTCGCGGCCACGGTCGTCCGCCCGGCCACGGTCCTCGCGTAGGCGCTCCGAGTAGCGCGAACGCGGCACCGCCGGGAGGTCGTCCTCGTCCTCCTCGTCGTCGAACTCGTCGTACTCCGAGTCACGGGTGGCGGTCCGGCGGGAATCCCGGTAGCCGCCCCGGTCGCGGTAGCTGGCCGAGCCGTAACCGCGGTCGTCGTAGTCGCGCTCGTCGTCGTCCTCGACGAGGCCGAGCCACACACCCGCCTTACGCAATGCGCTCATCAGCAACCGCCCCCTTGTGTCGTCGGGGCGAGCGTTCGCGGCGCGTCACCCCTGCGGCCTCCGCCCGCCGCGGGTGCCGGTCGGGCAAACCACACAGATGTAGTTTCGCCCGCCGTCAGGCTACCCGAGCAGCGCACGCTTTCCGAGCAACGCGGTGCCGACGCGTACGTGTGTCGCGCCGTGCGCGATCGCCTCTTCCAGGTCACCGCTCATCCCGGCCGAGACGACCGTCGCGTTCGGATGGTCGGCCCGAAGTCCTGCCGCGACCAAGGCCAGCCGTGCGAACGCGGCTCCGGCGTCGTCCACCGGTGCCACCGCCATCACGCCCCGCAGTCGCAACGCCTCATCTTTACCGATCAGCTCGGCCAATGCAGCCACCGACGCCGGGGACACGCCGCCCCGGTGTAGCGGATCCGACAGTTCGGGGGCGCCGGGATCCAGGTTCACCTGGATCAAGACGTCCAGCGGACGGTCGCGCACCTTGGCCGCGGCCTCGGCCAAGGCGCCCGCCAACGCCGGGCGGTCCACCGAATGGACGAGGTCCGCGTAGGACGCGACCGACCGGGCCTTGTTCCGCTGAAGCTGGCCCACGAAGTGCCAATGCACGTCGGCACCGGCCGCCCGGACCTCAGCCGCCTTTCCGGCCGCTTCCTGATCCCGGTTCTCCCCCACCTCGCGTACGCCGAGCGCGGCCAGGTGCACCACATCGGACGCGGGATAGGTCTTCGTGACGGCGACGAGGGTGATCTCGTCCGGCGTACGCCCAGCGGCAGCGCAAGCGGCGGCGATGCGCTCGCGCACCGCCGCCAGATTGGCCGCTATCTCCGACCGCCGGACCTCTGGGTCAGGACCCATTTTTCAAGAAGTCCGGCACGTCGACGTCGTCGAAGAGGACCTTGCGCTGCGGCTGCCGCGGCGGTTCGGTGGTCGGCACCGGGTTGCGGATGACCGTCTCGGTGACCGGGACCGGCCGCTTCAGCTCGGCCGGCTTGTAGGTCGGCGTACCGCCGTCGAACCCGGCCGCGATCACGGTCACCCGGACCTCGTCGCCGAGCGCGTCGTCGATGACCGCGCCGAAGATGATGTTCGCCTCGGGATGGGCCGCGTCCGTGACGAGCTGGGCAGCGTCGTTGATCTCGAACAGACCGAGGTCGGAACCGCCCGCGATGGACAGCAGCACGCCGCGCGCGCCGTCCATGCTCTGCTCCAGCAGGGGGCTGGAGATGGCCCGCTCGGCCGCCTCGACCGCCCGGTTGTCGCCGCGCGCGCTGCCGATGCCCATGAGCGCGCTGCCGGCCCCGCTCATGACCGACTTGACGTCGGCGAAGTCCAGGTTGATCAGACCCGGCGTGGTGATCAGGTCGGTGATGCCCTGAACACCGGACAGCAGGACCTGGTCGGCCTGGCGGAACGCGTCCATCATGGTGATGCCGCGGTCGCCCAGGGCCAGCAGCCGGTCGTTCGGGATCACGATGAGCGTGTCGCACTGGTTGCGCAGCTCCTCGATGCCCGACTCGGCCTGCACCTGACGGCGCTTGCCCTCGAACGAGAACGGCCGGGTGACCACACCGATGGTGAGCGCGCCGAGCTTGCGGGCGATGTTGGCGACCACGGGCGCGCCGCCGGTGCCGGTGCCGCCGCCCTCGCCACACGTCACGAAGACCATGTCGGCCCCCTTGAGGACCTCCTCGATCTCGTCCCGGTGGTCCTCGGCGGCGTTCTTGCCGACTTCGGGGTTGGCCCCGGCGCCGAGGCCGCGGGTCAGTTCCCGGCCTACGTCGAGCTTGACGTCGGCGTCGCTCATCAGCAGCGCCTGCGCGTCGGTGTTGATCGCGATGAACTCGACGCCCTTGAGTCCCACCTCGATCATTCGGTTGACGGCGTTGACACCGCCGCCGCCGATGCCGACGACCTTGATGACCGCGAGGTAGTTATGCGGAGGTGTCATCGGGCCTTCCTTTCGAGGTCGGATCGCCCCGGGTCCGGCCGTTTCCCCGAAGGCGGTGGTGCTGGTCCTGCTGTGCGGCGAGGGCGAGGTCCGACCGCGCTTCCGGCGGCTCACCCGGGAGGCTCCTCGGGCAAACCCTCACCCTCTAGTTGAGCCTTACAGTTTTGTCAACTATGTGGCTCTGACGAAAAAGTAGGCGTCTACGCGCCGCGATCCAAGGACCCGGTACGGCGTGTCGGAAGCGCTCCATTATGGACTGTCTCCCCGACGGGGCTAGGAGATCGTCACCACCTCGGGCGCGCTCACGTCGATCTGCCTACCCGATCGGGTCAGCAGAGCGGTCGCGACGCGCGCCTTCAGTTCGCCCTGAGTCGCGTCGCCCCATATGACGGTACGGCCTTTGCGCAGCTCCAGGCGGATGCGCGCGGGCGCGTCCACGACTACTCGCACCAATTCCGCCTTCAGTTGCGGCGTCAGGGCCGCCAGCACTTGCAGCCCGGCGACGGTCTCCGGGCTGTCCGGGCCGGGCCGAGCCAGCTTCAGCTCGGGCAGATCACTGGGGCGGTCGTCCACTGTGAGAAACACGACGCCGGACCGGTCGACCATCGCGAACTTCTTGTCCTGCGGCACCACGGCGACCGGCGTACGCTCCACCACCCGGATGGTCAGGGTGTTAGGCCAGCTGCGGCCGATGTCGACGGACTCGACCGGAGCCAGCTCGCCGATCCGGCGGGCCACCGACTTCGTGTCCACGCGGGCCAACGGCGTGCCCGTCGGCACCTCGGCGGCGGCGCGTACCTCGTCCGGCGTCAGGATCTGCACCCCGGTGACCCGGATCAGGTCCACGCCGAGCACCGAGGTCTGCAACGCCAGCCAGACCAAGGCCCCGCCCAGCACCAGGATCAGCCCGCCGATCCCCCACGGCGCGACCGCCCGCAACCGGCGACGCCGGGCACGAGCCATGAATCGGCGTACCGAGGCCGGCACCGCGTCCCGGGAAGCCCGGACCAGCCGCCAGCGGCGTGGCCCGTCCGGCGTCTGCGACATCCCCCGTCAGTCCCCCATCCGTCCGTCAGACGTCGGCGCGCGAATGGCGGGCCTGGTAAGGCGTACCGCCACCGCCACCGCCGCCACCGTCGCCGTCGCCGTCGCCGTCGAGCGACTCGTCGTCGGAGTCGCCCCGCAACGCGGCGATCAGCTCGTCGCCCATCAACGAGATCGGCGGCGCGCCCATGGTGACCACGACGTCGCCGACCCGGGCCCGGCGGACCACCTCGGCCGGAACGTCCTCCCACGACGGAACGAAGACCTTCGCCTCGTCCGCCAACGGGATCGCCCCGGTCAGCGCCACTCCCCCTTGGCCCGGCTCGCGTACCTCGCCGGGGCCGAACACCTCCAGCACGATCGCCTCATCGGCGATGGCCAGCGCGGTGGCGATCTCCTCCTGGAGGTCGCGGGTGCGGTAGACCCGGTACGGCTGGAACACCACGAGCAACCGGCCCGCCCCGGCGACCTCGCGCAACGTGCTCAGCGCGGCGGTCATGGAGGTCGGGTGGTACGCGTACTCGTCGTAGACGCGTACGCCGCTGACGATGCCCTTGAGCTCGAACCGGCGGCGTACGCCCGGGAAGGCCGCGAGCGCGTCGATGACCGTCTTGGCGGGCACCCCGAGCTTGAGCGCGGTGAGCGCCGCGGCCGCGCTGTTGAGGCCCAGATGGCGGCCGGGCGTCGGCAGCGAGAACTCGCCCAGCGGCTCGCCGTCGAGGGACCCGAAGTAGCGCACGCCCGCGACACCGGAGGCGATCTCGGTGAGCCGGAAGTCCGCGTCCTCGGCCTCGCCGTAGGTGTAGACGGTCCGGCCCTCGCCCCGCAGCACCTCGGCCATGTCCCGGGTGTACGGGTCGTCGGCGCAGGTGACCACGAACCCGTCGGCGTCGGTCAGCCGCGCGAACTCGGCGAAGCCGGCCCGCAGCCCGTCCATGTCGCCGTAGGTGTTGAGGTGGTCGACGTCGATGTTGGTGACGATGGCGACGTGCGGCCGGTAGACCAGGAACGACCGGTCGTGCTCGTCGGCCTCGGCGACGAAGTACTCGCCCGAGCCGTGATGGCCGTTGGAGCCGACCTCGCCGACCTCGCCGCCGATGAAGAACGACGGGTCGAGCCCGGCGTGCTGGAGGATCAGCGTCGCCATCGAGGTCGTGGTGGTCTTGCCGTGGGTGCCCGCGACGGCGATGGTGCGCCGCCCGGTCATCGCCGCGGCCAGCGCCTCCGACCGGTGCAGTACGCGCAGCCCGCGCTTGCGGGCCTCGACCAGCTCCAGATGGTCGGCCGGGATGGCCGTCGAGTAGACGACGGTGTCCACACCATCCAAGTTGGACGCCTCGTGCGTCATGTGGATGACGCCGCCGAGCGCCCGCAGGCCGGCCAGCGAGGGCCACTCGCGCAGCTCGCTGCCGGTCACCGGGATGCCCCGGGTCAGCAGCAGCCGCGCCAGGCCGCTCATCCCGACGCCACCGACCCCGATCATGTGCACGGTGCCGAGCTCCTCGGCCGTGAGCACACCGGCCGGGGTCATGTTCGCGGTCTCCACTGCTGCCATCAGCCCCTCACTCCCGCCGCCTTCAGGACGAACTCCCGCAGGGCCTCGTCGCCGTCGCGCCGCCCGTACGCCGCCGCGGCCGCCCCCATCGCCGCCACCCGGTAGCGATCGGTGACGAGCGGGACGAGTGTCCGCGCGATCCACTCTGGACTCAACTCGGCGTCGTCGACGATCAGGCCGCCACCGGCCTCAACGACCGGCAGCGCGTTACGCCGCTGCTCGCCGTTGCCGTAGGGCAGCGGGACGTACGCGGCCGGCACCCCGAGCGCGGCGGTCTCGGCGCAGGTCAGCGCCCCGCCCCGGCACAGCACGAAGTCGGCGGCGGCGTACCCGAGTTCCATCTCGTTGATGAACTTGACGGTGACGTAGGGCGCCGCCAGCCCGGCCGGGATCTCGACGTCGTCGTTGCGGGCCCCGATGACGTGCAGCACCTGAATGCCGGCGTTGGTGATCGCGCGGGCGGCTCCGGCCATCGCCAGGTTGATCGAGCGCGCGCCCTGCGAGGCGCCGAAGACGAACAGGGTCGGCCGGTCGAGGTCGAGGCCGAAGTGCTTGCGGGCGGCGGCCTGCGTGGCCGCGCGGTCCAGCGTGGTGATCGAGCGGCGCAGCGGTACGCCGACGACGGTCGCGTCCTGCAGCGACTCCGCCTGGACCACCTGGTGCGGGAAGCCGACCGCGACGTTCTCCGTGAACCGCATGCCCAGCTTGTTCGCCACACCCGGCGGGACGTTCACCTCGTGGATGACGATCGGCGTGTGCCGCCGCCAGGCCGCCAGGTACGCCGGGACGCTGACGTAACCGCCGAAGCCCACGACGACCTGCGCGTCGACCTCGTCGAGCACCGCCCGCGCCGCCCGCGACGAGCGGAACATGCGGTCCGGCGTACGCAGCAGGTTCATGTTGATCGACCGCGGCAGCTGATAGGCCGGGATGTGCCGCAGGTCGTAGCCGGCCGGCGGGATCAGCTCGGTTTCCAGCCCCTTCGGGGTGCCCAGGCAGGTGATCCGGATCCCCGGGTCGTGCCGCCGCAGGCAGTCGGCGAAGGCGAGCAGCGGGTAGATGTGACCGCCTGTGCCTCCACCGGCCAGCACCACCGAACGCAACTGACTCACCGCTGTCCTCCTCAGTCCTCGACCGGCCCGCGGCCGCCTCGCCGTCCCTTTCCGGCTCCCGCCTCGGCGCGGGAGGGCGCCCGGGGGGTGGGCGCCGTTGGCGTGGCGGCGTCCGGGGGCCGGTGCCGCCGGGCGATCGCGGGCAACGGGGCCCAGAGTAGCTGTACCCACTTCCCGCTCGGACGGGCGTGCAGGGCCGCCGCCGCCGCGGGTTCCGTACGCGCGAACGAGGCCAGCATGCCGACCGCGGCGAGGGAGACCACCAGCGCACTGCCGCCGTGTGAGATGAACGGCAGCACCAGGCCGGTGACCGGCAGCAACCGGATCACGCCGCCGATGTTGATCAATGCTTGGCTGATGAACCAGATCGTCACGGCGGCCGCCGCGATCCGGCGGAACGCGTCGGGCACCCGGCGGGCGATCCGTAGCCCGGTGTACGCGAGCACGGCGAACAACGTGACCACCATCAGGCAGCCGACGACCCCGAGTTCCTCCGCGATCACGGCGAAGATGAAGTCGTTGTGCGCCTCGGGCAGCCAGTTCCACTTCAGCGAGCCGTTGCCGAGGCCGACGCCGAACCAGCTGCCGTCGGCGATGGCGTACCAGCCCTGCTTGATCTGGAAACAGTTGTCGGTGCAGTTGGTGCTCGTCGGGTCGAGGAAGGCGGTGAACCGATCCTTCCGGTAATCCTTGCCCGGGGCGAAGACGAGCAGGAGGACACCGAGCAAGGCCACGCCCAGCATCCCGGCGAACACCCGGCCGCGTACGCCGGCGACGAAGAGCATGCCGACGAAGATCGCCAGCAGCACGAGCATGGTGCCGAGGTCGGCGTACCCGACGAGGACGAAGAGCAGGCCGACCGCCGGGAAGAGCGGCGTCCACAGCTCCCGCCATTGCAGGATGCGGTCGCCCTTGCGGACCAGCACGTCGGCGCCCCATACGACCAGCGCGAACTTGGCCAGCTCCGAGGGCTGGAGGACGACCGAGCCGATGGACAGCCACAGGCCGCTCGCCTCGACCGGTCCCCACTGGGCGGTGGACTGGTTCCGCAGCGACGCGATGAGGTTGATCAGGTCCAGCAGGCCCAGCAGCGCGATGGCGATCATCAGCATCAGCCGCGCGACCGCCCGGTAGGTACGCCGGGGCAGCCGCTGGCAGACCCAGAACGCGACCAGGCCGACCGCCGCCGCGGCGAGCTGCTGGATCAGCGAGCCGTACGGGCTGAGGCCCTTGCTGTAGTTCGTGACGGCGGTCGCCGAGAAGACCATCGTCAGGCCGATGATCAGCAGCAGCCCGACACAGGCCAGCAGGAGGTAGTACGAGGCGAGCGGGCGGTCCAGCAGGCCGCGCAGCGCGGACACGAAGGCCACCACGGTGCGCTGCGGATCGAACGCCGGCCGCGCCGGCCGCGAAGCGGACTCCTCGGCTCGAGCGGACCCGGCTGCCACATGCGGCCGGCTCACGTCCTCACGCTCGGCTCGAGCGGACCCGGCCGGGGGCGGATCGGGTGTGCCGGTCCCCTGCGTCATGCCCGCCCCTCAGCCGCCGTGCCCGCCGGTCAGCGCCCGGACGGCGGCGGCGTACGCCGAACCTCGGTGGTCGTAGCCGTGGAACATGTCCTTGCTGGCGGCGGCCGGCGCGAGCAGCACGGTGTCACCCGGTTGCGCGAGCCGCGCGGCGGCGGCGACGACCTCCCCCATCGCTCCATCATCCGTCCTGGCGACCTGGACGACGGGGAGCGCGGGCGCGTGTCGCGCCAACGCGATCGCGATCTCCTCCCGGTCGACGCCGAGCAACACCGCGCCCGACAGCCGATCGGCGACCGCGCGGACCAACTCGTCCACGTCGACGCCCTTCAACTGCCCGCCCGCGACCCACACGATCCGGGGGTACGCGGTCAGCGAAGCCAGCGCCGCGTGCGGGTTGGTGGCCTTGCTGTCGTCCACATAGTCCACCCCCGCCACGGTCGTCACGTACGCGTTCCGGTGCGGCTCGGGCACGTAACCGGCGAGCCCGTCGCGGATGGCCTCGACCGGCACCCCGTACGCGACGGCGAGCGCGGCGGCGGCGAGCGCGTTCGCCACGTTGTGCGTACCGGCCGGCTTGATCCGGGCGGCCTCGATGATCGGCTGCCCGTCCGGAGTGGTCAGCCAGCCCTCGGCCACACCGAAGGACGAAGCCGATGGGGCGCCCAGCGTGATCGAGACGGGCGACGGCCCGCCCGCCCGGTTCAGCGCGGCGAAGACGCGTGGGTCGTCGGCGTTGCCCACGGCGACTCCGGTCCCGGCCCGGGCCGACCGCCAGACGGCTTCCTTCGCGCCCGCGTACGCCGCGAAGTCGCCGTGCCATTCGAGGTGGTCGTCGGCGAGGTTGAGGATCGCACCCGCCTCCGGCGCGAGCCGCGACGACCAGTGCAGCTGGAAGCTGGACAGTTCGACGGCGAGCACGTCGAGCCCGTCCGGCAGCTCCACCAGCGGTACGCCGATGTTGCCGAACGCGCCGGTCCGGTACCCGGCGGCCCGCAGGATCGCGGTCAGCATGGTGACCGTGGTCGTCTTGCCGTTGGTGCCGGTCAGGGCGAGCCAGGCGGGTGCGTCCGGACCCCGTAGCCGCCAGGCCAGCTCGGGCTCGGAGTAGACGTCGATCCCGGCGGCGACCGCCGCGGCGGCCAACGGGTGATACGGCGGTACGCCCGGCGACACCACCACGTCCGAAATACCGGACAAAAGCCCCAAATAGTCGAAGTCTGAGCCTGAAGCGACGACGATCCGCGCCCCGAGGTCCCCGAGGGCGGTCAGCGCGTCGGTCTGCTTCTGATCGACGACGGTGACCCGGGCGCCGTGCTTCAGCAGCGCCCGGGCGCTGGCCGCGCCGGCCGTGCCGGAGCCGACGACCAGCACGGCACGACCGTCGTACGAGGTCATCAGCTGACCGCGCTCAGGAAGTCGGCGTAGAAGATGCCCAGGGCGACCGCCACCCCGACCCCGGCGATGATCCAGAACCGGATCACGATGTTGACCTCGCTCCAGCCCACTAACTCGAAATGGTGTTGGAGGGGTGACATGCGGAAGACCCGTTTACCGGTGGTCTTGTAGGAGATCCGCTGGATGATGACGCTCATCGTGACGATGACGAACAGCGAGCCGAGGACCGGCAGCAGCAGCGTCGTCCGAGTGGAGACGGCCAGGCCGCCGATCAGGCCGCCGAGGCCGAGCGCGCCGGTGTCGCCCATGAAGATCCGGGCCGGGTACGCGTTCCACCAGAGGAAGCCGACGCAGGCCGCCGCGGCGGCCGCCCCGATCATCGCTATCTCCAGGGGATCTCGGACCACGTAGCAGTAGGTCGCCTTGGACGTGTTGTACGCCGGGTCGGCGCACCAGTGCCGGTACTGCCAGAACCCGATGAACGAGTACGCCGACAGCACCATGAACGAGGCGCCGGTGGCGAGCCCGTCGAGCCCGTCGGTCAGGTTCACGCCGTTGCTGGCCGCCATGATGACCAGGACGAAGACGATGATCGCGCCGATCCGGCCCAGCTCCAGCCAGTCGATGTCCCGGATGAAGGAGAGCTTCGTCGAGGCCACCGTCTGCTGGTTGGTGCTCTTGAAGGCGTCGATCGGCCAGATCGCGATGACGCCGAAGACAGCGCCCACGATCAGCTGGCCGAGCAGCTTGCCCCGCTCCGTGAGGCCCTCGCTGTTGCGCTTGCGGACCTTGAGGAAGTCGTCGATGAACCCGACCGCGCCGCAGAACACGAACAGGCCGAGCAGGACCAGGCCGGTGATCGTCGGCCGCACCTGGCCGATCTGCGCCTTGGGCAGCGTCACCAAGGCGACGTGCCCGGCGACGTAGGCGATGACGGTGGAGACGATGAAGACGACCCCGCCCATCGTCGGGGTGCCCTTCTTGCCCTGGTGCATCTGCGGGCCGTCGGCACGGATCGGCTGACCCGCCTTGAGCCGGGTGAACGCGCGGATCGCCAGCGGCGTACCGA
Organism: Hamadaea flava; assembly: GCF_024172085.1. Taxonomy (NCBI): domain Bacteria; kingdom Bacillati; phylum Actinomycetota; class Actinomycetes; order Micromonosporales; family Micromonosporaceae; genus Hamadaea; species Hamadaea flava. Next base: position 6,877,968 of record NZ_JAMZDZ010000001.1, on the reverse strand, counting down.
ACAGAGACACCGCGAACGCTACGACGATCGCGACAAAGACCGCCCTCATGCAACGGCCCCCGCGGTGGCGCGCAGCGCGTCGACGACCTGCCAGGTCCGATAGCGCGAGCCCTTCACCAGCACGACGTCGCCGGGGCGCAGCCGCTCCCCGAGCACCGCGACGGCCGCGTCCTGATCGCTGACCAGCACCGAGTCTCCTCCCCATCGCGCCATCGCCGTCGCTCCGTCGCGAATCGGCGCGGCGTTGTCGCCCACCACGACCAGCAGGCTCACGCCCGACTCGGCGGCGATCCGGCCCACTTCCTCGTGCCCGGACCGCTCGTGCTCGCCGAGTTCGGCGTGATAACCCAGCACCGCCACCGTGCGGCGAGCCGGTCCGTCCGGGGCGCTGCCCAGGGCGGCCAGCGCGCGCAGCGCGGCGGCGGTCGAGGCCGGATTGGCGTTGTACGAATCGTCGATCACCGTGACACCGTCGGCACGGTTGAAGACATCCATCCTTCGGCTGGAGACCGCGCGCAACGTGGACAGCCCTTCGCCACACTCGGTCACGGTCATCCCGGCCGCTCGCGCCACGGCCGCCGCGGCCAGCGAGTTGCCCACCTGGTGGGCACCGGCCACGGTCAGGGTCACGGCCGTCTCGCCTTCCGGCCAGACCAGCTTGTACGCCGGACGCCCGAGCCCGTCGAGGGTGACGTCGTCGGCGCGTACGTCGACTGACTGCACTCCTGGCGTCTCGGCGCGAGCGCCTCCCCGGCCCGCCGAGGTGCCCACCGCGACGACCTGAGCGCGGGTGCGGGACGCCATCGCGGCCACCAATGGGTCGTCGGCGTTGAGGATCGCCACGCCGTCGGCCGGCAAAGCCTCGACGAGTTCGCCCTTGGCCTCGGCGATCTTCTCCTGCGACCCGAACTCGCCGATGTGCGCCACGCCGACGTTGATCACGACGCCGATCTTCGGCGGGGCGATGCCGCACAGGTAGGTCAGGTGACCGGCGCCCCGCGCACCCATCTCCAGAACGAGGAACCGGGTCTGCTCGTCCGCCATGAGCGCGGTGTGCGGCAGGCCCAGTTCGTTGTTGAACGTGCCGGGCGGGGCGACCGTCGGGCCGAGCCGCGACAGCAGCTGGCCGATCATGTCCTTGGTGCTCGTCTTGCCGGACGAGCCGGTGATGCCGATGACGGTCAGCTGCGGCAGCCGGTCGAGCACCGCGCGGGCGAGCCGTCCGATCGCGCTCAGCGCGTCGTCGACCAGCACCATCGGCACACCCGGGACGGCCCGCGTACCCAGCACCGCGGCGGCTCCGTCGGCCACCGCGCGGGCGGCGAAGTCGTGGCCGTCGACGTTGGCTCCCGGGAACGCGACGAACAGGCCGCCGGTCAGGTCGCGGCGAGTGTCGTACTCGACCGGGCCGGTCACCCTGGTCTCCGGGTCGGCCTCGCTGAGCGTGCCGCCGACCGCCTCGGCGATCTCGGCCAGGGTCATCTGGATCATGCCGACTCCTCGTTCCCGCGATCCGAGTTCGCGCGATCCGCCAAGGCGGCCGCGGTGAGCGCGTCGGCCAGTTCGACCCGGTCGTCGAACGGCAGCACCTCGCCCCCGACCTCCTGACCGGTCTCGTGGCCCTTGCCGAGCACGGCGATCACATCGCCCGGACGGGCTCGCCGGACCGCTTCGTCGATCGCCGTACGCCGCCCCGCGATCTCGACGACGTCGGCCGGATCGGGCACGCCCGCGATGACCTCGGCGCGGATCTGCGCCGGGTCCTCCGTACGCGGGTTGTCGTCGGTGACGATGAGCAGATCGGCGCCGTCGGCGGCGGCCTTGCCCATGATCGGGCGCTTGCCCCGGTCGCGGTCGCCGCCCGCGCCGATGACGCAGATGAGCCGCCCGTTCCGGTAGTCCGCCAGTTCACGCAGCGCCTTCAGCGCGGCCACGATCGCGTCGGGCTTGTGCGCGTAGTCGACCACCCCGACGACGTCCAGCCGGGCGTTCGCTGGACTCGGCACGCGCTCCAGCCGCCCCGGTACGCCCGGACAGGCGGCCACGCCGTCGGCGGCCGTCTGCGGATCCACTCCGACGGCGGTCAGGCTGGCCAGGGCGAGCAGCGCGTTGGCCACGTTGTGGCGGCCGGCCAGGGCGACCCCTGCCCGCACCGACACACTCCCCGGCCCGTACGCCGTGAACTTCTGGTCGTATCCGCCGGATATGCCTTGTGCGTACCATATGGCGCTGGTGTCGCCCGACGCGGAGTAAGTGATCGTCGTGGGCTTGATCAGCGCGGTGAGCGCGGGGTCGTCGAGGTTGAGCACCTCGGCTCGCGCCCGGCCGTCGAAGAGCGACGCCTTGGCGGCGAAGTACTCCTCGGTGCTGGCGTGGAAGTCGAGATGGTCGAGCCCGAAGTTGGTCCAGCCCGCCACCGCGAACCGGACGCCACCGACCCGGCCGAGGGCCAGCGCGTGGCTGGAGACCTCCATGACCACGGCCGTGACACCGCTCTCCCGGGCCACCGCGAGCAGCGCGTGCAGGTCGGTCGCCTCTGGGGTGGTGCGCTTGCTGACGACCCGCAGGTCGCCGAGCCGGGTCTCGACGGTGCCGATGATGCCGGTGACGTGCCCGCCGGCCCGCAGCCCCGCCTCGATCAGGTACGCCGTCGACGTCTTCCCGGCGGTGCCGGTGATGCCGATGAGCACGAGATCACGGCTGGGTTCGCCGTAGATCTGGTCGGCGACCAGCCCGAGGACGGCCCGGGGATCGTCGACGATGAGCGCGGGCAGCCCGGCCGCCGCGGCCGCCGCGGCCCCAGCCGGATCGGTCAGGACGGCGACCGCTCCCGCCGCCGCGGCCTGGCCGATGAACTCGGCGCCGTGCCGCCGCGATCCCGGCAGCGCGGCGTAGAGATCGCCCGGAAGCACCTCGTCGCTCGCGTGCGTCACCCCGCTCACCAGCGGTCCGGGCTCGGGCGTCGGGACCGCGAACAGGGCGCCCAGGGTGGCCAGCGCCACGGGCTCGCCGGACGCGGGTCGGAGACTGACAGGCACGCTTGAGCACCCTACCGGAGGTCAGCGGGTGGCCACGAAGGTCGGGGGCTTCTCGCCGCTCGGGGCGACGCCGAAGTGCTTGAGCGCGAACGACATCATGTCCCGGAACGCCGGTCCGCAGACCGCGCCGCCGTTGCCCCCCGGTGTGTACGCGAACACGCCGATCACGTAGCGGGGCGACTCGGCCGGCGCCATCCCGATGAACGACGCGACCTCGCCCTTGCCGTACCCGTTCGTGGCGTAATAGCGCCCGGTGCCCGTCTTGCCGGCGACCCGGTATCCGGCGATCGCGGCGCTGCGCGCGGTCGCGCCCGGCGCCGTCGTCACCGGCTCCATGATCTGCCGCAACTGGGCGGCGTGCTCGGCGCTGATCACCCGGTGACTGGGCGCGGCCTCGGCCGCCTGCACCTTGCCGTCCGGGCTGATGATGTTCTTGACCAGGTGCGGCTGGACCCAGACGCCGTCGTTCGCGATCGCCGCGTACGCCGCGGTCATCTGCAACGGGGTCACCGAGACGCCGTTGCCGATCGGGATCGAGCCGAAGTCGGACCCCTGCCACTCCGACGGCGGCCGGGCGACGCCGGAGGCCTCGCCGGGGATGGAGATCCCGGTGGGCTGCCCGAGCCCGAACAGCCGCTGGTACTTGTAGAGGTTCTCCGCGCCCAGCTGCTGCGAGATCTTGATGGTGCCCACGTTCGACGAGTACGCCATCAGCCCCGGCATGGTGATCTTCGTACCGCTCGGGAACGGGTGAGTGTCCTCATAGGTCTTGTCGGCGACCTTGATCGTCGGCGCGATCGTCACGGTCGAGTCCGGCGTGATCACGCCCTCCTCCAGCGCCCCGGCCAGCACGATCGCCTTGTGCACCGAACCCGGGTCGACCAGCTCGTTGCTCGCGACGTCGCCCCGGTCCTGCGGCCGGCTCGCCAGCGGGTTGGCCGCGTCGTAGGTCGGCCAGCTCGCCTGCGCCACCACCTCGCCGGTCTTCACGTCGATCACCGTCGCGCTGCCGAAGGTCGCCTTGACCTGCTGCATCTTCGCGGTGAGGATGCGCTGGACCTCGTACTGGAGATCCCGGTCGACAGTGAGCTGCAAGGTCGAGCCGTTCCGCGCGGCGACCGTGTTGTGGTAACCGCCGGGGATCTCCTTGTCGAGCTGATCCCCCCGGCCCACCTCGTATGTGCGCAGCCCGTTCTTCCCGGCGAGCAGGTCGTCGAAGCGCGCCTCCAGGCCGACGAGGCCGCCGTCGGCGTTGGTGAAGCCGATGAGGTTGGCCGCGACGTCCTGGCTCAGCACGTCCCGCAGATCGCTGCGCTCCACCTCGACGCCGTCGAGACGCAGGCCCTGCACCGCGTCCCCGGTCTCGATCTTCACCCCCTGCGCGAGCACCTCATAGCGCTGCTGCTCGGTGCTGTTCGGCTGAGTGTGCGGGGACAACAGCGGCAGCAACTCCGACACGGGCCGGCCCAGCAACGGCGCGAGCCGGGCCGCCGCCGCAGCCGGATCCTTGACCTGGGTCGGGTCGGCGTACACCATCCGGGCCTCGACGCTGTGCACCATGATCGCGCCATTGCGGTCCAAAATGGATCCACGCGAGGCGTAGAGCACATCGTGCGCCAGGCGCGACTGCAAACCCTGAGCGGCCGCCGCGGGCGCGCCCTCGAACTGCAACTCGACAAGGCGTACGCCGACCGCCGCGAACATCAGCAGCGCGAGACCGGCCGCCAGCCGCAGCCGTCGCTGGGGATTCGCCGGACGGGGCGGCTTCGGCACCTTGACCGCCTTCGGCCGCCCCGGCTTCGCCGGCGCTCCGCGCCCGCTCGCTCCCCGGCCTCTCGCTCCCGCTCGGGCCGCCCGCTCGCTCGCGCCCCCCTTGTCCGCGCGATCATGAACTTTCGGTCGTGATCCACCGGTGTGTCGTGTCCGGGAGTCCCTGATCGACTCCGCTTCTTCGTGATCGATCGGCGGCACGACGCGCAGCGACGACTGCTCGCGTACGGTGCGGCCGCGGGGGGTGTAGGCGCGCGCGCGGCCCAGTTCGCTCCGGTTCCGGCCCGGCGAGTCCTGCCCGGACGAGTTCTGCCCGGAGGAACGGCCGGTGGGCGCACCGGACTTGCCGGTACGCCCACGGTCGCCGAAGCCCTGCCCGTCCGACCCCCGTCCGTCGGAGCCACGCCGCTGCGGCATCAGCCCCCCTGGCTGGTGATGGCCGGCTCGCCGTTGGCCGGCTGCGGTACGCCGACGACACGGCCGTCCGGCAGCCGGATGAAGGCCGGCGCGCCCGCCGGGACCAGGCCCAGCTTGCGAGCCTGAGCCGCCAGGTTGCCCGGCGCCTCCTTCTCGGCGATCTGCTGGTTGAGGTCCTGCTCCTGCCGGTCCAGCTTGGCCTGCTCCGCCCGCAGCTTGTCGAGCTTGAACGCGTTCTCGTTGATCTTCTGGTTGAGCGCCAGGATGCCCACGACCCCGGCCATCACCAGGACCACGATCATCACGACGAACGGCACCCGCGGGCCGGACACCGGCATCGGCGGCGCCAGCCGCAGCTTCGGCCGCTCCGGTGTGGTCCGGCCCGTCTCACCACGAGCCTCGGTACGCGCGTCGCTCCGCAGCTCGCCCCCACGAGCCCGGTCGAAGCGACGGTCGTCGTCGCGCGGCGCACGCGCCGCGTTGGAGTTGCTCATGCCTCGCCCCCGATCTTCTCTGCCGCCCGCAGGCGAACCGAGGCGGCTCGCGGGTTCTCCGCGACCTCGGACTCGCTGGGCAGCTCCGCCCCCCTGGTCAGCAGCCGCAGGGTCGGTCCGGTGCCGGGAAGTTCGACCGGAAGGTCGATCGGCCCGGTGGACCGCGCCCGCGCTGCGAACGCTTGCTTGGTGATCCGGTCCTCCAGCGAGTGGTAGGACATGACCACGATCCGGCCGCCAGGCGTTAAAACGTCCAGGGCCGCCGGCAGTGCCGCTTCCAGCACCACCAGTTCCCGATTCACCTCGATGCGCAATGCCTGGAAGGTCCGCTTCGCCGGATGTCCCCCGGTACGCCGGGTGGCCGCCGGGATGGCGTCGCGAACCAGTTCAGCCAACCGCGCCGAGCTGGTGAGCGGACCTTTCGCCCGTTCCTTGAGGATCGACGCCGCGATCCGGGACGCGAACTTCTCCTCGCCGTAGACCCGCAGCACCCGGGCCAGCTGGCCGGCGTCGTAGGTGTTGATCACCTGCTCGGCCGTCATGCCCCGGGTCTGGTCCATCCGCATGTCGAGCGGGGCGTCCTGCGCGTACGCGAAGCCCCGGTCCGCCTCGTCCAGCTGCAACGAGGAGACGCCCAGGTCGAACAGGATCGAGTCGATTCGGTCGATCCGGAGGTCCCGCAGTACGCGCGGAAGCTCGTCATAGACGGCGTGCACCAGATGAATGCGGTCGGCGAAGGGAGCCAGCCGTCGCCGGGAGTGCTCCAGCGCCTCGGTGTCCCGGTCGAGCCCGATGAGGACCGTCTCGGGGTGGCGTTGGAGCACGGCTTCGGCGTGGCCGCCCAGGCCGAGGGTCGCGTCGACGTGATACGTCCGGCCGCCGGCCTGCTCGGCGCGGTCGACGGTGAGCGCGGGAGCCAGCAGGTCGAGGCAGCGTTCAAGCAGGACGGGCACGTGCTTGCCCCGCGGCTGCTGCATCTCGACCCCCTGCTGTTCTGCTCTCGTTGATCCCGGCGTACCGCCAGATCCCCATCCGCTTCTCGCACCTCTTGTTCCCCGTTCCCAAGGGGTTCGAGAGAGCAGTACGCCTGGCGCCGGGGAAGTGGCGCCAGGAGCCGACAAGCGGCTGGAGATCTCGCGGTACGCCGGTTTCGTGCCCGGTGCTGCGATGTTCGCGGCATCGCTTCCAGGCGCCTGGCGCTCACCGTCGGGCCGGCGTCACCCCGCCTCCGTCGGCAGGCCGGCGTAGCCGGCGGTGTCGACGTCCGAGAAGGATTCCTCGCTTTCGGCGAGGTACGCCTCCCAGGCGGCGTTGTCCCAGATCTCGACACGAGTGCTCGCGCCGATCACCACCAGGTCTCGCTCCAGTCCCGCGTACGCTCGGAGCGTCGGCGGAATGGTGACCCGGCCCTGCTTGTCGGGGACCTCGTCGTGAGCGCCGGAGAACAGCACCCGGGTGTACGCCCGGGCCGCCTTGTCACTCATCGGACGGGCCGACTGCTCGGCGGCGTATCGCTGGAACTCGGCGACCGGGAACACGTAGAGACAGCGCTCCTGCCCTTTAGTGATCACGACACCTCCCGCCAGCTCGTCCCGGAACTTCGCCGGAAGAATCAACCGGCCTTTGTCGTCCAGGCGGGGGGTATGCGTGCCGAGAAACATCGGCCCCACCCCCCGATGACGCAGACGGGATCAGCTCGTTCGCGGCGAGCCGCTCCCCCGGCCGGCCGGGCCTCCCAGCCCCACCAGTGGGCCCCACTTTACTCCACTTCCCTCCACCGTCAACCAAAATCGACCGCCCCGACGCCCCGAGCCCTCCCCATTTGGCCAGGTCACAACAGGTACGTTCGGGTGGAGGGGGGCAATGAAGATCAACATCGTCCGGTTTCCGACATCACCGTCACCGATGCCATTACCGCTCGTTAAGCACGAGTTAAGCGATCACCGCACAGCCGATCGCCGAAACAGCAAGGCCCGCACCATCAGGTGCGGGCCCGCTGCATTACGGGGATGGGTGAGAGGTCTTTAGGGGGATGGGTGATCGGGCTTTAGCCGAGCACCCGGCGGAACTCGACCTTCTTGCTCCAGATGCGGTGCAGTCCGGTCTTCTTGCCGTATGTCGGGGCGTCGTACATCTTGTTGCCGCCGGCGTAGATGCCGACGTGGTAGACGCGACCGCCGGAGTCGCGGAAGATCACCAGGTCACCGGGAAGCGCCTTGGCCCGGGAGACCTTCTTCCCCTTCTTGCCCTGGGCGCCGCTGTGGGGGAGCTTGACGCCGACCTTCTTGTAGATGAACTTCGTGTACCCGGTGCAGTCGAACCGCTTGGGTCCCGCGGCGCTCCAGCGGTAGGGACGGCCGCTGTACTGCTTCGCCAGCGCGATCACCTTCGCCGCCTTGGCCGCCCGGGAGCTGACAGCGGTGGGAGCGGCGGTGAAGGCCGAGGCAGTCACGTTGGTGGCGACGGCGGTCGTGGCGACGGCCGCGTTCTCCGTCACGACCGTGTCGGCCGCGCCGACTCCGGTCACGACGATCGCAGCCGGAGCCGAGGCGAGCGCCGCGGCAGCCGAGTCCACCGAGGAGGCTTGGGTGGGGGTCCCCGTCAGCGTCGCCGCCAGGACGCCCGCGCCGACGGCCAGCAGGAGTCTGGCGGTACGCCGCCTGATCTGAGACTTCATCGTCGTCCTTCCGGCACGCCTGCGAAGTGAGCTGTCGGGTTCGGGCGGGAAGGCGGCCCGGCCACGGCATCCATTCAGGACGGAGGTCCACCGGGGGCGGGTGTCCTGAGCGGACGCCGGTGGCTTCACCCCGAGCCGGGTCCGCGACCAGATCCGGCGAAGGTGGTTCCCCCACTCCCGCCCATCCACTGCTGCGTGGGGTGGGCACCGCGAACGGGCGGGATTCGGCGTATCCGCGGCGCCGCCGCCCAGGTGAACCCGGTCGGCGGATCGTTTCTACCGAGAACCTGCGAATTGGCCAAGAACCTGAAGAAGGTCTGAGAGCTGGGAAAACTACCCTTGGCGAGTGGTCAAGACATCGATGTCCGATATTGCCTGCCGGGATGTCCGGTTCAGTTGGTGACGCAGCCCACAGAAGTCGTCCGGCTCGGCCGACCCGGGAGATCCCCCGATCGGACGAGCCGGACTCAGCCGAACACTTAGTAGAGGACTCAGTAGAACTGGCCGACGACGTAGGAGTCGTCCCAGATCTCGTGCAGGCCGACGGTCTGCCCCTCGGTCGGGGCGTCCCACATCTTGTGGTTCCCCGCATAGATGCCGACGTGGTAGGCGAAGTCGCCGCTCAGGAAGAAGATCAGGTCGCCCGGACGCTGCTTCGCATGCGGGACGACCTTCGCCTTGTTGAGCTGCGTCGGCACATAGTTGACGAGCTTGACGCCGATCTTGGCGTACACGAACTGGGTCAGCCCGGAGCAGTCGAAGGTCCGCGGTCCGGTCGCGCCGAACACGTAGGGCGAGCCCTTGAGCTTCGCCACCTCGCGCAGGACGATCGCCGCCTTCGTCGAGGCGGCGGCAGCGGACGCTGCTCTCTTCGCCGCCGACGCAGCAGCAGCCCTGGCCGGTGCCGCAGCCTTGGCCGCAGCAGCGGTCGCAGCGGACGCGGCGGCCGACGCCGCCGAACCCAAGCCCGCCGTGCCCGAAGCTGACATCGACGCCGAAGAGGACGCGGACGCCGCACCAGACGCCGACGCTGAGACCGAGGCGTACGCCGAGGGCGCGATCGACAGCGAAAGCTCGGACGGGGCCGGAGAACCTCCGGGTCCGGCGGCGAGCGCCGGGAGGCCGACCGCAGCCGCTGCGATCGCCGCGGCCCCAGCGGTGACCAAGCCCCGCCGCCGGCTACCGAACAGAAGACGCCAGCTGCCGAACAGACGACGATGGCCGCCGAGCAGGAGATTTCGAGCACGCTCCCAGCGGGAGGCGACCATACGGAAGATGGCCATAGGGGTCCCTTCAGCACGCCTGTGAGGTGAGCTGTCGGGTTCGGGCGCGGAAGGGTTGCCCGGCCGCTGAGCGCGGCTACACCCCGAGCCCCGCGCGCGGCGAGACCGGCTCCTGGGGAAGCGAGGCCGGCCGCGTGAGTCGCGAGGCGAAAGTGGGTCCCCCACCCCTGCCCGATGCTGTTCTGGGGGTCGACGTCCGGCCGGGCAGGGTTCGACGGGACCGGAACGTCCACCGGTCATCGACCGGCGTCCTTTTTCTAGTGCATCCTCGACGCCCAGCCAAACCCGCCGCAGGGCCGCTGAGCAGCCAAGATGTCCCGCAGCCGCGACGAGCGCCCGGATTGTCCCGGCAGATTGCCCGAGATGTCCGTGATTCAGGCCACACAACCAATCACGAAGGCAGATCGCGTACTCTAGCCGCGTGTCGGACGAGAAGAAGCTGCCGCTGCGTACGGCCTTCGCCGTTTCCGTCTCGAAGACGGCGGCCGCGCTGTCGCGCGCTACCGGGCGAGGCGACGGTTCGGTCATCGGCGGCCGGCTCGGCATGATGATCGACCCCGACCTGCTCGCCCATCTGGCGGCGGGCCGGCAGATCGCGCTGGTCTCCGGCACCAACGGCAAGACGACCACGACCCGGTTCACCGCCGCGGCGCTGGGCGTCCTCGGCGACGTCGCGACGAACTCGTTCGGCGCGAACATGCCGACCGGGCACACCTCCGCGCTCGCCCGCGCCGGGACCACCCGTTACGCGGTGCTCGAAGTCGACGAGCACTACCTGGCCCAGGTCATCCAGGCGACCCAGCCCCGGGTGGTGGCGCTGCTCAACCTGTCGCGCGACCAGCTCGACCGGGCCAAGGAGGTCGCCATGATGGCCGACCTCTGGCGGCAGGCGCTCGCGTCGCACCCGGCGGTGCACATCGTGGCCAACGCCGACGACCCGATGGTGGTCTACGCCGCCGGCGCCCACCCCGTCGCCGAGGTCACCTGGTTCTCGGCCGGTCAGCGCTGGCAGGACGACTCGCACGTCTGCCCGGCGTGCGGCGGCCACATCCAGCGCGGCGAGGCGGGCGGCTGGGCCTGCGCCAACGGCGACCTGCGTCGGCCGACTCCGCAGTGGACGTTGCTCGACGGCGAGGTCGTCGACCCCGAGGGCCAGCCGCACGAGGTGAAGCTCCAGCTTCCCGGCACGGTCAACCTGGGCAACGCCGCGACCGCGCTGGCCGTGGCCGCCCGGTTCGGGGTGAATCCGGTGGACGCCATCCCCCGGCTCGGCTCGGTGGCCAGCGTGGCCGGCCGCTACGCCCAGGTGGAGCGCGAGGGCCGCCTGGTCCGGCTGCTGCTGGCGAAGAACCCGGCGAGCTGGCTCGAGGCGTTCGAGATGGCCGACGTCGCGCCGACGCTGCTGGCGATCAACGCCCGCGACCCCGACGGGCTGGACACGAGCTGGCTCTACGACGTGGACTTCAGCCCGCTCCGGGGGCGTCAGGTCCTCGTGAGCGGCGATCGGGCGATGGACCTGGCGGTCCGGCTGGAGATCAACGATGTGCCGTTCACGCACGTCAAGACCTTCGCCGACGCGGTCGGTGCGGTGCCGCAGGGCCGCCTGGAGGTCATCGCCAACTACACCGCTTTCCAAGACATCCGAGCGGAGTTGGATCGTGTCCTTTGATAGCCCAGCCTCTGAGGTGAACGGTGGCCTGCAGATCGTCTGGGTCTACCCCGACCTGCTCTCCACCTACGGCGACCGCGGCAACATGCTGATCCTGGCTCACCGCGCCCGCGCCCGCGGCATCCCCGCCCAGACCGTCGAGGTCCGCTCCGACCAGCGGCTGCCCGAGCAGGGCGACATCTACCTGCTCGGCGGCGGCGAGGACGGCCCGCAGGCGCTCGCCGCGCAACGGCTGCTCAACGACGGCGGGCTGGCCCGCGCGGCGGCGAACCGCGCCGTGGTCTTCGCCGTCTGCGCCGGCTACCAGCTCCTCGGCAGCAGCTTCTTCGCCAAGGGCGACAAGTGCCCCGGCCTCGACATGATCGACATCAGTTCGGACCGCGGCCCCTCGCGCGCCGTCGGCGAACTGGCGGGCGACGTCGACCCCACGCTCGGCCTCCCGCCGCTGACCGGCTTCGAGAACCACGGCGGTCGCACGCATCTCGGCCCCGGCGTCAAGCCCCTGCTCCGCGTCACCACGGGCGTCGGCAACGACGGCGTCACGGAGGGGGCCTGGTCCGAGACGATTCTCGGGACGTACGCACACGGCCCGGCCCTGGCTCGTAACCCTGCGCTCGCAGATCTCCTGCTCTGCTGGGCGACCGGCGAACAGTCGCTGGGGCCGCTGGACGACACCTGGCCGGATCGGCTCCGGGCCGAGCGGCTCACCGCCGTCGGCCGATGACGACTGCTGACACCCCGGCGGCGGACTTCCGGCGCCGGGCGCTGATCCGTGCCGGCGCCCTCGCTCTCGGTGTGGGCGCGGTGGCGTTGCTAGCCAGTCGAGTTCCCCTGGGCTCGGTGCCCGACGAGGTACGCGAGCTCGGCGCGTTCGGCCCCGCCGCCGCCGTCGTCGCCGGAGCCGCCCTGCTCATGGCGCTCGTTCCGCGTACGGCGATCTCGTTGGCCTGCGGCTTGTTGTTCGGTGCGACGGCCGGGGCGGGCGTGGCCCTGGTCGCGGCGGTCGGCGCTGCCATCGCGACGTTCTGGCTGGGTCGCTGGGCGGGCCGGGAAACCGTGCGACGGCGGTTGCGCGGGCGCATCGCGCGGTTGGACGAGTGGCTGGCCCAGCGCGGCACGCTCGCCGTGGTGGTCGTCCGCCTCCTGCCGATCGCACCGTTCGGCCTCGTCGGGTACGCGTACGGCAGCTCGGCGACGCGTTTCCGGCATTACCTGGCGGGAACGGCGCTCGGCGGCGCGCCCAGCGCGTTCGCGTACGCCGCCATCGGGGCCGCGGTCGTCTCACCGGACGGCGTCACCCTGCTCACCTATCTGCCCGCCGCCCTGGGCGCGCTCGTCAGCGCGAGTGCGGCCGTCTACTGGCGAGTGACGTCCCGCCGCTCGTGATCTGAGCGAAAGCCCAGCACGGTCAGGTGGGATCTACCAGACTGGCGTCATGTTCAGTGACATTCTGGGCATACCGGCCCATCCGCTCTTCGTGCATGCGGCGGTCGTCTTCGTGCCTCTGCTGGCGCTGTTCGCCATCGTGTACGCCTTCGTCCCACGCTGGCGGGCGAAGACGGGGTGGCTGACCGCCGGGCTGGCGGTGCTCGCGCCGCTGGCCGCGCTGGCCGCGAAGCTGTCCGGCGACAAGTTCATCGCCGCTCGCTTTCCCGCCCAGAAGCCGCTGAAGGTGCTGCAGCATCGCTCGTTCGGCACCGCCACCTTCTGGTGGACGCTGGCCCTGGGTCTGGCCGTGGGGCTGCTGTTCTGGGTGCTTCAGCGCACCCCGCAGACACCCTGGCTGCGGACCGGAGCACAGGTGGTGGTGCTGGTGCTGGCCGTCGTCACGGCCTATTACGTCGTGCGTACCGGGGACTCCGGCGCCGAATCAGTGTGGGGGCGTACATGACATCCACTCGCCGGGCCTTCGTGTCCGGGATCGCCGGAGCCGCGGGGGTCGCCGCGACCGGATTGGCCGCCGCGTGCGGCAGCAGCAACGGCGGCGGTTCGACCGCCACGCCGACGGCGCAGGCCACGACCGAGGTGACCGCCCCGACCACGCTGGGCAAGACGGCGGACATCCCGGTCGGCGGCGGCAAGATCTTCGCGACTCAGGAGGTGGTGGTGACGCAACCGACCGCGGGCTCGTTCAAGGGATTCAGCGCCATCTGCACCCACATGCATTGCACGGTCGGCACGGTGGCCAACGGCACCATCAACTGCCCCTGCCACGGCAGCCAGTACTCGATCACCGACGGGGCGGTCAAACAGGGACCGGCCACCATGGGGCTGCCGGCGAAGAACGTGACGGTCAACGGCGACTCGATCGTCCTGCAGCCGTGACCCGGTGAGGGCGGCGGTGCGAAGCCGCCCTCACCGGGTGGAATCACCGGCCGGCCGGGCCGGCCAGGGTCACAGCTGTCCCAGACTGAGCCGCCAGATGCCCCGGCCGTGGGTGGCGACGTAGACGGAGTTGTCCACAGTCGAGTACTCCACGTCCATCCCGACGGTCAGCGGCAGCCCGGACCCGAGCCGCTGCCAGGTCGCCGTGCCGCCCGGCCGGTAGAAGGTGGCCAGGTCGGTGGTGAGCACCAGCGCGCCACCGGGCAGCAGCTTGATCGAGCTGGCCGGAACGTCCGGAAGGTTCGCCGAGACGTCCGTCCAGTCGGCCCCGCCGTTGTGCGACTCGAAGACGTGGCCGAATCCCGCGCCCGGTCCCTCGGTGAAGCGCCGGGAGAACCCGTTCATCGCGAGGAACACGTGCTGGCCGTCGGTCGGGTCGACCTCGATGCCCTGCACGAACCGGTTCGGCACGACGCCGGTCGACGGCAGGGCCAGTTGGTGCCAGCTGGTCGGGTCGCCGATCTTGCCCGTGGCCACGCCGCGGGTGAACCCGGCGTTGTTGCACGGCCCGCACCAGCCCACGTACGCCGTCCCGCCGGCCACCGCGACCGAGGTGGCGGTGTGCCCGGCCCCCAGGTCGAACACGCTCTTCCACTGCTTGCCGGTGCGGATGGCGAAGCCCAGGTCGTTGACCCACACGTGCTGGCCGCCGGCCACCCAGACATTCGGGTTGCCCGCGTCCGGCGAGAACGGGGCGATGAAGCGGGCCGGCTCGTCGCCCGGCCGGTTCGTGTACGGCTGGATGTCGTACGAGGTCGCCTTGTCGATCGTGTCCGCGCCAGGGTTCACCGCGCAGTTCTCGGTCGAGCGCATCGCCAGGTTGGTGTACTCCTGGACCTGCTGGCAGAAGTTCTGCGGGTTGGCCAGCGAGTCGCCGCCGTCGCCGCCGAAGTGCGAGCCCATCACGGTGTCGCCGGGCCGCAGGATGGACGCGCCGTTGTCCTGCAGGCCGCCCGCCACCCCGACGCCGGAACCGTCCTTGCCGACGGAGACCGAGTAGTACTGCAGGGCGTCGATGGTCCCGTCGTTGAGGCTCTGCCAGTCGGTCGCGTGCCCGTCGCGGTTGACCGCGCCGTTCACCGGGCGCCGGAAGACGCCGCCGTCGTTGCCGACGTAGACGTAGGCCTTGCCCTGATAGCTGCCGACCGCCACGGAGTGCTGGTCCGGGTGGGTGCTGTCCGGGCAGGTGTTGTCCTTGTCGCTGATCGCCCAGCAGCCGAAGTAGAAGTTCCAGTACGGGCCGATCGTCTTCCAGGTCGCCCCGGCGTCCGTGGTCTCATAGACCTCCTCCAGGCCCAGCCACACGTGCTTGGGGTTGGCCGGATCGACCTGCAGGAAGTGGTTGTACCAGGACTGGATGCCGGGACCGTAGCCCTTGCCGCCGACCGACTGCTTCAACGCCGAGCCCGAGTTCGCCAGCTTCTCCGACTCCGCGATCTTCGACCACGGCCCGGCCGGGTCACCCGAGTTCGAGACGTAGACCCCGTCGAGGTAGCTGTTGACCGTGCCGACCAGCTTGTTCAGCAGCTTGGGCGACTGGTTGACCGCGTACAGGGCGCTGCCGTCGGCGGCGTACGCGAAGGTGACCCGGCCGATGTCGTCCGCCGGGATCGCCCCGGTCGGATTCACCTTGTGCCAGCTCGCCGAACCCTGGGTGTAGTCGGCGGTCTCGTAGAACCCGTTGTAGGTGTCCCCCGACCGCCAGGCGATCGCGGCCACGACGTGCTTCGGGTCCTTCGGGTCCGGCGCGATGTCGTTCACGATGTTCTTGTACGCCGCGTTCGCGTTGCCCGCGTCGGCTCCACCCGGCAGAAACGACGGGTTGGGGGCGTACTGGAGGGTCCAGGCACCGGTCGCCGTCGTCGCGGAGTGGCTGTAGACCCCGCGGTTGGTGGCCGCCCACACGGTGCCGCCCGCGAAGCGCAGCTTGGAGATGACGCTGCTCTCCAGCTCGGTCCCGCCGACCCGGCCGGCCGGAGTGAACTGGCCGCTCACCGGATCCGCCAGGCGATACACCCCGGATCCGGCGTACGCCGTCCCACCGGTGTTGGCCTCGCCGGTGCCGTACCAGAGCGAGCCGTCCTCGGCGAGGACGAGGGTGCCGCTGGACAGCGACGGAAGCTGGTCGGCGATCGGGGTCCACTGGCCGCCGCCGGTGGACGAGCGCCAGACGCCGCCGTCCGCGCCCGCGGCGTACACGTGCCCGGCGTTGTCGGCGACGAGACCGGTGATCCGGCCCGTCACATTCCCCGCGCCGCCGCTGGAGTTCGAGTACCAGTCGCGATACCGGGGATCGTCGGCGTCGTAGACCTTGTTGGTCACCTCGCTCCACGTCCCCGCCGTCTTCGGCATCGAGGTGAGTTGCGCGTACGCCGCGCTGTAGGCGCCCGGCGCGACGATGCCCGGCGAGGTGCGGGCGTCGGCGAACTGCTGCGCGATGGTCAGCGCCTCGAACGCCTCGTCGGCCGGATTCTCCCCGGCCTCCCCCGCCATCATCTCGGCGAACTCGTGCGGCTGGAACGGCGTGCCCGCGCCGGGTTCGTCGAGCACCCCGATCTCTTCCCAGAACTTCTCACCGGCGGCCGCCGCCCCGCCGGCCCCGACGAGCAGGACGGCCGCGATGGCGGCGGTTATCTTGCGACGTCGCGTGGCCAATAGCTTCATGAGCCACAGCTTCGTCGCGCCGCCCGGAAGCGATCATCGACCGATGTCCCCAGTTTTGTCACGGGGTACGTCCATAGACGGCGAACGGCCCGTCTCCTCACGTAGACGGGCCGCCACCTGGGATGACAGTGTTGTCATCTAACGCTCGAAGGTCACACGACGACGCTGACCATCCGGCCCGGGACGACGATGACCTTCCTCGGCTCCTTGCCGGCCAGCGAGTCCGCGACGGCGTCCAGCGCCGCCGCGCGTACCACTTCCTCCGCGGCGGAAGCCGCGACCTCGATCCGGCCGCGGACCTTGCCGTTGATCTGGACCGGGTAGGTGACCTGGTCCTCGACCAGCAGGGCCGGGTCGGCCTGCGGGAAGTCGGCGTAGGTCAGCGAGTCGTCGTGACCCAGCTTGCGCCACAGCTCCTCGGCGATGTGTGGGGCGAACGGCGCGACCATCAACGTCAGTGCCTCCGCGGTGGCCCGCGGCGTGCGCCCCAGCCGGGTGATGCCGTTGGTCAGCTCGATCAGCTTCGCCACCGCGGTGTTGAACCGCAGCTCCGACATGTCCTCACGGACGCCCGCGATGGTCTTGTGCAGCAGCCGCTGGGTCGCCTCATCGGCGGCCTCGTCGACGACGACGGCCTGACCGGTCTCCTCGTCGACGATCGCCCGCCAGACCCGCTGCAGGAACCGCTGCGCGCCGATGACCGCCCGGGTCTCCCACGGACGGGACACCTCCAGCGGCCCCATCGACATCTCGTAGACCCGGAAGGTGTCCGCACCGTACTGCGCGCACATCTCGTCCGGAGTCACGACGTTCTTCAGGGACTTGCCCATCTTCCCGTACTCGCGGTCGACCTTCTCGCCCTGCCAGACGTAGACGCCGCTGGACTCCTCGGTCACCTCCTCGGCCGGGACGTAGACGCCGCGCTCGTCGGTGTAGGCGTACGCCTGGATGTAGCCCTGGTTGAACAGCCGGTGGTAGGGCTCGAACGAGGACACCTTGCCCAGGTCGAACAGCACCTTGTGCCAGAAACGGGCGTACAGCAGATGCAGGACGGCGTGCTCGACGCCGCCGACGTACAGGTCGACGCCGCCGGACTCCTGCCCCGGCCGCGGGCCCACCCAGTACGCCTCGTTCGCCGGGTCGACGAACGCCTGGTCGTTGGTGGGATCCAGGTAGCGCAGCTGGTACCAGCAGGAGCCGGCCCACTGCGGCATCGTGTTCGTCTCGCGTACGTAGCGCTTCGGGCCATCGCCCAGGTCCAGCTCCACCTCGACCCATTCCCGCGTACGCGACAGCGGCGTCTCCGGCGAGGTGTTCGCGTCGTTGGGGTCGAACAGCTTCGGGGAGAAGTCGTCGATCTCGGGCAGCTCCAGCGGCAGCATGGACTCGGGCAGCGCGATCGGCTCCTCGCTGACCGTGCCGTCCGGCAGCACCTCGTAGACGATCGGGAACGGCTCGCCCCAGTAGCGCTGGCGGCTGAACAGCCAGTCCCGCAGCCGGTAGGTGATGGCCCCCGTGCCGTGGCCGTCGGCCTCCAGCCACTCGATGATCTTCGCCTTGGCCTCGGTGACGCCCAGCCCGTCCAGGCTGGTGCTGACCTCGGAGGCGCTGTTGATCGCCGGGCCGTCGCCGGTGTACGCCTTGCCCGTCCAGCCTTCCGGCGCCTGCACGGTCCGGATGATGGGCAGCTCGAACACCTCGGCGAAGGCCCAGTCGCGCTCGTCCTGGCCGGGCACCGCCATGATCGCACCGGTGCCGTAACCGGCCAGCACGTAGTCGGCGATGAAGACCGGGACACTGCGGCCGTCGACGGGGTTCGTCGCGTACGCCCCGGTGAAGACGCCCGTCTTCTCCTTGGCGTCGGCCTGTCGCTCCACATCGGTCTTCGCCGCCGCGAACGCCCGGTACGCCGCCACCGCCGCGGCCGGCGTCGCGTGCCCGCCGGTCCACTTCGGGTTCGTGCCCGCCGGCCACTCCGCCGGGGCCAGCGCGTCAACCAGCTCGTGCTCCGGAGCCAGGACCATGTAGGTCGCCCCGAACAGGGTGTCGGGACGGGTGGTGAACACCTTGATCACGCCGGCGTCGGCACCGAAGTCGACATGGGCGCCGGTCGAGCGGCCGATCCAGTTGCGCTGCATCAGCTTGATCGGTTCCGGCCAGTTCAGCGTGTCCAGATCGTCGATCAGCCGATCTCCGTACGCGGTGATCCGCATCATCCACTGCTTCAGGTTGGCCTTGAAGACCGGGAAGTTGCCCCGCTCGCTGCGCCCGTCGGCGGTGACCTCCTCGTTCGCCAGCACCGTGCCCAGCCCGGGGCACCAGTTCACCGGCGCGTTCGACGCGTACGCCAGCCGCGACCGGTTCAGCACCGCCCGACGCTCGTGGACGGACAGCTCCGACCAGGCGCGGCCGTCCGGCGTCGGGCGCTCGCCCGCGGCGTACGCGGCTTCCAGCTCCTCGATCGGGCGAGCCTTGCCGGCTTCCTCGTCGTACCAGGCGTTGAAGACCTGCCGGAAGATCCACTGGGTCCAGCGGTAGAAGGCCACATCGGTGGTGGCGACGCTGCGCCGGTCGTCGTGGCCCAGGCCCAGCATCCGCAGCTGCGCGCGGTAGCGCTCCACGTTCTGCTCGGTGGTCACCCGGGGGTGCGTGCCGGTCTGCACGGCGTACTGCTCGGCGGGCAGGCCGAAGGCGTCGAAGCCCATCGTGTGCAGCACGTTGAACCCGGCCATGCGGTTGAACCGCGCGAAGACGTCGGTGCCGATGAAGCCCAGCGGGTGCCCGACATGCAGGCCCGCCCCGGACGGGTACGGGAACATGTCCAGCACGAACTTCTTGTCAGCGCCGGAGCGGGGGTGGGCGGGATCGGCGAGCGGGCCGACCGGGTTCGGCGAGTGGAACGTGCCGTTCGCCGCCCAATAGTCCTGCCAGCGCTTCTCGATCTGGTTCGCCAGCGCCGCCGTGTAGCGGAACGCGGGGGTGTCCGCCTCGCTCATGTGTCAGGTCCCCTCGGGTGATGCAAAGTTCAAATCAAGATCAAAAGCAGGCAGCTGACATTCCGTTTGTGGGCGCAAGCGCCCACAAAAAAACCCCTCACGCAGGAGGGGTCGCCGTGCTCACGCTCGAAGTGGCGTTAGCACGGCTCGCTAAGGAGCTCGAAAGTCCGGCCCATGCACCGCAGTGTACCGCTGCGCAAGAGGTAGCGTCGAACCGGTAGCGCGGATTGTTGCCGGGAGCAAGTAACTCGGGGAGACTTCTCCCACACTGAGAGCCGCCTCGCCGACGGCGGGCCTGCAACCCACGGGCGGGGCTGGGGCGTCTAACAGACGCACCGGAGGTCACGATCTTGAGGAGGCCCGTTGACCACCCGTAACCCCCTGACGCCTGGGTCGTGGGACGGCGGCCGCGAGGAGCTCAACCCAGCTCTACCGGCCGAAGAGTTCCAGTCGGCGGCGGAAGCCATCGTCGCCAACATCGAGCAGGTCATCGAGGGCAAGACGGCCACCGTCCGGCTGGCGCTCGCCGTGCTGCTCGCGGAGGGCCATCTGCTGATCGAGGACGTCCCCGGCGTCGGCAAGACGAAGCTCGCCAAGGCGCTCGCGCGGTCGATCGACTGTTCCGTGCGGCGCATCCAGTTCACCCCCGACCTGCTCCCCAGCGACGTCACCGGCGTGAACGTCTACAACCAGGAGAACCACGACTTCGAGTTCAAGCCCGGCGCGGTCTTCGCCAACCTGGTGGTCGGCGACGAGATCAACCGGGCCTCGCCGAAGACCCAGTCCGCGCTGCTCGAGTGCATGGAGGAGCGGCAGGTCACCGTCGACGGCGTCACCTACCCGCTCCAGACGCCGTTCATGGTCATCGCCACCCAGAACCCGATCGAGATGGAGGGGACCTATCCGCTGCCCGAGGCGCAGCGCGACCGGTTCACCGCCAGGATCGCCATGGGCTACCCCGACGCCAACGCCGAGCTGGCGATGCTCGACGTGCACTCGGCCCAGGACCCGCTGGAGAACCTGGTCGCGGTCTCCGACGCGGCCCGCGTCCGCGAGATGATCGCCACCGTACGCGCGGTGCACGTCTCCGACGCCGTGAAGAACTACGCGATCTCCCTGGTGACGGCCACCCGTGAGTCGGGCGACCTGCGGCTGGGCGCTTCGCCGCGGGCCACGCTGCAACTGCTGCGGACGGCGAAGGCGATCGCCGCCCTGGACGGCCGCGACTACGTCCTGCCGGACGACCTTCAGGCGCTCGCGGTGCCCGTCCTGGCGCACCGGATCATCCCGACCGCCGACGCTCAGCTTTCTCGGCGTACCACTGATGCCATCGTCTCGGATCTGGTGCACCGCCTGCCGGTGCCGAGCGAGCGGCGGCAGGGCACGCAGGCTTTCGAGCGGAGGTGATGACGCCGTGCGCGAGGCGCTGAGCGGCCTGACCACGCGGGGGCGAGCGTTCTTCGCCGCGGCTGCCGCTGCCGCGCTCGCGTCCCTGATCCTCGGCGAGCGGGACCTCATGCGCGTGGCGGCCCTGCTGGCCGTGCTGCCCTTGCTGGCGGCGGCCTATGTGGGCCGGTCGCGCTACAAGCTGTCCTGCACGCGGACCCTGGAGCCGCACCGGGTGCCGGTCGGCTCCAGCTCCCGGGTCGTGCTCCGGCTGGCGAACATGTCCCGGCTGCCCACCGGGACGCTGCTGCTGGAGGACCGCCTCCCGTACGCGCTGGGCAGCCGGCCGCGGCTGGTGCTGGAACGGCTCGGCGCGGGCCAGGCGAGTTCGGTCGCCTACACGGTCCGCGCCGACGCCCGCGGCCGGTACGAGGTGGGCCCGCTCGCGATCCGCATGACCGACCCGTTCGGGCTGTGCGAGCTGACCCGGTCCTTCCCGAGCACCGACCATCTGGTGGTGATCCCGCAGGTCGTGCCGCTTCCCTCGGTACGCCTCGCGGGCGAGTTCGCGGGGTCGGGCGACTCCCGGGCGCGCTCGGTGTCGGTACACGGCGAGGACGACGCGGCGACCCGCGAATACCGGCACGGCGACGACCTGCGGCGGGTGCACTGGCGCTCGACCGCGCGCGTCGGCGAGCTGATGGTCCGCCGTGAGGAGCAGCCCTGGGAGAGCCGGGCGACGATCCTGCTCGACTCCCGGGCGGTCGCCCACCGAGGCGAGGGGCCGACGGCGAGCTTCGAGTGGGCCGTGTCCGCCGCCGCCAGCATCGCGATGCACCTGCGCGACGCCGGATACCGGATCCGGCTGGTCTCCGACGGAGACATCGACGTCGACGCGCACGACGCGGCCGGCGAGGCGCACCTGATGGACCGGCTGGCCGAGGTCAAGACCAGCAATCGGAGCACGCTGGCCGCCCTGGTCGAGCACTCCCGGCGGCGGTCCGACGGCGGCCTGATCATCGCCATCCTGGGCCAGCTCGGCGAGCCGGAGACGCAGATCCTCGCCGGGTTGCGGGCCAGCGGCACCACCTGTGTCGCGTTCGCGATCGACGCCTCGACCTGGCTCAACCTGCCACCCGAGGCCCGCGCGACCGCCGACCGCGACCGGGCCGCCACCGCGCTCGCCCTGATGCACAACGGCTGGCGGGTGGTCGGCGCGGAGCACGGCGCCAAGCTCGCCGCGCTCTGGCCGCACGCCGGCCGCGGTTCGGCCGGGTTCGCCTGGCGCGCCGCGCTCGCCGAGACCGCCCTGCCCACGACGGGCCGACGATGACCGCAGAAAGGCTGGTGCTCTCGTGACCAACCGTCGTCACCTCGGCTTCGTCGCCGCGGCGGCCACCCTGCTCGCGGCCACGCCGCTCGCGGGGATCTTCCAGACGTGGACCTGGCTGATCGAGTCCGCGTTCGCCGTCGGGGTCGTGGCCGCCACGGCGGCAGGGGTACGCGCCCTGCGTGGCCGAGCCGCCGCGCAGGGCTTCGGCATGCTCGCCGCCCTGGTGGTGATCCTGACCCTGCTGTTCTCCAACGGGCACTCGCTGATCGGGATCATCCCGACGCCGGACACGATCAAGTACTTCGCGTCGCTGCTGTCGACCGCCGGTGACCAGATCCGGGACAACGGCGTACCCGTGCCCGATCTGGACGGGCTGCTGTTCCTGACGGTGTTCGGCATCGGGCTGGTCGCGATCATCAACGACCTGCTCACCGTCGCGATGCGGCGGCCGGCTCTGACCGGGCTGCCGATGCTGGCCATCTATGCCGTGCCGATCGCGGTCTACCCCGACTCGGTCGCGGTCGTCCCGTTCGTCTTCGCCGCGGCCGCGTACCTGTGGCTGCTGGTCAGCGACAATGTGGACCGCGTACGCCGATTCGGGCGGCGGTTCACCGGCGAGGGCCGCGACGTCGACGTGTGGGAGCCGTCCCCGCTGGCCTCGGCCGGCCGGCGGCTCGGCGTGGTCAGCGTGATCGTCGCGATCGTCATCCCGCTGCTCATCCCCCAGCTCAGCTCCAGTTTCTTCGACCAGTTCGGCGGGAACGGCGAAGGCGGGAACGGCACCGGCTCCGGCCGGGGCGGCCTGCAGGCCAACCTGTTCGCCGACCTCAGCGGCCGGTTGAACCAGAAGGAGGTCATCGACCTCGTCAAGGTCACCACGACCGACGCCAACCCCTACTACCTGCGGTTCGGGGTGGCCGACGAGCTGAGCGCGGGCGGCTTCGGCACGCGGGTGCCCAACGGCACGAGCATCGGCAACCCGCTGCCCGACCCGTACCAGCGGCCGTCGTTCGGCGTGACGCGGGAGAAGTACACGGCCAATGTCGAGGTGTCCAAGACGTTCGACATGCCGCTGCTGCCGGTGTACGCCGAACCGGTGCAGACCCGCAAGATCGGCTCGGACTGGTCCTACGACCAGAACATGCAGGTCGTCTTCTCACTGCGATCCCGGTCCGGCGGGCGTACCTACGACTTCGACTACGTCCGCTCGACCTACACGCCGCAGGAACTCAACGAGGCGCCCGAGCTGTCGGCCGAGAACGCGATGCGGCGGCAGTTCACCGCGGTGCCCCTGGTGGCCGAGGTCCGCAAGCGGGTCGACGAACTGACGAAGGACGCGAAGACGCCGTACGAGAAGGTCCGTGCGATCTACGACTACTTCTCCGCCAAGAACGGCTTCAAGTACAGCCTCGAAGTGCCGACCGGCACGTCCGGCCAGAAGATCGTCGACTTCCTGAACAACAAGACGGGCTTCTGCGAGCAGTACGCCGCCGCGATGGCCTGGCTCGTGCGTACGGCGGGCATCCCGGCGCGGGTCGCGTTCGGCTTCGCCCGGGGCAACAACGTGCGCGTCGCGAACGGGCAGTACACGTTCACGCTGACCAACCGCAACCTGCACGCCTGGACCGAGGTCTACTTCCAGGGCTTCGGCTGGGTGCCGTTCGACGCGACGCCGAGCACCTACGTCGCGGGCTCGGTCGCCTCCGCGTGGGCTCCCGACCCCAACCAGACCACCGGGCCGTCGGCGAACCCGTCGTTCAGCCCCGGCCCGGGCGGAGACGCCGGGGACGACCTGCCCGACAAGGGCCTCGGGGCCAACGACCCGGACGCACAGTTCGGCGCCGACGGCCAGCCCATCGAACAGACCGTGATGTGGCCGTGGTACCTGCTCGCCGGCGCGGTGGCCCTGGTGCTGCTGCTCAGCGTGCCGGGCGTACGCCGCCGGATGCTGCGAACCCGCAGATCCCGGTCCGACGGCATACCCGCCGACCCGCTGGAGGTCACCCCGACCGGGACGATGGTGGTCATCTCCGACACCAACGCTGACCGGGCCCGGAACCTGGCCCACGACGCCTGGGACGAACTGCTCGACACCCTGGTCGACTTCCGGGTGCCGGCCGACCCCGCCGAAACCCCGCGCGCGGTGGCCCGGCGACTCATCGCCGAACAGGAACTGCCCCAGGCGACAGCCGACGGAGCCCAACGGCTCGCCCTCGCCGAAGAACGCGCCCGGTACGCCCGCAACCCGCTCGACCCGCAAGCACTGCCGGACGCGCTACGGCTCATCCGGCGGCACCTCGCCAGCACCTCCGACCGGCGTACGCGCGTCTTCGCCGTGCTCATGCCGCCGTCGGTGCTGGCCCGGTGGCGGATCGGACTCTTGGAAGGGCTCAGCCGTGGCGTCCAGCGGACGGGACAGCTCCGCGAGTTCCTCCTCCGGTTCAATCCGCGGCGGCTACTCGCCTCCCGATGACGCTCGCTCCACTCGCGGGCTCTCGCGGGCTCGGCGCCTCCGGCGCCGAGCCCGCTCGCTTCCCGCGTCGCTCTCCGCACGCCCGTCGCTTTCCGCGCCCGTCGCTCTCCGCGCGCCCGTCGCTCTCCGCGCCCCGTCGCTCTCCGCGCCCCGTCGCTCTCCGCGCCCCCGTCGCTTTCCGCGCGATCATGAACTATCGGTCGTGATCGACCGGCGTGTCGTGTCCCCGGCACCCTGATCGTTCCCCCAACTCAATGATCAACTCCGCGGCGGACGGCGGACGGCGGACGGCGGACGGCGGACGGCGGACGGCGGACGGCAGCGAGGGTGGCGGACGGCCGACGGCGGACGCAGCGAGGGCCGGGCGCGACGGACGGCGGACGCAGCGAGGGTGGCGGGCGCGACGGACGGCGGACACAGCCAGGGCCGGCGGGCGCGACGGACGGCGGACACAGCCAGGGCCGGCGGGCGCGACGGACGGCGGACACAGCCAGGGCCGGCGGGCGCGACGGACGGCGGACACAGCCAGGGCCGGCGGGCGCGACGGACGGCGGACACAGCCAGGGCCGGCGGGGTACGCGAAAGCCCTCGTCCCGCTGGACGAGGGCCACACGCGGTGCAGCGACTGGGCTAGAAGCGGCCTTCGGGCCGATCCCGCCAGCGCTGCTCGAGGCGGCCGAGCAGGCCGCCGGAGGAGCGACCGCCACCGCTGCGTACGCGTCGGGCGGCGGTGCCGTCGACCGCGCGCAGCTCCCGGTTGTGCGCACGGCGTTGGGATTGGATGGCGAAGGCGGCCGCGGCGAGCATCACCACGAAGCCGGCCACGCCGATCAGGGTGTTGCCGTCGATCGCACCCCAGACGACGAGGGCCAGCCCGGCGGCGACCACCAGGCCTGCGATGATCATGCGCCGACGCGCGTGGAAACGCGGATCGGTGCTGCGCACCGCCGAGGCGAACTTCGGGTCCTCGGCCAGCGAGCGTTCGATCTGTTCGAACAGACGCTGCTCGTGCTCGGAGAGCGGCACGGCACTCCTCCCCGGTGATCCCCGGGTCGACTCACACCGACGCCGGTTGGTGGGATGTTCCCACCTCCGGAGGCGACGAGCGGGGGTCGACGGACTCCCAGCAGCCAGGTGGCCGCTGCACCCCAAGTCTACGAGGCGGTGAAGCCGTCGGAAAGCGGGTCGAGTCGGTCCGGCTCGGCGCGTTTGTCCGGCTGCCTCCGGCGGTCCCCTGCTTTCAGCAGGCTGGCGGGCTTCACGGCGGCCCGGCCGAACCGGCTCGCCGCCGCGTCGATGGCACGTTCCGCTTCCCGCCAGCCGCGTTCGGGCTCGCCGAGGGCAAGCTGCCTAGCTGCGCCTTCGGCTCCGGCCAGGCCTTCGACGCGGACGCCGATGAGCCGGATGCGGTCGGTCGGCCCGAGCGCCCGGAACAACGTCCACGCCGTCTGGAAGATCTCTTGGGAAACGTCGGTGGCGACCGGCAGCGTCCGGGACCGGTTGATCGTCTTGAAGTCGGCGAAACGGACTTTGATCGCGATCGTGCGTCCGCTTTGGCCGGCTGCCCGCAGGCGCGCGCCGACCTGTCCGGACAACGCCAGCATGGTCTGCTTGATCCGCTCGTGATCGGACACGTCGATGTCGTAGGTGGTCTCCGAGCCGACCGACTTCTCCTCCCGGCCGGTGGTGACCGGGCGCGGGTCCCGGCCGGAGGCAAGTTCGTGCAGGTGGGTGGCGGCCGCGTCGCCGACGGCCGAGCGCAGCAGACCCATTGGGGCCTGCGCCACGTCGCCGACCGTCCGCAGGCCGACCCGATGCAACTGCTCGGCCGACCGCTCGCCGACGCCCCAGAGGGTCGAGACCGGCAGCGGATGCAGGAACTCCAGCACCCGGGCGCGGGGAATGAGCAGCAGGCCGTCCGGCTTGGCGCGCGCCGAGCCGAGCTTGGCCAGGAACTTCGTCGGCGCGATCCCGACCGAACAGGGCAGCTGCAACTCGCGCGCGATCCGGGCGCGGAGATCGATCGCGATCTGCGCGGGCGGCCCGAGCAGCCGCCGCGCCCCGGCCACGTCGAGGAACGCCTCGTCCACGCTCAACTGCTCGACCAGCGGCGTCACGTCACGCAGGATCGCCATCACCGCTCGGGAGGCCTCCCCGTACGCCCCGGAGTCGGGCGGGATGAAGATGGCCTGAGGGCAGAGCGCCCGCGCCCGGCTGGTCGGCATGGCGCTGCGTACGCCGAAAGCCCGGGCCTCGTAGCTCGCCGAGGAGACGACGCCCCGGCCGCCGGTGCCGCCGACGACGACCGGCTTGCCCCGCAGCTCCGGATGCCGCCGCACCTCCACGGAGGCGAAGAACGCGTCCATGTCGACGTGCAGGATGGAGCAGTCGGTGTCGTCGCCGCCGGGGCCGAAGTCCCGTTCCTCGCGCCCGCGCTCTCGCCCCATGTCCGCAGGTTAGCGCCCGGGTCTGACACCCACTGTCAGCCACTAGGGGGTCGGCGCTAGAAGGTCGGCGCTAGAGGGTCGAGTGGACGAGCAGCGGAATCTCCATCTCGGCCCGCGTCCGCGCCCCGTGCAGCCCGACGAGCTGAAGGATGCTGGCCGGTTCGTGTGCGCTGGCCTGGATCGACCAGTCCTCCCGGCAGACCACCACGATGTCGCCGAGCCGCTCCGCGTGTGCCGGCGGTATCGGGCCGTACCAGCCGGTCGCGACGGCCTCCTCGCGTACGCCGATCCAGGCGGCGTGGCCGGCGAGGTCTCGCCAGGCGGCGAGGACGTCCGGCAGCGCACCGGGTTCGGTGTGCAGGTACCGGACGCGGGGTTCGCCCGCGACCGCCCGGAGCCCGGCCGACAACTCGGGCACGGAGTCCAGGTCGATCCGCCGATCCCATGGCGAGATGAGATGGCCGTGGTCGGCGGTGATGAGCAGGGCGCTGTCCGGCGGCAGCTCCTCCTGCAGACGGGCCACGGCTTTGTCCACATCCGACATGGCCAGCTGCCACTCCGGCGAACCCGCGCCGTGTTCGTGCGCCGCCTTGTCCACGTTGGGCAGGTACGCGTACACGCAGCGGGCTCCGGAGCGCAGCGCGCCGGCGACGCCGGCCACCATCTCGTCCGCACCGGTCGCGCCGACGTAGCCGAGATTGCCGGTGCTGCGCCGGGTCAGCCCGGTCGCCTCGAAGACCGGGTTGTTGACCACGGCGGTCGTCATTCCGCCGGCGCGTACACGATCGAGCAGCGGTGTGACCGGCTGCCAAACGAGCGGGTCCGGGTCGTCCCGCCAGGCGATGTGGACGAGGACCTCGTCGGAGCCCGGCACGATCGTCGTGAACGCCAGTACGCCGTGCTCGCCCGACTTCGCCCCGGTGCCGAGGCTGATCAGGCTGGTCGGCGTGGTCGACGGGAAGCCACAGGTGATCGGCCGCCCAGTGGCGGTGAGCGCGGCCAGCGCGGGCGCCTGCTCCCGGCCGAGGGCGAGCTGATGCCAGCCCAGCCCGTCGAGCAGCAGCACCACGACCTGACGTACGCCGGCCAGCCGCCCGGCGAGGCCGAGCGGATCCTCCAGCCCCGGTACGCCCAACGCCGTCAGCGCGCCGGGGAGGACGTCGCCCAGCCAGCCCCTGGCGTAGTCGGGCGCGATCTCGTCGAACAGGTAGGCATCGCCGGCGCCTGCCTCGGCGAAGGTCGGAAAGCTCATGCCCGCGCCAGGACGTGCAACTGCGTCGCGATGTCCCGGTACGGCGAACGGGCCGCGGCGGCCAGCTCGAACTGCACGAGAGCCTCGGGATCGGCGTCGGCGATGGGGCCGGAGACGAGGTCGGCGAGGACGCGTACCCCGTGGATCTGCTCGACGGCCAGCCCGGCGCCGGACAGCACCGCGGAGATCTCCTCGGCGTCGTAGCGACGGCGGATGCCGTCGAGCGCGCCCGGCGCGAGCAGCGACTCGGCCTCGGCGATCCGCCCGGACATGGCCTTGGCCAGCACGGCGGCCGCCCGGTTGGCGACCACGACGCTGGCCGCGCCGCCGGGCCGCAACGTGGTCGCGAGCGCCGCGGCGACCCGCGCCGGATCGTCGACCACCTCCAGCACGGCGTGGCAGAGCACCAGGTCCGCCGAGCCGGGCTCGATCAGGTCGGCCAGCCCGTCCGCGTCGCCCTGGATGGCGGTGAGCCGGGAGCTGAGGTTGGCGTCGGCCGCCCGGCGGATCGCCGCAGCCAGCGCGTCCGGGCTCGGATCGACCACGGTCACCCGATGCCCCGCCTCGGCCAGCGGCACGGCGAAACCGCCGGTCCCGCCGCCGACGTCGATCACGCGCAACTGCCGGTCGCCGGCTCGCTCCAGCTCGCCGCGGAGCACGGCCCAGATCACGGCGGTACGCGCGGAGCCGCTGCGGTGGTGAGTGCGTTCCATCGGGACAGCCTCCATCGCCTCAGCATAGAAGGACCCCGGCCGGATCGGGCCGCCCGCCGCCCGCCCGTCCCCCGTCCCGCCGCCCGCCCGTCCCCGGTCCCGCCGACCGCCCGCCGCCCGTCCGGCGCCCGCCCGGCGTTGATCATGGAGTTTCCGGTCATGACACACCGGCGACACCACAGTTAACTCGATGATCAACGGCGCGAGCGCGGGAGGGAGCGGGAGCGGAGGGCGCGAGCGAGCGGGAGCGAGCGGTCGGGGCGGTCAGTGGGCGGGGGAGACGGCGACGGCTGTCCCCCACCGCTGGCGTACGCGCTCGACCTGGTCGCGGGTGAACGTGCCCTGGACCACGACGGCGCAGCGTACGGGGTCGATGTAGGAGGAGTAGTCGCTGAGCCCGGCGTCGGGCAGCTCGGCCTTGACCCCGCTGAGCTGGGCCAGGCTGTGGTCGCACCGCACGACCCGGTACGCCTGCGCCCCGGCTGCCACGGCGATGCGCTCGTCCCAGGCCGCCTGGTCGGCGGTCGGACCGATGGCCACGACATACGCCTTCCGCGGGTCGCCGCCGTCCCAGCCCGCCCCGACGAACACGTCGGACCGGCCCGCGGCCAGGTCGGTGAGCGCCTTCGCGCCGGGGTGCCCGTCGAACCCGCCGACGTTGGCCGGGTTCCCGGCGACCACGAGGACGACGACGTCGCCCGCGCCGAGCCCGGCGCCCGCCTTCGGTTCGCTCAGGATGACCGTGCCGGCGTCGACGAGGACCTCCGGGGCGTACCGGACGACGGCGGCGAGCCGGCTCTCGGCGATGAGCTTGAGGGCGTACCGCGCCGACTGGCCCTTGACGTCGGGGACGCGCACCCCGTCGGCCGGGTCGTCGGTCGGGCGCACCTGCGGCGCCGGCCCGTTGGCCGCTTGCACCCCCGGCTGGGCGCAGCCACCGGCGGCCACGCCGGCGACGGTGACGAGCGCGGCGAGCACGATTGAGCGTCGCATCGGCGGCGTCCTCCCTACCTCACGTGAGCGCTGGATCAGCGTTCTGGGCCGAATCTTCCTTCAAGATTCGACCGGGAACCCTGATCCAGCGCCAGAAAAACCACAGACAATCAGCTGGTCGCGATGTACACGTCGAGGGCGGCCTCGATCGAGTCGAACGATTCGGCGTACATGTAGGTCGAGGTGTTGGTGCGGGTGCCCGCGCCGCCGACGATCTGGCCGACGGCCGAGGCGGTGGTGCTGCCGTTGCGGAGGTAGACCGGTCCGCCCGAGTCGCCGGCCCGCACGATGGTCTCGCCGTTGCGGTAGAGGACCAGCAGCCCGGCGGTGCAGCCGACGCCGTCGCAGATCTGCCCGGTGACGCTGATGACGGTCAGGCTGCAGATCGCGGTGGTGACCATGCCGCTGGAGCAGATGCCGCTGCTCCCGGTCGTCACATAGGTCCGCGAGGTGACCGTACGCGTACAGGGCGAGCAGGGCTCGACGTGGATGACGTTGTCGTAGGTCTCGGCCGAGGAGTAGACGCGGCGGGCGTCGGTCGACGGGTACTCGCCCTGGATCGTGGCCTGCGATACCCCGTAGTACTGCGTCGAGGAGTAGACCGAGTCACCGGTGGCGAAGCAGTGCCCGGCGGTCGTCATGCCGACGATGCCGTTGGTGCTCCGGCTGCGCACCATGAACCCGCTGGTGCAGGTGTTGGACGCGGTGTTCGAGCTGTAGTTCTTCCGGATGCCGGCCCCGCCGAAGTGGGGCTCGCCGTCGTTGAGCCGGCCGGTGCGGCCGACCGGGCCGAGCTCCACCACGCCCCGGTCGCCGAGCAGGGCGGCGAGCTTCTCGGCCGCCTTGGTCTGCGCGGCGTCCACCGTGACGTGGAACTTCGAGTCCACCGGGTCCAGGTGGAAGGCGTACGCGAATTTCGAGTTGGCGTTGCGCCATTCGGTTCCCGTCAGGACCGCGTACGCGTCGGCGATGGCGGTCGCGGAGAAGCACCCCGTCTGCACCCGCAGTTCGGGCGCGCCTTCCCCAAGGCTGGACTGCGCGTCAGCCAGTTGCTTCGCCAGTTCGGGCGTTCCCGCGTACTCGGGAGTGACGACGGCGACCAGCGACTGGCTGGAGTAGTCCGGGGCGAAGCCGATGAGCCCGCGCGTGACCTTCTTCGTGACCGTCGCGGAGCTGGGCACGTGCCCGAATATCCGGTCCTCGACCCCGACGAGCGCCGCGGTGGCGCGCTGGCCCTTCTCCCCCACCAGCCATTCCTGATACGGATATGTCCCGTCCTCGTCGGGAGCCGCGGTGCGCAGTGCGGCGGCGACGGCCGGCGTCCCACCGGTGACCACACAGGACGAAGCGGCCGGCTCCGCCGTGGCCGGCAGCGGCATCAGCGCCGTGACCAGGATCCCGACGGCCGCCACCGTGAGTGACCTCGATCGCATCTGTATGCCCTCCCCGCGCTTGCCGTGCAACTTGCAACGCAAGGTAGTCGCGAGTGGACGCAGCGGGCAAGACCCATCCGTGCCGACGGATGTCACGTTCCGGTCAAGATCGGCTACCGGAAGTCGCGTGAGGACGGTCTTGTCGCGATCGGGAGATGCTCCAGCCGTTCCGCGGACAGATTGACGACACCGCTCGCGACCTCCAGCCGTCCCCGGATCAGCAGGGCGCCACTGGTGCGGGCGACCCGGCGATGCCGCACCCACAGACCCGGCGAGCAGACCACGTTGAGCATGCCGGTCTCGTCCTCCAGGCTGAGGAAGGTCACGCCGCCGGCGGTGCCGGGCCGCTGGCGGTGCGTGACAAGCCCGCCGACCAGCACGCGGGTGCCGTCGGGCGCCCGGCCCAGCTGCGCGATCGGGATGGCGCCCCGCCCGTCCAGCATCGCGCGGACCAGCCGGATCGGGTGGTCGTCCGGGCTCATCCCGGTCGCCCACACGTCCGCGACCAGCTTGTCCACATCGTCCATCCCGGGCAACGCCGGCGCGTCCAGGCCCGCGATGGTCCCGGGCAGGCGGTCCGGCCGGTCCTGCGCGGCGGCCCCGGCGGCCCACAGCGCGGCCCGCCGGTCCAGGCCCAGTGGGGCGAAGGCGTCCGCGGTGGCCAGGGCTTCCAGGTGCGCGGTGGTCAGTTCCGCACGCCGCGCCAGGTCCGCCAGATCGCGATAAGGGCCGCCGCGGTCCCGTTCCGTCACGATGCGCTCGGCCACTTCCTCCCCAAGGTTACGCACAGCGCCGAGCCCGAGCCGGACAGCGGGGCCGCCCAGTCCCCAGCGGCTCGGCGGCTCACCGGCGACCGACCCCCAGCGGGCAGCCCCCTCACTCTCCAAAGTGGCCTTCGCGTGGCTCCGGTTGATGTCCGGGCGGCGTACCTCGACTCCGTGGCGCCGGGCGTCGTCGGTCAGCGACTGCGGCGAGTAGAACCCCATCGGCTGCGCGTTGAGCAGCGCGGCGAGGAACGCGGCCGGGTGGTACCGCTTGAGCCAGGAGCTGGCGTAGACGAGGTACGCGAAGCTCATCGCGTGGCTCTCCGGGAAGCCGTAGGAGGCGAACGCCTCCAGCTTGGCGTAGACGTCGTCGGCGACCGGGCCGGTGATCCCGTTGGCCGCCATCCCGGCGTAGAGCCGATCGCGCAACCGGGCCATCTTCTCGACCGACCGCTTGGCGCCCATCGCCCGGCGCAGCTGGTCGGACTCGTTCGGGGTGAACCCCGCGACGTCGATGGCCAGCTGCATCATCTGCTCCTGGAACAGCGGTACGCCCAGGGTCTTCTCCAACGCGTTGCGCATCAGCGAATGCGGGTAGGTCGGCTCCTCCAGCTTGTTCTTGCGGCGGATGTAGGGATGCACCGAACCGCCCTGGATCGGGCCGGGGCGGATCAGCGCGACCTCCACCACCAGGTCGTAGAACTCGCGGGGTTTCAGCCGGGGCAAGGTGGACATCTGCGCCCGGCTCTCCACCTGGAACACGCCGACCGAGTCGGCCCGGCACAGCATGTCGTAGACCTCCGGGTCGTCCATCGGCATGTTCGCGAGATCCATCTCCTCACCGAGGAACTCGAAGGCGTACCGCAGCGCCGAGAGCATGCCGAGCCCCAGCAGGTCGAACTTGACCAGGCCGATGGCGGCGCAGTCGTCCTTGTCCCACTGGAGCACGGTCCGGCCGGGCATCCGCGCCCACTCCACCGGGCACACCTCGATCACCGGACGGTCGCAGATCACCATGCCGCCGGAGTGGATGCCCAGGTGCCGGGGAAAGGTCATCACCTGGTTGGCGAACTCCACCACGTGGTCGGGGATGCCCTCGTTGCGGCCGTCCTGGGCGTCGATCCCCGACCACCGGTCCAGCTGCTTGGACCAGGCGTCCTGCTGGCCCGGGGAGAAGCCGAAGGCGCGGGCCATGTCGCGGACCGCCGACCGCGGCCGGTACGAGATGACGTTGGCGACCTGGGCCGCGTGCCGCCGCCCGTATTTCTCGTAGACGTACTGGATGACCTTCTCCCGCTGGTCGGACTCGATGTCGACGTCGATGTCCGGCGGGCCGTCCCGTTCCTCGGCGAGGAACCGCTCGAACAGCAGACGATGCGCCACGGAGTCCACATTGGTGATCCAGAGGGCGTAGCAGACCGCGCTGTTGGCCGCCGAGCCCCGGCCCTGGCAGTAGATCCGGTTCTCTTTGCAGAACTTCACTATGTCGTAGACGATCAGGAAATACCCCGGATAGTTGAGCTTGGCGATCAGCGCCAGCTCGTGCTCGATCTGGGCGTACGCCGCCGGATGGTTCGGCCCGTAGCGGGCCTCGGCCCCCTCGTAGACGAGCTTGCGCAGGTAGGAGTTCTCGTCATAGCCCGGCGGGACCGGATAGGGCGGCAGGTTCGGCGCGACCAGGTGCAGGTCGAAGGCGAGTTCCTCGCCCAGCCGGGCGGCGTTGGCGACCACCCCCGGGAAGTACGCGAACCGCGCCGCCATCTCCTCCCCCGACCGCAGGTACGCCGTACCCGCGGCGGGCAGCCACGGATCGATCTCGTCGAGCGACCGCCGCGCCCGGACCGCCGCCAGCGTCGTCGCCAGCCGCCGTCGCCCCGGCGCGTGAAAGTGCACGTTGTTGGTGGCGACCGCGGTCAGCCTCCGGCTCTCCGCCAACGCGAAGAGCGCCTCGTTGCGGTCGACGTCGAACGGGTCGCCGTGGTCGATCAGCTCGACGACGACGTTCTCCCGCCCGAACAGGTCGACCAGCCGATCCAGCTCCCGTTCCGCGGCGCTTTCCCCCTGCCGGGCGAGCGCCTGGGGAACGTGGCCCTTCCGGCAGCCGGTCAGCACCACCGCGTGATCCTTGACGGCGGCGGCGATCTGCTCGACGTCGTACTTCGGGCGCCCCTTCTCACCCCCGGCCAGCTGCGCCTCCGCGATCGCGGCGGACAGCCTCGCGTACCCGTGCTGGCCCCGGGCCAGCAACAGCAGATGACGGCCGGCCGGATCAGGCTCCCCCGCCTGGGCGCC
Source organism: Hamadaea flava (assembly GCF_024172085.1). NCBI lineage: Bacteria > Bacillati > Actinomycetota > Actinomycetes > Micromonosporales > Micromonosporaceae > Hamadaea > Hamadaea flava. The sequence continues at coordinate 6,843,489 of NZ_JAMZDZ010000001.1, read as the reverse complement.
CGGCAGATCCAGGCTCAACTCGGAGCCGAAGATCGTGGGCAGGCCCCAGTCCCGGGCCTCCTCCGAGAACCGCACCACGCCCGGCATCCCGTCGTGATCGGTCACCGCCAGCCCGGTCAACCCCAGGCGGACAGCCTCCCGGACCAGTTCCTCCGGATGACTCGCCCCGTCGAGGAAACTGAAATTCGTGTGGCAGTGCAGTTCGGCGTACGCGACCTCGGCCTGCCGCCGGACCAGCGCCGGCGCCTGCGGGCGCTCCCGCTTGCGGCTCTGCGGACCGATCTCGTCCTCGGCCAGCGGATCCACCACCCGGCCCGCCTCGGGCCCGGACAGCCGCCGCTCCAGCTCCTTCCACGGCAGCGCCTCACCACCATTGAACCGACTCACCCGAACAATTGTACTAACCCCCCGCGGGTTTTCCGCGCGATCATGAACTAACGGTCGTGATCAACCGGCGTGTCGTGTCCGCAGCGCCCTGATCGTTCCCCTAACTCAATGATCAACTCGGCACGCGAACGGTCAGAAGGGGAAGGCGAACATGGTCCAGAGGTAGTCGACGACCAGCCCGCCGATGCCCAGGGCCAACCCGGTCGCGAGGACGCGCGGGTGAGCCAGCAGCCGCAACGCGTCGCCGCTCTTGCCCCGTGCCCGGAGCGAAACCGCGACGACGTACGCCACGCACTCCATCGCCCCGATCGTGAACAGAATCCGGAACACCATCTCCACGGCCACACAGCATGCCTGTCGATGGCCCCCCGCGCTGCCCCGTCCGTCACCCGCTCGGGGTCTGGCGGATCGGTCAGTCGAAGACGACTGCGGCGTACCACTCGCCGCCGCGCAGCGTGACGACCACCGCGCGGTCGTCGAGCAGGACCTGGAGCCGGGCCGACCGTTCGGCGACCCGGCCGTCCCACCAGTGGTCGTCGATCGGCCAGGGTCCGTTCCAGCCCACGATCGGGACGGCTGCCCCGTCGAGGAGCAGGGCGGCGGGCGGCGCGCTCATCCGTAGTCGCCCGTCGATCGTCACCGGTTCGCCGTGTTCGTCGAGGACCCGCACCGGCCGTTGCGGGACCGCCAGCAGCGCACCCGACGGGGCGGGCGTACGCCCTGGCCAGGGCCGGTCGTCCGGCGGCGGTCGCTCGTCTCCCCAAGGAATCAGCCCCCACGGGACGAGCCGCCCGTACTGGCGGCCGCCGAGCGCCGGGGTGAGCACCGCGTCCGGGCCGAGCAGGCCCTGCACCCGGGTGGCCGCCCGGTTCGCCCGGTCCCGCTCCGGCCCGGTCTCGCCCCACAGCCCCGGCTGCAGCCCCACCTGCCGCAACACGCCGTCCGGCGTCAGCGTCAGCCGCAGCACTCCGCCGGTCGGCCGTTCGGGGCGCAGCAGCCAGCCTTCCAACTGCCACCGGACCCGGTCGGCGATCCCGGCGGCGGTCAGGATGCCGTCGTGCCGCCAGGTCCGGTGCAGTTCCTCCCCGTGCACGGTCACCGCGTCGATCGCCAGCCGCGTGCAGGCCATCCCGTACGCGGCCAGCCGTTCGTGCAGCTGTTCGGCGAGTGATCGGGCGGCGAAGGCGGCCACGTCGACCCGGTCGATCGGTTCTTCGAACTCCTCGCCGATCGCCAGGTCGGGCGGGGCGCTGCGGATCGCCAGCGGGCGGGTGTCGAGTCCGGCCGCGAGCTTGTGCGCGACGGCGGCGTCGAGACCGAACCGGGCCAGCACGTCCGACGGCGGCAGGGCCGCGTACGCCCCCAGGGTGTGTACGCCGAGGCGACGCAGGAGGTCGATGAGTTTGGCCCGGCCGCCGAAGCCGTCGAGCAGGCCGATCGGCAGTCCCGCCAGGTACGCAGCGGTCTGCCCGGCGGGGACGAGCCGGCCGGCCCGGGCGGCGATCCCGGCGGCGAACACGCCTTCGGCCATGCCGATCTGGGCTTCGACGCCGCAGACCTGGGCGATGTGCTCGACGACCTGTTCGGCGGCGATCTGTTCACCGCCGAAGTAGCGGGCCGGACCGCGTACGGCGAACGCGCACGTCCCGGGGCGGAGCGCGGCGACCCCCGCGACCACTTCCTCCGCGGCGGCGATCACCGGTTCGAAGGCGCGCGCGTCACGTCCGGGGTCGTCGTCGACCGCCACCGACCGGGGCGAGGTGCTCTGCGCTTCGCGTTTGCGCATCCCCCGGCGTACGCCGTCCGCCCGGGCCGCCGCCGAGCAGGCCAGCACCCGGTTGTTCTGCAGGACGATGACGGGTCCCGCCGCGTCCACTCCGTCGATGATCTCGGCGGCGATCACCGGCCAGTCGGGACACCACACCACCGCCGTACGCCCGGCGTCAGCCACCGGAGATCGCGCGCAGGTGGCCGCGCGAAGACCGGGGGTCCACTGTGGTCTCGGTGACGTGGGGCCGGATCCCGCCCGTCTCGGTGGGCAGCCAGACGTCGACCTCCCGGGGCCGGGCGGCCGTTCCACGGCCCCGGGCGGCGATCGTCAGGTGCCGGCACCGCAGCCGGCCGTGCCCGGGACCCAGCCCCTGCCACTGCGCGCCGACTGGCTCAAGGACCAGGTCGGCGGAGTCCCAGGGCCCCATCGGGAGCAGGACGCTGCCCCGCAGCCGGGCGCGGGCGGACAGCCGCGCGGCGTTCTGCGGGGTCACCTGCTCGCGGACGGCCACGACCACCAGGTCGAACCCGTCGAGCAGGGTGGCGACGACTTCCGGCCACTTGGTGCCGGGCTGCGGCACCAGGGCCAGTCGTTCGAGGACGATGCCCAGTTCGGCAGCGGCGGCCACGCCGAGTTCGGGCAGCCCCACGATGGCGCACCAGGAACCCGCGCGCGACGCCTCGGCGAGCAACGCGAGCATCACCGAGGTCCCGCCCCAGCTCGTCCGCTCGGCCGACCGCAACGGGGTCAGCCTCGGGGTTCGAGCGCTGCGTGCGGCGGCTGCCCTGGTCGCCGCCGCGCGCAGCGCCCCGCCCGGCGAGCCGTCCCCGCCGGGGGTCTGCAGTGCCCGGGTGATCGTCACCGTGCTGCCCCGCCGCAGCCCACCGCCGGGGAGCAGCGGTTGCAACGCGGCCGTCACCGGGAGCATGCGGCTGACGTCGTCGCCGGCGAGCTCCCCGGCCGTGGTCACGGACTCGGCCGCGACGGCCACGCTGGTCGCTGCTCTAGGCCCGCCGCCGGGCGAACCGGCGGAGCCTCCGGAACCGGGCGTCAGCCGTCGCCCCCGTGCGGCCGAGGCGACCGTGATCGGCCCGGCCCCGGACGAGGCCACCAGCTCGGCGAGTTCCGCCGCCCGCCGCGCGCTGGACATGGTTGTGCTGCTCCCCCGGCTCGGTGTGTCAGGCGACCGGGGCGGGATGGGACAGGCCCAGCGAGCCCTGGACGACGTCGATGAACTGGCCGGCGGCGCGCACCAGGTCGTCGGCCTCCCGGGTGGTCACCTTGGCGATGCCGGCCTCGGCGGCCGACCGCTTGGCGGCGCCGACGGCGAAGAACTCGGCCCACTCCGCCAGCTCCGGGGCGACCTTGATGAGCAGGAGCCAGGCGCTGGTCACCCGGGACCGGCGACGACCGGCGACGGGCTGAGCGCGCATGGCGAGAACGGCGGCGGCCGCGCGCAGGGCGGCCAGGTGAGCGGTGGCGTATCGCTGGGCGGCCGACGGCGCGGCGGAGGCTTCGAGCAGGCCGCGGCGAGCGAGCGCGATCAGCTCGACGGGGGTGCGATGCGGCAGCAGATGAGCGGAGACGGTGGTACGGGCGGCACCCGCGATCAGCGATGGCGTGGTCATCTGTGCGTCTCCATTCGGCGGTCGACGGTCTGGTCGAACACACCACTGCGGGGGAAGACGCAGCAGCTCGCGGCTGCTTCACCACACCTCGCGTACGCAAGGCGGGGGCGTGGCGGTGGTCGGCGTCGCCGCCACCGCCTCGCCGGCTGGCCGGGGGGTGTGGAGCTTCCCCACACCACACCCGACCGGCCAACCGATCGGGTACGCCATCCGCCACCCGGGGGTCGGGTGGGCGGCGGATGGCGATCCCGCCTGTCAGAACCGCGAACACCGCGAATGTCCTTCGGTTCTGGAGTGGCGCGCTGCGCAAGCGCGCCGCCTGCGGGGTCACGGCCGCGAACCGCTCCCCCTGCAGGACACTCTATTCGAACACTGTTCGAAAGTCTAGAACGCTCGTTCGAACTCTTGGGCAAGTCTACCGCGAAGGTACGACAAAAACCGACCTCGCGGCGGCGCGCTGCCGGACCCCCTTCCAGCCGCCAAGTGGGACAATCGCGGGATGCATGACCACCCCAACGTCCGCGCCGTGCAGGACGCCCTCGCCTGCGCCGACGCGGTGGACGGCAGCGGCCGCCCCAGCACCGTCCGCATCCTCCCGGAGGCGGTGCACACCGCGGCGCTGGCCGCGGCCGCGCTCGGCGTCGAGGTCGGCCAGATCGCCAACTCGCTGATCTTCTCCGCCGACGGCGATCCCCTCCTCGTCCTCACCTCGGGCGCGCACCGCGTGGACACCAAGCTGATCGCCCGGACCCTCGAACTGTCGCGTATAGACCGAGCTACGCCGGAGTTCGTCCGCGAGCACACGGGCCAAGCCATCGGCGGCGTCGCGCCGCTCGGTCATCCCAAGCCGGTGCGCACGATCGTCGATCAGGCACTCGAAGGGTACGCCGAGGTCTGGGCGGCCGGCGGAGTGCCCCAGTCGGTATTCCCCACCACCTACGCCGAGCTGCTGCGGATCACCGGCGGCGTACCTGTGAAGGTGAACTGACCCATGGGCATCCGGCTGATCGCCTGGACTCCGGAAGACCTGCAACGGCGGCTGTCCGAAGTCATCGAGGTCTACGGGGAGGCGATGGGACACTCCGGCGCCGACCTGCAGGCTCGGGCCGGGCGCTTCGCCGCCCACGTACGCCGTCCCGACGTGCGGGGCGTCGCCACCCTGACGACGGACGGGCAGTTGCTCGGCTTCGGCTACGGCTATCCGGGCGGGCCCGGCCAGTGGTGGCACGACCAGGTCAGCTCGGCGCTCGACGCCGACCAGCGCAAACTCTGGATGACCGATCCGTTCGAGATCGTCGAGCTGCACGTACGCCCGGCGGCGCAGGGCCACGGCATCGGCGCCCAGCAGCTCAGCGCCCTGCTGAAGATGGCGACCGGGGAGACCGCGCTGCTGTCCACACCGGAGGCGGACGAGCAGAAGTCCCGTGCCTGGCGGCTCTACCGCCGGTTCGGCTTCTCCGATGTGCTGCGTCATTTCCTCTTCCCGGGAGACTTCCGTCCGTTCGCCGTGCTGGGCCGTCCGCTGCCGCTGGACTGATCCCCGGCGCTCTTCAAGCGGGCGGATCACGGTTACGCGTGCCGACATCGCCCCCGGAGGCATGCGTAACCCTGATCTGCAGCCGGGAGAGGGACGGGTCAGAAGCGGAGTCCCTTGCGGGCGGCCGCCAGCAGCTGGACGAACCCGAACAGACCGAGCAACGCCCACAGGGCGAGCACTAGAGTGCTGGTGCCGGCGGGCAGATCCTCGGCGAGCGGGGAAACGACGGCGGCGATGATCAGCAGGGCGAACGTGCACGCGATCCGCAGTGGACGGTCGCCTACCGTCGACGTGCCGGCCGGGCGCATGCCACCGGCCATGGCTCGCGCGCGGACGTACTCGTGCGCTGCCATCAGCACGCCACAGATCAGGATGAGCAGCGTGGCCGCGCCCAGCGCGGCGGCCGCCCACAGCCAGCAGAGCTCGGCCGCCCGTTCGGCGAGGCTGCGGTAGAACGCTTCCCGGCGCATCGGCCCGCCGAGCAGTACGCTCACCGCCCGGCTGGCCCCCTCGGCCAGCAGCCCGATCGCCATGAGGACGACGGCCAGCAACGGCCAGCGCCCGCCGCCCGCCGCGATCAGCGGGACAAACAGGGCGGCCAGCACCGCTCCGGCGGTCGTCACCGCGGCGGTGCCCCCGATCCGGGTCAGTGCGATCCCACACCGGTACGCCAGCCGAGCCCACCAGCGCTGCCCAGGTCCGGCGTGCCGCAGGTCGAATCCGTCGTTGGCGGCGGCCCAGGCGGTCACGAACCTCGGCCAGTCCATGATCGCCCGCGGGTTCACGGCGGGCTCGGCGGGTACCTCGCCTTCGGTCTCCGTCCAGTCCGTCGCGCCGTCGCCGATCATGATCCCCCGCTGTCGCTTCCTACACGAGCGCACCCTCTCGCAGGTTGCGCCAGACCTCCCGGCTGGATGTCGACCTGTTCAACGTGATGAAGTGCAATCCGGGTGCGCCCTCGACGAGAAGTCGGTCGCTCAGCGCGGTCGCCACCTCCACGCCGATCGCGCGTACCGCCGTGGGATCGTCGGCGACCTCGCGCAGCCGCACGGCCAGATCCGCGGGGAAGACCATGCCGGTGAGCTGGGCGAACCGCTCGATCTGCGAGACGTTCGTAACCGGCATGACGCCGGGCACGATCGGGTTGTCGTAGCCGCGCGCCGCGACCGCGTCGCGCAGCCGGGCGTAGTCCTCCCAGTTGAAGAAGATCTGGGTGATCGCGAAGTCGGCGCCGAGCTGGAACTTGCGCACCAGAGTGTCGACGTCCTCCGCCAGCGACCGCGAGCGCGGGTGCTGCTCGACGAACGCGGCCACCCCCACGCAGAAGTCGCCGCTCTCGCGGACCAGCTTGACCAGCTCGTCGGCGTGGGTCAGGCCCTTCGGATGCGCGATCCACTCGGCCTGCGGATCGCCGGGCGGATCGCCGCGCACCGTCAGGACGTTGCGTACGCCGCTGTCCGCGTAATGCCCGATGACGTTGCGCAGCTCGGCGACGGAGTGGTTGACCGCCGTGAGGTGGCCCATCGGCACCAGGGTGGTCTGCCCGGCGATCCGCTCGGTCCAGGCCACGGTCGTGTCGCGGGTCGTGCCGCCCGCGCCATAGGTGATCGACACGTACGCCGGGCGCAGCGCCTCCAGCTCGCGGATGGCCTGCCAGAGCAGCACGTCGCCGGCCGGCGTCTTGGGCGCGAAGAACTCGAACGAGATCGTCGGCTCCGCCGAGGCGAGCAGATGTCCCACGGTCGGCCGGTCGCCGGGCAAGGTCGAGGGGGCGCCTAGGGTCATGCCCGTCACTCTAGCGCCGACCAGGACAAACGGCCGCATCCGTCCCAATCGGTGGCCGCCCGCACGCCCTTCCTCCGACGGATCGGGCCGGCGGCGATGAGTTCCGGACCTGCCAGTCGTCAGTAGTGGTGACCCCGACGACAGGAGGCCGACCGTGCTCAGCCCAGAGACGCCGCCGCCCGAGCCGGTCGTCTGGACGCTCGGCCCGGTGCTGGTCCGCGCCGACATCCCGGTGCTCTGCGAACGGCTGACGACCCTGCTCGACGCCGTCGACGGGGTGGTGGTCTTCGACGTCAGCGCGGTCTGTCGTCCGGACGCGGTGACCGTGGACGCCCTGGCCCGCCTGCAGCTGACCGCCCGGCGGCGCGGACGCCGCATCGTGATCACCGGGGCGAGCCCGAGGCTCCTCCTGCTCGTCTCGCTGATCGGCGTCGACGGTCTCCTCCCCCTCGACTGACTCCTCCGTCCTGGCTGCGGTCCATCCCGACGCCCGACCCGTCTCCGACGCCCGTCCGGCGAACGCACCAGGACGGCGGGCGCCGTCTAGTCGAGCCGGGGCGGGAGCCCGAATAGGGGGAACAGCCGTTCGGTGTCCAGGAAGTTGTTCACGTGCGAGATCTTCCCGTCGACGATCTCCAGGATGATCAACGCCCACGGCTCGTGCCCCTGGCCGTTCGCCGCCGGCCGGTACTGCCCGAACGCCGGGCTCCCGTTGGCGGCCGTCGGGACCAGCCGGGAGTCGCGGCAGCCGTTGCCGGTGCCGAGCATCCAGGCCCGGATCTCCACTGGGCCGCGCAGCCACATCTCCAGCGGCGGCATCGACAGGACGACGTCGTCGTGCAGCAGTCTGGCCAGCGCGTCGAGGTCGTAGCTCTCGAAGGCGGCGACGTATTTGCCGAGGAACTCCTGCTGCGCCTCGTCGAGCGCGTCGAGGGTGTCAGACCGGGTGGTGTCGACTGTGGCGAGCGTCGCCCGCGCCCGCTGAAGCGCGCTGTTGACCGAGGCGACGGTGGTGTCGAGCAGCTCGGCCGTCTCGGCGGCCGACCACTGGAGCACCTCGCGCAGGATGAGCACGGCCCGCTGGCGGGGCGCGAGATGCTGCAACGCGGCGACGAAGGCGAGCCGGATGCTGTCCCGCGCGACCGCGACGTCGGCGGGGTCGCCGTTGGACGGCAGCACCTGGCTGTCCGGCACCGGCATCAGCCAGGTCGGCTCGGGCAGCGGCGCGTCGGGCAGGCCGGCCGCGGTCGAGGCCGGGCCGAGGTCCATCGGCCGGGCCCGGCGCTGCGCGCCGCCGACCATGTCGAGGCAGACATTGGTCGCGATGCGATAGAGCCAGGACCGCAGGGCCGAACGCCCCTCAAACCGGTCGTACGCCTTCCAGGCCCGCACCATGGTCTCCTGCACGGCGTCCTCGGCCTCGAAGCCGGAGCCGAGCATCCGATAGCAGTAACCCGTCAGCTCGCCGCGATAGGGCTCGAGCTGCTCTGCCCGGTGATCGTTGCCGTGATCAGCGATGACAGTCACGAAAGGGAACCTACCCGAGACGTATGACACCGGGAACCGGCCCGGATCAAGGAAGGCGGCGTACGCCTATAGAGTCTGACGAGTGACTTCATCGGCGGTGCCCCACCCCACCGACGAGGCCGATCTGCGCCGTCGGGTGGACGGGGCGCTGCGTGCGTTCCTCACCGATCGGCGGGCCCAGCTCGTCGCGATCGACCCTGAGCTGGCCCCGCTCTCCGACGCGATCGACGCGCTCGTGCTGGGCGGCGGCAAGCGGCTTCGGCCGGCGTTCGGGTACTGGGGATATCGGGCGGCCGGCGGCGTGGACTCGGACGCCGTCGTGGCCGCCGTCTCGTCGTTGGAGTTGGTGCAGGCCAGCGCCCTGATCCACGACGATCTCATCGACCGTTCCGACACCCGGCGCGGCGAGCCCGCGGCCCACCGGCGGTTCAGCGAACTGCACCTGAAGAACGCCTGGCACGGCGAATCGGCCGACTTCGGCGCATCCGCCGCGATCCTGCTCGGCGACGCCTGCCTGGTCTGGTCGGACGAACTGCTGCACGCGGGCGGGCTGGACCCGGTGACGCTGGCCCGCTGCCGCCCGGTCTTCGACGCGATGCGGACCGAGGTGACCGCCGGGCAGTACCTCGACGTGCTCACCCAGGCGACCGGGGACACCTCGATGCGCCGGGCCGGGACCGTGGCCCGGTACAAGTCGGCGAAGTACACCGTCGAGCGCCCGTTGCTGCTCGGCGCGGCGATCGCGGACGCCCCGGTGGCGCTGCGGGTGGCGTACTCGGGGTTCGGGGTGCCGCTGGGCGAGGCGTTCCAGATGCGCGACGACATCCTCGGGGTGTTCGGCGACCCGCTGGTCACCGGCAAACCGGCGGGCGACGACCTGCGGGAAGGCAAGCGCACCTATCTCATCGCGGCCACCCTCGACCGGGCCACCCCCGCCGAGCGGGAGGCGCTGCTCGACCGGCTCGGCAGTCCGGACCTCGACGCCGCGGGCGTCGCCACCCTCCGCGAGATCATCGTCGGCACGGGCGCTCTCGCGCGTACCGAGGAGAGAATCGCGGAATTGACCGGCGCGGCGCTGGACGCGTTGCGCGGCGCGGAATTGGACGCCGACGGCGAGCGGATGTTGTTGCGGCTCGCGGAGGCCAGCACCCGGCGGGCTACCTGAGCACCTGCCGGAACGACGCGTAGTGATCGTCGGTGTAGTAGATGTCGCCGCCCTGGCCGACGACCAGCCGCCGGGCGCCCCGATCTCGTGACCCCGGGGTGGGGACCGTGTACTCGTGGTAGTAGCCGCGGGTCTGTTGGGGCAGCAGGCGCTCGTTGTTGCCGAAGACGATCCCGTCCCGGTCGTACGGGTAGGGACCACCCTTGTCGATCAGCACGAGGGTGTCCCGGGCCTGCTGCGGCAACTTCGCGACGGCCACGGTGGGCAGGCCGGAGACCGGGGTCTTCGCTGCCGAGGCCGACATCGCTGACGTCGGCGAGCCGGCCGGGGTGTCCGCCGACCGGCCGGCGCAGAAGCCCAGCACGGTCGCGAGGACCACGATCAGCACCGACGCCACGGCGACGAGGACGGGCAGGCGACGCCGGCTGATCTCCATCCGGGCAGTGTGCCATGCGCTCACGCGCCGGACGCGGATGCGACCATGTCCCCGTCGGCCCGCCGCTGTCGATCACGGGCGGGCGGGATCGATCATGGTGGGGCGGACACGACACGCCGGTCGACCACGACCGTTAGTTCATGATCGCGCGGAAAGCATCGCGCGGAAAGCGGCGAGCGAGGGCGGGGCGAGCGGTGCGAGCAGCGGGAGCGGGGCGAGCAGCGGCAGCGGGCCTGGCGGCGTCAGCGGTGCTGGCGGTGGCGGCGTGGCTGGCCGGTGCGCTGCCGTCGGGTGATCCCGCGCCGACGCTCCGCCTGGCGGGCTTGGGTTCCACGAGCGGCCGGTTCCAGCTCGGCCTGCTGTTGTGGCTGGTCGCGACGGCGGCGCTGGGCTTGATCTGGTGGCGGAGCAGGAACCCGAGTGTGCTCTGGTTCGCGCCGTTGCTGTTCGCGCCGCCGCTGGCCAGCCGGGACGTGTATGCGTACGCGTGTCAGGGCGACATCTGGCTCGCCGGGTTGGATCCCTACAAGCTCGGCGTCGCCGACGGCGGTTGTCTGTGGACGCCCAGTGTGCCGGAGCTCTGGTGGCACACCCCGACGCCGTACGGCCCGCTCGCGATCGTCCTGAGTGGAGCTGCGGTGGCGATCGCGAAGTTCGTCGCCACCGATCTGGACACGCAGCTGACGATCGCGGTCACCGTGCTCCGCCTGATCGCGCTGGGCGGACTCGCGCTGCTCGGCTGGGGTCTGAAAACCTTGGGTCGCAACGGGAAAGGCTGGTGGCTCGGCCTGCTCACGCCGCTGGTGGCGCTGCACGCCGTCTCCGGCGCGCACAACGACGCGGTGCTGGCCGGGCTCATCGTGGCTGGGCTTGCGGCTGCCACGAGCAAGCGCAAGAACGATTGGCTCATCGCCGGGGTGCTGATCGGCGGCGCGGTGGCGATCAAGGTCACCGCCCTGGTGGCGCTGCCGTTCGTGCTGCTGCTGCTCCCGCCGTGGCGGCAGCGCTGGGCGGCGCTCGCGGCGAGCGTCGGCACGTTCGCCGCGCTCACCCTCGCGTCGGGGCTCGGCCTCGGCTGGGTGAACGGCCTGCGCGACACCGGGGACCTCCAGCAGTGGACCTCACTGCCGACCGGCGCGGGCATGGCGGTCGGCTACCTGCTCCGCGCGTTCGGGATCGACGCGATGTCCGCGTCCATCACGGTGGCGCGCGCGCTCGGCCTGATCGCCCTCCTCATCATCGGCTTGTACGCGATAAGGAAGTCCTGGCGGGCGCCGGCCGCGACGGTGATCGCCGCCTGCGGCTGGGTGCTGGCGGCGCTGGCCGTCCTCGGTCCAGTCTTCTACCCCTGGTACGCCTTGGCGCCGCTGGCCGTCCTGGCCGCCGCCGGGACCGAGGCGTGGACGCGTACGCGGATAGCCGTCACGGTCGGGCTGTGTTTCCTGGTCCTGCCCAACGGATTGGGGCTGGCCGTGCTGACGAAGGGGCCGGGGGCCTTCGCCGCGCTCGCGGCCGTCATCGCCCTGCTGGCGTACGCCGTCCGAGCCAGACCCAGACCGACAGGGTGAGCAGCACGAGGGCGAAGCCGAACAGCAGATCCTCCACCGGGGCGTACGCGATCCGCAGGCCCAGGATCGTCCAGTCGGCGTAGACGACGACGCCGCGCCCGGTGAGCACGCCGTTGGACAGCAACTGGAACAGCAGCACGATCGGATAGGTCGCCCAGAACACGACCCCGGCCACCAGCCGCGTACGCAGCACCCAGAGGTCGATCGCGACGGCGGCCAGCAGCCCCAGGACCACCGAGACCGTGTACGTCATCGCTTGAGGACCTGCCGCACCGCCTCGAAGCCGAGCACGGCGCACAGCGGCACCACCACGAAGAAGAGCGCCTCCTCCAGCGGCAGCCCGCCCGGTATGCGTACGCCTAGGAGCTGCGCGGGGTCGAAGGACCACCAGCCGGAGTGGACCGCGGCCAGGTCCCAGATCAGGAACAGGGCCGCGACCGGCGCGATGGTGAGCGCCAGCCGCCGGACCTGGCGCAGCACCCCGACGTGCAGGACGGGTTCGAGCCAGATCGCGCAGATCAGGCAGCCCGCGAGGACCGCGAGGTAGGTCAGCGCCATCGAGAACGCGAGATCTAGAACGCGAGCGCCTGCGCGCGTCGCTTGACCTCACGCGCCAAGTCTCCGCCGAGTGCCTGCGCGGGCGTGCCGGGAAGGGTGTCGTCAGCGGTGTAGAGCCACCGCAGCGCCTCTTCGTCGTTGTACCCGGCGTCCCGCAGCAACGTCAGCACGCCGGGGAGGTGCTTGAGCACGGTGTCGTTCGCCACCAGCTCCGCGGGCACCCGCAGGACGCCGTCCCGGCGCACCGCCAGCAGCGAGCCTTCCTTCCTCCACTGGTGGACCTTCGTGATCGGCACGCCGAAGCGTTCGGCCACGTCGGGGAGGTTCACCCACGTTGAGACGTTCTCAGTCACCCGTACACGATCCCACATCGGCCGGGCCGATCCACCAGCCCGGCTGGGATCCCGCACCCGAGGAACCGCGACGTGAACCCCCTGCGTGTGATCCAGCGAGAGGTGGCCGGCGCCTGGCGCTCGGTCCGATACGACCTGCGCAAGCGCTCCTCGTCGGCCGACGGGGAGAACCCGGCCGATCCGTGGGCCGACTCCTGGTCCGAGACCGAGGTGGAGTTGCGCGCCCCGCGGGCCGTCGCGCCGCCGCCGCCGAAGGGCCATCGCCGCCGCCGGCCCAAGGGCCCGCGCCCAGGTGATCCGGTACGCTCCCCCGCCCGGCAGCGCACGACGCTGGCCGCGGCGGGACTGGTGCTGCTGGCGCTGTCAGCCGGCGGAGTCCTCGCGATGATCACCGGAATGCGGGCGTTGCTCGATCCGGGCGCGCCCCCGGCCGGACTGCCCGCGCATGCCGCGCCCGCCCCGTCGCCGACGCCGTCGGAGGGCGTACGCGTGCCGGTCGTGATGACCACGGCGCCCGGTACGCCCGTCGCGGTGACGAAGCGACCGCACGCGACCACGAAGACCCCGAAGCCGCCGGTCCCCACGCCCGCGCCGGTGCCCACGTGCAGCTGTACGCAGCCGCCGAGCCCCGGCACGTCGGCCAGCCCGAGCCCGTCCGGTACGCCGACCGCGTCCCCCTCCGGTGTGACTTCGCCCACAGCGACTCCAGGGTCGACGGAGAGCCCCGGAGCCGGGGCCACCCGGTGATCGAGCCCATCGGCGCGGCGCGCTCCAGTCCAGTACAACGGCCCAATGGTGTCTGGACGGCCGAGACTGACTTAGACTGCACGCCGATGGACACTCAGGTCGCCGACAATCTCCTCGGGTCGCTGCTGGACGGCCGCTACCGCATCCGCGGGCGCGTCGCCCGCGGCGGGATGGCGACTGTCTACACCGCGACCGACGAGCGCCTCGAACGAACCGTCGCGATCAAGATCATTCACACTGGTCGCGCCACTGACCCGCAGTTCGTCGAACGGTTCACCGACGAGGCGAAGACCGTCGCCCGGTTGACCCATCCGAACGTAGTCGCGGTCTACGACCAGGGCAACCACAACGGGCTGCCCTACCTGGTGATGGAATACGTCCGGGGCCGGACGCTGCGCGATCTGCTCGCCGAACGCCGCCGGCTCAGCCCGATCGAGGCGCTCGCCGTGCTGGAGCAGATGCTCTCCGCGATCGCCACCGCGCACCGCGCGGGCCTGGTGCATCGGGACGTCAAGCCGGAGAACGTGCTGATCGCCGAGGCTCCGGGCGGCTCGGCGGAACTCGTCGACGCCGTCGTCAAGGTGGCCGACTTCGGGCTCGCCCGCGCGGTCGCGGCCAGCGCCGACGACGGTTCCGGTCAGCTCATGGCGACCGTGGCGTACGTGGCTCCCGAGCTGGTGACCAGCGGTGTCGCCGACCCCCGGTCCGACGTGTACGCGGCCGGCATCGTCCTGTTCGAGATGCTCACGGGCCGGGTTCCCTACGACGGGGACCGGCCGGTCGACATCGCCTGGCAGCACGTCGACCGGGACGTGCCGCCGCCGTCGCGATTCGTGCCGGGGCTGCCGCCGGTGACCGACGACCTCGTGGCCCGCGCGACCCGGCGTGATCCCGCGCTGCGGCCCACCGACGCGGGCGCCATGCTCGCCGAGGTGCAGCAGGCGCGCGAAGTGATCATCGCCGCGGCCGCCCGCGCCCGGCCGTCCGCTCAGCCGACCATGGTCGTCGGGCAGGTCAGGCCGTCGGACCGGCCGTCCTGGGCCCGGCTGCCGTCACCCGGCCCGGCCACCCGCGGCCGTCCCGCCCCACAACAGCAGCAGCAGTACCCCGACGAGGACCCGACGCTCGTCGAGCGCGCCCGCGACGCGTACGCGCGGGTGAAGGGCTCGCCGCGCGGCCGGATGGCGCTGACCGCCAGCCTCGTCGTGCTGGCCCTGTTGGTGCTGGTCGGTGGCTGGTGGCTCGGCTTCGGCCGCTACGAGGCCGCCCCGAAGCTGACCGGGCTCGACCGCGCCTCCGCCGAGGCGCTGGCGCGCAAGGCCGGTTTCACCGCACACTTCGAGCAGGGCCGGTTCAGCGAGGAGATCGCCAAGGACACCGTCCTGGAGCAGAACCCTCCACCCGGCGAAAAGGTCGTCAAGGGCAGCGACATCGACCTGACCCTGTCCCTGGGCCCGGAGCGCTACCAGGTGCCCGACATCGTCGGCAAGACCTGGGAACTGGCCGTCGTCGACCTGTCGGCGGTGAAGCTCCAGCCGGTCAAGGGCGCCGGGCAGTACAGCGACACCGTCCCCGCCAACACCGTCATCGCGGTCCAGCCGACCGTGGGCACCGAGCTGAAGCCCGGCGACAAGGTGACGCTCATCCTGAGCAAGGGCAAGGCCCCGCTGACCGTGCCCAACCTGGTCGGCCAGGATCAGGGCGTCGCCCGCACCACGCTGGAAGGCATGGGGCTGAAGGTCGCCATCACCTTCCAGAAGTCAGACAAGCCCAACGGCCAGGTCATCGCCCAGGACCCGGTGGACGGCTCGGGCGTGGAGAAGGGCCAGACGATCACCCTGACGGTCAGCGAGAACCAGACCTCGTTCGCCATGCCCGACGTGATGAACTGGGGCTGCGGCGACGCCAAGCGGCAGCTCGAGAGCATGAACCTGGGCGTACAGGTGGACGGGCAGATGGGCGAGAGCGGCTGGGTGCGCGACATGGACCCCAAGCCGGGCACGATGGTCAACCAGGGGCAGCAGGTCGTGATCCGCTGCCGGGTCGTCTGATGCTCGGAGTGCACTCCAACTCGGCCGGCGGGTTGGCGAAGACGGCTTTGGCGTACGTCGATCAGGTCGGCGCGGGCTCTGTGCAGGTCTACATCGGCAACGCCCGCAGCTGGCGGCAGTCGGCCGGGGATCCCGTCCAGGACGGGGCCTTCCTCGCCGGCTGCGCCGAGCGCGCGATCCCGTCGTTCATCCACGCTCCCCTGCTGGTCAACCTGGGATCACCCACGCCCGCGACGGTCACCCAGTCGGAGGCCGCCATCTCGCACGCCCTGATCCGGGGTCAGGCCATCGGCGCACGGGGCGTGGTCTTCCACGCGGGCAGCTCGGTCGACCCCAGCCACACCGATCAGGCTTGGAAGCAGGTACGCGAGGCGCTCCTGCCGCTGCTGGACAAGTCGTCGGCGGCGGGCTGGCCGCGGTTGCTGGTCGAGCCCTCGGCGGGCGGCGGGAGGTCGCTGGCGGCCCGGGTGGAGCACCTCGCGGAGTACTTCGCCGCCGTCGACCACCACCCGGCCCTGGGTGTCTGTTTCGACACCTGTCACGCCTGGGCGGCCGGGCACGACCTGGCCACCCCCGGCGGCATGACGGCCACCCTCGACGCGCTGGTCACGGCGGTCGGCCCGGGGCGGCTGGAACTGGTGCACGCCAACGATTCCAAGGACCCGGTGGGGTCGACGCGCGACCGCCACGAGGCCATCGGGCAGGGCATGATCGGGCTGGAGCCGTTCCGGGAGCTGCTGGCCCATCCGGCGGCCGCCGGCCTCCCCGTGATCGTCGAAACCCCGGCCGAATCCCACGCCGATGATCTCGCGGCACTGCGCAGTGTGTCACCACATCTTGCGTGAGCTGGGGTTTTAGGGCACCCTTACTGAGGCAAGGCTAACCGCCCCCCTCAGGAAGGACCCCGGTGTACGCGTGCATCTGCAACCGAGTGAGTGAGGAAGAGGTTCACTCGGCCATCCAGTGCGGCGCGCACGACCTGGAGAAGATCGGCGACGAGTGCGAAGCGGGCACCAACTGCTTCACCTGCCACGACCGACTGCGCGACATGATCGAGGACTACTTCTCCGCAGTGCCTGCTTGACGCTCTGGCTCGACCGCGCTCGGCGCGCCGTTTCATGCCTTAGCGCGATGTTTCGGACATACGCGCGTAGATTGCCTTCCGGGATATCTCACTGGGAGGTTCACACGGCCATGCAAGGCGACGCCCGCGTCATCGAATTCCTCAACGAACAGCTCACGGCGGAGCTGACCGCCATCAACCAGTACTGGCTGCACTACCGCATGCAGGAGAACTGGGGCTTCACGAAGCTGGCGAAGTACACCCGGCACGAGTCGATCGACGAGATGAAGCACGCCGACCGGCTCGCCGAGCGCATCCTCTTCCTCGAAGCCCTGCCGAACTTCCAGAAGCTGTTCCCGCTGCGCATCGGCGAGACGGTCAAAGAGCAGTTCAAGTGCGACATGAAGATCGAGGAGGAGGCGATCGAACGCCTCCGCCGCGGCATCGAGTACATGCGCTCGGTCGGCGACGTCACCTCGGCCAACATCTTCGAGGACATCCTCGAGGACGAGGAGCACCACATCGACTACCTGGAGACGCAGCTCGACCTGATCGAGACCCTCGGCGAGCAGCTCTACCTCCAGAACGTCACCGAGCACCCCGAGCCCTGACCGGCTCGTTCGCTAGGCTCACGCGCGTGTGGCTCGCGCGTTACCTGCTCGGCGCGGCCGTCGCCTGGGTCCTGTACCCGGTGACGGCCGCGCTCGCATATCTGGCGTTGGTCGTCTTCGCCACGATCACCGACGCCGGCCTCGGCGGGCCGCTCGCCGGTCCGTTCATGATCCTCGCGGCCGCCCTGCTGGGCGTCGCCCTGACCGTGGCCGTGCTGCTGCCGACGGTCGCGATCGGCGAGCTCGTCGCACGGCGTACGCGCTGGCGCTGGGCCCCCGTCGTGACGCTCGGCGGCTTCACTGTGGCGCTCGCCGTGGCCGCCTTGGCCTGGGGCACGGTCTCGCTGGTGCTCGCGGCGCTCAGCCTCATACCGCTGGTGGCTTTTGCGACCATCACGCACGGATCCGCCCGAGCGGGCACGTTGATCTTGAATCGTTGGCGTCGCCATGGCGACGGTTTCCATTCAAGATCAGCGGGAACGCAGATGATCTAGGCGGGAAATGGCGGCCTGGGCGACCGTTTCTCGCCTAGATCATCGCGGGTTCACTTCAGCAGAGTGGTGAAGACCTCGATCGCCCGGTCGATCCCGGCGTCGTCGATGTCCAGGTGCGGGATCAGCCGCACCGTACGCGGCCCGACCGCCGCGCACAGGACGCCTTCCTCGGTCGCGGCCCGAGCCAGTGACGGCCCGTCGATCGCGGCTTCCCGCAGATCGAGCATGACCATGTTGGTCTCGACCGACGCCGGGTCGCACACGCCGTAGGGCGCCAACGCCTCCGCCAGCCGCTGCGCCTTCGCGTGGTCGAGGGCCAGCCGCGGCAGGTTGTGGTCGAGGGCGTACAGGCCGGCGGCGGCGAGGATGCCGACCTGGCGCATGCCGCCGCCCAGCCGCTTGCGGATCAGCCGCGCCCGCTCGATGTTCTCCGCCGTGCCGACCAGCACCGAGCCCACCGGGGCGCCGAGGCCCTTGGAGAGGCACACGCTCACCGTGTCGAAGAGCCGGCCGTACGCCGCGAGCGGGATGCCCGTCGCGATCGAGGCGTGCCAGATCCGGGCGCCGTCGCAGTGCAACGCGATCCCGGCCCGGTCGGCGATCCCGCGCAGCCCCTCGAGCGAGGCGAACGGGATGACCGTGCCGCCGTCGCGGCCGTAGGTCTGCTCGACGGCCACGGCTCGGGTGACGGCCGCCCGGAAGCCCTCCGGCATGACCAGCGACTCGATGAGGTCCAGGTCGAGCGAACTGCCGCCCGGAGTCCACGTACGCGTGCTGATCCCGCCGAACATGGCCGCCGCCGCCAGCTCGTACGTGACGATGTGCGCGCCGACGTCGCAGAGCAGCTCGTAGGTCGGTGGCACCAGGGTCTGCAGACCGATCTGGTTGGCCATCGTCCCGGACGGGGCGAACAGTGCCGCCTCGTGGCCGAGCAGTTCGGCGACCCGGCGCTCCAGCTCGATGACGGTGGGGTCGTCGCCGAAGACGTCGTCGCCGACCTCGGCCGTCATCATCGCCTCGCGCATGCCCTCCGACGGCCGGGTGACCGTGTCGGACCGGAGATCCACCACCGCGTCAGCCACGGAGCATCTCCGCCACGAGGAAGGCCAGCTCCAGCGACTGCTGGGTGTTCAACCGCGGGTCGCACGCGGTCTCGTACCGGGTGGCCAGGTCGGCGTCCTCGATCGCCTGCGCGCCGCCGAGGCACTCGGTGACGTCCTCACCGGTGAGTTCGATGTGGATGCCGCCCGGGTGGGTGCCCAGCATCTTGTGCACCTCGAAGTAGCCGAGGACCTCGTCGACGATCCGGTCGAAGTGCCGGGTCTTGTAGCCGTTGGACGACTCGTGGGTGTTGCCGTGCATCGGGTCGCACTGCCAGACCACCTTGTGCCCGGCGTCGCGGACGACCTCGACGATGCGCGGCAGCTCGTCCCGGACGAACTGGTTGCCCATCCGGCAGGTCAGGGTGAGGCGGCCCGGGATGTTGTCCGGGTTCAGCTTCTCGCAGATCGCCAGCAGCTCCGCGGAGGGGATCTTGTGGTCGATCTTCACGCCGACCGGGTTCGCGATCCGGGAGGCGAAGTCGAGGTGCGCGCTGTCGAGCTGGCGGGTCCGGTTGCCGATCCAGAGCAGATGGCCGGAAAGCCCGAACGCGCGGTTGTCCGAGATCCGGGTCAGCGCCCGGTCGTACTCCAGCGCCAGCGCCTCATGGGAGGCGTACAGGGTGACCGTGCGCAGGGCCTCGTCGTCGGTCATCCCGCAGGCGTTGATGAAGGCCAGCGCACGGTCGATCTCGCGCGCGATCGCCTCGTACCGCTCGCCGAAGGCGGAGGTACGCACGAAGTCCCGGTTCCAGTCGTGCACCGCGTGCAGGTCGGCCAGGCCCCCGCCCAGGTACGCCCGGAGCATGTTCATCGCGGCGGCGGCGTTGGCGTACGCCCGGATCATGCGCTGGGGGTCGGCGACCCGCGCCTGCTCGCCCGCCTCCAGCGAGTTGATCATGTCGCCCCGGTACGCCGGAAGCCCCAGCGCGTCGGTGTCCGACGACCGCGGCTTGGTGTACTGCCCGGCGACCCGGGCCACCTTCACGACCGGCAGCGACGCTCCATAGGTCAGCACGACCGCCATCTGGAGCAGCGTCCGGGCGTTGGCGAGCAGATGCTCCTCGGTGTTGTCGGCGAAGGTCTCGGCGCAGTCGCCGCCCTGAAGCAGGAACGCGCGCCCCTCGCACACCTCGGCCAGGCGCATCCGCAGCTGGTCGACCTCATAGGGCGCGACGATGGACGGTACGCCCTCCAGCACCTTCGAGACCTGCTCGACCTCGGAGTAGTCGGCCCACGGCGGCATCTGCGCCCGGGGCAGCTTGCGCCATTCGTCAAGGCCGAGGGCGGCCGCCTCGGCCGGGTCAGCCGTAGTCCTGATCTTCTGTTCGAAGCCCGGATGCCGGAGCTGGTGCCACTCGGGACGGGAAGCCGTACGCATGCCAGCAGCCTAGTGCGGCGATGGGGAACCACGGTGACCGCCCGGGTGCATCCCGCCAGGTGATCACCTGCGAAAAGGAACGATCATGGTGCTGGTCACACGACACGCCGAGCGAGCACGCGCGTAAGTTCATGATCGCGCGGAACACTGGTGATTTGTGCGTATTCGTCCACTTATCGTAGTAGCGCTCGCCCTCGCGGGCGCAGCAGCAGCAGCCGCCGTAGGCGGCGGAACCGCGGGAACCGCCGCAGCCGCCGGAAAAGCACCGGCGGCGGAGGCGGCAGAGGTCGCCAAGCCCAACATCCTCTTGATCAACACCGACGACCAGCGCTGGGACACCATGCGGGTCATGCCCAAGACCATGAAGTGGTTGCGGGGCGCCCGGAACTTCGACCGGGCCACGGTCAGCATCCCGTCCTGCTGCCCGAGCCGGGCCAGCATGCTGACCGGCCAGTACGCCCACAACACCGACGTCCACCTGCAGACCGACGGGCAGCAGGTGCACCAGGGCGAGCTGTTGCCGGTGCTGCTCCGCAAGGCGGGCTACCGGACGGCGATGGCGGGCAAGTTCCTGAACTCGTGGCCGCTGGACTCCGCGCCACCCGGGTTCGACCATTACAGCGCCATGCACGGCGGCTACCAGGGCTTCAAGACGTACACCGACGGCAAGCTGGAGTGGGTGAACGCGTACTCGACGACCTGGTACGCGAACAAGCTGAAGGGCTGGCTGCGCGGCTTCGACCAGGCGGGCGGCAAGCCGTGGTTCGCCTACTACGCGCCCTACTCCCCGCACCGGCCGTCCACTCCGGAGCCGAAGTACGCCGAGTCCGACGTCGGCAAGTGCCTGCAGAGCGGCGAGTCCGACGTCTCCGACAAGCCGATCTGGCTCAAGTGGACCAAGCCGGATCCGGCCGCCTACGACGAGATCTGCCACAAGATGCTGCGTACGCTGCTCAGCGCCGACGACGCCGTGGACGGGATGCTGAGCGACCTGAACTCGCGGGGCGTCCTGAAGAACACGATCGTCATCTTCACCAGCGACAACGGCTACCTCTGGGGCGAGCATGGGCGTACCGAGAAGTTCGTCGGCTACCTGCCCTCGGTGCGCGTACCCCTGCTGCTGCGCTGGGACGGGCACGTCACCGCGAGCACGGACCACCGGATGGCCAGCAGTGTGGACATCATGCCGACGCTTCTGGCGGCGGCCGGCGTGAGCGGCGGCAAGCAGGACGGGCGGTCGCTGCTCGGCCCAGCGCGGAGCGGGCCGGTTCTGACGGAGTACTGGTACGACCTCAAGAACTCGAAGGTGCCGACCTGGGCCGCGCTGTGGGACGGCAAGACGCACTACCTCGAGAACTACGACGAGCAGGGCAAGACCACGTTCCGCGAGCTGTACCACACGGACATCGATCCCGGCGAGCTGACGAACGTCCTGCACGGCAAGGTCTCCGACGCCGACCGCAAGCTGGGCGACGCGTTGCGCGACAAACTCGCCACGGCCCGCCGCTGCACGGGCTCGGCCTGCCCGTGAGGCCCGACCTCGCGCTCTACCGACCGCACCGGGAGGCCTTCGACGTCACCGTCGAGGGCATCCCGGTGCCCGGTCTCCACGCCACCTACTACAGCCGCCCCGACTCCGCGCGAGTCGCGACCGTCGGCGTCTATCGCTTCGGCGCCAGCGAGATCTTCATGGCCTGGGGGTACGCCGATGAAGCGCACTGTCGCTGGACGGCCTATCGGCAGCCGGACGGGTCCTGGACGGATCCCCACCCCGGCTGCCCCGACCCCACCCTCGTCCTCGCCGCCCTTCCCCCACCCTTTCCGGTTGATCATGAACCTTCGGTCGTTGTCGACCGGCGTGTCGTGTCCACAGCGCCCTGATCGACTCCGCGGCTCCCTGATCAACGCAGCCGGCCGCCGTCGACCACGACTGCCCCTCACACAGTCGCGGCCGACAGCGGGAAGGTGCGCCGGACCCCGTGCGGGTCAGTGTCCGGCGCGTACGGGCGTCTCCTGGCCGGCTCGCGACAGCCGGCGGACGGAGACGATGGCTGCCACGGTCACCGTCAGCGCGAATCCGAAGAGGACCGTGTGCAGGACTGGGTTGGCGATCGGGACGAACCCGATCACGGCGACGGGGAGTTGCACGAGCCCGATCAACGCCATGAGGGCGCCACGCCGCCGGCCGCCCCAGGCGTACGCCGTCCACAGTGGAGCGCTGACCACCGCGAGCGTCAAGACGTCGAGAACGGCGTGCCAGACCGGGTTTCGCACCGCGTTGTGAGCGAACGCGTACGAGGGGGAAGATACCGCGAGTACGGCGAGAACCGTGCCCGAGAAGATGACTGCTCGACGCATGATCGCCTCCACTGTGTTCGGACCTGAACCGACGGTAAGGCGGCGCAAGACCGAGACGGAAGGCTGAACCGGATTCATTCACGCAATCCGGGCATCCCACCCACGCAAGGGTGACGGGCTGTCAGGTGTTCTGTGCGGCGAGTTCGCGCGCCCGGTCCCGGGCCGCCTCCAGCGCGGCGAGCAGCGCCGCGCGTACGCCGTGGTTCTCCAGCTCACGGATCGCGGAGATCGTCGTGCCGGCCGGCGAGGTGACCGCCTCGCGCAGCTTGACGGGGTGCTCCCCCGAGTCCCGCAGCATCACCGCCGAGCCGATGGCGGTCTGCACGATCAGATCGTGCGCCACCTGCCGCGGCAACCCGAGCAGAATCCCGGCATCCGTCATCGCCTCGACCAGGAAGTAGAAGTAAGCCGGCCCCGACCCGCTCAACGCGGTAACCGCGTCCTGCTGAGACTCAGGCAACCGTATAGTCCGCCCCAGCGGCTTGAACATCTCCTCCGCCAGCGACAAATGCGCGGCAGTCGCATGCGCCCCCGCCGAGATGGCCGTCATAGCCTCATCGACAAGCGCTGGCGTGTTCGTCATGACCCGAACAACGGGGACCTCGTCCCGGAGATACTTCGCGAAGAACGACGTGGGCAGGCCGGCACACAGCGAAACGAGCAACTTGTCCGAACTCATGAGCGGCCCAAGCTCAGCCATCAGAGCGCCGGCGTCCTGCGGCTTCACCGCGATCGCGACGACGTCAGCCGAGGCGACCGCCTCCGCATTCTCCAGCACTCGAACGCCGTACCGAGACCGAAGCTCGTCGGCTCGTTCCGGACGCCGGGCTGTGGCGATCAAACGGTCAACGGGCCAGCCCGCCTTCACCAGACCGGAGAGCAGAACCTCACCGATCTTCCCCGCACCCACTACGGCAACGGTGTGCATACCCATCCCGTCCAACCCCACTAGCCCCAACCACCCACGACGGCGAACGCGACGGGGGCGGAGTAACCCACGGAAGGATCAAGCCTGACCGCCTGGAGTGGGTTACTCCGCCCCCGCCTTCACGAGCGAGCGAAACCTCAGCCGAACAGAACCTCAGCCTCGGAGTACTTCTCCACCGGAACAGTCTTGAGCTCCCGAGTAGCCTCGATCAGCGGAACCCGGACGATGTCCGTGCCCGCGAGGCCGACCATCTTGCCCCAGTCCCCCTCGTGCGCCGCGTCGATCGCGTGGAGCCCGAAGCGGGTCGCGAGGACCCGGTCGAACGCCGTCGGCGTTCCGCCGCGCTGGGTGTGGCCGAGCACGACCGCCCGCGCTTCCTTGCCCGTACGCTTCTCGATCTGCTCGGCGAGCCAGGTGCCGATGCCGCCGAGGCGGACGTGGCCGAACGCGTCGAGTTCGCCGCCGAGGGTGATCATGTCGCCTTCGGCCGGGACCGCGCCTTCGGAGACCACGATGATCGGCGAGTAGTTGGTCCGGAACCGGTTCTCCACGTGGTCGACGACCTTTTCCAGGTCGAACGGCCGCTCGGGGATGAGGATGACGTTGGCGCCGCCGGCGAGGCCCGAGTGCAGGGCGATCCAGCCGGCGTGGCGGCCCATGACCTCGACCACGACTGTGCGGTGGTGGGATTCGGCCGTCGTGTGGAGCCGGTCGATCGCCTCCATCGCGATGTTGACGGCGGTGTCGAAGCCGAACGTGTAGTCGGTGGCGCCGAGGTCGTTGTCGATGGTCTTCGGTACGCCGACCACCTGGACGCCGAGTTCGTGGAGCTTCGTCGCGACCCCGAGGGTGTCTTCGCCGCCGATCGCGATGAGCGCGTCCACACCCATCTCGGCGAGGTTCTTCTTGATCTGCTCGACGCCGCCCTCGATCTTGAACGGGTTGGTCCGGGACGAGCCGAGGATGGTGCCGCCTCGCGGGAGGATGCCGCGCACCTCCTGGACGCCGAGCGGCTTGGTCAGGCCCTCCAGCGGACCCTTCCAGCCGTCCTTGAACCCGACGAACTCGTGCCCGTAGGTTCCCACACCCTTGCGGACGACCGCGCGGATGACTGCATTGAGACCGGGGCAGTCGCCCCCGCCGGTGAGAACACCGATACGCATCTCGATCCCTTTCGAGGGTGCATATACCAAGCCCGTGGTGGAGCCCCAGAGCAACATGATCGGCGACGCTGCCGGCCCGGGGC
This sequence comes from Hamadaea flava, assembly GCF_024172085.1. NCBI lineage: Bacteria > Bacillati > Actinomycetota > Actinomycetes > Micromonosporales > Micromonosporaceae > Hamadaea > Hamadaea flava. The sequence goes on along the minus strand of NZ_JAMZDZ010000001.1, from coordinate 6,818,795 downwards.
GGGCCGCAATTGCGCACTGTATCGCCCCTAGCTGGGCTGTTTCCACTCGCCCCGGGCGAACTGGTGGCTACTTTCCGGTAACTTGCCGGAAACCTGTCATGGCCTGCCACCGTGCGAGGTTGTGGCGGGCGTCGACCAACGCGTCGTGCCGGGCGGCTTCGGCCGAGGGCAGTGGCGGGCGGCCGGCGTCGTCCCACAGCTGACGCAGATCCTTGGTGAATCGCGGGATGATCCTCGGCAAAGCCTGCATGTTGCCCCAAAGCTGGGCGAGCGCGACATGATCGTAGGCGGCGTACCAGGCCCACAGTTCGAGTTCGCCGTCCGGGTCGGTCCGCAGCGGCTCGGTCAGGAACGCCAGGAGGTCGTCCCGGAGCCGTTCGCGGGACCGCCACGCCGGGTTGCCCGGTGACGGCAGCTTGTCGAGCACGTTCTTGCGTACCCAGGGGATCGCCTTGGTCGGGTCGAACTGGCTGGAGATCGCGTAGAACTCGCGGCCGTGCTCGTCCACGACACCGATCGAGACGAGGTCGATGGTGACCCCGTCCTCGATGAACTCACAGTCGTAGAAGTAGCGGTACGGCATGAGTCCCCTTACTGTTCCGGCATGACCTTCTCGATCGTTGCGCGCTCCAGCGACGGGCTGGCCCACGGTGTCGCGGTGGCCAGCAAGTTCCTGGCCGCGGGGGCGGTCGTCCCGGCCGCTCAGGCCGGGGTCGGCGCGCTCGCCACCCAGTCCTACGCGAACCTGGCCTACCGCCCGCAGGGGCTCACACTACTGGGTACGCAGGTGGCGGCGGCGGAGGTCGTGGCCGGATTGACGGCTGCCGACCCGGGCCGGGACCAACGGCAGCTGGGCGTGGTCGGCAAGTTCGGCGAGGGCGCGACCTACACCGGCTCGGGGTGTCACGAGTGGGCGGGCGGCGTCGCGGGCGACGGGTACGCCGTCCAGGGGAACATCCTCACCGGACCGGAAGTCGTCGACGCGATGCGGGACGCCTTCCTCGCGAGCGATCACGGTACGCCGGGCGACTCGGCGATGGCGCTGGCCCGGCGGCTGGTGCGCGCACTGAGCGCGGGGGACGCCGCGGGCGGCGACCGCCGGGGCCGGCAGAGCGCGGCGGTTTACGTCGTCGCCCCGGGCGCCGGTTACGGCGGCACCAGTGATGTCGCGGTCGATCTGCGGGTGGACGACCATCCCGATCCCTGTGGCGAGCTGGCCCGGCTGCTCGACCTCCACGCGCTGCTGTTCGAGAAGGCCGACCCGGACTCGCTGCTGGACCTGTCCGGCGAGCTGGCCGAGGAGGTACGCGCGCTGCTGGCCGATCGCGGCCACACCGACGCCGACCTCGACGTCGCGCTGGCGGACTGGGCCGGGATCGAGAACCTGGAGGAGCGCATGATCCCGGGCCGGATCGATCCGCTGGTCCTGGCGCATCTGCGTGAGAAGGCGTAGCGCGAAGTCCTAACTCCACCCGGCGAGCGCACGGCGTGCGTCGGCCAGCCCCTTGCGGTTGCCGTCGTCGTCCGCGCCGGTGACGTCGCCGGCCGCGATCCGGGCGGCGAACCAGTCGGCCTGCACGGCCCAGCGGAAGCGCAGCAGCACCGGCAGCGCCGACTCCAGCTCAGCGGCCGTCACCGGACCGGCGGCGGCGTACGCCTCCAGGAAGCCGGCGGCGCGATCGGGGCCGCCGGCGTACATGACGGCGCTGGCGACGTCGTAGAGGAAGGGCCCGCAGCAGGCCGATCCCCAGTCGATGACGCCGATCCGGCCCGTCGCCCGATCGAGGAGGAACGCCTCGAAGAACGGGTCGCCGTGCAGGGCGCCGACCGTCAGCCGATCGGTGACCTGCAACCGGGCCAACGCGTGGACGGCGTCGGCGACGGCCGGGCGCAGCCAGGGCTCCAGGCTCAGGTGCGGGGCGTCCTCGCGTACCCAGTGCCACGGGGTCAGTCCGGGTAGGGAGACGTCGACGAGTATCCGGTGGACGGAGCCGAGGCGGTCGCCCCACCACCGCTGGTCGACCGGGTCCGCGCCGTCGAGCGGCCGGCCGTCGATGTGTTCGAGCAAGGCCAGCGCCCCGTCCGGCACCGGTACGCACAACGACCCGTCCGCCGCGCGTACCGGCCGGCCGGCGTCCACTCCGGCCGCACAGAGGCGTTCGGCGAGCATCAGCCCGGCCTCGAAAGAGGTACGCGCCTCGGGTGGGACCAGTTTGGCCACGTATCGGCGGGAGCCCGATCGCACCGACCAGGTGGCTGAGGTCATCCCTCCGGCCAACCGAGTGCAGCCGTCCGGCGGAAGATGCCATGCCGCGCGCAAGGCAGCGCGCACCGTATCGTCAGCGGCCATGGGGGATTCCTTGGCCGTCGCGCTTCGTGCGGGCGTTGTCGCACCGCGTGCGTACGCGCATGGGCCGGATTATGGCACTCTCACCGCAGATCCATCACCGACGATAACCCGGGAGTGGCATGCATGACCGCCACCTGGGGGTGTACAACACCCGGTCGGCAGACGATGATCTGGGAGGGCGGTCGCACCGGATCGGTGTGGCCCGAGGGGAAAGACCGGCAATGCTGAAGCCGGCGGGGAGGGGTGGCGCCGTGGAGATGCGGCTTCCAGAGCCGGCTGATGCGCTCACCGGCGTGGAGATGTTCGCGGGTCTGGAACCGGAGGCGCGGCAGCGGCTCATCGCGGCCGCCGTGCCGCGTACGTACCGTCGCGGCCAACTGTTGTTCGTGGAGAACGACCCGGGTGAGTCGCTGATCGTCCTCAAGCGGGGCAGTGTGGCCGTGTTCCGCACCGCGCCGACCGGGGAACGCGCGGTGCTCTCGGTCATGCGGCCGCCGGACGTCTTCGGTGAAGTGTCGCTTCTGGACGGTTCGGCCCGCTCGGCCTCGGCCGAGGCGCTTGAGGACTGTTCCGCCCTGGCGCTGAGCCGGGGCGCCTTCATGGAACTGGTCCACACGCATCCGCGCATCCTCGACGCGGTGATGCGGTCGCTGGGTGGGCTGATCCGGCGACTGACCGACCAGAACGCCGACTACGTCTTCCTCGACCTGCCGGGTCGGGTGGCCAAGACGCTGGTCCGACTGGCCGGGGAGAGTCAGGCGCCGATGATCACCATCGAGCTGAACCAGAGCCAGCTGGCCGAGATGGCCGGTGGTTCCCGGCAGAGCGTCAACCAGGCGATCGGCTCGTTCGCCAGCCGCGGCTGGCTGCGTACCGAGGGCCGGCGGATCGTGGTGACCGACCTGGCGTCGCTGCGTCGCCGGGCCGGCATGGCCGACCGCTGACCGCCGCCGGCATCGCCGGCGTGGAACAAGGGCGTAGAACGAACGAAGGCCCGGTGGCAGCTGCCACCGGGCCTTCGTGACGACTCACTCGTCGTCGGAGGTCTCCTCGGCCGCGCCGGGGCCCGACCACTCCTCGACCTCGGTCTCCTCGGCGGCGCCGGGACCCGACCACTCCTGCGCGGCCTCCTCGGACTCCTCGCCGGGACCAGACCACTCTTCGGGCTCGTTACTCATCGCTTGGACCACTCCTCTCTGTTCAAGTTCGGCGAGGGTGATCACATCGATGTCCACGACGTCACCGGCGTGGTGATCAACCCCGAACGGATCGGTCCACTCCGCCGCAAGTCGCACCAGCACCGGCCGCCTCCCTCGCGCCTTGGCCCATCAGGCTGGCAGAACTGTATCCATCGCGCCGAACTTTGGCGGCGTGGAGTCGGTTTCCCTACAGCATGGCTTTGTACTGCCTGGGCTTTCGCCGATACTGGACACCCCAAGCTTGGAGAAGACGATTTCTGTCACGTGCCCGACCTGCTCGCGTGCGGCCGGCCCGGAGGACAAGTTCTGCGGCGGCTGTGGCGCGAGCCTGGCCGTCTTCTGTCTCCAGTGTGGACGTCAAGCGGCTCCGCTGGCGGCGTTCTGCACCGGCTGTGGCGCGCGCCTCGGTGTCTCCCTGCCCGCCGCTCCGCGCGAGGACCGGCGGATGGTCACCGTGCTGTTCGTCGACATGGTGGACTTCACGCCGTTCGCCGAGCAGCTCGATCCTGAGCAGGTCAGGGGGACTCAGCACGAGTACTTCAGCGTGGTCCGCCGGGTGGTCAGGCAGCACGGCGGCGTCCTGGAGAAGTACATCGGGGACGCGGTCATGGCCATCTTCGGCGCCCCGGTCGCGACCGAGAACGACGCCCTCCGCGCGGTCCGGGCCGGGCTGGAGGTCCAGCGGGCGCTGACCCAGCAGGCCGGGCCGGTGGCCGACCTGTCCTTCCGGGTCGGCGTCGCCACCGGTCAAGCGCTCGTCGACGTCACCGCCGCGCGCGACGGCGGCCAGGCCATCGTCGCGGGCGACGTCGTCAACACGGCCGCCCGGCTCCAGGCGGCCTGCCCGCCCACCGGCGTCCTCGTCGACGAGCTGACCTACGACGCCACCCAGAACGAGATCGAATACGCCGCCCAGCCGCCCGCGATCCTCAAGGGCAAGCGCTCCCCCAGCCACATCTGGCTGGCGACCGGGGCCGGGCGGCTGCGGGTCGGCGAACGGGACGAGTCGACGCCGATGGTCGACCGCGACCACGAGCGCGGCATGCTCACCACTGCGCTGCACCGGATGATCGCCGACCGGGCGCCGCAGCTCGTCACCATCTTCGGGGTGGCCGGCATCGGCAAGAGCCGCCTGCTGCGGGAACTGTCCCGCTACGCGGCCCGGCTGCCCGGCCAGGACATCCGCTGGCTGGTCGGCCACTGTCCGCCGTTCGGGGAGAACGTCACTTACGCGGCGCTCGCCGAGATCGTCAAGGCCGAGCTGGGCGTACTGGACACCGACGACGACGCCACGGCGCGGGAACGCCTGTCGGCCGCCCTGCTCCGGCTCGGCGGCGAGGGCGAGGCCGACCGCCTCGCCGACGCCATGGGCCCGCTGCTCGGCCTCGCCGGGTCGCGCCTGCCCCAGTCCGAGACCGAGTCGGCCTGGCGTCGCTTCCTCCAGGTCCTAGCCGCCTCCGGCCCGACCGTGCTGGTCTTCGAGGACATGCACTGGGCGGACGAAGCGATGCTGCGCTTCGTCGAGATGCTCTGCGGCGCGGGCAAGGGCCTGCCGCTCATGGTCATCGCGACGGCCCGGCCGGAGCTTCGCGAACGACACCCCAGTTGGACCAGCGCCATCACCGGCGCCGCGTCCATCTCGCTCGGTCCGATGCGCGACATGGACATCTCCACCATGTACGCGCAGATGTTCGGCCACGCCGCCTTCCCCAGCGCCAGCCTCGATCCCCTGGTCGAGCTGGCCGGCGGCAATCCGTTGTACGCGCACGAGTACGTCCGGATGCTGGTGGACCGGGGCGAGCTGCGCCCGGTCGGGCCGACCTGGATGCTGGAGAGCGACACCGCCACCCGGATGCCGCAGACCGTGCAGGCCGTCATCGCCAACCGCCTCGACCTGCTGGAGCCGACCGATCGCGTGGTCCTCCAGGCGGCGGCGGTCGTCGGGACGCAGTTCTGGCCGGGCGCCATCGCGGCCGCCTCGGGGCTGCCGACCGAGCCGGTGATCCGGGCCCTGCACCGGCTGGAGCAACGGGACCTGGTCGTCGAGGCCGCCAGTTCCACAATGGCCGATGAGCCGGAGTACGCCTTCCGCCACGTCCTCGTCCGGGACGTCTGCTACCAGCGGCTGCCCCGGTCGGAACGGGTGCAGTGCCATCAGCGTACGGCGGACTGGCTGGAGCGGACGACCGACGGGCGGCTGCACGACGTCGCCGAGGTCCTGGCCAACCATCGCTGGGCGGCTCACGAGATCACCCGTACGCTCGGCCAGGATCCGGCGCCGTTCGCCCGGCCCGCTCGGGAGGCGCTGCAACTCGCCGCGCGCCGTGCGTACAACTTGCACGCTTTGGAGACCGCGCAGACCCTCCTGGCCCGCGCCCTCGGGATGAAGCTCGACCCGGACGCGGGGCTGGAGCTACTCGCGGCCGAGATCGACTTCTACCGGGACGGCGACGCGTTCCTGAACGACGGGGGTGTCGCGCGGTTGATCCTGCTGACCGAGCAGCTGGCGGCGGCGGGCGACGTGGCCGGGGCCGCGCGGGGCTGCACCCTGCTGGGGCAGGCTGCCTGGTCCCGCGCGGACCGCGCCGAGACGCTGCACTGGCTGGGCCGCGCGGTCGGCTATTTCGAAGGCCTGCCGGACAGCCCGCAGATGATGGAGGCCCTGCTGGAGCTGGCACGGGCCCGGATGCTGGACTTCGAGTTCGAGCCGGCGATCGCCGCCGCGCGCGGGGCCGCCGACACCGCCCGCAGCCTGCATCTCGCCGAGGCGGAAGCCAGTGCGCGCATCACGATCGAGGTCGCGCGGTACATGGCCGGCGAGCCCGACGCCCTCGACGAGCTGCACAAGACGACCGAGGACTGCCGGCGCGCGCAGCTGAGCAGCTGGCGGCGCGCGGCGAGCAACCTGGCCTGGGTGTATCTGGAGGAAGGCGACGTCTCGGCCAACCTGCGACTGCTCAGCGAGGTGCGGGCGAGCGTACGCGGTGGCGGGCACGCCCTGTCGCCCAGCTACAACGAGCAGGCCCAGAACGCTTACATGGCCGGCGATTGGACCGACGCGATCGGGGCGACCGCCGTCGTGATGCGCCGCCCGACCGAGGAGTGGGACCTCCACGCCATCGCGATCGGCGCCTGGATGCGCGTCCTGCGCGGGGAACCGGTGGAGATCGACGGCGAGGACCCGATCGAGACCGTCCTGATCGGGGCACGGCGCTCGGGATTCCACCGCGTACTGCGCTCGGCGCTCGCGCACGCCGCCCTGTGCCGGGTCCTGCAGAACCGGACGGAGGAGGCGCAGGCGCTCCTCGACGAACTGGAGCAGGACTGGTCGCAGACCGAGATGATGACGTTCTGCGAGTGGTCCGCCGGGGCGGCGCACGCGGCCGCCTTGCTCGGCCCGGCCGGGGCACGACAGGCTCGGGCCATGTTCGAACGGTCCACTCGGCGTACGCCGTGGATCGAGGCGGCGTTGTCGACCATGGCCGGCGCGCTCGCCGAGGATCCGGCCGAGGCCGGCGGGCACTACCTGGCCGCGGCCGAGATCTACGCCAAGATCGGTACGCCCAGCGACGAGGTGCTGGCCCTGTCGGCGGCGTTGCGCGTCCTGCCCGTCACCGATGCCCGCCACGACGGCGTCGAGCGGCAGGTACGCGCCTTCGCCGAGCGTAACGGCGCGCCCAGGTTGCTGCCGTGACGGGCCGTCTTGCCGTCACACCGGCTTGGCTAGACGACGGCGGGCTGGATCGGGGCGGCGACCGGCTGCGACTTCACCTTGGCGGCGTAGAGATCGACGTATTCGCGGCCGGAGAGTTCCATCAGCTCGTACATGATCTCGTCGGTGACGGCCCGTTCGACGAACCGCTCCCCCGCCATGCCCTCGTACCGGCTGAAGTCCAGCGGCGCGCCGAACCGGATCTTGACCCGCATGACCTTGGGCAGCACCTTGCCAGGCGGCTGGACCTCGTCGGCGTTGAGCATCGCCACCGGGATCACCGGAGCGCCGCTCTCCAGGGCGAGCCGGGCCACGCCGGTCTTACCGCGGTAGAGCCGCCCGTCGGGCGAGCGGGTGCCCTCCGGATAGATACCGGCGATCTCCCCCGACCTCAGTACGCGCAACTGCGTGTCGAGGGCGGCCTGGGCGGCACGCCCACCGGAGCGGTCGACCGGGATGGTGCCGGTGCCCACGAAGAACATCTTCTTGAGCCGGCCCTTGATCCCCTTCTCCGTGAAGTACTCCGCTTTGGCCACGAAGGTCACCTTCCGCGGCACGACCAGCGGCATGAAGATCGAGTCCGAGAAGGACAGATGGTTGCTGGCCAGAATCGCGGGGCCCTGCCTGGGCACGTTGTCGAGCCCTTCGACCTGCGGCCGGAAGATCAGCCGCAACACGGGGCCGAGGATGACGTACTTGAGCAGCCAGTAGAACACGTGGTCCTCTCCGTGACGTCGGCGTGCCTCAGTGATCCTCCCGCCGGGGAGCCCCGCGGGGCGAGCCGCCGGGAGTTCAGTCAGAGCCTATGCAGCGGATGCGGCACGCCACAACGCACTGCACAATCTCGCTCCCCCCGTGTCACACTGAAATGTCCCCGCGTCCACCGCCCCGTCTTCCCGCGGCCGGTCCGGCGCGACCATGTTCGACCTGAGGGAGGGCCTGATGTCTGTGGTCGGCGACCCTGACGGGCGCTCCTCGGATCAGGTGGATGCCGCTTTTGCGCAGATTGTCGCGAGTTACGACGCCGCGCCCGCCGAAGTGACCTGGCCGGAGAGTGAAGACCTCACCCCCGCCACCCCAGCCGAGCCGGCCCCGGCCGCTCCGGCCGGACCCACCGGACCACTGTTCCCGGCCAACGGGCCGATCCTGAACCAGCCCGAGCCCTCCCTGCTCGACGGGCTCGACACATTCGGCGCCGACCTCCCAGACGACGAAGAACCCTTCGTCCCGCCACCGCCGCCCCCACTGCCGCGCATCTCCGCGCAGGCGATCATCGGGGTCATCGCGATCATCGGCGGAGTGCTGCTGTTCTTCAAACCCGGCCTCCTGCCGCTCGGCGACCAGTCCGGGATGGTGCTCGGCCTGCTCGGCATCATCGGCGGGGCAGCGCTGCTGATCATGCGGCTCCGGCCGGGCGGCCCCGATGAACCCGACCTCCCCGACGACGGCGCCGTCGTCTGACGCTCGCCCCGCGCCCGCTCGCTCCGCTCGCGCCGCCCCGTGCTCGCTCCGCTCGCGCCCCTTTCCGCGTGATCATGAACTTATGTGCGTGATCGACCGGTGTGTCGTGTCCACCAGACCCTGATCACTCCCCGGCGGGCATGATCACCTACGGCACCCACCGCGTTCGAGTCGATCAGAGCGCTAGGGAGTCGATCAGGGTGCCACGAACACGACACACCGGTCGATCACGACCGTTAGTTCATGATCACGCGGAAAGAACGAGCACGCGGAAAGAACGAGTTAGTGGGATTTTTCGAGCCAGTCGAGGGTGGCGTCGATCGGTTCGCGCCAGCGGGCGTCCAGCATCAGGTCGTGGCCCATGCCCGGGAACAGCAGCGGCGCTCCCCCGTACGCCCGGGCGGCGTCCTTCAACGCGGACGGTGAGACGATCTTGTCGTCGGGGCTGCCCACGACCAGCACGGGCGGGTCGCCGACGGCGCGTTCCGGGGTGACGCCGCGCAGCAGCTGCCATTGCGCGCGCGTACTGGCGCGGCCGAGGCGCTTGGCGTAGGCGCGGGCGGCGGCGACGGGGAGTTCCCGGCTGAACAGCTGACCGGCGGGCAGCCGCAGTCCCCCGCCGAACAGGGCGGGCAGCACCAGCCCGGGGTTGCGCAGCGCGGTGGAGACACCGCCCAGCACCGGCGAGAGCAGGACCGCCGCTCGGGCGGGGTACCGGGCCAGCGCGTGCGTGACGACGAGCGCCCCGGCGCCGTGCCCGGCGAGGACCGCTTTGCGGGGCAGACTGGCCGCGACCTGCACGACGTCGTGGGCGTACGCCCGGAGGTCGGCCTTCGGGGCCGCTTCGCTCGCCCCGTGCCCGCGCGGGCTCACGGCGTACGCCGGGAAGCCGCGCGACGCCGTGTGTTCCAGCCAGTGCTCGGCGTACGCCCAGGCGCCGTGGCCGAATCCGGGCACGAACAGCACCGGCGGCCGGCCCTCGTCGAGTTCCGGGGTGGCGCTGAGCACCTCCCGGCGTACCGGGGCGACCGGGTGGGCCCACTCCTTGAGCCGCAGCACCGAGACGGTCATCGCGATCCTTCCAGGGTGTCGATGGCCCGCTGCAGCTCGCGCAGATAGAGACCGTGGCTGACCTCGAACCAGTGCCGGGTCGAGTCGGTGGTACGCCCCTCGTGCCAGGTGCCGGCCGCTTCCTTCTCCACCCGGCGGCCGAATTCGGCGGCGCGCTGCGGAGCGTTCTGCCGGGCGCGCAGGTAGCGGGCGAACACGACGGACTGCCAGTGGGCGAGCGGGAACACCCCGGCGTCCGGCTGCACCAGTCCGGCGACCGCGAGGGTCGGGTGGCGGCGCGGGAAGGTGTGCAGGTAGAGCGTGGGTTTGCCGCGCTGGTCGATGCCGAGCAGCTCGGGCTCCAGGAAGTCGAACCGGGGCAGGTAGCCGGTGGCGAGCACGACCAGGTCGGGTTCGATCTGGCGGCCGTCCGTCAGCTCGACGGAGTTCCGGTGGAACCGGGCGATCTCCGGCACCGGCGCGATGCCGCCGTGGCCGACGTAGTAGAGCAGCTGGCTGTTGACGACCGGGTGGCTCTGGTAGACCTTGTGATCCGGCTTGGGCAGCCCGAACCGGGTCATGTCGCCGACCGCCAGCTTCAGCGTCCGGTGGGCGAACCACTGGCGCAGCCGCATCGGCGCGCGCAGCGCGAGCAGCTGGTCGTTGACCTGGTCGGTCGGGCGGCCGAGGACGTATTTCGGGGCGTACCAGTAGCCGCGGCGGGTGGAGTGCCAGCAGCGGGCCGCCTGCTGCGCCGCCTCCACCGCGATGTCGCATCCGGTGTTGCCGCCGCCCACCACGAGGACCCGGCGGCCCCGCAGCTGCGCCGAGTCCTTGTACGCGCTCGCGTGCAGCACGTTGCCCCGGTAGTCCTCGATGCCCTCATAGGTGGGCATCTTCGGCGACCAGTTGTGCCCGTTGGCCACGATCACCCCGGCGTACCGGTGGATGCGTTCGGCGCCACCGTATTTGCTGGTGCTGCGAGTGGTGACGTCCCACTTGCCGTTGTCGGCCGGCTCCACCTTCACGACCTCGGTGCCGAACCAGATGTGCGGCCGCAGCTCGAAGTGGTCGGCGTAACGCTCCAGATAGGACAACACCAGCGCGTGATGCGGATAGTCGGGCCAGTCGTCCGGCATCGGGAAGTCGGGGAACTGGGTGAGCGGCTTCGACGAGATCAGGTGCGTGCTCGCGTACATCGGGCTGCGGTCGTGCCGCCAGTTCCACGCGCCGCCGACCCCGGTCTCCCGTTCGTAGCAGTCGACGCCGAACCCGGCTTCCTTCAGGTTCTTGATCGCGGTCAGCCCGCTCGGCCCCGCCCCGACGACGCAGACAGTCTCCCCGCGGTCGTAGACCGGCCAGCCGTCCCGCCACAGCGTGGTCCCGGTGTGATCGCCGCCGAAGTCCTGGTCCACGCTCACCGGTTCGCTCCCTCTCGCCGCGCGGGCAGGGGTGAGGGCAGGACGCTCGCGCCCCGCCGCGGTTTGCGCGACGCGAGGCATTTTCGCGGGCGAGCGCCCTGTTTGTCCACCCCTACCGGCGCGCCGGAGGCGCTGTTGGCATGCCTCGTTTGAGCAGTGTGTTCTCGGCCGCCGTCCAGGCCGTCGTGGTCAGCAGGGCCAGCACGGCCGCCAGTGGCAGCCAGATCGCGCTGATCAGCACGGTGAACGGCAGGATGCGAGGCAAGGCCGCGAGCACCCCGGTGGGCGGCGGATCCGTCAGCGCCAGCAGGCGCGCGGACCGCCGCGACATCAGCCACGCGACCGCCGCCAGCGCCGCGAAAAGTCCCGCGAAAATCACTATGGGTACGCCGAGAGCACCGAGTTCGCCGATGAACCGGGTGCTCAGGGGCGCCCCGAACATGGTGTCCGAGAGCAGCGCGTTCGGCCGGCCGCCGATCTTCGAACTGTTGTAGAGATGGAACAAGACGAGGAAGAAGGGCGCCTGGGCCAGCAGCGGCAGGAAACCGGCGAACGGCGAGATCCCCTCAGCACGGTGCAGTTCGAGGGTCTTCTCCATCAACGTGGCCGGGTCGTCGGCGTACTTCTTGCGCAGTGGTGCGAGCTTCGGCGCGAGCGCTGCCTTCGCGCGCTCTACGCGTACCGCTGAGCGAGTGAGCGGATGCAACGCGAGGCGGAGGAGGGCCGTGGCTCCGATGATCGCGGCGACCGTGCCACCCACCGGGGTGAGGAGGGCCGCGAGCTGGACGAGCAGAGTCTGCGCAGCCTGAGCCGCGCTGTCGAGCGGATGCATGAGTGAGCCCCTTGACGGGAGAGAGAAGCCTGACGGTGGACGCGGAAGCGGGCGTCAGGCGGACGGGGCTCGAGGACGGGCGCGACCGGGCGCGTCGGGGTCGGTCAGGCGCAGCGGGGTCTCCCGCCGTTCCCAGTGCCGCAGGGTCTGGCGGGCACGCACGGGAACGGGCACGGACCGGCGGGCGAGCTGGACGGCGACGACCGTGACGACGGCGGCCGCGGCCAGCCCGCCGACGATCGCGCCGAACGCGCTGGGCCCGGCGAGTCCGGCGGTGGCCACGGTGAAGCCCAGCAGGGCGAAGACCCACCGGTACGCGGCCACGACGGACATGGGCGCAACGGTAGCGCGCCGGGGCAACCCCGGTGTGCTCAACGGACTGTCCAGCGTGTCGCTCAGCGAGGCTCCAGCGGCCTGCTCAGCTGGGCGGGGCTCAGCGGCCTGCTCAGCGGCCTGCTCAGCGGTCGGCTCAGCGGTCGGCGAACCAGCTGGAGTACTCGCGGAGCGCGCTCTCGACGACGGCGAGCATCTGCTGGCGCTCGGGAATCGGCCGGTCGAAGTGGTTGTCGGGGGCGTACCAGGGCATCGCCTGGACGCCGAGGCCGAGCTGGAGGTAGAGCGCCCGCAGCCAGTTCAGCGAGTTGATCCAGGCACACGCCTCCGGATCGAGGTCCACCCGCAGGCGCTGCCGCCCGAGCATGTGGAGCGGGGCGATGACCCCGTCGAGATCCGCCGCCGACAGGTCACCCCGATGCAGGAGCGCCATCGTCGCGTACGCCAGCCGGTCGTCCTCGGAGGCGAGCAGCGCCCAGCCGTCGGTCGTCCGCAGCCGGATCACCACGCTGCCGAGGAGCGCCCGCGCCTGGGCGGTGCCGAGGAGGCGGCTGCGGGCCAGCGAGGCGATCGCGTCCGCTCCGTGGGCCAGCGCGTGCGCCCAGCCCCGCTGGGCGTCGACCGCGCCGCGCAGGTCGCCCTCCAGCTCCCACCACATCGTGAAGCCGCCGATCCAGCGACTCAGATCGTTCGGGCCGAGCAGGCGCACCGCGTTGTCGCGTTCCACCACGAGCCCGAGCACCACGGCGGAGAAGCTGCGCCCGAAGACGGAGTCGGTGCCGACCTCGCCGATGCCGCGCAACAGCCCGGCCGCCATCCGGTCGCCCAGCCCGCCCAGGTCGTGATCGCAGAGACCGAGCTGGATCCACTCGCCGAGGATCTCGAAGGCCAGGTCGTCCCGCTGGCGGGAGTCGGCGTACGTGAGCATGTGTTCCAACTCGGCGATCAGCTCGTCGACCGGATGGCCGGCGGGCGGCCGGAAGCCATCGTCCTTGATCCGCTGCCATAGCGTCGCGTCGGCCATGAGGCAGCACATTAGATGATCAACCGGTCCTTGGCTATCGGATGCCATCGCGCTTGCTAGCGGGCTCGGCTTATCGAGCACCGCCGATCCCGATCATGGCGGCCAGGCCCAGCGCGCTTCGCGGCGAGTATGCCGTCCGCCAGAGCCCGCCGTGCGCGGCGGCGTACGCCTCCTCCTGCCAGACGTGCTCCTGCGGCGGCAGCGGATTGTGCAGGTCGTACGCCAGCAGCGCCGCCATCAGGGTGTTCGCGGTCGCCGGTTCGAAGACCTCGACGCCGAAGACGTGTGCCCCGGCGTACGCCGCCGCCAGTGCGCGGTTCTTCACCACGGATCGCGTACGCGTCGGCGGGGCGACGGTGAAGCTGACCGTGGTCCCCTCCGCCCGGGCGACGGCGGCCCGCCACCGTTGCAGGCGTTTGGCCAAGGCATAGTTCGGCCCCTGCTGCGCGACAAGGCTGTCGCAGATCCCGGGATCGGCTCCCGGGGCGTAGTTGCGGCGAAGCAGACGGCCCGCCGACAACAGCCGCACCGGCTGCCGCAGCGTCTTGAGCAGCGACGACCTCTGATAGTTCCGTTCCGCCTGCGCGACCGCTTCGCCCGGCGCCGCGAACACGTCGGTCGGCGTCGCCAGGAAGGCCAATGCCACGTCGTCCCGCTCGTCGAGCAGATACGCCGTCAGCGCGTCGACGGCCACCGACACGCGTACGTTCGTCGCACCGTCGGCGTACACGTAGTTGCCGAGCACGAGATCGCCCTCCTGCCCCACCAGCCACCGAGCCACGGCGGGCAGGTCGTGCAGCAGATCGGCGCCGGTGGTCCCGTCCGGCCCGACCGGCGTGTACAGGCGGCCGGCGTACCGGTCGGCGGTGGCGGCCAGACGCTCCCAGATCGCCGGACGCGGCAGATCCACCGCGACGACGTCGGCGCCCCAGCGCAGCAGCGAATGCACCGGGCCCATCTCGGCACCCGCGCCGAGCACGGCGATCCGCCGGCCGTCGAGGACCAACCAATCCGGATTCGCCAGCACCGCACGCACCGCCTCGGCGCAGGACGGCTCGACGACACCCGCCTCGACCCACTTGTCGAGCTGCCGTCGCAGATCGTCCCCGGCGAGCCGATCGCCCCGGTACGGCAGCGTCAGCTCCTTCTCCCGCTCGCCTGTGCCACTCTGGACGGCCGTGGTCAACTCCGTCCCCGGTGTGTCGAAAGCCGCCCGGAGTCCGATCTCCCCGCCGCCCGGCGTGATCACCCGCATGCGGTCGTGCAGTTCCCGCAACCCGTCGTACGCACTCCGCCGGGCCGCCTCCCCCGACGTCAACCCGGCCTCGATCTGCCGCCGGAAGTGGGCGATGTAGTGCGACCGCCAGACGGTCTCCTGCTCGGCCGCCCGCGCGCCGACCGGATCGACCTCCCGCAACGCGGCCGCCACGACCGCCCGGCCGAGCGCGGACGTGCTGCGGTTGCCCGCGTCGTCGCTGACCGGAAAGACCACACCACTCGTCACGGGGGCACCCTATCGGCCCCGCTCCTTCTCCGTTCCCACTCCGCCCCGTCCCCGCCCCGTCCCTTCCGCGCCGTCCCTTTCCGCGCCGTCCCTTTCCGCGCGATCATGAACTATCGGTCGTGATCGACCGGCGTGTCGTGTCCGCGGCACCCTGATCGACTCCCCAGCACCCTGATCGACTCCGCAACGGCCTGATCAACTTCCCCCACCCAGCCGGCCTGATCAACTTCCCCAACCGGCTCGGCGGGCGCAGCCGACCCGACCCAGCCGGTGGTAGTCGCCCCTTGACAGCGGTGCAGGTCAGGCGTAATTTCACAAGTGAAGCCCGACATTTCTGGAAAGTCAGAAAAGCCGGGCTTCCCGTATGTCTGCCCACCGTCGCAAGATCGTCGGTGACCGAGATCGTCGGCGACCCCGGATGATCGTCGGCCCGCCCTGCATGATCGTCGGCCGCCGACGATCAGCGGCGAAATAGCGGTTTGGTCGTCGGCAGCCGACGATCATGCAGGCGCGAACCGCGAAGAACGGCGGCAGCCGACGATCATGGGGCGCTGCGGACGCGCGGAAAGCCGGCACGCCGAAAGCCGGCGCGCGGAAAGCCGGCACGCCGATGAAGGGGGAGGGCGTCACAGGACAAGGTCGGCGACGAGCGGAAAGTGGTCGGAGGCCCGCAGCGTCAGCGCTCCCCGTTCCACCCGGTAGGACTTCACGCCGATCGACGGGCTGACCGCGACGGTGTCGATCCGCCGGTTCGGTGCCGCGCAGGAGAACGTGTCGCCGCCCTCCACGCCGACGTCCACCAGATCTTGATGGGCCAGGTCCCAACTGGGCGAGCCCGGCACGTCGTTGAGGTCGGCCCCCAGGATGACCGGCCCGTCGATCGTGGCGACGGCGTCGCGCAACAGCGCCGCCTGCGACGGCCGCTCTTCGTCGTCAGTGGACAGATGCGAGCCGGCGAGGGTGAAGCTCACCCCGCCCACCTCGCAGCGCGCGAACGCCGCCCCACGCATGTGCCGCCCCGGTTTCAGCGGGAACCGGATCTCCCACGAGTCGCGGCGGCGTACGCGGAGGCTGGTGAGGATGACGTTGCCGAGCGCGGGCTGGCCGCCCGCCACCATCACCAGCCCGAACGAACTCGCCAACGCCGCGGCCTTCGTGCGCCAGCGAAAGCGCCGCGGTCCCTCCTGCATGATCAGGACATCCGGTTCCAGCCCGCGCACGACGGCGGCCAGCGCGTCCCGATCGTCCCGGGACGAATGGATGTTGTACGCGACCACGCGCAGATCGACGGCCATCCCGGGAGCGTAAGACCTACTAGCTTCGCGCCAAATCGGCCGCGCCGACGATTCCGGCCAGGTTGCCCATCCTCGCCGGGCGTACCTCGGCGATCGGCGACTTGGCCCGCTGCGCCAGCTGCTCCTGATAGGACATCAGGGTCGGCTTCATGAGCAGGTCGCCGGCCTCGACGACGCCGCCGCCGATCACGATCACCTGCGGGTCGAGGATCTGGACCATGTCGGCCATCGCCACGCCGAGCCAGGTCCCGACCTGCCGGAAGGCGTCGATGGCGAGCGCGTCGCCGGCCAGGGCGGCGTCGGTCACCATCGGGCCGTTGATCGCGCCGACGTCGCCCGCGGCCTTGTCCAGCAGGGCGGCGCCGGCCGCGGTGTCGTCCTTGACGCCGGTCTGGGCGTACCGGACCAGGGCGCTGCCGGAGGCGTACTGCTCGATGCAGCCGTGGCGGCCGCAGCCGCACGGGTGGCCGTCCGGCACCGCCTGCACGTGGCCGAGTTCGGCGGCGATGCCGTGCGCGCCGCGGATCAGCCGGCCGCCCAGGACGATGCCGCCGCCGATACCGGTGCCGATGGTGAAGAGCACCATCGAGTCGATGGCGTCCTCGGCCGCGCCGTAGCGGAACTCAGCCCAGGCCGCCACGTTGGCGTCGTTCTCGACGATGACGGGGAGCCCGGTGCCCGCGCTCACCGCTTCGCGCAGCGGCTCGTCGCGCCAGGCGAGGTTCGGGGCGAACAGCACGGTCGAGCGGTCCGCGTCGATCCAGCCGGCGGCGCCGATGCCGACCGCCTCGATCTGGCGGTCCTCGGCCAGTTCCCGGACGACCTCGACGATCACGTCCCGCGTACGCGCCACGTCGTCGGCGGGTGTGGGACGGCGAGTCGTCGCGAGCACCTTGCCGGTCTCGTCGACGACGCCGCCGAGCACCTTGGTCCCGCCGATGTCCACGCCGATGGTCAGTCCCACGCCAAACCCCTCATTTCCCGAATACGCGCGTTCACCTTATCCGTTGTCGTCGGGACGCGGCCTGGGCATGGCCTTCTTGGCGGCCTTCTTGGGGGCGGCCTTCTTCGGCGGGAGTTCTTCCTGGTCATCGGGCGACTTGCCGGAGGTCTTCCGGGGCGCGACCGCCTTCTTCGCGATCGCCTTCTTCGCCACTTTCTTCGGTGTTGTCCGGCTCGCTGGTGCGTCCGGCTCCGGGGACGGCGGGGTCGACGAGGCAGCGGGCTCCTCGGCGGTCGCCGAGCGCCACGGGTCGGCCTCGGTCTGCTCCCGGGGGGCCGACAGGTTGCGCAGCAGGCTGGCCAGGCCGACGGCGAGGTCGCCCGCGCCGGTGGCCAGCCGCTCGACGAACTGCGGATCGGGGTCGCGGACCGCCTCGATCAGCTTGCAGAAGGGGCAGACGCAGCAGGCGGCGCTGCCGGTGGCCAGCTCAGGGTGGTTGCCGGCGGCCAGGGAGGCGACGGCCAGTGCCGCCGCGACCAGCCGCTCGGCCTCCTGACGG
The DNA here is from genome assembly GCF_024172085.1 of Hamadaea flava. Classification (NCBI taxonomy): domain Bacteria; kingdom Bacillati; phylum Actinomycetota; class Actinomycetes; order Micromonosporales; family Micromonosporaceae; genus Hamadaea; species Hamadaea flava. The sequence goes on along the minus strand of NZ_JAMZDZ010000001.1, from coordinate 6,801,112 downwards.
GCGGTCGAGGGCTCGGTGAACACCGGTTCACCCCCGGCTCTCGACGCGCTTCTTCAGGCCGCCGAGCGCGGCGTCCATGATCGCCTTCTCCGCCTTGCGCTTGAACATGCCCAGCACCGGCATCGTGAGGTCGACCTCCAAGGTGTAGGTCACGGTCGTCGTGCCGTCCTCGTTGTCGACGAGGTCGTACGCGCCGTTCTGCACCTTCAGCATCTTGGAGGGCTGGACCAGCCGCCATTCGATCCGGGTCAGGTCCTCGGCGTACTCGTAGAGCACGGTGTACTCGTCGGAGACCACGCCCGCGTCGAGCGCGAAGGTCACCTCGGCGGCGTACCCGTCCTCGTACTCGGTGAGCACCTCGACTCGTTTCATCGCCGGGATCCACTCCGGGTACGCCGGGAAGTCGCAGATCACCTCGGCGATCCGGCCGGGTGTGGCGTCGATCACGATCGACTGCATGGAAGAGTCGGCCATGATGAGCAGGCTACCGCCCAGCCGGATTTCCCGTGGAGCAGGTAGCTTCGATACACGGAGTCGTGGCGTTCCGCGGCTCGCATCCGCAGCACCAAGGAGGGCGCCGTGCGGGAGATGGCGGTACCGGCGGTCGTGACCATCGGCGACGGCGACAGCCTCACCGACCCCGTCTGGTCCAACGCCGACCGGCATCCGGAGGCCGTGCAGTTCCTCCTCGACGACCGTCAGGTGACCTGTGCCCAGTTCCGGGACGAGGTCGTGGCGCTGGCCCGGGGGCTGATCGCGGCCGGCGTCGGCCCCGGCGACCGGGTCGGCCTGATGAGCCGGACCCGTTACGAGTGGACGCTCACCGACTACGCGATCTGGGCCGTCGGCGGGGTCACCGTCCCCATCTACGAGACCTCCAGCCCGGAACAGGTCCGCTGGATCCTCGCCGACTCCGGCGCGGTGGCCTGCGTCACCGAGTCCGCCGCGCACAGCGAGACCGTCCGGGAGGCCGCCCCGCTGCTGACCGAGGTCTGGCAGATCGACGCGGGTGCGCTCACCGAGGTGACCACACGCGGGTCAGCGGTCGAGCCGGGCGCGGTCGACGAGCGCCGGGCGGGCATCCGCGCCGACGACACCGCGACCATCATCTACACCAGTGGCACCACCGGCCGGCCCAAGGGCTGCGTCCTGAGCCACCGGAACATGCTCGCCGACATCGGCAACGCCGTGCCCGAGCTGAGCGTCCTGTTCCACGAGGGTTCGACGACCCTGCTGTTCCTGCCGCTGGCCCATGCGTTCGCCCGGCTGCTGCAGATCGGCGCGGTCTCGGCCCGGGTGCAGACCGCGTTCGCGCCCGACGTCAAGAACCTCGTCGCCGATCTGGCCCGCGTACGCCCGACCTTCGTGCTGGCCGTGCCCCGGGTCTTCGAGAAGGTCTACAACAGCGCCCGGCAGAAGGCGCACGGGGACGGCAAGGGGCGGATCTTCGACGCCGCCGAGGCCACCGCGATCGCGTACTCCCGGGCGATGGAGACCGGCGGTCCCGGCCTCGGGCTGAAGCTCAAGCACGCGCTCTTCGACCGGCTCGTCTACGGCAAGCTCCGGGCCGCGCTGGGGGGCCGGTGCACCGCCGCGATCTCCGGCGGCGCCCCACTCGGCGAGCGGCTGGGCCACTTCTACCGCGGCATCGGCCTGCTGGTGCTGGAGGGCTACGGGCTGACCGAGACCTCGCCTGCGATCACCTTCAACCGGGAGGGCGCGCAGAAGATCGGCACGGTCGGTCGGCCACTGCCCGGAGTGACCGTCCGGATCGCCGAGGACGGCGAGATCCTGGCCAAGGGCGACATCATCTTCCGCGAGTACTTCAACAACCCGGCCGCCACCGCCGAAGCCATTACCGACAGCTGGTTCCACACCGGCGACCTCGGCGAGCTGGACGACGAGGGCTACCTGCGGATCACCGGGCGCAAGAAGGAGATCCTCGTGACGGCGGGCGGCAAGAACGTCGCCCCGGCCGTGCTGGAGGATCGCGTACGCGCGCATCCGTTGGTCAGTCAGTGCGTGGTCGTCGGCGACCAGAAGCCCTTCATCGCGGCGCTCGTGACACTGGACGAGGAGTCGTTGCCCGACTGGCTCGCCGGGCAGGGCCGGGTGGCGGAGACCCTCGACGACCTGCGGGACGACCCGGCGGTCCGGGCCGCGATACAGTCTGCTGTGGACGATGCGAACAAGGCGGTCTCCAAGGCCGAGGCGATCCGCGTCTTCCGCATCCTGCCCCGTGACTTCACCGAGGCCACCGGCGAGCTGACCCCGTCCATGAAGGTCAAGCGCGCGGTCGTGATGAAGGAGTACGCCGACGAGATCGACGCCATTTACCTCCGCTGAGCGGAGCCGTTCCGAGTCGACGGCGCTCGGCGCGGCACAGCAGCCCGGCGGCCGGACGGCCGGCGGGCGTGCTGCCTTTCTCGCCATGGCGATGCGGGTCACCTTGCTGGTTCTGGTGGCGGTCCTGACCCTGCTCGCCACCCGGGATCCCAAGCAACTGGTCTGGGTCGGCCTGCTCGCCCTGGCCACCGCCGCCGTCCCGGCGAGCGACCGCTGGCCCATCGTCGGAACCTTGGGCCGGTTCGCCGAGGTGCTCGTCATCGGCGTCGGCGCGACCGCGATCGCGCTGGCCGCGGTCGACGCGGGAACGGTCACGGGCGGCTTCGGCGCGGGCGCGATATTGCCGTACCTGGCCGTTCCGTTGACCGCGGCGACGCTGAACAACCGCTCGGTCGAGGCGGCGACGCTGCTCGCCGTGACGGCCGGGACCCTCGTGGTCGCCGGCTTGGTGACCGACCTGGACGGCCGGCCGCTGCTGGCCTCGTCCGGCTACGTCATCGTCTGCGCGCAGTGGCTCGTCCTGGTCGCCCTCGGCACGGTCACCACGGGCGCCCTCCAGCGAGCCGTGCTGGCCCGCCGCGAACCGCAGCCCTATGTGGAGGCGACTCGGCTGCTCACCCAGCTCCGGACGGTCGCCCGGCAGCTTCCCGGTGCGACCCTCGACCCGGGTGGCATCGCCGAGCACCTGCTGGACGAGGCGCGTACGGTCGCCAAGTCCGACCGGTCGGCCGTGCTGACCGCCAGCGGCGGCGGCCGGCTGATGGTGCTGTCCCAGGCCGGGCTCGCCCAGGACGGCAGCGAGCAGCACGACTGGGAGACGATGCTCGACACCGACACCGGGATCGCCGAGGCGTGGGCCAGCCAGCTCCCGCACGTCGCGACCCGGTCCCAGGTACGCGGCGCGCCCCGGGACATCGACGTCACCGCCCTGCTGATCCCCCTGGTCGCGGGCGTACGCACGGTCGGCGTGCTCGTACTGGAACGCGACGACGCGGGCGGCTTCGCCTCCCCGGCGATCGCGCGCATCCGGCACGCGGCCGAGCAGGCGGCGCTCCGGCTCGAAGCGGCGCTGCTGTTCGACGAAGTACGCTCCCTGGCCACCAACGAGGAGCGGCAGCGCCTGGCCCGGGAGATCCACGACGGGGTGGCCCAGGAACTGGTGATCATCGGTTACGGCGTGGACAACGCGTTGGCCAGCCTGCCGGAGGAGGCCGCCGAGACGGCCGAGGAGCTGCGCTCGCTCCGGGAGGAGATCACGCGGGTCGTCACCGAGCTGCGGCTGAGCCTGTTCGAGCTGCGCAGCCAGGTGGACCGGCACGGCAACCTGACCTCGGCGATCGCCGAGTTCGCCCGGATAGTCGGCGCTTCGGCCGGGCTCCGGGTGCACCTGTCCTTGGACGACTCGCCCGGCCGGCTCCCCTCGGCCATCGAGGCGGAGTTGCTGCGCATCGCGCAGGAGGCCATCACCAACGCCCGGAAGCACGCCGGCGCCAGCAATCTGTGGGTCACGTGCTCGGTCGACCCCCCGAACGCCCATATTGAAGTGTCGGACGACGGACAGGGAATCGCTGACCAGCGGGTTGACGGACGGTACGGTCTTGCGATCATGGCAGAGAGAGCGGAACGTATCCGTGGCAGGCTGGAGATCCGGCCCCGTCACCCCCATGGCACAACGGTCGCGGTGGTGTTGGGTCCGGCCGGTCGGCGCGATAGCGTGTGAGCACGCCGTCACAACCGGCGGCCTTGAAGGGGAGAGCACCGAGCATGTCCACCAGCACCGTACCGGCGGGCCGTACCAAGGTACTACTCGTCGACGATCACGACCTCATCCGTAAAGGTTTGCGGCACGCCTTCGAGCGCGATCGGCAGTTTGAGGTCGTCGGCGAGGCGGGGACGGCGGCCGAGGCCGTCCGTCAGGCCGGTGCCCTCCAGCCCGACGTGGTGATCATGGACCTGCGGCTGCCCGACGGCAGCGGCCTGGAGGCCACCCGCGCGCTGCGCAAGGCCAGCTCCACCATGGGCATCGTGGTGCTCACCATGTACGCCGGCGACGACCAGCTGTTCGGCGCGCTGGAGGCTGGGGCGTCGGCGTTCGTGCCGAAGACCGCGCCGGCCGACGAGGTCGTGGCGGCCGCCCGGCACGCCGCGTCCGCGCCCAGCGCGTTCACCGCGGCCGACCTGGCCGAGGCGATGAAGCGCCGGCTGGCCCCGGCCGGTCCGCAGCTGAGCCCGCGGGAGGGCCAGGTGCTGCGGCTGCTGGCCGACGGCATGAGCGTCAACGGAATCGCCAAGCAGCTGTTCGTCAGCGAGTCGACGGCCAAGACGCACATCTCCAAGCTCTACGAGAAGCTGGGCGCGGCCAACCGCGCGCAGGCTCTGATGACCGCGCTGCGCCTGGGCCTGCTCGAGGCCCCCGACGCACCCAAGTTCTAGGAAGAGGTCAGCCTCATTCATGGGACGGCACTCCTCCACGCCTGCCGACGAGCTGTCTGTCGACTGGCGCTCTGACCGCGTGGGCTCGGCCCGCCGGGGCGAGAACCCGATGGTCATGGCGAAGGTTCCCAGTGGCTACGTCGTCTTCGGCGACACGCAGCAGCTGCCCGGCTACTGCGTACTGCTCTCGGACGTCGACGACACCGATCACCTCACGGATCTGACCGGCGCTCAGCGTACGCAGTTCCTCGAGGACATGGCGTTGCTCGGCGACGCGGTCTTCGCCGTGTGCGGCGGCCGCGATCCGGCGTTCCGCCGGCTCAACTACGAGATCCTCGGCAACTCCCTGCACCACCTGCACGCTCACGTGCACGCGCGGTACGCCTGGGAGCCGGCCGAGTTCCGCAAGGGACCGGTCTGGCGCTACGCCTACGAGGACCGGTTCGCCGAGCAGCACGACCCGCTCAGCTCCCCCGAGGCGGAGGAGCTGGACGAGCTGCGGACGGCGATCACCGCCGAACTGCACCGCCTGCTCAAGCAGCGCTGAGGCTACGCCCGGTTCCGCCGGAGCCGGGCGTAGACCAGCAGTCCGATCGCGACCCAGACCGCCGCCAGCACGGTGTACCCGAGCGTGTTCGCGGGCGTCAGCCCGTGTCGGCTCACCGTTTTGGCGACGACGGTCATCGGCGGGATCACCTGGGCGAGCGGCGAGTCCGGCAGCCCGAGGACGATGGCGAGCACGCTGCCGACGGCGAGCACGGCGACACCTTTGCCGGTCGACTCGGTCGCGGCCCGGCTGCTCAGCGCGCCCAGCGCCAGCCCGGCCGCCAACGCCAGCAGGTGCGCCCAGACGCCGATCGCGAGCTGCTTCGCCAGTGGCTCGTCCTCGGCCTCCACCGCGCCGATGAGCCACGGCAGGACCAGCGACACCCCGGTGACCACCAACCCGGCGACGGTCGCGGCGAGCAGCCCGGCGAGCTGTTCCCGGCGGGCGGAGCCGACCGCGACCAGGGCCAGCCGCCGCTGCACGTCCGGGTCGCCGTCGAGGATCGTCCGGGTCTGCCAGGCGTACGCCGGGAAGAGGATGAGCGCGCAGACCGCGTACGCCTCCGCCGCCTCACTGCGCCCGCCGCCGTGGAACAGCAGGAGCGCCAGGAGCACCGTGATCCCCGGCGCCAGAAACCGTCCGGTCTTGAGGTACGCGATCAGCCGCATCCTCGCCAACGCCGTCATGACCGCACCTGCGCGCGTACCCCTTGGGAATGCAGGTGGGCCAGGAAGGCCGTGACCTCGCCCGCGGCCATGACCACCTCGACGACGCATTGTTCCTCGGGATCGGCCGGAACGGCCGTGACCGAGCCGTCGGCGACCGTCCAGCGGGTCGCGCCGGGCAGCCGGGCGGTCTCCCCGCGATGGTCGCTGACCAGGACCGTGGCCCCGTTCGCGGCGGCCTCGCCGACGATCGCCGGCACCAGCGCGCGGGCCGCGGCGTCCAGACCCTCCCACGGCTCGTCGAGGATCAGCAGCCGAGGCGGGACGAGCAGGGCCTGGGCGAGGCCGACCTTCTGCGCGGTGCCTTTGGACAGTTCCGGCAGCCGGACGTCGCGGAACGGCTCGAGCCCGAGGCGCTCGATCCAGCCGGTCGCGGCCTGGGCCGCCGCCGACGCGCGCAGGCCGCGGATCTCGCCCATCGCGATCAGATAGTCGTACGCGGAGAAGGGCTGGTCGGCGGGGAACCGTTCGGGCACCCAGCCCACGATCGGCGGGCGACCGCGGACGCGGCCCTTGCCCGGCCGGAGCAACCCGGCGACGACCTGCAGGAGAGTGGATTTGCCCGCGCCGTTGCGGCCCTGGACGGTGACGATCTCGCCGGGGTGGGTCTCCAGCTGGATCCCTTGGAGCACCCACGGGCCGCCACGGTGGTACCGCAGCCAGACGTCCTCGAGGAGCATCCCGGAATTCTGTCAGGCGTCGAGCAGTTCCCGCAGCCTCCGGGCCTGGAGCTCCCAGCCCCACTCCCGTTCCACCCAGGACCGGCCCGCCTCGCCCATCCGCCGGGCCAGCGCCTCGTCGGTGAGCAGTTCGACCAGCCGGTCGACGAGCGTGGTGAGGTCGCCGACGACGTACCCCGTCTCGCCTTCGAGCACCGCGTCCGGCGCTCCGCCGGAATCGCCGGCGATCACCGGCAGCCCGGTCGCCGAAGCCTCCAGGTAGACGATGCCGAGCCCTTCGACGTCGAGCCCGCCCCAGCGCGTACGGCAGGGCATGGCGAACACGTTCCCGGCCGCGAAGTGCGCCGGCAGTTCCTCCCACTCGACGCCGCCGGTGAAGGCCACCTCGTGCTCGACCCCGTTCTCCCGGGCCAGCCGTTCCAGCGCCGCCCGATGCGGTCCCCCGCTGACGATGAGCAGGGCGGCGTCGGGGACCTTCTTCAGCACGTGCGGCAACGCCCGGATGAGGCTGTCCTGGCCCTTGCGCGGCACGAGCCGGGAGACGCACACGATCACCGGCCGGTCCCGCAGGTCGTAGCGCTTGCGGACCTCCGTGCCGTCCACGTCCGGCCGGTACGCGTCCACGTCGACCCCGGGCGCGAGCCGCCGCAACGAGGTCAGCGAACCGATCGCGGGTTCCAGCCGCTGCCGGAAGTACTCGCCGAGATAGGTGACGACGTCACAGCCCCGAGCGATCCGCTTCAACGCCGTACGCGCACCGGGCAGAGCCGCCCAGCCCGCCTCGTGGCCGTGCGTCAGGCCGACGGCGCGCTCGATCCCGGCTTCCTCCCGGAGACCGTGGGAGAGCAGCCCCAGCGGCGCGGTCGCCCCGAACAGCACCCGGTCGCAGCCATTGGCGCGCGCGAGTTCCTGGGCGCGCTTGGCGACCGCCCGGGTCGGCAGCAGCATCCCGGTGTTCTCGCGGACCACCTCGAACGACTGCTCCGCGTCGAACGCGGCCTGCCCCTTCCACGAGGACGCGTAGACGACGACCTCGTCCGGCGGCAGACGCAACGCCAGGTTGTGCACGAACTGCTGGATTCCGCCCGGCCGAGGGGGAAAGTCGTTGGTGACCAGCAGTGTCCGCACCCCTCGCAGCCTACCCGGGGCGCTCCGGGCTCGGCGCTCGCCCGCTCGCCCGCGTCGGGCGGCCCCCGTTCGGTGCAGATCAGGGATATCCATGTGATCATGTGCCCGGGAAGCCTGCGTAACCGTGATCTGCAGCCAATCAACGGCGCAGCGAGCGGCGCAGCGGGCAAGCGGCGCGACGAGTGGGGGCCTAGCGGCGCGCGTAAGCTCGAGCGGCGGCGATGCGTTCCACAGTAGACGGGTGGCTGCCGAACAGCGTCTGCTCCCAGGCGGGCGGGTCGGGGTCGCCGAGGTTGACCAGGGCCAGCCGCTGCTGCATCTGCTCGAACGTACGCGGATCGCCGGTCACTGTCAGCGCGTGCTCGTCCGCGCGCGCCTCGACGGCCCGGGAGACGTACGCCTGGACGGGTCCGCCGAGCAGGCCGGCCACGGTGCCCAACGCCAGCAGGAGGCCGATGGCCTGGGGATCGGTCAGCGACTCCACGCCCGCCCGATGCAACAGCCCGGTCCACCCTCCGATGAGGAACAACAGCACCACCATCGCGGCAGAGCCGAGCGCGCCGATGAGCGTACCGGTGAGGACGTCGTTGCGCTTCGCGTGGCCGAGTTCGTGCGCCACCACGCTGACCACCTCGTCCTCGGGCGCCTCCGCCAGCAGCGTGTCGTAGACGACCACGCGCCGGGTCGGCCCCAGGCCGGAGACATAGGCGTTGACCGCCCGGGTCCGGCGGGACGCGTCGGCCACCAGCACATCGCGTACCGGGACGCCGTCGGCGTCGGCCATCGCGATGATCCGGGTGCGCAAGGGGCCGTCCGCCATCGGCGTGAACTTGTTGAACACCGGCTCCACCAGCACCGGGAAGATGAACGACAGCAACACGACCAGGCCTGCGGCGCCGGCCGCCGCCCACGCCCACCACCAGTTCGGGGCGAGCCGGGTCACGCCGAAGAAGACGAACAGGACTATCGCTCCCAGGATCGCCGAGATCGCGTACCCCTTGAGGAGATCGATGGACCACGCGCCCCAGCCTTGCGTCGAAAGCCCGTAGCGCACGGAGATCCGGTGGCCCACGGCCGCGAGCGGCAGCGTCACCAGGTCCGCGAGGAACAGCACCAGCAGGCCGCCACCGACCGCCTTGGCCCACCACGGTCCCGGCACCAGATCGACGATCTTCGCGCCGAGCGGCGTCAGACCCAGGATCAGGGCCACGACGATCCCCAAGATCATGCTCGGGTACGCGATGAGGCGCAGTTCGGCGCGGTAATGGCGGGCGCGGGCGACCTTGTCGGCGGGCAGCTCGGCCAGGGCCGCGAGTTGGTCCGAGCGGGGCGCCGGCGGCCGGTGCCACGGGACGAGCAGCACGGCCGTGACGACGAGTCCTGCCACCAGCACCAGGAGCGTGACCCACGCCCACCCACGCACCGTCATACCGCACCCTATCTCCCCACCCCGCCCCCGCCCGTCCCGCCTGTCCCGCCCGTCCCGCGCGACCCGCCCGTCCCGCGCGACCCGCCCGTCCCGCGCGACCCGCCCGTCCCGCCTATCCCGCCCGTCGCGCGGGACCCGCCCGTCCCGCGCGGGACCCGCCCGTCCCGCGCGGGACCCGCCCGTCCCGCGGGACCCGCCCGTCCCGCCCGATCATGAACTAATGGTCGTGATCAACCGGCGTGGCGTGTCCGCAGCACCCTGATCACTCCCCTAGCACCATGATCAACGGGCCGCAGGGCACCCGAGATAGGGTCGCGATCATGAGTGCGAAGTTGGCTGTGGTGAGTGGCGGCGGAACGGGCATCGGAGCCGCGATCACGCGGACGCTGGCCGAGGACGGCTACGAGGTGATCATCGCCGGGCGGCGCGAGGAGCCCCTGGCCAGGGTGGCGGCCGAAGTTTCGGGCGTGACCGCGGTAGTCGCCGATCTGGCCGATCCTGACCAGGTCACACGGGTCGCCGACGCGGTCGGCGAGCGGGCGGTCGACGTGCTCGTCAACAACGCGGGCGGGTTCGTCATGTCCGATGGGGACTCGCTCGCCGACGAGGCCGCGCAGTGGCGGCGAACGTTCGACGTGAACGTGCTGACGGCAGTGCTGCTGACCTCGACGCTGGAGGCGGCCCTGCGTCGGCCGGGCGGCCGGGTGATCCTGCTCAGCTCGATCGCGGCCCAGCGTGGCGGTGCCGGGGCGTACTCCGCCGCGAAGGCGGCCCTGCACGGCTGGATGTTCGACCTCGCCGCGCGGCTCGGCCCGGACGGGGTGACCGCCAACGTCGTCTCCCCCGGATATGTCGCCGAGACCGAGTTCTTCGGCACCCGGATGACCCCCGAAGGCCACGCCCTGCGGGTCGGGCAGACGCTCGTCGGGCGGGCCGGGGTGCCGGACGACATCGCCGCCGCCGTTCGGTGGCTGGCGGGCGATTCCGGCGGCTACGTCACCGGGCAGATCATCGGGGTCAACGGCGGCTCCGTGCTCGGACGCTGACTTTCCGCCGTTGCTCGGCCTCCCGTCACTTGCGGGCACTGCTGGGCCGAGACGCGGCGCGGCCGGCCGAAGGCTGGGCTGAAGCGCTGCGGCGATCCGGAGTTCGTCCTAGCGTAGGGGGAACGAAGGAGGCAAGCCGTGAGTAATACCAGGAAGGCCGGCAATTCGAAGAACCACCATAAGTCGGACGAATTGGCATTCGACCTCGACCTGCGAGACCCCTCCGACGACCACGGGTACGCCGGGGAGCAGGCGCGGGAGGAGTCCCGTCAGGCAGCGATGGCCGCCCGCGAGAAGTCCATGCGGACGAAGATGTCGGCCGGTCAGGCGAACACGATGCGCCTCAAGCGGGGCAACCAGCCGCGCGGCGGCCGGTGACCTAACCGCGCGCCACCCGGCGTAGCAGCGAATCCGCCGCCATGGGGTACGCCCCGTGGCGGCGTACGCCGTCGGCGACCTCCCGGTCGGAGGAGACCACCACGATCGGGCGGCCCGTCGGTTCGGCCCGGACGAGCCGCCGGACCAGGTCGTCGGCGGTCTCTCCCTTACGCGAGAACAGCACTCGCAGCCCACGCGGATTCGGCGGGAGCCCGTGCACCTTCTCGGCGCCGTCGAACACCACGGTCACCTCGGCCCGGGTCTGCGCGGCGAGCGCGCCCAAAGCCGTGATCAGCCGCGTACGCTGCTGCTCCAGCGACATCTCGGGATAGCCGCGCTTCGTCACGTTGTAGCCGTCGACGATCAGGTGCACCTTCGGCAGCGTCAGCAGCTGGTCGAGTCGGCCGGGATCGTCCTGACTCTGCGCGCGCGCTGACGGGCCCGCGTCCGCCGGGCGGTCGGCGTACAGCTCGGCGGTGGCGTCCGCCGGCAGGATCGTCGCCGGATCGAGGGCCAGTTCGCGGCGCAGCCCGACGGCGGCCTGCCCGATCGTCTCCAGCAGCAGCCAGAGCCGCGCCTCGTCGACGGCGCGCTGCTGCCGGGCGTCCTGCCGGGCGGTGGACGTCGACGCCTCGGCCTCGGCCAGCTTCGCCCGCAACCGGCGCAGCTCGGCGTCATGGTCGGTGGCGTTCTTGGCCAACCGGCCCCGTTCGGCCGCCAGCGACTCGGTCGCCTTCTTCAGCGCCGCCTGCGCCTCCCGGAGCGCCTTCGCGGTGCCGCGGGACTCTTCGCGTACGCCGCTCAGCTCCTGGTGGACCTTGGCGAGTTCGTCGCGCAGCTTCTCCACCTCGACGCGGGCGACGGCGCGATCGTGTTCGGCCCGTTGGGCCCGTGACTCGGCCGCTTGCAGCACCTCGCCGACGGCCGCGCTCTCGGCCTCCAGGCGTACCGCGTGCTCGGCGGCGTCCAGCAGGTCACGCCACCCGGCCGGGCGGGCCAGGTACGCCAGCGCGGCGACCTCGACGGGGTCGGCCGCGGCGGGCGAGACGCCCTCGACCACGGCGGCGCCCAGGTCTCCGGCGTCGGCGACGACCCGCTGGCTGACGCGCTGGCGGAAGATCGGATCGGCGGTCAGATGAGCCGCGATGACCGGGCCGCCCATCCGGGCGCGCCGGTTGGGCGCGAACTTGGCCACCTTGCGCAGCGGCACCGACAACTCGTCCTGCGGAACGCTCGCGAGGACCGCCGCGGTGAGCGTGATCACCCGCTGCCGGACCGGCTCAGGCAGAATCGGCTCAGGCTGAAAGTCCAGGTCGTCGGCAGTGGTGTCGCCGCCGAGCGGATCGGCGGGCACGCCGGGGACGCCGCCCACATCCGGGCGGCCGGTCAGCTCCGGCTCCGACATCTCTCCAGTCTCCCACCTCGCCGGGCCGCACGACGAGGCACTTCTGTCACACCCGCCCCATATGGTGCGCTGCGTGCCGTCCGGACTCCCCCGTGCCGACCCGTCGGGTCGGACGAGCCGCCCCATCCCCGAGCAGCTCACCGTCGACCTTATCCTCGATGATCCGTTCGCGCAGGATCTCCTCCACACCACATTCGTCGTCCTCGACCTCGAGACGACCGGGGGCAGCCCGCACGACGCCGACGGGATCACCGAGGTCGGGGCGGTCAAGGTGCGGGGCGGCGAGGAGCTGGGCCGGTTCGCCACACTGGTCAATCCGGGTCAACCCATTCCACCGTTCATCACGGTGCTGACCGGCATCACGACCGCCATGGTGACCCCGGCGCCCAAGATCGAGGCGGTGCTGCCCGGGTTGCTGGAATTCCTCCGGGACGCGGTGGTCGTCGCCCACAACGCCCCCTACGACGTCGGCTTCCTCAAAGCGGCCTGTGCGCGCCACGGCTACACCTGGCCGAACCCGCGGGTGCTCGACACCGCCGCACTCGCCCGCCGGGTGCTGATCCGCGACGAGGTGCCCAACCGGAAGCTGGGGACGCTGGCGGCGTACCTGCGGACCGAGCACCAGCCCAACCACCGGGCGTTCGACGACGCACTGGCCACGGTGGACGTGCTGCACGCCCTGATCGGCCGGCTGGGCAGCTTCAAGGTGCGGACGCTCGGCGACGCCATCGAGTTCACGAAGGCGGTCACGCCGACGCAGCGGGCCAAACGCGGGCTCGCCGACGGGCTGCCCCACGCCCCCGGCGTCTACATCTTCCGGGCGGCCGACGACCGGCCGCTCTACGTCGGCACCTCCGGCGACATCGCGACTCGCGTACGCACATATTTCACCGCCGCCGAGAAGCGTGCCCGGATGTCGGAGATGATCCACATCGCGAACCGGGTGGAGGCGGTCGTCTGCGCGCACGCCCTCGAAGCCCAAGTACGCGAACTCCGGCTCATCGCCGCGCACGCGCCGCCCTACAACCGGCGGTCGAAGTTCCCGGAGCGGGCCTGGTGGGTGCGGCTGACCGACGAGCCGTTCCCCCGCTTGTCCGTCGTACGCGAGCCGGGCGGCGGCCGGACCAGCCTGGGTCCGTTCTCCGGACGGCAGGCCGCGCAGGCGGCGGTGGACGCCTGCCACGAGGCGTTGCCGCTCCGGCAGTGCACGGCGAAACTGTCGCCGCGCAAGCCGTCGGCCACCTGTGCGCTGGCCGAGTTGGGCCGCTGCCCCGCTCCGTGCGAGCTGCGGGTCGACCCCGGCGAGTACGGCGAGCTGGCGGCCGATCCGTTCGCCACGTCGGTGACCGGCGACCCGGCTCCCGTGGTGGACCGCTTGATGGCACGGCTGAAGGTGCTGGCCGACGCGCAGCGGTTCGAGGAGGCGGCGGCGCTGCGCGGCCGGCTGGCGGCGTTCCTGCGGGCCGTCATCCGCATGCAACGGCTGTCGGCGGTGACCCGGATCGGCGAACTCGTCGGGGCTCGGCGGGATGCCAAGGGCGGCTGGGAGATCGCGATCGTCCGGCACGGCCGGCTCGCCGCCGCCATCACGGCTCCAGTCGGGACACATCCGAGGATCAGCCTGGAGACCGCCCGGCTGACCGCCGAAACCGTACGCCCCGCGGTCGCCGGTCCGGTCCCGTGCGCGACGGCTGAGGAGACGGAACGGATCCTCGATTGGCTGGAGCGACCGGAAACTCGGCTCGTCGAGGTCTCCGCCGACTGGGCGTCACCGATTGGTGGCGCAGCGCGACTAAAACCCCTGTTAGCGAGGCTCGACGCGGCTTCCACGACACGGATCGTGAACGAAAGCCCATGAGGTATTGACCGAAAGTCCGACACGTTCGTTACTAGTCTTAAAGAACGCGAGGAGCCCCCGTTCCGTAGGAACCTTCACCACAGTTCCTAGGGGACGCATGAGCACCGTCCGCCACAAGGGAGGTGTCCATTATGGATGTCAATGCCACCTTGGGCACCACGCCGATATCCGGCCGGGTGCGGTCCTGGTTCGCGGCCCCGGACCGGTTGGGCCGGCCGGTGCCGAGCATCAGCCCGATGGCCGCGCTGGTGCGCGCGCACCGCCAGGTGCACCCGGGCGCGGACACGACGGTCGTGCGGAAGGCGTACGTGACGGCCAAGCGGTCGCACGACGGTCAGTTCCGCAAGAGCGGTGAGCCCTACGTCACCCACCCGGTCGCCGTCGCCCAGATCCTGGCCGACCTCGGGATGGACACGACGACCCTGGTCGCCGCGCTCCTCCACGACACCGTCGAGGACACGCCCTACACCCTCGAACTGCTACGCGAGGACTTCGGCGACGAGGTGGCGCACCTCGTGGACGGCGTGACCAAGTTCGACAAGGGCCATTTCGGAGCGATCGCCGAGGCCGAGACGATCCGGAAGATGATGGTGGCCGCCCGCCGCGACGTGCGGGTCCTCGTCATCAAGCTGGCCGACCGCCTCCACAACATGCGAACGCTCGACGCCCGCTCCCCCGCCTCACGCGCCCGCATCGCGGGCGCGACCCGTGAGGTGCTCGTTCCGCTCTGCGACCGGCTCGGCATCCAGGTCCTCAAGCGGGAACTGGAGGACGTCGTCCTGGAGCATCTGGAGCCGGAGACGTTCGCCGAGATCGACAAGGTCGTCCAGGAACGTCCGCTCTGGAAGGACTTCCTCGACCACATGATCCTGACCACCGAGCACGCCCTGCGCGCCGACGAGGTCCGCGGCGACGTCCAGTCCCGGCACCGGCACCACTACACGATCTGGCGCGACACCCGGGCGGTCGGGGACAACATCAAGCCGCTGGACATGCCCCGCATCGTCGTCCTCGTCGACGGCCCGGACACCGAGTGCTACACGGCGCTGGGCGCCATCCACCGCACCTTCCGGCCCGTGCCCGGCCGCTTCAAGGACTACATCGCGTCGCCGAAGAACAATCTCTACCGCTCGCTGCACACGACGGTGCTCGGCCCCGACACCCGGCCGGTCGAGGTGCTCATCCGGACCCAGCAGATGCATCGCGACGTCGAATACGGCATCATCTCCCGGTTCCGGTTCCCCCCGAACCGCGTACTCTCCGACAAGGTCAGCGCCTCGATCGGGCAAGCCCTCACCAGTGCCCCGGTCATCGCGCTCGGCAAGCGGCTGCCCGATGCCCTGCGCCGACCGCTCGCCGGAGCGCTCGGCAAGCTGACCGGCGACGCCCAGGACGCCCGCGCCGCCGCCGCCGAGGCAGCCGAGACCGCCGACCTCGAATGGCTGCGCCGCGTACTGGACCTGGAACAGGACACCTCCAACGCCGCGCACTTCGTCCGCTCGCTGCGCAGCGACCTCGCCGAGACGCAGATCCAGATCATCGCCCGGGGGCGTACCGTCGTGCTGCCCAGCGGCTCGACTCCGGTCGACGTCGCGTACGAGTTCGGGCCGACCGTCGGCGACCGCATCCTGTCGGTGGCGGTGAACGGCGAGATGACGGCACTGTCGACCGCTCTGGTCGACGGCGACGTCGTGGAGATCATCGAGGCCGCCCCCGGGCAGCCGTGCGGTCCGTTCGAAGATTGGCTGACCTTCGCCAAGTCCCCGAAGGCCCGCGTCCATCTCCGGCGCCGGTTCCGCTCCTACTCCGCCGACGACGTGCCATCGGGCACCATCACCGACCGGATCGCGATCGGCCGGGCCGCGCTCGGCCTGGCGCTGCGCCGCCGATCCCGCGGCCTCGCCGACGACGAATGGCTGGTCAAGCTGGCCGAACAACTCGACTATCCCGACCTCGACACGATGCTGGTGACCATCGCCGAACACCGGATGAGCGCCGACACCGCCGTCGACCGGCTCATCCAGCTGGTCGATCACGGTCCCACCGGCTGAGGCCGCGGCCCGGTATTCGCTACAGTCTCCAGGTGAGCCCACGCCGTTCCGCCCTGCGTACCCGGCTGACCGCGCTCGGCTACGGGATCTTCTACCGGCTGCCGCACAAGTTCCGGCTCCGCCTCGTACGCCTCGCCACGCCGAAGTACACGATCGGCGCGGTGATCCTCATCCTCGACGTCGGCTCCGATCCCGACGGTCCCGTCCAGCGCATTCTGCTGCTGCGGCAGCCCCCGGGCCGGGGCTGGACGTTGCCGGCCGGGCTGCTCGACCGCGGCGAGACCCCGCTCCAAGGTGCGGTACGCGAAGCAGCCGAGGAGACGGGCATCGAGTTCCGCCCGGAGCAGTTGGTCCCGGCGACGCCGAACGCGGTCGTGCACACCAACGGGCGCTGGGTCGACACGGTGTTCACCGCCCGGGTCGACGCCGACCGGGTCAAGCTCTCGGTGGACGGAGCCGAGGTCTGGGAGGCCGCCTGGCACCCGCTCGACGAGCTGCCCAAGCTGACCGTCGCGACTGGACGCCTCCTGAGCCACTACGGCATCAGCCCCACGGATCACACTCACGGCTCGGCTGAGCGACGGCCCGGCCATGGCTGAGCTGGCCGCGATCGTGCTCGCCGCGGGCGAAGGCAGCCGCCTCCGTCCACTGACGACGCTGCGGCCGAAGGCGCTCTGCCCGGTCGGCAACATCCCCATGCTGGACCGCGCGCTCGCGCTGCTGGACGAGATCGGCCTCGCCGGGCCCGATCGGGTCGCGGTCAACGCCTGCTGGCTGGGCGATCAGGTCGCCGAGCACGTCGGCGACCGCGCGCACGTCAGCGTCGAGAAGGACCTACTCGGCAGCGCGGGGAGCGTCGGCCACCTGCGGGACTGGGTCGACGGCCGACCCGTCCTGGTGATGAACGCCGACGCGTACTTCTCCGCCGACGTCACCATCGCCGCGCTCGTCGAGGACTGGGATGGCGAGCGCCTGCGCATGCTCGGCCAGCGCCACGTCGGCGGCGAGGGCGAGTTCGGCGCCTACGACTTCGCGGGCATGTCGCTGCTCCCGGCCGCGACGGCGGCGTCCCTGCCCGCCGACCATGGCGATCTGGTACGCCTGGCGTGGCGGCCGGCCGAGGCAGCCGGGACACTGGACGTGATCCGGCTGCACGGCCTCTACCTGGATTGCGGCACTCCCCGCAGTTACCTGCACGCGAATCTGCTCGAAGTCGAGGAGAGCCTGATCGCCCCGGACGCGGTCGTCACCGGTGAGGTCCGGCGCAGCGTCGTCGGCGCGGGCGCGATCGTCCACGGTGACGTCCACGACTGCGTCATCTGGCCGGGCTCGCAGGTGGCCGCGGGCGAGCAGTTGAGCCGGGCAGTACGCGCGCAGGATCTCACCGTGCGAGTAGAGTCACGCTCGTGATCACCGCGATTGTTCTCATCGACTGTGCCACCGACTCGATCCCCGAGGTCGCCACGGCGCTGGCCGATCTGCCCGGGGTGAGCGAGGTCTACTCGGTGGCAGGCAGCGTCGATCTCATCGCCGTGGTGCGGGTGAAGGAGTTCGATCAGATCGCCGAGGTCATCGCCGGCAGCATCTCGAAGACTCCCGGTGTGCTCAACACCGACACCCACATCGCGTTCCGGGCGTTCTCGCGGCATGACCTCGAGGAGACCTTCTCGATCGGCTTCCCCGCCTGAGGCCGCCCGGCGACGCCGAGCGGTCCCACCGGGCTACCCGTCGGTAACATCTGACGGCTAGGCTGGTCGCCATGCAGTTGTTCCTCGACCGCGACGGCGACCGCCTCTCGGTCAGTGTCTCCCCGGCGGCGGATCCTGACGCGCCCTTCTTCGTCGTCTTCCCGGCGATGGGCGTGCCCGCCCGCTACTACGGCCAGCTCGTCGCACGCCTGACCGCCGACGGCTGCGGAGTGGCCGTCGCCGACCTGCGCGGCACCGGCGAGAGCCGGCCGAGGGCCACGCGAGCCTCCCGGTACGCGATGACCGACCTCGCCGACGACGTGGGAGCCGTGCTGGCCGCGACCGCCGAGCTGCGGGCCGGACGGCGCACGTTCCTGTTCGCACACTCCCTCGGCGGGCATGCCAGCGTCATCCACCTCGCCCGGAACGCCCCTGAGCATCCGGTAGACGGCCTGATCCTGATCGCGTCCGGGTTGCCGCTGTGGCGCCTGTTCGGGGCGCGGTCGCTGGGCGTACTGGGGTTCGCGAACGGCATTCGCGCGATCAGTGCTCTGCTCGGCCACTGGCCGGGCTGGGGCTTCGGCGGCCGCCAGTCCCGGGGCGTCATCCAGGACTGGGCGCACACCGCCCGGCGCGGCGAGTTCGCACCCCGCCTCGGCGTGGCCGACCGGCTCGGCGACATCTCCGTACCGGTCCTCGCGATCAGCGTCGACACCGACCAGTACACCCCGCCGCCGACGATCGAGCTGCTCGTGGGCAAGCTCACGGGGACCACGGTGACCCGCGTACACGTGAGCGAGGCCGAGGCCGGGGCTCCGCTCGACCACTTCCGCTGGGCCAAGGCGCCGGGCGCGATCGTCGACCGGGTCACCGCCTGGCTGCCCACCGCCGTCTTGGCCGCCGACCAGCCCTGATCCGCCCTGATCCGCTACGGATTACGGATAGCGAGAGGCCCCCGCCGGATTCGGCGGGGGCCTCTTCGCGTACTGCGGTCAGACGCTGGTCTTCTCGCGGTCCTTCTCCGGAGCCGGCGGCAGCTGCGGCTTGACCGGCACCTCGATCGGCCGGAAGAAGCCCCGGATCGCCGGGCCGAGCGCCCCGAGCCGGTTCATCTTCTTCGGCACGGTCCAGCCGATGTATGGCAGCTCCTCCGGGTGACCGTGGTCGTCCAGCGGCGCGAGCGGCTGGTGGACCTCGACGAAGGCGCCGTTCGGCAGGCGCTTGATGATGCCCGTCTCGACACCATGCGCCAGCACCTCCCGGTCGTGCTGCTGGAGACCGAGCGCGATGCGGTGGGTGATGTAGTACGCCAGCGGCGGGATCACCAGCAGACCGATCCGGCCGGCCCAGGTCATCGCGTTCAGGCTGATGTGGAACTTGTCCGCGATGATGTCGTTGCCGCCGGAGATCAGCAGCACGACATAGAACGAGATCGCCATCATGCCCAGCGCCGTACGCTGCGGTGCGTCCCGCGGCCGCTGCACCAGGTTGTGGATCGACTTGTCCTTGTTCTTCCGGGCCTCCAGGAACGGCCACAGCATCGGCAGGACGGTCAGGATGCCGGGCAGCACGACGGTGGGCCAGAAGATGCCGGGGATCATGTACTGGTGGCTGCCGATGGAGAAGGTCAGTTCCCAGGCGGGCATCAACCGGGTCGAGCCGTCGAGGAACATGACGTACCAGTCGGGCTGGCTGCCGGCGGAGACGACGGCCGCGCGGTAGGGGCCGAAGAGCCAGATCGGGTTGATCTGGAACAGGCCGCCCATCGCCGCGATGACCGCGAAGACGAGCATGAAGAACCCGCCCTGCTTCATCACGTAGCGCGGGAAGAACCGCTCGCCGACGACGTTGCTGTTCGTCCGGCCCGGGCCGGGCCACTGCGTGTGCTTCTGGATGAAGACCAGCGTGACGTGGACCGTGATCAGGGCCAGCAGCACCAGCGGGATCAGGAACACGTGCACGATGTACAGGCGGTCCAGGATCACGTGCCCGGGGAACTCCCCGCCGAACAGCGAGCTGGTCACCCAGGTGCCGATGACCGGGATGGACAGCATGATGCCCGTGGCGATCCGCAGACCGGTGCCCGACAGCGCGTCGTCCGGCAGCGAGTAACCGGCGAAGCCCTCCAGGAAGGCGAGCCAGAACAGCAGGAGGCCGATGATCCAGTTCGTCTCACGCGGCTTGCGGTACGCGCCGCTGAAGAAGATCCGGAACATGTGGACGATGATCGCCGCCACGAACAGCAGCGCCGCCCAGTGGTGCATCTGCCGGATGATCAGACCACCGCGGACGTCGAAGGACAGGTCCAGCGACGAGGCGTACGCGTGGGACATCTCCTGGCCGCGCAGCGGCACGTAGGAGCCGTCGTAGGTCACCTCGGTCATCGACGGGTCGAAGAACAGCGCCATGAAGGTGCCGGTCAGCAACAGGACGATGAACGAGAACAACGCGATCTCGCCCAGCAGGAACGACCAGTGGTCGGGGAAGACCTTGTTGAGGATCCCCCGGATCGGACCGGCGACCTTGAACCGCTCGTCGACGGCGTTGGCCGTCGCGCCCGGCAGGGCCTTGAGGTCTACTTTGCGTCGCTTCATTTGGATGGCCTCTCCCAGTACGCGGGCCCGACGGAGACGTCGAAGTCGCGCCGCGCGAATAGGTATCCCTCATCGTCGACGCCGATGGCGAGCATCGGCAACCGGCGAGCGGCCGGGCCGAAGATCGGCCGGGCGTTGTCGGTGATCAGGAACTGCGACTGGTGGCACGGGCAGAGCAGCCGGTTGGTCTGCTGCTCATAGAGGCTGGCCGGGCAGCCGGCGTGCGTGCAGATCTTCGAGTACGCCACGAAGTTGTTCCACATCGACCCGCCGTCCTCAGCGTTCACCGGGTACTTGTAGAGGTTGTCGCGCAGCGTCTGCGCGTCTTCGTCACGCAGGTGGATGAGCAGCACCGGGGAGTCGGCGAACTCGTTGGTGACGCCGATCCCGCCCGGCAGCCCCGGGAAGACCGTGATCTGGCCACCGGTGCTGATGTCCTCCGGGCGTACGTAGGTGTTGTCCTCGAGGACCATGCGCACCGGCTTGCCGTCGTTGAAGACCTGGGCGTTCCAGCCGGTGGTCATGTACGGGTCGGTGTCGTCCGGGCCCTTGTGCGGGTCCTTCAGCAGCATGCCGACCGGCACCGCCACCGCGGCCGCGCCGAGTCCGAGGCCGCCCAGGCCGAGCGCGCCCTTGATGAGCGGCCGGCGCTGGATGTTGAACTCGCTGCCGATGAAGCCTAGTGTGCCCGCGGCCAGCGCCCGGTCCTCGGGGGACGACGGGTCGTTGTGCCGCTGCTGGATCGCGATCTCGTGCGGCAGGAGCTTCTTGCCGTAGACGAGGATCGCCATGCCGATGGCGAACAGCGACAGCCCCAGGGTGAAGCCCAGCAGCGGGGTGAACCAGTCCTGCGCGGTCGTGCCGAAGTGGTACTCCTTCGGCTGGCCCAGCGGCGACACGTAGATCACGACGAAGGCGATCGCGGCCAAGCCGCACAGCAGGAGCAGGAAGGCGACGAGGCGCTCCACCCGCTTCTCGGCCTTGGTCCCCGGCACCGGGAACTGCGGCTCGTAGTGCACGATCTCGATCTCGTCCCGCCGCAGGCCCTCGTCGAGGACCTCCCGGTAGGTGAGGTTGGGGTCCGTCGGGTCGACGGCCTTCGCGCCGCCCGGGACCTCCGTGGTCTCGTGGTTGCTCATGACTTCCCCGCAATCCAGAGGGTGGCGAAGACCAGCGCGACGATGCCCACCAGGAAGATGGCGAGGCCCTCGGTCACCGGGCCGAACCGGCCGAGGCCCCAGCCGCCCGGGTCCTGGTCGCTCTTCATGCCCTGCACGTACGCGATGATGTCCAGCTTCTCCTGCGGGCTGAGCTGGTTGTCACCGAAGACCGGCATGTTCTGCGGTCCGGTCAGCATCGCCGCGTACATCTGGCGATCGGTCGCCTCTTCCAAGCCGGGGGCGTACTTGCCGGACGACAGCGCGCCACCGCCGGCCGAGAAGGCGTGGCAGGAGGCGCAGTTGACCCGGAACAGCGCGCCGCCGTTGGCGACGTCGCCCTGGCTGGCGTCGATGGTCGCGGGCAGCTGCGGTCCGCCGCCGAGCTCCTGGATGTACTGCCCGAGCGAGTCGGCGTTCTGCTGCAGTTCCTCGCCCGACCAGAACGGCCGCTTGCGCGGGATCTGGGCCTCCTGGCGAGCCGCCGGCATCCGGCCGCTGGTCACCTGGAACTCGACCGACGCCGACCCGACGCCGATCAGGCTCGGGCCCTTGCCGTCCACGCCCTGCGCGTTGCGGCCGTGGCAGGTGATGCAGTTCTGGTCGAACAGCGCCTTGCCGTCCTCGGCCGAGCGCGACAGCGTCGCGGCGTCGGCGGCCTGCGTGGCCGGCGCGACGGCGACGTACAGACCGCCCGCGAGGACCAGCGCCGCGAGCATGCGGATGGTGGCACCCGTACGCCGCGCGGCCTTGCCTCGCCGACGCGGCGCCGCCAACCGCCGCATTCGGGCGGTGAGTCCGCCGCCCTTGCCGGTTTCAGTTGTCATGGCCATACCTTTGTCGTCTGCATCCGAGGCACGCCGGGTCATGACAGGCCGCCCAGGCGCTCCAGCAGATAGATCATGAAGAAGAGGGCGATCCACACGACGTCGACGAAGTGCCAGTAGTACGACACGACGATGGCCGAGGTCGCCTGCGCCGGAGTGAACCGGCCCAGGGTGGTGCGGATCATGTAGATGACGAAGGCGAGCAGACCGCCGATGACGTGCAGCCCGTGGAACCCCGTCGTGAGGTAGAACATCGAGCCGTAGCCGTCGCCGTTGATCTTGATGCCCTCCGCCACCAGGTTGCGATACTCGTTCGCCTGCCCGAGCACGAACA
Source organism: Hamadaea flava (assembly GCF_024172085.1). Lineage (NCBI taxonomy): Bacteria > Bacillati > Actinomycetota > Actinomycetes > Micromonosporales > Micromonosporaceae > Hamadaea > Hamadaea flava. Next base: position 6,778,486 of record NZ_JAMZDZ010000001.1, on the reverse strand, counting down.
CCAGGCCCATCACGAAGGTCAGCGTGAACCAGCGACGCAGGGCGTACACGTCGCCGCGCTCGGCGGCGAAGACGCCCATCTGGCAGGTGACCGAGGAGAGCACCAGGATGATCGTGAAGGTGAGCGCGTAAGGCAGGTTCAGCACTGGGAAGTGGTGTTCCCACATGCTGAAGTCCGCCGCGCGGATGGAGAAGTACATCGCGAACAGCGCCGCGAAGAACATCAGTTCACTCGAGAGCCAGACGATGGTCCCTACGCTGACCATGTTGGGTCTGGTCAACGAGTGGATCCCGCTCTTGGCGATAGCTGGGGCCGCAGTCACGCGGTCATTATTATCCTCGACCAGCATCGAACGGCGTCGGGGTGCCTGTTAAGGCGGCGTGTCGTGATCCGCTCACTCGCCGCGGACCGCCCCGACGTGCCGCTCACCTGCGGCGGGACTAGCCTCAAGGGGTGTTCCCCAGCCTGATCGACGCCGTCACGGGCGAACTCCCCCCGTTCACGGCGGCCACGATCCTCAGCCAGACCAGAGTAGACGGATGGCTCGCCGCGATGCTGCTCCTCACGGGCGGCTGCTACCTCTACGGCGTCCATCGGCTGAAGGCGCGCGGCGACAAGTGGCCGGTGAACCGCACGATCATGTTCGTCGGGTTCGGTCTCGGCTCGATCGCGCTGGTCACCCTGACCGGCATCGGGGCGTACGACACCACCCTGGTCAGCGTGCACATGGTGCAGCACATGGTGCTCGGCATGGTCGCGCCGATCTTCCTCGCGCTCGGCGCCCCGGTCACCCTCGCCCTGCGGACGTTGCCCAAGAAGCCGCGTGCGCTGCTGCTGGGCGCGGTGCACAGCAAGGTGGCGCGCGTCCTGGCGTTTCCCCTGGTCGCGTACGCCATCTTCGTGGCGAACCCGTTCGTCTTGTACTTCAGCGACCTCTACCGGCAGACGCTGGAGCATCCGTGGCTGCACGAGTTCATGCACGCCCACTTCATCGCCACCGGGTGCCTGTTCTTCTGGCCGCTCCTGGGCCTGGACCCGCTGCCGGGGCGCTGGCCGTATCCGGGGCGGGCACTGCTGATGGTGCTGAGTGTGCCGTTTCACACCGTCCTCGGGCTGACCATCATGCAGCAGAAGAACCTCCTCGGCGGCGACTACTACCCGTCCCTGGGCCTGACCTGGGCAAACCCCGCTTCGGACCAGGTGACCGCGGGCGGCATCCTCTGGGCCGGCGGTGAGCTGGTCAGCGTGACGATGCTCGCAGTCCTGGTGGTGCAGTGGATCCGGGCCTCGGAACGGGAAGCCGCCCGGGTCGACCGCCAACTGGACCGGGAAGAGGCCGAGGCCGCCCGCCATGCGGCCGCGCAGGCCACCGGGCAACCGAGCGGGCCACCGGCCGCTCAGCCGGCCGACATGACCAGTCTCACACCACATCAGGCCCCCGAGTACGATCAGCGGGCAGCAACCAGCTAGCGGCGCAGCACGGCTGCGCGCGTACCTCACAGCGCGGGAGCCCTCGACATGACCGAAGCACCGACCCAACGGCACACCGTCCTGCTCTACAGCGACGATCCGGCGGTCCGCGAGAGCATGCGCCAGGCCATCGGCGTACGCCCCGCCGCCGACTTGAGCATCGAGTTCGTCGACGCGTCCACGTACGCCGAGTGCGTCAAGCTGATCGACGACTACGAGATCGACCTGCTGGTGCTGGACGGGGAGGCGTCTCCCGGCGGCGGCATGGGCATCGCCCGGCAGCTGCACGACGAGGTCGCCGATACCCCGCCGACGGTGCTCGTCATCGCCCGCGCCGCCGACCGCTGGCTTGCCGCGTACGCCAAGGTGACCGCGACCTTGACCCACCCGCTCGACCCGGTGACCACCGGGCGTACCGTCGCCGACCTGCTTCGTCAGAAGGCTTCGGCGTCGGCCTGATCCCGTCACGACCCGCCGGCGCAGCCGGGTCGGCCCCTGCCTCGTCTGGAGGACCCGCCATGGGCGAACGCACCTGGCCCAGTCTGTTGTCCGCGTTGACTCGCGCCCAAGAGATCTCCACCGACGACGCGGCCTGGGCCATGGAGGAGATCATGGCCGGGTCGGCCACCTCGGCTCAGATCGCGGGCTTCGCGCTGCTGCTGCGGGCCAAGCGGGAGACGCCGGCTGAGCTGGCCGGGCTCGCCGCGACGATGCTGAGCATCGCGCCCGCCGTCCCGTTGTCGGCGGCGCAGCGCGCCGAGGCGGTCGACATCGTCGGCACCGGCGGCGACGGCGCGCACACGGTCAACATCTCCACCATGTCGGCGCTCGTCGTGGCCGGTGCCGGGGTGCCCGTCGTCAAGCACGGCAACCGGGCGGCGTCCTCTCTGTGCGGTGGGGCGGACCTGCTGGAGCACTTCGGCATCCCGCTGGACCTCGGCCCGGCCGACGTGCTGCGGTGCGTCGAGGAGGCGGGCATCGGCTTCTGCTTCGCCGGCCGGTTCCACCCGGGTCTGCGGCACGCCGGTCCGACCCGGCGGGAGCTGGGCGTACCGACCGCGTTCAACCTGCTCGGCCCGCTGACCAACCCGGCCCGCCCGCGCGCCGGGGCGGTCGGCGTGGCGGACAGCCGCCTGGCGCTGACCGTCGCGGGCGTCTTCCGCGATCGCGGTGATTCCGTGCTGGTGGTGCACGGCGAGGACGGCCTCGACGAGTTCACCACGGCGGCCCCGACCACCGTCCACGTCGTACGCGGTGGCGCGATCCACACGACGACGGTGGACGCGGTGGACCTCGGCCTGGCCCGCAGCGCTCCCGGCGACCTGCGCGGCGGCGACGCCCCGTTCAACGCGGCCGTGGCCCGGCGCCTCCTGGCCGGTGAGACCGGCCCCGTACGCGACGCCGTCCTGGTCAACTCGGCGGCGGCGCTGGTGGCCGTGGCCGGAGTGGACGCTCCCCCGTTCGCCGACCCCGACACCGACCTGCGGGTGGCGTTGCGGGCGGGCATCGAGCGGGCCGCCGCGGCCATCGACTCCGGTGCGGCGGCGAAGGTCCTGAACACCTGGGTCGCGGTGGCCAACACCCGCTGATCCGCTCGGCGGTTACATGATCAGGGTCAATTCCACGGTGCTATAGCAACGCGAAACTTCCCCTGATCATGAAGCCGGTCATGAAGCACCCCACGGCAGCGCACGAGAAGCGCCGCATAATGCGAAAGCGCCGCCCGGCTTGCCGGGCGGCGCTTTCAGATCAGTGCGTCAGTGCTCCGCGGTACGCCGAGTGCCGGTGTAGTACTCGAACAGCATCGCGCAGGCGGCGAAGATGACGCCGAGCATGCCGAGGGCGATGAGCCACACCATCCAGAAGACCATGCCGACTCCGGCGGTCGTGGCGAACGCCGCGATGCCGAACGGCCAGTAGCTGCCGGGTGAGAAGAAGCCGATCTCCCCCGCGCCCTCGGCGATCTCGGCGTCGTCCCGGTCCTCCGGGCGCAGGTCGATGCGCCGCGAGACGAACCAGAAGTATCCGCCGCACATCGCGCAGAGCAGCGTCGACATGATCAGGGCGGTGGTGCCGACCCAGTCGACGTGACCCAGCGAGTGGTTGGTCCACCACCCGTACACCGGTGCGCAGAGGGCCAGGAAGAGCGCTACGCCCCCGAAGATCCGCCATTCAGACTTCATCGTGCGTACTCCTTAGTTGCCCAGGTTCACGGGGACCTGCTGCGCGTCCTTCTTGAGGTCGAACGGCGTGGTCGTCGTGGCGTACGGAGCGGAACCGATCGCGGTCAGCGCCTGCGGCGTGGTCTGGCCGGCCTTCTTCGCGGCGAGGAACTTCTGGTAGTTCTCCGGCGAGACCGCGCGGACCTCGAAGTTCATCATCGAGTGGTAGGTGCCGCAGAGTTCCGCGCACCGCCCGACGTAGGAGCCTTCCTCGTCGATGGTCACCTCGAAGACGTTCCGCACGTTGCCCGGGAACACGTCGCGCTTGAAGAGCATCTCCGGCACCCAGAACGAGTGGATGACGTCCTTGCTCGTCTCCTCGATCCGGATCGTCTGGCCCGTCGGCACGACCAGCACCGGGATGTAGTCGCTGGCCCCGGTCGTCGTGGCGACCGTGGTCGCGTTGGTCTGGGTATCCGGCGCCGTCCGGTAGTTGAACTGCCAGTTCCACTTGAACGCGACGACCTCGACGGTCACGTCGGGGTTGGCCGAAAGCTTGTTCACGTTCGTCTGGATCACCGCGGTGTAGTAGAAGAGCACCGCGATCACGAGGAACGGAAGGACCGAGTAGAGCACCTCGATCGGCAGGTTGAACCGCGTCTGCGTGGGCAGTTCGGTGTCGCCCTTGCGCTTCCGGTAGACGATGATGCACCAGAAGATGAGGCCCCACACGAAGAAGCCGACGGCCAGCGCCGCGACCACCGACCAGATCCACATCTCGTACATCTGGTTGGCCTGCGGAGTCTTGCCGCCCTCAGGCCAGCCGAACCCGCCGAACGGCTTGCCGACGTCATAGGCGTCGCATCCGGTCAGGAATGCCAGAGTTCCCACGGCGAGTGCGCTCAGACCGAGCGCCCGTGACCGACCCTTTGCCACCTAGATCTGCCTCCCTTGCCGCCGCTCCGGGCGTTGACCGGCGGAGCGTCTGTCGACGCGTCGCACACTACTCGACCATGCGTCCCGTTTCGGTCTGGGGGTCGGCGTGTCTGGCTGGGGCAGTAGGTTGGAGCCATGTCTGAGCAGGCAAGGCAGGGCGCGTACTTCGATGCCGCGACGGCGTCTCCCCTGCATCCGGCCGCGCGTGAGGCGATGATCGCGTCGCTCGCGGACGGCTGGGCGGACCCGTCACGGCTCTACACGCAGGCCCGCCGGGCCCGCGGGCTGCTCGACGCGGCGCGCGGCGCGACCGCTGAAGTTCTAGGGGTACGCCCAGCGGAGCTGACCTTCACCGCCGGCGGGACGGCCGCAGCGCACCTCGCCGTCCTGGGTGGACTGGCCGGGCGGCGGCGGTCGGGGCGGGTCTTCGTGCATTCGGCGATCGAGCACTCGGCTGTTCTGCACGCCGGGGAGGACCACGTTTCCGCTGGTGGCACGGCTGTCTCCGTCCCCGTGGACGGGATGGGCCGGCTCGACGAGCAAGCCTGGCAGGCAGCGGTCGGCGCCGATGGTGTGGCGTTGGCCGCACTCATCGCCGCCAGTCATGAGGTCGGCACGCTGCAACCGGTCGATCGAGCTGCCGAAGTTTGCGCTGCTCACGGCGTACCGCTGCTGGTCGACGCGGCGGTGATCGCGGGCCGGATGCCGCTGCCGACCGGGTGGTCGATGCTGACCGCGAGTGCCCGCAAGTGGGGCGGACCACCCGGGGTCGGTGTGCTCGCCGTCCGCACCGGTACGCGGTTCGACCCGCCGCTGAGCGCGCACTGGTCGCAGCCGGAGCGGGCGGCCGGACACGGGCCGGGTGCGCCCGACCTTCCGGCGATCGTGGCGGCCGCCGCCGCGCTGCGAGCCGCGTGGAGCGAGGCGGCCGCGGAGTCGGCGCGGCTGAGCAAGCTGGTGGATCACATCCGCGATCGGGTCGCGGCGACGATTCCGGACGTCGAAGTGGTCGGCGATCCCGTCGACCGGGCGCCGCACCTGGTCACCTTCTCCTGTCTCTATGTCGACGGCGAGTCGTTGCTGCGCGAGCTGGACCGCCGGGGCTACGCCGTCTCCTCGGGCTCCTCGTGCACCTCCTCGACGCTGGAGCCGAGCCACGTCCTGGTCGCGATGGGCGCCCTGTCCCACGGCAACGTCCGCGTCTCCTTGCATCGGGACGTGACCGAGGAGCAGGTACGCCACTTTCTGGCCGAGCTGCCGGAGATCATCGCCCGGCTGCGCGAGGAGGCGGGGGTGACCGGCCTATGAGTACGCACGAGCTGGACTGCCTCGGCCAGCGCTGTCCCCTGCCGGTGATCGCGCTGGCCCGCCGGCTGCCGCAGGTCGCCGTCGGCGACGTGATCCGGGTGCTGGCCGACGATCCGGCCGCGGCGCTCGACATCCCGGCGTGGTGCCGGCTCCGAAGTCAGGAGTTCGTTGGGTCGCCAGCCGAATATGTCTACGACGTGCGGCGAAGCAGCTAGCCGAAGACTATTGGTTGACACCGATCTCTGGGAGCGCTTCCATAGACACGCCCGCCTCACCGCCCAGTGAGGCCGCCCCGGAGGTTCTGACATGTCCTCATCCCCGCAGAGTGCGTTCTCCACGCGTACCCGCCTGCTGTTGATCATGGGAGTGACCACCGCGCTGGCCGCGGTGTCCCTGATCGCCGGCCTGTCCACGGCCCGTGCCGCCGACCCGACGCTGCACCAGCTCGCGGCGGCCAAGGGCAAGTATTTCGGCTCCGCCACCGACAACCCGGAGCTGACCGACACCGCCTACACCGCCATTCTCGGCAGCGAGTTCGGCCAGATCACCCCGGGCAACTCGATGAAGTGGGACACCACCGAGCCGACCAGGAACACCTTCGCCTTCACCAAGGGCGACGCGGTCGTGAGCTTCGCCAAGAGCCACAACCAGATCGTCCGCGCGCACACCCTCGTCTGGCACAGCCAGCTGCCGAGCTGGGTCTCCAGCCTGGCCGCCACCGAGGTGCAGGCGGCGATGGAGAACCACATCACGCAGGTCGCCACTCACTACGCGGGTCAGGTGTACGCCTGGGACGTCGTCAACGAGCCGTTCAACGAGGACGGCACCTTCCGGACGAGCGTCTTCTACAACGCCATGGGCAGCGGATACATCGCGACCGCGCTACGCGCGGCCCGGGCGGCCGACCCGACGGCGAAGCTGTATATCAACGACTACAACACCGACGGCGCCGGCGCGAAGGCCGACGCGATGTACAACCTGGCCGTCTCGCTCAAGGCGCAGGGAGTGCCGCTCGACGGCATCGGCTTCCAGGGTCACCTGGCGATCCAGTACGGCTTCCCGACGAACATGCAGGCGAACCTCCAGCGCTTCGCCGACCTCGGGCTGGACGTCGCGATCACCGAGCTGGACGTCCGGATGATCCTGCCGCGGGACGCGACCAAGGACGCCACCCAGTCCACTTACTACACCAACGTCGTGAACGCGTGCGTGGCCGTCACCCGCTGCGTCGGCGTCACCATCTGGGACTACACCGACAAGTACTCCTGGGTCCCGTCGGTCTTCTCCGGCCAGGGCGCGGCCCTGCCGTGGGACGAGAACCTCGCCAAGAAACCGGCGTACACCGCGATCTATCAGGCGCTCGGCGGCATCGTGAGCACCACCTCGCCGTCGCCGTCCAGTCCCGCGCCGTCCACCCCGGCTCCGCAGAACGGCTGCAAGGTGGTCTACACGGCCAACCCGTGGACGGAGGGCAGCGGCGTCGGCGGCTTCACCGCGAGCATCACCATCACGAACACGTCGTCCACCGCGATCAACGGCTGGGCGCTGCGGTTCAGCCTGCCGTCCGGGCAGACGCTGACCCAGTCCGGCTGGAACGCCACGTACGCCGTGAGCGGCCAGGCCGTGACGGCGACGAACCTGTCCTACAACTCGACGATCGGGGCCAACGGGTCGACCAGCATCGGCTTCAACGGCCGCTGGACGGGCAGCTACACCAGCCCGACCGCGTTCACCCTGAACAACGTCACCTGCTCATAGCCTGGATGCAGATCAGGGATGTGCCTGCTTCCGCGGCTCCCGGAAGGCGGCACATCCCTGATCTGCACATGAAGAACTAGGCGGGGAGGAAGGGCCGGACCTCGTTGGCCGCCTCGTCCCCGTAGGACTCGGCGAGGCGCTTGGCGAACATGTCCGAGCGCACCTCGTACTCCTGGGTGCCGACGGTCTCCAGCACGAGCGTGGCGAGCAGCGCACCGACCTGGGCCGCGCGCTCGAGAGCGAGACCCCAGGAGAGGGCGGCGAAGAAGCCGGCCCGGAAGCCGTCGCCGACACCCGTCGGGTCGTACGCGTGGATCTCCCGGGCGACGGGAACGTGGATGCGCGTGATGTCGCGGCCGGTGATCTCCACACCGTTCTTGCCGAGCGTGGTCACCCGGATCTTCACCCGGTCGAGGATCTGCGCGTCGGTGAGCCCGCTCTTCTGCTCCAGCAGCGACTTCTCGTACTCGTTGGTCAGCAGGAACTCCGCGCCGTCGATCAGGTGCAGGACGTCCTCGCCCGGCATGCGGGCCAGCTGCTGGGACGGGTCGGCGGCGAACCGGTAGCCGCGCTCACGGCACTCCTGGGAGTGGCGCACCATCGCGGCGGGGTCGTTCGCGCCGACCACTACGAGGTCGATGCCGCCGAGCCGGTCGGCGACCGGGGCCAGCTCGATGTTGCGGGCCTCGCTCATGGCGCCCGCGTAGAACGAGGCGACCTGGCACAGGTCCTCGTCGGTGGTGCAGACGAACCGCGCGGTGTGCGCCACCTCGCTGATGTGGACCGAGCCGCAGTCGACGCCGTGCCGCTCCAGCCACGAGCGGTAGTCGGCGAAGTCCGCGCCGACCGCGCCGACCAGCGTGGGGCTCAGGCCGAGCTGCCCCATGCCGAAGGCGATGTTGGCCGCCACCCCGCCCCGCCGGACGACCAGGTCGTCGACCAGGAACGACAGCGAGACCTTGTCGAGCTGGTCGGCGATGAGCTGGTCGGCGAAGCGGCCCGGAAAGTGCATCAGGTGATCGGTGGCGATCGAGCCGGTGACGGCGATCTTCATTGGCTGCCCTCGATAGGTCGGCGAACGTTAACGGGCGGGGAACACCGCATGGCATGCCCAGCGCCGGGCCAGCCTACCGGGAACCGACAGCGAAGAGGGCCGCCACGTCGCCAAGACGACGTGGCGGCCCTCCGTCACCGCATGAGGTGAAGGTGAATCAGTGGAACGAGTCACCGCACGCGCACGAGCCCTGCGCGTTGGGGTTGTCGATGGTGAAGCCCTGGGCGTCGATCCGGTCGGCGAAGTCGATCGTGGCGCCCGAGAGGTACGGAGCGCTCATCCGGTCGACGACGACCTCGACGCCGTCGAAGTCGGCGATCACGTCGCCGTCGAGCTGACGCTCGTCGAAGAAGAGCTGGTAGCGCAGGCCGGAGCAGCCACCGGGCTGCACGGCGACGCGCAACCGCAGGTCGTCGCGACCCTCCTGCTCGAGCAGCGCCTTGACCTTGCCGGCGGCGACGTCGGTGAGGAGGATGCCGGTCGCGGCGGTCTCCTGCGACTGGGTGGTAGGACTGGTCACGAGTGCTCCCTGATCTGTTGCGATCGTCGTCTCAAAGCCAACGCTAGCTCGCCGGCGACGATTCCTGGTCGGCGACCCGGCCGTGGGGTGGTAAATCACGGCCGAAATCCTCAAGCGTCTCCGCCAGCACCGCCCGCTGCGTCGGGCAGGCCTGCTGCCAGCGCTCCCGGCCGGTGTCGGTGATGTGCACGAAGACGCCCCGGCGGTCGGTGGCGCACGACTGGCGCAGCACCAGACCTTCCCGCTCCAGCCGGTCGACCGCGCGGGACAGCGCGCTCTGGCTGAGGTGAACCTCGTCGGCAAGCTCCTGCATCCGGGCCGCTCCGGGGCACTCGCGCGCCTCCGCCAGCCGGTCGAGGATCTCGAACTCGCTCATCCCGAGTCCGTGCTTGTCGTGCAGGGCCTTGTCGAGCTGGCACGAGGTCGATGTGAACAGGCGTGCCAGGTCGCGCCACTGCCGGACATGCGGTGGCGCCTCCCGTTCCACGATCTCGAGGCTCACAAGGCCGAAGCCTAGCATGCGCCTGCACAACATGCGAGAGCATTTTATGTTTGCGCATTCAATGCGGATGCATGTACGTTACCCCGCATGATCGTCACCGAGTCATCGGCCAGCACCTCCGCAGAACGCAACAACAAGCGCGGCCGGCACGCAGGTGTGCCTGGTCCCGTTCCGGATACCCGCTGGACCCCGCAGCTCTGGGGCACGCTGCTGGTCCTCTGCACCGTCCTCTTCCTCGACGGCCTCGACGTCTCGATGGTCGGCGTCGCACTCCCCGCCATTCAGGCCGACCTTGGCCTGTCCACCGCGTCGTTGCAGTGGATCGTCAGCGGCTACGTCCTCGGTTACGGCGGCCTGCTGCTGCTCGGCGGGCGTACGGCGGATCTGCTCGGGCGACGGCGGGCGTTGCTCGTGGCGCTCGCGGTCTTCGCGGCGGCGTCCCTGCTCGGCGCGCTCGTCGACGACGGCGGGCTGCTCATCGCCACCCGGTTCATCAAGGGGCTGGCCGCCGCGTTCACCGCACCGGCCGGACTGTCCATCCTGACCACCACGTTCCCCGAAGGCCCGGTACGCAACCGAGCCCTCGGCATCTACACGGTCTTCGGCGCGAGCGGCTTCTCCTCTGGCCTGATCCTGGGCGGCCTGCTCACCGAGATCAACTGGCGGGCGACCTTCCTCCTGCCCGCTCCCCTCGCGCTCATCGCGCTGGCGGCCGGGATCAAGCTCATCCCCAAGAACAGCGAGCGCGCCGCCGGTGGACACGACATCCTCGGTGCCGTGACCTCGACGGCCGCCCTCCTCTTAACGGTGTTCACCGTGGTCAACGCACCGGCCGCGGGCTGGGGCTCGGTGCGTACGCTCGGCTCGTTCGCGGTGGCGGCCCTGCTGTTCGCCACGTTCATCGCCGTCGAGCGACGGATCAAGCACCCGCTGGTGCGGCTGGGCATCTTCCGCAACCGCACCCTCGTCCGGGCCAACGTCGCGGCGATCACCGTCGCCGGGGCGTACATCAGCTTCCAGTTCGTGCTCGGACTGTTCCTGCAGGCCGTCCTCGGCTGGTCGCCGTTGCAGATGGCGCTGGCCCTGCTCCCGGCCGGGCTCATGGTCGCCTCGTCGGGCTCCCTGATGGGCCGGCTGATCACCCGCTATGGGACCGGGCGGCTGATCGCGGGCGGCATGGGCGCGTTCGTGCTCGCGTACGCCTTGTTCCTCGGCGTCGACACGGCGTCCTCCTACTGGCGGATGCTCCCGACGGTGCTGCTGCTGGGCGTCGGCTTCGCCCTCGCCTTCTCGTCGATGAACGTGCAGGCCACCAACGGCGTGGCCGACGAGGAGCAGGGGCTGGCCTCCGGCCTGGTGCAGACCTCGTTCCAGGTCGGCGGCGCGATGGTCCTCGCGATCACCACGGCGATCGTCGGCAACGAGGTGATCCAGCCCGGCCGGGTGCCGTCGGCGTTCGGCCCCGCCATCGCCGTGATCACCGCCGTCACCCTCGCCGGGCTGCTCGTCGCGCTGCTCGGCGTACGCCAAGGCGCGGCGAAGCCGGAACCCTCCGTCGATTCGGTCCCCGCCGAGCGGGAGCTGGAAGAGGTCTACTCGTAACAGTCCTGGTTCTTGACCTGCACCGCCAGCTGGACGACCCGGCCGCCGTACACCTCGATCCGGTAGACGGCGGCCGGGTTGCCCGGCACCGCGATCTGGCCCCGGCCGTCGCGTTCGCCGCCGCCGACGGGCTTCCAGCCCGGGTAGGCCTCGTGCAGCTTCCCGTAGGACATGCCGACGGCGACGCCCTCCGGAGTGCCGAGGCCGGCGTATCCGTAGATCGCGGCGAGCCCGAGTTTCTTCGAGAAATACAGCCGCCCCTCGGTTCCGTTCGAGGCGGCGCCCTTCAGGTAGGCGTACCGCCCGCAGGTGGTCCCGGCCGACCCGGCCGGTTCGCTGATCAGCCCCGTGGCCTTGGCCTGGTCCGGCGTCATGCCCAGCTTCAGCTCCCCGTATCCGGCCGGGCCCAGCGTCACCGCCACGGCGGCGGACGACGAGGTCGAGGCGGGCCCGGCCGCTGGGGTGCAAGCGGCCACCGGCAAAGCGATCACGAGCAACGACAGAACACGGCGAAACAACTTCATGGCGAACCCCCGTTCGAAGTCTTTCGATGGGGAAGACGCCACTCACCGCGCGTCGGTTGCCGACGGCTATCCGACCGCCACCCGCGCCGCCATCTCCCGCACACAGCCGCGCGCGTCGCCCAACGCCCGCTCCAGGCCGAACTCCTCGGACAGCGACAGGGCATCTGTCACACCGGCCGCGTGCCAGGCCGCCGGCTTCGCGGTGACTCGTCCCGCGATGACGACGACTGGTACGCCGAGAGCAGCGCCCGCACCGGCGACGCCGTCGATGACCTTCCCGTGCAAGGACTGCTCGTCGAAGGAGCCCTCGCCGGTGATCACCAGATCGGCTTGGCGCAGCTCGGCGTCGAGGCCGATGGCGTCGCGGACGAGCTGGATGCCGGAGGTGAGCCGTCCGCCCAGGGCGAGGATGGCCGCGCCCAGTCCCCCGGCCGCCCCGGCGCCGGGCGTCTCGGCGATCCCCTCGGCGAGCACGCTCGCGACCCGCGTCAGGGCGGCCTCCAATTCCTCGACCGCCGCCGGATCGGCGCCCTTCTGCGGGCCGAAGACCCGGCTGGCCCCGCGCGGGCCGGTGAGCGGATTGTCGACGTCGGTGGCCCCGATCAGTTCGATTCCGGCCAGCGTCGCCGTCTCCAGCGTCCTGCCTGATGCCGTGCCCGTTGCCGTGCCTGGTTCCGTGCCGTCCCCGTTCCCGGCGTACGCCGCCAGCGCCTCCGGCCGCCCGAACCCGGCGAGGACGCGTACGCCGGCGTCGTTGGTGGCGCTGCCGCCGAGCCCGATCACGGTCCGGCGTACGCCGTCCACCTCAGCGGCTGCCGTGAGCAACGGCAGCAGCCCCGCCGAGCCGGCGCGCCGCGGATCCCGTTCGGCCGGGCTCAGATGGTGCAGCCCGCACGCGTGCGCGCTCTCCACGTACGCCGTGTCTCCGACGATCAGGATCTCGCCGGTGACCGGTCGGCCGAGCGGATCGGTCGTCGACACCGGAAAGCGCTTTCCCTCAGGGTGTGCCGCCGCGAGGACGTCCACGAAACCAGGGCCGCCGTCGGCCAGCGGACGCAGCACGAGATCGTCGTCCGGGCGTACCGACCGCCAGCCCTCGGCCACCGCTTCGGCGGCGTCGGGCGCGCTCAGGGTCCCGGCGAACTTGTCGGGGCAGATCAGCAGACGCATGTGCGGTGCCTATCACATCGCGCGGACCTCTGTCACACCACACGCTGCATGGGACGATTGGCTTGTGACGACCACATGGGTTGAACCAAGCAACACCGCCACCGCGCTGCTTCTGCTCGGCCGGGGCAGCGATCCTGCCTCCGAGCGTGGTGTGGAATGCCCCGGCGAGCTGCCGCCCGCGAGCGACCCCGATCTGGTCTCGCGGGCCAAGGCCGCCAAGGCCGCGCTGGGCGACCGGGTCTTCGTCCTCGGCCACCACTACCAGCGCGACGAGGTGATCCAGTTCGCCGACGTGACCGGCGACTCGTTCAAACTCGCCCGCGAGGCCGCCGCCCGGCCGGACGCGGAGTTCATCGTCTTCTGCGGCGTGCACTTCATGGCGGAGTCCGCCGACATTCTCACTACGGACGCGCAGCAGGTCGTCCTGCCCGACCTGGCCGCCGGCTGCTCGATGGCCGACATGGCCGTGCTGAGCCAGGTCGAGAAGTGCTGGGATCTGCTGCAGGACCTGGGCATCGCCGAGTCGGTCGTGCCGGTCACCTACATGAACTCGTCGGCCGACATCAAGGGCTTCGTCGGCCGCAACGGCGGCGTCGTCTGCACCTCTTCCAACGCCAAGCGTGCCCTCGACTGGGCTTTTGAGCAGGGTGAGAAGGTGCTGTTCCTGCCCGACCAGCACCTCGGGCGCAACACCGCCGTGCTGGAGATGGGTTACAGCCTCGACGACTGCGTCCTCTACGACCCGCACAAGCCGAACGGCGGGCTCACCGAGCAGCAGCTGCGCGACGCGAAGATGATCCTCTGGCGCGGGCACTGCTCGGTGCACGGCCGGTTCACCCTCGACTCCGTGCAGGACGTGCGCGAACGCGTACCGGGGGTCAACGTCCTGGTGCACCCGGAGTGCCGCCACGAGGTCGTGACGAACGCCGACTACGTGGGCTCGACCGAATACATCATCAAGGCCATCGAGGCGGCGCCGGCCGGCTCGGCCTGGGCCGTCGGCACCGAGCTGAACCTGGTCCGCCGGCTCGCGCTGGCCCACCCGGACAAGCAGATCATGTTCCTGGACAAGGCGGTCTGCTACTGCTCGACGATGAACCGGATCGACCTTCCGCACCTGGTCTGGGCGCTGGAGGAACTGGTCGCCGGCCGGGTGCCGAACCAGATCACGGTCGACCCTGAGACGGCCCACAACGCCCGGGTCGCCCTAGACCAAATGCTCGCCCTCCCCTAAACCCACCACCCTCCCCCCGCCGCCCACCCCCCGCCCCTCCCCGTCGATCATGAACTAACGGTCGTGATCGACCGGTGTGTCGGGACCGGAACTCCATGATCAACGGGGGTCGGCGGGGTCGGCGCCCGTCGAGGGTCATCGGCGGAGCGGTCGCCGAGTCGCCATGAGCGTCGCGGCGCGGCAGGTACCCGTCGGGCAGCAGCATTTTCGCGCTGTTGTTTTTCAGGTCGCCGTCGACCTCGCCCTCCCGCAGCCATTCGAGCCGCGGGTGGGACTTGTTGTCGCCCGCGCCGTCGAGCGCGTGCACCTCGAAGCGGCACAGGAACGACTCGATGCTGCTGGGCCGGTTGTGCTTGCGGGCGTCGGCGATCGAGTACCCGACCTGCACGATGCCGAGGAGCAGGGCGACGGTCACTCCGACGATGATCAGGCGCCGGGATGATCGGGCGCGGCTTCGTCTGCGTCGCACGGTCTTCTCCTGCCTTGGGGAGACGTCGCGCTCGCCGCCTGTCCTCAATAGAAATCAGGCGGATCGCGCGATTCCGACTGCGCACGCAGGGGACATCGTTGGTCTCGGAAAGCCACTCGTCAATGTTTTGCAGGTGCCATCTGAACTGCGGTAATCGCCCGACTCCGAGGCGTCACCACATCGAGGAGTACCAAGGTCCACTCTGGACCAAAAGGACCCGGGAGAAGCCCGAAAAGGACACGGCGCGCAACAATGTAGTTCCGGTGCGTGACCAGCGATTCCGGCTATTCCCGAATCAGCGTGACTCCTCTGACGCAGACCGATTCCGGGAGTATGCTTCGGCGGTTCGTACGCCCGCCCAACTCTTCGCGCCCATGGAGGTCGTGTTGTCTGACGTACTCGTCGTGACCGGTGGCACTCCCCTGACCGGCGAAGTCCGGGTCCGGGGCGCGAAGAACCTCGTTTCCAAGGCGATGGTGGCCGCGGTCCTCGGGCATACCCCCAGCCGCATGTTCGACGTCCCCCGCATCCGCGACGTCGAGATCGTCCGGGGCCTGCTGGAGCTGCACGGCGTACGCGTCACCGACGGCGAGCTCGACGGCGAGCTGATCTTCGACCCCTCGAACGTCGAGCGGGCCGGCATCGACGAGATCAACGTGCACGCCGGGTCGAGCCGCATCCCGATCCTGCTGTGCGGCCCGCTGCTGCACCGGCTCGGCCACGCCTTCATCCCCGACCTGGGCGGCTGCCACATCGGCCCGCGCCCGATCGACTTCCACCTCGAAGCGCTGCGGCAGTTCGGCGCGATCGTCGACAAGACGCCCGAAGGGCTGCACCTGTCCGCCCCGAACGGGCTGCACGGGATCAAGTTCACCCTCGACTACCCGTCGGTCGGTGCGACCGAGCAGATCCTGCTCACCGCCGTCCTCGCCGAAGGCGTGACCGAGCTGGCCAACGCCGCCGTCGAGCCCGAGATCGTCGACCTCATCTGTGTGCTGCAGAAGATGGGCGCGATCATCAAGGTGCACACCAACCGCGTGATCGAGATCGAGGGCGTGTCCCGGCTGACCGGGTTCACCCACCGGCCGATCCCGGACCGCATCGAGGCGGCCAGCTGGGCCTCGGCCGCGCTGGCGACCAAGGGCGACATCTTCGTCCGTGGCGCCCGGCAGGCCGACATGATGACCTACCTCAACGTCTTCCGGTCCATCGGCGGCAGCTACGAGGTCGACGACGACCCGGTGGGCGGCGGCATCCGGTTCTGGCACCCGGGCGGCGACCTGCGACCGGTGGTCATCGAGACCGACGTCCACCCCGGGTTCATGACCGACTGGCAGCAGCCCCTGGTGGTGGCGCTCACCCAGGCCAACGGCCTGTCGGTGGTGCACGAGACGGTCTACGAGAACCGGTTCGGCTACACCCACGCGCTCAACCAGATGGGCGCCACGATCCAGGTGTACGCCGAGTGCCTCGGCGGCGCGGACTGCCGCTTCGGCCGCCGTGGCTTCCGTCACTCGGCGGTCATCGCGGGCCCGGCCAAGCTGCACGCCCACGACCTCGTCATCCCCGACCTGCGGGCCGGGTTCAGCCACCTGATCGCCGCGCTCGCCGCCGAGGGCACCTCCCGGGTCCACGGCGTCGACCTGATCAACCGCGGCTACGAGGACTTCGAGGCGAAGCTCGCCGGCCTCGGCGCGCGGACCGAGCGGCCCGTGACCCAGGCGGCATGACGGGCGGCGGGTAAGTACGGTTTCGGTCAGCTACTCTTGTCGCGTGTCTACGCTCTTCCGCCGCAAATCCGCCGACCTCGTCGAGGACTCGGTCACCTCGGTGACCGCTGCTCCCGAGACCGCTGAGGAGACTTCGGAGGAGGCGAGCTCGAAGGCGTACACGCCGAGCAAGGGCAAGGCCACCCCGAAGCGCACCGACGGCCGCCGCAAGGCGGAACCGCCGCCCGCCAACAAGCGCGAGGCGTACCGGCGCATGAAGGACAAGCAGCGCGGCGAGCGGGCCGAGGCGATGGCCGGCATGAAGGCGGGCGAGGAGCGCTACCTGATGCCCCGGGACAAGGGCCCGGAGCGCAAGCTGGTCCGCGACATCGTCGACACCCGTCGGACGATCGGCACGTGGTTCTTCGGCAGCGCCTTCGTGGTGCTGCTCGGCACCGGCACCGGCAACCCGACCTTCGTCATGTACGCCCAGCTCATCTGGTTCGCGATCGCCTTCGCGACGCTGGTCGACACCGTACTGATCTGCCGCAAGGTGAGCCGCCTCGTCCGCGAGCGGTTCCCGAAGCCGAGCGTCTCGATGCGGTCCCTTTACTTCTACGCGTTCATGCGCGCGATCACCTTCCGGCGGCTGCGGATGCCGCAGGCCCGGAAGAAGTTCGGCGAAGCCATCTGAACAGCGGTCTGACACGAAACGAAGCCCGCCCGAGTGCGGGCTTTGTTTTCGCCCGTCGTGTCAACTAGAGTTGACAGCATGAGCGAGACCGATCGCGCCGCCACCGAACGGCTGACCGCCGCGGCGAGCAGCACCGATCCGGCCGTCGGCCTCCGCGCCGTACGCGCCCTGCGTGAGCTGGCCGAGCGACTCGAAGCCGTCCAGGTGCGGCACGCCCGCAACCTCGGCTGGACCTGGCAGGAGATCGCCGTCCAGCTCGGGGTCACCCGGCAGGCGGTGCACAAGAAGTTCGGCGCCGGCCGCGGACTGTTCGGAAAGGAGAAGTAGGCGATGCCGTTCCAGAGGTTCCACACCGACGCCCGGCAGGCCGTCGTGCACGCCCAGGAGGCCGCTCGCCAGCTCGGGGCGGACCGGGGTCGGGCCGGAGCATCTCCTGCTCGGCCTCCTCGACTCCCCCGACGGCGTCGCGCGGCGCATCCTCGCCCGGCATGGGCTCACCCGGCTTTCGGCGTACGAGATGATTCGACGGAATGGCCTGGACGCGCAGGCGCTCGAGGCCATCGGAATCGACCTCGCGGCCGTGCGCGACAAGCTGGAGGCGACCTTCGGGCCGGGCGTGCTGGACGAGCCGGGACCGGTACGCGGACGGGTGGGCTTCGGGCCGGCGGGCAAGAAGGTGCTGGAACTGAGCCTGCGAGAGGCGATCCGGCGGAAGGACGATCACATCGGCGACGGGCACCTGCTGCTCGCGCTGATCCGCGAGGGTGGACCGGCGGTGGACGTCCTACGGTGGGCACGCATCGACCCGGAGGCCCTGCGCGACGAGGTCGACGCCGCGCTCTAGGCTGCCCGTATGGGGTTCGACGGGTTTCCGGACGAGGCGCTGATCTTCTACGAGGGACTCCTCGCGGACAACTCGAAGACCTACTGGACCGAGCACAAGGACGTCTACGAGCGCGCGATCAAGACGCCGATGCTGGCGCTGATCGCCGAACTGGGCGACTCGTGGGGTGAGCCGAAGGTGTTCCGGCCGTATCGGGACGTGCGCTTCTCCGCGGACAAGTCGCCCTACAAGACGCATCAAGGGGCGTTCTGCGAGATCCTCGACGGTGTCGGGTACTACGTGCAGCTCGACGCCGACGGACTCACCACCGGTGCCGGCTTCCACGCCCACACTCGCGAGCAGACCGCGCGCTACCGGGCCGCCGTCGACTCCCCCGCCACCGGACCCCAGCTCGCCAAGCTCGTCACGTCCCTTGTGGACAACGGCTTCGAGCTTTCCGGCGACCAAGTCAAAACGCGGCCCCGCGGGGTGGCCGCCGACCACCCGCGACTCGCGCTCATGCGACACGAATCCCTGGTCGCCCGCCGCCACCACGAACCCTCACCGTCGCTGCACACCGCCGCTGCGGCTGCGGTCGTACGCGCGGACTGGCACGCCCTGGCCCCGTTGGTGGAGTGGGTGGCGACCTACGTCGGCGAGTTCACCATGCCACCCCGCCGGTGACCACCCCTCCCCCTTGCTCGCTCCGCTCCGCTCGCCTCCCGCTCCCCGCCCCGTTGATCATGAACTTGTGTGCGTGATCGACCGGCGTGTCGTGTCCGTAGCTCCCTGGTCGTTCCCCGAAGAGCCTGATCAACTCCGACGGTGGCGCGGACGGAGCGATCACGTGGTTCGGGGAACGATCATGGCGAAACTGGGCCCGTGACCTGTAAAAACGCTAGTGATCATGACCGTTGGTTCATGATCGACGGGGCTTTGGGGTGCGGGAGCGGCGGCGTCAGCCGACGCGGTGGGCGGTGGAAGCCGGCGCGGGAGCGGCGGCGTCAGCCGACGCGGTGGGCGGTGGAAGCCGGCGCGGGAGCGGCGGCGTCAGCCGACGCGGCGGCGGAGCGGAGCGCGGGGGCGAGCAGGCGCCGGGAGGCGGCGGCGAGCGCGACCCCGGCGAGCGAGGCGACGGCGGGGACGGCGAAAGCACCGGCGTACCCGTACGCGTCGGCGAGGCGTCCGCCCACGGCGCCGCCGATCGCACCCCCGGCGACGACTCCGGAGGCGACCAGTGTCATGACTGCCGACGCGCGCCGGGTCGGGCCGATCGCGCTGGCCAGGGCGTTGACGGCGATCAGGTAGGGCGCGCTGACGACGCCGAGGACGGCCATCGCCGCCAGTACGCCGCCGAGCGACGTCCCCAGCACGACGAGCGCGATCGCTCCGACGGCCAGGGCTACTGCTGCGGTGGCGTACCGGAGGATGGGGCCCCATCGGGCGGGCAGCCAGGCGGTGGCGACTCCGGCGGCCGCGCTGCCGATGCCGAGCACCGCGTAGATCAGTCCGGCCGCGCCTGGCATGCCCGACTCTTCCGCGTACGCCGTCACGCCGGTCTGTGTGGCGCCGAACAGGACGCCGATCACGGCCATCGCCGCGACCAGCATCGACACCGCCCCGACGGGCAGCCGGTCGCGGCTGCGGGCCGGCACGAAACCGCGTACGGATGGGGTGGTGGGGTGCAGCGCGAACGGGATCGCCGCGAGCAGCAGGAGGACGGCCGCCACGAGCAACGGCAGGGTCGGCGGTCCGGCCAACGCGACGATGCCGACAAGGGCTGGACCGGCCATGTAGGACAGTTCGTCGGCCGCCCCCTCGTAGGAGAACGCGGTGGGTAGCAGCCGGGTGCGACTCGGGTCACTGAACAAGGTCGCCCACCTGACGCGTACCAGTGGGCCCACCTGGGGATTCGCGAAGCCGGCGAGCGCGGCGACCAGCGCGACCGCCGCGGGCGGGGCGCCGGAGGTGACCGCGAGCACGATCGCGGCCAGCGCCACCGCGTCGATCATCGCGGTCGTGACGCCGACGAGGCGCTGGCCGTGCCGGTCGCTCAGGGCCCCGACGACCGGGCCGCCCACCGCCGCGCCCACCCCGTAGGCGGCAGCGACCGCCCCGGCGACGGCGAAGCTGCCGGTGGTGGCGGCGACGAGGGTGACCACGCCGAGCGGGCCCATCGCGGCGGGCAGCCGGGCCAGGAAAGCGACGACGAGGAAGAACGGGCCGGTGGTCTGCACGACCGCGCGATAGCGAGACAAGCGAGGGCTCCAGCGTAAGAGTCTTCGCGCACCGTCCCACCCAACCGGTACGCCCCTTACGGCCCTGAGCAAATGTCCACCGAGGCGGACCCGTGAAGTCTAGTCGACCGGGGCGGCGACCTGGGAGGTGTAGAGGCGGGAGATCACATCCTCGATCTCGGGTTCGGCGATCGTGACGTCGCGCAGGCCGCCGACGGCGACGAGCCGCGCCAGCAGGTCGCCGACCTCGGCCGTGCTCTCCAGGGCGAACTCCAGCCGGGTGCCCTCGGCTCGTTCGAGGGTGACGCCGGGCACGTCGACGGAGAGCCCCGTCACGGGTTCGGCGAAGTCGACCGTGACCCGGCGGCGCGAGCCGTAGCGCGCGTGCAGCTCGGGCAACGAGCCGTCGTGGACGACCCGGCCGTGGTCGATGACCACGATCCGTCGGCAGAGCCGTTCGATGTCGGCCAGGTCATGCGTGGTCAGGACGATCGTCGTATCGCCCCGGGCGCCCAGCTCGGCGAGGAAACCCCGGACCGCCTGCTTGCTGAGCACGTCGAGGCCGATGGTCGGCTCGTCGAGGAAGATCACCTCGGGCCGGTGCAGGAGCGCGGCGGTCAGCTCGCCGCGCATCCGCTGGCCGAGCGACAGCTGCCGGACCGGGGTGTCCAGAAAAGCGTCGAGGTCCAGCAGGTCCCGGCACCGGCGCAAGGCCGTCTCGTGATCACCCGCTGGTACGCGATAGACGTGACGCAGCAACGAGAACGATTCCCGCAGCGGCAGGTCCCATTGGAGCGCCGACCGTTGACCGAAGACCACGCCGATCCGGGCGGCCAGCCGCCGCCGCTGCGGCACCGGGGTGAGCCCGCAGACGCTCAGCTCGCCGCCGCTCGGGGTGAGCACGCCGGTCAGCATCTTCAGCGTGGTGGACTTCCCCGCGCCGTTGGGGCCGAGGTAGCCGAGCAGTTCGCCGCGTTCCACCGTCAGGTCGACGCCGTCGACCGCGCGTACCTCGGTGGACTCCCGGCGGAACCGGCTCACCTTCTTGCGGATGGTGAAGTGCTTGCGCAGGCCGCGTACCTCGATGACAGTCATGATCCCGTGCTCCTGTAATGCCGCACCCCGGTGCGCCAGATGAGGGCCGCGACGGTGGCGGCGATCGGTCCGGCCAGCGGGGCGACCCAGCCGGTCCAGTCCGGCAGCCCGATCGGGTCCGGCCGGCCCAGCAGGGCCAGCGCCGGATAGTACGAGATGAAGCCGAGGCCCAGGACGAAGCCGAAGAGCCGCCGGAACCACGCCCCATACAGCGACATCGGGTACGCCGTGAAGTCGCGCCCGCCGTAGGTGACGATGTTGCCCAGCTCGCCCGACTCGATCCACCAGAACGCGACGGTCGCCGAGGCGACGAAGAGCGCCGCGAAGAAGAGCGCCCCCGCCACGATCGCGATCAGCAGCAACACCGCTTTCGGTACCGTCCAGGCGAGGTGCGCGGCGTGCAGCGCGACCGCGAGGATGACCGCCGCGTACAGGACCCGGCTCAGCCGCCGGATGCTGAAGTCCACCGCGAGCAGCTGCCCCAGTACGCCCAACGGCCGCACCAGCACGGTGTCCAGCGTCCCGGTCCGGACGTAGACGCGGATGCGCTCGATGTTGCCGACGGCCAGATCGGCCAGGGCGAACGCGACGGCGGTGATCGCGAACATCAGCAGCACCTGCGGCCGGCTGAAGCCGCCGAGGTCGTCGGTCACCTGGAACATGACCAGCATCGCCATGAGGTCGGCGGAGAGCACCACGAGGTTGCCCGCCATGTCCAGCCAGAACGACACCCGGTAGGACGCCTGGCTGCGTACCTGGGCGAGGGCGAGCGCGACGTAGGGCCGGTCAGCCACCTTGCACCACCAGCTTCCGCTCGGCCCGGCGCTGGATCAGCTCGCACAGCCCGAGCAGCACTGCGGCCCAGAACAGTTGCAGGCCCACGATCACCAGCGGCCCGGGCCGGCCGGCGTACTCGGAGATGACGTCGAGCGGAGCCTGGAGCAGGGAGGGGAAGGGCGTCGCCAGCCACAGCGCCCACGTGAGCGGCTCGGGCAGGAAGTGCAGTGGGAAGAACAGCCCGCCGAACAGGCCGGAGCAGAACAACCAGAACATGGACGGCCCACGGTTGTCGAGCAACCAGTACGCGCAGCAGTTGACCAGGAACCGGCAGCAGAAGCAGACGACCACGGCCAGCACGATGGACAGCAGCCCGAGCGGATAGGTCCAGACGTGCTGCGGTTTGGCCAGGCCGAAGACGAGGCTCGCGACGATCAGCGGAGGGGCGAACCGAATGAGCATCGCCAGCCCGGCTCGCCCCATGTCCTGGGCGAGGTAGGTGGTCAGGGTCCGCTGGGGGCGCAGCAGGTCCATCACGACGTCGCCGCTGCGGATGCGGTCGGACAGCTCGGTCCAACCCCAGAGCTGGACTACGCCGATGAGCCCCTGGCCGAGCCAGACGAACGTGAGCAGTTGCTCGGTGGAGTAGCCGGCCGCCGCACCCGTTCCGGCGGCCACTCCGAGCAGGACGTACGACCTCAGGAACCCGAACATCGTGTTGGTCGCCAGCGAGGCGATGGCCGCCTGCCGATAGGTGGCATAACGACGGAAGCCGATTGCGGCTAATGCCCCGAATCGTCCCACCACTTCGGAGAAGTTTCGGAAAGGTACCCGAGCCACAGTGGCGGTGACATTCGGCACGCCGTACCCTCCCGTTGCAACCGCATCTTCTCTGCCGGCCGGGGTGACCCTATCGTCGTCAGGGAACGGCGGGACAACCGTTTTCGCCGGGACACCGGCGACCCGATCTTCACGAGGTGTGGCGTGACCATCGAGCGCACCAGCGGCCGGCCCGGGTCGGACGTCCCAGCTTGGGCTGGCACGCCGACCTCGCCGTGGTCGAAGGTGCCTGCTCAGCGCCAGCCCGCCGACGACAACCCCGATCCGCAGCAGCACGGCCAAGCCACGCCGCCGGGGCCGTTCCCGCCCCGTGCGACCGGCATGGCGCAGCCGCAGTTCGGGCCGAACGGCCAGCCGCTGCCGCCGGGCCCCAACGGCCACCAGCAGCACCCCGGCCAGCCACAGCACCCTGGTCAGCCGCAGCACCCGGGCGCGGGTTACGCGCAGCCCGGCTACGGTCCGCCGCCCGGCCAGTTCCCCCCGGGGCAGTACCCGGGCGGTCCGCAGGCACCGCACGGTCAGCCGCAGTACGGCCCGCCCGGCCAGGTCTACGGCCAGCCCGGCCCGCAGCAGGGCCAGCACGGTCCGCAGGGCCAGCCCGGCCAGCCGGGACAGCCGGGACAGCAGGGACACGGTCAGCAGGGCCAGCCGGGGTACGGCCAGCCGGGGCACCCGCAGCCGCCGCACGGTCAGCCGCAGGGCCAGCAGTTCGGCCCGCCCGGCCAGGTCTACGGCCAGCCCGGCCCGCAGCAAGGCCAGCCGGGGCAGGGTCAGCACGGGCAGCCAGGACACGGCCAGCCCGGGCAAGGCCACCCTGGACAGGGCCAGCCGGGACAGCACGGCCCGGGACCGCAGGGCCAGCCGGGCCACGGCCCGCAGTTCGGCCCGCCCGGCCAGGTCTACGGCCAGCCCGGCCCGCAGCAAGGCCAGCCGGGGCAGGGTCAGCACGGGCAGGGTCAGCACGGGCAAGGCCAGCACGGTCCGCAGGGTCAGCCCGACCAGCAGGGTCAGGGCCAGCAGGGTCAAAGCCAGCAGGGTCAAAGCCAGCAGGGACAAGGCCGCGGCGCCCACGGCTCGGCGGCCGTCCCGCAGGCGGCTGCCGGACCGCAGGCACCAGCCGCGCCGCAAACGGCCCCGTTCAGTGCTCCGCCGGTAAGCGCGGCGCCAGTGAGCGCCGGTCCAATGAGCGCCGTTCCGCCGTCGAGTGCGGCTCCAGTGAGCGCAGCTCCAGTGAGCGCCGTTCCGCCGTCGAGCGCGGCTCCCGTGAGCGCCGTTCCGGCGAGCGCGGCCCCGGTCAGTGCCGCCCCGGTCAGCGCCGCTCCGGTGAGCGCCGTGCCAACCAGTGCTGTGCCCACCAGCGCCGTACCCACCAGTGCCGTACCCGCGAGCGGCGTTCCGGTGAGCCCTGCGCCGGTGAGCCCTGCGCCGGTCGACCAGGAGCACTCGGACGCGCCGGTCTCGCCCGCCGCCGTGGCCACGCCGGACACCGTGCTTCCGGTCGCCGCCAGCGCGAGCGGCGCGGCTCCCGCGCTGTCCGCGCCCACGATGTTGCATCCCCTGGTACGCCCGAAGACGCTGGCCGACGTCACGGCGGCCGAGGAGCAGGCGACCGAGGTCGAGCCGAAGCCGGTCGGGGAGGCGAGCGACGAGCCCGAGGCGGCTGAGGAACCGGCGGCCGACGAGAAGACGCCGGACCCGGAGCAGGAGCTGGCCGCCGTCGAGTGGCGGTTCCACCACGACACGCTGCGCGAGCTCGTCGACGATCCGGATCTGCTGCGGGAGATCCGGGATCGGCTGACCACCAAGCTCACCCCGGCGACCGACAACGCCGTACGCGCGCGGCTGCTGAGCCTGCGCGCCGTGGTCTCCCGAATTCTCGGCGACCTGAGCAAGGCGCTGTCGGACGCCAAGATGGCGCTGATGCACGCCGAGGCGACCGGTCAGTTGCGCCGGATCGCGATCGCGCAGGCCCGGTTGGCGCACGTGTTGCAGTGGCGGGGCGACTTCGCCGACGCCGACCAGTTGTTCGCCGAGGCGAACTCGCCGGAGCTGCCCGACCGGTTGCGCGCGACGATGCATGAGCACGCCGGCAAGTCCTGCTACGACCAGGGCCGCTACATCGAGGCCTGCAACCACTTCGAGAAGGCGCTCGAGCTGCGCAAGGTCGAGGACCCGGAGCTGATGGCCCGGACCGAGATCGCCCTCGACGCCGTCTTCCGCAAGGTCGCCGAGAACGGCTGGGGCCCCTATCCGCGTACGCGGGACGAGATCCTGCGGGTGCACAAGCCGCCGGTGCCGCAGTTCGACGACAAGAAGCAGTGCTGGGGTTACGTGGATCCGTCCGGCACGACCGGGATCTCCCCGGCGTTCGCCGACGTCCAGCCGTTCCGCGACGGGGTCGCCTGGGTACGCCGCCCGGAGTCGGAGACCTGGGAGCTGATCGACGAGGCCGGGCTGCGGCTGATCGACGCGAACGCGGGCTGGCTCGGGGTCGGCTCGTTCAGCGAGGGCCTGGCCTGGGTGTCCCGCGACGGGCACAGTGGCTGGGTCGCGATCGACAAGAAGAACCGCGTCGTGATCCCGGGCGGCTTCGACGACGTCCGGCCGTTCCGCCGTGGGGTCGCCGCGGTACGCCGCGGCGGCTGGGGCGCGGTCGACAAGGCCGGCAAGGTCGTGGTGCCGACGCAGTTCGCGGCGTTCGCCACCGCGCTGACCGACGGCCGTTACGTCGACGGTTTCACCGACGAGGGCCTGGCCATCGTCGACAACGGCGGGCGCAAGGGCGTGGTCGACAAGTCCGGCAAGATGGTCGTCCCGCCGGTGCACCCGGCGCTGGTGATTCACCCCGTGGCGTTCCTGGTGGCCAGCCCGCAGGGCAAGTGGGGTGCGCTCGACCGGCGCGGCCGGCCACTGATCGACATGGAGCTGGGCAGCCGGATCGCCGTCATCGAGGAGATCGACCGACTGCTGGCGGACACCAAACCCGTGCTCTGACTGCATTCCTGACGGCTCACCCGAGCGGCTCCCCGGTGACTGACCCGATAGGGTCGGCTGCATGGAGTTCCGTCATCTCGGCCGCTCTGGCCTGCTCGTCAGTGAAATCTCCTACGGCAACTGGATCACGCACGGCTCGCAGGTCGAGGAGGAGGCCGCGCAGGCGTGCGTACGCGAGGCGCTGGACCTCGGCATCACCACCTTCGACACCGCCGACGTGTACGCCGGGACCCGCGCCGAGGAGGTGCTGGGCCGGGCGCTCAAGGGCGAGCGCCGGGCGGGGCTGGAGATCTTCACGAAGGTCTACTGGCCGACCGGGCCGGGCCGCAACGACCGTGGCCTGTCCCGCAAGCACGTCATGGAGTCGATCGACGGGTCGCTGCGCCGGCTGCAGACCGACTACGTCGACCTTTACCAGGCTCACCGTTTCGACTACAGCACCCCGCTGGAGGAGACGATGGTGGCGTTCGCCGACATCGTCCACGCGGGGAAGGCGCATTACATCGGCGTTTCGGAGTGGACCGCCGACCAGATCCGGCAGGCTCACACGCTGGCGACCGAGCTGCGCATCCCGCTGGTCTCGTCGCAGCCGCAGTACTCCATGCTGTGGCGCGTGATCGAGGCCCAGGTCGTGCCCACCTCCGAGGAGTTGGGGCTCGGCCAGATCGTCTGGTCGCCGATGGCGCAGGGCGTCCTGACCGGCAAGTACCTGCCGGGGCAGCCGCCGCCCGCCGGCTCCCGGGCGACCGACGAGGCGAACTCGCACTTCATCCAGAAGTGGCTCGCTGACGACGTGCTGACCCGGGTGCAGCAGCTCAAGCCGATCGCGGCGCAGGCCGACCTGACGCTGGCCCAGCTGGCCGTGGCCTGGGTGCTGCAGAACCCGAACGTGTCCAGCGCCATCGTCGGCGCGACCCGGCCGGAGCAGCTCCGGGACACCGTCAAGGCGTCCGGCGTGAAGCTGGGCGCGGATCTACTCAAGGCGATCGACGACGTGCTGGAGCCGGTCATCGAGCGTGACCCGAGCCAGACCCAGTCGCCGGCTCAGCGCCCCTGACCCAGTACGCGCTGGATCAGGGTTCCCGGTCGAATCATGCGCTGAATGCACTCCTGGCGGCTCGCCCAAGAGGCTCCCCGGCGAATTCGACCCAGAACCCTGATCCAGCCCAAAGCCGAGCGGAGCCGCGGCTACGGGGAGAGCAGGCTCATCCGGTACTCGATCCGGTCGTCCTCCACCAGCACCGCGGTGACCGCACCGGCCGCGACCGCCTCTTTCCAGGTCTGCCCCAGCCATGATTCGGCGTCGGCCTGACCGCCGAACGATTCGGCCGGGTGTTCGATCGGCTTGCCGTCCGCGTCCTCGTAACGCCATGTCCACGCCATCGCCGTGCCTCCCTCGCTGCGGGCAAGACCAACAAGCCATTAGATTACGTGCCATGGCACAAGACCTGTGGACGGCCGCGCTGGTGCTCGGTGGCATCCGCTCCGGCAAGTCGGACTTCGCGGAGGGCCTCGCGACCGAGGCCGCCGCCGGCGGTGTGGTGCGCTATGTGGCGACCGCGCAGACCGATCCCGCCGACGAGGTGTGGCAGCAGCGCATCGAGGCGCACCGCGCCCGCCGGCCGGCCGGGTGGACCACCGAGGAACTGGAAGATCCCACCGATCTGCTGGTCGCGCTGCGTACGGCGGAGGCGGGCGAGGTTCTGCTCGTGGACGACCTCGGCGGCTGGGCGACGCGGCTGCTGCCGTTGACCGCGGAGGAGCGCCGAGAACGGATCGACGCGCTCGGGCGCTCGGTCGCGGCGTGCGCCGGCCAGGTCGTCCTGGTCAGCCCGGAGGTCGGGCTCAGTCTCGTCCCGGCGACCGAGTCCGGCGCGGACTTCGCCGACCTGGTGGGTGAGATCAACCAGATCGTCGCGGACGCCGCCGACCGGGTCGCGCTGATCATCGCCGGGCAGACGTCCTGGCTGAAGCCGGCGGGCGGCCCGTCGGCCGACGGTGCGCCGGCCCGCCCGGTGAGCACCTCGCAGCCCGCTCAGGCCGTCGAGATGGACGTCCCGGAGGTCATCACGCCGGTCGCCGAGCCGGACACCGCCGGCGGCGCGCTCACCGAGCCGACGATGGCTCTGCCGATGATCGCGACCGGGCTGGTCATCCAGGCCAACATGGAGCTGCCGCTGCCGGACGAGGAGGCCGAGCGCGACGCCAAGGCCCGGCTCGGCGCACTGGACCTGCCCGGGTCGGGCTTCGGCAAGCTCGCCAAGCCGATCCGGTTCGCCGCGGCGACCCAGCGGGCGGCGACGCCGCACCCGTGGCGTTCGGTGCGCATGATGCTGCTGTACGCCGACCACGAGGGCAACATCGCGGCCGGGGTGGACGTCGGCGACTCGGCGCACTGGGCGGCGCAGGCGCGCGCCGGAGCGGGCCCGATCGGGCTGTTGGCCGCGCGTACGGGGGCCACGATCCAGGTCGTCGACGCGGCGACGGCGGGCGACATCGAGTGGGTCGACGCCGCGACCCCGGAGGCGGTGGAGGCCGGGCTGCGCCACGGCTGGCGGCTGGCCGAGGAGGCGGTGGACGCCGGAGTCGACCTCATCGCGCTGGGCTCCTGCGGCGCGGGCGCCGACACCGTGGCGGCGACGCTCATCTCGGCCATGACCTCGGCCGAACTGGCCGCCCTGCTGGGCCGCCGCGTCAGCGCCGACGGCAGCGTGGACGACAACTCCTGGATGCTGCGCTGTGCCGCCGCCCGGGACGCGCTCAACCGGCTGCGGGAGGACACGGTCTCCCCGAAGATGCTGCTGGCCCGGATCGGCGGCGTCGACTTCGCCATCGCCGTCGGCATCCTGCTGGGCGCGACCGCCCGGCGTACGCCGGTGCTGATGGACGGCCCGGTCGCGATCGCCTCCGCCCTGCTGGCCCGGGATCTGGCCGGTCAGGTGCGGCACTGGTGCCTGCTGCCCGACGCGGGCGGCGATCCGGCCACCCTGCAGGGCGCCGACGTCCTCGGCCTCGAGCCCTTCCTCGACCTGCGACTGGGCCTGGGCGAGGGGGCGTCGGCACTCGCTGCGTTGCCGCTCATCCAGTCGGCGATCAGCCTCGCCCAGGCCGCCGATGGGCCGGAGCACGCCGGGGAGGGCTTGACCGAGCCGCCAGGAGTGCAGTCAGTGACTGGTCGCGTCGCCGCGCCGGAGACCGCTGACGGCGTACCAGTCGAGGAAACGGAAGAAAAGGCGGATCTCGATGCCGCCGACGGTCTGGAGTGACGCGCTGCGCCTGGCGCTGACCACGTTCACGGTCGTGCCTTGGCCTGACCGCACTTCTGGCGGCTCGGGCAAGCCCTCCCCGGCGACGGCTGTCCTGGACCGGCGCGCGGCCGGCCGGGCGATGGCGGTGGCGCCCTGGCTGGGCGCGCTGCTCGGGGCGGTGCTGGGCGCGGTGCTCGCGGGTCTGCGCGAGGTGACCGCGGCCCCGATCGCCGGCGCGCTGACCGTCGGGCTGGCCGCGCTGCTGACTCGTGGCCTGCACCTGGACGGGCTCGCGGACACTGTGGACGCGCTGGGGTCCTATCGCGACCGTGAGCGCGCCCTGCGGATCATGAAGTCGCCCGAGGTCGGCCCGTTCGGGGTCGTCGCGCTGGTGCTGGTCCTGCTGCTCCAGACGCTCACCCTGGCCCAGGCGTCGGTCTGGGCGGTGGTCGCGGCGTTCGCGGCCGGGCGCTGCGCGATCACGCTGGCCTGCGCGCGGGGCATCCCGTCCGCGCGGCCCGACGGGCTCGGCGCGTTCGTCGCGGGCTCGGTTCCCCGGGTGGTCGCGCTGGTCAGCGCGGTCGCCGTGGCGGCGCTTGCCATTCCCGCGGTGCCAGGCCGCCCGTGGCAGGGGCCGGCCGTCGTCGCCCTCGCCCTGTTCGCGCTGCTCCTGCTCCTTCGCCATCTGGTACGCCGACTGGGCGGCATCACCGGAGACGTGTTGGGAGCAGCGACCGAGACGGTCGTGACGCTGGTCCTGATCGGCTTGACCCTGTCCTAGAACACGTGTTCTAATCGACGTATGCGATGGCTCGGCCAAGCTGCTTCTTCAGCTGTACCCCCCACTGACTTCCCGGCTGCGTCGGCGACCCCACCCCTGCCGCCGACGCAGCCGGGACTGTTCGACATCCCCGGCGCGGTCGCACGGACGTTCGACACGCCGGGCTTCGCCGGGATGACGTTCTACGAGATCAACGCCAAGTCGCTGCTGAACCGGGTGCCCAGCCAGTCGCAGGTGCCGTTCGAGTGGACCGTCAACCCCTATCGCGGCTGCTCGCACGCCTGCGTCTACTGCCTCGGCGGCGACACCCAGA
The DNA here is from genome assembly GCF_024172085.1 of Hamadaea flava. NCBI lineage: Bacteria > Bacillati > Actinomycetota > Actinomycetes > Micromonosporales > Micromonosporaceae > Hamadaea > Hamadaea flava. The sequence goes on along the minus strand of NZ_JAMZDZ010000001.1, from coordinate 6,748,266 downwards.
TCCTGATGGCCGACGGCCACACCCGCCCGCTGGCCGAGCTGCGGGTCGGGGACAAGATCTACGGCACCGTCCGGTTCGGGTCACGCCGCCGCTACGCGGTGACCGAGGTGCTCGACCACTGGATCACGTACAAGCCGGCCTTCCGGGTGACCCTGGCCGACGGCACCCAGCTCGTGGCGAGCGGCGACCACCGGTTCCTGACCGCCAAGGGCTGGCGGCACGTCGCCGAGGGCGATCGGCTCGCCGGGTTCGGGCAGACCCCGCCGAGCGGCCCGCTGGAGGGGGCGTACGTGGGCGTGGCGCCCGACCTCGACGTCGTGGACGTGGAGCCGCTGGAGAAGCGGCAGAACCTGTTCGACATCACGACCGGCAGCGGCGACTTCATCGCCAACGGCGTGGTCAGCCACAACTGCTTCGCCCGCAACACCCACACGTACCTCGACCTCGACTCGGGGCACGACTTCGACAGCAAGGTAATCGTCAAGGTCAACGCCGGTCAGGTGCTGCGCCGGGAGCTGGCCCGGCCGTCCTGGTCGGGCGCGCCGATCGCGATGGGCACCAATGTGGACTGTTACCAGCGGGCCGAGGGCCGTTACGGGCTCATGCGGGAGATCCTGGCCGCCCTGCGCGACTTCGCGAACCCGTTCTCCATCCTGACCAAGGGCACGCTGATCCTGCGCGACCTCGACCTGCTCCAGCAGGCGGCCGAGGTCACCTCGGTCCGGCTGGCAATGTCGATCGGCTTCGTCGACGAGGAGCTGTGGCGTGCCGTCGAACCCGGGACGCCCAGCCCGCAGCGCCGCCTCGACGTGGTGCGCCGGCTGTCGGACGCCGGTTTCGAGGTCAACGTCCTCATGGCGCCGATCCTGCCCGGGTTGACCGACACCGAGGAGTCCATCTCCGCCACCGTCTCGGCGATCGCGGCCGCGGGAGCGGCCGGAGTGATGCCGATCCCGCTGCATCTGCGTACGGGGGCCAAGGAGTGGTATGCGGCCTGGCTCGCCCGCAACCACCCCCACCTGCTGCCGCACTACCGTTCGTTGTACGGCGCACGGGCGTACCTGAGTCAGGACCAGCAGCGCGTCATCAGTGCGCGGGTGCGGGCGGCCGCTCGGCGCTGCGGACTCGTGCCGCCCGCGCCGCTGCGTACCGCCTGACCGTTGCGCCGCGTCCATGATCGTCGGCCGCCGACGTTCGTGGAGCCGAGAGCGCCTTGATCGTCGGCGGCCGACGATCAGGCTGAATGCGCCGTGATCAGGCGCGCCGGGGCCAGAGCGTGCGTACGCCGACGAAGACGAGAAAGCAGGCGAAGAGACGGTCCGCCACCCCCTGCGGGAGGCGTACGGACAGCTGAGCGGTCGCGAGCGCGGCCAGCATCCCGGAACAGCCGATCCACAACGCCTCGGGCAGCGAGCCCAGTCCGTTGCGGAGGTTGCGCCAGCTGCCGAGGGCGGAGGTCGGCAGGATCACGAGCAGGGACGTCCCTTTGGCGAGGACGGCGGACAGGCCGTAGCCGAGTTGCATGAGCGGCACCATGGCCGCCCCGCCGCCGACGCCGGTCAACGCGGCCAGCACGCCGATCGCAATCGCTGCCGGGATCAGCCACACCAGCCGCCAGCCGTGGTCGACCGTGCCGGTGGCCTCGGCCGTGCCGAACGCCATCCGGACGGCGATGCCGAGGGCGAAGATGCCGAAGATCCAGCGCAGGACGTCAAGCGGCAACCGGGTCAGCAGGTGGGTGCCGATCCAGGCCCCGATCAGGGAACCGGTGATCAACGGGAGCGCCACGACGACGTCGACCTCGCCGTGCAGGGCGTACGCGATCATGGCGGCGAGCGACAACGGGCCGATCGCGATGAACGAGGTGGCAACGGCCTGCCGCTGGTCCCGGCCGCACCAGGCGACCAGGGCGGGCACCACGACCGCGCCGCCGCCGACGCCGAACAAGGCGGACATGACGCCGGCGAGCAGGCCGATGCCCACCAGCACCGGGCGACGCGCCGTCATCGGGCCTCGTCGAACTGCCGGACCAACTTCTTCGGCGCGGTACGCCGCCACGCCTCGACGACCAGCTCGTGCAGTTCGTCGGGATCGACCTTCGCGAGGTCGACCCGCACCCAGCCGAACCGGCCCACGTACGCGGCGAAGGCGTACACGTCGGGCTGCGTGGCGAGCAGCTGTTCCTGCTCGTCCTTGCTCGCCTTGACCGTGCAGCTCGGGCTGTCCGGGGAACCCGAGGCGAACATCTTGCCGTTGACCCGGAGCGTCGGGTGACCCCATTCGGCCACCATGACCTCCGCGCCGCCGGGCAGGTCGAGAACCCACTGCTTGAGCTGCTCGTACGTCACCGCCATACCGGCGACCCTAGTGATCTCAGCACGCGAGACGAGACGGGGGTTGCCGGTGGGAGCGCTCTCAGTCGATGATGTCCGCCATGGAGAGCGTCACGAAGCGCAAGCTGACGCCGGACGACATCCGGCAGTTCATCCGGGCCGGACTCGGGCCGGACGCCGAAGTCGTCGCGCATTCGGAGTTCACCGAGGGCTTCTACGCCGCCGTGCACGGGGTGACGCTCGCCGACGGGCGGCAGGTCGTGCTCAAGGTCGCCCCCGATCCGACCCTGCGGCAGCTGCGGTACGAAGTGGACCTGATGCGGACCGAGATCGAGTTCTACGAGAAGGCCGCGACGGCGGGCGTGCCGCTCCCCCGGCTCTGGCACGCCGACCCCGACGTCGGCTTCATGATCATGGAGCGGCTCGGCGGGAACCTCTTCTCCAAGGCCAAGGAGGAGATGAGCGCCGAGGAGATCCAGCAGGTCCGGCGGCACATCGGCGAACTCTGCGCGCGGCTCAATCGCGTACGCGGAGAGCTTTTCGGTTATCCGCGCCGCGATGGGCGTACCAGATCGGCGAGCTGGCGGGAGGCGTTCCTGGCGATCATCGCGGACATCCTGGCCGACGCGGAGGAGTTCGAGCGGGACCTGACGCGGCCGGTGAGCGAGGTGCGGGCCTTGATCGAACGGAACGCGGCCGTGCTGGACGCGGTGACCGAGCCGGCGCTGGTGCACTTCGATCTGTGGGACGGCAACATCTTCGTCCGCCGCGAAGCGGGCGGATGGGCGATCGAGGGCATCATCGACGGGGAGCGCGCGCTGTACGCCGACCCGATCCTGGAACTCGTCTCGCTGATCACGTTCTGCGGGCCGGAGGAGGCGGCGGCGGTCGTCGACGGCTGGCTCGGCCGGCCGCTGACCGACGACGAGCAGCTGCGGCTGTGCCTGTACCGGGTCTACTTGTGGCTGATCCTCGTGGTCGAACTCGCGGTCCGGCTCTATCCGCCGGACGAGGAGCAGCGGGTGCTCAGCTGGGTCCGACCCAACCTGGCGGCCGACCTCGACCGGCTGGCTTCCCTTTAGACGCAGATCAGGGATACGCAGGCTTCCGGGGTCTCCGGAAGGCTGCGTATCCCTGATCTGCAAGGAGAACTAGCGGACCGAGGGGGTCACGAAGGGCGGCCGGGTCAGCGTCATGGACGACCGGCGACCCCGGATGTCGACCTCCACGGTGTCGCCGTCGACCAGGCCGGCGGCGGTGTCGATGAGCGCGAGCGCGATGCCGACCTTGCGGGTGGGCGAGAAGGTGCCGCTGGTGATCTCGCCGACGATGTCGTCGCCGACGTAGACGCTCATGTGCGGGCGCGGGATGCCCCGATCGTTGGCCACCAGGCCCCGGAGCGTACGCACCGAGCCGGAGTCCTTCTCGGCCAGCAGCACGTCCCGGCCCCAGAAGGCCGGCTTGTTCCAGCCGACCGCCCACCCGGCGCGGCCCTCGACCGGGCTGATCTCCGGCGAGAGGTCCTGACCGTGCAGCGGGTAGCCCATCTCGGTCCGCAGGGTGTCCCGGGCGGCCAGACCGCAGGCGCGGGCCTCGATCGGCGTACCGAAGAGGGCGTCCCACACCTCGGCGGCCCGGGCGGCCGGGACGACCAGCTCGTAGCCGTGCTCGCCGGTGTATCCGGTGCGGCACACGGTCAACTCGACGGGCTCGTCCCCGACGGCGAGCGTGGCCAGCTCGAAGCTCATGTAGTCGTGCTCGGTCGGCAGGCCCAGCGCGGCCAGCAGCTCGGCCGACTTCGGCCCCTGGACGGCGAAGACGGCGTGGTCCGGGTGCTCGTTGGTGACGGTCACCCCGGCCGGCGCGGCGGCGGTGAACCGGCGGACGACCTCGGCGGTGTTCGCCGCGTTCGGGATCAGGAAGACGTGATCCTCGGCGAACAGGTACGCGATGATGTCGTCGACGACGCCGCCGGTCAGGTTGTCGCAGCACAACGTGTACTGCGCCTTGCCCGGCTTGATGCGGTCGAGGTCGTTGGTCAGGCACGCGTTGACGAACGCCGCCGCGCCCGGTCCGGCGATCCGGGCCTTGCCCAGGTGCGACACGTCGAACACGCCGACGGCCTCCCGGACCGCGGCATGCTCCTTGAGCACGCCGCCCCCGGCGTACTCGAGGGGCATCTCCCAGCCCCCGAAGGGGGCGAACTTGGCGCCCAGCGCCACGTGACGATCATGTGCGGGCGACCGGAGAAGAGGCTGGTGAGCGGCGCTGGTCACGTCAGACATGGGGACGAACTTACCCGGTGCCCCTGATGTGGTTAGAGTCGCAGGGTCAGGATCTATCTGTGATTCGGAGAACCCGGGTGACCACCTCTATCGCACTGAGCTTGTTCGACACCGATCCCGCTGAGCTGGCCGTGGACGCTGTCGTGATCGGCGTCCACAGCCCAGGCGAGGACGCCGAGTCCCGTGACCTCCTGCTGGCCTCGGGCGCGCAGAGCGTCGCGGCGGCGTTCGACGGCCGGCTGAGCGCCACGCTGAGCCTGCTCGGAGCGACCGGCTCCGCCGGGGAGATCACCAAGCTGGCCACGTTGGGCGCCATCACCGCCCCGATCGTGGTCGCCGTCGGGCTGGGCCCGGAGCCGACCGGCGCCGCCCCGGCCGCGGAGACCCTGCGGCGCGCCGCCGGCAACGCCACCCGCGCGCTGGCCGGGACGACCGCCGTCGCGTTCGCGCTGCCGCTGTCGGACGACGACTCGGTCTCGCACACGCCGTCCCTGCGCGCCGTCGTCGAGGGCGCACAGCTGGGGGCGTACAAGTTCGCTGGTTACAAGGCGAAGCCGCAGCCGCTGCGGAAGGACCCGGTGGACGCGATCTCCGTCCTGGTGCCGGACGCGAAGGACGAGGCGGCCCAGGCCGAGCTGGACCGGGCCGCGATCGTGGCCGCCGCCGTCTATCGCGCCCGCGACTGGGTGAACACGCCCGCCAACCAGCTGCGCCCGCCGGTGCTGGCCGAGCAGATCGCCGCCGTGGCCAAGGACGCCGGGCTCGAGGTCGAGGTGCTCGACGAGGCCGCGCTGATCGAGGGCGGCTACGGCGGCATCCTCGCCGTCGGCCAGGGCTCGGACGCCGAACCCCGCCTGGTACGCATCGCGTACCGGCCCGAGGGGGTCGCCGACCCGGTGAAGGTGGCCCTCGTCGGCAAGGGCATCACGTTCGACACCGGCGGTGTCTCGATCAAGCCCGGTCAGGGCATGTGGGAGATGAAGAGCGACATGGCGGGCGCCGCCGCGGTGTCGAGCGCGATGGTCGCCATCGCCGCCCTGCGCCCGGCCGTCCAGGTCACCGCCTACATCCCGATCGCGGAGAACATGGTCTCCGGTTCGGCGTACCGGCCGGGTGACGTCGTCACGATGCGCGGCGGCAAGCGGGTCGAGGTGCTCAACACCGACGCCGAGGGCCGGATGATCCTGGGCGACGCCATCGCGCGCGCCTGCGAGGAGGGCCCGGACTACCTGCTGGAGACTTCGACGCTGACCGGCGGCCAGGTCGTCGCGCTCGGCAAGCGTGTCTCCGGCCTGATGGGCACCGAGTCGCTCACCGCCCGGATCAAGGCGGCCGGCGACTCCGTCGGCGAGGCCTCCTGGGCGATGCCGCTGCCGGACGACATCCGCAAGACGATGGAGTCTGAGATCGCCGACATCCTGCAGGTCAGCGCCGGCATGGAGCGATCCGGGCACATGCTGCAGGGCGGGATCTTCCTGCGCGAGTTCGTCGCCGACGGCGTCGACTGGGCGCACATCGACATCGCGGGCCCGTCTTTCTCCGGCGACACCAACGGATACCTCACCAAGGGCGGCACCGCGGTGCCGCTGCGGACGCTGCTGTCCGTCGTGGACGACATCGCCGCCAACGGCTGACGCCCGCCGACGAAGCGAGCCCGCGACTACGACGCCTGGCGCTGCCGGGCGTTGTAGTCGCGCATCCGTTGCGGGTAGCCGGTGAGGTGGACGTCGTAGACGGGGATGTTCAGCGACCGGCCCCACCGCCACGCGACCTGCGGCGAGCCGATTCGCCGCCGGGTCCACTCTCCATCGTGGGCGATGAGGATGACCGTGGTCTGGGTCACCGTCGTCTGCGGCTCGATGTACGCCTCGACGCCATACTTGTTCCGGGCAAACCACTCAAGGTGCGACAAATCCACCGGCTGCTGCCGGGTGGTGCTCCCCGAAGGCGTCTGGTCGCCGTCGAGAAGCCGCCGAAGCCATCCCACTGACGCTCCTCATCCGTTGTCGAAGAGGTTCCCAGAGTACGCGGGGGTAACGTGTCCTTGGGCACCTCTGTGCGCGGGGTGGGCCGCCGAGTGACAAGATGACCGGCGTGGGGTGTGCTCTCACGAAGGGCCGCCCGGCCGGCAGCGAAGCACTCGGTGGGAGATGACGTGAGCGACACGTTCGATGTGGTGATTCTCGGCGGCGGCAGCGGTGGTTACGCGACCGCTTTGCGCGCGGCTCAGCTGGGCCTGAGCGTCGCCCTGATCGAGAAGGACAAGCTGGGCGGCACCTGCCTGCACCGCGGATGCATTCCGACGAAGGCGCTGCTGCACGCCGGCGAGGTCGCCGACCAGACTCGGGAGGCCGCCGCGTTCGGCGTGAAGGCCGAGCTGATCGGCGTCGACATGAGCGGCGTCAACGCGTACAAGGACGGCGTGGTCGCCGGGCTCTACAAGGGTCTGCAGGGCCTCGTCAAGGCCGCCAAGGTGACCTACGTCGAGGGCACCGGCAAGCTCGTCTCGGCCGACACTGTCGAGGTGAACGGGCAGCGCTACACCGGCCGGCACGTCGTGCTCGCCACCGGTTCCTACTCGAAGACGCTGCCCGGCCTGGAGCTGGACGGCGAGCGCGTGATCGCCAGCGAGCACGCCCTGACCATGGACCGCGTCCCGGCCAGCGCGATCGTGCTCGGCGGCGGCGTCATCGGCGTCGAGTTCGCCAGCGCCTGGAAGTCCTTCGGCGCCGACGTGACCATCGTGGAGGCGCTGCCCCGCCTGGTCGCCGCCGAGGACGAGGACATCTCCAAGCAGCTCGAGCGGTCGTTCCGCAAGCGCGGCATCGCGTTCAAGACCGGCAAGCCGTTCGAGAAGGTCGAGAAGACCGACGGTGGCGTGAAGGTCACCATCGCCGGGGGCGAGACGCTGGAGGCCGAGCTGCTGCTGGTCGCCGTCGGCCGGGGCCCGGCCACCGCGAACACCGGCTACGAGGAGCAGGGCGTACGCATGGAGCGCGGGTTCGTCCTCACCGACGACCGGCTGCGCACCAACCTCCCCAACGTCTTCGCGGTCGGCGACATCGTCCCCGGCCTGCAGCTGGCGCACCGTGGCTTCCTCCAGGGCATCTTCGTCGCCGAGGAGATCGCGGGCCTCAACCCGGTCGCGATCGTCGAGTCGGGCATCCCCCGCGCGACCTACTGCGACCCGGAGATCGCCTCCGTCGGCATCACCGAGGCGCAGGCCAAGGAGAAGCACGGCGCCGACAACGTCGCGACCTACAACTACAACCTCGCGGGCAACGGCAAGAGCAAGATCCTCGGTACGCAGGGCTTCGTGAAGCTCGTCCGGGTCAAGGACGGCCCGGTGGTCGGCGTGCACATGATCGGCGCTCGGATGAGCGAGCAGGTCGGCGAGGCTTCCCTCATCGTCAACTGGGAGGCGTTCCCGGCCGAGGTCGCGCAGCTGATCCACGCGCACCCCAGCCAGAACGAGGCGCTCGGCGAAGCGCACCTGGCTCTTGCCGGGAAGCCGCTGCACGCCCACAACTGAGCTGTCTACGATCGTCACAGAGAAGATCGAATAACGAGGAGTCTGGACTCATGCCGGTATCGGTCACGCTTCCCGCACTGGGGGAAAGCGTCACGGAGGGCACGGTCACCCGGTGGCTTAAGAGCGTCGGTGACCGAGTCGAGGTCGACGAACCCCTGCTGGAGGTCTCGACCGACAAGGTGGACACGGAGATCCCGTCGCCCAGCGCCGGTGTCGTGACGCAGATCCTGGTGGCGGAGGATGAGACCGCCGAGGTCGGCGCGGTGCTCGCCGTCATCTCCGACGAGGGGGAGGCGGCCGCGCCGCAGCAGGACGCTCCGGCCGCGCAGCCGGCGGCCGCCGCGCCCGCTGCTGAGGCTCCCGCGCCGCAGCAGCCCGCCGCGCCCGCGGCTCAGCCGGAGCCGGCCCAGCCGGCCGCGCAGGCCGCTCCGCAGGGTGGCGGCGAGGGCACCCCGGTGACCCTCCCGGCGCTTGGCGAGAGCGTCACCGAGGGCACGGTCACTCGCTGGCTGAAGAGCGTCGGCGACGCGGTCGAGGTCGACGAGCCGCTGCTGGAGGTCTCGACGGACAAGGTCGACACGGAGATCCCGTCGCCCGTCGCCGGGACGCTGCTGGAGATCAAGGTCGCCGAGGACGAGACCGCTCCGGTCGGCGCGGTGCTCGCGCTCGTCGGTGCGGCCGGCGGCGCTCCCGCACCCGCGGCCCCGGCTCCCGCTCCGACACAGCCGGCCGCCCCGGCCCCGCAGCCGGTGGCGGAAGCCCCGAAGCCCGCCGCCCCGGCCCCGCAGCCGGTGGCCGAGGCGCCGAAGCCCGCTCCGGCCCAGCCCGCTCCGGCGGCTCTGGTGCCGGCCCAGCCCGCGGCGAACGGCCGGCCCACGGCTGGGACGCAGGTCAACGGCGACGCCGGTGGCTACGTGACCCCGCTGGTCCGCAAGCTCGCCGCCGAGCACGGCGTCAACCTGGGCAGCCTGAACGGCACCGGGGTCGGTGGCCGCATCCGCAAGCAGGACGTCCTGGACGCGGCGGCGAAGGCCAAGGCTCCGGCGGCTCCGGCCGCGAGCGCTCCGGCGGCTGCCCCGGCGAAGGCGCAGCCGAAGGCCGAGCCGAGCCCGCTGCGGGGGCGTACCGAGAAGCTGACCCGCATGCGCCAGGTCATCGCCAAGCGCATGGTCGAGTCGCTGCAGGTCTCGGCGCAGCTCACCACGGTGGTCGAGGTCGACGTGACCAAGGTCGCCAAGCTCCGCGAGCAGGCCAAGAAGGACTTCCTCGCCCGGCACGGCGTGAAGCTGTCCTTCCTGCCGTTCTTCGCGCTCGCCGCGGTGGAGGCCCTGCGCCAGCACCCGTCGGTCAACGCGAAGGTCGACGTGGAGGCCGGCACGGTCACCTACTTCGACGTCGAGCACCTGGGCATGGCGGTCGACACCCCGGATGGCCTCATGGTGCCGGTGATCCACAACGCGGGTGACCTCAACCTGGCCGGGCTCGCCAAGCGCATCGGCGACATCGCCGAGCGCACCCGGAGCAAGAAGCTCACCCCGGACGAGATCTCGGGCGGCACGTTCACGCTGACCAACACCGGCAGCCGGGGCGCGCTGTTCGACACGCCGATCATCAACCAGCCGCAGGTCGCCATCCTCGGCACCGGTTCGGTGGTCAAGCGTGCGGTCGTCGTCGACGACCCGGACCTGGGCGAGCTGATCGTCCCGCGCTACATGGTCTACCTGGCCCTCTCCTACGACCACCGGCTGGTGGACGGCGCCGACGCGGCCCGCTACCTGACGACGGTCAAGGAGCGCCTGGAGGCGGGCAACTTCGAAGCCGATCTCGGCCTCTGACGCACGCTGATCAGCCCCCGGCCACTACGGCCGGGGGCTTTTCTATAGCTTGGTCTCATGAGGATCGTCGTCGCGGGGGCCTCGGGCTTCCTGGGCCAGCCGCTGATCGCGCACTTGCGGTCCGCGGGTCATCAGGTCACTCAACTGGTACGCCGAGAGCCCGAGCGGCCAGGTCAAGTGCGATGGGACCCGACCAAGCCGATACGCCTCCCGGACGAGACGGGTGCGGTGGTGAACCTCTGCGGCGCGGGTGTCGGCGACCACCGGTGGTCGACGGCGTACAAGGAGCTGATCTACAGCAGCCGGATCGTGCCGACGACCACGCTTGCCACGGCCGTCCGGGAGCAGGACGTCCCGCTGCTGGTCAACGCCTCCGGCGTGGCGGCGTACGGGGATCGCGGCGACGAGGTGCTCACCGACGACTCGGCCACGGTCACCGGCGACTTCCTCGCCGATCTCAGCGTGGACTGGGAGGGCGCCGCGATGACGGCTGCCCCGGCGCGCGTCGCGATTCTGCGTACGGGTCTTCCGTTACACCGCAGTGGCGGTCTGCTGAAACCGTTGCTGCTGGCCTTCAAACTCGGCGTCGGCGGCAAGCTCGGCAGCGGCCGGCAGTGGCTGCCCTGGATCTCGCGGACGGACTGGCTGCGCGCGATCGGCCACATCATCGCGACCCAGGAGTTGGCCGGGCCGGTGAACCTGGCCGGGCCTGAGGCCGCCACCAACGCCGAGTTCACCACCACGCTGGGTGGGCTGCTGCATCGGCCGACGATCATGCCGATCCCGGAGTTCGGCGTACGCCTCCTCGTCGGCGAATTCGCGAACGAGGCGTTCAAGAGCACCCGGATGGTGCCGGAAGCGTTGCGGCGTACCGGTTTCGACTTCGAGCACCGGACGATCCGGGAGGGGCTGACCGCAGCGCTGCACGATTGATCCACTCGGGGGTCTGGTGCCGACGGGGTGTTAAGAATATTCTGCGACTTGATCACCTTCGTGAATCATTCACGAGCCCCCTCCCCCGAAGGAAACGTCCATGGCACTTACCCCCAGCCGCCGTTCCCTGTTCAAGGGCGGCCTGGTCGCGGGCGCGGGCGCGCTGCTCCCGCTCACCGCGGCGACCGCGGCGTTCGCCGACGACGACGCGTTCGACTTCATCATCGACTGCGACTCGTGGGGCGCCCGGCCGCCCTCGGGCTCGCTGGTCATGCGTACCGGGACCACCCGGAAGATCGTCATTCACCACATGGCGTTCCCGAACGTCACCGACTACTCGCGGGAGCACGCCCTGGCGCTCGCGAAGTCCTGCCAGAACCTGCACATGGACAAGAACGGCTGGTCCGACACCGGTCAGCACTTCACCATCAGCCGCGGCGGGTACGTCCTCGAAGGACGGCACCGCAGCTTCGAAGGTCTGAAGTCCGGCCAGGCCCAGGTCACCTCGGCGCACTGCGTGGGTGAGAACACCCAGAGCATCGGCATCGAGAACGAGGGCACCTACATCGACGAGACGCCGCCGGAGGCGCTGCTCGACTCGCTGGTGAAGCTGTCGGCGACGATCTGCACGCAGTACAAGATCCACGCGCACAACATGTTCGGGCACTGGGACTGGAACAGCACGCAGTGCCCCGGCATCGCGTTCTACCGGCTCTTCCCGGAGCTGCGGCGCCGGGTGGCCGTCGCGATCGGCACGCCGCTGTCGGAGGTGCCGGAGCGGACCTGGCCCGACATCTTCACCAGCTCGGCCGGGCAGACCGTGGTGCTGACCAAGTACCTGCTGCGCAACCAGGGCTACACGACGCTCACCACGAACGGCACCTTCGACGCGGGCCTGCTCGCGGCGGTCCAGGACTGGCAGGGCAAGCACGGCATCACGGTGGAGAGCGACGGCACCGTCTCCGACCCGACCTGGGAGACGCTGGCGGTCGACGTCGACAAGGACGCGGTCGGCGAGCACGTCGCCGGGCTGCAGTTCGTCCTGGCGAACAAGGGCTACCAGGTCGCCGTGACCGGGGCGTACGACCACGACACGATGAAGGCCGTCCAGGAGATGCAGCGGCTGCACGGGCTGCCCGCCAACGGCAAGGTCGACCTGTCCACGTGGTGCGCGGTGGCCGGCGGCATCGTCAAGGACGAGTTCCAAGGCACCCTCCACTAGCCCCAACCCTGTGGCGGGCCCGCCTTGGCGGGCCCGCCACAGGGCCAGCCACAGGGCCAGCCACAGGGTCAGCAGGCGGAGACGAGGACGTAGTAGTTGGTGCCGGTCTGGCGCAGGGACGTCGTGGCGTACGTGTTCCACAGTCCGAGGTAGTCGTTGGACCCGTTCGCGTACGCGTACCCGAGTGTCTGGTGCGCGCGCCCGGCCACGGTGTGGGCGTAGTTGCTCGCGGTGTAGCAGGGGCCCGAGGAAGCGGACGGAGTCGGCGACACGGACGCCGACGGCGAGGGTGAGGCCGAAGCAGTGGCAGTCGGCGTGGCGGTCGGGGACGGCGACGAGCCCGAGAGCAGCCCGAAGAACACCGCGTCGTAGTACGCCGAGCAGATGTAGTCCAGGAAGTACGCCGCCGTCGAACCGCATTGGTCGCTGCCGCTGCCGGGGTCGACCGGCAGCCCATGGGCCATCCCGCTGATCTGATAGAGGCGTACGTCGTCGGAGCCGTAGACCGACAGTGTGGTGCCACCGGTCAAGGTGGACGTCGACGTGGCCGTCTGCGAGACGCCGCGGACGTTCGTCCACTGGTCCCGCGAGTTCGTGGCGTTCTTCGGCTGCACCGTCGTGTCCGAGGTGCCGTGCCAGATCGCCACCCGGGGGTACGGCCCGGAGTAGCCGGAGTACCCGGCACGAGCGAGATCGCCCCATTGCTGGGCGGTCTTGGTCGGCGGGCTGTACTGGCAGGTCGTGGCTTCGGTCAGGGAGGTGGCACAGCCGTACGGCAGCCCCGCGACGATCGAGCCCGCCGCGAAGACGTCCGGGTACGCGGCCAGCATGACCGCGCTCATCGCCCCACCGGCGGACAGCCCGGTGACGTAGACCCGCGAGGCGCTGACCCCATAGTTCGAGACGGCGTACGCGATCATGCTGCGGATCGAGGCGGCCTCCCCGGAACCCCGGGTGATGTCGCCGGACTGGAACCAGTTGAAACACTTGGAGGAGTTGTTCGAGCTGCTCTGCTGGGGCAACACCAACGCGAACCCGGCCTGGTCGGCGTACTTGCGCCAGCCGGAATTGGTGAAGTAGCCGGTGGCGTCCTGCGTACAGCCATGCAGGAGGACGACCAGGGCGGCGCCGGACGCCAGGTTGTCCGGCTGGTAGCTGTACATGGCCAGGCTGCCGGGATTGCTCCCGAAGCTGCTGACCTGAGTCAGCGAGGCCGCGCGGGCGGGCGCGGCGAGGAGGGCGGCCGCGGCGAGGACTCCGGCGGCCGCCGCCACGAGGGCGGACAGGGGACGGTTCATGCCCGTCAGGATGGGGAGATTCACCCCACCCCCGACATGGTGTGGCGACACATTTCGATGCACCGAGTTATGGCGCGAACCGCCCCGCCGTCCCGGGTCAGCAGTCGCGGAGAGCGGGCGACTGGTTCAGCAGTTGGCCGCGCGGCGAGATGAAGGCTTGGTAGGTCGCGCCGCCGACGGCCGAGGGCCGGAACGCCGCTACCCGATGGCAGTTCTGGAAGGCGAACGTGACGCCGAAGTGGCGGCCGAGGCCGCCACGGATCGCGTCACTGGCCAGGGCGCGCAGCAGCTGGCCACGCTCGGCCTCGCTCGGCGGCGGGACTTCGTGCCGGCCGAATTCGGCATCCGGGTCGGCCGCGAGGTCTTCGGCGGCGGCGCTCACGACGGACCAGGCATACGGGAGGGATTGACGGACACAGTCGACGAACTCGGCGTCGTCGACCGCACCGGCCTCGGCTCGCTCCAGCAACGCGGTCGGCACATCAAGGGACATTGCGTACTTCCTTTCCGAAAGGCTCGAGCGCCTGCGGCCCGAGCACGAAGGTGGGATCGATCTGCGCGCCGAGGTCTTCGCCGGTCTTGGCGTTGCCCCAGGCTTGGGCGTTGCGCAGGTGGAACTCGACGGCCTGGGCGGTGTAGCGGGCCCAGTCCTGGACGCAGCCGTCGAGGGCGGTCCGGAGCCGGTCGAGCGCGGCGGCGTTGGCCGGTTCCAGCTCGGCGAGCGGCCGGGCGACGCCCCGTTCGGCCGCCTTCACGTACGCCGACCGCCTGAACGAGGTCAGCAGGTCGTCGCCGACGTGCTCCCGCAGGAAGTCCACGTCGGAGTCGTCGTCGACCTTGTTGCCGACCACGTGCACGCGGACGCCGAACTCGCGGGCGTAGCCGACGTACTGCCGGTAGACGCCGACGCTGCGTACGGTGGGCTCGCAGACGAGGAAGGTGGCGTCGAATCGGGTGAACAGGCCGGAGGCGAAACTGTCCGCGCCGGCCGTCATGTCCACCACGGCGTACTCCCCTGGGCCGTCGACCAGGTGGTTGAGGAGCAGTTCGACCGCGCCGACCTTCGAGTGGTAGCAGGCGACGCCGAGGTCCTCGGTCGCGAACGGTCCGGTGACCGCGAGGCGGACGCCGCCGACCTCGCGTACGGCGGCGTCGTAGATCGGGTTGTCGCCGGTGATCGTGATCAGCCGGGAGCCCGTCCCCGGTGGCGTCGTCTTGACCATGGCCGCCGCCGAGGAGATCCGCGGGTTCGTCCCGCGCAGGTATTCCTTGATCGCCGGGAGCTGGTCGCCGAGGGCGGGCAGCATGACCGCCTCGTCTTCGGGCGCGCCCAAAGCGGCCGCCAGGTGTTGGTTGATGTCGGCGTCCACGGCCAGCAGCGGACTGCCGCGCTGGGCCAGATGCCGGGAGAAGAGTGCGGCCAGCGTGGTCTTGCCCGACCCGCCTTTGCCGACGAATGCCGTCTTCATACTGATAGTGGTAGTCGTTTTCATTTAGCCTGTCGAGGGCGACACTCCGGTCATTGCTAAAGTTCTCCGGTGGCGCGTACGCAGGTCGAGAACCCTCCCGCTATGGCACCGCCCCCTTCGCAGACGCGACTGTCGAGGAAGCCTGACCTCGCCGTCGCGGTGATCTCGCTGGCCCTGGCGGTCTACCTGACGAGCGGGCTGTGGGCGGGCCCGACGCATCGGGCGATCGGCGTCAACTCCGGCGACCAGGCGCTGTTCGAGTGGCTGCTGGGCCTCGGCGCGCATGCGCTCACGCACGGGGAGAACCCGCTGCTGACGACCTGGCTCAACGCTCCCGACGGGGTCAACCTCGCGGTCAACACCTCGATCACGGCGTACGCGGTGGTCTTCGCGCCGCTGACGATCTGGCTCGGCCCGGCCGTCGCCTTCACCGTGATCCTGACGCTGAACCTCGCCGCGACGGCGTACTGCTGGTTCTGGCTGTTCCGCCGCTATCTGCCCAGCACGACCACTGACCGCACTCCTGGCGCTTCAAGCAAGCTCTCAGCGGCGGGCGCGGCTGTCGGGGGCATCTTCTGCGGCTTCGCCCCGGCCCTGGTCTCCCATGCGAACGCCCACCTCAACTGGACCGCGCAATGGCTGGTGCCGCTCATGATCGGCACGGTCGTACGGCTGGGCCGGAACCGGCGCTGGATCCGGGACGGGATCATCCTCGGGCTGCTCATCGCGGCCTGCTTCTCGATCGCGGCCGAGCAGCTCTTCTTCGCGGCGCTCGCCGGGGTGATCTTCGTCGCCGTCTGGGCCGTCACCGAACGGGCGCAGGTGCGCTCGATGGCCGCGCCGGTGCTGAAGGGGCTGGCCGTCGCCGCCGGGGTGTCCGGCGTACTGCTCGCGTATCCGCTGTGGCTGCACTTCGCCGGCCCCTACGGCTTCCACGGCACCGGCTTCGACGCCAAGATCCACAGTGAGGACCTGGCGGCGTACGGGACGTGGCCGGTCCGATCGCTGGCCGGCGCGCTCGGACTCAACCTGAACCTGGCGCCCAACCCGACCGAGGAGAACTCCTTCTTCGGGCTGCCGTTGCTGCTGCTCAGCATCGCCGCGTACCTGGTGCTGCGCCGAGTGTCCGACCGTGCGATCGTGCGGGCGCTCGCGGTCACCGGAGTGGTCTTCGCGGTGCTCTCCCTTGGCCCGCAACTGCGCTGGTGGGGCTCGCTGACCCCGGTTCCGATGCCGGCCGCGCTGCTCGTGAAGCTGCCGGTGTTCAACGCGGCGCTGCCGTCGCGGCTGGCCCTGGTCGTCTCACCGGTCGTCGGCGCGCTGCTCGCGCTGCTGGTGAGCCGTCTCCGGGTGGTGCCAGGCCCGCGGTGGGTCTGGGTCGCGGGGCTGGTCGCGGCTCTGCTGCCGCTCGTTCCCACTCCCCTGTTGGTACGCGAACGGCCGCCGGTGCCGCACTTCATCAGCTCCGGCGCATGGGAGCGATATGTGAGCGACCGCGGTGTGCTGGTCTCGGTGCCGATCGCCAACGACCTCGTGCCGGACGGTCAGCGCTGGCAGGCCGACGCGCTCGCCCGGTCGGCCGGTGACCGGGGCCCGGTCTTCCGCATCCCGGCCGGCTTCTTCCTCGGGCCGGGCGGCCCCGACGGCACCGGACGCATCGGCCCCGTCCCCACGTACGCCCAGACCCTGCTCGAAGACGTGACGAAGACCGGATACGCCCCGCCGATCACCGACTCCGAGCGCACCCGCTTCCGGGCGGACCTGAAGTACTGGGGCGCCGAGGCGGTCGTCCTCGCCGACGACGTCCAGGGCGCGCACTGGGAGACGCATCAGCCCGCCCTGTTGGAGGTCATGAAGCGGCTGCTCGGCGAGCCGCAGCGAGTCGACGACGTCTGGCTCTGGCAGGTCTGACCGCCGTGAGCCGTGGCACAGCGGCTAGCGCTGGGTCCGCGTCGGCCTACGCTGGGAGCGTGACGACGACTGAACCGTCCACCGTCGCCGGCCCGTCCGCCATCGCGGTCCAGTGGCTCGGCGAGCTCGAATACCTGGCGGCCTGGGACTTGCAGCGCGAGCTGCACCAGAAGGTGGTCGAGGGCACCCGACCCGACACCGTGCTGCTGCTGGAGCATCCGCCGGTCTACACGGCCGGGAAGCGTACGCAGCCGTGGGAGCGGCCGTTCGACGGGACGCCGGTGATCGACGTCGACCGCGGCGGCCAGATCACCTGGCACGGACCGGGTCAGATCGTCGGCTACCCGATCATGCGGCTCGCCGGGGTTCCCGGTGGGCACGCGATGGACGTCGTGGCGTACGTGCGGCGGGTCGAGCGCATGCTGATCGCCGTCTGCGCCGACCTCGGCGTGGCGACCGAGCGGGTCAAGGGCCGCTCCGGCGTCTGGGTACGCGAAGACCACCGCGGCCCGGACCGGAAGATCGCCGCCATCGGCATCCGGGTCGCCCGCTCGGTGACGCAGCACGGCTTCTCGCTCAACTGCGACCCCGACATGAGCTGGTACGACCGCATCGTGGCGTGCGGCATCCGCGACGCCGGGGTCACCTCGCTCAGCCAGGAACTGGGCCGGGACGTGACCGTCGCCGAGGTGCTGCCGCTCGTCGAGCGCAACCTCCCCCTGCTGCAGGAGTAGGCCCGCAGCAGGGGAAGGCCCGGCTCAGGGCGTGACCCGGTGGAGGTCGCGGGGGAAGTAGGTCACCTCGCGGATGTTGGCGATCCCGGTCAGCTGCGCGACGAACCGTTCCAGCCCGATCGCGAACCCGCCGTGCGGCGGCATCCCGAGCTTGAAGACCTCCAGGAACGACTCATACGGGCCGAGCTGCGCACCGCGTTCGGTCAGCGTCGAGACATAGTCGGCGTACCGGTGCAGGCGCTGGCTGCCGGAGACCATCTCGATGCCCCGGAAGATCAGGTCGAACGCCCGCGAGTAGGGTTCCCGGCCCGGTTCCGGATGCGTGTAGAAGGCGCGTTTCAGCGTCGGATAGCCCTCGACGTAGACGAAGTCCGAACCGTGCTCACGCAGACCCCACTCCCCGACCGCCCGCTCGTGCGCCGGGGCGAGGTCCTCCTCGTCCGGCGACGCGCCCGCGATCTTCAGCGCCTCGCTGAAGTGCAGGATCGGGATCTCCGCCGGAACCTCCGGCAGGTCGAACCCGGCTCCGGCGACCGACGGCACTGCCTTGGCCTCGGCGATCATCCCGGCGACCACGTCGCGCAGCACCGCCATGACGTCGCGCTGGTTCTCGATGAAGCCCAGTTCGGCGTCGAGCGAGACGTATTCGGCCAGGTGACGAGCGGTGTCGCTCGGCTCGGCCCGGAACGCCTGGCCGATCTCGTAGACCCGTTCGAACACCCCGACCAGCGTCTGCTTGTAGAGCTGCGGAGACTGCGCCAGGTACGCCTTGCGCCCGAAGTAGTCCAGCTCGAACACGTTCGAGCCGGACTCGGTGGCGATGCCGACGATCTTCGGGCTGTGCACCTCGGTGAAGCCGAGCCCGTCGAGGGTCGACCGGAAGCCGCGGATCACGGCCGCCCGCAGGTCGAACAACGGGCGCCGGGCCGGATGCCGCAGCGTCAGCGGCGCGTGGTCGAGCAGTGTCGGCAGGGTCACGGTGAGGCTGGGTCGGAACAGCTCGACCGGCAGGGCCTCGACCTCGTCGGACAGCACCTCGATGGTCGGGCCGGTGAGTTCGACTCCACCGGGGGCGACCTCGTTCGCGGTCACGGTGCCGGTCACGCGGACCACCGTCTCCTCGCTGAGCGCCTCCAGCTCGGCCGAGGTCGTCACGACCTGGGCGAACCCGGAGCGGTCCCGGAGGATGAGGAAGGCGACGGACTTGAGCATTCGGCGGCGGTGAATCCAGCCGGCGATCGTCACTTGCTCGCCGACGTGCCGGGCGAGTTCAGCGGACAGGATGCGTTGCATGGTGTGAACCTCCTCGATCAATCGCAACGCGATCCCCAGGGAGGTGCGGGCGAGCGGGAAGCCTCGCGGTACCACCACACCTTCGCCGCTCGGGGTGAGCGGCCTCTCGATCAGATTGACGGAGATCATCCCGGCGGGGGTCTACCGGCGCTGACGCGCCCTCTTCCCCGCAGCTCAGAACCGGTCCACCCGGGCGTCAACCGGTGACTCGGCCCGTCGTCGCTGTTGCCGAACAGGGTAAACGTGAGGGAAGAGACGCCGCAACCGGGTTGTGGCGGTGCTTACCTCGACTGCCCGGGGGCGGCCAGTGAGCGTAGTCTTTGCCTCGTGACCATGGTTGCTCCCGAGGGCCGGCGCATGCTGCGTATCGAGGCCCGAAACGCCGAGACCCCGATCGAGCGCAAGCCCGACTGGATCAAGGTCAAAGCGAAGATGGGCCCCGAGTTCACCCAGCTGCGCGGCCTCGTCCAGCGCGAAGGGCTGCACACCGTCTGCCAGGAAGCCGGCTGTCCCAACATCTACGAGTGCTGGGAGGACCGGGAGGCGACCTTCCTCATCGGCGGCGACCAGTGCACCCGGCGCTGTGACTTCTGCCAGATCGACACCGGCAAGCCGGCCGAGTTCGACGCCGACGAGCCGCGACGGGTGGCCGAGTCGGTCGCCTCGATGGAGCTCAAGTACGCCACCGTGACCGGTGTCGCCCGCGACGACCTGCCCGACGGCGGCGCCTGGCTGTACGCCGAGACGGTCCGACAGATCCACGCGCTCGTCCCGGGGTGCGGTGTCGAGTTGCTGATCCCCGACTTCAACGCCGAGCCGGCCCAGCTGGCCGAGGTCTTCGGCAGCCGGCCCGAGGTGCTGGCACACAACCTGGAGACGGTCCCCCGGATCTTCAAGCGCATCCGCCCGGCGTTCCGCTACGAGCGGTCGCTCGACGTGATCACCCGGGCCCGTGAGGCCGGCCTGGTCACCAAGTCCAACCTGATCCTGGGCATGGGCGAGGAGCGCGCCGAGGTCTCCCAGGCGCTGCGCGACCTCCACGAGGCCGGCTGCGAGCTGATCACGATCACCCAGTACCTGCGCCCGACGCCGCGGCACCACCCGATCGACCGCTGGGTGAAGCCGGAGGAGTTCATCGAGCTGAAGGCCGAGGCCGAGGAGATCGGCTTCGCCGGGGTCATGTCCGGGCCGCTGGTGCGCTCGTCGTACCGCGCCGGCCGGCTCTACCGCCAGGCGCTGGACGCCCGCAAGCTCGCCGCCGCCTGAAGCTGATTAGACTTCAGGTCATGGCGAAACCCTCAGAGGAAAAGGTCTCCTTCGGCGGACGGCTGAAGCAGATCGGCATGGTGTTCAAGTTCACCGCAAAGCAGGACAAATGGTTCGTTCCGCTTGTGGTGGCCGCCGTGCTCATTCCGATCGCCGTGACGGTGCTCGTCGTCGGTCTGACGAGCAGCTGGATCTGGATCCCCATGGGCGTCCTCGTGACGCTCCTCGCCGTCCTGGTCGTGCTCAATCTGCGCAGCAACACGGCGATGATGAACGCGATCGAGGGCCAGCCCGGCGCGGCCACCCAGATCCTGTCGTCGCTGCGCGGCAACTGGCGTACCAAGGAGCAGCCGCTCGCGTTCACCGTGAACAACGACTTCGTGCACCTGGTGCTCGGCCCGGCCGGCGTGGTGCTCATCGGCGAGGGCGAGCCGCAGCGGGTCAAGCCGATGCTCGGTGAGCAGAAGCGGCGGCTGGGCAAGGTCATCGGCCAGACCCCGCTCTACGACATCATCATCGGCAACGACGAGGGCCAGGTCTCCATCCGCAAGCTGCGTACGCACGTGCTGCGGCTGCCGAAGAACCTCTCCGGCAAGGAGATCAACTCCTTGGACCGGGCGCTGACGGCGCTCACGGCGCGGCCCCAGATGCCGAAGGGCGGACTCCCGAAGGAGTTCCGCCCCCCGAAGGGCGCCATGCGCCAGATGCGTGGCCGCTGACCGTAGGTACCGGCGGACAGTCCACCGCGGGTTATTTCCGCAGGCTTCCGGTGTACTGCTTGGTCTCGCTGCCCACCAGGCACGAGACCGAGTGGTCGCCGCTGTTCCAGACCAGCGACGTGTGCGGGTAGAGGTAGTAGACCTCCAGGGTGTCGTCCTTCTGCGCCTCGGCGCTCAGCGCGTCGACCCGCTCCGTGCAGCCATCCTCGGACTGCTTGATCACGGTGTCGCTGCCCGGGTAGGTCGAGCCGCTCAGGTTGAACACGGCGTACACCTCGGCGCCGTGCGCCTGCGAGCAGGGCACCACGTCGACGGCCTTCACGACGCCCTCGGCGGGCAGCTTCTTGAGGCAGTCGCCGAGCTTCAGCTCGACCGAGCTGACCGTGCCCTCCTCGGTCACCGTGCCGTCGGCGTCCCGGTCGGGCTGGTTCAGCGCGCTGATCGCGACGCCCGCGCCGCAGGCCAGCAGCCACACCACGGAGAGCACGAGACCGGCGATCGCCATGCCCCGGCCCTTCTGGTTGCGCTTCTTGATCTGACTGAGGGCGACGAAGCCGAAGATGACGGCGAACAGGATGCCGCCGAGGATGCCGAAGATCAGCGACGCCACGGCGAAGCCGTTGGTGCCCGACGGCGGCGGGGTCTGCGGCTCCCATTGCGAACCGGGCGGCGGGAACTGTTGCCCCGGCGCGCCGTACTGAGGCTGCCCATACTGCGGCTGAGGCTGCCCGTATTGGGGCTGCCCGTATTGGGGCTGCCCGTATTGGGGCTGCCCGTATTGGGGCTGCCCGTATTGGGGCTGCTCGTACTGCGGCTGGGGCTGCGGCGCGCCGTACGGCTGCGGGGGCTGACCGTAGGGTGGCGGATTCTGAGGATTTTGGGGCTGAGGGGGGTATGTCACAAGATCGCAGCCTAACGGCTTCGATCTCTGCCCGCTCAGGCAGGCGTTATCACACTGCGGGCGAGACGGTCGTGGACGCCCCGGCGCTCAGGATCCATGATCAGCGCGGGGACGACGAGAGCCAGCAGCAGGCCCCGCAGCGCCGCCCGGGGTACGCCGATCCGCGTACCGCCGTCGATGCTGACGCACCGGATGCGGGCCAGCCGCATGCCCGGGGTCTGGCCGAACAGGCCGAGGAAGAAGGCGTACTCCAGGATGAGCACCGCGACCGGTTCCCAGGTGGCGGTACGCAGATCGGGCACGAAGAAGCCGGAGACCAGCAAGCACAGCAGCCAGTCGACGAAGAGCGCCACGAACCGGCGGAAGAGCGTCGGAACGGCTTCTTGCGAGGTCTCGGTCACGGACGTCAGCGTACTCGCCTAGGCTTTGGTGAACGCACGGTGGCGCAGCGCACGTGCCATGTAACACGGCCGAAACAAAGCCGACACGGCTGGGCAACGCCGCCTCCGTACCGTCGCGACCAGCCAACGGCCACCTGCGCAAGTCGACGAACGCCTTGACCAGTGACCGCGAGCGCACCGATCTAGAGCCATTGCCAGGAGGACGTGTTGTTCGCCAACCCCGAGGAACTCCTTCGGTACCTCAAGGACGAGGACGTCAAGTTCGTTGACGTCCGTTTCTGTGACCTGCCCGGCGTGATGCAGTTCTTCACCGTTCCGGTGGAATCCTTCGACGAGAGCGCCTTCACCGAAGGTCTCGCCTTCGACGGATCGTCGATCCGCGGCTTCCAGGCCATCCATGAGTCGGACATGCTGCTCCTGCCCGACGTGACGACGGCCTTCATCGACCCGTTCCGGATCCAGAAGACCCTCGCGCTGAACTTCTTCATCCACGACCCGTTCACTCGTGAGGCGTACTCCCGGGACCCGCGCAACATCGCCAAGAAGGCCGAGGCCTACCTGGCGGGCAGCGGCTTCGCGGACACGGCCTATTTCGGCGCCGAGGCGGAGTTCTACATCTTCGACTCGATCCGCTACTCGACCCAGGCCAACCAGGCGTTCTACCACATCGACTCGATCGAGGGCGCGTGGAACACCGGCGCGGCGGCCGAGGCCGACGGCGGCGCGAACCGTGGCTACAAGCCCGGCTACAAGGGCGGCTACTTCCCGGTCGCGCCGACCGACCACTACGCCGACCTGCGTGACCTGATGGTCACCAACCTGGCGGACCTCGGCTTCACCGTCGAGCGTGCGCATCACGAGGTGGGCACCGCCGGCCAGGCCGAGATCAACTACCGGTTCGCCACGCTGCTCGCGGCGGGCGACCAGATGCAGCTGTTCAAGTACGTCGTGAAGAACACCGCCTGGCACGCCGGCAAGACCGCGACGTTCATGCCCAAGCCGCTGTTCGGCGACAACGGCTCCGGCATGCACACCCACCAGAGCATCTGGCTCGGCGGCGAGAACCTGATGTACGACGAGACCGGCTACGGCGGCCTGTCGGACCTGGCCCGCTGGTACATCGGCGGTCTGCTGCACCACGCGCCGTCCCTGCTGGCCTTCACCAACCCGTCGGTGAACTCCTACCGTCGTCTGGTGCCCGGCTACGAGGCTCCGGTCAACCTGGTCTACTCGCAGCGCAACCGCTCCGCCTGCACGCGTATCCCGGTCACCGGCACGAACGCGAAGGCCAAGCGCATCGAGTTCCGCTGCCCCGACCCGTCGTCCAACCCGTACCTGGCCTTCTCGGCCATGCTGATGGCGGGCCTCGACGGCATCAAGAACAAGATCGAGCCGCCGGCACCGATCGACAAGGACCTCTACGACCTCCCGCCGGAGGAGGCCGCGAGCGTCCAGCAGGTCCCCGGCTCGCTGGCCGACGTGCTGACCAACCTGGAGACCGACAACGAGTACCTCCAGGCGGGCGGCGTGTTCACCGGCGACGTCATCGAGACCTGGATCGACTACAAGCGCTCCACTGAGATCGACCCGATCCGGTTGCGCCCGACGCCGCACGAGTTCCAGCTCTACTTCGACGTCTAAATTCGACGTCGCAGTCACGCAGAAGGCCCCGGCTGAACGCCGGGGCCTTTTGCGTACGCCGCCTAGGCTCGCCGCATGCGTGTGACGTCCCCAGGCGGAACGGACTGGTGGGTCGGCCGTGGCTGGCTGCCGTGGCGTCCACACAACTGGTTCGACGGCGACTTCGACGTCGACTTGGACGGTGACGACCTGTTCGGGCTCATCCTGAGCGTTCTGGGACTGATCCTGAGCTTCGTGCTCCCGATCCTGCTGGGGATCGTGCTCACGATCGGCGAGTGGCTGGCATTGATCCCGGCCCTGCCGGTCGTGCTCCTCCTCCGGGTCGGCTTCGGTCGGCCGTGGCCGGTCGGAATCCGGGCCGGTCGCGGTGACCACACCTATTGGACGGCGATCTCCGGGTGGCGCGCCTCCGCGCACCTCATCGACGACACCGCCCGGGAGCTCACGGCCTTCGGCGAGCCCCGGACCCTCCAGGCCCAGGTGGAAGCTCAGAGCGTACGCACGTAGGAGTACTGGACCGCGCAGGGCTGATAGCCGAGCCATTCGTTGACCGCCAGCATCGGCTGGTTGACCTCGTCGTTGCTGGTGTACGCGGCCGTCACTCCCGCGGCTGCGGCGCGGCGCACGGCGTCGGACTTGGCGAGCTTGGCCAGCCCGCGACCGCGATGCGACCGGAGCGTCCCCGTGCCGCCGGACCACATCCGGCCGCTTTCCCGGTCCATCTCGACCAGGGTGTACGCGGCCGGGACCCCGTCGGCGAGGACGACGACGCTGGCGTCGTGGTCGGTCGCAGGGTTCTGCCAGATCTCGGCGTACCAGTCTTCGTAGGAGACGGCGTCCATCGCGGTGTCGCCCGGCTCGTCGACGACTGTCGCGGCGTCGACCGAGTAGAGCGCCTCCGGGCCGGCCTCACGGGCGGACACGAGGGCCACTCCGTCGGGGGTGGCGGGCGCGGGCGGCAGCTTCGCGACGTCGGTCAGGTCGAGCTTGGAATAGCGCAGCTCCGCCGTACGCCCATAGCCTCGCCGCGCCAGGAAGCCGGCCACGTCCTCGTCGTCGGTGCCCCAGACCTGAATCTTGCGTGCGTCGTGCTCGGCGAGGTGGGCTTCGAGGACGGCGTACAGCTGGGCGCCGAGTCCTTGGCGGCGGTGGTCGGGGTGGACCATGACGAAGAGCGAGGCCGCTCCCTGCTCGGAGGTCCAGGTGTTGAACCCGGCCCGTCCGGCTGCCACGATCTGGCCGTCGACCTCGGCGACGAGCACCTTCGCGTACGCCCGCTCCGGCGTCACCGCCCAGAAGTGCAGGATCCGCTCGGCGCTGAAGACCTGGTACGGGGTGACGACCCGCCGCAGCGTGTTGAACGCGGCCGCGTCGGCGGCGCCATTGGCCGGACGGAGGAGTGCACTCATACCCGAAGGTCTACCAGTGGCCGCAACCCCTTTTCTGACCAGCGGGTCCGCCCAATATGCTGCACGCCGTGCCGGAAAACATGAGCCGTTCCCGCGTTTGGCTGCGCCGTGCCCGAAAGATCTCGCTGTGGACCCTCGCGGTGGTGATCGTCCTCGGGCTCGTCGGCGCGGGGACCCTCGTCTGGTCCATCCGCCGGGCGCTGCCCCAACTCGACGGCACGATCGCGCTGCCCGGCCTGTCCGCCGAGGTCCGAGTCCAGCGGGACGCGCATGGCGTTCCGCAGATCTACGCGACCACGACGGCCGACCTCTACCGGGCGCAGGGCTATGTGCACGCCCAGGACCGGTTCTGGGAGATGGACTTCCGGCGGCACGTCACCGGCGGCCGTCTCGCCGAACTGTTCGGCGAGAGCCAGCTCGAGACCGACGCGTACCTGCGGACGATGGGCTGGCGGCGGGTCGCCGAGCAGGAGTGGGACCTCATCTCGGCCGACTCCCGCGCCAACCTCACCGCGTACGCCGAGGGCGTCAACGCCTACCTGGCCGGCCACTCGGCGGGCCAGCTCAGCCTGGAGTACACGCTGCTGAGTCTGCAGAACTCCGGCTACGAGATCGAGCAGTGGGATCCGATCGACTCGCTCGCCTGGCTGAAGGCGATGGCCTGGGATCTGCGCGGCAACATGGAGACGGAGATCCGGCGGGCCGCCCTGCTCGCCGAGGGGCTGAGCGTCGAGCAGATCGAACAGCTCTATCCGGCGTACCCCTATGATCGAAATGTTCCGATCGTTTCCGGCGGCGAGGCGACCGGGACGCCGCCGACGCAGCCGGCCGTGAAGCCGACGAGCGCGCAGGGCGACCTGCTCCGGGAGCTGGCCGACGGCCTGGACCGGATGCCGCAGCTGATGGGCGACGGCGGGCCTGGCATCGGCTCGAACTCGTGGGTGATCAGCGGCGACCTGACCGCGACCGGCAAGCCGATCCTCGCCAACGACCCGCACCTGAGCCCGTCGCAGCCCGGGATCTGGTACCAGATCGGGCTGCACTGCGCCTGCGACGCCCAGTCGCAGGACGTGGCCGGGTTCAGCTTCTCCGGCGTGCCCGGCGTCGTGATCGGGCACAACGCGCGGATCGCGTGGGGCTTCACCAACCTCGACCCGGACGTCACCGACCTCTACTACGAGAAGGTCACCGGCGATCAGTACGAGGTGGACGGGCAGCTCAAGCCGCTGGCCACGCGGCAGGAGGTGCTGAAGATCGCCGGCGGCGGGCGGAAGACGATCACCGTCCGCTCGACCGGCCACGGGCCGCTGCTGTCCGACGCCAGCGACGACCTCAAGAAGCTCAGCAAGGACGGGTACGCCGTCGCGCTGCGCTGGACCGCAC
Source organism: Hamadaea flava (assembly GCF_024172085.1). Classification (NCBI taxonomy): domain Bacteria; kingdom Bacillati; phylum Actinomycetota; class Actinomycetes; order Micromonosporales; family Micromonosporaceae; genus Hamadaea; species Hamadaea flava. The sequence continues at coordinate 6,721,701 of NZ_JAMZDZ010000001.1, read as the reverse complement.
TCGACCCGGGCCGGACCGCCGACGCGTTGTTCGCCCTGAACAAGGCCGGCAACTGGACCGAGTTCCGGGCGGCCGCCGCGCTGTTCGAGGTGCCCGCGCAGAACATGGTCTACGCCGACGTCGACGGCAACATCGGCTACCAGTCGCCGGGCCGCATCCCGGTACGCGGCAAGGGCGACGGCCGCTGGCCGGCGCCCGGCTGGGACTCGGCGTACGACTGGACGGGCTATCTCCCGTTCGCCGAACTGCCGACCGTCCTGAACCCCAAGCAGGGGTACGTCGCGACGGCGAACCAGGCCGTCATCGGCCCGCGGTACCAGCACTTCCTGACCAGCGACTGGAGCTACGGCTACCGGTCGCAGCGGATCAACGACATGATCCAGGCGACCGCGAAGGCCGGCAAGATCACCCTGGACGACGTCCAGAAGATGCAGTTCGACAACCGCAACGGGTTCGCCCCGACGCTGGTCCCGTGGCTGGCCCGGACCGCGCCCGACGCGGCGAAGCAGGCCGTGCGACTGCTCGACGGCTGGGACTACCAGCAGCCGGAGGACTCGGCCGCGGCGGCGTACTACAACGCCGTCTGGCGCAACCTGCTCCGGCTGGTCTTCGACGAGCTGGGCTACGGCGACGACGGCTATCCGGCCGACGGCGGCGACCGCTGGTTCGAGGTGGTCCGGCACCTGCTCGACCAGCCCGAGGCGGCCTGGTGGGACGTCAAGTCGACGGCCGGGCACGAGACCCGTGAGCAGATCCTGGCCCAGGCACAGGCGGACGCGGTCGCCGAGCTGACCGAGGACCAGGACAAGGACCCGAAGAAGTGGCGCTGGGGCGCGATGCACACGCTCACCGCGACCCACGCGACCTTCGGCACCAGCGGCATCGGCCCGATCGAGTGGCTGTTCAACCACGAGAAGACCGGGGTCAGCGGCGGCGACTCGATCGTCAACGCGACCGGCTGGACCGCGGGCGAGGGCTACGAGGTCGACGCGGTCCCGTCGATGCGAATGATCGTCAACTTGTCCAACCTGGACGACTCGCGGTGGATTCAGCTGACCGGCAACTCCGGGCATGCCTTCGCGACCACCTACGACGACCAGTACGAGCGCTGGCGTACCGGTCAGACGCTGCCGTTCCGCTTCGCGCGGGCGTCCATCGACGCCGCCACGGAGCACACCCTGACCCTCACCACACAAGATCGCCCGAAGGGATAAGCTGACGCCGTGGCGCTCTATGTCATCGGCGACACCCATGGGCATCGCGCCCAGGTCACCGAGGCTCTCCGCGAGGCCGGCCTGCTCGACGCGGGCGGCTCGTGGGCGGGCGGCGACGCCCGGCTCTGGTTCCTCGGCGACCTCACCGATCGCGGGCCGGACGGCATCGGCGTCATCGACTTGATCATGACGCTCCAGCCGCAGGCGGCCGCGGCCGGCGGCGAGGTGGGCTGCGTGCTGGGCAACCACGACCTGCTGATCTACGGGTCGCGATACATCCCGGACGCGCCGATCACCGCCGAGCGCACGATCATCCAGTCCTGGGCGCTCAACGGCGGCCAGGGCACCGACCTCGAGGGTCTCACCGACGCCCAGCTGGCCTGGCTGGCGGCGCTGCCGGCGGTCGCCCTCGTCGACGACAACCTGCTGATCCACGCGGACACGACGGCGTACCTGGAGTTCGGGGACACCATCGAGGAGATCAACGCGACGGTCCGGCAGATGATGGCCGACCGCGATCCGGCGACCTTCGGCGGCCAGATGCGGCTGATCTTCCGGCGCTTCGAGTTCCTCGACCGGGCCACCGGGCCCGGCCGCGCCCGTCAGCTGCTCGACCGGCTCGGCGGGCGGCGGATCGTGCACGGCCACTCGACCATTCCCGAGACCTTCGCGGTCCCGCCGGCCGAGGTCGACGCCCCGGTCGTCTACGCCGACGGGCTGGTCATGTCGGTCGACACCGGGATCGCGCTCGGGGCGCGGTGCGTACCGTTCGAGCTGACTCCGGTCCCCGCTTGACGAGTAGTCGATCATCGCGCTGCGGGATCGATCATGGTCGCGCGGACACGACACGCCGGTCGATCATGACCGATAGTTCATGATCGCGCAGAAAGAGGGCGGCCGGGGGCGCGCGAGGGGGGTCAGTCGGTGAAGAAGAGGCGCTCGACGACCGCCCGCGCGCGCCGGGTCGCGCGCAGGTACTCCTCCAGCACCAGGGTCGGCTCGCCGTCCTGGCCCAGGATCTGTGCGATGCCCTCCAACTCCGGGCCGTGCCGGGGCAGCTGGTCGGCCGCCCGGCCGCGGACCAGGGTCAGCGCGTTGCGTACTCGGGCCGCGAAACTCCAGGCCGTCCGCAGGATCTCCGCGTCCGCGGCAGACGCGAGGCCCGCCTCGGTCGCGGCGGCGAGCGCGGTCAGGGTCCGCGTCGTCTTCAGCTTTTCCAGCTCGTACGCGTGGCGCAGTTGCCAGAGCTGGACGGTCCATTCGACATCCGCGATCCCGCCGCGCCCGAGCTTGGTGTGGGTGAGCGGGTCGGCCGCGCGGGGCAGCCGTTCGTTCTCGACCCGGGCCTTGATCCGCCGGATCTCGACGACCTGTTCCCGGGTCAGGCCGCCCTCGGGATAGCGGATCGGCTCGATCAGCTCGATGAACCGGGCGGCGAGGGCTTCGGACCCGGCGACCGGGCGCGCTCGCAGCAGCGCCTGCGCCTCCCAGATCGCGCTCCACTTCGCGTAGTAGCGCTGGTACGCGGTGAACGACCGGACCAGTGGCCCCTGCCGTCCCTCCGGGCGCAGGTCGGCGTCCACCCCGAGCGGCGGATCCTGAGCCGGCGCGGCCAGCAGCGTACGCAGATTCTCCGCGACGGCCAGCGCCGTGCCCTGCGCCTCGTCGTCCCGCATGCCCGAGCCGGGTTCGTAGACGAACAGCACGTCGGCGTCGGACGGGTAGCTCATCTCGTACCCGCCGAGGCGGCCCATGCCGATGATCGAGAACTCGAAGTCCTCCGGCGCTCCGGCAGCCGCCCGGGCGACCTCCAGTGCGGCGGCCAGCGTCGCGTCGGTGACGTCGGAGAGGGCCTGCCCGGTCTCCAGCTCGGTCGGCCGGAGGAACAGGTCGGCGCAAGCCGTCCGGAACAGCTCGCGACGGCGTACCGCGCGGACGGCCCGGATGGCCTCCTGGGGCACCCGGTAGCGGCCGGCGGCCGAGGACATCGCCTCGACCAGGGCGCGCCCTTCCCGAGGTGCCAACTCGCCGTCGGACGCCATCAGGCGCAGCGCCTCGGGGTCGCGGGCGAGCAGGTCGACGGCGTACCGCGAGGTGCCCAGCAGCCGGGCCAGCCGCAGCGCGACCGGGCCCTCGTCCCGCAGCAGGCGCAGGTACCAGGGCGTCGCGCCCAGCTTCTCCGACACCTGCCGGTACGCCAGCAGCCCGGCGTCGGGGTCGGGCGCGTCGGCCAGCTCTTCCAGCAGCACCGGCAGCAGGGTGCGCTGGATCGCCGCCGTCCGGGACACTCCCCCGCTCAACGCCTCGATGTGCCGCAGCGCTCCGGCCGGGTCGGCGTACCCGAGGACCACCAAACGCTCCCGGGCCTGTGCCGTCCGCAGCGCGAGATGGTCGGCGGAGACCTGCGCGACCGCCGTCAGGAGCGGCCGGAAGAACAACTTCGCATGCAGTCGCCGGACTTCGGCGGCATGCGCGACCCAGTCCGCCCGGAACATCTCTTCCGCTGTCCGGGTGCCGCTTCCGGCGTACCCCATGGACTGCGCGAGCCAGACCAGAGCCGCGGAACCGGCGCCCCCGTCGGCGGCCGGGACGGTGTGCGTGCGGCGCAGTTTCTGCAGCTGGAGCCGATGCTCCACCTCCCGCAGGAACCGGTACGCGAGCACGAGCGCCTCGCCGTCGTGCCGCCCGACGTAGCCGCCGGCGACGAGCGCGCGCAGCGCGGTGAGCGTGTTGGGCGAGCGCAGCGTTTCGTCGGCGCGGCCGTGCACGAGCTGGAGGAGCTGGACGGCGAACTCGATGTCGCGCAGGCCGCCGGGGCCGCGCTTGATCTCGCGATCGATCTCGCTGCGAGGGATCTGCTCGACGATGCGGCGGCGCATCTTGCGGACGTCCTCGACCGCTTCAGGGCGTTCCGCGGCGTGCCAGATGAGCGGTTGCAACGCGACCAGCCACGACCGGCCGAGCGCCACCTCCCCGGCGACCGCCCGCGCCTTGAGCAGCGCCTGGAACTCCCACGTACGCGCCCAGCGCTGGTAGTACGCGAGATGGCTGGCGAGTGTGCGCACCAGCGGCCCGCGCCCGCCCTCGGGCCGCAGCGCGGCGTCGACCGGCCAGGCGACCTGGCCGCAGATCTCCATCAGCCTGGTGGCGATGGCGGTGGCGGCCGGCAGGTCCTCGTCCTCGGCGGCGACGAAGATGACATCCACATCGGACACATAGTTCAGTTCGGTGCCGCCGCACTTGCCCATGGCGATGACGGCCAGCCGGGGATTCCCGGCGACCCGGGCCGAGGCCAGCCGGTACGCCACCCGCAAGGTGGCGTCGGCGAGCGCGGTCAACTCGGCCATGGTCTGCTCGACGTCGACGTGGTCGGCCAGATCCGCCGCCGCCACGCGCAGCAGCCCCCGCCGGTACGCCAGCCGCAGCGCCGCGACGTCGGCGATCCCGGCGTGCACCTCGTAGCGGGCGGGCATGGTGTCCGTCAGACACCGCCATTCGCCGGGCCGGGCCGCGAGATGGTCACCGAGCGCCTCGGACGCGCCCAGCACCGTGATCAGCCGATCGCGCAGGTCGTGATCGGCGCCGACGGCCTCGACCACGGCCGGATCCCGCTCGTGCAGCCGGGCGAGCTGCCGCAGCGCCAGGTTCGGGTCCGCGACCCGGCGCAGCTGGTCGAGGATGAGCGCCGCCTCCTCGTCGTACGGCCGCTGCTCCTCCGCGACCCAGAGGTTCATCCCGCGCGGGCCGAGCAGTCCCACCGGGTCAGGCCGGCCCGGCACCGCGGTGAAGCCGTACCGTGCCAGCCGCCCGATGCCCGCCGCCATCGCGGATCAGCCGAGCAGCGGAAGCGTCGTGCGGGCGCTCACCGGCGGCTCCAGCCGCCCGAGCGCGATGTCGGCGAACCGCCGGGCGAACGGCTGCCAGACCTCGAAGAGGTCGTCCATCAGCCCGTCCGCCCGCTCGATCAGTTCGTCGGCATCGACGCCCAGCTCGGCCAGGCTCGCCCGGGTCGACTCCAGCCAGCCCGCGTACTGCTCGGTGTCGCACTCGATGTGGAACTGCGTGCCCCAGGCGAGGTCGCCGATCCGGAAGGCCTGGTTCGGGTAGCGGCTGGAGGTCGCCAGCAGGGTCGCGCCCAGCGGCAGCTCGGTGATCTCGTCGTAGTGGTACTGCAGGACGTCCGGGACGAACGGCACCGGCGCCCAGAGCGGGTCCTTCTCGGCGGCGTCCCGCCGGGCGACGAGGCCGGGGCCGACCTCCGGGCCGGACGCGGACCGCTCGACGGTGCCGCCGTGGGCCTGGGCGAGCAGCTGACCGCCGAGGCAGATCGCCAGCGTGGGTACGCGATGCCGCACCGCCTTGCGCAGCAACGCCTCCAGCTGCGGGAACCACGGCGCGGTGTTCCCCTCGGGGTAGGCGTCCTGCGATCCACCCAGCACCACGAGCGCGGAATGCTCCGTCGGCTCCTCGGGCAGCGGATCACCGGCGTGCACTCGGCGTACGTCCAGCGCCAGGCCCGCGTCGGTGAGCCAGTCACCCAGTCGGCGGGCGTCGTCGGTCGGGTCGTTCTCGATCACCAGGGCGGCACTCACGCCGCCCAGTCTAGTGAGTGCCCGGGAGGACCAGGGTGGCGACGATCATCCGGTGGTCGCTGCCGGGGATGGTGAACGCCGCGAAGGCGCGTACGCCGATCCGCCGGTCGGCCAGCACATGATCGATGGTCACCGGCGGCACGGGGTCGCCGTTGTACGGTCCCCAGGTCCCGACCAGCCCCTTGCCGACCACCGAGGCGGCGTCCCGGTAGCCGCTGTCGATCACGTCGCGCAGCAGCCCGTGGTCGAGGGTCGAGTTGAAGTCGCCCATCAGCACCCGCAGCGGCCCGTCCGGCGTCGCGGGCGGCTCCTTGCGCAGGTTCGACCGCCAGGCCGGGGTCACGTCGGCGTTGTAGGGCGAGGCCGGATGGGCCGACTCCAGCAAGACCGGCACGCCGTCGACCGTGATCACCGCGTGGACCTGCTGGAACCAGCCGAAGGCCATCAGGTGCGAGCCGCCGTCGCTCAGCGGCCGCCGCGAGAAGACCGCCGAGCCCTCGGCCAGGCTCGCGGGCGCCACGAACCGCTGCGGCAGCACGTCGCCCAGCCCGGCGGCGTCGGCCGCCGCGAGCCACTCCGGCGTCATCTCCTGCACCGCCAGCACGTCCACCTGCTCTTCGCGTACCCGCCGGAGGATCTCGGCCGGATCGGCCCCGCCGATCAGCAGATTCGCGCTCGCCACCCGCAGGGTCGGCCCGGTCGCCCCGGCCAGCGCGTCGCCGTCACCGCCCGCGGGAGCACACAGGCCGCGAGCACCACGGCGCTCACGGCGGCGACCGCGGCTTCCGGCCACTTCTTCCACCAGGCAAGCACGGGTACGCCCAGCGCAGCGACCAGGACGGCATAGGGCGTGAAGGCCACTACCTGCACCGCCGGATACCACCCGTCGAGCCCGACGAGTCGCACTACCGCCCAGACGGCGACCCCCACGGCGAAGGCCCAGCCCGCGACGATGCCCGCCTTACGCATGGGCGGCCCAGGTGGCGTGCATCTGGGCGTACCGGCCGTCGAGGGCCAGCAGTTCGGTGTGCGAGCCGCTTTCGAGGATCCCGTGCTCGTCGACGACCACGATCCGGTCGGCCCGCATCGCGGTGCTGAGCCGGTGCGCGATCAGCAGCGCGGTCCGGCCCTCCAGCAGCCGGTCGAGCGCTCGTTCCACCCGTAGCTCGGATTGAAGGTCCAAGTTGGACGTGGCCTCGTCGAGCACCACCACCCGGGGTTCGGCGAGGAACGCCCGTGCCAGGGCCAGCAACTGGCGCTGTCCGGACGAGACGCTCTGACCGCGCTCGTGCAGCCGGGCGTCCAGCCCGTCCGGCGTACGCTCGACGAGGTCGCGCAGGCCGACGGCGTCGACGGCGGCCCAGATCTCGGCCTCGGACGCGTCCGGCCGGGCGAACGCGATGTTCTCCCGGATCGTCCCGGCGAACAGGAACGGCTCCTGCGGCACGACGCCGATCTGCCGGCGCAGCGAGGACAGCGTGACGTCCCGCAGGTCGTGCCCGTCGATGAGGATCTGCCCGGACTCCGGGTCGTAGAACCGGGTGACCAGCTTGGCCAGGGTCGACTTGCCCGCACCGGTCGGACCGACGCAGGCGACCGTCTCCCCGGGCGCGATCACGAGGTCGACGTCGCGCAGCACCGGCCGGCCCGGCAGGTAGCCGAAGGTGACCCGGTCGAACCGGATCTCGCCCTGCACCGGGGGCAGCGCCGCCGCATCCGGCTTCTCGGCCACCGTCGGCTGCGACGACAGCAGGTCCCGCAGTTTCACCACGGCCGCCCGCCCCTGCTGGTAGCTCGTGTAGAGCTGGACGAGCTGCTGCACGGGGGCGAAGAACGCGTTCAGATAGAGGACGAAGGCGGTCAGCTCACCCACGCTGATCTCCCCGCGCAGTACGCGTTCCCCGCCGATCAGGAGCAGCGCGGCCATGCCCAGCAGCCCGATGACGGACGTGCCCGGCCCGTAGACGGCGTTGATGTGGCCGGTGAAGTTGTTGGCGTCGCGATACCTGCCGACCACCGCCTCGTGGTCGGCGACGTTGCGGTCCTGCCGGTGGTACGCCGTGACGACCCGGACGCCGTAGATGCTCTCCGACAGGTCGGAGTACATCGCGGCGATGGTGTCGCGCTGGCGGCGGTACCCGTCGTCGGCGGCGCGCCGGAACCACAGCGAGGCGGCCGTCAGCAGCGGCACCACCAGCAGCAACGTGATCAGGGCCAGCTCGACGTCGTAGGAGAACAGCACGACGGTGACCACGACCATGGTCAGGCCCTGGATGACGAACTGGGCCAGGCCGTCGGAGAGCAGGCTCTGCACAGCCTCCACATCGGACGTCATCCGGGTGAGGATCACGCCCGCCTTCTCGGTCGTGAAGAAGTCCAGCGACATCCGTTGCAGTTGGGCGAAGACGCGTACGCGCAGATCCCGGACGGCATCGGCGGCCAGCCGCCCGGTCTGCCGCATCCGCGCCACCGAGGCGCCCCAGGAGAGCACGACCGAGCCGATGAAGGCGCCGGCCGCGAGCAGCAGCGTACGCAGATCGCCGCGCATGATGCCGTGGTCGATCCCGACCTGCACGAGCAGCGGACCGGCCTGGAGCAGCACCGTCTCGCCGAGCAGCATGACGCAGGCCACGGCGAACAGCCGCCACCGGCCCAGCAGCAGGCCGGGCAGGGTGAGCCGCCGTTCGCCGGCGACGGCCTGCCGGAACTCGACCGGCTCGGACGGCTGCGGCCGCCGGCTCTCGATCGCCTCCAGCCGGTCGACCCCGGCTTGGAGTTCGGGCGGGATGCCCGCGAACGCCAGACCCTCGGGCGACTTGTTGAGGCCGCCGCGACCGGGGCCGCCCATGGCCCCGCCGCCGCCGGCGCCCGGCCCGCCGAAGCCGCCACCGAACATCGTCATGCCGTCGTCACCTCATCGTTCGCGACATGAGCCGCAGTGTCAGTCGGGATGTCAGTCGCGGTGTCGGTCGGGGTGTCGTAGCTCGCCAGCACCGCGGCGTACCGCGGGTCGTCGAGCAGCTCCCGATGAGTGCCGTCGGCGACGACGCGGCCGTCCTCGACGAGCAGCACCCGATCGGCGAGCCCGATGGTGGAGAGGCGATGTGCCACGATCAAGGTTGTCCTGCCGACCATCAAATCCCGTAGCGCGGTGTGAATCCGCTGCTCGACGGAGACGTCCACGGCGCTCGTCGCGTCGTCGAGCACGAGCACCGGCGGGTTCATCAGCAGCGCCCGCGCGATCGCGACGCGTTGCCGCTGGCCGCCGGACAGCGTGTAACCGCGCTCGCCGACCACCGTCGCGTACGCCTCCGGCAGGTGCCCGATGAACTCGTCCGCCCCGGCGGCCCGCGCGGCGGCGATCACGTCCTCGTCGGCGGCGTCGGGCCGGCCGAACGCGATGTTGTCCCGGATCGTGGCCGAGAAGAGGAACGGCTCCTCCGGCACGATGCCGACCTGGCGGCGCAGCTCGGCCAGGCCGTATTCACGGACGTCGCGGCCGTCGATCAGCACCGTCCCGGCCGTGGCGTCGTAGTAGCGGGCCAGCAGCCGGCCGAGCGTCGACTTGCCCGAGCCGGTCCGGCCGACGAGCGCCACCGTCTCCCCCGGCGCGACCCGCAGATCCAGGTCCGCCAGCGCGACCGTGCCGTCGGCGTACGCGAAGCCGACCCCGCGGAATTCCAGCTCGCCCCGCAGCCGGGCGTCGATCGGGCGGTCCGCCTCGACGATCTCCGACTCGGTGTCGAGGATCTCGTAGATGCGCTGTGCCGACGCGGCGGCCCGCTGCCCGAGCATGATCATCATGCCGAGCATCCGGAAGGGTGGCTGGAGCATGAGGACGTAGGAGTTGAACGCGACGATCGTGCCGATCGTGGTCTGCCCGTCGATGACCATCCAGCCGCCGAACAGCAGCACGAGGGCGAGCCCGAGCCGGGGCAGGCTCTCGAGAGTGGGCGCCCACCGGCTGCGGATCAGCGCGTCGCGCCGGTACGCCCACCGCACCCGATCGGCGGCGTCGGCGAGCGCCTGCACCTGCCGGGGTTCGGCCGCGAACGCCTTCACCACGCGTACCCCTTGGGTGTTCTCGTCCACGATCGTCGCGACGCGGGCGAGGCGGGCCTGGATGAGCCAGGACACCGGGAAGATGGCCTTGCGCATCCAGACGCCGAGCAGCGCGATGAGCGGCATGGTCGCCATCGCGACCACCGCGAGCAGCGGGTTGATCGACACCATCAGCCCGAAGGCGACCAGCGCGATGCCGCACTGGACCAGGATCGACGGGCCGAAGGCGAGGTACATCTGGACCGCGCGGACGTCGGAGGCGGCCCGCGACATCAGCTCGCCGGACTGGACGCGGTCGTAGAACCCGTAGGGCAGCCGGACCAGGTGCGAGTAGATGAGGGTCCGCAGGTCGTACTCGATCTCGTACGCCGTGCGCAGCAGATACTTCCGCGCCCCGAAGTTCAGCACGCCCTGCGCGATCGCCAACGCGGCGACAAGCCAGACATATGTGTTCAGATCAGACGTACGCGCGACCAGCGCGTCGTCGATCCCGCGCCGTAGCGCATCCGGAATCTGCACCTGAACCAGCAGGCCGACCAGCGACAGGCCGAGCGAGGTGAACAGCATCCCGCGATGCGCGCGAACCAGCGGGAGCGCCCGCCGTAACCAGGATTTGCTTCTGTCGGGGTCGATGCGGGGGCTCATACTCCTTTCCTATACTAACGACCCCCCGGCCCGCACACCCGTTACGCTCGTCCTACGGGTTGGACGTGCAGCGTGCCCGCTGTGGCGTCCAGGACCGCGGGCACTCCGACCCCGATCGCCACGTGCTGATCGCCGTGCCCGATCGGCAGTCCGCCCAAGAGTGGTACGCCCAACGGCGCGAGCCGTTCCTCCAGCACCTCCTCCGCGGCCGGGCCGCCCTCGGCGTCGCAGTCGGTGAACTGTCCGATCGCGACACCCGCCAGCCCGTCGAGCGCGCCCGAGCGCAGCAGTTGGGTCAGCATCCGGTCGATCCGGTAGGGCTGCTCGTTGACGTCCTCGACCAGCAGGATCGCCCCGGTCAGGTCGGGCATGTGCGGGGTGCCGACGCTGCTGGCCAGCATCGCGAGATTGCCGCCGATCAGCACACCCTCGGCGCGCCCCACCCGGCGTACGCGGAACGTGCTCTCCGCCTCGTCGGCCTTGACCGTCACCGGCGCGGACGACATCAGGACGGTCTTCGCGCCCAGCGCGGTCGGCGACTGCGCGCCCTTGTCCAGCTGCGCCGCCACCGGACCGTGCACGGTCGCGAGCCGAGCGCCCTGCCACAGCGCCAGGTGCAACGCGGTGATGTCGGAGAATCCCATGACCAGCTTCGGATCGGCGCGGACCGCGTCGAGGTCGAGCCCGTCGACGATGCGCTGCATGCCGTAGCCACCCCGGAGGCAGAGCACGGCCCGCACCTCGGGGTCGGCGAACGCCTCGTTGAGGTCGGCCAGCCGCTGCTCATCCGTGCCGGCGAGGTACCCGGTGCGGGCCAGGGCGTGCCGGCCCAGCCGGGTCCGCAGCTCCCATCCGGTCAGCACGCCGACCGCGGCGTCGGCGCGGACGGACCGGACCGGTCCGGACGGCGAGACCAGGGCCACCAGGTCACCGGCGGCGAGGGCGGCCGGGCGGACGGGATCGATCATGACGGCAGCTTAGCGGGGCCGCGCTTATTCTTGGTGCGTGACCGAGCTTCTGCGCTGGCGCCTGCGGTTGGCCGGGTTCGATGCGGAGTCCGTGCAGCCCGCCGGAGGCGGGGTGATCGCACAGGCCGGGGTCGCCACCCTCTTCTCCACCGGTACGCAGGTCTTCGCGAAGACGCTTCGGACGGACGATCCGGACGTCTTCGAGGTCGAGGCCGCCGGGCTCGCCGCGTTGCGCGACGCCGGGCTGCGTACGCCGGACGTCCTGCACGTCTCGCCCAAGCTGCTGGTGCTCGCGCCGTTCCCGGCGTTCCCCGACACCGACGACGCCTGGGCGGCGTTGGGCCGGGCGCTCGCACGCCTGCACACCTCGACGGCCGCCGACCGCTTCGGCTGGCCCGCCGACGGCTGGCTCGGCCGGATGCGGCAGGTCAACACATGGCACACCGACGGGCATGAATTCTTCGCCGAGCACCGCATCCTCCGATGGCTGCCGGACATCACGAAGTTCACGGCCGAGGACCGGCGTGCCCTGGAACGGCTCTGCGAGCGGCTGCCCGAGCTGATCCCCGCGCAGCCGGCCTGCCTCACTCACGGGGATCTCTGGACCGGCAACATCCTCGGCACGCCCGACGGCGGCGTCGCCGTCATCGACCCGGCCGTCTCCTACGCCTGGGCCGAGGTCGACCTCAGCATGATGTGGTGCTCCCCGCGACCGCCGTCGTCGGCGCGCTTCTTCTCGGCGTACGCCGAGATCGCGCCGTTGGTCGACGGCTGGGCGGATCGCATGCGGGTGCTGCACCTGCGCGAGGTGCTCAGCACGATCGCGCACGGTGACGACGACTGGGACGCGGTCGGCTATGTGCGCGAGGTCCTCGCCCCGTTCCGCGTACGCGCCTGACCGGTTCGCCAGGTCACCCGGGCCCTTCGGAGTCTGGTGACGGGCGTGTTCGCCCCGCGCTGCGCCGACGTCCAGGAGTCGCAGAGCATGTCCTTGCCGGCCCCGGGTGCTCCGGCGACCAGGATCGTCACCGGCGAACTGAGCCGGGAGAACCCCTTCGGGGCGAGAGTCACCGAAGTCGGCTTCCGCTGCGCGACCGCCGGCGACAGGGCCGGCTGGCGCTCTGCTCGCTGCTGACCGCCGGTGGTGTGGCGGCCGTCGTGTGGGCTTTGATCTCCGGCAAGCAGGGCGGCGGTCCCGTCTAGGATCGGTCGCGTGGCCGCCGTCTGCGTTTTCTGCTCGGGCAAGCCCGACGCCCCCGAATCCTTCTTCGACCTGGCCCGCGAGACCGGCCGTGGGCTCGCGCGCGAGGGCCATTCGCTGATCTACGGCGGCGGCGGGCTGGGGATGATGGGCGAGCTGGCTAAGGCCGCCCACGCAGCGGGCGTACCGGTGACCGGGGTGATGCCCGAGGGCCTGGTCACCCTCGAACGGGCGAGCCCGGAGGTGGACGAGCTGATCGTCTCGCCGGATCTCGCCGCCCGGAAGTCCATCATGATCGACAAGGCTGACGCCTTCCTGGTGCTGCCGGGCGGCCTGGGCACCCTGGACGAACTGTTCGAGGTGTGGACGACCGGTCCACAGCTGCGCCTGCACAGCAAGCCCCTCGTGCTGCTCGACGCGGACGGCTTCTACGCCGGCCTGGTGGACTGGCTGGGGTCGCGGCCGCTGATCAACCCGGCGCTCCTGGCGGCCGTCACCGTCGCGCCGTCGCTCGACGAGGTCTGGGCGGCGCTGCGATGATCCGCTGGGCGTACGCGTTCCTCGACCGTCCCGCCGATCGGTTCGAGACGGCGGCCGAGTTCTGGACACAGGCGACGGAGACGGCGCTCTCCCCGAGGCGTGGCGAGAACGGCGAGTTCGCGACCTTTCAGCCCGTGACCGGCGACGCCTTCCTGAAGCTTCAGGCAGTGGGCGGACCTGGCGGCGGGCACCTCGACTTCGCCGTCACCGACGTCCGCGCCTTCATCACCAGCGCGCTCGATGCGGGCGCCGCCATGACGGCCGACCACGGCGACTGGGCCGTGCTGCGCTCCCCCGCCGGTCACTTCTTCTGCGCCGTTCCGTGGCACAAGGAGCAGACCCGACCGGCCCCGGTGACCGGCCCGTCAGGCGTGCGCGTCCGGGCCGATCAGATGTGCGTCGACGCGCTCCCCGACGGCTTCGAGACCGAGTACGCCTTCTGGGCGGCGGTCACCGGCTGGGAGTCGCAGGCGGCGACCCTCCCCGAGTTCTCCCGGGTCGTGCCGCCGCCGACGCTGCCCGTCCGCATCCTCGTGCAGCGGCTCGGGAGCGCCGCCGACCGTCCGGCGATGCACCTGGACCTGGCGTGCTCCGACGTCCCCGCCGCGGTCGCCTGGCACGTCTCGCTGGGCGCGGTCGTGGTGGACACGCGTCCGCGGTGGACGGTGATGCGAGATCCGGCGGGCGGCGTCTACTGCCTGACCTCCCGCACTCCTTAGCCGCTCAGCCGCGCGGCGCGGCCGGCGACGCCGAGACCTCTCGGGTCGAACGGGTCGAGAAGGCCGCTCCGACGATGGCGAAGATCACGATCGGGACCGCGATCTCCGCGACGAGGCGGAGGCTCAGGCTTGGATTTGGGCTCCGGCTCAACACGCTGACGATCGCGACCACACTCAGGATATTGCCCCCGATGGCGATCAGCAGTGGCCGACGCAGGTGGCACAACCATGCGGCGAGGTACGCCCCGGCCGCGCACAACACGACAGCCGCGAACAGAAACGCGAACGCGAAGTCGCCGAAGGCGTCGGCGCTGTTCGTGTAGTTGTTGCTCGTGCCACGGGCGTACCAGTCGCCGAAGAGATAGGCCACGAAACCGCCGGCCACCACGGCGGCTCCGGTCAGCGCGCCTCGGCCGGCGTCGAGGAGGACGGATCGATTTCGCATCCGCTCAGTGTCGCGCCTACGACGCGTTCACGGAGTCCGCCGTGGAGTCTGCTAGCCGCCGGTCGCAGCGACCGTGATCTCGGGGTAGCGCGGGTCCGCTCGGTCGAGCAACGGCTCCGCCCGGTGCCGCAGATGCCGGTCGAACATCGCCCGATTGAGCCGCCGGGTGATCTGCGTAGATCGTGTACCGGTCGTCGTGGCCCCGAAGTCGATGCCGAGTTGCTCGCCGAACAACGCCAGGTCGTTGAAGGAGGCGTGTTCCGTCCCGGCCACGGTGATCCACCGCTTCCAGCCCGTCATGAGGTCCCAGTCGAGCTGCCATGAGGCGTCCGGGCCGTTCGGGGAGTGGAAGGACTGCGTACCGAGCAGCAGGAACGGCCGGGTCACCGGAGCGGGCGGCGTGTACCCCGTGGAGCTGCCGTCCATGTTGACGCCGGCCCGGATCCGCCGGTCGCCGAGAATCGCGGGAATCGCGCTCGCCCCGCCGGCCGAGTGCCCCGACATCCCGATCCGGCTCGGATCGATGAGGTGGCCGCCCGACCACACCGGCTGCGCACCCAGAAGCTGGTCGAGCACGAAGGAGACGTCGGCGGCGCGTACCTCGTAGAGGCGGGCGAAGAACGTCCGGTCGTCGTCGAACGCGCAGGTGTCGCACCCGGCGACCCGGCCGTCCGGGAAGGTCACGGCGTACGTCTCGTAGGTGTGGTCGATCGCCACGACGACGTAGCCGTGGCTGGCCAGGTCCTCGGCCAGGGCCGACAGCGAATTGCGAGGCTGCGTGTACCCCGGCGAGAGCACCACGAGCGGCAGGCTCCGGGGCCGGCCCATCGGCTTCGCCTCGGCGTACGCGAACGTCCGCACCGTGCTCAAGATGTCCAGCGGCAGGTCGAAGTTCTGCTTGCCCTCGATGAACAGCCGGGACTCCTCGGCCGACATGTACGCCCACCGCCCGCCCCGCCGGTCGCGCGTCGGGTACCAGATGGTGATCATGAGTTCGCGCGCGGGCACGCTGGGCACCCACGGATCGGAGCGCGAAGTGTCCCGCACATACCGGGCCGTCGCGCCGACCGCGTACGGGCCGGTCGGGCGCAGCAGGTGCAGCGGGCTGGACGTCGCCGACGCAGCGGTCGCCGGGAGCAGGGCCGCCGAGGCGACGGCCGCGCTCCCCAGGATCAGGCTTCTACGGGAGAGGTGAGTCATGCCGCGACGCTAGGCGCGGGCAACCCCGGCGGTCGTCCGCCGCTGTGTCTACTTCGGATACTCCGACGGGACCACCTCATCCTCCCGACGTACGCCCAGCCGGCTATGGCGGTTCGGGGAATACCTCGTAAGAACGGCCGTTCGGGCTGGTCCAGCGGAATCGGCCCAGTTCGCGTAAAGCCGCCCTTGTGCCTGAGCCGATGATGATGCCGGCACAGCAAACCCAGATTCGGATCGGCCGCCCGTCGGTGGAACGCCGTATACCTCACCGGTCGACGGTTGGGTCGATGGTGTTCCAGCGGTGCGCGCGCCACGCGGATCGCCGACCGCCGCGATGATCTCCGGAGCGCCACGCACCTCACCGAGCGGCGGTTGGGTGCGTGAGCCTCCGGAGATCACACGATCGTGCTCGTTGCGACGCCAACCCTCACCGCCACGCTCATCGCGGAGCGCAGCCTCACCACCACGCACGTCGCTGAGCGAAACCTCACCACCACGCACGTCGCTGAGCGAAACCTCACCACCACGCTCGCGCGGAGCGAAGCCCACCAACACGCACGTCTCCGCGACCACGACGGTCGGCGTCGACCACCGAAGGCGCACCGTCCAGAGTGGGCCGGGCGCGGGTGACACCGTGATACCGCACTGGATCGCAACCCGTACGACCGGATCGGCCATTTCCTCCAGGGATTCGCCCCGGCGATCCTCGTGCGGGAAGTCCTGACCCAACCATCGGCTACCGGGAAGCCGATGGTTGAACCCGCTCACCTTCTGCGTATGCCTGGCGTTCAGCGCGTTCTGGGAGCTGATGGAGTGGGTGGGGCGCGATGACGGCGTCGCTCGCACTGAGCCGTGTCCATGACCGTCAGCTGGCGAAGGTCGACGGTTAGAGGATCCACCAGACGATGCCGCCGAGCCCCGCCAGCGTCAGCACACCGAGGTACGCCAGCACCAGCCGCGTATCCCGCAGGAAGCACTTCGATCGCGTGAGCCCGGCCCGCCGCGCCCGCCAGTATCCCGCGAACCCGATCCCGGCGAAGATCACCAGCGCGACCGGGCCGAGCAGCCAGCCTAGGAGCGCGATCGTCGCGTACACGCACAGTCGCAGTGGGTCGTAGGGCTGCTGGTTCACGAGATCACCGGCAGCATCGCGCGGGGCAGCCGCTGTGCCGACAGCGCAGGCCAGGCTTGGACCGCGCAGAACGGCGCGCACTGATCGGCGCCGGCCGACGAGCGAGTGGCGACGTGGACGCAGCACTGTGTGAGCCGTTCCTCGATCATCGTGTTGATGTCCATGAACGGCTTGATCGTGATCCGCTTGACCCGTTCGGCCAGCAGCTTGCGGAGCCGGTCCCGGCCGCCGGGCAGCGCCGACGAGGCCAGCGTGAGCAGTGTCGAGATGCCCAGGTCGCAGTTCTCGCAGATGTCCTTCCACAGGTCGCCGACACGCGGGTGGGACAGCGACGACTGCTCCGAGAGCAGGTCCAGCAACGACTGCTTGACCACGCCCCGCATGACCGCAGGCAGCTCGGTGTCCGCGATGCGGTTCGCCACGAGGTCGGGCGACAGTTCCAGGAACGCCTTCAGCCGCTCATGGCCGATCAGCGCGGTCAACGACCGCCACTCGTTCGAATCGTCCTTCAGCAGGTACCCGACGGAACAGCAATGCGGGTGCGAGCAAGGCAGTGCGGTCAGATCGCGCCACGTGACGATTCCGCCGGTCTGCGGCTCCAATCTTGCGAGTACGCCGGTGTGCGTCAACCGGTCCTGTGAGTCGATCGGCGCCGAGCGGCCGGAACCGAACTGGGGCTGGATGGAGACCCCGCCGATGTATGGAGTGTCGAGGGCGCGTTTGACGACCGCGCCGATCTCGTCGTCGTTCACGCCGAGGGCGCAGGTCATGGTCAGGGTGGTGAAGATGCCGGCCGCCGACAGCGCGTCGATCGCCTGTTCCTTGAGCCGGGTGAGGTCGGCGCCTCGATGGTGCCGGCTGGTGGCCGCCGACGGGCCGTCGTACTGCAGGTAGACCTCGACGCGCTCGCGGTGTTTCTTCAGGAGCGCGACCAGCTCCGGCTCGCGGGCGATCTTCACTCCGTTGGTGTTGATCAGGATGCGGGTGACGGGCCGGGCGATCAGTTCGGCGAGCAGCTCTTCGAGCTGGGGGTAGAGGGTCGGCTCCCCGCCCGACAGCATGAGGACGTCGATGCGGTCGTTCTCCCGCGACAGCCGGGTGTCCACACTCGACAACACATCGGCGAGCGGGACGACCCCGCTGATCTGCGGCGACGAGTTGGCGAAGCAGGTCGGGCACTTGAGGTTGCAGTGGTCGGTGAGATCGGCCAGCAGGATGCAGGTGTGCTGGGTCTGCATCTCCGGCAACCCGTCCAGGTACGCCGAAGGCACCGGCGCGAAGTTCCCCGCCAGATCGGGCACGTGCGCCTTGGTCGGCGCGGTCCACTCCTCCAGGTAGCTCAGGATCTCGGGGTTCTCGTCGTAGAGCGTCCGCACCAGGCCGTGCTCCGGGCAGCCGCGTTCGAGCCAGATCCGCCCGTCGCGTTCGGCCAGCCATCCCGACAACCGCCGGACCTGGGCCAGCTCGGGATCGGTCGCGTGACAGTGCGGGCAGAACGCGTTGACGTACCGGTGAATCCGGTCACCCCGCAAGGACATGCCGACGGTCATGCTGAGACTCCATCCTGGAGGGCACGGGGAGCGAGGGCGAAGCCGCCGCGGCGGACTCGGCGTACGGCGGCCCAGACGGCGAGCGGCGAGCAGGCCAGCAGGAACCATTGCGGCCGGGTCAGGCCCAGCGCGACGACCTCGTTGCCGCGGACGAACTCCACGAGGAACCGGAAGACGGCGTACGCGAGCAGGTAGCCGGCGAACAGCGCGCCGGGCTGGGCGAACCGCTCGCGGCTGCGCAGGAGCACGACGAAGGCGGCGAGCTGGAAGACGATCTCGTACGCGAACGACGGATGCAACGGCACTCCGGCGACCGCGCGCGGGATGGCCGCGGCCTCGGCGGCGGACAGCGTCACGCCCCAGGATCCGCCGGTCGGCGTACCGGGGAGTTCGGTGAGCAGGCAGCCGATCCGGCCGATCGCCATGGCCAGCGCGACCGGGGCGGCGAACAGGTCGCCGGTGCTCACCTTCAGCTTGGTGACCCGCTTGGCGATCAGCGCTCCGGCGTACGCCCCGACGAGTCCGGACAGGATGCTCCGGCTGCCGTAGAGCCACTGCTCGGCCAGGCCGGCGTTGGCGCTGGGCGCCAGGTGCTGGGCCCAGGTGCCGAGGCGGGACAGCAGCGCCCCGCCCGCGAGCGCCCCGGCGATGACGCCCCAGATCCGCTCGTCGATCGGGTCACGCCCGCGCAACTGCCACAGGAACCAGCTGAGGGCGGCCGTCACGCCGAGCCCGACGAAGAAGTCGTGGGTCGGCACGCCGAACGGCCCGAGGTGGAACAGAATCGGCCGCAGCATCAGAACGACGAGCTGCCCAGCATCGGGCCGAAGCACGCGCCTGCCATGACCATCACACCGATGGCCGAGCCGATCAGGAAGCCGACCCCGAACGGGCGGGTGTTCGGCACCGCCGTCAGCACGATCCCGGTGACGATCTGGACCGGCCCGACGAGCACCAGCCCGGCCGCCATCACGAACATCAGACCGATCCAGCGCTCCGACCCGGTGCCCGAGGCGCTCAGCGCGATGACGATGCCCACGGCCACGATGAGCAGCGGAATGCCGATGCCGACGACCGCGCCGATGATGCCGAGCCGCATCCGGCGCCTGCGGGCGGCCGGATCGTCGAGCGCGGGCGGCGCCTGAACCGGGCGCATCGGCGGCACGCGGAACTCAGGCCGGATCGGCGGTTCCGGTGGTGGCTGCGTCATGGCGACTCCGATGATTCCGGGCGGACCGGGGACTGCACGTCACGATAGACGCTCGCCGCCCCCGGTTCGCTCCACCACTCGGCTCCATCGGAGTCCGAACTGCTCACGCCGGTACGCGGATCAAGCCGGTACGCGGACCAGCCCGAAGGTCAGCGCGTCGACGAGCGCCCGCCAGCTCGCCTCGACGACGTTCTCGTGGACGCCGACCGTGGTCCAGTCGCCGCCCCGCGAGTCGACCGTCTCCACGAGGACGCGGGTGATCGCGCCCGTGCCGTGCGAGCCTTCCAGGATGCGGACCTTGTAATCGGCCAGTTCCAGGGTCGCCAGCGACGCGTAGTGCCGGGTCAGGGCCTGCCGCAGGGCCTCGTCCAGGGCGTTGACCGGGCCGTTGCCCTCGGCGGTGGCGATGACCCGTTCGCCCTTCACGCGTACCTTCACCGTGGCCTCGGAGACGACGGCGCCGTCCTCGCGGTGCTCCACGATGACCCGGTAGGACTCGAGGGTGAACGGGGCGGGGCCGCCGCCGAGGGCATCCCGGACGAGCAGCTCGAAGCTGGCGTCGGCGGCCTCATAGGACCAGCCGGCCGCCTCGCGCTGCTTGACCTCCTCCGTGACCTTGGTCGCGACGTCCGGCCGCCCGGCCAGATCGAGCCCGAGTTCCTTGCTCTTGAGCTCGATGCTGGCCCGGCCGGCCATCTCCGTGACCAGGATCTTCATATCGTTGCCGACCACGGCCGGGTCTATGTGGTTGTAGAGGGCCGGGTCGTGCTTGATCGCGCTCGCGTGCAGCCCCGCCTTGTGAGCGAAAGCCGCGCTGCCCGTGTACGCCTGGTGGGTGTCGGGTGCGATGTTGGCGATCTCGGCGATGGCGTGCGAGACGCGCACCATCTGTTCCAGGCAGCCGTCCGGTAGGACGGGCAGGCCCAGCTTCAACTGGAGGTTGGCGACGCAGGCGAACAGGTCGGCGTTGCCGGGCCGCTCGCCGTAGCCGTTGGCGGTGCCCTGGAAGTGGCGTACGCCGGCCTCCACCGCGGCGACCGTGTTGGCCACGGCGCAAGAGGTGTCGTTCTGGGTGTGGATGCCGAGCCGGTCCGGGCTCACCCCGAGCCGGGCGCAGACCTCGGCGACGGCCTTGGTGACCTGGGAGGGCAGCATCCCGCCGTTGGTGTCGCACATGACCGCGATCTCGGCGCCGGCGTCGAGCCCGGCCTTGACCACGGAAGTCGTGTAGTCGGGGTCGTACCGGAAGCCGTCGAAGAAGTGCTCGCAGTCGAGGAAGACGCGGCGGCCGTTGGCCACGAAGTACGCGACGCTGTCGGCCACCATCGCGAGGTTCTCCTCCGGCGTGGTACGCAGCGCCCGCAGCACATGCCGGAGATCGGACTTGGCGACGAGGGCGACCGCCGGAGTCTGGGCGTCGATCAGGCCCTTGATCAGGGCGTCGTCTTCGACGTGCACGCCTGCCTTGCGGGTCATCCCGAAGGCGACCAGGATCGCGTGCTGGAACTCCAGCTCCTCGCGCGCACGCCGGAAGAACTCGACGTCCTTGGGCATCGCGCCGGGCCAGCCGCCCTCGATGAAGCCCACGCCGAACTCGTCCAGCAGCTTGGCCACCGCCAGTTTGTCGGCGACCGAGTATGTGAGGCCCTCACGCTGTGCGCCGTCGCGCAGCGTCGTGTCGTATACCTGCATCGCGCCTTCTCTCCCACAAAACAAAACGACCCCCCGCGGATGCGGGAGGTCTGCGCGCTGGCCTGCGTATTTGGCCGGCGCGCTAGTCGCCAATAATGAGGGCGAACTGCGTCACGAGCGTGACTATGCCACTACGCGCCAAGAAGTGGAAACGTCGTCTCGCCATGTGGGCGAAACCTCTTGTGGGATTGTCGCCCGGGACCGCTACTCTCGGGGACGTGACGATCGAGGCGACCGGCAGTTTCATCCCCTTCCAGGCCGTCTTCAACTTCCGGGAGGTGGGCGGGCTGCCCGCCGCCGACGGCAGTCGCGTACGCACCAAGGCGTTGTATCGCTCGGACACCCTGTCGCGGCTCTGCGACGCCGACCGCACGGCGTTCGCCCAGCTGGGCGTCGACTCCGTGATCGACCTCCGGCGGCACGAGGAGGTCAGTGCGGGCGGCCGCGCACCGGACTGGGCCGCGCCCGCGTACCACCATCGGCACCTCGACCATCCCTATTGGCGGACCGAGGACTACGACGCCGAACGAGGCGTCGCGCGGTTCCTCGCCGACCGCTACGCCGAACTGATCAAGCACGGCGCGGCCGACATCGCCGGGGTGATCTCGCTGGTCGCCCAGGCCGACTCCGGGACGCCGGTCGTCCACTGCGTCGCCGGCAAGGATCGCACCGGGACCGTCATCGCCCTGATCTTGCGCCTCCTCGGTGTCGACCAGGAGACCGTCGCCCACGAGTACGCCCTGACCGAGCTGGCCGACCCGGCCTACGTGGCGTGGGCGAACGTGCATGTGCCGGGGTTCGCCGAGAAGCCTCCGGTGCCTTATTACGTCTCGACGCCACCCGAGGCGATGCTGTTGACGCTGCGTGAGCTGGACGCGGCATACGGGTCGGTCGAGGCGCTGCTCACCGCGGCTGGGCTGAGCGCGGACGACATCGCGCGACTTCGGGCGAAACTGCTCGAATAGACCAGCCGGGGCGGGGTACTCGGCCGGGCATGAATCTCCGCTTCCTGAGGCCCTTGTACGACACGCCGGGGCCGTGGGCCACCGTCTACCTGGACGACTCGCTCGGCACCGAACGCGGGCGAGCCGACGTCGGGCTGCGCTGGCGCGCGCTCCGGGAGGCGCTGCTCCGCCAGGGCGCGGCCGAGCCGATGGTGGCCGCCGTCGAGGAGGCCGTACGCGTCACGGCGCCGGAGAACGGTCAGCACGGGCTGGCCGTGTTCGCCAACGCCGGAGAGCGCCTCCGCGATGATCCCGGCGTGCAGGCTGGTCCCGATCTGGTGCACACCGAGGTGATGGCGGCTCCGCCGCCGGCCGACAGCGCCGAGTACGGCGTATTGCCCCACGTCGCTCCGCTGCTGGCTCAGCGGGGGCAGCGGATCAGCTGGCTCCGCGTGGTCGTCGACCCCGCCAGTGGGAGCATCGAGTCGGCCGACAGCAGCAGCATCGACGTCTCGGGCAGTGAGATCCAGCCGATCCGGAAGATCGTCTCCGGCGGGCGGAGTGATCGCCTGGACCACGCGCAGGACGTGGCCGGGGAGCTCGCCGGGCTCGCCGACGCGATGGGCCCGGAAGTGATCATCGTCGCGGGCGACGGCCAGGCCGGACGGCTCCTGATCGACCAACTGCCACCCCGCTGGCGCAGCAAGACCGTGCTGACCGACGTCGGCGCGCCGGGACCTGAGGACGATCCGACAGCGCTGGACGCCGTGACGGCCCAGGTCGTCGCGCAGACCGCGCGTCAGCACGCGGACGGCGTACTGCACCGGCTTCAAGGCGACGACGGTGACGCCGTGATCGGCATCGCACCCGTCCTCGCGGCGTTCAACCTGAGTCAGGTCGAGACGCTGCTGCTGGACCCGATCGGCCTCGCGGGAACGGTGCTCTGGCTCGATCCGGCCAGCGGCCAACTGGCCCACGACCAGGCCGACCTGCCCGGCGACGGGACGTCGGCCCGGCAGGTGCTCGCCGAGGACGCCCTGATCCGGGCGGCCGCCACCGCCGACGCCGACCTGCTCATGGTCACCGCGGCCGGGACCGACGGGAGTCCGCTCGACCTCGTCGACGGCGTCGGCGCGGTGCTACGACCGCAGCCCGACCATGATCGCCGCGTTTCCGAGGCGGTAGCCCACCCATGATCGTCGCCTCATAGAGGTTGTTTGACCGGACGAATCGCCCCGCGAAACCGCATGGCTGACGCAACGATCACGCCATCGGTGAAGCGCGCGATGATCACGCCACCGGCGAGAGCGGAGGAACGCGAGCGAGGATGCCGTCGATGTCCACGCCGGCGGGCAGGGTGCCGAACGCCAGGCCGCCTTCGCCGCCGAGGCGCGCGGCGCAGAAGGCGTCCGCGACCGCGGCCGGGGCGTACCGGACGAGCAGGGCTCCTTGCAGGACAAGGGCGGCGCGTTCGGCGAGCTGGCGGGCCGACGCCTCGTCCGGCGAGGTCAGCAGCTTCGCCACCGAGGCCCAGGCGACGTCCAGATAGGACGAGGCGCCCAGCGCCGGTGCGATCTCAGCGGCCAACGCGTCCACAGTCGACGGCGAGGTACGCGATGCCCGCAGGACGTCGAGTGCGGTGACGTTGCCCGAGCCCTCCCAGATCCCGTTGAGCGGAGCCTCCCGGTAGAGCCGGGGCATCCCCGATTCCTCGACGTATCCGTTGCCGCCCAGGCATTCCAGCGCCTCGGCGACCATCATCGGCTGCCGCTTGCAGATCCAGTACTTGGCCAGCGCCGTGGCGATCCGCTGGAAGTCCGCCTCGCCGGAGTCGCCGTGCGACGCACGATCGACCGCGCCCGCGACGCGCATCATGAGACAGGTGGCCGCTTCGGATTCCAGCGCCAGATCGGCCAGCACCGTACGCATCAGCGGCTTGTCGATCAGCAGCCCGCCGAACGCCGACCGGTGCCGGGTGTGGTGCACCGCCTGCATCAGGGCGGCACGCATCCCGGCGGCGGAGCCGAGTCCGCAGTCCAGCCGGGTCATCGTGACCATCTCGATGATGGTGCGCACGCCCCGGCCCTCCGGCCCGACGAGCCACGCGACGGTGCCGTCGAACTCCGGCTCGCTGCTCGCGTTGCTGCGGTTGCCGAGCTTGTCCTTCAGCCGCTGGATGCGGAACGTATTGCGGGACCCGTCGGGCAGCACTCGCGGCACGAGGAAGCACGACAGCCCGCCCGGGGCCTGGGCCAGCACCAGGAACAGGTCGTTCATCGGCGCGCTGGTGAACCACTTGTGGCCCGTGAGCCGCCACGTCCCGTCGGTCTCCGGGACGGCGACCGTGGAGTTGGCGCGGACGTCGGAGCCGCCCTGCTTCTCGGTCATCCCCATGCCCGCGAGCAGCCCGGCCTTCCCGAGGGGCGCACGCAGACCCGGGTCGTAGACCCGCGAGGTCAGCAGCGGCTCGTAGACCGCGGCGAGGTCAGGTTGCGCCCGCAGTGCCGGGATCACGGCGTACGTCATCGAGATCGGGCAGATGTGCCCCTGCTCGACAGTGCCCCAGACCAGCATGTCCGCCGCCCGGGCGACGTGCGCGCCCGGGCGCGGATCGGCCCAGGGGGCGCCCGCGAGCCCGTGCTCGACCGCCACACCCATCAGCTCGTGCCAGGACGGATGGAACTCCACCTCGTCGATCCGATGCCCGTACCGGTCGTGGGTGCGCAGCACCGGCGAGTAGCGGTTGGCCTCGTCAGCCCACCGCTGCGCCTCCTCGCTCCCCGCCAGGCGTCCTAGCGCGTGCAGGTCGCCGCGATGCCACTCCGCGCCCTCGCGTACCAGTGCTTCCAGCAGCGCCGGGTCCGCGGCGACGTCGTGGCCGATCAGCGGCGGGGCCTGGTTGACGACCTCATGCGTCATGCTTGCGCTCCGAACGGCCGCGCGCCCGGTCCCGGGCGCGTCGCGGCCTCGCGCGGCGACTTCAGCACGTGTCCCTCCGAACAGACGAGTTGTACGCCGACAGTGGCGCCGCAGTCGCGATGAGCGACCGTCACGGGCGAGCCGTCGGGGTCGGCCAGATAGCGGTCGCCCCATTCCCAGACCGCGACGAGGACCGGATAGAGATCGAAGCCCTTCTCGGTCAGCCGGTACTCGTGGCGCAGCCGCTCGCCCGGCTCGCGGTAGGGCTCGCGGCGCAGCACCCCCTGCTCGACCAGCGTCGCGAGCCGGTTGGTGAGCACCTGCCGGGGAATGTCGGTGTGCCTCCGCATGTCGTCGAACCGCCGTACGCCGTTGAAGACTTCGCGCAGCACGACGAAGGTCCACCGCTCGCCCAGGACGGCCATGGCGCGCCCGACCGTGCAGTTCTCCACGGACCATTCCAACGCCGCCGGCCTCATGTGAGACAACCTAAGTCTTCTTGACAGACTCAGCAAGCGTCGGCAGCCTGGGTTCATGACGCAGACCCAGCAGCAGCGCACGCGAACGTTCGAGTGGGACGACCCCGGTGTATACGCCCAGGCTCCGGCCGAACTGACCGGGCTGGAGCTGCTCCAGCTCATGGTCGCCGGCGAGCTGCCGCCCCCGCCGATCATGCGCCTGCTGGACATGCAGGACTTCACCGCCGAATTCGGGCGGGTCGTGGTGACCATGAAGGCCCAGGAGTTCCACTACAACCCACTCGGCACGGTGCACGGCGGCGTGATCTCGACGCTGCTCGACACCGGCGCAGGCTGCGCCGTCCACTCGACGCTGCCCGCCGGGATCGGCTACACGAGCATGGATCTGACCGTGAAGTACCTGCGACCGGTGACGGTCGAATCCGGGCTGGTCACCTGCGAGGGCACGGTCCTGTCGCAGGGACGGCGGACGGCGCTGGCCCAGGCGACGCTGACCGACGAGGCCGGCCGGCTGGTCGCCCACGCGACCTCGTCGTGCCTGCTGTTCCCGGTCGGCTGATCAGCTGACGGCGGCGGCTGCCGCGCGCCCGGCCACCCGGCCGGAGAACAGGCAGCCGCCGAGGAACGTCCCCTCGAGCGACCGGTAGCCGTGCATGCCACCGCCGCCGAAGCCGGCCGCCTCGCCGGCCGCGTACAGGCCGGGCAGGGGCTCGCCGCCGGCCTGGAGGACCCGGCCGGACAGGTCCGTCTCCAGCCCGCCCAGCGTCTTGCGGGTGAGGATGTTGAGGCGTACGGCGATCAGCGGACCCGCCTTCGGATCCAACAGACGGTGCGGCGAGGCCACCCGGACGAGCTTGTCGCCCCGGTACGCCCGAGCCCCGCGAATCGCGGTGACCTGCAAGTCCTTCGCGAACGGGTTCAGGATCTCCCGGTCGCGCGCGACGACCTGGCGCTCGATGTCGGCGTACGCCAACGCGGGCCCGCCGATCTCGGCCGCGAGCTTGTTCATCTGCTCGACCAGCGCCGGGAGCTTGCCGGCCACGGCGAAGTCCGCGCCATGCTTCTTGAACGCCTCCACCGGACCGGGCGCGCCCGGGAGGACCCGCTTCAGCACCTGCTTGACGCTCTTGCCGGTCAGATCGGGGTTCTGCTCCGAGCCGGAGAGGGCGAACTCCTTCTCGATGATCTTCTGGGTCAGGATGAACCAGGTGTACTCGTGCCCGGTCCGCATGATGTGCTCCAGCGTCCCGAGCGTGTCGAAGCCCGGGAACAGCGGCACCGGCAGCCGGTGACCGGTCGCGTCCAGCCAGAGCGACGACGGGCCGGGCAGGATGCGAATGCCGTGCTGCGGCCAGATCGGCGCCCAGTTCGCGATGCCCTCGGTGTAGTGCCACATCCGATCGCGGTTGATCAGGTTCGCCCCGGCGTCCTCGGCGATCCCCAGCAGTCGTCCGTCCACATGGGCCGGTACGCCGGACAGCATGCGCTTGGGCGGCGTACCGAGGCGAGCCGGCCAGTTCTGCCGGACGAGGTCGTGATTGCCGCCGATCCCGCCCGAGGTGACGATCACGGCCTGCGCGGTGAACGCGAAGTCGCCGGTGACCTCCCGCGAGCTCGACTCGCCCCGGGCGGCGTCACTCGGCGCGAGGACGCTTCCGCGTACGCCGTCGATCGTGCCGCCGGTGCTGGTCAGCTCGTCGACGCGGTGCCGGAAGCCGATGCGGACCAGGCCCTGGCGCTGCGCCTCGCGTACGCGGCGGAGGAAGGGTTCGAGGACACCCGGCCCGGTGCCCCAGGTGACGTGGAACCGCGGCACGGAGTTGCCGTGGCCGTCGGCGAGATAGCCGCCGCGCTCGGCCCAGCCGACGACGGGGAACCACCGTACGCCCTGCGCGTGCAGCCAGGAGCGCTTCTCCCCCGCCGCGAAGTCCACGTACGCCTCGGCCCACCGGCGCGGCCAGTGGTCCTCCTCGCGGTCGAAGCCGGCGCTGCCGAGCCAGTCCTGCAACGCGAGCTGAGCCGAGTCGCGGATGCCCATCCGGCGCTGCTCGGGCGAGTTCACGAGGAACAGCCCGCCGAACGACCAGAATGCCTGCCCGCCCAGCGACGCCTCGGGCTCCTGGTCGAGCAGGATCACGCGGCGGCCCGCGGCGGCGAGTTCGGCGGTGGCGACGAGGCCGGCGAGCCCGGCCCCGACCACGATCACGTCAGCGTCGGTCACGCGCGGGACTTTACTCGGGCGAGGGCCGCCTCCCGCTTCGCCTCGAACCGGCTCGCCGCCGTGTCCAGCCCGGTCATGAACTCGACGAGTTCCTCCCGGGCCTTCTCGCCCTCGCCGGAGAAGCCGTCGCGCTCGAGGACGCGCAGCTGCCGAAGGATCGGCGTGACCACCTCGTCGTGGTGGATCCGCAGGTCGTAGATGCCGGCCATGGCGATCTGGACCGACTTGCGGCCGAAGTTCTCGATGGTGTGGCCGGGCATCTGGAAGTCCTTGACCACGTCGCACACCGCACGCATGGCCGCGTCCGGGGCCAGCTCGAAGGCGGCCGTCAGCAGATTCCGGTAGAAGAGCATGTGCAGGTTCTCGTCCGCGGCGACCTTGGCGAGCAGCTGGTCGCAGATCGGGTCGCCGCTGACCTTGCCGGTGTTGCGGTGCGCGACGCGGGTGGCGAGTTCCTGGAAGGAGACGTACGCGATCGAGGACAGCACGCCATCGTGGCCGTTGGTGAAGCCGCCCGCCATGTGCTGCATCCGGGCGCGCTCCAGGGCGACCGGGTCGACCGCCCGGGTGGCGAGGAGGTAATCCCGGATGGCGATGCCGTGGCGACCCTCCTCGGCGGTCCACCGATGCACCCAGGTGCCCCACGCGCCGTCCCGGCCGAACGTCGTCGCGATCTCGTGGTGATAGCTGGGCAGGTTGTCCTCGGTCAGCAGGTTCACGATCAGCGAGGTACGCGCGACCTCGGGCAGCCGGGACTGCTCCGGGTCCCAGGCTTGGCCGCCGAGGACGCCGTCGAAGTCGCTGCCCTCGCTCCATGGCACGTACTCGTGCGGGAACCACTCCTTGGCCGTCGCCAGATGCCGGTTGAGATTGGTCTCGACCGTCGGCTCCAGCTCCCGCAGCAGGGTCAGGGTGTCGGGCGATGCAGTCACGCGGGGCTCCCTCAAATCAGGCTACGGTTGCGTAGGTTACGCCACCGTAGCCTGCTCTGCTGAGAGGTCCCTGGCAGGGCACCCGTTACTCGATCTCGTCCGTCACACCGGCCTCGTCCGTCACTCCACCTCGTCCGGCAGCGGAGCGCCGCCGCCCAGGTGGGCGGGCAGCCACCAGTCGTCGCCCGGGGCCTCGGGCTTCTCGGGGTACTCCGTCTGCGCCCGGTCGAGCAGCCCGGCCATGCGCGCCCGCAGCGCGGCCGTGACCTCGTCGGACTTGTCCCGGCGCGCCGGCCGCATCGGCTCGCCGATGAGCACGCTGATGGGCAGGTTCCGCTTCGTCAGGGTGCGCGGCCGGCCCTTGGTCCACATCCGCTGCGTACCCCACAACGCCATCGGGATGAGCGGCACCTCGGCCGCGGCGGCCAGGCGTACCGCGCCGTTCTTGATCTCCTTCACCGTGAACGACTGGCTGATCGTCGCCTCCGGGAAGATGCCGACGACCTCACCCGCCTTGAGCGCGGCCAGCGCCGCCTTGTAGGAGCCGATGCCGGCCTCGCGGTCGACCGGGATGTGCTTCATGCCGCGCATGAGCGGACCGCCGACCGGGTGGGCGAAGATCTCCTGCTTGGCCATGAAGCGGACGAGCCGCTTCGACGGGCGCGCGCCGAAGCCGCAGAAGATGAAATCCAGGTAACTGATGTGGTTGCAGGCGATCACCGCGCCGCCAGTACGCGGGACGTGTTCACCGCCCTCGACCCGCACCCGCATGTCCAGCAGGGTGAACATGGTCCGAGCCAGCGCGATCACGGGAGGATAGACGAGTTCCGGCATCCGGCCAGGTTAAACCCTCGCCCGGTCGCTTTCTCGGGCAAGGCACGGCACAATGCCCGGCATGCCTACGGAGAGCGAGGCCCAGGCGGCGCAGCGGCGTGCCCTGCTGGCACCGGTGGCGCGCCTGTGCCTGGAGGCGGGCGTACCGGTGCGGATGGGTCGCCTGGAGCACCCGGGTGAGGCGTCGGTGGTGGCGCTGACCTGCGCCGCGCCCGACGGGACCTGGGACGCCGCCCTCACGGTCGTCCGGGCGCGCCCGGTGCCGGATCAGTACCACGACTGGAACGGCCGCTGGGGCCGCGACGCCCGCGAGGGCTATGACCTGGGCTCCCCCGGCACTCTGGTCTTCGAACTCCAGATCACCGAGGAGGACGACGGAGCCGGGGAACGCTTGCGTGAGCCGCTAGAAGTGCGGACAGCCGGGCCCGCCCCGCGGCCGGTGGTCGTCTTCGAACTGCTCGACGGCGAGCGGGCGGCCGCCGACGCGCTGATCCTCTGGTGGCGCCGGCCCGCGCTCTTCCACACCACGCCGCCCGGCCCGCACGCCAAGGCGGCCCGCCGCCGCGAACGGGCCCAGGCGGATCGGCTCAAGACTCGGCAAGCCCCACCGGTACGCCTCATGGCGCTGCCGGAGGCGGCCGAGCCGATCGCCGCCCGGCTCGACGCGCGCGCCCTGTGCGCCAACTTCCCTCGCGCCCACGACGGCCGGTTCCACCGCTCGGCGGTCGTCGCGCTGACCCCGGTCGGCGGCACCCCGTCGCACCGACGAGGCCCCTGGTTGACCGCCCGGCGGGTGGGCGACGGGCTCACCGTCTCGGTCGACGAACTCATCGGTGGCAACCAGGAACACCGCTGGGATCTCACCCCGTGGCTGTGGAACCGGTCGTACGCCCGCACCAGCCGCCGGAATCGGTGGCAGGTGTCGCAGCCGGAGCGCGTACGCCCGGTCGTGGAGGCGCTCCGTGCCGGGGATGTGCGGCGTGCCCTGCAGATGACCGGCGTGACCGCCGACGAGCAGGTGACCCGGCTGCTCGCCGGGACGCCGACGCGCACCTTCCGAGCCGAGTACGCCGAACGCTGGGTCAACCGGCTCTACGAGCAGCTGGCCGACTCCGCGCCGTGGCGGTTCGCGAACGCGTACGAGGCGTGGCAGGCGGAGGCGGACCGGTCCCGGACGGACCGCCCGGTGACGCTGTTCGGGCTCAAGGGGCTCAACCAGGCCCGCAAGCCGAAGATCGCGCTGACCATGTCCGGCGACCAGCCGATGCTGTGCCTGGTGTTCACGGCCGGGAACCTGGTCCTCCCCCGATCGCTGTGGACGCTGCCCGCGGACTTCCCCGAGTAACGTTGCGCTCATGGCGATCTCCGTACGGCGCGGCCGTCCCGGCGAAGCCGCCGAGCTGAGCGAACTGGTGCTGCGGTCGAAGGCGTACTGGGGGTATGACCAGGCATTCCTGGACCTCTGCCGACCAGCGCTGACCCTGCGCGAGGACCAGGTCGAGGCGCACCGGACCCTGGTCGCCGAGCTGGACGGCAGGGTTGCCGGGATGGTGACGGTGACCGGCGAACCACCAGAGGGCGAGGTCGACCTGCTGTTCGTCGACCCGTGGGCGATCGGCCACGGCGTCGGCCGCGTCCTGCTCGACCGCGCGACGGCTGCTGCGGCCGAGGAGGGGTTCGGCTCGCTGCTGATCGAGGCCGATCCCCAGGCAGAGGCGTTCTACCTGCGGATGGGCGCGGTCCGGATCGGTGAACGGATCTCCTCGGCGACCGGACGCGCGCTGCCCTTGCTGCGCCTCGACAGATCTGCCCCGATACTGAGCCGATGACCTTCGGAGTACGCACGGCGCTGCGCGGCATCGGAACGACGATCTTCTCCGAGATGACGGCGCTGGCCCAGCGCACCGGCGCGGTCAACTTGGGGCAGGGGTTCCCCGACACCGACGGGCCGGCCGGGATGCTGGCGGCGGCCCAGGCGGCGATCGTGGGCGGGCTCAACCAGTACCCGCCGGTCGACGGGCTGCCCGCGCTGAAGGAGGCCATCGTCCAGGCCCGGCTGGCCCGCTACGGACTGGCGTACGACCCGGCCACCGAGGTCGTGACGACCGCCGGTGCGACCGAGGCCGTCGCGGCGGCGCTGCTCGCGCTGTGCGAACCCGGCGACGAGGTGGTGCTGTTCGAGCCCTACTACGACAGCTACCTGGCCAACGTCGCCATGGCCGGGGCGACGCATCGGGCCGTGCCGCTGCGCCCGACGGATGACGGTTTCGCCTTCGACCCCGATGACCTACGCCGTGCGGTCACTGGGCGTACCAGAATGATCGTCTTGAACAGCCCGCACAACCCGACGGGCAAGGTGTTCTCGCGCGCGGAGCTGGAGCTGATCGCGCAGGTCTGCGTGGAGCGCGACCTGATCGCGGTGACCGACGAGGTGTACGAATACCTGACGTACGACGGCCTGGAGCATGTGCCGCTGGCCGGATTGCCGGGCATGCGCGAGCGGACCGTGACCATCTCCTCGGCGGGCAAGACGTTCAGCTGCACCGGCTGGAAGATCGGCTGGGCGCTGGGCCCGGCGGAGCTGGTCGGCGCGGTACGCAAGGCGAAACAGTTCATGACCTTCGCCAGCGGCACCCCGTTCCAGGCGGCGGTGGCCCACGCCCTGACGCACGAGCTGGACTGGGTCGCCGAGCTGACCAAGAGCCTCCAGGAACGGCGCGACCTGCTGCGGTCCGGGCTGACCGCCGCCGGGGTACGCACCTATCCGGCGCAGGGGACCTACTTCCTGCAGGCCGACGCCGCCTCGTGGGGGTACGCCGACGGCGCCGCGCTCTGCCGGGACCTCGCGGAGCAGGGCGGCGTGGTGGCGATCCCGACGCAGGTGTTCTACGACGACCCGGCGAGCGGGCAGGGCCTCGTGCGATTCGCCTTCTGCAAGCGGCCGGAAGTCTTGTCCGACGCCGTCTCGCGCCTGTCGACGTTCCGGCCTTCGGAGACGTTCCGCCCTTCGGAAGGGAAATAAGCGATGCGAGTAGCCGTCTGCCAGCTCAACGCCCGGGCCGACCGTGCGGCCAACCTGAAGTTCGCCGCCGAACTGCTGGAGCGCGCGGCCGCCGGTGGCGCCGATCTGGCCGTGCTGCCCGAGTACACCGACTACCTCGGCCCGGCCGCCGGACTGCCGCGGCCGGAACCCGTCGACGGGGAGTACGCCCAGCACTTCGCTGATCTCGCGCAGCGCCTCAACCTGTGGGTGCTGGCCGGATCGTTCCACGAGACCGGCCCGGACCCCGAGCACACGTACAACACGTCGCTGCTGTTCGACCGGTCCGGTGCGCTCGCGGCGGCGTACCGGAAGATCCACCTCTACGACGTGGAGATCCCCGGTCGAGTGTCCTATCAGGAATCCGCAGCGGTGGCGGCCGGCGGCCAGACGGTCGTCGTCCCGGTCGAAGGCGTACGCGTCGGCCTGTCCATCTGCTACGACCTGCGCTTCCCCGAGCTGTACCGGCGGCTGGCCGCCGAAGGCGAAGCCCAGGTGCTGCTGGTCCCGGCGGCGTTCATGGCACACACCGGCCGCGACCACTGGGAAGT
This sequence comes from Hamadaea flava, assembly GCF_024172085.1. Lineage (NCBI taxonomy): Bacteria > Bacillati > Actinomycetota > Actinomycetes > Micromonosporales > Micromonosporaceae > Hamadaea > Hamadaea flava. Next base: position 6,688,611 of record NZ_JAMZDZ010000001.1, on the reverse strand, counting down.
GCTGCTGCGGGCGCGCGCCATCGAGAACCAGTGCTACGTCGTGGCCGCCGGGCAGATCGGCGACCACGATCCCGGGCGCACTTGCTACGGGCGCAGCATGGTGGTGGACCCGTGGGGAACCGTGGTCGCCCAGGCTCCCGACGTCGTCGGGGTGACCTTCGCCGACCTCGACCTCGACCGGCTGGCCGCGATCCGGCAGGAACTGCCGAGCCTCGCCAACCGCCGCCTCTAACCCGCCGCCTCCGGCTAGAGGGTGCCGTCGGTGAGTTGCCGGCGGATCTCCCGCTTGAGCACTTTGAGGCTCGGCCCCATCGGCAGCTCGCTCGCGAGCCGTACCCGGCGGGGGTACTTGTGCTTGCCGAGCTGCTCCCGGGACCACGCGAGCAGGTCTTCCTCGGTGACCGCCACGTCGGGCGCGGCGACCACGACCGCCACGACCTCCTCGCCCAGCGCGTCGTCCGGTACGCCGACCACGGCGACCTGAGCGACGGCGGGATGCCGGGCCAGCACCTCTTCGACCTCGCGGGGGTAGACGTTGAACCCGCCCCGGATGATCAGGTCCTTCTTCCGGTCGACCACGCGGATGAAGCCTTCTTCGTCCTTCGTGCCGAGGTCGCCGCTGCGGAGCCAGCCGTCGACCACGGCCCGTTCGGTCTCCTCGGGTTTGCCGAGGTAGCCCGCGAACACGTTGTGCCCGCGGATCACGATCTCGCCCAGTTCACCGGTGGGCAGCAGCTCGATCCGCTCGTCGACCTCGGCGCGGGCGATCTCCACCTCGACGCCCCAGATCGGGTGGCCGATCGTGCCTGGGCGCGTACCGAAGTGGGGCTGGTTCGTCGTCGCCGTCGGGGAGGTCTCGCTCAGTCCGTATCCCTCGTAGATGGTGGTCTGGAAGACCTCCGTGAACTTCTCCAGCACCGCTACCGGCAGCGAAGCGCCGCCGGACACGGTGATCCGCAACTCCGGCAGGCGCTCGCGACCGGCCGCCGCCTCCAGCAGCCCGATGTACATCGTCGGTACGCCGTGGAACACCGTCACGTCCTCGGCCAGCATCAGGTCGATCGCCGCCGCGCCGCTGAACCGGGCCAGCAGGACGAGGGTCGCGCCGAGCCGGAAGGTGCCGTTCATGCCGACGGTCTGCCCGTACGTGTGGAACAGGGGCAGGCAGCCGAGAACCACGTCGGTGGGCCGGGCGTCGTTGGCGTCGAACACGTTGACCGTCGCGTTCATCACCAGGTTGAGGTGCGTGAGCAGGGCGCCCTTGGGCGATCCGGTGGTGCCGCTGGTGTAGAAGACGACCGCGACGTCCTCGGCCTGCCGCGAGACGAAAGTGGGCAGCGGCTCCGTCGCCAGCTCCTCGAGCCGCCGCGGCGCGTCCTGGTTCGCCGAGGGGGATCCGACCGTCACCACGGGCACACCCGCCGCCCAGGCGGCCTCGGCCGCGACGCCGAGCAACGCCGTGTGGCAGATGAGCAGGTCGGCGCCGCTGTCGCGCAACACGTACGCGATCTCCTGGGCGTTCAACAGCAGGTGCACGGGGACGACCACGGCACCGGCCGCGAGCACTCCGTAGTACGCGCGCGGGAAGTCCACTGTGTTCGGTACGGCGACGGCGACGGTCTTGTCCGGGCCGATGCCGAGATCGCGCAGCGCGGCGGCGTACGTGAGCGCCTCCCGCCACAGCTGGGAGTAGGTGACCCGGTGCGGGCCGTCGACGACGGCGACCTTGTCTGGATAGCGGCGGGAAGCCTCGGCGAGGACGCTCGCCAATGAGAGGGACGTCATGGGATGGGCCTTTCCGATCAGAACGCGCTGACCCCGGTCAGCGCCCGGCCGATGATGAGGTGCTGGATCTGGCTGGTGCCTTCGTAGAGGGTGGTGACCCGGGCGTCGCGCAGGTACTTGGCGACCGGGTATTCGTCGATGTAGCCGTACCCGCCGAAGACCTGCAAGGCGTTGTTGGCGGCCCGGACTGCGGCCTCGCTGGCGAACAGCTTCGCGGCCGACGCCTCGGTCTCGAACGGCTCGCCGCGGTCGATCAGGTCGGCGACTCGCCACACGAGCAGCCGGGCCGCGTCGGCGTCGATCGAGATCTGCGCGAGCAACTGCTGGATGAGCTGGTGTCCGGCGATCGGGCGGCCGAACTGCTGCCGGTCGCGGGCGTACGCGACGGCCGCCTCCAGGCAGCCCCGGGCGATGCCGACGCACCCGGCCCCCAACGACATCCGGCCCTTGGCCAGGGCCGCCATCGCGATCGCGAAGCCCTTGCCCTCGTCGCCCAACCGGGCGGCGTCGGGGACGCGTACGCCGTCGAAGGTCAGTTCGGCGGTGGCCTGGCCGCGAAGGCCGAGCTTGCCGTGGATCTCCCGGCGGGCGAACCCGGGCAGGCCCGTCTCGACGAGGAACGCCGTGATGCCCTTGCGGCCGGGTTCGCCGGTCCGGGCGAAGACCAGTGCGACGTCGGCCCAGGTGCCGTTGGTGATGAAGGTCTTGCCGCCGGTCAACACCCAGTCGCCGCCGTCGCGGACGGCCCGGGTGCTCAGCGCGCCGGCGTCGGAGCCGGTGTCCGGTTCGGTCAGGCCGAAGCAGCCGATGGCCTCGCCGGAGCAGAGCCGGGGCAGCCACTGCGCCTTCTGCTCGGCCGTCCCGTACGCGTCGACGGTCTTGGCGACGAGGCCCAGCGACACGGAGACGATCCCCCGCACGGACGAGTCCCCCCGTCCCAGCTCCTCCATCACCAGGCAGTACGCCAGATGGTCGCCGCCGGAGCCGCCGTGCTCCTCGCCGACGGTCAGCCCCAGGAAGCCGAGTTCGCCCAGTTCGCCGACGATGGCGAGGTCGACGGCCTCGCGCCGATCCCAGTCGCGCACGTTCGGGATGATCTCGCGGTCGACGAAGCGGGCGGCGAGGTCCCGGAGATCGACGTGGTCCGCGGTGAGCCGGAAGTCCATGGCGATAAACTAGCGCTGTAAGTTTTCTGCCGTCCAGACCCCGGCCCGATACAGTTCAGCCAACGGATCACGGGAGGACGTCCATGGCCAGGCCCCGCACGGCTCTGCTGAGCCGCGAACGCATCGTGGCCGCCGCGCTGGCGCTCGTCGACGCGGAGGGGCTCGACGCGCTCTCCACCCGCCGCCTCGCGACCGAGCTGGGCGTACGCGGTCCGTCGCTGTACAACCACTTCCCCACCAAGGACGAGATCCTCGACGCGGCTGCGGACGCCGTGATCGAGCAGGTCGACACGTCCTTCTTCGGGCGGTACGACTGGCGGGTCGCCCTGCGGCTGTGGGGCCGCTCGTATCGGGACGCCCTGGCCGCCCACCCGAACATCGTCCCGTTCCTCGCCCAGGGTCCGGGCCGGCGGCCGGCGGCCCTGGCCATGGCCGACGCGGTCTACGGCGGCCTCGTCGACGCGGGCTGGCCGCACGCGCGGGCGACCCACATCGGCGCGCTCATGCGCTATCTCGTCGCCGGCTCCGCGCTGGGCTCGTTCGCCCGGGGCTTCGTCGAGGACCCGGAGTTCTACGACGGCCGATACCCGCACCTGAGCCAGGCGCACCTGCTCGCCGAGCACCAGAAGAGCGTCGACGAGGGCGCCTTCGCGCTGGGGCTCGACGCGTTGCTCACCGGCCTGAGCGCGGAGTACGAGCGGATCATCGGCCCGCTCCCGCCCCTGTCCACCTACCCCTGACCCGCTCATCCGGCCCCATCGCATTCCCTGCGGATCACGGTTACGCAGGCCATCTCGGCTGCCGGAAGCATGCGTAACCGTGATCCGCACCTGACGAGCGCAAGGGGTTGCCGGGTGGAAACCGCGCCGCTACGGTAAAACTTCCACTGATAGTTAAGAGGGGCGACATGGCGCGCGCGGACTTCACTCCGGCCGATCGTGGCGAGCTGTACATCGGCGGGCGGTGGCGACCCGCTCAAGGCGGCGGGTCCATCGCCGTCGAGGATCCGTTCACCGAGCGGGTCGTCGCGCACGTCCCCGCGGGTACGCCCGCCGACGTGGACGAAGCGGTCGCAGCGGCCAGGAACGCGTTCGGGCCGTGGGCCGCGCTGTCCCCACAACAGCGCTCGGACTACCTGCGAAGGCTGCACGACAGCCTGGCCAAGCGTGCGGACGAGATCGCCACCACCGTGACCGGCGAACTGGGTACGCCGATCAAGGTGTCCGCCCGGGTGCAGACCGGCCTGCCGCTGACCGTCCTGGACGGGTACGTGCGAATGGCCGCGACCCCGGAGCCGGAGGTGGAGGTCGGGAACTCCCTGATCCTGCGCGAACCCGTCGGCGTCGTCGGCGCGATCACTCCGTGGAACTATCCGCTCCATCAGGTCATGGCCAAGGTGGCCGCCGCCCTCGCCGCCGGGTGCACCGTCGTGCTCAAGCCCAGCGAGCTGACTCCGCTGGTGGCGTACCTGTTGTTCGACGCGGTGCACGAGGCCGGGCTGCCGCCGGGCGTGGCCAACCTCGTCCCGGGCACCGGATCGGAGGTGGGCGCGGCGATCGCCGGTCACTCCGATGTGGACATGGTGTCGTTCACCGGCTCGACCGCGACCGGCCGCCGGATCAGTCACCTGGCCGCCGACCGGATCGCCAAGGTCTCCCTGGAACTGGGCGGCAAGTCCGCCAACGTGATCCTCGACGACGCCGAGCTGGGGCGCGCGGTGAAGGTCGGGGTGGCCAACGCCTTCCTCAACGCCGGTCAGACGTGCACGGCGTGGACTCGGATGCTCGTCCCGGCCACCCGGTACGCCGAAGCGCTCGACCTGGCCGCGCAGGCGGCGACGGCGTACGCGATGGGCGATCCGTTCGAGGAGACGACCCGGCTCGGTCCGCTGGCCAGCGCGGCGCAGCGGCAACGAGTCCACGGCTTCCTCCGGCAAGGCCGCGAGGAGGGTGCGACCGCGATAACGCCGGAGGGCGTACCGGATCGGGGGTATTTCGTGGCGCCGACCGTGCTCGCCGACGTCGATCCGAAGTCGACGGTCGCGCAGGAGGAGATCTTCGGCCCCGTGCTCGCCGTGATCCCGTTCGGCGACGACGACGAGGCGGTCGCCATCGCCAACGACTCACGCTACGGCCTGGCCGGTGCGGTGTGGTCAAGTGACCCCGACCGGGCACTGGCGGTCGCGCGGCGAATGCGTACCGGTGCGGTCGACGTCAACGGCGCCTCGTTCAACCCGCTGGCCCCGTTCGGCGGCTACAAGCAGTCCGGCCTCGGCCGCGAACTCGGCGCCTTCGGCCTGGAGGAGTTCCAGCAGGTCAAGGCCGTGCAGCGATGACCCGGGCCGTCGTCTTCCGCGACCAGATCACGGTCGAGGAGATCACCCTGCCCGAGGTCGGTCCCGGCCTGGCCCGGGTCCGCGTCACCGCGGCCGGCGTCTGCCACACCGACCTCTCGATGATCAACGGCACGCTCGCCCCGACCTTCCCGCTGGTCCTCGGGCACGAAGCGGCCGGGGTGGTCGAGGAGGTCGGCCCCGGCGTCACCCGGGCCAAGCCCGGCGATCACGTCGTGCTCAACTGGTCGCCCGCCTGCCGCACCTGCTGGTACTGCACCCACGGCGAGCCGTGGATCTGCGAGACCTCCGGCATCCCGTCCTTCCCGGGCGGCTTCGCGGGCGACGGCACCCCGCTCAACCTCACGCTCGGTCTCGGGTCCTTCGCCGAGCAGGTGGTGGTACGCGAAGAGGCGCTGATCGGCGTACCGGAAGGGGTGCCGGCGGAGCAGGCGGCGTTGCTGGGGTGCGCCGCGTTGACCGGGGTCGGCGCGGTCCAGAACACGGCCGGAGTGCGGGCCGGCGATTCGGTGGTGGTGCTGGGGCTGGGCGGCGTCGGCTTGTCCGTCGTCCTCGCCGCGCGAGCGGCCGGGGCCGATCCGGTGATCGCCGTCGACCTCACCGAGGCCAAGCGCTCGCTCGCGCTGGCGGCCGGGGCCACCGACTTCCTGCTGAGCGACGACGCGTTGATCAAGGCGATCCGCGTACGCACCGGCGGCCGGGGCGCGGACCACGCCTTCGAGTGCGTCGGCCGGTCCGCGAGCATCACCGCGGCCTGGAAGAGCACCCGCCGAGGTGGCCGGGTGACCGTGGTGGGCATCGGCAAGCGCGACGACGTCGTCGGACTGTCCGCATTGGACATCTTCCACTCGGCCCGGACGCTGCGGTCGTCCGTCTACGGCTCAGCCGATCCCGATCGGGACCTGCCGGGCCTGGCCGCCGCGGTACTGGCCGGCGAGCTGGATCTCCGGCCGCTGATCAGCCATCGGATCGGCCTCGACGAGGTCCCCACCGCGCTGGAGCGGCTGGGCCGGGGCGAGGGCGCGCGCTCGGTAGTGCTGTTCTAACGCAGGCTGTTGGTGATCGCCGCGGCGAGCAGAGCCGACACCGTCCGGGCCAGTACGCCCCGGGCGGCGTCGAGGTCGAGGCCCAGCTCGTCGCGCAGCATCGACCAGGAGGCCCAGGTGCTCGCCACGACCAGGGCCTGGAGGAGCTGGCCGTCACCGGGTCCGGCCAAGGCCAGCTCGGTCGCGAAGACCTCCTCGATCTCGGCCCGGACCAGCGCGATGGCCTTGACCCGGTTCTCCTTCAGCTGAGCGGAGAACGGTTCGCGCAACGCTGCCGCCCGCGCACACGGCGCGAGCATCTCCAGCATCCGCGCCCGCTGCTCGCAGTACGCCTCGATCCGCTGCGGCAGCGGCAGCCCCGATTCGATGGGCCGATGCGCGGCCGCCTGCCGTTCGGCGAGCTTCTCCCCGGACGCGGCGAACAACGCCTCCATGTCCTTGAAGTTCGTCCACAGCGCCCGGAGCGAGATCCCGGCCCGCTCGGCGATCCGCTCGCCGGTCGGGCGAAGGTCGCCCGTGCCGATCAAGGCCAAGTGGGCGTCCACGATCGCGGCCCGGGTCCGCTCGGCCCGCAGCGTCCGGCCGTCGACCCGGCCGGTGGTGGTCCCGACGCCGGTCATCCGTGCAGTCTAGATCGGGCGGCGCCGGGACCCAGGGCACTGCCCGGATCCCGGCGAGCGAACCCGTCAGGCGGTGGGTACGCCGTTGGCGGGCGGGGTGGCGGGCGTTCCGGCGTACTCCTTCACCGGGGCGTCGGCCTCGTCGGTCTCATAGGTGGGACCGAAGAACTGCTGCACTCCACCGGACACCTTCACCATGCGCTCACCGCCGTAGCCGGAGTGGTCTCCCTTGGCGTACCGGAGCGGGGCGAGGCCAGGACCCTGGTAGCCGCCCTTCTCGACCGCGGCGAGCAGCGACTCCCGGCTGAGGTCCTTCCCAGCGGCCTGGAGCACCTGCACGAACAGGTACGCCACCGACATGCCGTAGATGACGTTGCCGTCGAACTCGGCGCCGCCGCCGAAGTCCTTGTTGACCTTCTGGAACAGCTGGATCCAGGGGTCGTTCGCGTCGAACATCAGCGGCAGGTAGTTCGCGCCGAGCAGCCCTTCGGTCAGGCCCTTGGCCTCGCCGAGCAGCTTGGCCAGGGTGGGCAGGTCGCCGCCGACGTTGGAGACGACGAACTGCGGCTTGTAGGACAGCCGCGCGGCGGTGCCGAGGGCGAGCGCGGTGAAGCCGGGCACCGTGGCCAGGATGACCACCTGGCAGCCGGCCGTCTTGAACGCGCCGATCTGCGGGGCGACGTTGGTGTTGGTGACCACGTAGGTCTCCTTGGCGGTGACGCCGTCCTTGCCCAGCACCTTCTCCACGCCGGCCAGGCTGTCCGTGCCGAAGTCGTCGCTCTGCCCGAGGAAGCACGTCTTCTGCCCGGCGAAGTTGCTCTTCACGTAGTTCGCGAGGATCTTGCCCTCGACGGTGTAGTCGGGGTTGAAGCCGAACGTGCCCGGATACTTGTCGGGCTGGTCCCAGCTGCGGCTGCCGGAGGCCACGAACAGGTCCGGCACGCGGTTGGTCTTCAGGAAGTCGAGCACGCCCGAGTGGGTCGGCGTGCCGAGTCCGTTGAGGATCGCGAACACCTTGTCCTGCAAGACGAGCTGCCGCACGACCTGCTGGGTGTTGGCCGGGTTGTAGCCGTCGTCCATGACCTTGTAGGTGATCTTGCGGCCGTTCACCCCGCCGTTGGCGTTGACGAAGTCGAAGTACGCCTTGCTCGCCGGCGCGATCTTCGAGTAGCCCGCCGACGCGGGCCCGGTCAGCGGCATGTGCGTACCGACGACGATTTCGGTGTCGGTCACACCGGGAACCGCCGCTTTGCCCCCGCCGCCCTGGTCGTCGGAGCTGCACGCGACGGTGGCGGCGAACAGCGAGACGCATACGGCGAGAGCGAGACCGCGCTGTGCTATGCGATGCATGAGGCACCGACCTTTCATCTTCGAAGGGGACTTTTCGAGGGACCGGCTACGGCAGGAGCCGGCGGACGACGCCCTGAACACCGCCGGGCGCGGCGATCATGACGACGATCAAGGTCAGGCCGAACACGGCCAGCGGCAGGTTGCCCTCCAGCCGCTGCGCGGCGGCCGGACTGAGCGTGAGGCTCGCGACGATCGTGTGGGTGAGGTCGGGCAGCACCACGAGCAGCAACGCTCCCCAGACCGCGCCTGCGAGCCGGCCGAGGCCGCCGACCACCACCGCCATGAGCAGGAACAGCGACAAGGTCAGCGAGTACGCCCCCGGTGACACGCTCTGGGTGAGGACCGCGAGGAGCCCGCCGCCGAGACCGGCGCATCCCGCGCTCACCACGAACGCGAGCACCTGCGTACGCGCGACGTCGATCCCGGCCAGCCGGGCGGCCGCCTCGTCGTCCCGGACGGCCCGCAGCGAGCGGCCGAATCGGCTGCGGAGCAGGTTCGCCAGCAGCAGCATGACGAGCAGCGCTCCGGCCAGGGCCAGCCAGGACTGCCAGCGTTCCAGCGGGAAGTCGTAGCCGAGTCCGGCCGGCGGCGGGTCGAGGTAGACGCTCAGGCCCTGGTCGCTGTGGAAGACCCCAGCCCACACCGTGGTGACAGCGGGCAGCGCGACGGCGACGGCCAGCGTCACGCCGGCCAGGTAAGGTCCCCGCAACCGGGCGGCCGCCAGCCCCACGATCAGGCCCCCGACGAGCGCGGCCAGCACGCCCAGCGCCAACGACAGCACCAGTACGCCGTTTCCGGTGAGCCCGGCGTCGGCGAGGCGGTTCTGGCTCAGCGCGACGGCGTACGCCCCGACGGCCATCACCGCACCGTGCCCGAGCGACAACTGCCCGCTCAGTCCGACCAGGACGGTCAGCCCGGCGGTGGCGCACAGGTACGCCGCCGCCGTGGCGAGCTGGTAGTTCCGGAACGGCGGCAGCGCGTAGGTGACCGCGAGGAGCGCGGCCGCCGCGATCGCCGTCCACATCAGATGACGGACCAGTGTGGTCATACGGCCCTCGTTCGGACGCCGGCGAACAGCCCGCCGGGACGGATCAGGAGCACGGCCAGCAAAAGGGCGAGCGTCGCGATCGGCGTGACGTCGCTGCCCAGGTATCCGGCGGCGTAGGACAGGACGAGCCCGACGGCCAGGCCGCCGACGACCGCGCCGATCGGGCTGTCCAGGCCGCCCACGACCGCGGCCGTGAACGACGAGACGAAGACCATGTCCATGGTGTTCGGGTGCAGGCCGAGTTCGGTCGGGACGACGAGCATCCCGGCGAGCGCGCCGACCGCGGCGGCCAGCGCCCAGCCGAAGGTGAGCAGCCCGGCCACGTTGACGCCGAGCAGCCGCGAGACCTCCGGGGCGAACGCCGCCGAGCGCATCCGCAGGCCGGTCGACGTCCGCGTGAACAGCAGCGCCAGCAGCACGACCAGGAGCAGCACCGCGCCGAGGACGAACAGGTCGTACCGCGAGAGCAGGGCGACCCCGCCGACGGTGATGCCCGTCCGGCTGAACGGGGTCTCGACCGGCCGGAACTCGTTGCCGTAGAGCGCGCCGAGGACCGCCTGCAACAGCAGGACCAGCCCGAGCGCCACGATCACCGAGTTCAGCGGGGAGGTGTGCGGCACGAACCGCATCACGACGCGCTCGATCCCGGCCCCCAGGACCAGTCCGGAAGCGAGCGCGGCCGCGAAGCCCAGCCAGTACGACCCGGTCGCCTGGGTCACGCTGTAGGCGGCGTACACGGTGGCGACCGCCATCGCACCCTGGGCGAAGTTGACGATCCGGGCGGCGCGCCAGATCAGCACCACCGCCAGCGCGAACGCCGCGTAGACCGCGCCCTTGGCGAGGCCGTCGACGGTCAGGAACAGAAAACGATCCATGTCAGAACCCCAAGTACGCGTGCCGCAGCCCGGCGTCGTCGCGCAGCTGAGCGGCGTCGGCCGCGGCGACGACCCGGCCGAGGGACAGGACGACCCCCTGGTCGGCGACGGACAAGGCGCTGCGGACGTTCTGCTCGACGAGGAGCACGGCCAGCCCGGTCTCGTCGCAGAGCCGCCGGAGCAGCGCCATGATCTGAGCGGTGATCCGGGGCGCCAGGCCGAGCGACGGCTCGTCCAGGAGCAGCAGCCGGGGGCGGGCGACCAGGGCCCGACCGAGGGCCAGCATCTGCCGTTCGCCGCCGGACAGCTGGTGCCCGGCGTGCCGGCGACGCGCCGCCAAGGCCGGGAACAGCTCGTAGACCTCGTCCTGGGCCAGCCGGGCGTCGCGGCGGTCGGCCTGCCATACGCCGCCGAGCCGCAGATTCTCCTCGACCGTCAGCTCGGCCACGACGCCCCGGCCCTCGGGGACGTGGGCGAGACCGAGGCGTACCACCCGTTCCACCGGGACTCCGGCGAGCGAGCCTCCGTCGAACCGGATGGTCCCGCCGATCGGGCGCAGCAGGCCGGACAGCGTACGCAGCAGCGTCGTCTTGCCCGCGCCGTTGGCACCGAGCACCGTCACGATCGTCGCGGGCGGTACGGTCAGGTCGACCTCGTGCAGCACCGGCGCGGCGCCGTAGCCGACGACGAGACCCGCCACCTGAAGCAGCGTCATGCGGTCCTGCCTTCCAGCGTCGGACCCAGGTACGCCTCGGCCACTGCGGGGTCGTCGCGGACCGTCTCGGGCGGGCCGACGGCGATGAGGCGGCCGAAGTCGAGCACGGCGACCTCGTCGCAGACCGACATCACGAAGTCCATGTGGTGTTCGACGAGCATCACCGAGTGGCCGCCGTCGTCCCGGCCGGGCAGGGTCACGACCAGCTCCGCCAGTTCGGCGATGTCCTCCGCGCCGAGGCCGCCCGCTGGTTCGTCGAGCAGCAGCAGGCGGGGGCGGGCCGCGAGCGCGCGGGCGAGGGCGACCTTCTTGCGTACCGGATAGGGCAGGGCGGCGGGCTCCGCCTGGGCGTGCTCGGCGATGCCGAACTGCGTCAGCAGCGCCATGGCCTCGTCGCGCAGCCGCCGCTCGTCCCGGTCGCTGCGGGGCAGCCCCAACAGCGCGCTGGTGAAACCTGATCGCGCCGTATGCGTGGCGCCCGCCATCACGTTCTCCACGACGGACAGTCCGGCGAACAGGCCGACGCCCTGCAGGGTGCGCCCGATGCCGAGCGCGGCCAGCCGGTGCGGACGCGGCCGCAGCGTACGCCCGCCGAACCGCAGTTCGCCGCGGGTGGGCCGGACGAACCCGCAGATCACGTTGAACAACGTGGTCTTGCCCGCCCCGTTGGGCCCGATCACGCCGACGACCTTGCCGGGCGGCACGGTCAGCCGGACGTCCTCCAGGGCGGTCAACCCGCCGAACTGGACGGTGACGCCGTCGAGCGTGAGGCCGTGCGGATCCTCGTCCATCGTCACCGTCCCTTCGCCGGGTTACCGGCAAGTATTTACACTCGGAGTGTACGTTTCTCGGCCGCCACGTCAATAGGCTCAGCAAGCGGTCAAGCGGGCGGCAGATCGACCAGCTCGGCCAGGCGCGCCCGGTGCACGTCGGCCGCCCCGTACGCCAAGGCCGCCGAACGGGCGCGCTTGAGGTAGAGGTGCGCCGGGTGTTCCCAGGTCATCCCGATCCCGCCGTGCAGCTGTACGCACGCCTCCGCCGCCTCGACGGCGACCCCGGAGCAGTGCGCCTGAGCCAACGCCGCGGCGACCTCCACCTCCGACTTCTCCGCGACGGCCGAGGCGGCGTACCGGGCGACCGCCCGCGCCTGCGTCACCGCGACCCACACGTCGGCCAGTCGATGCTTGACCGCCTGGAACGACCCGATCGGCCGGCCGAACTGGTACCTGCCGCGGGCGTGCTCGACCGTCGTGTCCAAGCACCACTCCGCCACGCCGACCTGCTCGCTGGCCAGCAGGGCCGCCCCCGCGAGCAGCGCGTCCCGGACCGCCGTCTCGGCGTCGGCCCCTTCGGCCAGCAGCCGTCCGGGTGTGCCGTCGAAGCTCAGGTCGCACAGCCGGCGGGTCTCGTCCAACGACGTGCACTGCTCTCGGCGTACCCGTCGAGCTTCGACGGCGAACAGTCCGGCACCCGCCGGGACCAGCAGGATCTCCGCGGTGATCGCGTCCGCCACGGCCCGGACCGAGCCGGTGAGCCGGTCCCCCGCCGCCGTGACGGTGGGCGACCAGGCACCGGACGGCGGGCCGGCGAACGGCACCGCCAGCGCGACCGGGCGCTCTCCTGCGGCGAGACCGGCGAGGAGGTCCGGCTCGCCGCAGGAGAGCAGCGCCGTGCCCGCAACCACGGCGCAGCCCAGATAGGGCACGGGTGCGACGGCCCGGCCCAGTTCTTCGAGGACCACGGCGGCCTCCCGCGGACTCGCGCCCGCGCCGCCCAGCTCCTCCGGGACGAGCAGCCCAGCCAGGCCCATGTCGGCGAGGCGGCGCCAGAGGTCGACGTCCACCGGGTCGGCGCGCTCGATCCGAGCGGGCGGATCGCTGTGCTGCCGCAGCATCGCGCGCAGCTCGGCACGCAGTGCACTTTCCACTTCGGAATAGAGCAGCCCGGTCATCGCGGCAGCTCCCGCCACGCGACGGCCAGATCGGCGCGGGGTTCGGCGGGCAGCCCGAGCACCCGCTCACCGATGATCGTGCGCAGAATCTCCGAGGTGCCGCCCTCGATCGACGAGCCGCGCGCGCGGAGATATCGATGCGTCGCGGTGCGGAGCGGGAACTCCGGCTGCGGCCCACGATCCTGCCGCCACTCGTCGTGCCGCAGCGCGGCCTCCGCGAGCAACTCCAGCTCCAGGCCGGTGATCTCCTGCAGGAGGCCGGCGAAGGCCAGCTTGACCGCCGAGCCCTCCGGCCCCGGCTCGCCCACCGCGAGCTGCTGTCGCAGCCGCAGCCCGGTGAGCCGCACCGCCTCCGCGCGGACCCAGGCCCGCAGGACCGCGTCGTGCAGGCCGGGGCGGCGCAGCTCCGGCCGGTCGCGCCAGGTCCGCGCGAGCAGCCCGATCGCACCACCCTCCCGCGGCAGCGCGTCGCCGCCGATGCTCACCCTTTCATTCATCAGAGTGGTACGCGCAACGCTCCAGCCGTCGCCGACTTCGCCGAGCCGAGCCGCGTCCGGGAGCCGGACCTCGTCGAGGAACACCTCGTTGAACTCGGCCTCCCCGGTGAGCTGCCGCAGCGGGCGGACGGTCACGCCGGGCGCGCGCATGTCGCAGACGAAGAACGTAATGCCTTGATGTTTCGGCAGGTCAGGATCGGTACGCGCGAGCAGGATGCCCCAACGCGCGTAGTGGGCCTGGGACGTCCACACCTTCTGTCCCGTGATCACCCAGCCATTGGCGTCCTTACTCGCCGCGCAGGCGAGTCCGGCGAGATCCGAGCCCGCCCCGGGCTCGCTGAAAAGTTGGCACCAGACCTCCTCGCCCGTCCAGAGCGGCCGGAGGTAGCGCTCCCGTTGCTCGGCCGTGCCGTGTTTGAGCAGCGTCGGCGCGGCCATGCCGAGGCCGACCGCGATCCGGCGCGGCTCGTTGTCCGGCGTACCGGCGGCGGCGAACGCCTCGTCCGCGACGGGTTGCAGAGCCCGGGACGCCCCGAGACCGCCCAGCCCGGCCGGGTAGTGCAGCCACGCGAGACCGGCGTCGAACCGGGCGCGGAGGAACTCCGTCTTCTCGGTGGGCAGGTCCCCCCGGGCGAGGAAGGCTTCGACCAGCGCACGCGCCTCGTCCGCTGTGGTGGGGGGTGAACCCATCGCGACTCCCGCTCACTAGATGCATTGAGAGTGCAAATATATCCTTCGTCGGTCGCCCGGTCGAGAGCGTCACCCAGTCGGCCATGTCGAGGTTGGATGTTGCACGAGTGGAACTGCGGTGTCAGTCTCAGTTCCATCAGCTCTCTGTGGCGGTGAAATGCACAGTCCGTACCTGGCGGAGCCGGGGACCGAGCACAAGCAACGGGCGGGCGAGATAGCCCGCGCGCACGAGGCGTTTCTGTCCGGAGCCGCCCCGGACCAGCTCGACGTGCGACCCGTGGTGGCTCAGTCCTGGCAACGGTCGCAGCGGGCCCGCGTCGACCCTGAGACGCCGCCGCCGATCGTGCTCACCGACGACGAGCTGGCCGCGTACCGGGAGGATCATCTGCTCTCGGCCGTCCTGCCGGTGCTGCGTGAACTCGTCGGGCGGGTGGCCGAGGCCGACCGCCACCTGATGTCCATCGCCGACGCCCAGGGCCGGCTGCTCTGGGTCGACGGGCACAAGACCGTCCGCGACACCGGGGAACGCATCCACTTCGTCGAGGGCGCGATCTGGGACGAGCGGTTCGCCGGGACGAACGCGCCCGGCACCGCGCTGGCGCTGGACGAAGCGGTGCAGATCTTCGCGACCGAGCACTACAGCGTGCCGGTGCACCCGTGGACCTGCGCCGCCGCGCCGATCCACGATCCGGCCACCGGCGAGATCATCGGCATGATCGACGTCACCGGCGGCAGCGTCGTCGCCCATCCGCACAGCCTGGCCCTGGTCAAGGCGGCGGCTCGGGCTGCCGAGGCGGAGCTGTCCTGGCGACGCGCCCCGGAGAACGGCCTGTGGCTGCCCGAACAACGCACGGTCGCCCGGCTGTCGGCGCTGAATCGGTCCGAGGGCGTCCTCCTCCTCGACGGACGGCGCGTACGCCTCAGCCCGCGGCACACCGAGATCCTCGTCCTGCTGCGGGAGAACCCCGAGGGGATGACCGGCGACCAGCTCGCCGACGCGCTCTACGAGGACTTCGCCAATCCGGCGACCCTGCGCGTGGAGATCAACCGGCTGCGGCGGGCCGTCGGCGACCTCGTCCAGTCCCGGCCCTATCGCCTGGCCGAAGGACTCGACGCGGACTACGCCGACGTACGGGACGCGCTGGAACGCGGCGAGCCCGCGGCCGCGGTGGCGGCGTACGCCGGGCCGCTGCTGCCCATGTCGGAAGCGCGGGGCGTCGCCGAACTCCGCGACCTGCTCGACGCGCGGGTCCGGTGCGCGGTGCTGTCCACTGACGACCCGGCGATCCTGGAAGCCTGGGCCACCAAACACGGGAACGACGACTTGGAGATCTGGGAACGGCTGGCCGCGTCCCGGCGGGCCGACCTGGCTCAGCAGGCTCTCGCCAAGACCCAGGTACGCCGTCTCCGCGCCGAGTACGGGCTGCCCCCGAACGGTGCAACCTTCCTGCAACGTCCTCGTCGGTAGCCTGCGTCAACGGTGGACTCCGCCGGGCTGCCCAGCAGCTCGTGGAGCCCTCGGCCCGGGTCGACGGATCGGCGAGTCCGTCCCCCGGCCGCGGATGCCGGTCGCACACCGCATCCGGCTGGCCGCCGGCGTCGCGCAGCATGGGACTGGCTTCTCCCCGTGCCGAAGCGATGGGGTGCGGTCCCACCCGCCCTTGCCTGCCCTGCGGATGAGCAGGCAGGGGCCCGGCAGGTCCGCGTGCGCCCGGCCGGGGGCGCGCGGACCGGCTCGCCGGGTGAGGCAACGCACCGCCCCACCCGGCGAGCGCCCAGCTCGCTAGTTCGAGCGCTTCTGCTTCCAGGACAGCGGTCCCGGCAGGTCGACGCGATGCGAACGGGTCTTGGAGTTCCACGACCAGCGGCCGATCTTCAGCCCCCACGACGAGAACCCGTGCTGGGTGAAATGAAACCGCAGCGGTCCGAGCTTGGTCATCTTGCGGAAGAGGAAAGGCATGCCCTTGCATGCCCCTCAGTCCTCAATGGCCAAACATCGGGCAGCTCAGGCCCCCTCGCCCATCATGATCGCGGCCATCCGCAGATGCGGTACGGCTTCTTCGTGCCGGCTGGCCCGCTGAAGCGTCCGGCCCAGCATGAGATGGGCGTACGCCTCCGTGGGCTCCCGCTCGATGATCACGCGCAGCTGCTCTTCGGCCCGGCGCAGCTGAGCGGTGTGGTAGTAGGTCCGGGCGAGCAGCAGCCGCGACGCCTGATGGGCCGGCTCGGCCGTCACCACCTCGACCAGCAGATTCTCCGCCGTGCGGTAGTCCTGCGCGTCGAAGAACTCCTGAGCCTTCCGATACCGCTCCGCCAGATCCAGCTCCGGCCACAAGGTCACTTCCACTCCTTCCGTCGTTGCTGAGAACAACTCCGAAAGGGCCGGGCATTCCCGGCTGTCTCTCCCCGCCCCCCGGCCGCGGCCGTCCTCGCTCAGCCGACGGTGGCATACTCGCTGCTCGTGGTCATCACACGTGGTTGGTCGGCGTTCCTGGTCGCGGTCGGCGTCTGGACCTGGGTCATCTGGCCCCGGTTCGGGCTGGCCATCTGGAAGGATCCGCGCGCCTGGTCGACCGGTCAGATCGGGGAGGGCCCGCCCACCAGCTTCCTCTGGGTGCACGCCCTGCTCATCGCGGCCTCGCTCGTCATCGGGACGATCGTGGGCGTCCTAGGCATCCGGGCCTGGCGCCACGCCCCACGACGCTGACGCCCATCGCACCTCCCTGCGCTCGCCCGCACCAGCGCTCGCCTCGCGCCGCCGATCGAGTTCGCGACCGGCAAGATCGTCGGCAGCCGCCAGTCATCGCCGTAAAACGCCCAAGGTTGTCGGCAGCCGCCGATCTTGGCCCGCCGCCCGCGCCCGCAGCGGCCGAGAGCAGCCACGCAGCGCCCAGGCGTGGCGGCCCGGGCGGCCGGGAGGCCCGGACCTCAGCCCGAGCGGCGGCCCGTGATCCCCCTCCGGGGCATGAGGGCCAGGCCGAACGCGATCATCGCGACGCCGAGGCCGAAGTGCAGCCAGTTGTCCGCGGTGTTCAGCGGAACGAAGTTGGCGTCGCCGCCCGAGTCCACGATCAGCCCGTAGAGCCACAGCACGAGGTAGATCGCGCCGCCGCCGATCAGGAAGATCCGGGCGCCGCTGAGCGTACGCGCCATCAGCAGCCCGGCCACGCCGAACAGCAGGTGGACGATGTTGTGCAGCACCGAGACCTGGAAGATCCCGAGCAACTCCGCGCCGGAGTCGTGTCCGGCGAAGGTCATGTCCCCGTAGTTGGTGGTGATGCCCGGGATGAACCCGAGGACGCCGACCAGCAGGAAGACCGCCCCGAAGAGGCCGGCCACGGTCTGCATGGCGTTGTCCCAGTGCAGGATTCCGCCATGGTGCTCGTGATGGGTGACGGTAACCATGTTCGCCCTCCCTCGTGGGCTGACGCCCCGGGGTGATTGCGACCCGGGGCTTACCGGGGCAGATCAGCGGTCAGGTGCCCGGCGAAGACCTCCGCCTCGGCGTCGGTGACCTCCATCCCGAGCGCCTGGATGAGGGCGACCTGCGTGCAGATGACGTGATCATGGTCGTCCAGCTCGGCGGCGGGCAGAATGGCGGGCTGGCCGTCGATCAGCGCCAGCACCGGATCCTCGTCCCCCGACTGGGCGAGCGCTCGCACGTCGTCCGCGGTGATCGTGATCTGCATGAGGTCGGGGTACCCCGGCGCAAAAGGGATGAAACACTAGCCGCTGTGAGGGACGATCTCGATCGCGACGTCGACCTGCCCCATCCGCCCCGGCGCGTGGTTTCGCTCGTCCCGTCGCTGACGGAGGCGGTCGCCATGACGCTGCCGGGCATCCTGGCCGGCGCGACGGACTACTGCACCCATCCCGCCGGGCTCGACCTGCCCCGGGTCGGCGGCACGAAGTACCCGTCGGTCGATCGCCTCCTCGAACTGCGGCCCGACCTGGTCCTGGCCAACGTCGAGGAGAACCGGGAGGAGGACGTCGCGGCGCTCGGGGCGGCCGGCGTACCGGTGTGGGTGACCTATCCGCGCGACCTCGACGCCGCCTTCGCCTCCCTGTCCCGCCTGCTGGCCGCGCTGGGCGCGGACCGGCCGGCGTGGCTGGCGGACGCCGAGGTCGCATGGACCGCGCCACCCCCGGACCGGACCACTCGGGCGGTGATTCCGGTCTGGCGCAAGCCCTGGGTGGTCCTCGGCAGCGGCACGTTCGCCGGGGACCTGTTACGACGGCTGGGGATCGTCAACGTGTTCGGCGACGATCCGGAGCGCTATCCGCGCCCGTCGCTGGAACTGATCCGGGCGCGGGAACCCGAGCTGGCCATCCTGCCGGACGAGCCGTACGCCTTCACCGCGACCGACGGCCCGGAGTTCTTCGCGCCGACTCCGTCGGTGCTCCTCTCCGGGCGCCATCTGACCTGGTACGGCCCGAGTCTGGCGGAGGCCCGCACGGTCCTGCTCACGGCGTTGGCGTCCGGTCGTCGTCCCAGCTGACGGTAGTCAGCCGCCACCCGTCCGGCGTACGCAGGAACTGCATGCTCTTGGTTCCCGTCCCGGTGAACGGCTCCCCGCGGAGCACCCCCTCCTTGCGATAGCCGCAGAGCCGGTGCGCCACGTCGCCGAAGAACTCGGTCCGCTCCCAGGTCTCCGCCTCGGCGAAGTCGGTCAGCTCGCCCGAGGTGAGCAGGGCCTGCCGGGGTGCGGCGAACGCGTCGAGGTCATAGAGCCCGGCCTTGGGGCCGCCGTTGGCGATGACGCCGTCCGGGACGAACAGGTCACGGATCCGGCTCACGTCCGGCACGACGCCGCCGGTGTTCGTGAACAGCGCGAAGAACGCCGTCGCCAGCGCGTCGACCGCCGCCTTGTCGGGGTCGGCTCCGCCTTGGCGGGCGCGCCACTCGTCGGCGAGCACGGACCAGATGTGCATGTCCGACCGCCCGCCGCCGAGTGCCGGAGCCGCCGACCGAATGATCCCGTCGAGGCGCATGCCCAGGCGTTTCGCCACGGCGATGCTGGGCGCGTTGCGCGCGTTGCAGTGCCACTCGACGCGCTCGATGCCGCGCTCCAGGATCACCCAGTTCAGCAGGTGGGTCGCCGCGCGAGTGATCAGGCCGTTGCCGACCGCGGCCGGTTCCAGCCAGCAGCCCGCCTCGCTCACCCCCGAGGCGGCGTCGAACGACACGAGCAGCACCCCGCCGACCAGCTTCCCGTGCCACCAGATGCCCCAGATGCCGCCAGCGTCCTTCGCGTGCTTGTCGGCGTACCGCTGCAGGACCAGCCGCGCGTCGTCGTTGACGAACCCCGCGCCCACCCACGGCCGGATGTGCTCACGCGCGCGGTCCATGTGCTCGGCGAACTCGGACGCGTCCCAGGGCTCCAGCGGGCGCAGCTCGGCGTCGTCGGTGAGGGACAGGGCGAACATACGACCTCCGATTACAGGACAACCGCGAGTACATAACAAACGTTCGGTACGTACACTAGCGTACATGCCTCCCGCCCGCGCTGATCATGACGCCCGTCGCGAAGACGTCTCGGCCGCCGTCTGGCGGGTCCTGGCCGAGCACGGCTTCCCGGGACTCACCCTCCGCGCGGTGGCGGCGGCACTCGGGGCGTCGACCGGACTCGTCACCCACTACTTCGCGGGCAAGCGCGAGCTGGTCGCCCACGCCCTCGACATCTTGGAGATACGCACAGCGCAGCGCACGAGATTGGCGGCCCCGGCACCGGGGCTGCCCGCACTGCGTACGCACATCCGCAACATCCTGCCGCTGACCCCGGACGGGCTGGCGATGAACCGGATCTGGGTGAGTTCCTGGGACGTGGCCCTGGCCGATCTGGACCTGTTCGCTGCCCAGACCCGGCGCTACGAAAGGATTCGAACGGCGCTGCGGGAGTCCATCGTGGAGGCTTACCGGCGGGGCGAACTGCCGCCCGGCGATCCCGACGAGGTGGCCGCGACGGCACTGGCGTTCACGCACGGGCTGGTCGTGCAGGCGCTCTTCGATCCGGACCGGTTTCCGGCCGACCGGCAGACCCGGCTGGCCGATGACTTCCTCGCCCGGCTCGCCCAGCCGATAGGCTGACGACTATGAGCAATCCTGCGCTCGACGCGCTCGCCGCCGCCGAACTGGAACACCGGCTGATCCAGCACGGGCCCGTCCGGAGTCTGGCAGAGGCGGCCACCGCGCGCGGCGTGGAGATCCCGGACGTCGTGAAGACGATCGTGGTCCGCCGGGGTGACGACGATTACCTGTTCGCCCTGGTTCCTGGAGATCGGGTGATCTCTTGGCCGAAGCTGCGGGCGCTGCTGGGCGTCAGCCGGCTGTCCATGCCGGACGCGGCGACCGCCAAGGAGGCGACCGGATACGAGCGCGGGACGATCACCCCGTTCGGCTCGGCCAAGCCTTGGCCCGTGATCGCCGACGAGCGGCTGCGCGGCCGGACGATCACGCTCGGCGCGGGCGAGCACGGCATCGCCGTGGCGGTCTCCGCCGACGCGGCGGTCGAGGCCCTCGACGCGGCGTACGCCGATGTCACCGACCCGGAGGCCGCTCAGTAGGAACGGCCTCCGGGCTCATGATCAGTTGATCGTGAGGGTGAACGTGGTCGTGGTGTTCTTGATGTTCTGGTAGTTGTTGCTGAACGTGAGGTTGGTGAAGGTGGCCGACCCGACCGCCGGACCCTGGCCCGACTCCGGCATCTCGTTCACCCAGATCCCGAAGCCCGACTTGGCGTCGTAGGCGTCGCCGCTGCGCTGCGCGCCGCTGATCGAGACGTTGGTGAACGTGGTGTCCGTGATCGGCTGGGCCTCCGGGTACTTCGACTGGAACATGATGCCCGAGTAGGTCGGGTCCACGATGTCGATGTCGCTGAACCGGATGCCACGGAACTGCTTCGACGCCGCGAAGCACCAGATCGCCCCGAAGGTCTGAGCGCCCCAGAAGTGCCCGCCCGCGCGTACCAGGCTGATGCTCTGGAACTGGGTGGGCGGCGACGAGCCGAAGCCGACGAACGGATAGCCGAAGTCGAGCGAGCTGACCGTGATGCCGGAGTACGTCAGCATGTCCGCGATGTAGAGGTTGCGGAAGACGTTGTCGTACCCGCCGTAGACGGCCAGGCCCGCCGCGCGCCAGGTCAGCGTCGCCGAGAGGTTCTCGAAGACGTTGCCGTGGTTGCCGACGCTGCCGCCGCCGTCAATCGCCGAGAACAGCGCGAACGCGTCGTCGCCGTTGGACCGGCCCTCACTGTTGCTCACCGACAGCGCGGTGCTGTCGCTGGTGAAGTTGACCCCGTCGGCGAACGTGTCGCGGATGCGCGCGTTCTTGATGGTGACGTGGTCGTTGTGGACGCCCCAGTACATGCAGACTGTGTGCTCCACCCAGACGTCGTCGATGGTCAGGTTGGAGACGTCCTTCAGCTCGCCCCAGACCTTGCCGGGACCGTCGATCCGCGACGTGTAGTTGCCGAAGAAGGCCAGGTGCTTGAAGGACGAGCCGTTGGCCGTGCTCTGCACCGCGAATCCGGCGTCGGTGTTCTCCTGGCCCTGCGGCGTCTGGAATCGGGTGTACCAGATGCCCGCGCCGACCACCTGGACGGCCTTGCCGGAGATCTGGAACTTCTGTGCCGTCTCGTAGGTGCCGGCCGGCAGGTAGACGCCGACGAGGGTGCCCGTCGTGTCCATCCGCACCCGGTCCAGGGCGCTCTGCACATCCTGGTGCGTGAAGCCGTTCGGGACGGCGTACTTGGCCGGATCGGGGTTCGCCAACGCGGAGACCTGCTCCAGGTTGACGAAGTCGATCGTGTAGGTCAGCGGGTTGCCCGAATCCTTCTGCAGCCGGATGGTGTGCCCGGCCGCCACCGTCGTGTCCAACATGATGTTGGCCTCGTCGTAGATGTGCCGCGGGCTGCCCGAGCCCGGCGAGTTGCCGGGGCCGGCCTCCGCGCCGTAGAGCCAGGCGTAGCGCGAGGTCAGCGGGATCGACTTGTGGAACACCCCGTCGACGTAGATGCTCAGCGACGACGTCTGCCCGCCGCCGCCCGACGAGTCCGGCATCGAGAACCGGGTCACCAGGGTGTTCGTCGGGTTCTTGGTGGTCCACTGCACGTACGAGCCGGTACTGCCGAGGGTCACGGCCTTGCGCCCGGAAGCCTCACCGGCGAGATCGCCGATCGTCCGGTTAGGACCGATCACCGTCGCGCCACCGCCGGTCGTGCCGTCCTCGGCCTCGTACATGTCATAGGGCAGGTTCGCCCCGCGGCCGACGAAGAAGGACGTCGTGCTGGTGTTGTTGCCCTGTTTGACGGCCAGCTCGTTGGCGTCCACCGCGATCGTGGTGGTCACGGTGTACTTGCCGTTCACCGCGGTCCACGTGCCGAGGCTGACCGGGCTGGTGGTCGCCCCGGCCGCGATCGTGCCCGAGTAGGAACCGGTCTTGGTCGTGATCGTCGCGCCGCTCGCGTCCTTCACGGTCACCGTGATGCCGTGAGCGCCGCTCGCCGAGGCGATGCTGCCCTGGTTCTTGATCGACACCGAGAACGTCACGGTGTTGCCCGCCGACGGGTTGCCCGGCGACCAGGAGACCGCCCCCGGCAGCAGGTCCGACGTCGCGACCGGTGCCACGACCAGGTTCGTCGAGGACGCGTACGCGTTGTTGGCGTCGTTCAGTTCGACGACGGTGTTCGCCTCGTCCACCTTCGCCGAGACGGCGTACGTGCCCGCGTCCTTGGCACCGATGTTCGCGGTGACGGTGGCCGTGCCGTTGACCGCCAGTGCGCCGACGGTCGCCGTGCCCACCTTGGTAGTGCCGAGGTAGAAGTTCACGTTCGACGCCGGGGAGGCCGCCGTGCCGCTGTTCTTCACCGTCGCGGACAGGGTGACCGCGTCCGTCTCGATCGGCGACGCCGGGCTCCACGAGACGCCCGTGAGGGTGAGGTCCGGGTTCGGCGCCGGGGTTCCGATCACCTGGAACTCGGCCACCTGCCCGTTCGGTGCGCCCGAGTTGGCCGTGAACTTGAGCTGCACGTCGGCGACGGTCGCGGAGACCGGGATCGTCACCGTGTTGCCGCCGGACGACGGGTTGAAGGTGTAGCTCGCCGACGCCTTGATCGTGCTGAATCCGCTCGCGCTCTGCTCGCGGCCCAGCACCTCGAAGGTCTGCGTACGGGTGGCCCAGGCCGCGTCGGGGTTCAGCTTGACGACGATCGAGCTGACCGCCGCGTTCGCCCCGAGCTGCACGGTCAGCGTGCTCGGGTACGCCCCGCCGGCCCCCTCCCAGTAGGTGGTGACGTCGTTGTCGTCGGCGTTGGCCGCGACGAAGGTGAACACCGTGCTGGAGGCGGTGATCGGCTTGCCCGCCGCCAGGTTGGCACCCGTGCCGCTGCCGGTACGCGTCACCGTGTTGCTCGCCGCGGACTGGTTGCCCGCCGCGTCCTTGGCGATGACGTAGTAGGAGACGGTCGCCGTGTCGGCCTGACTGTCCGTATAGGTCAGCGTCGACCCGTTCACCGAGGCCCGGACGCTGCCGTTGGCGTACACGTCGTAGCCGGTGACGCCGATGTTGTCGCTCGCCGCCGCCCAGGTCAGCTTGATCTGGCCCGAGGCCGGCTGGGTGTACGCGAGACTCGTCGGCGCGCTCGGCGGCGTGGTGTCCCCGCTCTGCCCCGTACGCGTCACGGTGTTGCTGTTGCCGGACTGGTTGCCGGCGGCGTCGCGCGCCCGGACGAAGTAGCTGACGGTGGCACTGGCCGACTGGGTGTCCGTGTAGGTCAGGGTGGTGCCGCCGACGCTGGTCAGCAGCGTGCCGTTTCCGAACACGTCGTACGCCGTGACGCCGACGTTGTCCGTGGCCGCCGCCCAGGTCAGCTTGATCTGCCCGGTGGCCGGTTCGGTGTACGCGAGGCTCCCCGGCGCGGTCGGCGCCTGGGTGTCCCCGGTGGACGGTCCGTAGACCTCGAACTCCGCGATCTGCGCGGCCGGCCACACCGTGTTCGCCGTGACCACCAGGCGCAGATAGCGGGCGGTCGTGGCGTTGAACGTGATCGTCACCGTGTTGCCGCTCGGCGTGAAGGCGTACCCGGTCGCCGCGAGGAGGCTGGTCAGGCTGCCGGCGACGGTGCCCGACTGCACCTCGATCGTCTGCGTACGCGCCTCCCAGCCGGTGGGCAGCTTCAGCACGATCTTGTTGACGCTCACCGCCGATCCGAGGTCGACCTGCAACCACTGCGGGAACGAGCTGTTGGCGCTCTCCCAGTAGGTCGACTGGTTCCCGTCGTTGGCGTTGGCCGCCGCGTAGTTCTGGTTGTGGCCGCTCTCCGTCATCGTCTTACCCGAGGCCAGGTTCGACGAGCTGGACGCGACGCCGTAGACCTCCAGCTCGGACAGCTGACCGGCGGACCAGCCGGTGTTGGCGGTGATGGTCACCCGGACGTACCGGGTGGACGTCGCCCCGAAATTGATCGTCACCGTGTTGCTCGACGCGGGGTCGAACGTGTGACCGGCCGAGGCCACGATCGTGGCGAACGACGAACCGTCGGTGCTCCCCTGCACCGACAGCGTCTGGGTACGCGCCCCCCACCCCGTCGGGAGCTTCAGCTTGATCTGGTCGACGCTGGTCGCGGTGCCGAGATCGATCTGCCCCCACTGCGGGAACGCGTTGTTCGCGCTCTCCCAGTAGGTCGCCTGGTTGCCGTCGTTCAGGTTGGACGCCGCGTAGACGTCGTTCGTGCTGCTCGCCGAGGCGGACTTGCCCAGCGACAGGTTGGGGCCGCCCGCCGCCGCGGCCGGTGTGACCGGCGCGGCCCAGGCCAGCGCGACGGCCATCGCCGTCAGCACCGCCAAGCGGGCCGTCTGGGGACTCTTCCTCACTGTGGAACCTCTCCGTGATGGGGGTGGGAACGCAGCAGGACCCCAAAGGTGCACTGCTGAAGTTGCGGAGATGAGCGAGAAATTGAACATTCCGATGCAAGAATCTTGCAATGGATTGGCCAAACGTTACAGACGTGCTACCGACGCGTCAACGGCTCGTGGCCCCGACTTGCTCTCACCTATTGACATGCCTCGCATCCATGCGTTCTGATCCAGGGCAACAGTTAGTAAGTTTGCCTATCTAATGGAGGGAGTGGAGGCATGCGCGGAAGAGCGCGGCGCGTGTGCAGCACCCTGGCCGCCGGACTACTGATGACGGCGCTGGCCCCGGCTATTCCGGCCGCTGCGGCCCCGACCCGATTCGAGGCGGAGGACGCCCCCGCCGTCTGCGACGGCACGATCGACTCGAACTGGACCGGGTTCTCCGGAACCGGGTTCTGCAACACCGCCAACGCCGTCGGCGGCTCGGTGACCTGGACGGTCAGCTCGCCCAACGCGGGCACGGCCGTCCTGAGCCTCCGGTACGCCAACGGCACCACCACCGATCGCCCGGCGGACGTCCTCGTCAACGGCACGGCCGCGGCGTCGGCGGTGTCCTTCGCGGGCACCGGCGCCTGGACCACCTGGGTCACCAAGACCGTCAGTGTGCCGGTCGTGGCGGGCACCAACACGATCAAACTGGCCGCCACCACGGCCAACGGCGACGCGAACATCGACTACCTGGAGTTCGAGGCGCCGCCGAGCTTCACCGACTATCAGGCCGAGGACGCCGTCATCATGTCGGGCGTCGTCGAGTCCAACCACACCGGATACACCGGTAGCGGATTCGTCAACGGCGACAACGCCGTCGGCTCCGGCGTCGAATGGACGGTCGGCGTACCGTCGGCGGGGATCTATCCGGTGACCCTGCGGTACTCCAACGGGACCACCGTGGACCGGCCGATGGACGTCAGCGTCAACGGAACGGTCGCCGCCCCGGGGATCAGCTTCCCGAGCACCACGGACTGGGACACCTGGGCCGACCGCACGGTCAGCCTCAGCCTGACCGCCGGCACCAACAAGATCAAAGCCGCCGCGACGACCGTCAACGGCGGGCCCAACCTCGACCGCCTCCGGGTGACCGCGCCCGCCGACACGCAGCCGCCAACCGCGCCGGCGAACCTGCGTGTGGTCGGCGAGGTCCGTCCCTACGGCGTCGACCTGGCCTGGGACGCGGCCACGGACAACGTGGGCGTCGCGCAGTACAAGGTCTACAACGGCGGCAACATCGTCCAGGTGGTCGGCGGGAACATCACGACGGCCACGCTCGCCCTGACGCCCAACACGACCTACGTCATCACCGTGCTGGCGTACGACGCGGTGGGCAACGCTTCGCAGGCGAGCAACAACGTGCCCATCACGACGCCGCCCAGCGACGACACCACTCCCCCAAGCCAACCCAGCGGTGTGCGTACCACTAATGTGGCCGCGACCAGCGTGAGCCTGGCCTGGACCGCGTCGACCGACGACATCGGCGTCACGGGTTATCACGTGTTCAAAGACGGCGTGCAGTTCGCGACGGTGCCGGATCTGACGGCGACCGCCGATTCCCTTACCCCGAGCACGACGTACGTGTTCTCGGTCGAGGCTTTCGACGCGAACGGCAACGTGTCCGCGCGCAGCGCCGGACTGTCGGTGACGACCACCGCGGGCGGAACCGGCGGCACGGGCGGCGACCCGGTCCTGGACCGCACCGTGAACGCGGCGATGGATCTGCCGTGGGGCATCGGCTTCCTGCCGGACGGCACCGCGCTCGTCGCCGAACGGGATCGGTTCGAGATCGTCAAGGTGACCTCGGCCGGGCAGCGCACGGTCATCGGCAAGATCACCGAGGCGGTCACCACCAGCGGCGAAGGCGGCCTGCTCGGACTGGCTGTCTCGCCGACCTTCGCCAGCGACCACTACGTCTACGTCATGCACACCGCGGCGTCGGACAACCGGGTCGTCCGGTTCAAGTACGAGAACGGCGCCATCGGTGCCCGCGAGGCGCTGGTGACCGGCATCGCGAAGAACCGGTTCCACAATGGCGGCCGCATCAAGTTCGGGCCGGACGGCTACCTCTACATCACCACCGGCGACGCCCAGGACGGGACGAAGGCGCAGAACCTCAGCTCCCTCAACGGCAAGATCCTGCGCGTCACCCCGACCGGCGCCGCCGCGCCCGGCAACCCGTTCGGCACCCGGGTCTACAGCTACGGCCACCGCAACCCGCAGGGCCTGGCCTGGGACTCGGCCGGACGGCTCTGGGAGTCGGAGTTCGGCGACAGCACGTTCGACGAGCTCAACCTGATCAAACCCGGCGCCAACTACGGCTGGCCGACCTGCGAGGGCAGCTGCAGCACCAGCGGCATGACCAATCCGGTACGCACCTGGGACGTCGCCTCGGCGTCGCCGAGTGGCCTGGAGATCGTCAACGACTGGATCTACATGGCCGCCGTACGCGGCGGACGGCTGTGGGTCATGCACATCACCGGCTCCACCACCGACACGCCCCGGGCGTTCTTCAACGGCACCTGGGGCCGGCTGCGGACCATCGTCAAGACGCCCGACGGCGGGCTGTGGCTGACCTCGACCAACAACGACAAGGACGGCGGTACGCCGAGCACACTGGACAACGTCATCGTGCGGCTGAAATTCGCCACGCCGCCGTTCGCGCTGACCAGCACGGCCTTCGCCAACAACGGTTCGATCCCGACGAAGTACACCTGTCAGCAGGACGGTGTGTCGGGCAATGACATCTCACCCCCGATGTCCTGGGGACCGGGGACGACCGCCGCCAAGAGCTACGCGATCGTCCTGATCGACACGGCCAACAGCAACAAGCACTGGGTGATCTGGGACCTCCCGGCATCGCGTACGTTCCTGCCCGAAGGACTCGGGCTCGGCTTCAGCGTCCCAGGGATCTCCGGGGCCAAACAGAAGGGCATGAGCACCGGCGACAAGGCGCTCCAGTACTTCGGGCCCTGCCCGGGCGGCACCAGCCACCTCTACGAATTCCGGCTGTACGCCCTGAACGTCGCGACGCTGCCCGGGGTGGACTCGTCCTCCTCGGTGGCCGCGGTGGAGACGGCGATCCTCGCCAACGACATCGCCACGACCAAGCTCGCCGGGAACTCGGCGGCCCACACCTGATCCCTTTCCCCGGTGGGCTCGGTCGAGCCCGCTCTTTGGCCCCGGCGGGTTCGCGAGAGCCCGCCGGGGTCTTCGGTATGCGCCAGGTGCCCGTGCCGGCCGTCCCCGTGACGTACCGTCGAGATCGTGGCAGACGAGACCTTCCGCTCGATCGAGATCGAGCGCACCAGCGTGGGCAAGTACACCGCTCGCAACGTCCGAGGCGGCGAGATCAGCGTCGGCCAAGGCGGCGACGACCCCAACTTCACCCCGGTCGAGCTGCTGCTCACCGCCATCGCCGGCTGCACGGCGATCGACGTGGACCTCGTCGTCAGCCGCCGGGGCGAGCCCGTCGAATTCCGCGTACGCGGCACCGGCGACAAGATCCGCGACGAGACCGGCGGCAACCGCATGACGAACCTCGCCGTCGAGTTCACGGTGAGCTTCCCCGAAGGCCCCGCCGGCGACGCCGCCCGAGAGATGCTGCCGCGCCTGGTCAAGATGTCCCACGACCGGCTCTGCACGGTCTCGCGCACCGTGGAACTGGGCTCAGAAGTCACCACGACGATCGACTACCACCCGCCCACCCCAGAATAGGTCCTCCGGAAATTACTTCCCGGCGGTTGTCGTATCCGCCCGCGCTCGTTCGACGCCTGGGTGTAAGCGCACTTCATCACGCACATCGCGTAAGGAGAAGACGATGACGCAGAAGATCACTCCGATGCTCTGGTTCGACAACGAAGCCGAGCAGGCGGCCGAGTTCTACGTCGGCCTGTTCCCGGACGCCCGCATCCTGGAAGTCTCCCGGTACGGCGAAGGGATGCCGAAGCCGGCCGGAACCGCCATGGTGGTGGACTTCGAGATCGCGGGTCAGCGCTACCAGGCCCTCAACGGCGGCCCGGACTTCAAGTTCACCGAAGCCGTCTCGTTCGTGGTCGACTGCGCCGACCAGAAGGAAGTCGACTACTACTGGGACGCCATGACCGCCGACGGCGGCGAGGAGAGCCAGTGCGGCTGGCTCAAGGACAAGTTCGGCCTCTCCTGGCAGATCATCCCGCAGCAGCTCAGCAGCCTCATCGGCGGACCCGACCCAGCCGGGGCGCAGCGGGCCACCCAGGCCATGTTCGGCATGCAGAAGCTGGACGTCCAGGCGCTGCAGGATGCGTACGACGGCAAGCCCTGATCGTTGCTAAGCGGCGCCCGGCTCCGCCGGGCGCCGCTCCCGTTTCGGTGTGGGCACGGCTGGGTTCGAACCAGCGACCCTCCGCTTGTAAGGCGGATGCTCTTCCGCTGAGCTACGCGCCCGTCCGCAGGCGCGCGGGCCCGGGGAACCTGGGCAGTCTACCCGATCGGCGTGATCTTGCGCGAACGCCATTCGCGCCGCCGGGCTGGTGGCGATGATCCACATCCCGTTCGGTGTCGCCGCAGGCCGGTCTCGCGACACATACCGGGATGTGGATCATCGTCGGCCGGAAGCGGATCAGGGTTCTGGGTCGAATCTTGGGTCAAGATTCGACCCAGAACCCTGATCCAGCGCGAAAGAGAGAAGCGCGAAAGAGGGAAGCGCTAGAGGGCGGCGAGGGCTTTGAGCCAGGCGTCTGGGTCCCGGGCGTCGCCGGGTTCGTTCATTTCGGCGTACCGGATGATGCCGTCGATGTCGACGATGAAGGTGCCGCGGTTGGCGTACCCCTTGTCGGGGTTGAACACGCCGTATGCCTGGGCCACCGCGCCGTGTGGCCAGAAGTCCGCGAGCAGCGGGAATTCGTAGCCTTGGTCGATGGCCCAGGTTTTGTGGGCGTACGCCGAGTCGACGCTGACGGTCAGCACCTCGGCGAGGTCGGTGTAGTCGCCGTGGCGGTCCCGGAGGTGGCCCAGTTCGCCTTGGCAGGTGCCGCTGAAGGCGAGCGGGTAGAAGACCAGCAGGACGTTACGGCGTCCCCGGAAGGCAGAAAGCCGAACTTCCTGGTTGTTCTGGTCTTTCAGGATGAAATCGGGCGCGACTGAGCCCACGTCCAGCGGACCCGCCATGGCAACTCCTCACAAGGCAGGGATTCCCCAAGAAGAAAGACCTAACGCTTCGAGCGCGCCGCCTTCGGCGCGACGAGACGGGCGGCGGCCCAGTCCTTGCCCGCGCTCAGCGTGGTGGTCTGGGCGAGACCCGCAGTCGGTGCGGATTCGCTGATGTCACTGGGCTCGACGTGACCGTCTCGGCCGGCCTTGGGGGTCAGCAACCAGACCACCCCGTTGTCGGCCAGCGGAGTAAGGGCGTCGACCAGCAGATCGACCAGATCCCCGTCGCCGTCGCGGTACCACAGCAGTACCGCGTCGACCACCTCGTCGGTGTCCTCGTCGACCAGCTCCCCGCAGCGGTCAATCAGCGCGTCACGGAGATCGTGGTCGACGTCCTCGTCGTATCCCATCTCCATGACCACCATGTCCGGCTCAACACCGAACCGGTCCGCCAGGCTGCGTACGCCATCGGCGGCCTGACCAGCGGTCGCGCTCACGTTAGAGTGCCTCCCTTTCGGCTTCGCCTCGTCCATCCGGACGGGCCGACCGGCGCACACCGGTCAACGGGTAGTTCACACAGTTCTAGCTCGTCGCGCAAGTG
Source organism: Hamadaea flava (assembly GCF_024172085.1). Lineage (NCBI taxonomy): Bacteria > Bacillati > Actinomycetota > Actinomycetes > Micromonosporales > Micromonosporaceae > Hamadaea > Hamadaea flava. Next base: position 6,657,885 of record NZ_JAMZDZ010000001.1, on the reverse strand, counting down.
GCGCACCGATCGGGGCGCGGACAAACTCAGACAGCGAGCAAACTACGCGCGGCCGCCATGATCATGTCTTCGTTCACCAGCACCGTTCTGGCGGCCGGGCCGAGCGGGATGTACGTGTCCGCGGCGGCGACCCGGCGGACGGCTCCGACATAGCCGGCGTCGACCAACGCCGCGAGGACGCCTTCGGCCACTCCCCCGGATCGGCGGGTCTCGTCGACGATCAGGACGCGCCCCGTCGCCGCCGCCTCGCGTACCACATCTGCCTCGGGCAGCGGGGACAGCCAGCGCAGGTCGACCACCCGCGTGCCCACCCCCTGTTCCGCGAGCTGGGCCGCGACCCGGAGCGACATGCGCAGGCCGTTGCCGAAGGTGATGATCGTGAGCGTGTCGGCGTCGCCGACCCCGTAGGTGCGGGCGCGCCCGATCGGCACGTGCGTGGCGCCCCAGCGGTTGGGCGGCGGGTATTCCGCGAGCCATTGGCCGTCGCCGGATTCGTAGAGGTCACGCGTGTGGTAGAGGGCGATGGGCTCGATGAAGGCGCTGACCGTGCCGTCCGCCTGCCCGGCCGCGAGGCAGGTCCGCAGCATCGCGGCGGCGTCGTCGGCGCGGGCCGGGCAGGCGACCACCAGGCCGGGGATGTCGCGCAGCACGGCCAGGGAGTTGTCGTTGTGGAAGTGGCCGCCGAAGCCCTCCTGGTACGCCAGCCCGGCGATCCGCACGACCATCGGGTTCCGGTAGCGGCCGGTCGAGAAGAACGTCATGCTGGCGGCCTCGCCGCGCAGCTGGTCCTCCGCGTTGTGCAGGTACGCGAGGTACTGGATCTCCGGGACGGGCAGCAGCCCGCCGAGCCCCGCGCCGTTGGCCAGGCCGAGGATGGTCGTCTCGTCGAGCATCGTGTCGAAAACCCGACTCGGCCCGAACTTCTCCCGCAGTCCCTTCGTCACCCCGTAGACGCCGCCCTTGGCCGCGACGTCCTCGCCGAACAGCACGACGGCGGGGTTGGTGACCAGGGCGTCGGCCAGCGTCGCGTTGATCGCCTGGGCCAGCGTCACCGGGCCGTTCGGCGCGGGTCCGCGTTTGACCGCCAGCGGCCCCGCCGCGCGCTCCCCCGCCTCGGACACCACCCGGGCCACCCGCAGCGGCCGTTTCGGCGCCAGCGGCGCGATCACCTCGGCCGCCGTGGCCAGCTTCGGCTCGACCATGACCTCCTCGGCCGTCTTGCGTACCTGCCAACCGATCTCGTCGTAGCGGGCCAGCAGCTCGTCGGGCGTGGCCAGGCCCGAGGCCACCAGCCGGGCCGCGGTCAGCAGCAGCGGATCACGCTCGGCGTCGGCCTCGATCTCCCGCGACGTCCGGTAGCCCAGTTCGGCGTCCGCGCCCGCATGCCCCATGAGGCGTACCGTGCGCAGGTGCAGCACCGCCGGTCGCCGGTGGCGGCGCACCCAGTCGGCCGCCTCGCGCGCCGCCTCGTAGGTCTCGGCCAGCTCGGTGCCGTCCGCCTGCGAGTACCGCAGGCCCGGCTTGGACCGCAGACTCGCCTCGATCCAGCCCGCGGGCGACTTCACGCTGATCCCGAGCCCGTTGTCCTCGCAGACGAACAACACGGGCAGCTTCAGGCCGCTGTGGTCGCACCAGCCGGCCGCGTTGAACGCGGCCTGCGCCGACGCGTGGTTCACCGACGCGTCGCCGAACGAGCACACCACCACCGCGTCGGCCGGCCAGGTGCCGAGGGTTCCGGCCACGTGCGCTTCCAGCTCCGACGATCCGACTGGTACGCGAGCCGCAGCGCTCTTCTTCCGCTGGGCGGTGGCCGCGGCGCGAGCGCGCTCGATGGCGTACCCGATGCCGACCGCCCGGGGCAGGTGCGACGCGATCGTGGACGTCGTCGGGACGACGTTGAGGGCGCGGTTGCCGAACACCTTGTGCCGGCCGCCCGAGATGGGCTCCTGCGCCGACGCGACGATGCCCCGCAGCACGTCCCGGACGGGGTCGACGCCGGAGTCCGCCGGCTGTCCCGCGCGTACGCAGTAGAACGCGCCCGAGCGGTAGTGGAGCAGGGCCGGGTCGCTGTAGCGCAGCGCCTCGGCGACGGCGGCGTTGCCTTCGTGGCCGGAGGACCCGATCGTGTAATAACCCTCGCCGAATCCGCGCAGCCAGCGTGCCGCCAGGTCCAGGTGGCGGCTGGTCATCTGCGCGTCGAACAGCCGCAGCGCCCGGTCCGGGGACAGCTCACCCCACCCGGCCGTGGGCTCGGCCGGAACGGGCAGGCCCGCGACCGTCTTCCGGAACCGCTCGTCGAGATCTTGAGGAGTCGTCACGTTGGCCAGCATCGCGCACGGATGCGACATCAGCCAGCCACCGACCGGTCCGGGCATAGGATCGGCGGGTGCGGAGTATCGAGCAGACCGGCCAGTCACCCATTACTCGAGCTGATGTCGGCTTCCGGTCGGCCCGTGGTCCACTCCTCATCTCGCTGATGCTGTCCATCGGTCTGGTGGCGATCGACTCGACCGTCATCGCGACGGCCGTGCCCTCGGTCGTCGCGAGTCTCGGCGGGTTCCACCAGTTCCCGTGGCTGTTCTCGGTCTACCTGCTCGCGCAGGCCGTCACCGTGCCCATCTACGGCAAGCTCGCCGACCTGTTCGGCCGCAAGCCCATGATGCTGCTGGGCATCGGGTTCTTCCTGGTCGGCTCCATCCTGTGCGGCTTCGCCTGGTCCATGGTCGCCTTGATCATCTTCCGGGCGGTGCAGGGCCTGGGCGCCGGCGCCATCCAGCCGATGAGCATGACGATCGTCGGCGACGTCTACACGACCGCCGAACGAGGCAAGGTCCAGGGCTACCTCGCCAGCGTGTGGGCCATCTCGTCGGTGGTCGGCCCGACGCTCGGCGGCGTCTTCTCCCAGTTCGTCGACTGGCGGTGGATCTTCTTCATCAACATCCCGCTGTGCCTGCTCGCCGGCGTCATGCTCATGCGCCACCTCCACGAGGACGTCGTACGCCGGAAGCCGGTCCTGGACTATCGGGGCGCGGTCCTGCTCACCACCGGCGTGACGCTGCTGATCCTGGGGCTGCTCGAAGGCGGGGAGGCGTGGCCCTGGGTGTCGCCGGCCGGGATCGGCGTTCCCGCGGCCGGACTGGCGCTGCTCGTCGTCTTCGTGTTCGTGGAACGCCGGGCCGCCGAACCGGTGGTTCCGCTGTGGGTGTTCCGTCGGCGGATCCTGCTCACCAGCAGCCTGGTCTCGGCGGGCGTCGGCATCGTCCTCATCGGATTGACGTCGTACGTGCCCACCTACGTGCAGGGCGTACTCGGGACCGGGCCGCTCGTCGCGGGCTTCGCGCTGGCCACGTTCACCCTCGGCTGGCCGCTCGCCGCGTCGCTGTCCGGGCGGGCGTACATGCGGTTCGGGTTCCGCACCACGGCCATCATCGGAAGCTCGGTGGCGATCACCGGCTGCCTGCTGACCGCCTTCCTGGGTACGCGCACCCCGGTGTGGGTGGTCGGAGCGGTGTGCTTCGTCGTCGGCCTCGGCATGGGCTGGACGGCCGCCCCGACGCTCATCGCCGCGCAGACGACCGTCGGCTGGTCGGAGCGTGGGGTGGTCACCGCGGGCAACATGTTCTCCCGGTCGGTCGGCAGCGCGGTCGGGGTCGCGTTGTTCGGCGCCATCGCCAACTTCGTGCTGCCGGACCTGGCCGCGGCGTCCAGCCGCGTCTTCCTCTCCGTCGCGGTGGTCGCGATCCTCATGGGCGCGGCGGTCGTGGCGATGCCGCGTACGCCCGTCGCCGCTCAGCAATAGCACCCCGGGTGCCACGACGCGCGGATTATCCGCGTTCTCGCAGTTTGTCGGTTTTAGCGCCAGAATGGTGGCCGTGAAGCGCTGGAGCCTGCTCGCCTGCACCTTCCTGCTCGTCGGCCTCAGCACCCCGGCGTACGCCGCCCCAGCGCCCGGCACACCGGCGTCCGCCGCTCCGGGTGACACGGTGCTGGTCGGGGCGGGCGACATCGCCGCCTGCGGCAGCGGCTCGGCGCGTACGGCGAAGCTGCTGGACGACATCCCGGGCACGGTGTTCACCCTCGGCGACAACGTCTACCCGGACGGCAGCGCGCGCAATTTCGACCGCTGCTACGACCCGACCTGGGGCCGCCACCGCGACCGGACCCGGCCGACGGTCGGCAACCACGACTACCGCACCGACGGGGCCGCGCCGTACTTCGCGTACTTCGGCGAGCGCGCGGGCGATCCCGAGCTGGGCTACTACTCCTACGACCTCGGCGGCTGGCACGTCGTGGTGGTCAACTCCAACTGCGACCAGGTCGACTGCGACCGGCAGCTGCGCTGGCTGGCGGCCGACCTGACGGCGTCGAAGGCCGAATGCACCGTCTCGATGTGGCACCACCCGCTGTTCACCTCAGGTCTCGATCACCGCCCGGCGAAGTGGATGAGCCCGTTCTTCGAGGTCCTGTACGCCCACGGCGTCGAGCTGAACCTGAGCGGCCACAACCACAACTACGAGCGGTTCAAGCCGCTCGACGGGTCGGGTGAGGTGGACCTCGAACGGGGTGTGCTGCCGATCGTGGTGGGCACGGGCGGCGCCTCGCACTACGGCTTCGACCGCGTACGCCCCCACTCGGTGGTGCGCAACGAAGACACCTACGGCGTGCTGAAGCTGGCCCTGCGCCCCGACTCGTACGCGTACCAGTTCATGCCGGTGACCGGGAAGTCGTTCACCGACTCCGGCTCCGGAACCTGCCACTGAGGGTGTGCCCGGGCGGCTACAGTGCACGGGATGAGCGCCGTCGAGATCGCCGCCCCGATCACCGCCGTCACCGTCTTCCCCGACCGGGCCCGGGTCACCCGGTCCGGTTCGGCCACCCTGAGTTCCGGCGAACAGCAGGTGGCGATCGGGCCGCTGCCGCTCGGACTCCAGCGTGACTCGATCCGGGTCACCGGACGCGGCCCGGCGACCGTCCTCGGCGTCGACCTCGTCACCCGGCGGGCCGCCGAACCCAGCGACGACGTCGTGACCGCGTTGGAGGCCGAACTCCGCGAGATCGACGCGCAGACCGCCGCGCTCGCCGACGCCGACCAGGTCGCGACCGCGCGCGTCGCCTTCCTGGAGCGGCTGGCGATGCGCACGGCGAGTGCGCTGTCCACGGCCGAGATGGACCGGGTCGGCACCTTCGCGGACGGGCTGGACGCGCAGCACACGGAGGTGCTGAAGGCACGCCGCGAGCGCGAACGACTGCGCGACGATCTGCTCAAGCGCCGGGCGGCCACCGAACGCCGGCTGGCCGACCTCCGGGGACGCCGGCAGCCCGACCGCCTGCTCGCGATCGTCACGCTGGCCGCGACCGAAGCCGGCGAGGCGGACCTCGACCTCAGCTACGTCGTCACCGGCGCGAGCTGGACCAGCACCTTCGACCTGCGGCTGACCGGGGAACGGCTCGACCTGAGCTGGTTCGCCCTCGTCACGCAGCAGACCGGCGAGGACTGGCCGGAATGCGACCTGCGGCTGTCGACGGCCCGTCCGGCGGGCGCGCTGTCGGTGCCCGAACTGGACCCGTGGTACGTCGACATCCTCCGGGCGGTCCCGGCGCCGGCCGCGTACGCCATGGCGGAGATGGACTTCGCGGTCGCCGGATCTGCCGCGCCACGCGCTCCGGGCGCTGCGCCCGCACCGCAGGTCATGGCGGCCAAGCGGGCCCGCGCGCCGATGCAGGAGGCGGTCGCGACGGTCGACCAGGGGCCGGTCGCGGCGACCTACCGTCCACAACGGCCGATCGCCGTGCCCGCCGACGGGACCGGTCACCGCACCGTCATCGGCACCTTCGAGATGCAGGCGCGGCTCGACTACGTGACCGCGCCGGTGACCGCCGAGGACGCGGTGCTGCGCGCGACCGTGGTCAACTCCACGACGCATACGCTGCCGCCGGGCCGCGCCTCCCTCTTCCACGACGGCGACTTCGTCGGCGCGACCGCCCTGGAACCGTGGGCCCCGGAGGAGGAGCGCGAACTGGCCCTGGGCGTCGACGACCGCGTACGCGTGGAGCGGGAGCTCACCAAGCGCAGCGCCTCCAAAGCGACCCTGGGCAGCACTCGCCGGACCGAGACGGAGTACGAGATCCGGGTGGCCAACCATGCCGACCGGGCGATCACGGTCACCGTCCTCGACCAGCTCCCCGTCACCCGGGACGGGGCGATCACGGTCAAGGAGACGATCGCCGAGCCCGCCCCGGCCGAGCGCTCCGACCTCGGCGTGCTCACCTGGAAGCTGGCCCTGGCCCCACAGGGCACGGCGAAGATCCGGTTCGGCGTACGCGTCGAGGCCGCCAAGGGTGTGGAGATCGCGGGCTGGCGGGACTAGCCCGGGGCTCAGCTCGCCTGGGCGATCCGGATGAGGACGAAGAACACGGCGGCGATCACCAGGATCATGAGGAACGCCTGCCGGGTGTGCGACATGAATCCGCTGAAGGCGGCCTTCTTGGCCGCCTTCGCCTTGGGTACGCCCGCCTTGGCGCCACGCCAGCCGCTCTGGGCCCCCTTCAGCCGAACCCATCGGGCACCCATGAGCATGCCCAGACCCAACCCAATGGCGACGAAGACGACCGCGCCCTCCTTCATGGACACGAAGGTAACGGCGCGCTCACCCGGCGTATATCGGACGATTGTGCTATTGCGTTCAGGCGGGCCATTTCCCGGTGAGCCGGCGGAAGCTCTGCGCGCCCCCACGGTCGACGGCCGCCTTGACGACAGCGAAGATCGCGCCCTGCACCGCCGCCGCGAGCAGGATCTCCGGCCAGTGGCTGCTCTCATCGGTCGCCTTGGGCGCGTCGGGTTCGCCCGAGGCGAGCCGCCAGACCTGCTTGAACGCAATGCCGGCGAGTACGCCCGCCAACGCGCCGCCGATGAGGCCCACCGGCTTGTACATGATCTTGTTCGCGTTCATGCCCTGCTCGTTCCCGGTTGATCTAGGCGAGAAACGGTCGCCCGGGCAGCCATTTCTCGCCTAGATCAACAAAACGCGCTTACTCGCCGGCGGCAAGTGCGGTGAGCGCGTCATCCGTGAGGCGGTAGGGCACCCATTCGGTGAGGGCGGACGCGCCCAGCGACTCGTAGAACGACCGAGCCGGGTTCCAGTCGAGCACCCACCAGTCGAGGCGGGCATACCCGCGCTCGACGCAGATGCGGGCCAGCTCGCGGAGCAGCGCCTTGCCGTGGCCACCACCCCGGGCGGCTGGGCGTACATAGAGGTCTTCGAGGTAGATGCCGTGCACACCGCGCCAGGTCGAGAAGTTCAGGAACCAGAGCGCGAAGCCGACCGTCTCGCCCGCCGAGTCCACCGCGACGTGGGCGTACGCGGCGGGATTCGGCCCGAAAAGTGCCTCGTCCAGTTGCTCGGCGGTGGCGACCGCCTCCTGTGGGGCCTTCTCGAACTCGGCCAGCTCGGCGATCATCGCCAGGATCGCCGGGACGTCGGAGCGGGTCGCCGGCCGGATCACGAGCGCACCGCCCGCTCCGTCAGGACTCCGTCCAGCACCGTCACGGCGTACCCCTGGAGAATCACGCGCGAGCCGCGCAGCTCGACGCGAACCTGGCCGGAGCGTGGCGAGGCCTGCAGGCCCACGAGCGACGTCACGCCGAATCGCATGCTCCAGAACGGGGCGAGCGCGGTATGCGCGCTGCCGGTGACCGGATCCTCCGGTACGCCCACGCCGGGGCAGAAGACGCGGGAGACGAAGTCCTGGCCGGAGCCGGGTTCGGCGGGCGCCGTGACGATGACGCAGCGGGTGCCGAGTCCGGCGAGACCCGCCAGATCGGGGCGCAGCTCGCGCACGGCGGTCGCCGACGGCAGCTCGACGAGGAGGTCGCCCAGGTCGCCGGTGTCGTAGACGCCGAGCGGCCGGACGCCGAGCGAGTCCACAAGCGACGGCGGAGCGTCGGCCGGCGTGGGCGGGCTGACCGGGAAGTCCATCGTGATCAGCCCGTCCGGCCCGACCGCGGTACGCAGCTCGCCGCTGAGCGTGGCGAACCGGACCTCGTCGGCGAGGCCGTCCTCGTGCAGCGCGTGCGCGGTCGCCAGCGTCGCGTGCCCGCACATCGCGACCTCGGTGGCCGGTGTGAACCAGCGCAGTCCCCACCGCTCCCCGGCGGGCCGGGTGAACGCCGTCTCGGCGCAGTTCAGCTCGGCTGCGACCCGCTGCATCCAGCCCTCGTCCGGCCAGTCGCCGTCGGGCAGCACGCACACGCCCGCCTGGTTGCCCCGGAACGCCTCCTCGGTGAAGGCGTCGATGATCCTGATCCGCATGGTCCGAAGCTAGCGGACGCCGGTCAAGACGGCGAAGACCACCACGTTGTCCTGGTACTCGCCGTCCCGCGAACCTGCGGTGACGGTAGTGGTGCCGCCGGGTCGAACCGTCTCGGGCGAAGCGGTGACGGTCGCGTCGGCGAACGCTGGTGTCCCGATGAGCAGCCCGGTGGCCAAGGTGCTGGCGGCCACTGCGAGCAAGCGGCGCATGACCTCAGGTTAGCTAGGATCGGGAGGTGGCGTATGTGATCTCGGTGAATCTGGGCGTACGGCGGGAGACGGAGGCCTCCGAGGTCGGGGTCACCGGCATCGACAAGCGACCGGTCCTCGAGCCGGTCTTCGTGCAGGCGCCCGGCCCCCGCGACACGGGCATCGGCAGCGGGCTCACCGGCGACGTCGTCTGCGACCGCCGCCACCACGGCGGCGACGTCCAGGCGGTCTACGCGTACGCCCGGGAGGACCTCGACTGGTGGTCCGGTGAACTGGGCCGGGACCTGCCGGGCGGCTGCTTCGGCGAGAACCTGACGACGTCCGGCCTGGACGTCACCGGGGCGTTGATGGGCGAGCGCTGGCGCGTCGGCGACGACCTCGTCCTGGAGGTCACCGATCCGCGCATCCCATGCGGCACCTTCGCCGCCTGGATGGCCGAACAGGGCTGGGTCAAGACGTTCACGAAGGTCGCACGACCGGGTGCGTACCTGCGGGTGGTGTCGCCCGGCCTGGTCCGGGCCGGCGACTCGATCGAGGTCCTGGATCGTCCGGCCGACGGGGTCACCATCGGCGAGGCGTTCCGGGCCGTCACCCTCGAACCGGCCCTGCTGCCCCGGCTACTCACCGGCGACGGGGTCACCGAGGGGTTCCGGGACAAGGCCCGACGCCGCCTCACCCGGTGACTACAGTTGTACGCATGATCAAGGCGGTGGTCTTCGACGTCGGTGAGACCCTCATCGACGAGACCCGGATCTGGACGCGCTGGGCGCAGCGGCTGGGCGTACCGGTGTTCACGTTCCTCGGCGCGCTCGGCGGCGCGGCCGCCCTCGACCGCCCGCACCGGGACATCTTCGAGATGTTCGAGCCAGGGTTCGATGTGGACGACGCCGTCTCCCGGTGGGCCGTGGACGACCCGGACGGGCTGCGCGAGAACTTCGACGCCGAGGACCTCTACCCCGACGTCCGGGCCGCACTCGGCGAGCTGCGCGGACGAGGGCTGCGGGTGGTCATCGCGGGCAACCAGCCGCCGCAGGCGCGAGACGCGCTGGCGCGCATGGATCTGCCCGCCGACGCGATCTTCACCTCCGCCGAATGGGGCGTGGAGAAGCCGGAACCCGCCTTCTTCACCAAGGTCGCGGAGGTGGCGCGGGCCGCGCCCGCGGCCATCTGCTACGTCGGCGACCGGCTCGACAACGACGTGCTCCCCGCCGCGCATGCCGGGATGATGCCGGTGCTGATTCGCCGGGGGCCCTGGGGTTTCCTGCACGCCACCCGGCCGCAGGCCGACCGGGCGACGGTCATCGACTCGCTCACCGAACTCCCCGACCTCCTCGCTCCCCGCTGACGCTTTCGCTGACGCTGGTTCCATGCAGATCACGGTTGTGCATGCCTCCGGCGCCCGAGATGGCATGCGCAACCGTGATCTGCAGCAAAGCGCCTCAGGGGGCGCCGAGGGACTGGGAAGCCTCGCGCGCCGCCGCCACGACGGTCGGGCCGAAGGCGTACGCGTCTGATGTGGACACCTCGTGGCGCAGCGTGGACACGCTGATCCCGCCGATGAGCCGGCCGGCGTGGTCGTGGACGGCCGCCCCGACACAGACGATCCCGGCTTCGTTCTCCTCGTCGTCCACGGCATAACCCCGTACGCGTACCTGGGCGAGGTCGGCCAGCAACGCGACCGGCGTGGTGCGCGTGTTCGGCGTACGCCGGGGCAGCCCGGAACGTTCGCAGAACGCCGTGACCTCGTCGTCGGTCTGGTCCGCCAGGATCGCCTTGCCGATCGCCGTCGAGTGGAGGTCGATCGTCATGCCGATCCGGGAGGTCATCTGGTAGGGGCGTAGTCCCATCAGCTTCTCGATGTAGACCGCCTCGTCCCCCGTACGCAGCGCGAAGTGCACCGTGTGCCCGGTGGTGTCGCGCAGCCGCGCCAGCGCCGGACCGGCCTGCCGAGCGGGGTCGAACCGGTGCGTGACCTTCCCCGCGAGCGTGAAGATCCGGGGTCCAGGCAGGTAGCCGCCGTTGCCGTCGCTGCGCGCGAAACCCCGGTCGACGAGCGCCCGCAGGATGCGGTGCACGGTCGACTTCGGCAGCCCGGTCGCGGTCGCGATGTCGGTCACGCGTTCGTGCTCGGCGAGGCTTTCCAGCACGTCGAAGGCCTTGTCGAGGGCGGTCATCCCGGAAGCGTAGCGGTCAGCCGCCGCCGGCCACCCGCACCGTCGCCCCGGTCGTGTAGGACGCCTCGTCGCTGAGCAGCCACGCGATCGCGTACGCGATCTCCTCGGGCCGGCCGGCGCGGCCCAGCGGCAGATTCGGCCCGACCCGGTCGGCCCGACCCGGTTCGCCGCTGCCCACGTGGAATTCCGTATGCGTCACGCCGGGCGAGACGGTGTTGATCCGGATGCCGCGCGGACCCAGCTCTTTGGACAGTCCGACGGTCATCGTGTCGACGGCCGCTTTCGTCGCGGCGTAATGGACGTATTCGTTCGGGCTGCCGGTCGTGGCCGCGCCCGACGAGACGTTGACGATCGAGCCGCCCGCGCTCATCCGGCGGACCGCCTCCTGCGCGACCAGGAAGTAGCCGACCACGTTCACGTCCACGACGCGGCGGAGATCCGCCTCCGTCAGGTCCACGAACGGGCCGATCGTGCTGCCGATCCCGGCGTTGTTGACCAGGCCGGTGATCTCGCCCAGCTCCGCCTCCGCCCGATCGAACAGGTGCACCACCTGATCGCGTACCACTGTGTCCAATCGGACCGCGATCGCCCGGACGCCGAGCTTGCTCGCGGACTGGACCACCTCGTCGGCGGCGGCCTGATCGCGGCGATAGCCCACCGCGAGATCGTGGCCGCGCTCCGCGAGCAGGCGGCAGGTCGCCGCGCCGATGCCCCGGCTGCCGCCGGTCACCACCGTCACCTTGCTCATGCGGGCGACTTTAGGACCTCATCGGTACGCCGAGTGCCGCGGATGAGCAACGTCACGCCACTCAGAAACAGCAGCAGGCCGACTAGGCCGAACACCGCGGTCGAGGCCCCCTCCCACAGGTACGCCTGACGCCCCCAGCCCCAGGCGGTGTCGCGGGCCTTGGGCGGCAGGAAGGTCTTCTCGCTCGGGCCGCGCAGCGTGACCGGGCGCAGCTCGCCGCCCGCCGGCCGGGCGTACGCGTCGCAGCCGCCGTACAGCCCGGCGAGCGGTGGCGCGCCGAGGTCGCTGAGGCATTCGTAGGAGTCGGAGCCGTCGTGCGAGACGGTCAGCCGCTGCCCGGCCAGGTGGGCGACGGCCGGCACGGTCGCGTTGACCAGCGGCACCAGCGAGTAGCCGACGAGCAGGACTCCGAGCCACCGCGGCGTATGCATGGAGGGCAGACTATGCCTGGCGGACACGTACGCCTATCGCCCTTTCCGGGGCTCCCGCCTCCGCCGGGCGGGAGTTGTCCACATCCGGCCGTCGTCCACAGCGCGGCCGATTCCGCGGTGGCGGCTCGCCCGCGTCCGGCCGCATCGTCGTCGGCATGCCCCGACCACCGCGCCGTCCACCCGAGCTGCGCCGCCGGATCTTCCGTGGCAGCGAGGCCCGGAGGCTCGGCCTGCTCACCCCGAGCGATCTGCGCTCGACCGGCTGGCGCCGGCTCTTCCGGGACGTGTACGCCGACGCCGACATCCAACTCACTCACGAGGTACGCGCCTGGGCCGCCGGACGGTACGCGATTCCGCCCGGCGCCGCGATCGGCGGGCGGTCCGCGGCCGCTCTGCACGGGGCGTCCCTGGCGGGGTTGGACGACCCCGTCGAGGTGCTGAGCGTCCGGGACTTCGGGCCGGTGACGGGCCTGCGGATCCGCCGGGGCCCGCTGGCCCCCTCGCAGGTGCTCGCCGTACGCGACGGCGTACGGATCACCACGCCGCTGCGGACCTGCTGGGATCTGTGCCGGTGGCATCCGGCCGAGGAGGCGGTCGCCCACCTCGACGTGCTCCTCGCCCGGGGTGTCCTGCGCGCGCCCGAGCTGACGGCGTACCTGGCCGGGCAGCGGGACGAGCCGGGCTGGCGGCGTGTGTCCGAGACCGTCGCGCTCGCCGACCCGGCCGCCGAGTCCCCGCCGGCGAGCCGGCTGCGCGTACGCCTCGTCCAGGCTGGTCTGCCGCCGCCGGTCACCCAGTTCGTCCTGGCCCACGAGGGCCGGGTGATCGCCCGGCTCGGCCTCGCCTGGCCGGGCGCACGGGTCGCCGTGGAGTACGCCGGGCCCTGGCACCCCTCGCGTGAGCAGCTCGAACGCGACCGAACCCGGCTCAACCGCGTCCTCGGCGCGGGCTGGCTCGTCCTCCACGTCACGGCCGCCCGGCTGCACGACGACTTCCCAGCCGTGGTGGGTGAGATTCGCGCCGCACTCCAGGCTCGGGCATGATCATCCGAGCGTGATCTTGCGATGTTACTGGTCAGTAGGCGTGTCGCGGATCGCATCCGTTCGCGTTCGGCGTGACGAGGACGGGGTCGGCGAGGCAGGATGAACGTGACGTACCACAGTCACACCGCGCCACTAAACACCAAATAACAAGGTCTACTTCCACACAAACGCGAGGGAACGCCTGTGTCCACCGAACGCAAGCGCCCGGTCATCAGCGACGGCCTGCCCAGCCAGCTGCCGGACATCGACCCGCAGGAAACGGCTGAATGGGTCGAGTCGCTCGACGGCGTGATCGACGAGCGCGGCGCCAAACGCGCTCGCTATGTCATGCTCCGCCTGCTCGAACGAGCCCGCGAGCGCCAGGTGGGCGTACCCCCGCTCACCACGACCGACTACATCAACACCATCACCCCGGAGCGGGAGCCCTGGTTCCCCGGCGACGAGCACGTCGAGCGCCGGCTGCGGGCGTACATCCGCTGGAACGCCGCCATGGCCGTGCACCGCGCGCAGCGCCCCGGCATCGGCGTCGGCGGGCACATCTCGACCTTCGCCTCCAGCGCGAGCCTCTACGAGGTGGGTTTCAACCACTTCTTCCGGGGCAAGAACCACCCCGGCGGCGGTGACCAGATCTTCTACCAGGGTCACGCCTCCCCCGGCATGTACGCGCGCGCGTACCTCGAAGGCCGGCTGACCGAGCAGCAGATGGACGGCTTCCGGCAGGAGCTGAGCCACCCCGGCGGCGGCCTGCCGTCCTACCCGCACCCGCGCCTCATGCCGGACTTCTGGGAGTTCCCGACGGTCTCCATGGGCCTCGGCGGCGTCAACGCCATCTACCAGGCCCGGTTCAACCGCTACCTCCAGCACCGGGGCATCAAGGACACGTCCGACCAGCGAGTATGGGCGTTCCTCGGCGACGGCGAGATGGACGAGCCCGAGACGCTGGGCGCGATCGGCGTCGCCGCCCGCGAAGAACTGGACAACCTCACCTTCGTCATCAACTGCAACCTGCAGCGCCTCGACGGGCCGGTCCGCGGCAACGGCAAGGTCATCCAGGAGCTGGAGGCCTTCTTCCGGGGCGCCGGCTGGAACGTCATCAAGGTCATCTGGGGTCGTGAGTGGGACCCGCTGCTCGCCGCCGACACCGACGGCGCGCTGGTGAACCTGATGAACGCCACGCCCGACGGCGACTACCAGACGTACAAGGCCGAGTCCGGGGCGTACGTGCGGGAGCACTTCTTCGGCCGCGACGCGCGGACCCGCAAGATGGTCGAGGACATGAGCGACGACGAGGTCTGGGGCCTCAAGCGCGGCGGGCACGACTACCGCAAGCTCTACGCGGCCTACAAGGCGGCGACCGAGCACACCGGCCAGCCGACCGTGATCCTCGCCAAGACGATCAAGGGCTGGACGCTGGGCTCCCACTTCGAGGGCCGCAACGCGACGCACCAGATGAAGAAGCTGACCCTGGACGACCTCAAGTCCTTCCGGGACCGCCTCTACCTGGACATCCCCGACTCGGTCCTCGAGGCCAACCCGTACGAGCCGCCCTACTTCCACCCGGGCAAGGACTCCACCGAGTACCAGTACCTGATGGAGCGGCGGAACTCCCTCGGCGGCAGCCTGCCGAGCCGGCGTACCGAGAGCAAGAAGCTGGTGCTGCCGGGCGACGACCTCTACAAGGACATCAAGAAGGGCTCGGGCAAGCAGAAGGTCGCCACCACGATGGCCTTCGTCCGGCTCTTCAAGGACCTGATGCGGGACAAGAACATCGGTTCGCGCTGGGTGCCGATCATCCCGGACGAGGCCCGCACCTTCGGCATGGACTCGCTCTTCCCGACCGCGAAGATCTACTCGCCGCACGGGCAGACCTACACGCCGGTCGACCGGGAGCTGTTCCTCTCCTACAAGGAGTCGACCGCCGGGCAGATCCTGCACGAGGGCATCAACGAGGTCGGCTCGGTCGGCTCGTTCACCGCGGCCGGCAGCTCGTACGCGATCCACGACGAGCCGATGATCCCGGTCTACATCTTCTACTCGATGTTCGGCTTCCAGCGCACCGCCGACGGGCTGTGGGCGGCCGCTGACCAGATGGCGCGCGGCTTCCTGCTCGGCGCGACCGCTGGGCGTACCACGCTGAACGGGGAAGGTCTCCAGCACGAGGACGGCCACTCGCTGCTCCTCGCGGCGACGAACCCGGCCGCCGTCACGTACGACCCGGCGTTCGCCTTCGAGATCGCCCACATCGTGCAGGACGGCCTGCGCCGGATGTACGGCGACCAGCCGGAGGACATCTACTACTACCTGACGATCTACAACGAGCCGATCTCGCAGCCGGTCGAGCCGGAGAATGTGGACGTCGACGGCCTCCTCAAGGGCCTCTACCGGTACTCCCCGGCGACCGGCGACGGGCCGAAGGCGCACATCCTGGCCTCCGGCATCGGCATGCAGTGGGCGATGCGCGCCCAGGAGCTGCTCGCCCAGGACTGGGGCGTCTCGGCCGACGTGTGGTCCGCGACGAGCTGGACCGAGCTGCGCCGCGACGCGGTCGAGTGCGAGCAGCACAACCTGCTCAACCCCGACTCCCCGCGTACGCCGTATGTCGCCCAGGCGCTGGCCGGCTCGACCGGCCCGAAGGTGGCCGTCTCCGACTGGATGCGGGCCGTCCCGGACCTGATCTCCCGCTGGGTCCCGGGCGACTACACCTCGCTCGGCACCGACGGGTTCGGGCTGTCCGACACCCGCTCGGCGCTGCGCCGCCACTTCCACGTCGACGCCGAGTCGATCGTGGTCGCGACGCTGTCCCAGCTCGCCCACCGCGGCGAGATCCCGGCCAGCGTGGTCGCCGACGCCTCCCGCAAGTACGCGATCGAGGACGTCACGGCCGCCCCGGCGGGCGAGACCGGCGGCGATTCCTGAAATAGTGCGTCCCACAAGGGCGGCACGGGGCGACCCGGGCCGCCCTTGATCATGTACGCTCCGCCGCTGTGCCTGCTATCCCCTCGCTGACCTCGGCCGACGTCCCGTGGCGATGCCCCGAGTGCCACTCCGCTCTGGTGACCGAACACGACGGGGAGCCTTGGTGTGACCGCTGCGAGTGGAACCTCGACGCGGCACCGGCCTCCAACGCGCCGAGCCGGGTCGACCGCTCGCTCCGGCGGCTCGATCACAAGGCGGGCTACGACCTCAGTACCACGCTCTTCCGGACCTTGGCCGGCAAGAAGGCGCAGCCCGCGACGGTCAGCCTCAGCGAGATCGCCCTCGTCGGGATGACCGCGCTGATCCTGGCGCTCCTCATCGGTATGACTGCGGTCGGCCTTCACCTGGTGATCACGGCGTCCCTGCTCGGCAAGGCGCTCGGACTCCTGCTCGTCGCGGTCGCGGTGGTGCTCCGGCCACGACTGGGCACGGCCCGCAAGGTGCTGAGCGACGCCGACACGATCACCGAGGCGCAGGCTCCGGCACTCTTCGCAGTCGTGCGCGAGGTCGCCGCCAAGGTCGGCGCACCCATGCCGCACACGATCGCGACCACGAGCCGTTGGGAGGCGTCCACCCTCGTGGTGGGCCTTCGCCGGCGACGGATCCTCCTGCTGGGCTTGCCGTTCTGGACGGTGCTCCGCCCGCAGGAACGAGTCGCGGTACTCGCTCATGAGCTGGGGCACTTCGTCAACGGCGACGGCTCACGGCGGCTGGCCCTCCAACCGGCGGTGACCGTGTTCGGCACGATCGCCGATCTGATCGACCCTCGGCAGGTCCTGGCCGAGGTCCGGGACCGCGTCAACGGCAACGTCCGGCCGAGCGCCGCACTGCTCGCCGGCCTGGTGCTGCTGCCCGTCGTGAACACCGTCCGTGGTGCCCTCCTGCTGCTGCACATGGGCACGCACGCGCTGGCGGCACGGTCCTCGCAGCGAGCCGAGTATTACGCCGACGACCTGGCCGCACAGGCCGGTGGGTCGACGGCCGTCGTCGGCCTGCTGGACGTCCTCCTCCTCACCTCTCGGCTGAAGACCCGGATCGGCACTCGTGCCCGGCAGAAGGCCGGGGTGATCGGCTGGCGGGAGACCGTGGAGAACACCCGCGCCGAGTACGCGACCTCGGCCGGACAACTGCGCCAGCTGTCCATTCGCGAGGACGCCTCGATCTTCGCCGCGCATCCGCAGCCGGGGCTGCGCGTACGCATGATCCAGGCCGCCCCGCATCGCGAGCCCGCCGTCGTGCTGACCGAGGTCCAGGCCGCGGCGGTCGACGCCGAGCTCGCGAAGTACGAGGAGCGCTACCGCCGGGAGATCGCCGAACACTGGTGATTCACAGCGGCGACGGCTGGGCGAAGGTGTTTGCGCCGGGCGTACGCCGTGAGCTACCTTCGGCGTAGCACTTGCTGATGCCGGCGTGGACTTCCCGCCCCAGTGGTGCCGATTTCCCGGTCTGATCCGCTTTCCGTCTTTGTCCGGCGATGCGGCGACCGTTCCATTTCAGCGCGATTCGCGCAGCGTACGCGTCGCGCTTCCCCATCGGTGCACAGCCGTGCCCGGTGCGACTCATCCTGCTCAGGAGCTTTCCATGACCAACGAGATCATCGGAGTCGTCGACCTCCGTCCGGACGGGCACGGCTTCGTCCGCGTCGACGGCTATCTGCCCACCACCGAGGACGCGTACCTGTCGAAGGGCGTGATCCAGAAGCACGGCCTGCGCCGGGGGGACCACGTCGAGGCGGTGACCGTGCTGGGCGAGGCCCGGGATCGGCGTCCCCGCCGCCCGGCCGTGACCGAGGTGACCACTGTGAACGGTGTCGCCGCGGGCTCCGCCCCCGACCGGCCCGACTTCTACGCGCTGACGCCGCTCTTCCCCACCGAGCGGATGCGGCTGGAGACCGAGCCGCACATCCTCACGACGAGGATCGTGGACTTGCTGACCCCGATCGGAAAGGGCCAGCGGGCGCTGGTCGTCTCGCCGCCGAAGGCGGGCAAAACTATTGTGCTGCAAGCGATCGCGCATGCGGTGTCGATCAACCACCCGGACGCCCACCTCATGGCGGTGCTCGTCGACGAGCGCCCGGAGGAGGTCACCGACATGGCCCGCACGGTACGCGGAGAGGTGATCGCGTCCACGTTCGACCGTCCGCCGTCGGATCACATCGCGGTCGCCGAGCTCGCGATCGAGCGTGCGAAACGGCTCGTCGAGCTGGGGCGGGACGTCGTCGTCGTGCTCGACTCGATCACCCGGCTGGGACGCGCGTACAACTTGGCCGCCCCGGCGAACGGGCGCATCATGACCGGCGGCATCGAAGCCGGCGCGTTGCACGCCCCTAAGCGGTTCCTGGGCGCGGCACGCAACCTCGAAGGCGGCGGCTCGCTGACGATCATCGCGACCGCGCTGGTCGAGACCGGGTCGACCGGCGACACGGTGATCTTCGAGGAGTTCAAGAGCACCGGGAACGCCGAGCTGCGCCTGGTGCGAGGGCTCGCCGAGCGCCGGATCTTCCCGGCGGTCGACGTCGAGTCCTCCGGTACGCGTCGCGAGGAAGTGCTGCTGCCGCCGGAGGAACTGATCCTGGTACGCCGGTTGCGGCAGGCGATGCATCACCTCGACGCGCAGCAGGCCGGCGAGCAGCTCGTCGAGCGGCTGCGCAAGACGTCGAGCAACGCCGAGTTCCTGATGCAGATCGCCCGCGCCTAACACTGAGCCTCCCTCCCCGCACCCCCTGGCGGTTACGCGACGCCTCCCTCCCTGCACCACCGCTGGCGGTTACGCGACGGTTACCCGGCTGCGAACCTCCTGTGCAGCACAGCGTCGACTCTCGCGAGTATGAGGATCAAGATGATGCTGGCCGCGGCGATCATGATCGCGAGCGGGCTTAGCGTAGGGGGAACCGCCGAGGCGGCCGCGCCGTACTGCGGAATCACGTGGGGCAGCGGAGACAAGGCCGCCGGAGATCTGGCCCAGGCGCCGTTGCTGACGGTGCGGACGGGCCGGCACGACTGCTACGACCGGGTCGTGTTCGAGTTCGAGGGGGCCGCGACCGGTTATCGCGCGGCGTACGGGGAGGCGTATACGCAGGGCACCGGGGTTCCGCTGTCGCCGTACACCGCCGGCGGGGCGGTCATCGAACTCGTGCTGCTGGAGCCGGCGGCGTACGCCACGGGCGAGCACGTGGCGACCGTCGTTCCGTACGACACCCTGCGGGACGTCGTCGCGGGCGGCACGTCGGAGGGGTACACGACCTTCGCGATCGGCGTCCGCGCACGCCTGCCGTACCGGGTGTTCACCCTGAACGGGCCGGGCACCCACAGCCGGATAGTCGTCGACGTCGCCCACCAGTGGTGAGACCATCCAGACATGGAGGCGGACCTGCTGGTCGTCGAGGATGACGCCGCCATCCGCGAGGTGACGGTGCTGGGGCTGCGCCGGGCCGGGTTCCGGGTCGGCGCGGCCGTCGACGGCGCGCAGGCGCTGACGGCGTGGCGGGCGCACGAGCCGGATCTCGTCGTCCTCGACGTCATGTTGCCGGGTGTCGACGGGCTCGAGGTGTGCCGGCAGATCCGCAAGTCGAGCCAGGTGCCGATCCTGATGCTGACCGCCCGGACGGACACCATCGACGTGGTCGTCGGCTTGGAGTGCGGTGCCGACGACTACGTGAAGAAGCCGTTCGACCTGCCGGAGTTGGTCGCCCGGGTGCGCGCGCTGCTGCGACGGGCGTCGGCGCAGCCGGAGGAGGGTGTGCTGGCCGTCGGCGGGCTGGAGATCGACCCGGCGCGCTACACCGTCCACAAGGGAGGACACGAGCTGGCCCTGACCGCGACGGAGTTCCGGCTGCTCCTGGAGCTGGCTCGGCGGCCCGGTCAGGTCTTCACCCGCGAGATCCTGCTCGACCGCGTCTGGTCCTACCCGTACCTGGGCGACTCACGCCTCGTCGACGTCGCGGTCCAGCGCCTGCGGGCCAAGGTCGAGGACGACCCGGCCCATCCCGAGCTGGTGCGCACGGTCCGCGGTGCCGGCTACAAGCTGCTCGGGTAGGGCGTCGTGGCGGCGCGCGCGGTACCGCCCGGCCGGCTCCGACGCCGGCTCACCATCGCGTTCGTCCTGGTCGCGGGGATTTCCGCCGGTGCGCTGGCGGCCGGTTCCTTTCTCCTTGTACGCCAGGCGCGGCTGGACGACTCCCTCCAGCAGGCCGCGTCCGACGTACGCCCGCAGCTGGTCGCCGCCCGTCAGTTCTTACCACTGGACGGCGAACGGCGGGACAACCTGCTCGCGGCGTACGAGAGCAGCGGGCGGCATGTGGTGCTGGTCGCCGACGGCGAGACGACCGCCTCGAATCCGGCGTACGCCCCGACGCTCAGCCCCGAGTTGCGAAGCGAGGTGGCGGCGGGCCGCATCGGTTACGACCGACCAAACAGCACTGGGCTGCTGGTGGTCGGCGGGCGTATCCCGGGTTCGGCGGCGCAGCTCTACGTCGTCCGCTCGGAGGACCGCATCCACTCCGACCTCGATCAGCTGCGGGCGGTGCTCATCGCCGGGTGGCTGACCGTCGTCCTGCTCGCCGCCCTGGTCGGGCACCTGCTCGCCCGGCGCACCCTGGATCCGGTGGCGCGGGCCTCCGACGCCGCGCGTGCGATCGCCGAAGGGCTGCTGGCGACCCGGCTGCCCGTCCGCGGTCGCGACGAGTTCGGCGCGTGGGCGGAATCGTTCAACGAGATGGCCGAGGCGCTCCAGAACAAGATCGCATGGGAGCGCCGGTTCACCGCCGACGTGGCGCACGAACTGCGTACGCCGGTCACCTCGCTCGTGGCGGCGGCGTCGCTGCTCGCCGAGCAGGTCGAGAACCTGCCCGACGGCGTACGCCGACCGGCCGAGCTGCTCATCGGCGACGTCGTCCGGCTGCGGCGGCTGATCGAGGAGTTGATGGAGATCTCCCGGTTGGACGCCGGACGGGAGCCGGTGATCGCTGCGACCGTGGATCCGCTCGCGCTGCTTCGCGCGCTCGCCGCTGCCCACGACTGGCCCGTGACGGTCGACGGGGACCCCGTCGGCCTCTTCACCGATCCGAGACGGCTGGAGCGCGTACTCGCGAATCTTGTCGCGAACGCCGTGGAGCACGGAGCCGAGCCGATCCGCGCGACCGTCAGCGGTGACGCACGGGAGGTGACCGTCGTCGTGAGCGACGCGGGTCCGGGCATCGCGCCGGAGCATCTGCCGCACGTCTTCGGGCGGTTCTTCAAGGCCGACCCGGCGCGCAGCGGGCAGGGCAGCGGGCTCGGTCTGGCCATCGCCCAGGAGAACGCGCGCCTGCTCGGCGGCCGGGTGACGATCACGAGCGAGCCGGGCCGGGGCACTGAAGCACGACTGGAATTGCCTGTTACGCAACGGTTACCCGGCAGTGAAACCGCTGCGGACGAAGCCGAGGAGGGTACGCCGTCATGAAGCGTTTCTTCGTTGCCATCGTGGTGCTGGCGACCGTCGCCGGGTGTACGCCCAAGTCGGGCACGGTGGGCGACGCGCCTACCGGCGCCCCGCCGACCAGCGCCGCCGCCACGCCGACCGTCCCACCGACCGAGTCGCCGTCCAGCGCGCCGACCCCGGACGCGACCGCGTCGAGCCGACCGGCCGGGACCATCACCATCAGCCTCTGGCTGGTCCGGAACGGGCGGATCGCGTACACGCAGCGGACCCGGCCGACCACCCAGAGCACGTCGCAGCTGGCCCTCACCGAGCTGGCCACCGGACCGACCACTGTGGAGGCTTCGGCCGGGCTGACCACCGGATTCCCGGGTGGGACCACGTTCCGGATCGTCGGCATCAGCGACGGCGTCGAGACGGTCAGCTTCTCCCCGGGGTTCTACGACGGCGGCCGGGACGCCGCGCGGCTGCGCCAGGCCCAGGTGGTCTACACGCTGAGCCAGTTCTCCACCGTCACCAAGGTCGCGTTCCAGCGCGACGGCACGGCACTGGCCGCGCCGGTCGGCCGGGCCGATTACACCGATCTGCTGCCCGCCATCGTCGTGACCAACCCGGTCATCGGGCAGCGGCGCGGCAGCCCGATCACGGTCGCCGGAACCGCCGACGTCTTCGAGGCCACCGTGAACATCCGGGTGCTCGACGCCGCCGGAAAGCAGATCGCGACCACGTTCACCACGGCCACCTGCGGTTCCGGCTGCCGGGGGTCGTTCAGCGTACGGGTGTCCTATCGGGTCGGCCGGGCGCAGGCCGGGATCGTCGAGGTCTTCTGGATCTCACCCAACGACAGTTCGCATTCCGACGTCGTCCGGATTCCGGTGACCCTGCTCGCCTAGTCTGGGCTCGTGGAGAGCACTGTGATCACCGTACGCACCGGCGGCCGGCCGTCGGTGGTGGACCTCACCGGCCAGGCCGCCGATTTCGTGGCCGGCCGGGGCGACGGGTTGCTGCACGTCTTCGCCCCGCACGCCACGGCCGGCATCGCGATCATCGAGACCGGGGCGGGCAGCGACGACGATCTGCTGACCGCCCTCGACGATCTGCTGCCGACCGACGACCGCTGGCGGCATCGGCACGGCTCGCCCGGACACGGCCGCGACCATGTGCTGCCCGCGTTCATCGCGCCGTACGCGACGCTGCCGGTGCTCGGCGGCCGCATCGCGCTGGGCACCTGGCAGTCGGTCTGCCTCGTCGATCCGAACGGGGACAACCCGACTCGCCAGGTGCGCTTCAGCTTCCTCGCGGGCTGAATCCCGCTTTGCCGCTGGGGCCGATCAGATGTGCTTGGAGATGGCGTCGCGGACGCTGTCGGTGTTCTTGCGCAGCTCCGTCGCCACCTCGGTGAAGACCTCCTGGGCCGGCTTGTTGTCGGCGTAGATCTTCTGCAGGCCGCCGTAGATCACCTTGTTGGCGTTGGGCACCATCAGCCGCACGATGTCCTGGGCCTGCGTCTTGGGCAGCTGGTCGACGGCCACCTTGAAGGCCGGGCGCTCGGTGAATCGCTGCGCCATCGCCGGGGCGGTCAGGGCCGCCTTCGTCGCCGGCAGGTACCCGGTGTCGACCGACCATTGCGCCGCGTTCTCCGCCTGCGCGGCGAACTTGATGAACTCGAACGCGGCCTGCTTACGGTCCTTCGGCACGCCGGCCAGCAGGGACAGACCGCCGCCGCCGGTCGGGCAGCCGAACTTCTTCTGCTCCGGGACGAACGCCGCGCCGACCTCGAACTTGGCGTCCTTGAGCAGGCTGCCGAGCGTACCGGTGGACTCCTGGAGGGTGGCGATCAGGCCGTTGGCGAAGTCGACCTTCGGGCTCTTCGCCATGTACGCCTGCTTGTCGGTGTGGATCAGCGTGCGCTGGAACTCGCCCGCCTCGACAGCCCCGCCCTGGTCGATGGTGACGTCCAGGTTCTTCGAGTAGTTGCCGTCCCACTGCCAGACCGCGCCCTGGAACATCCAGTCCCCGTCCACCTGCGGGTACGCGTGCAGCTTCGGCGACTGCCCGTTGACCTTCACCTTCTGCAGCGCCGGCGCCCACTCGCGCAGTTCGGCCCACGTCTTCGGACCCCGGTCGGGCAGCCCGGCCTGGGCGAACATCGTCTTGTTGTAGTAGAAGAGCGGCGTGCTGCGGCCGAAGGGCACCCACCAGGTGTCGTTCTTGACGGTGCCCTCCGCGATCAGGGTGTCCACGTAGTCCGTGGTCGCCAGGCCGTTGCCGAAGTAGCCGTTGAGGGGTTCGAGGGCGTCGTTGAGGTAGAACTTCCGCCAGGTGACCTCGGAGAAGATGCACATGTCCGGCACCTGCCGGGCCTGCATGCCGGCGGCGAGCTTCTGGGCGACCTCGTCGTAGGTGCCCTGGAACTGCGCCTCCAGGTAGATGTTCTGCTGGGAGTCGTTGAACTTGCCGACGAGCTTGGTGAACGCGTCACCGGTGGCGCCGGTGTAGGGGAACCAGATGACCACGCGCTGCCGCTTGCCGTACTGCGCGGGGACCTTTCCCTCAGGCTGGGAGAAGCCGCCGGCGCCACCGCCGGACCCACCACCGCAGGCGGCGAGCGGGCCGGCGAGCAGGGCGCCCCCGGCGAGGCCGAGCAGACTGCGACGGCTCAGGGAAGTCTTCATTGACGATCCTTTCTGGACAGATCGAGGGAGGGGTGTCAGCCCTTGACGGCGCCCTGGGTCAACCCGGCGACGATCTGGCGCTGAGCGATGAAGAACACGACGAGGACGGGCAGGACCACGAAGACGGTGGCGGCCATGACCGAGCCCCAGTTCACGTAGCCTTCGGCGTTCTTCAGCAGGAGCAGGCCGACCGGGAGGGTCCGCATGCTGTTGGTGTTGGTGACGATGAGGGGCCAGACGAAGTCGTTCCACTTGCCGACCATCGACACGATGGTCACGGTGATCACCATCGGCTTGGACAGCGGCAGGACGACGCTGAACAGCCGGCGCAGGTGCCCGGCGCCGTCGACGCGGGCGGCGTCGATGATCTCGTCGGGCAGCGTCAGCATGTGCTGGCGCAGTAGGAACGCCCCGAACGCCGAGGCCGCCCCGGGGATGACGATGCCCTGGTAGGTGTTGATCCAGCCCAGCTCGGAGACGGTGAGGTAGTTCGGGAGGAGCACCACATGGCCGGGCACCATCAGGGCGGCGAGCAGGATGCCGAACAGCACCCGCTTGAACGGGAACCGCAGGAACACGAAGGCGTACGCCGTGAGCACGGCGTTGGCGACCTCCAGGGCCGTTCCCGCCACGGTCGTGATGATGGAGTTGAGGTAGAAGTCGCCGAATGGGGCCGACTTCCACGCGTCGACGTAGTTGTGCCACTCGAAACTGGTCGGCCACCAGGCCGGCGGGAACGAGTAGATGTCGGCCGACGGCTTGAGCGACGAGGCGAACAACCAGTACAGCGGGCCGACCATGATCACGCCGACCACCGTCAGCGACAGGTACAGGCTGAACTTGCGGGCGACGGTCATCGGTAGTGGACCTTCCGCTCGACGAACCGGGTCTGCAGCAGCGTGATCACCAGCAGGATCACGAACATGACGACGGCGCCGGCACCGGCCGGGCCCGCCTCGAAGTCGCTGAAGCCCTTCTCGTAGACGTACCAGGAGAGGATGGTCGTGGCGCCGCCCGGACCGCCGTCGGTCATCACGGCGATGACGTCGAAGGCCTGGAACGACGAGATGATCGTGGTGATCATCAGGAAGAAGGTGACCGGCGAGAGCAGCGGCAGGGTGATCCGCCGGAAGACGGTCCACGCGCCCGCGCCGTCCAGCGACGCCGACTCGTAGAGGTCCTTCGGCATACCCTGCAGCCCGGCCAGGTAGACGATGGCCGAGAAGCCGACGTTCTTCCAGAGGTACACGATCATCACGGCGGGCAACGCCCATCCGGAGTCGGTCAGCCAGGACGGGGAACTCTGCCCGATGGCGGAGAACGCCACCCGGGACAGCCCGTAGTTCGGGTCGAAGATGAAGACCCAGGCCAGACCGACCGCGGCGCCCGACAGCACGTGCGGCGCGAAGACCATTGTGCGGACGACGCCGCGGCCCTTGAGCTTCTGGTTCAGCAGCAGGGCCACGCCCAGCCCGAGGACGAGGCTGCCGCCGACGATGCCGACGACGAAGATCACCGTCGTCAGCAGCACCTCGCGGAACTCGTGCCCGGTCAGCAGTTCCTGATAGTTCTCCAGGCCGACGAAGGTCGGCATGGGCGCGATCAGGTTCCAGTCGGTGAGGCTCAGGTACGCGTTGTAGATGACCGGCCAGTACGAGAAGACCGCGAGCAGGATGAAGTTCGGCGCGACGAGCGCGAGGAACGTCAGGTACTCCCGCGCACGCTTCGGCTTGCGACGGCGTACCGGGGTATCCGGCTGCTGGGTCGCCGGGCGCGCGGTCTCCAGGGTGCTCATGGCAGCAGGGAGAGCAGCTCGGCGATGTCGTCGGCGACGAGCCCGTCGACCCCGTACGCGACCGCGGCGGCGACCTGCGCCGGGTCGGCGAGCGGGCCGACCCAGACGCGGTAGCCTTCGGCCCGCATGCGGGGCACCTCGGCGGCGTCGGCGACGGCCCAACGTGGGCCGAAGTACTGCGGCTTCATCGCGTCGAGGAGGTCGGCCGGGGCCGGGTTCTCCTCGGTCCAGTCCAGCCCGATGATCGCGTCGGGCTCGTCCTGCCGCAGCTTGATCAGCGCCTCCCGGCCGCCTCGCCGGGCCGCCACGAAGATGGCCCGCTCGAACGCGCCCGGCTTCTTGCGCAGCGCCTCGACGGCCGGCGCCACCACGTCGTCGGTCTTGAGGTCGACGAGGAAGGTGACGTCGTCGAACTCGTCGATCAGCTCGGCGAACTCCGGCACCTGGTAGCCCTCGCCGTCGATCGCGCGCAGCTCGGCCAGGGTAAGGTCGGCGAACTGGGCGTCCACACCCCAGAGCCGCTGCAACGACGCGTCGTGCAGGAGCGCGATCCGGCCGTCGCGCGTCAGGCGCAGGTCGAACTCGACGGTGTTGGCGCCCTTGTCGACGGCCGAGCGGAACGACGGCATGGTGTTCTCGCGGTGCACCAACGGGTCACCCCGGTGCGCGATGGTCAGGAACACGGTCTCTCCTAACAGCACACAACTTAACGCCCTACAGCGTTTTGATCACGGAAGCAGTTAACACGACGGACACAAAGCGAGCAAGCCCTAATGCGCTCAACCGGCGCGAAACGCTGTGAGAAGCGATGTTAAGAAGGCCGTTAACGCACACCAACGAGCGGGAGAAGCTCGTCCAGCAACTGCGGCGCACCGGCGAGCGTCTCGCCGGAGGCCATGGTGTGCGGGGCGCCCGTCCGGTCCACGACCTGGGCGCCCGCCTCGCGGGCGATGACCACGCCGGCAGCGGTGTCCCAGGGTTTGTTGGCGAGCATGACCAGGGCGTCCAGCCGGCCCTCGGCCACCCAGACCAGGTCGATCGCGGCGCTGCCCAGCATGCGTACGCGCTGGACCCGGGGCACGAGGCGACCGGTGACGGCCAGCCGGTCGGCGTTCTTCACGTCGGCGTCCTCGCCGACGGCGTAGTCCCCGACGGCCACCACGGCGTCGGCCAGCCTGCTCACCCCGCTCGCCCGGATGGGCCGGCCGTCGGCGTACGCACCGTCGCCCCGGACGGCGTGATATCGCCGGTGCAGGAACGGAGTGTCGACCACCCCGAGGATGGGTGTGCCCGCCAGGACGAGTCCCAACGAGACGGCCACCAGCGGGATGCCGTGCACGAGGTTCACCGTGCCGTCGACCGGATCCAGCACCCAGGTCAGTCCGTCGGCGGCGCCGGCTGCGCCTTCCTCCTCACCGAGGAACCCGACGTCGGGCGTACGCTCCGCCAGGAACGACCGCACCGCGCGTTCGACCGCGTAGTCCACCTCGGACGCCATGTCCCGGTCGCCCTTGGCGGTCAGCACCCCTGGCAGCCGCGTACGCAGCATCCCGGCGGCGAGGTCGACGGCGTCCTGCGCGGCGGTCAGCAAGTCCGCCGACGGTAACGCCGCTGTCATGACAAGCCGTAATGGGAGGCGACCTCGGCCGCGGCGAGCGTCGCGGCGCGTTCGGCGGTCTGCCGGGTCGCCCCGGCCAGGTGCGGCGTCAACACCGTACGCGGAGCCTTGAGCAGCCGCGACCCCGCCGGGATCGGCTCGGCGTCGTACACGTCGAAGGCGGCCGCGCCGAGGTGCCCGGAGTCGAGCGCGTCGACGACCGCCTCGTAGTCGAGCAGCCCGCCTCGGGCCGTGTTGACCAGCACCGATCCGCGCGGCATCCGCGCGATCTGCGCTGCACCGATCATGTGCCGGTTCTCCGGGGTCAGCCGGGCGTGCAGGCTCACCGCCGTGCTCCGGGCGAGCAGTTCGTCCAAGCCGACCAGGTCGACGCCCTCAGGTGCGGTCGTCACGAACGGGTCGTACACCAGCACCGTCGCCTCGAAGGCGCGCAGAATCCTGGCGACTCGTGCGCCGATCGCCCCGTATCCGATCAACCCGGCCGTCGTCCCGGCCAGCTCGCTGCCCACCTCGTCGAGGGCGTACAGGTCGCTACGCCACTGCCCGTCGCGTACGCCTTGGTGGATCTGGGGAATCTGGCGCAGCGCCGCCAGCAGCAGCGCCACAGCATGTTCCGCCGCGGCGATCGCGTTGCGGCCGGGCGTGGTGCGGACGGTGACCCCGTGGCGGTCCGCGGCCGCCAGGTTGACGTTGACCGGGCCACCCCGGCAGACGACGACGAGCCGCAGGTCGGGCGCGGCGGCCAGGACCCGCTCGGTGACCGGCGCCATCTGCGTGACCAGCACCTGAACCCCGGGCAGCGCGGCGATCAGCTCGTCCTCGGCGTCGGAGGCCTCGTCCACCTCGGCCACCGGCCCGAACGGGACCAGCGGCCAGGGCAGCGTCAGCTCCTGGATCTCGGCCGTCCCGACCCGGTCGCGGAGCGCGGCCGTGAGCAGGGCGGGGGTGACGAAGTGATCGCCGGCGGCGAGGATCTTCAGGGGTGGCACGGGTATTCCTTTCACCAGGTGTTTCGGGCCTGTTCGACATGGTCGAGATACCGGGCGTACCGGTCCTCGTAGGAGGTCTGCGGCTCGTAAACGATTCCCGGGACGGGCGCGAAAACGACGTCGCCGGGCAGCGCCGCGGCGGCGGCCAGTGCGGCTCCGCGCGCCCCGACCTCTTGCCCCGCGAGTACGCGGATCGGCCGGCCGAGCACGTCGGCGAAGATCTGCGCCCAGGCCGGGGTGGCCAGCCCGCCGCCACAGGCCGTCAGCTCGCCGGAGAGCCCGGCGGCGGTCAGGCAATGCCGGGCGCTGTACGCGATCGCCTCGCACACCGCCCGCACGACGTCGGCGGGACGGGTGCCGAGATGCAGGCCGTCGAGGCGACCCCGCGCGCGGGGATCGACGAACGGGGCGCGTTCGCCCGCCTCGGAGAAATACGGCAGCACACTCAGCCCGGCCGAGTCGCCGGTGGCGAGCAGGTCCGGCAGGTCGGCCACGGTCGCCGAGACCAGCCGCAGCGCCCAGTCCAACGCGGCGGTGCCGACCATCGCGGGCAGCGCCCGCAACCACCGGCCCTCCGCCCAGGTACGCAGACTGAGCCCGGCCGGTTCGGCGGCAGTGTCGACGGCGTCCACGAGAACCTGGCAGGCCAGCGTCGTGCCGAGGATGAGGAGGCCGTCGCCGACGGCGGTCACCCCGGCGCCCAGGGCGGACGCGGGCAGGTCGTAGAGGGCGGCGACGACCGGCGTACCGTCCGGCAGCCGGCCCGAAGGGGCGGTCCGGGCCGGGAGCAGGAGGCGCTCGTGCTCACCGAGTCCACATAGGTCGAGCAGATCCCGTTGGTCGGTCGGGTCGGTCGCGCGTACGCCGGTCAACCGATGAAGGATCACGTCTTTGCAGTACGCCGCCCCGGCAGCCCGCTTGAGCTGCTCCGGTTCGTTGGCGGCGAGCCAGGCCAGCAGTGGCGCCTGCGCACCGGGGAACATCAGCGTCCCCGTCCGGCGGAAACCTGCCGTGAGCAGCCCGGCCGCGTCCCAGTCGCGGACGATCCCGGCCGCCCGGCCGTCCATCCACGAGATCGCCGGGCGCACCGGACGGCCGTCGGCGTCCACCAGCCAGAGGCCGTCGCCCTGCGCGGTCACGCCGATCGCCAGCACCGGACCGGTCGACTCCCGCAGCTCGGCCAGGACCTCCTCGACCGAGGCCACCACGAGGTCGGCGTCCTGCTCGTACCAGCCTGGTCCGACGCGATCGACCCGGGTCGGCCGGGCGGCGCGCGCCAGCGGCTCGCCGGTGACCGAGAAGGCCACCGCCTTGGTGAGCGTGGTGCCCGCGTCGACCCCGACGACGACCGGCTCAGACGATCTCGTACGCGACACCGTTCTCCCGCATCTCTCGTAACGTCTCGGCGGGTGCGCCGGAGTCGGTCAGCACCAGGTCGAAGTCGCGCAGCGGGGCGACCCGGTGCAAGGCGACCCGGCCCAGCTTGGTGTGGTCGACGAGCAGGACCGAGCGCTGGGCGCAGCGGATCATCGCCCGCTTGACCAGCACGATCTCCTGCTCCTGGTGGTACGCGTACGAACCGGAGACGGCCGAGGTCGAGGCGAACAGCAGATCCACTCGCAGCGCCTCGATCGCCTCCATGCACGGCACGCCGAGGAACGAGTCATGGGTCGCGTAGTACTCGCCGCCGAGCGAGAGCAACCGGATGCCGCGTACGCCCGACAGCAGCTTGATGGTCTCGAGGAAGTTCGTGATGACCGTCAGCGGACCGGCGTCGACGAGCAGCCGGGCCAGCTCCAGCGTGCTCGTCGAGTCGTCGAGCATCACCGCCATCCCGGGTTCGACGAGTTCCCGGGCGCGTTGCGCCAGCGCCAGCTTCTCGGTCCGGGCGGCCCGCAGCCGATAGGAGACGTTGCTCTCGAAGACGCTGGACGGCTGAGCGCTGACGCCGCCGCGGAATTTCCGGACGACCCCCTGCTTCTCCAGCTCGTCGAGGTCGCGGTGCACCGTCATCAGACTGACGTGGAACATCTCGGCCAGGTCGGCGGCGGACACCGACCCTTGCTGCATCACGTACTCGGCGATCTCGGCCTGACGCTGGGCCGGGCGGCCGCGGTCGGCGGTCTCGGAGGCGGTCATGCGGACTATCCTGCGGCCAGCGGCACGTTGTACGCCAGCAGGGCGTACTGGTCGCCGGTGAGCCGGAAGGTCACGGTCGCCGCCGGGTCCAGCTCGGGCAGCCGTCGCCGATACTCGCTCAGCGGTACGCCGAGCACCGCGCAGGTGACCAGGCGCAGCAGCGTGTTGTGTGCGACGACCAGCAGCTTCTCCTGGCCCTCGGCCAGTTCGGCGAGGGCGGTCAGCGTTCGGGCGACGGCGTCGCGCGGATCCTCCCCGCCCGGGAAGTGATGCGCCACCGGGTCGGCGACGAACCGATCCACCGCCGCCGGGTCGATCTCGCGTACCTCCGGCAGGGTCTTGCCCTCGGCGATGCCGAAGTCCAGCTCCCGCAGCCGGGCGTCGACCACCGGCGTCATGTTCAGCAATGACGCGGTGGGCGCGACGGTGGCCTGGGCGCGTTGCAGCGTCGAGCAGGCCAGCCCGGTGAACTCCTGCGACCTCGCCCAGCTCGCCAGGGCATCGGCCTGCCGGCGGCCGTGCTCGTCGAGCGGGATGTCGCTGCGGCCGGCGTACCGGTTCGGCGAGTGCCAAGCGGTACGCCCGTGCCGGGCCAGCACCAAGGTCGTCATCGGTCGTCCCCCAGATATCCGCGGTCACGCAGTTCGCCGACGAATCTCGCATAGGGCTCGGCGAAGCGTTCATGCACCTCCGGCCGGTGCGGCACGACCCGCCCGGCCCCAGCCATCTTCTCCGCGGCGGCGGTCAGGGAACCGTCGCCGGCCGCCGCGGCCGCCGCCGCGCCGAAGGCCGGTTCGGCGTGGGCGGGCAGGATCACGTCCCGGCCCAGGATGTCCGCGCGCAGCTGCGTCCAGTAGGGACTGCGGGTCGCCCCGCCGGTCACGCTGATCGGGCCGGAGACGTCCGCGCCCAGCCCTTCGAGGTACGCGAAGCAGAGGCGCTCGACGAAGGCGACGCCCTGCAGCAGTGCCGCGTATCGGTCGGCCGGACCGGTGAAGTCGCCGGTGTCGAAGGCTTCCGCCGCCGGATCGACGAACGGGAAGCGCTCGCCCCGGGTGAGCAGCGGATAGGTCAGGCCGGACGCCGGTTCGAAGGCGGCTGCGGCGGCGTCCAGCGCGGCCCGGTCAGCCCCGGGGAACCGGGCCTCCAGCGCTCCGGCGCCCACGTTGGACGCGCCGCCGGGCAGCCAGCCGCCGTCGGGATGCCGGTGGGAGTAGACCGCGCCGCCCGGGTCGCGCAGCCGTTCGGGGGTGACGCCCTTGAGGACGAGGGTGGTGCCGAGCACGGAGTTCCACGCGCCCGGCGTCAGCGCGCCCGCCGCGACCTGGGCGGCGCAGCCGTCGGTCAGTCCCGCGTGCAGCGCGGTGCCGACGGGCAGCCCGGTGTGCTCCGCGCCCACGGCGCCGACGCTGCCGATCCGGTGCCCCGGGCGGACGACGTCCGGCAGCATGCCCGCCGGTACGCCGAGCCGATCGAGCACGGGGGTGGGCCAGGTCCCGGCCTCGACGTCGTAGCCGGTCTTCAGGGCGTGACTCCAGTCGGTGGCGACCGCCTCCCCCGCCAGCCGCCCGGCCAGGTGGTCGGCGCAGTGTTGCAGCCGCCCATGATGGCCCGACCGGATCAGGTGCACCAGTTTCGGCAGTGCCCAGCTCGGCTGGATCGGATAGCCGAGGGAGAGCCACAGCTCCGCACCGGCCTCGGCGACCTCGGCGGCTTCGGCGTACGCCCGCCCGTCGTCGTACATCAGGGCCGGGGTCAGGGCGAGCCCGTCCGGTCCGGCCAGCACGAAGGTGCCGGAGGTGCTGCAGAACCCGACGCCCCGCACCCGCTCGGCGTCCACACCGGACAGCGCTTGGCGGAACGCCTCGCCGAGCACCTGCCACCACTGGTCCGGGTCTTGAACGTGCCGTGGGGCGCCGTCCCTGCCGAGCGCGCGGTGACTGGTGAGCCGGCCCGAGCCGCGTCCAGCGATCGAGCCCGCACCGTTCACGAGGTACACCCGCAGGCTCTGGGTCCCGACGTCGACGCCCGCCCACAGTTCGCCCGCGGGGTTGATCATCACGAGAGGATGTTAACTTAACATCGTCGTGCGGTAAAGAGGCATTGATACTGCGTGAGAACGAGTGTTAAATAACATCCTCATGAACTGGTTGGGCTTCGCACTGGCCGCCGTCTTCACCCTCTTCCCCGGGTTCGACGACGGCGGTGCCCTGGTGGGACTCGGTCTGCGCGTCCGCGCGTGCGCGGTCGGCGAGGCCGGCGGCGTCCTGGCTCGGACGGCGGTCCACTGATGCCGGCCCGTATCGGCGATCTGCTCCGCGACCTGTCCGGACGCGGCGACGAACTGCTCGCCCAGCTGGTCGCCGACCAGATAGCGATCGCTGCCGACGGTACCCGTCTGGCCGCCGCCCTGGCCCGGGGCGAGGTGGCCGCCTCGACCGCCCGGCAGCGTGCGGCGGAGATCGAGCACGCCGGGGACGACGGGCGAGCGCGGCTGGTCCAGCGCCTGCGCCGCAGCGTCACCTCCCCGGTCGACCGGGAAGACCTGTTCCGCCTGTCTCGCAGCGTGGACGACGTGCTCGACGCCGTCCGCGACTTCATCCGGGAGGCCGACCTCTTCGGTCTCACCGCCCTGCCGGCCTGCCCGCCGGTGCTCGACGCGCTCGCGCGCGGTCTCGCCGGACTCGCCGAAGCGGTGCTGCGCCTGCCCCGCAATCCGGTCGAGGCGGCCGAACTCGCCTTGCGCGCCAAGAAGCAGGGACTGCGTACGGAGTACCAACACGCGCTGTCCCGGCTGCTCGATCAGCCGCTCACCGCCGACGTCCTGAAGGCGACCCTGCTCCTTCACCGGTTGGACGCCGCGGGAACCCATCTCGCGGCGGCCGCCGACGCCCTCGCCGACGGGGTGATGAAGCGGTTCCAGTAGCACCACCGTCCCCTTTGGAGGTTCCATGTCCCTCGCCCGCCGTACGCTGTTCCAGGCCGCCGGGCTCGGCGCGCTCGCCGCAGCCCTGCCGAGCACGGCCGCCATGGCCACCGGCACGACCGCCGCCGACACCACGGCCGCAGCCGCCGGGCCGGCGCGCTTCGACCTGGCCGCGCCCGGCCGGCCGCTGTTCCGGACGCAGCGGCTGCACAACAAGACCGTGTTGCAGTCCTTCGCCTTCGACAACGTCAACCGGCACGTCTACACCGTGCAGTTGATGGCCGGCGGACAGCAGCTCGCCGACGAGGCCGCCCCAATCAGCGGCGCCAACCGGGATCTGGCCGGCGACCTGTGCCTGACGCAGCTCGACCTCGACGGCACCGAGCTGGGCTACATGTTCCTGAAGGGCTTCGGGCACGGCGTGCAGATCGGCGCGGAACCGGTCGGCTCGTCGGCCTTCCTCTGGACCGAGACCGACGCGATCTCCGACGACGGGCTGCACGGCTGGGGCAGCCGGCTCGCCCGGTTCCGGTTCGCCGATGGCGCGATCCTCACGCCGGACTCCCCCGAGGTACGCCGGATCGCCCCCATCCCGGGCGCGGACCGGACGACGTGCGGGATCGACCCGGTGCTGAACCGGCTCGTCATGCGCCACCGCATCGCCGGCACCTTCCGGTACGCCCTTTACGACCTCGACGAGGTACGGCGCAACAAGTTCACCCCGATCTTCGAGGTGGACCAGCCCGCGCTGACCTACTCCTTCCAGGGCTACGCCACCAGCGGCGGCTACCTCTACCTGCTGGAGGGCACGTCCTACGGCAGCTCCGGCTCGACCGCGCCGGTCGGCAACACCTATCTCACCTGCGTGGAGTGGGCGTCCGGGACGGTCGTCGCCCGGCAGCTCGTCTCCGACGGCACCGACCTGGCGTTCCGGGAGCCCGAGGGGATGGCGATCCAGGTCCCCGACCTGTCGGACCCGGCCGGGATCCGGCTGGCCTTCGGATTCGCGTCGACCACCTCGCCGACCGACACGGCGAAGCTGGCCAGCGTCTACTACAAGGATGTACTGATCTGATCATTCGCGCCGGTCATGCGGCTTCGGCGGACATCTCACCCGGGCGAGGCGGCATGGCCGGCGTGCTGGGCACGCGACGGCGCCAGGGCCAGGTCGGTCAGGTTCAGCCAGGCGACCACCGTGGTTCCGGCGTCGCCGGAATGAATCTCCACGCCGTCGGCGAGCTGCCGGACGAGCCACAGCCCCCGGCCGCTGAGCGCGTCCGGGGTGGCCGGCTCCGAGCCCACGCTGAACGGATCGGGCATTCCGACGCCCGCGTCCGAGACCTCGCAGAACACCTTCTCCGGCGTACGCCACACGCGCAGCCGACCGGCCCCGCCGCCGTACAGGATCGCGTTGGTGGCTAGTTCATTGACGATGATCATCATCACGTCCGCCCGGTCGGCTCCCGCGCCGGCCCGGTGAGTTGCGGCCGCCGCGACCTCGCGGACCGCGGAGAGACCGTCGAGCCGGAAGGACCGCTCGGCGACCAGCTCCGCAGCGTGGTCAGGTGGCATGAACGCCCGATACCCGACCTCAGCCGACCGAAAACACCGAACCTGATCAGGGTCGTTTCCATGTCGCTATGGCGCACGGAAACGACCCTGATCAGGAACGTCCGGGGAGGGTGAGGCTCAGCGGACGAGCCGGAGCCCGCTCATCCCGCCGTCGACGGCGAGCGACGTCCCGGTAGTCGCCCCGGCACCCGGCCCGGCCAGGTACGCGATCGCCGCCGCGACCTCGTCCGCGGTGACCAGGCGCCCGGTGGGTTGCCTGGCCGCCAGCCGGGTGCGTTCGGCGGCCGGGTCAGCCGCGTTGGCGAGCAGCCGGGCGACCCAGGGCGTGTCCACCGTTCCCGGCGCGACACAGCACACCCGTACGCCGTCGCCGACGAGGTCGGCCGCCATCGCCAGGGTGAGGGCGTGGACCGCGCCCTTGGAAGCGCTGTACAACGCCCGGTTGACCAGCCCGGCGGTGGCCGCGATCGACGACATGTTGACGATGACGCCCCCGTGCGGCGACGCCTTCAGATAGGGCAGCGCCGCCCGGCTCGCCCGGACGATCCCGACGACGTTGACGTCCAGCACACGGTGCCACTCCTCGTCGGAGTTGGCCTCGACCGGCCCGACCGCGCTGATCCCGGCGCTGTTGACGAGGATGTCGACCCCGCCGTGCTCGGCGGCGATCCGCTCGAACACCCCTTCCAACGGCTGCGAGACGTCGCCGTCCGGCAGATCGACGACGGCGACGGTCGCGCCGCGCGCCTCGAAGAGCGCCGCACAGGCCGCCCCGATGCCGGACGCGCCACCCGTGATGGCGGCCACCCGGCCCGCGAAGTCGTTCATTGGACCCTCCACTCCGGACCGTCCGGGAAGGCGTACCGGGTCAGGGTGTCCGAACGCATCTGCGCCGAGAAGCCCGGCCGCTCAGGCGCAAGGTAGCGCCCGTCCCGGATGACCACCGGGTCCACGAAGTGCTCGTGGAGGTGGTCGACGTATTCGAGATGACGGCCGTCCAGCGAACCGGAGACCGCCACGTAGTCGTAGAACGAGAAGTGCTGCACCAGCTCGCACAGCCCGACGCCGCCCGCATGCGGGCAGACGGGCTTGCCGAAGGCCGCCGCCAGCAGCAGGATCGCGAGGTTCTCGGTGACCCCGCCGACCCGGCACGCGTCGATCTGGACCACGTCGATAGCGTCGGCCTGGAGCAGTTGCTTGAACATGACCCGGTTGTGCACGTGCTCACCGGTCGCGACCCGGATCGGCCGCCCGCCCGGCCCCGCCTCGCGCAGCCCGGTGCGGATGGCGGCGTGCCCGAGCACCTCGTCCGGGCTGGTCGGCTCCTCGATCCAGTAGGGGTCGAGCGGGGCGAGCCGCTTCATCCAGTCGATCGCCTCGGGCACGTCCCAGCGCTGGTTGGCGTCGACGGCGATGCGTACCCCGGAACCGACGGCTGACCGAGCGGCCCGGAACCGGCGCAGGTCATCCTCGATGTCGGCGCCGACCTTCAGCTTGATCATGTCGAAGCCGTCGGCCACCGCCTCCTGCGCGAGCCGGGTCACCTTGGCGTCGTCATAGCCGAGCCAGCCCGCCGACGTGGTGTAGGCCGGATATCCGGCGACGGAGATCTCCGCCGCGCGCTGCCCGCGCCCCGCCACTCGGTCTGTGAGCAGATCCACGGCCGCCGCGGGGGTCAAGGCGTCGGTCAGATACCGCCAGTCGATCAGGTCGACCGTTTGATCCGGCGTGTACGCCGAAAGCAGCCGCCACAGTGGCAACCCGGCCCGGCGCGCGGTCAGATCCCAGACGGCGTTGATGACGGCGGCGGCCGCCAGGTGCATGACGCCCTTCTCCGGGCCGAGCCAGCGCAGCTGGGAGTCGTGCGTCAGCCGCCGCGCGAACTCCCCGAGATCCACGGTGTCCACGGCTTGACCGACCACATAGGAGCGCATCGCCTCGATCGCCGCCACACAGACGTCGTTGCCCCGGCCGATGGTGAAGGTCAGCCCGTATCCGGTCAGCCCGTCGTCGGTCAGCAGCTCGACGTACGCCGCCGAATAGTCCGGATCCGGGTTCATCGCGTCGGAGCCGTCGAGCGTCCGTGAGGTCGGGAAGCGGATGTCGTGCACCCGCATACCGGTGATCTTCACGCCGCCGCCATCCGCGTACGCTGATGCCCGATCCCGTCGATCTCGACCTCCACCAGGTCGCCCGGCTGGAGGTAGGGGAACCGGCCGGACAGCGCGACGCCCTGCGGCGTACCGGTGTTGACGATGTCGCCGGGCTCCAGCACGGTGAACTGCGACAGGTGCCAGATGAGGGTGCCGACGTCGAAGATCATGTCGCCGGTCGAGGAGTCCTGCCGCGGCTCGCCGTTGACCCAGCTCCGCAGCCTGAGCTGCTGCGGCCCGCCCTGCGCCTCGACCTCGTCCGGCGTCACGAGCCAGGGACCGAGCGGGTTGAACGTCTCGCAGCTCTTGCCCTTCGACCACTGCCCGCCCGAGGCCTCGATCTGGAAGGTCCGCTCGGAGACGTCGTTCGACACGGCGTACGCGCCGACGCAGCGCAGACCCTCCTCGGGCGAGGACAGGTAGCGCGCCCGCTTGCCGATCACGACGGCCAGCTCGACCTCCCAGTCCGTCTTCACCGAGCCCCGGGGGATGAGGATGTCGTCGTACGGGCCGGACAGCGTGTTCGGCGCCTTGTAGAACATGATCGGCTGGGTCGGCGGCTCCTGCCCGGACTCGGCGGCGTGCGCGGCGTAGTTCTGCCCGATGCAGAGGATGACGCCGGGGCGCGCCAGCGGCGCGCCGAGGCGCCGGCCGGCGATGTCGATCTCCGGGAGCCCGGTGAGCTGGAGCCCGGCCGCGACCCGGGCCAGGAACTCCCCGTCGATGTCAGCCGTCAGCGACCGCAGGTCGTAGCAGGTGAGCACGGCGGGCGTCGAGTCGTCGAGGGCGACCGGAATCTCGGCCCCGGCGGGGCCGACCCTGAGGAACTTCATGTTTCAGTCCAATCCATACGTGCGAGCGGCGTTGGCGGCGAAGACCGCCGGGTGCAGGTCGGCCGGAACCAGGTCGCGCGCGGCGGCCAGCCAGCGCTCGTAGCCTCCGGCCACCTCCACCACCGGCCAGTCCGACCCCCACAGGAGCCGGTCCGGGCCGAAGAACTCCAGCGCCACGTGGGCGTACGGGCGCAGGTCGTCGAGCTGCCAACCGGTCCAGTCCGCCTCGGTCACCAGGCCGGACAGCTTCGCCACCACGGTGGGGCAGGCGGCCAGATACTCCACAGCGGTCCGCCAGGCGCTGAACGCACCGGTGCGGATCCGCGGCTTGCCGAGGTGGTCGAGGACGAGCCGGGCGTGCGGCAGCGACCGGGCCGCCACGACCGCGCCGGGCAGCTGCTCGGCCCGGATCACGAGGTCGAAGGCGAGCCCTGCGTCGGCGATCACGGCCAGCCCGTCGATCACGTCCGGGCGGGCGAGGAAGTCGGGGTCGGATTCGGCCTGGATCTGGCTGCGTACGCCGGCCAGCTTGGCGCCGCCCGGTCCGGCCCGATGGGCGGCGAGCTTCTCCGCGAGCCGCGGATCGAGCGGGTCGGCCCAGCCGACGACGGCCGCGATCTCGGGCGTGCCGGCGGCGAGGGCCAGGAACTCGGTCGTCTCGGCGTCGTCGCCGCGACCCGCCTCGACCAGCACCGTCTTGGCGACGCCGGCCCGGGACAGCTGCGCCCGCAGGTCGTCGACCGTGTAGTCCCGGCGGATCGGGGCCAGCTCCGGCTCAGCGAGCCAGGCATACCCGGAAGTCCAGAGGTGGTGGTGGGAGTCGATCACGTCCTCGGTCACGCGATCACCGCCCACAGCTCGTCCGGGACGGCCGCCTCGATCATGTCGGCGGCGTCGTCGACCTCCTCCGGCGAGCGCAGTCCGACCAGGACAGCCGCGATGGCTGGATGGCGCAACGGGAACTGCACGGCCGCCGCCCGCAGCGGTACGCCGTGCTCCTCGGCGAGCCGCTTCAGGCGCAGCGCCCGGTTCAGCAGTTCCTCGTCGGCGGCCGCGTAGTTGAAGGTCGAGCCCGGCTGGGGATCGGCGAGGATGCCGGAGTTGAACACGCCCGCCGCGATGACGGCGACCCCGCGATCGGCCGCACGGTCGAGCAGATCCGTGCCGCTGCGGTCGAGCAGCGTGTAGCGACCAGCCATCAGCACCACGTCGAGATCGACCCGCTCGACCAGGTACGCCAGCACCTCCACGCTGTTGGCGCCGGCCCCGATCGCGGTGATGAGCCCTTCGTCGCGCAGCCGGACCAGTTCCGGGTACGCCTCGGCGACGGCCTGTTCGAGGTGGTCGTCGGGATCGTGAAGGTGCACGACGTCCATCCGGTCGCGGCCGAGCCGGCGCAGGCTGTCCTCGAACGATCGGCGTACGCCCGCGGCCGAGAAGTCGAAGACGGGCCGCACCGTCGGGTCGACGCCCACCCAGACGTCCGGATCGGTGTCGCCGTCGTCCTGCCGTTCGAGCACCCGGCCGACCTTGGTCGACAGCACGTGGGCGCCCCGATCGCGCAGCGCCTCGCCGGATCGGAGTTCGCTGCGGCCGTAGCCGTAGAACGGCGCGGTGTCGAAGAGGCGTATGCCCCGGTCCCAGGCCCGGTCGACGGTTTGGCGCGCCTGGTGTTCACTGACGTCGGCGTAGAGCCCGCCGATCGGTGCCAGCCCGAGCCCCAGCCGGGTGACCGTCAGGCCGGTCCGGCCCAGCTCCACCTGCATCAGGCACCTCCCGCTCGGAAATCCTATAGGATTCTTCGGCGATCCTATAGGATGTACCCGGGCCAGGGAAAGGGGGCGAAATGGGCGGTCGGACGCTCAGCGACGAGGTCTACGAGGCCGTCAAGGCCATGATCATGGATCACGTGATCCCGCCCGGCGGCCGTGTCACCATCGACGCGGTCAGCCGTCAACTGGACGTCTCCCCCACTCCCGTACGCGAGGCGCTGGCCCGGCTGGAGTCGGACGGGCTGGTGGTCAAGCGGCCGATGGCCGGATACACCACCGCGCCGCTGCTGACCCCGGCCGAGTTCGAGCAGCTCTTCGAGGTCCGGACGCTGCTGGAGTGCGCCGCCGCGGCCCGGGCGGCCCGGTTCGGCGACCCGGCCGTCGAGTTCCCCCGGATGCCCGCGCCGACCACCGACCCCGGGTACGCCGGCCACGCCGCGTTCACCTCGGCCGACGCCGCCTTCCACGACGCCGTCGCGGTGGCTTCGGGCAACCCGGTGCTCCGGGAGTCGATCGTGCGGCTGCACGCCCATCTGCACGTCCACCGGGTGGCCTTTCCCGGGGTGGGCTCCACCGAACGGGAGCACGACGCCATCGTGGAGGCGATCCGGGCGCGCGATCCTGAGGCGGCCGAAGCGGCGATGCGTACGCACCTGGACGCCGCCCGGGAACGCCATCGCGAGGCGCGCTAGTCGTCCTCTACCCTGGTAGGGGTGACGGTTCGTGTGCGCTTCGCCCCTTCTCCCACCGGTATCTTCCACGTCGGCGGGGCCCGATCGGCCCTGCAGAACTGGATCTACGCCAAGCAGCACGAGGGTGCGTTCGTCCTGCGGATCGAGGACACCGACGCGGCGCGCAACCGGCCGGAGTGGACCGAGGGCATCCTCAACGCCCTGGACTGGATCGGCATCGAGCGCGGCACCTACGAGGGCCCCTACTTCCAGTCCTCCTACGCCGACGAGCACGTGAAGGCCGCGACGCGGCTCTACGACGCCGGCCGCGCGTACTACTGCGACTGCACCCGCGACCAGGTCCAGGCGCGGACGGGCAACCAGTACTCCGGCTACGACGGCTACTGCCGCGACCGGGCGCTGGGCCCGGGCGAGGGCCGCGCGCTGCGCTTCCTCACCCCGGACGAGGGCGAGACGGTCGTCGTCGACCTGATCCGCGGCGAGCCGACCTTCGAGAACAAGCTCATCGAGGACTTCGTGATCGCCCGGGGCGACGGCTCGCCGGTGTTCCTGCTCGCCAACGTGGTCGACGACCTGACCATGGGGATCACCCACGTGATCCGCGCGGAGGAGCACCTGCCCAACACGCCCAAGCAGCAGATGCTGTGGGAGGCGCTCGGGCACATCCCGCCGGTCTGGGCGCACGTGCCGATCGTGGTCAACGAGAAGCGGCAGAAGCTGTCCAAGCGCCGCGACAAGGTCGCGCTGGAGATGTACCGCGACGAGGGCTACCTCGCCGCCACCATGCGCAACTACCTCATGCTCCTGGGCTGGGCGCCGTCCGGCGACCGGGAGATCGTGCCGTGGTCGGTGATCGAGGGCGAGTTCCGGCTCGAGGACGTCAACCCGTCGCCGGCGTTCTTCGACGAGAAGAAGCTGCGCGCGTTCAACGGCGAGTACATCCGCGCACTGTCCGTCGAGGACTTCGTCCAGGCCTGCCTGCCCTGGCTGACCGGCCCGTTCCTCACGACCGAGGAGAAGGCCGAGCGGGGATACGGGATCACCGCGCCGCCGTGGGACTTCAACGCCTTCGACTTGGCCGTCTTCGCCCAGGTCGCCCCGCTGGCGCAGACGCGGATCGCGGTGCTCGCCGAGATCGTGGAGTACGTCGACTTCCTCTTCCTCGACGAGCCCGTCGTCGACGAGGGCGCGCGGGCCAAGGCAGCCAAGGACGCCGCGATCCTGCCGGCCGTCATCGAGGCGTACGAGGGACTGGCGGACTGGTCGGCCGAGCCGCTGAAGGAGACGCTGATCGCCGTCGGCGAGGCCGCCGGGCTCAAGCTCGGCAAGGCGCAGGCACCGGTACGCGTAGCGGTCACCGGGCGTACGGTCGGCCTGCCGCTCTTCGAGTCCCTTGAGGTGCTCGGCAAGGAGAAGACGCTGGCCCGGCTACGGCAGGCGACCGCTACTCTCCTCTGAGGATGGTCACAGCGCGTAGCGTTGTGCAATCGTGACCTTCTTACCGCAACGGACTTCAGGTTCCAGGTGTCTTCTGGTGCGAAGGCGGGAATTTCTTCGGTGTTCCCACCTTCGTCCGCACCGGCATTCATCTTCAACGGGGACCGAATATGTCACGCACGGTGGCACGACGCGCACTCATCGGCGGTTTCGCGCTGGCCGCCATGGGTCTGTTCGGCCTGCACGCCCCCTCGGCACAGGCCGCACCGGCCCCGGCGCCCAACCAGATCACGATCGTGGGCGAGGGGCTCGACACGCCCCTGACGATTTCGGCGAAGGACACACCTGACCGGTTCGAGTCGATGCTCGGCGAGGTCGACTTCCTCGCCACGGGGGTGGCGGTCGCCTCGTCGCCCAAGGCCGACAAGCTCGGTCCGAAGTACACCGTGACCTTGTCGGTCGACGGCGTGGGCAAGTCGCAGTACGACCTCTACCCGCTCGCGGCAGGCGGTCCGCGCGCGTTCCGCTCGGCAGCCCAGCCGGACAAGCGGAAGACGACGGCAGGCTGGTTCTATGGCCGACTCACCATGCCGTCGACGATGCGCGCGGCCGGCGTACCGCTGGGCGGGGGCACGACCTATCAGCCGCCCGCGGGCGGCGCCGGAGGGGGCGTGGCGACCCAGACGAAACAGGCCGCGTCCGACATCGGCGAGGTCATGGGCGAGTGGCGGCGAGTCGTCGCGCTCAACGGCGCGATCGTCATCGTCATCGCGATGGGTCTGTTCGGCATCGCCTTCCTGATCCGCCGGAAGGTCTGAGCCGCCGACAAGGTCTG
Organism: Hamadaea flava; assembly: GCF_024172085.1. Lineage (NCBI taxonomy): Bacteria > Bacillati > Actinomycetota > Actinomycetes > Micromonosporales > Micromonosporaceae > Hamadaea > Hamadaea flava. Next base: position 6,615,143 of record NZ_JAMZDZ010000001.1, on the reverse strand, counting down.
AACACGGGTAAGGACCTGGGCCGCCGAGAGGTCCGAGCGCCGACGACGGCGTCTTGGCGCCGAACGGCGGCCCAGGCCGTATCCTGCTCGGCATGCGCACCCCCCTCGCCGCGGCCCGTGCGACGCTGGCGCTGCTGATCGCCGGTCTGGCCCTCGCTGGTTGCATGAAGGTCGACGCCGCCCTGGTGGTGAACTCCGACGACACCGTCTCCGGCGACGTCGTGCTGGCGGTGGACCGCCGGCTCGCCAACGTCACCGGTCAGTCCGAGGATCGCCTGGTGGCCACCCTCGGGCTGGACAAGGAGAAGCTGCCCGCGACGGCCACCATCGAGCGATACGAGGACGCGGGCTTCGTCGGCGTACGGGTGTCGTATGCCAAGACGCCACTGGCCCAGTTCAACGGGGTCAGCGGCCGGGACGCCTTCACCCTGGTGCGCTCCGGCAACGAGTACGCCTTCTCCGGCTCGGTCGATCTGCGTACGGTCAACCTCCTCGATCCGGGGATCCGCGCCTTCGCCGATCAGTTCAGCTTCCGGATCGCCGTGACGTTCCCCGGCAAGGTCACCGAACACAACGGAGTGCTCTCCGGGAAGACGGTGTCGTGGCAGCCGAAGGCCGGCGAGATACGTACGCTCCAGGCCCGGGCGAAGGTGGACGGCCCGGTCCCGTGGGTCCCGCTCGTCGCCGCCGGCGTGGGGCTGGCCGCCGTCGGCACCGTGCTCGTCGTCTTCCTCCTGTCGCGCCGCAACCGGCCGCGCCGGATCGAGGAGCCGACGCTTGTCGAATACCCACATGACATGCTGTAGGACATGACCAAGGCACCGGCGCTGGCCGCGACGCTCAAGCGGATCGAGCGCGCGGCCGGGTCTCTGGCGACCGCCAGCGTGACCCGGATGGACGAGGTGCTGCCCTGGTTCCGGGGGATGCCAGCCGATCAGCGGGCCTGGGTCATGCTCGTCGCGCAGTCCGGCGTGCAGTCGCTGGTCGGCTGGCTGCGTCAGGACGATCATCGGGCGGGCACCCAGGAGGTCTCCGACGAGATCTTCGACGCCGCGCCCCGGGCGCTGGCCCGCAGCATCAGCCTCCAGCAGACGGTCGCGCTGATCAAGGTCACCATCGACGTCGTCGAGGAGCAGGTGCCGACGCTGGCCGCCGAGGGCGAAGAGGACCTGCTCCGGCAGGCGATCCTGCGCTATTCGCGGGAGGTCGCCTTCTCCGCGGCCCGGGTGTACGCCCGCGCGGCCGAGACTCGGGGCGCTTGGGACGCCCGCCTTCAGGCCCTCCTCGTCGACGCGCTGCTCCGCGGCGACTCCTCCGACGTCCTGGCCAGCCGCGCCGCCGCGCTGGGGTGGTCGGACGCCCCGCCGGTGGCGGTGGCCGTGGGCCGGTCCCCGGGTGGCGAGGCGGCCGCCGTCCTGCACGCCGTGCACCGGCTCGCGCGGCGGCTGGGCGTCGAGGTCTTCGGCGGCGTCCACGGCGACCGGCTCGTGGTCGTCCTGGGCGGCGCGACCGATCCGCTCGCGGCGGCGGAGAAGCTGGCCGCGGGCTTCGGCGAAGGCCCGATCGTGGTCGGCCCGGCGGTGCCGTCGCTGGACGAGGCGAGCACGAGCGCCCGGTCGGCATTGGCCGGCTTCCGGGCCGCCGCCGCGTGGCCCGCCGCACCGCGGCCGGTGGCCGCCGAGGCGCTGCTGCCCGAACGGGCGCTGGCCGGGGACGCCGAGGCACGGCGGGTGCTGCGGCAGGACATCTACGGCTCGGTGCTGCGTTCCGGCGGCGAGCTGCTGGAGACGCTCGACGCCTTCCTGACCCACGGCGGGGCGCTGGAGGCGACCGCCCGGGCGCTCTTCGTCCACCCGAACACGGTCCGCTATCGCATGCGCCGAGTGGCCGAGATCACCGGGTACGCCCCGCTCAATCCGAGAGATGCGTTCACCCTCCGAGTCGCCCTCACGTTGGGCCGGCTGGAGCCCAGCCAGCCGAGCTGAACAGCTCATGAGGATTCACGGATCAGACACAGCGGCGACATCGCACGTCAATCTTTGTGGAGACCCTACAAACGCGGTAGGCGGATTTGGTGGCGAGCGACAACGGCTAGCTTACGGCCGATCCCGCAGGGTGGATTAGTGCTCGCCGTACTCTCTCCGGGCCAGGGTGCCCAGAAACCCGGCTTCCTGACCCCGTGGCTCGCCGTCGACGGCGTCTCCGACCAGCTTCGCCAGTGGTCGGCGCTGACCGGCGTGGATCTCGTCCACCTCGGCACCGACGCCGACGCGGAGGAGATCAAGGACACCGCGAAGACCCAGCCACTGCTGACCGCGGCCGCCCTGGTCGCCGCCGCTCAGCTCCCGCTGCCGCCCGCCGCCGTGGTGGCCGGGCACAGCGTCGGCGAGCTGGGCGCCGCCGCCGTCGCGGGCGCGCTCACACCGGCCGACGCGATCGCTCTGGCGGGCGTACGCGGTCAGGAGATGGCCGCCGCCTGCGCCCTGGAGCCCACCGGTATGGCCGCCGTCCTCGGCGGCGACGAGGCTGAGGTACTCGCCGCGATCGCCGCGAACGGGCTGTACCCGGCCAACCGCAACGGGGCCGGGCAGATCGTCGCCGCGGGTTCCCTGGACGGCGTCGACAAGCTCGCCGAGCAGCCCCCGACGAAGGCCCGGGTCATCAAGCTGCAGGTCGCCGGGGCGTTCCACACGCCGTACATGGCTCCGGCCGAGGCGGTGCTGACCGAGTTCGCCGGGAAGATCACGCCGAGCGACCCGACGCGTACGCTGCTGCAGAACGCCGACGGCGCCGCCGTAAGCTCGGGGACGGAGCTGCTTTCGCGGCTCGTCCAGCAGGTCACCGCGCCCGTCCGGTGGGACCTCGTCATGGCGCGGCTCGCCGAGCTGGGCGTGACGGGAGTCCTGGAGCTTCCCCCGGCCGGTACGCTGGCCGGCCTGGTAAAACGGGCTGTCAAGGGCCTGGAGATCGTCACCCTGAACACCCCGGACGACCTGGCGGCCGCCCGCGACCTCATCGAGCGCCACGGCGCCACCGCCGAAGGAGTCATCGCCTGATGGGCAGCAACGGTCTTATCCACCGCGACGGCGGCAGCCCCGCTATTGAAGGAGTCTCCGCCTGATGGGGAGCAACGGTCTTATCCACCGCGACGGCGGCAGCCCCGCTATTGAAGGAGTCTGCGCCTGATGGGGAGCAAGATAGCTTCGCTCGGCCACTACCAGCCCGCGCGGGTGCTGACCAACGACGACCTCGCTCAGATGGTCGACACCAACGACGAGTGGATCCAGTCCCGGGTCGGGATCAAGGAGCGGCGCATCGCCGACACCGAGACCGTCGCCGACATGGGGTCGGCCGCCGCCGAGAAGGCACTGGCCGCCAGCGGGCTGGCCACCTCCGACATCGACCTCGTCATCGTCGCCACCTGTTCATCGGCCGACCGCAGCCCCAACGTGGCCTGCCGGATCGCGATGAAGCTGGGCCTGGGCACCCCGGCGGCGTTCGACGTCAACACCGCGTGCTCAGGTTTCTCGTACGCCCTCGCGCTGGCCGACCAGGCGATCAACGCCGGTGCGGCGACCCACGCCATCGTCGTCGGCGTCGAGAAGCTCTCCGAGATCACCGACTGGACCGACCGCTCGACCGCCGTCATCTTCGGTGACGGCGCGGGTGCGGCAGTGGTCAGCAAGACCGCCGACGGCGAGGAGCCCGGCATCAGCCCGGTCGTCTGGGGCTCGGCGCCCAGCGAGGCGATCCGCATCGAGACCTGGCGGCCCTACATCCAGCAGGACGGCCAGACCGTCTTCCGGTGGGCCACGACGGCGATCCCGCCGCTGGCCCGCGAGGTGTGCGAGAAGGCCGGGTACGACCCCGCCGACATCGCCGCCTTCGTCCCCCACCAGGCGAACCTGCGCATCATCGAACCGGTGGCGCGCAAGGTCGGCGTGGTCAACGCGATCATCGCGCGCGACATCGTGGAGTCCGGCAACACGTCGGCGGCGAGCATCCCGCTCGCCCTGTCCAAGATGGTCGAGCGCGGCGAGGTGAAGTCCGGCAGCCCCGTGCTGCTGATCGGCTTCGGCGGTGGCCTGACCTACGCCGGTCAGGTCGTACGCTGCCCCTGACCAGTCCTCCTACTGCGTCCCTGAATCCATCAGCGGCACAGCGAACCAACCATGAAGGGAAGAACATGACCCGCGAAGAGATCACCTCCGGCCTCGCCGAGATCCTCGAAGAGGTCGCCGGGGTGAACCCCGACGACGTCTCGGAGGAGAAGTCGTTCACCGAGGACCTGGACGTCGACTCGCTGTCGATGGTCGAGGTCGTCGTCGCGGCCGAGGAGAAGTTCGGCGTGAAGATCCCGGACGACGAGGTGCAGAACCTCAAGACCGTCGGCGACGCCGTCGCCTACATCCTGAAGGGCTGATCTTCCCCTTGTCTCGTCGTGACGTAGTCGTCACCGGGCTCGGTGTCACGTCCCCGCTCGGCGGGGACGTGGCCACCACCTGGGACGCCATGCTCGCCGGCAAGTCCGGGGTCAGCGCGCTGACCGACGACTGGGCCGAGCAGCTGCCCGTGCGGATCGCGGCGAAGGTTGCCGTCGACCCCTCGGAGGTGCTCGACCGGGTCCGCATGCGCCGGCTGGACCGGTCGGAGGCGCTCGCGTTGATCGCCGCCGACCAGGCCTGGAAGGACTCCGGGCTGGGCGATTCGGGGCTGGACCCCGAGCGGCTGGCAGTGGTGGTCGGCTCCGGCATCGGCGGGGCACAGACCCTGCTGGCCCAGGACGACATCCTGGAGGCGTCCGGTCCGCGGCGGGTCAGCCCGCACACGGTCCCGATGCTGATGCCCAACGGTCCCGCCGCCTACGTCGGCCTGGAGTACAGGGCGAAGGCCGGCGTACACGCGCCGACGAGCGCCTGTGCGACCGGGGCCGAGGCGATCGCCTGGGGCCTGGACATCATCCGCTCCGGCCGGGCCGACGTCGTCATCGCCGGCGGCACCGAGGCGGTCATCCACCCGCTGCCGATCGCCGGGTTCGCCTCGATGCGGGCCATGTCGACCCGCAACGACGATCCCGAGCGCGCGTCCCGCCCGTGGGACAAGGCCCGGGACGGCTTCGTCCTCGGTGAGGGCGCGGGCATCGTGGTCCTGGAGTCGGCCGAGCACGCCGCCGCGCGCGGCGCGCGGGTGCACGCCGTACTCGCCGGGGCCGGGCTCACCTCGGACGGCTTCGACATCGTCCAGCCGCACCCGGAGAGCGAGGGCGGCGCCCGGGCCATCCGTGCGGCGCTCCGCAGCGCCGACCTCGACCCGAGTGAGGTCAAGCACGTCAACGCGCACGCCACGTCCACCCCGGTGGGCGACATGGCGGAGATCGTGGGCATCCGCCGGATCATCGGCGATCACCCCGTGCTGACCGCCACCAAGTCGATGACCGGTCACCTGCTCGGCGCGGCCGGCGCGGTGGAGACCATCGCGACGATCCTGGCCGTACGCGAGTCGATCATCCCGCCGACGATCAACCTCGACGACCCGGACGACGGCCTCACGCTCGAGGTCGCCGCCCACAAGCCGCGGTCGCTGGACATCCCGGCGGCGCTGAACAACTCGTTCGGCTTCGGCGGCCACAACGTGGCGCTGATCTTCACGCGCGCGTAGACGCGTTGGGATCGGGTTCAGCTGCAGGAACTCTTCGGAAGGCCGTTCACCGCGACCGGTGAGCGGCCTTCCGCTTTCGCCTTCCCCGCGAGCACCTTCGCCAGCGCCTCCAGCGACAACGGGCTGGACGAGTAGGTCGCCAGCAGCACCGGGGACGCCGACTTCGTCAGCACGTACGGCGTGTCCATGGCGACCGTGATCGTCGCCTTCGGATTCAGATCCCCGGCCGTGTCGCCGTAGCCGACGAGGTGCACCACCTTCGCATCCGCCGGCGGCGTGCTCTGCTCTACGCGTACCCCTTGGGCTTGCAGGGCCTTCACCAGACGATCCCGACTGGCGTCGCGGCCCTTCGCCGCCGTCACGCTGACCGCGCCCGTGACCAGCGGCGCGCCACACGCGCCGCGCAGCTGGGTCACCGCGGCGCTCGCGGCCGCCGCCACCGCGCTCTGGTGCGCCTGGCCCGCGAGCACGTCCAGGCCCGGCTGGTCGTCGTCGGTCACGGCGCGCTTGAGGGTGAGGATGCGGGTCACCGAGGCGCGCAGGCGGTCCCGCGACAGCTTGCCGTTCTTCAAGGCCGTCAAGATCCCGTTGTACGCGGCCACGGGGTCGGGCGGCATGAGCAGCAGGTCGTTGCCGGCCTGGAGGGCCCGGACTGCGGCCTCCCCGGCGGGCCAGCGCTCGGCCGGGGCCATGTTCAGCGCGTCGGTGACCACCACGCCGTCGAAGCCGAGCTGCTGCCGCAGTACGCCCTCCAGCACCTTGGCCGAGAAGCTCGCGGGCATCCCCGGGTCGATCGAGCGCACGTCGAGATGACCGGACATGACCAGCTGGACGCCGGCCGCGATGCCGGCCTGGAACGGCGGCAGGTCGATCTCGGTCAGCTCCTGCCGGGTCTGCTGGAGCTGCGGCAGGTCGCCGTGGCTGTCCGCCGCCGGGCGGCCGTGCCCGGGGAAGTGCTTGAGGGTCGCGGCCACCCCGGCGGCCTGGAGCCCGCGAACGGCGGCGGCGGCCTGCTCGGCGACCAGCTTGGAGTCGGACCCGAAGGACCTGGAGCCGATGACCGAGGACGCGCCCTGCACGTCCGCGTCCGGCGCGAAGTCGACGTTGATCCCCATCGCGGCCAGCTCGGTTCCGGCCGTACGCCACGCCGCCTCGGTCAGCTCCGGCTGGTTCGCCGCACCCAGCGCCATCGCGCTCGGCAGCAGCGTGACGCCGGACTTGACCCGGGTGACCACGCCGTACTCCTGATCCGTGCCGATGAGCAGCGGCGTCCCGGCGGGCAGCTTCGCCGCCGCGGCCTGCAACCCCGCCGTGAACTTCCGGACCTGCGCCGGATCGTCGATGTTGGCGGTGTCCTGCGCGGTGGGATCCCCGGCCTCGAAGCCGACCAGGATCACTCCGCCGAGGCGCAGCTTCGTCACCAGCTCGGCCGGCGTGGTGACGCCGGCCAGCTTCTGGTTCGCCTTGGCCGCCCCGGCCGACACCTTCGTCGCGTCCTGGCCGTACGCGTACGGCATCAGCACTTGACCGGCGAGGTCTTCGTCACTGAGCCGGGCGACCTGCCCGGCGAGCGTCGTCGGACTGGGTGAGCTCTCGGGGGTCGCCGGGGCCGTGCCACAGGCAGCCAGGGCCAGCGCGCACAAGATCAGAATCGCTGCTGCATTCCGCCGCATGGCGGGCATCCCATCACACGTTCGGCCGATCCGCCACCGGGCACGCCCGACTTTGTGACTCAGCCCGCCCTCTGTGTGAGCAGCGTGAACGGGGCCCCGTCGCCGGCCCAGCGGTAGGGCTCCAGTTCGGCGTCCCAGGCGGTGCCGAGCGCTCGGTCCAGCGCCAGCGAGAGGGCTTCCGGCGTACGCGCCTGGGTCATGATCGAGCGCAGCTGGTCCTCGCCGAGCTGGGCATCGCCGGCCGCGCCGATGGTGGCGCGGTGCAGGCCACGCCCGGGGACGTGCATGTATCGCTCGCCGTCCATGCCGGGGCTGGGCTCCTCGGTCACCTCGAACCGGAGCATGTTCCATTGCCGCAGCTCAGCGGCCAGTTCGCCACCCGTGCCGGGACGCCCGGTCCACCCGCACTCGGCGCGCCGCGCCCCGGGGTCGACGGGCTGCAGCGTCCATTCCAGACTTACCGGGGCGGCCAGGACACGAGCTATCGCCCACTCGACGTGAGCACACACGGCGAGCGGGGTCGAGTGGACGTAAACGACGCCTCGCGTGGGCACTTCCGACCTCCCGGTGTCGACAGGTGCGTCTTCCCCTACGACCTGGCGGCCAACGACGGCGGTATGCCCGATTTATTGGGTTCTGAAACTGATGGTGACAACGGGTCCATGATGACGGGTGAGACGGACGGGGCGCCAGCGAATCGGCAAAGTCGTCCGGAGAATGTGCCGCTTCAGGCGACCACCAGGCAGCGATTGGTGGGAAGGCCACGGCGGCGGCTATGATGTGCCGGGCCTTTCTGACTGAGGCCCCACTTTTAGACCGACAAGCCGATCTCGGTCGGCTTGCCGAAGACCTCGTGACATCTGGGAGTAACTCCGTGGCGAGCAGTACCTCGAAGACCGCGCGCGCGTCTGTCCGGGCCGGTGAGGCCAAGGGCGGCGCTCTCAGCGTGCTGGGTGAGTTCAAGTACCTCATCCCGCTGAACAAGGGCAAGCACGTGTACGTGCGGAACCTCACCAACGGCAAGACCACGCACCTGAGCACCATCTCGGATGCGTTCGTCGAGGAGATCCGCGTGCTGACCGCGGCCGGCCACGGCGCCAAGATCCGCGCCGAGCTGACCGCCCTGCAGTCGGCGAACCCGGACCACGGCTGGGACGCCACCGAGAAGCGGCTCGCCGAGGCCGGTGTCTTCGGCGAGGCCTGACAGCCCACGCTCTTGACGAAACCCCCGCGACATTGTCGCGGGGGTTTCGTGTTATCGGCTATCGTCGAGGCCCGTCCCCCGATCCGCAGGTAGGTCCGAGATGGAACACGCGCAGGAATGGCTCTCGGCCTTCCCGCCGCTCGTCATCTACCTCCTGGTAGGACTCGTCATCGGCGCGGAGAGCATGGGCATCCCGCTGCCCGGGGAGATCACCCTGATCAGCGCGGCCCTGCTGACCGCGAGCGGCACCGGCGATCCCTGGCTCGTCGGCCTGGCCGCCGCCGTCGGCGCGATCGTGGGCGACTCGCTGGGGTACGCCATCGGCCGCCGCGGCGGCCGTCCGCTCCTCGAACGGGTGGGCCGGCGATTCCCCAAGCACTTCGGCCCGGCACACCTGGCTCGGGCGGAGCAGATGTTCGGCCGCTGGGGCGTGTGGGCGGTCTTCTTCGGGCGGTTCATCGCCCTGCTGCGCATCCTGGCCGGTCCCCTCGCCGGGGCGTTGCGGGTGCCCTACGGGCGGTTCCTGGTCGCCAACGCGTCCGGCGGGATCGTCTGGGCGTTCGGCACCGCCCTGCTGGTCTACCACCTCGGCGCGGTCGTCGAGCGGTGGATGAAGGGCCTTTCCTGGGTAGGTCTCGCAGTGGCGGTCCTGATCGGGGTCGGCACCACGCTCTGGCTCAAGCGCCGCGCCCGCAGGGCGATGGCCGACGTGGTCGAGACCGAGCCCGAGCCGCAGACCGCCGACGCGTAGGCCGCCGACGCGACACCGTCGGTGTCGCTCATGACACACCCGGCGACGAGGCGTACGCCGGGGCACTAGGCTTTGACGGCATTGTTTCGCGCTGGGGAACGCGCGGCGCCGGATACCGCCTGGCCGAGGGGGTACCACCGGTGCGCGCCGCGAGCGCGGGACGCCGCCTCGCGCTGGGGAGCGTGAGGAAGTTTCAGCCCGGGGGGAGCCGCATGACGGAGACGCAGGCCAGCCCGCTCGAACAGGAGATCGCCCTCGAGCAGCGGCACGTCGATCGCGTCTACACCCAGCTCGCCCGGATGCGCGAGTCGATGGCGCGACTGGAGGCGGGCGGCTACGACCTCGCCGGGGCACGCGTACCCGGTTCCCTGGTCGACCGGGACGCGATGGTCTTCCACGCCGCCCGGCAGCGCCAGATCCTGGACGCCGAGCACGAGGGGCTGGTCTTCGGCCGCCTCGATCTGCGCGAGCTGCCGCGCCCCCGTTACGTGGGCCGCATCGGCATCCGCGAGGACGGCAGCACCGACCTCGATCCGCAGCCCGCCGACGAGGTCGAGCCGTTGGTCATCGACTGGCGGGCGCCGGCCGCCGAGCCGTTCTACCGGGCCACCGCGGCGCACCCGCTCGGCGTCGTCCGCCGCCGGATGATCCAGTCCTCGGGCGAGAAGGTCACCGGCGTCGAGGACGACCTGCTGGACCCCGAGAGCGCGCCGCCCGGCATGACGGTCATCGGCGACGGAGCCCTGCTGGCAGCCCTGGCCAAGGCCAAGGGCACCGGCATGCGCGACATCGTCGCCACCATCCAGCAGGAGCAGGACGTCGCCATCCGGGCGCCCGGCAGCGGGGTCACCGTCGTCGAGGGCGGCCCCGGCACCGGCAAGACCGCCGTCGCCCTGCACCGCGCGGCGTACCTGCTCTATTACGACCGTGCCCGGTTCGCCGGCGGCGGCGTACTGATCGTCGGCCCCTCCCCCGTCTTCGTCTCCTACATCTCCGCCGTCCTGCCGTCCCTCGGTGAGGAGAGCGCCACCCTGAAGTCACTCGGCGAGCTGGTCGAGGGCGTACGCGCGACGCGGGAGGAGACCGCCGAGGTCCACGCGATCAAGGGCTCCCTGCGGATGCGACGCGTGCTGCGGCGCGCCACCGAGGACGCCGTTCCGGGGCAGCCCCAGGGGCTGCGGATGCGCTTTCGGGGCGACTGGCTCGAGGTGCCCGCCCGTCAGGTCGAGCAGATGCGTCGCCAGATCGTCCGGGGCCAGCGACGCAACGAGATCCGGGCCAAGGCGTTCGGGGCGATCCTCGACACGCTCTGGGAGCAGGCGAAGTCTCGGCTGCCCGGCTGGGAGCAGTCCCGGTTCGACGAGGAGCTGACGGAGAACGAGGAGTTCCGCACGTTCCTCAAGCGCTGGTGGCCCCGGCTACGCCCGATCGAGGTGCTGACCTGGCTGGCCGACCCCAAGCGCCTGGCCTGGTACGCCGAAGGCACGCTGAGCCGGTCCGAGCAGGCGCGGCTGGCCGCCTCGATCCGGCCGGACGACCTGTCGGTGGACGACGTCGCGCTGCTGGACGAGATCGACGGGCTGATCGGCCGGCCGCCGGTGGCCCGCCGCAAGGCCGCCACGGGCTACCGGGTGCTGGGCGTACGCACTCAGGGCGGCGAGCGCGGTCTGGCGGACCGGTCGGACTATCGCGACTACGCGCACGTCATCGTGGACGAGTCGCAGGACGTGACGCCGATGCAGTGGCGGATGATCGGACGGCGGGGTCAGGTGGCCAGCTGGACGATCGTCGGCGACCCGGCGCAGACCGCCTGGACCGGCGACGCCACGGAACCGGCTCGCGCCCGCGACTCGGCGTTGGGCAGCCGCCAGCGGCACGCGTTCAGCCTCACCACGAACTACCGGAACCCGGCGGAGATCTTCGCCGTGGCGGCGGCCGAGATCCGGCGGATCGCGCCGAATCTGCCGCTGCCCAAGGCGGTCCGTTCCACGGGCGTGATACCCGTCCAGGTCACCGTGCCGCGAAACGAGCTGCGGCCGACGGTCGAAGCCGCGGTCGCCCAGCTGCTCGACGAGGTCGACGGGACGGTCGGCGTGATCACGCCGGAGGCGTCCACTCGGGACACGGTCGCGGCCTGGCTGCCGGAGTCGGTGCGGCTGCAGGTCGTCACCGGGTTGGCGGCCAAGGGCATGGAGTACGACGGGGTGCTGGTGGTGGAGCCCCGGCGGCTCCGGGAGGTGTCCGGCGCCCGGACGCTCTACGTCGCCCTGTCCCGTGCCACGCAACGGCTGACGACGGTCGAACTCGCGTGACGGTCATTTCCGCGCCGGCCTTCAGCGCTGGATCAGGGTTCCCGGTCGAATCTTGCGTCAAGATTCGACGCAGAACCCTGATTCAGCGCCCGTCGGCGTGCCCTGACTCAGGTCAGCAGTAGGTCGCCTGCTTGCCGATGACCCGGTAGGGGCAGTCGGCGTACGAGACGAGGAGCAGCACGGCCGTCCGGTTGCGGGTCGTCTGGGTGACGATCTGCTCGTCCGGCGGGTAGAAGCCGCCGCCGCTGCCCGACGCGCCGGGATACATCTCGAAGGTGTACGAGAAGATGTGGTGCGCGTTCCACATCCAGTCGATGATGATGCCGTCGGCGATGTAGAGGTCGCTGGCCTGCTCCGGGGTGTACCCGTTGAGGGCGGCCATCTGCTGGCCGAGGGTGGCGAAGGTGTTCCGCACGTCGGTCGTGACGGTGTTGGTGACGTCGGTCGTGGTGTACCCGTACGGCCACAGCACCAGCTGCGAGTAGGTATGGAAGTCGATGTTCACCTTGATCTGCTGTACGCCGCCCACGACCCGGCTGTTCACGAAGTTGCGCAGGTTCGCCGTCTCCGGGGCGGAGAACGCCGACGGCCCGCGGTAGGTCGCCGAGGACGTGCTGCCGGACGAGCCGCCGCAGCAGCCCCACTGATACGCCCAGTTCCGGTTGAGGTCGGTGCCCACATTGGATGAACCGCTGTTGGGCTGGCGGTTCTTGCGCCACGACCGGTAGGAGCCGCTGGCGATGTCGTACTCCCCGCCGTCCGGGTTCATGTCCGGCACGATCCAGATCTCGCGGGTGTTCACCCAGTTCGTGATCTCCGTGTCGGTGCCGTAGTTGTCGATGAACAGGTGCAGCAGGTAGAGCGCCATCTCGACGGTCAGGTGCTCCCGGGCGTGCTGATGGGCGTTGAACAGCACCTCGGGTTCGGCTTCGTCGACGCCGACGTTGTCACTGATCTTGATCAGCGGCATGTCGCGGCCCTGATACGAGGTCCCGATCGTGCTCTTGCTCGCGATCGCGGGCTTCGACGCGACCAGCGTGTTGATCTCGGCGACCATCTCGGCGTAGTTGTGGTAGCCGGAGTCCGCCGACGGGAAGTCCTGAGTGGTGACGCCGCCACCGGCCGAGGTCGGCTCGTCGCGTACGTCGGGGCTCACGAGGTAGCCGATAGCTCGGATCTTCGCGACCTCACTGGGGGTCGCGGTCACGTAGACCTTGCCGTCCTCGACGCCGTCGATCGCTGCGCCGGTCGCGGCGATCGCGTTGACGTCGGCGAAGTTCTTCGGGCCGACGACACGGAAGTACGCCGTCTCGGCGGCGCTCGGCAGGGGGCTGGGTGGTGCGGGGGTGGCCGTCGCCGGCACGACGAGCACCGCCACTGCAGCGGCCGTGAGCACTGCTAGCAGGCGCCGCGTCCGGGTGGATCTCACTCGGGTCGTCATCGTCTTCCTCCGGGGGTCAGGTGGGGAAAACCGGTAGGTTGGCGCCTACATAGCCATGTATCGAAGATCGTGTCAATAGATAGATCTCTCTTTTAGCAGATCAGGATGATCGCCGCCGGCGGCTTGCCCGAACGGAGGATCTGGTTCGGGGGCGGACACGCGGGTGGCCCGGTCGGCGCGAGCGCCGGCCGGGCCACCGATTTTCGTCCCCCAGTCAGGTCTCAGGTAGCGGTGCAGGTCAGCGTCGGAACGGCATTCGAGCTGGACCACGCCCCGTTGAAGCCGAAGCCGGCGGTGCCGCCGACGCCGATCGCGCCGTTGTAACTCAGGTTCGTCACGGTCACGTTGGCTCCGGACTGGGTGTAGTTGCCGTTCCACAACGAGCTGATGGTCTGCCCGTTGGCGAACGTCCACTTCACCGTCCAGCTGGTGGTGGCGGACGTGCCGGTGTTGGTCACCGTGACGTTCGCCCCGAAGCCGCCTGGCCACTGGCTCGAGATGGCGTAGCTCGCCGAGCAGGCCTTGGCCGCCGTCGAGGCTGGCGACGCGCTCGAACTCGGTGAGGTGCTCGCGCTCGGCGACGGCGAGGTGCTCGAACTCGGTGAGGTGGAGGCGGTCGGTGACGTCGACGAGGTCGGCGAGACCGACGGAGAGGTCGTGCTGACCCGGTCGGCGACGATGATGCCCCGGCCGTTGGTGCCGATGTAGACCCGGCCGAAGACTCGCGGGTCGCCCGTCAGCGCCTCGCCGATGTTGCCGTACTGGTGCTGGTCGTCGTTGATCCGCAGCCAGGTCGCCCCGCCGTCGTACGAGGTGAAGATGCCCCGCACGTTGTCGATCTTCGCGACCGTGAACAGCGTCGGGTAGCCGGTGGCCGTGGCCGACTTGCCGAACCCGATGTTGTTCGCCTCCTGCACGTTGGACAGCTTGGTGAAGCTGGCCCCCGAGTTGGTGGAGTGCCACAACCCGTACGCCCCGGTCGTGTCGCCGCCGGCGAGCCAGATGTCGCCCTCGCGCCCGGCGACGGCCTTGAAGCGTACCGAGCCGACAGTGGGCAGACCGCTGGTGACGGTCGCGGCGAACGACTGCCCGCCGTTGGTGCTCACGTAGAACGTGCCGTTGGCGAAGGCGTAGAACTTGCTGGAGTTGACCCGGTCCGAGGCGACCCGGGCGCCCGAGGGCACCCCGCTCGACGACGACCACGAGCTGCCGCCGCCGTAGCTGACGGCCGCGCCGGCCGGCGCCCACACGATCGAGTTGCCGTTGGCGGCGACCGCCACCGAGCCGCCGCCGGTCACGCCGGACGGCTCCTGGCCCTGGTACCAGCTCGCGCCGTTGTCGCTGGAGATGCCGATGCGGTTGACGTTGGGGTTGGCGGTCTTGTCGACGTTGCCCACGCGTACCACGTAGTTGGGGTTCAGCTCGGCGAAGTCCAGGCTCGTCGTGGACGAGAACACCGGCGAGGTGAACATCATCGACGGCACGGCGTCGAGGTTCGTGTGCCGGAATCCGTTGATGTCACCGAGTCCGCTGAGCAGGTTGGCCCCGCTCGGCGGGCTGATCAGGTCGAGGACGGCCGTCTCCTCCAGGCCCTTGGCCATCACCTTGATGTTGATCTGACCGCCGGAGTCCCAGGTGGTCAGGTTCTCCGTGCCGTAGATCGTCGCGCCGGTGCCGTACATCAACCGGTTGGAGTTGAACGGGTCGATCTCCACCGACTCGTTCATCCAGCCCAGCTTCGGCGAGACCTCGGGCAACGACGGGCTGTTGCCGAAGGTCAGCCAGGGCGCGGCCGAGATGTCCTGGGTGTACCGGAAGCTGCGGCTCGGGTAGCTGGTCCAGTCCCAGATCTTCGTCCAGGTCGCGCCGGAGTCCGTGCTGCGCCACATGATCATGTCGGGCCACCAGGAGATCTGGGACGCGACCATGATGGTCCCGGGGTGCTGCCGGTCGATGGTCAAGCCGGCGTACCCGAAGTAGTCGTCCGAGCTGCTGGACAGGACCGGGCTGATCTGCGTCCACGCGCCGGTGGTGATGTTGTACTTCCACACGTCGCCCTTGGCACCGTCGTACGGGCCGCCGGTGTCGCTGGTCGCGATGTATAGCAGGTGGTTCACCGGGTCCAGGACGCCCTTGTGCGCGATGTAGCCGGTGGGCTGCCCGGCGATGCGCGACCAGGTCACGCCGCCGTCGGTGCTGCGGTAGACCGTGTTGTCCTTGTCCGCGACGCCGACATAGATGCCCTGGGTGGTGTTGCCCGAGGTCCCGGTGCTCTTGTCGAAGGTCACCCAGGCGATGCCCTGGTTGTCGCCGAGGTACGCGTCACCGGGCGACTGGACGTAGTTCCCCGGGTTCGGGAAGGCGGTCACCTTCGCCCAGGTCGCGCCGTAGTCGGTGCTCTTCCAGAGCCCGTTGCCGCTGGGCGCGCCGAGGTACAGGATGCTGTTCTTGTTGGGGTCGATGGCCAGCCGCTCCCCCATGCCCCGGCCGGGCATGTTCCCCCCCAGCTTGAAGGGCAGCGCGGTGGTCGCCCAGGTCGCACCCTTGTCGGTGGACCGCAGGATCGCGCCGTTGTTGGGGTCCCAGCTGTTGGTGTACATGCCGGCCGCGACGTACACCCGGTTCGGGTCGACGGCGTCGGTGGCCAGGCTGACCACGCCGTTGTAGCCCCAGTTGGTGAACCCGACCCAGTCGAGCAGCGGGATCCACTTCGAGTTGGCCTGGTCCCACCGGTACGCCCCACCGATGTCGGTGCGGGCGTAGATCAGGTTGGCCTGGGACTGATTGAAGATGATGCCGGGCACGAAACCGCCCCCGACCACCTGCGCGTTGCGGAACGAGTACGGGTCCGACCCGGCCGCGGCGGCCGGCGTGCCGGGCAGTACCTGCGTGACCACCGCGAGCCCGGCCGCGACGAGCGCGGCGGCTACAGCGGAGGCCAGACTTCGCTGCTTCCTGAGCATGAACGGGCTGTCCTCTCTCGACCTAGCCCGCGACCGGGGCGGCCGAGGGCGTGAAAAGGCAAGGCACAGCCCGAGGCACGTGTCCGTGGAGCGTCGCGTGCCGCGGGTGTGGGCGCCCGCGCCGGGGCTACGGCGCGGTTACCCAGATTTCACAATCCCGGGGCACGAGTGTCAATAGTTTGGAGTGCCAACCAACTAGGTCCCGGTCACGGGGCCGGCGCGCTCGCCCGACCGCACCCTCCGGGGACCGAATGCGGCACTTCCACATTGGATAATCGGATCAGTGACGATTCTCCGAGGGCTCGAATGCGTTGCGTAGCAAGCACCCTGGTTGCTATTACCGCATTTGAATGGCGGTCCAGCAAAGGTCTAATGTGCCCCTAGAAAGCCGTAACCCCGGCAGTATGCCGAAAGGCAGGGGCCACCGGGGTCTTCGACCATATTGAAGGCCCGGTGGCTTGCCTAAGGCAGAGGTCATCCGGGCCGTCTGAGAAGAAAGATTAGCGCATGCCATTCGACCGGTCAAGCTCGATTCAGCTCGCCGAACTCCGGCGTGGTTTCTCTGTCCCGAGGCTTGCTCCCTATGATCTTCTGGCGGCGAACGACGCCTTCCGAAGCCTCGATCTGTACGAGTGGAATACGGCCGTCAGCGCCGCCTGCTACGCGACGCTGCAGGGAGTGGAAGTCGCGCTACGCAACGCGGTACACGACCAGCTGACGGAATACCACCTCCGCCGAGGGCTCACGCAGCCCTGGGTGGACGATCCTCTTCGCCTCCTGAGCCGGTGCACGGACGGGACCTCGTCCGCGATCACGAGGACATGCTGTTCGTCATCAGCCCGACCATGCGAGGGTGGGCGGAGGGAAGCAGTGCGCTGCCGGGCGTCCTCGGGGCCCGGCCGGCGCCCGTGCGGATCCCGCTACCTCGGTGCCCCTAGGTCAGGTAGATCGAGCGCAACGCCTGGACCTGCCCCTCGGTCAGGCCATGAAGCTCCAGATAGGACTGCACCGAACCGTACTCCGCACGTAGTTCGGTCAGGAAGGTCAGGATGACCTCGGGCGGCGTCACGTCCAGATAGGGCAGCAGATCCTTGGCGTCCGGGCGTACGGTGCGGAACCAGGTCATGAACCGCCGCGTCGCCTGCTCGGTGAAGTGGTAGTCCGCCGCGATCGTCTCGTCGGGTACGCCCAGCAGGTCTTCGACGAACGCGATGATGATGCCCGTCCGGTCCCGCCCGCCCAGGCAGTGGACCGCCGCCGGGACGGCCGCCGGATCCGCGAGCAGGCCGATCGTGCGGGCGATGTGCGTACCGGACGTTTTGGCCGCCTCGTGGTATCGCGCGATGAGGTAGGCCGCCGGTCCGTCCACTTCAGAATAGTCTTCGTCGCGCCACGCGGGATTGTTCAGCGGCACGTTGTGCCAGCTCGAACAGGACCAGCCCGGTGCGCGGCCGCCGTGTCGCTCGATCTCCGCGGGCTGTCGCAGATCGATGATGGTACGCACACCGAGCGTACCGAATCGGTCCCGGTCGGCCGGGGGCAGCGCCGCGTCGGCGAGTACGCCGAGATTGTCGCTGCGGTAGAGCAGACCGGGCCGGATGGCGCGCCCGTCGCGGGTGGTCAGCCCGCCGAGGTCGCGCAGGTTGAAGACGCGGGGGAAGTCGATGAACTCCAGGGGCACCCGGTCAGGGTAACCGAGCCGAGTTACTCTCAAGTTCATGATCACCCCTACCCTGACCAGCCGTTCCGAGTTTCTGGCCGCCACCGGAGACCACCCGTTCGTCGCCCTCCACACCAGTGGACGGCTTTCGGCGTACCAGCGGGAGAATGCCTGGGTGTGGGTGTCGGACGGGCCCTGGGGGCCGGTGACCGCGGGCCTGGGTGACGGGGCCACGGCGCTGGAACTGCTCGCGGAGCTGCACGCGGCGGGCTTGACCGAGGGTCGGCGGCTGCACGCGCCGCGGGTGGCGCGGGAGGCGGTGCTGGAGCGGTTCGCCGCGCAGTACTTCGGCGAGTGGGACCAGATGTGGTCGACGACGCCGCCGTCCGCCACGAGAGGCGAGGAACTGGTGGAGTGGCTGCCGGCCGAGGCCACTCCCGATATCGACAAGCTGCTCGACGAGGCGCTGCCGGACAGCAGCGCGCGGCCTGGCTCGCCCGGCGTGCGTGGCTGGTACGGCATCCGGGACGGGGATCGGCTGGTGGCAGCGGCGGCGGACTACAGCGGTTCGCTCGGCATGCTGGCGGGTATCGCGGTAGCCCCCGACCAGCAGGGCCGGGGGCTGGGTGCGGCGGTCACGGTCGCCGCCACTCGACGCCTCTTCGCGGAGTTCGCGATTGTCTCGCTGGCAGTCATGTCGGACAACGCGCGGGCCATCAAGCTGTACGAACGGCTCGGCTACACGTCCAGCGTCGCGCGCACGTCGTTCAACATCGCCTGAGGCCGCCCGATCAGAAGACCAGGGTGTGCTTGGTGTGGTCGACCTTCGCGCGCAGGTAGCGGGCGTTCGAGGTGGACAGGTGGACCTGGGTCGGCAGCGTCTCGTCGACCGTGATCCCCGCCTCCTCCAGCTGGGCGACCTTGTCGGGGTTGTTCGTCAGCAGCTTGATCTTGGTCGCGTCCAGAGCCGCCAGCATCTGCGCGGCGGCGGTGTAGTCGCGCTCGTCGTCGCCGTGGCCGAGCGCCCGGTTCGCGGCGTACGTGTCGAGGCCGGCGTCCTGGAGCGCGTACGCGTCGAGCTTGGCGTACAGGCCGATCCCCCGGCCCTCCTGCCGCAGGTAGAGCAGGAATCCGCCGGTCTGCGCGATGTGCTCGACCGCCTCTCGCAGCTGCGGACCGCAGTCGCAGCGCTCGGAGCCGAAGACGTCGCCGGTCAGGCACTCGGAGTGCGGGCGGACCAGCGGAATCGGGTTGTCCCGGTAGTCGCCGAGCCCGATCGCGAGGTGCTCCTTGCCGTCGACCAGGCCGGTGAAGGTGAAGACGTCCGCCGTGGTGGTGTAACCATCCGGGAAGCGGAACGGCACCCTCACCTGGGTCCGGATCTCGGCCGCCGGTGCTTGAACCTTCAAACTCATGGCGTGAAGCGTACCTCTGATTGTTTAACTTTCAAGAAGACGAGGTAGACTGGGGTCTATGACGATCACCACACCACGGTGGCTCACCCCTGCGGAGGATCAAGCCTGGCGTGCCTGGCTCCAGGCCTCCGAGCTGCTCGAGGACCACCTCGATCAGCAGCTCCAACGCGACAGCGGCATCCCGCACGTCTACTACAGCCTGCTCGCCTGGCTCTCCGAGGCGCCCGACCGGCAGATGCGGATGACCGAGCTGGCCGAGCAGTCCAAGATCACCCGAAGCCGTCTCTCCCACGCCATCTCGCGGCTCGAAGAGCGCGGCTGGGTCGTGCGGACGAGTTGCCCATCGGACAAGCGGGGTCAAATCGCCCGGCTGACCGATGAGGGGATGGCCTTCCTCGAGAAGGCGGCGCCCGGTCACGTCGAGGCGGTCCGCGCCGCCGTCTTCGACGCCCTCACCCCCGACCAGGTACGCGCGTTCGGCGACGCCTGTGCGGCCATCGCCGCCCGGCTCCACGCCGGGGCCGCCGTCCCCTGGCACCGCTGACGCTTCCCGGGCGCGCTTTCGGGGCGGGCTTCCCGGGCGCTTCGGGGTGGGCGGGCTGGGGGCTGCCGCTCGGTGGAACGCAGTGCACCTATCCCGCGGGTTGTTGGGTGCGTGACGTTCCACCCGCTGCGCGCCAACGCCCGGCGCGCGCCGCGGGTCGTCCGGCTACAGTTCTCCGGTGACACAGATCGACCCCGACCGCCTCAAGCTGGCGCTGGAGGTGCTGGCCGAACTCGACGAGCTGCCCGTCGACCACCCGGACGTGGAGGCGGCCCGCCGAGCGACCGCCCGCCTCTACAAGATGGTGAAACAACGCAAGCGCCAAGATCGGCGTGCCGCGGTGACCGCGAATGACCGCGCCGTCACTGAGGCCACCGCGACCGGGGCGCCCGGCCGGATCGACGACGAGACCGCCGGAGTGTTCGGGCTGACCTCGCCGACGCAGGACTCCGTCACCGCCGGCACGTTGTTGCGGGCGCGATCCTGCTACACCTGCAAGCAGCGGTACACCACGGTGGACTCGTTCTATCACCAGCTCTGCCCGAACTGCGCCCAGCTCAACCGGGAGCGCCGGGACGCCCATGCCGACCTGACCGGCAAGCGCGCGCTGCTCACCGGCGGCCGGGCGAAGATCGGCATGTACATCGCGCTGCGCCTGCTCCGTGACGGTGCGCACACCACCATCACCACCCGGTTCCCAGCCGACGCCGTACGCCGGTTCTCGGCCATGCCCGACAGCGCCGACTGGCTGCACCGGCTGCGGATCGTCGGCATCGACCTGCGTGACCCAGCCCAGGTCGCCGCGCTCGCCGACGACGTCGCCGCCCAGGGCCCGCTGGAAATCCTGATCAACAACGCCGCCCAGACGGTACGCCGCAGCGCCGGGTCGTACTCGCAGCTCGTGGCGGCCGAGTCGGAGCCGCTGCCGACCGGTCCGCTGCCCGAGCTGGTCACCTTCGGGCACAGCCTGGAGCGCAACCCCGCCGCCATGATCACCAGCGGCCGGCAGAGGCTCACCGGCGAGGACGTGGCCGCGCTGGCGCTGCTCAGCGGGTCGGCCTCCCCGGCCCGGATCGCCGACGGGACCGCCATCGACGCCGGCGGCCTGGTCCCCGACCTCGCCCGCGAGAACAGCTGGTCGCAGGTCATCCACGAGGTCGGTCCGCTCGAGCTGCTGGAAGTGCAGCTGTGCAACGTGACCGCGCCGTTCGTCCTCATCAGCCGGTTGCGGGCGGCGATGGCGGCGTCCACGGCCCGCCGGAAGTACGTCGTGAACGTCTCCGCGATGGAAGGCAAGTTCACCCGCGGCTACAAGGGCCCCGGCCACCCGCACACGAACATGGCCAAGGCCGCCCTGAACATGCTGACCCGCACGAGCGCGTCGGAGATGTTCCAGTCCGACGGCATCCTGATGACCAGTGTGGACACCGGCTGGATCACCGACGAGCGGCCGCATCCGCAGAAGATGCGGCTCGCCGACGAAGGCTTCCACGCCCCGCTCGACCTCGTCGACGGCGCGGCCCGGGTGTACGACCCGATCGTGCGCGGCGAGGCCGGCGAGGACGTGTACGGCTGCTTCCTGAAGGACTACTACCCCACCGAGTGGTGACGCCCTTCCCCCTTTCGCGTGGTCAGTCAGGTGGCCGCGTCCAGGGTTTGGGCGAGTAGCAGCATCGTGGTGACCGGGCCGACGCCGCCCGGCACCGGGGTCAACGCCCCGGCGGTGGTCACCGCGGGGTCCACGTCGCCGGTCAGCCCGCCGTCCGGGGTCGGATTGGTACCGACGTCGATCACCACCGCACCGGGCTTGATGTGGTCCGCTCCGATGAGGTGCGCCCGGCCGACCGCCGCCACCAGCACGTCGGCCTGCCGACAGACGGCTGCCAGGTCACGCGTACGCGAATGGGCCACCGTGACGGTCGCGTTCTGGGCGAGGAGCAGCAGTGCGGCCGGTTTACCGACCACAGTGGAGCGTCCGACGACGGTCGCGGCCACGCCCTCCAGCGGCACGTTCTCCGCCAGCAGGAGCTCCAGCACGGCACGCGCCGTCGCCGGGGCGTACGCGGGCAGCCCGGCCGCCAGCCGGCCGAGGCTCGCGGGGTTGGCCCCGTCGACGTCCTTCGCGACCGGGATGTGCTCGCCGACCTGGTCGAGCGTCACGCCGCCGGGCAACGGGGTCTGGCAGATCAACCCGTGTACGCCGGGATCGGCGCCCAGTTCGGCCAGCGCACCGGCGACGTCGTACCCGGTCGGCCGGTCGAGGGTGACGATCCGGCAGGTCACGCCCACCTTCTCGGCGGTACGCGCGATGCTGCGCACGTACCAGGCGGTCGCCTCGTCGTCGGTGGGGACGACGACCGCGAGCGTCGGGTCGACCCCCTGCGACCGCAGTTCGGCCGCCCGCGCGGTGACCTGCTCGCCCAACCGGGCGGCGTGTGCCTTCCCGTCGATCAGCCTCATGACGCCGCCCCGCCGATCCGGGCGCGGACGGCGGCGGTGATCCGGTCGGCGCGGCCGACCGCGCTCAGGTACCCGGCCAGTTCGCCGTCGAGCGCCGCCGCCATCGAGCGGTCGGTCAGCGCCGTCGTGTTGACCTCGACGTTCACGGCGGCCGAGGAGAGCGCGGCCCGGGCCGCGTCGGCGGCGACCGCCACATCGGAGAGGACGTTGACGTTGGCTCCGTCCAGGATGGACTCGGCCAGTTCGACGACCTCGGCCGCGACGGCGGCGAGCCGCAGCGGCACCCGGGCCGCCCCGCCGAGCGCCTGCTGGATCGCGGCGCTGCGGCCGGCCTTCTCCGCCTCGGTCGCCTTGGGCAGCCGGTATGCCTCGATGACCGCGCCGAAGGCGGCCTCGTCGGCGTCGGCCAACTCTGTCGCAAGTCTTCGCAGGTGGGCAGCCCGTTCGCGGGCGGCCGTCATAACGGTTTCGTGGTCGGCGTACCGGGGATTGCCGATGGTCAACTCGGTCACCATGCCCACGAGGGCGGCGCCCGTGGCGGCCATCAGCGCGGCGGCCGCGCCACCGCCCGGGGTCGGCTCGCCGGACGCCAGGTCATCCAGCCATTCGGAGATCGTCTGCTGCACGGCTCCAGCATCCCAGATCTCCGGTGACCAACCGGCCAGGCCTCGCTACTCTCGGCTGCGTGGAACAGGTTGAGGTCCGGATTCTGGGTCCGGTGCGAATCGCCGGCGCCGACGGGGTGAACCCTGTCAGCAGTCCGCGCGCGCGGACTGTGCTGGCTGCCCTCGCCTTGCGGCACGATCAGGTTGTCTCGGTCGACGAACTGGTAGAGGCGGCGTGGGGTGGCAAAGCGCCCAGGACGGCCGCCAATCAGGTGCAGATCGCGATCTTCCGGCTCCGGCAGGCGTTCGTCGGCGCCGGGGCCGACGCGCATGCCGCCATCGTGACCCATCCCAACGGCTATCAGCTGGCCGGCTCGGTCGTGGGTACCGACGTCCTCACGTTCCGACAGCTCGTCCGGTCCGCCGAGCAAGCGGCCGGCCTCGGCGACTGGGCCGTTTCCGCCCGGCACTTCGAGGACGCGCTGCAGATCTGGCAGGGCCACGCCTGCCAAGACGTGGACTCGGCTCATCTCGCCGAGGCGGTGTCCGGCCTGGCCGAGGACCGGCGGGACGCGGCCGAACGACTGGCCGCGGTCGAGGTCCTGCTCGATCGGCCGGTCGCGGGTCACATCGCCGCACTGCTCGCCGATGATCCGCTCCGAGAGCGGCTGTGGTACCTGCTGATCCTCGGCCACGCCCGCAGCGGCCGGCAGGCGCAGGCTCTCGAGGAATACCACCGGGCTCGCCGGACGCTCGTCCGCGAACTGGGCCTCGAACCGGGTTCGGCCCTACGCGACCTGGAACAACGAGTGCTGCACGGCCGACTCGACGAGGCGTCCGAAGTGGTACGCCGGTGGCTGCGCGGACCGGTGGCCGAGACCCCCACCGGGGTGTGGCAGGTCCCGGCCGACATCCCGGACTTCACCGGGCGGACGGCGGAGGTGGACCGGATCTCCGCGCTCCTCCGCGCGGAGGATGATCATCCGGCGGTGGTCTGCCTGGCCGGACTGGGCGGCATGGGCAAGACCACCCTCGCGGTACGCGTCGCCCGCGGTTTGCAGAGCCGTTTCCCCGACGGCTGCGTCTTCTTCGACCTGCGCGGGACGGACTCGCATCCGCCGGAGGCCACCGACGTGACGGCCGCGGTCCTGCGTGCCCTCGGAGTCCCCGGCGAGGCCATCCCAGCCGAGGCCGAGGAGCGTACGGGCCGCCTGCGGGCCGAACTGACCAGCCGAAGGCTGCTGCTCGTCATGGACAACGCCCGGGACGAGGGCCAAGTCCGATCGCTCATTCCGCCGACCGGCGGCAGCGCCCTGTTCGTCACCGGACGCCGGCTGCTGGCCGGGATCGACGGCGCGCATCTGCTGGACCTCGACGTCCTGCCCGAAAACGACGCGCTGCGGCTCCTCGGAAGGCTGGCCGGGGCCACCCGGATCGAGGCCGAGGCCACCGACGCGGCTCGGCTCGTGCGGCTCTGCGGTGGCCTGCCGCTGGCGGTCCGGATCGCCGGCGTACGCCTCGCCCGCCGGCCGTCGACCCCGATCAGCCGACTGGCCGCGCGGCTGGCCGACGAGCAGTCCCGCCTCGACGAGCTGGCATTCGGCGACCGGGAGGTGCGAGCCGCTTTCTCGGTCAGCCACGGCCGGCTCGATCCGGTCGCCGGTGTGCTGTTGCGCCGGCTGGGCCTGCTGCCCGTGCCGGAAACGCCGTCCTGGGTGGCCGCATCGCTCCTGGACCTTCCGTTGCCGGCCGCCGAGCGGGTGGCGCAGGCGCTGGTGAGTGCCTCGTTGCTGAACGAACGCGATGACGAGGACGGCATCCGGTACCGCCTGCATGACCTCGTCCGCCTGTACGCCCGTGAGCAGAGCGACGATGAGGACGGACAGGTGCTACGACAGGCGTACGACCTCATCGCCGCGGAGGCGCTGCGGGTCGGCGTCCAGTTACCCGTGCGTTCCTTTCCGCACGATGCGCCTCCGGACCAGCAGGAATCGCCGAGCGTTCCGCTGGCCTGGCTCGAGCGGAACGAGGCGCTGTTCCTCGGCGTCGCCCAGGACGCCGCCGACCGGGGCTGGTGGGAGGTGGCGGTCCGGACACTCACCGCGATGACGGACTATGTGAGCCTGCGTGGTGCGTCCGAGTGGCCGGCGGCCGCCGCGCGGGTGCTGTCCGCGATCCCGCCGGACGAGCCGGTCCGGACCGATCTGCTGCTGGCGATGGGCATGCTCGCGCAGACGCATGGACGCTACGACGACGCGCTGCCCCTGCTCCGTCAGGCTCGTCGGCGGTACCTGGCCCAGGGCGATCCGGCCCGGGCCGCGGTCGCGGCCGGTCAGTACGGCATCGTGCTGCGACGACGTGGACAGTGGCGCGCGGTGCCGGTGATCAACGCATGGGCGACGGCCCGGCTGCCGGCGCATCAGTACCCGGCGCAGCTCGCCCGGATCCTGCTGTCCCAAGGGAATTACCACTTCGAGACCTTCGGCGATTCGGCTGTGGGGCAGGCCGACCTCGAACGCGCGCTGGGCCTGGCGTACGCGGGCGGCGACCTCGAAGGCGCGGGGAACATCCTGGGCATCAGCGGACTCTTCCTGCGGCGGGACGGCCGGCTCACGGAGGCGCGGGTGCGGTTCGAGGAGGCGGCTGAGCTCGCCGCCACGATCGGGTCGAACACCGGTGCGGCGATCCTGCGGGCATACCTGGTCCGGGTCCTGGCCGACCTCGGCGAGCTGGACGCGGGAGCGGTGGCGGCCGAGTTGTCGGTGCGCGCCGCGCTCGAAGGGCAGCATCCCCGGGCGCTCCGCGAGGCGTACAGCTCATCGGGTCAGATCGCGCTGGCCCGGGGCGACTACGAGCTGGCGGAGGAGCATCTCGTGCTAGCCGTCGAGCTGTCGCGTTCGTCCGGTGTGCTGGGTCTGGGCGGCGCCCTGTTCCTGTTGGCGAAGACCCGGCTCGCGCAGGGCGCGGAGAAGGACGCGCAGCTCCACGCCGCAGAAGCTCGCGGTATCTACGCGAGTCTCGGCCGGCCGGAAGCCGATCTGATCGACGCCTGGCTGGCCTCGTGGCAGTCCACCGCCGGCCGATAAAGCGAGGTTAAAGGAGCGCTCGGCACCATGGACCTCGGCAGCCGCGCGCTGCCTGGGCAGGTCGCTACGTCAAACGGGGGCGTGGCGGCCGCCCCCTAAAGTCGAAGCGGTGCGCGACAACATCTTTCAGGACCGGTTGCGGGCCGGCGGCCCGGCGTACGGGGTCTGGTTGAGCCTGCCCAGTCCGGCCGCCGCCCGTCAGCTCGCCCGCGTCGGGGCCGACTTCCTCGTCGTCGACGCGGAGCACGGTCCCATGGGGGCCGAGACGATGACCGCGATGGTCGCCGCCATCGCCGACGCGGGCGGCTGCGCGGTCGTCCGGATCGCCGAGAACACCACCGAGAACGTCAAACGCGCCCTCGACGCGGGAGCCGCGGCGGTGATCGGTCCGATGATCGACACCCCCGAGGAGGCAGCGGCACTGGTCGCCGCGGCCAAGTTCCCGCCGATCGGGCGGCGCAGTCTGGGCAGCGCGTGGGCCGGACTGGCCTTCGACACGACGTTGCCCGGGTACTTCGCGGAGGCCAACACGAAGACCCTCGTCATCGCTCAGATCGAGAGCGCCACCGCTCTGTCGAATGTGGAGGCCATCGCCGCCGTGCCGGGCCTCGACGGCCTGTTCGTCGGCCCGGTCGATCTGGCCGTCTCGCTCGGGCTCACGCCCGCGCCGGAGAATCCCGAGCTGGCCGGCCCGCTCGCGGCGATCCGGCAGGCGGCGGCCAGGCACCGCCTGCCGGTGGGCATCTACTGCTCAGACTCCCGGGCGGCGATCGACCGGGTCCAGTCCGGCTTCCAGTTCGTCAACGTCGCCTCGGACCTGGCCGCGTTGTTGCGGGAGGTGCGGTGGCACGTCGGCCAGGTGCGTCCCTGACGGTCCGCGCATCTCCATGATCTCCAGAAGGGTACGCACAGCGCCGGGGCCCGCCTTCCGGCGGCGCGCGGCGAGGTGCCCGTCCGGCCGGACGAGATAGAGCGAGCCCGGCCGGGCGGCGTACGCCTGAGCGAGGTCGCCGGCGTCGGCCGGGTCGATCGTGATCAGCCGGCACGGGACCTGCCCGGGTCGGGCGGGCAGCCAGGCGTCGTGGTGTTCACCGGTGAACCACAGCGCCACCCAGTCGCGCCCTACATGGTGCCGAAGCCGGGTGGCCCGGCCCTGAATGACGCAGTCGCCGTCGGGCACCTTGCCGCCCAGGTCCGGTGCGCCCCGCCACTGCCGGGCCGGGCCGTCGTCGGCGAGCACGATGGCGGAGACGGCGTACCGGTAGGGCTCGCTCATCCGTCCGCTGTCGACCCAGCGGGCGGCGCGCTTCCAGCGGGCGGCCAATCGCAGGACGGTCTCCCGCCGCAGCCACTGCCACCGCGTACGCGGAGCCATGAACCGCATGGTCGCCGAGACGACCTGCCGATTGTGCTCCTGCGCCGCCCACCTTTCGTCCTGATAGGACTCCAGCAGCGACTCCGGCGCGTAGCCGTGCAGCACGGCGGCCAATTTCCAGCCGAGGTTCTCGACGTCCTGCACCGCGCCGTTCATACCGCGCGCCCCGAACGGGGCCACGAGATGACCGGCGTCGCCGAGGAAGAAGACCCGCCGATGCCGCAGCCGGGTCAGCAGCCGCTGATGGAACCGGTAGTCGCTCAGCCAGACGAGGTCGTAGTCGACGTCCCGGCCGGCGACCGCGGTCAGCAGCGTACGGATGCGGTCGTCCATCCGGTCCGGCGCGGTCTCGGCGTCGACGTCGACGTCCGCTCCGAGCTGCCAGTCGATGCGCCACACCCCGAACGGCTGCGGATGGATGAGCACCGTGCTGCCGGGATGCGCCGGATGATCGAAGTAGAACCGGGGCTCCGGCGGCAGGTCCAGCTCGGCGCGGATGTCCGCGATGAGGAACCGGTCCGGGAAGGTCTGCCCCGGGAAGTCCAGCCCCAACGCCCGGCGGACCGAACTCCGCGCGCCGTCGCAGGCCAGCACGTACGCCGCCGTTGCGCTGTGCGTACCAGTCCGATCCTGAATCTGAACAGTGACCTGACGGCGGTCCTGGCGCACCGCGGTGACGCGATGGCCGGGCCGCAGCTCGATCAGGGGGTGCGCGCGGGCCGCCGCGAGCAGATGGTGTTCGGTGCGGTACTGCTGAAGGTTGAGGAAGGTCGGCAGGCCGCCCTCGGCCGGGGGCAGAACCTGGGTGAGGATCTCGCGGGTGCCGAGGAAGGTACGCCGCGTCCGCCACGCGACGCCCTCCGCGAGCATCGGGCCCGCGCACCCGAGGCGCTCCCAGACGGAAAGCGCCGTGCGATGGATGGCGATGGCCCGTGAACCGGTCTCGGCCGCGGAACTCAGGTCGCCGGAGTCGATGAGAATGGTCGGGATGCCGTGGTTGGCCAGCTCCAGTGCCGCCGTCAGGCCCGTCGGCCCCGCTCCTACGATAATGACGGTGTCCACGTTGGCCAGAGTGCCCACGGAAAGCGGCTAGCGCCCAGATAGTCACGGATATCCGACTCTTGCCCTGAGGTTATCCACAGGGCGGACATCCAGTGTTTGCCGAGGTTGCCCCACGGTGTCAGGATCTTGACCGATCGGGCCCCCGACCGGCGGCCCGCGGATCTGGGGAGACCAATGCGCAGAAGGACCCTGCTGGGCAGCACCGCCGCGGCCGGAGTCGTCGCCGCGACCGGCGGCACGGTGGCCGGCGCGCTCGTCGCCGCCGAACCGGCCGCCGCCGCGGAATACCTGGTGGCCACGACCGAGCAGAAGACGAACGACGTGCTCGTGTTCAGCCACTCGACCACCTCGTGGACCGACTCCAACGTGCGCTGGCGCTGGTCGGCGCCGTCCGGGTCGACCTGGACGAACCTGTCCGACGTCAAGCGCCGCCCCACCGCGGCCTGGGGCGACGTCGTGCTGGTGACCGCGTCCGGCACCGCCTCGGCGGGCGGCAAGGCGGCGATGATCGACCAGAGTTCGAAGAGCGTCGTCTGGAGCGCCACCGTGCCGGGCAACCCGCACGCCGTCGAGCGCATCAAGAACTACGGCGCGATCGTCGTGGCGTCCTCGCGGGCCCGGCAGTACAGCAGCTCGTTCGTCGACGGCGGCGGCCTGAGCCTGTTCATCCCGTCGAGCAACGGCGGCAAGCCGGGCACGTCCTACAGCGGCTCGGTGAAATACGGCTTCGAAGGCGCGCACGGCGTGCTCTACGACACCAGCAGCGGGCTGCTGCTGGCCGTCGGCAAGGGCGAGCTGCGGGCGTACCACCTCGTCGTGAACAGCAGCGGGCACCTGACCGGGCTGAAGCTCGCCTGCAAGACGACGTTCTCCGGCACCGGGCACGACCTGCAGCCCGACTACGCCTCCGGCAAGTTCTTCTACACTGTCGGCGGCACCGGCGCGAACCACGGCGTCTGGGAGGTCAGCCTGCTGTACGCCGGATCGAGCTGGGTGTTCAGCGGCAAGAAGCGGATCAGCACCTCCACCTACGTCAAGGCGTACGGGAGCCTGCCGAACGGCGTGCGGTTCTACGTCGACGCGCCCAGCGAAAGCCAGTACTGGACGACGTCGGTCGGCTTCTCCAGCGGCGGAGCCGGCAAGCGTACGGGAGCGAAGTTCTACAAGGCCCGCTACTGGACCACCGCCTTCGTCTAACCCCTTGGTTTCGGGTCCGGGGGGCGCCGGGGCGCGGGTAGGTTGAGCGCATGAGCAACCTCGACCGCGCCCCGGCGATGTCCACCTGCGGCGGCCGGGCCGGTGTCGCCGCCGAGCCGGTACGCGACCTGATCCCGGGCCGAGTCGTGCAGCTCGGCGAGAGCACCCAGGTACGCCGCCTGTTGCCGACCCTCGGCCGGCGCATGATCGGCGCGTGGTGCTTCATCGACCACTACGGGCCGGACGACATCGCCGCCGAGCCCGGGATGCAGGTGCCACCGCATCCGCACATGGGTCTGCAGACGGTGAGCTGGCTGCACGAGGGCGAGGTGCTGCACCGCGACAGCCTCGGCAGCCTCCAGACGCTGCGCCCGGGTCAGCTGGGCGTGATGACCTCCGGCCGGGCCATCGCCCACTCCGAGGAATCGCCTCGCGAACATCTTCCGCTGCTGCACGGCGCGCAGCTCTGGGTGGCACTGCCCGACGAGTACCGGCATGTCGAGCCGGCCTTCGAACACCACCCCACGCTTCCGGTGGTCACCGGCGGCGGCGTGACGGCGACCGTGATGCTCGGTGAGATCGACGGCGCGGCGTCCCCTGGGACGACGTACTCCCCGCTCGTCGGGGCCGACCTGAGTCTGGCGGCCGGTGCCGACGCACGCTTCCCGCTGGAACCCGACTTCGAGTACGCCGCGCTCACGATGTCCGGCGGCGCCCGGGTGGACGGCGTACTGCTGGAGCCGGGATCGTTGCTGTATCTGGGTTCCCACCGATCGGACGTCCAACTGGAGTCTGATGTGGACACGGCAGTGCTGCTCCTCGGCGGGGAACCGTTCGCGGAGGAGATCGTGATGTGGTGGAACTTCGTGGCGCGTACCGGGGACGAGGTCGCACAGGCCCGCGAGGCGTGGAACGCGGGGACGGGCGGCTTCGGCGAAGTGCACGGCTACGACGGGGACCGGCTGCCGGCTCCCGCGCTACCGCCCGGTCAGCTCAAGCCGCGTGGCCGCGCCGGCTGATCCGCCACCATCCCGCGGCGGCCGCGAATTCGGCGCCTGGATCAGGGTTCCCGGTCGAATCTTGGGGCAAGATTCGACACAGATCCCTGATCCAGCGCCCGATGCGGGAGCGGCGAACGGGAGGGCGCGCGGGTCAGGGGCGTTTGACGGCCCACAGCGCCGCCTCGGTACGCGACGACGAACCGGTCTTCCGCAGCAGGTTGGACACGTGCACGGCAACCGTCCGGATCGAGATGTCGAGCGACTTCGCGACCTGTTTGTTGGACATCCCGGCGGCGAGGCATTCCAGCACTTGGAGTTCCCGGGCGGTCAGTTCGACCTGTTCGGCCTCCGGCCCGACGGGTTCGTCTTCGAGCGCGGCCAGGCCACGTCCGGCCGTGGTCGCCAGCAGTTCGCTGAGGAGATACGGATTCCCCCCGGTACGCCGCCACACGGCGAGCCCGACTCGTTCGGCGTCCGGCAGTTCGGGGTGGGCCGCCGCGAGGATTTCGGTCACGCGTTCCGGGTCGAGCGGCCCGAGGTGCTGCCGGACGGCGTTCGGCGTGCCCGACAGGCGGGCGAGCGTACGCGCGACCAGGTGCCGCGCGACGGCCGCTTCGGCCGGTTGGCTCGTCACGATGAGGAGCGCCGGGAGTCTCGGGGCCGCCGCGAGTTCGGCGATGAGGCTCAGGCTGGCCGGGTCGAGGGCGTGCAGGTCTTCGACGATCAGGACGGCCGGCCCGTCGCCGACCAGTGCGCGCACGGTGCGTACGGCGAGGCGCAGGAGCGCGTCCGGCGCGTAGCGCTCGGTCGGAGCCTGGGGGTCCTGGGCGAGCCAGCCCAGTCCGTCGGCCGGGACGGGCAGCGTACGCGTATCCCGTCCGCTCAGCACGGCGGCGAGCCAGTCGTACGGGGCCGGCGAGTGCAGCCGGGCGGTGCCGGTCAGCACCGTCGCCGGGCGAGGGGCGAACGCCTCGACCGCCGTCGCGACCAGGCGGCTCTTGCCGACGCCTGGCTGGCCGGTCAGGACGACCACCCCGGTACTCGACAAATCCGGCGATACGACCCGCTCCCATTGGCCGACGAGCTCCCGCAGTTCGTCGGCGCGCCCAACCATCGGCACCGGGTTCACGGCCCAAAGGATACGGTTGCCCCACATTTCTCTCACGGCCGAGAGGGGTCTGCGAGAAATTACGTACTAATGCCTAGAGACATCTGACCATCCTTGCCTGCACCCTTGAGGGATGAGTCTCGCCCTCCGCTCCGTTCTGCTCACCGACCTCGGGCTGATCCGGGCGAACAACGAGGATTCGGCGTACGCCGGGTCCCGGTTGCTCGTGATCGCCGACGGGGTCGGCGGGGCTCCCGCGGGCGAGGACGCGAGCGCGATCGTGATCCGCGAGCTGGCCGCCCTGGAGACCGCCGACCTCGGCGACGAACCGGCGCGGGTGCTCCTCGACCACCTCATGACCGCGAACCGGGGGATCTACCAGGCCACCCTCGACGACCCGTTGAAGGAGGGCATGGGCACCACGATGACGGCCGTGCTGCTGTCCGCCGACGCCGACGACGCGGCCGAGGTGTTGGTGGCGCACGTCGGCGACTCCCGGGCGTACCTGCTGCGGGAGGGCGAGCTGCGCCGGCTGACCAAGGACGACACCTACGTGCAGTCCCTGATCGACCGCGGGGTCCTCTCCGAGGACGACGCCCGCCACCACCCGCAGAAGTCCCTCATCACCCAGTCCGTGCAGGGGCTCGACTTCACCACCGCGTGTTCCACCGTCTCGATCCGCCCGGGCGACCGGTTCCTGCTGTGCAGCGACGGGCTCTCCGACATCGTCACCGACCACAGCATCGCCCACGCGCTGCAGACGCACCCAGAGGTCAAGCAGGCCGCCGAGCAGCTGGTGAAGCTGGCGCTCCAGGCGGGCGCGCCGGACAACGTCACCGTCGTGGTCGCCGATGTGACCACAGTGGAGGCTGACCCGAAGGGCGCGCGGCGGCTACCCGGCGTCGCCCAGCTCGCCGCCCTCCTCGGCCTCTGACCCGGCGGCGCCAAGCAACAGCGACGCCATCAGCGGGCCCCACGCGTGGGCGAAAACCGGAGACGAGCGTCAGATCGCCGCGATCGTCGCCGGTGCGCGCTCGGCCCGGCTGAGCGCGCGGAGGATGTTCACCGCCCCGTGCCGCTGCACGGCCAACCGCGACAGCAGGTCGACCACGGTCTGCACCGCCGAGGGCGGGAACTCCGGCGTCACCGCGCCGACGCTGACGGCCAGATCGTCGGTGTGCACGATCAGCTCCAGCAGCCGCGTCGTGAGGAAGCCGTCCACGGTGAGCGTCCAGCCCGTCCAGGGCACGAGGACGCCGCCGTCCGAGCGCCCGAGCACGACTCCGGGTAGCTCGGCGAGGGCCGCGGCGACGTCGTCGTTGATCGCGGCGGGTCCGGGCGCGGCCGCGGTCTCTCCCGTTTCGCGGATCCCCGCGTTCGTCTCCTCGTCCAGCTCCGCCCCACGCCATTTGACCTGGGTGTAGTGCTCGACGAGGTCGATCGGCGCGGCGGCCGACGGTGGCGCGGCCAGGACTCCCGGGATCACCACGATCTGCCGGGAGAGGTGGCCGGCCAGCCCGCCGACGCTCAGCTTGGCCAACGCGCTCGGCTCGGCCCAGCGGGCCGCCACGGCGGGTTCGGCGAGGAACGCCGCCGCCACGGCAGCACTGGCGAGGTAGTCGTCTCGGACGCTCATGCCGAGATCGTGCCACCGTGCTCCGACATTCCGCCACGGCATCCCCACCAGTGCCGTTATGTCCGATTTATCCGCGCCATAACGGTGGTTAGCGGGCCGCGACGGGGGTACCGCTCGGATAACCGAGCCCGAGGAGGTCTCAGAGCCATGGGTATGGACGACAACATCCGCAATGAAGCCCAGGAGTGGAAGGGCAAGGCCAAGGAACAAATGGGCGACATGACCGACGACGAGCGAATGCAGGACGAAGGCCAGTCGGAGGAGATGTCGGGCAAGGCCAAGAACATGGGCCAGAAGGCCAAGGACAAGGCGTCGGAGATGGGCCAGAAGGCCAAGGACGCCATGAACAAGTAGCACCGAGCCGGTTGCACGGAACCGGTTGCACGGAACCGGTTGCACGGAACCGGTTGCACGGATGAGGAGGACGCCGCAGCCCGCGGCGTCCTCCTCATTGACCAAGGCTCAGGGGACGAGGAGATTCAGATCGCCGAACTCGTGCCAGAGATATCCGTGCTCGACGGCCTCGCGATAGCAGGTGGACAGCAGATCCTCGCCGGCGATGGCGGACAGCATCAGCAGGTGGGACGCCTTCGGCTCGTGGAACCCCGTGAGCAGGCCGTCGATGACGCGTACGCCTCGCTCCGGCGTGACCACGACGTCGGTCCACCCCGCCGCGGCCTGGACCGACCCGTCCGCTCGCGCGGCGGTCTCCAGCGCGCGGACCGCGGTCGTGCCCACGGCGATGACCCGCCCACCGGCGGCGCGAGCCTGGGTGACCAGGCGTGCGGTGGTCTCGGGCACCTCGAACCGCTCGGGGTAGGGCCGCTCGTGCGCCTCGGGCGAGGCGACGCCGGTGTGCAGGGTGATCGGCGCGATGACGACGCCGCGGCTGGCCAACCGCGTCACCAGCGCCTCGGTGAACGGCCGGCTCGCGCTCGGCATCTCCGCGCTGCCCTCGCGATCGTCCGGGGTGCTGATCGCGAAGACGCTGCGGTACGCCCACAGGGGCCAGTCGCGTTCCACATAGGAGTAGCGAATCGGGCGGCCATGGGCGCGCAGATAGCGCGGCACCGAGTCTACGGAGACCTCGGCGATCCACAGCCGGTCCGAGTACGCCTCGGCCAGCCTGACGACCACGCCGCCGGAAAGCGTGAGCCGCAGCCCGGAGTACGCGTCGAAGTACGGCTGCGTCGAGCCGCCGACCGGACGCCGCACTTCCACGACCCAGCGCCCGTCGGGCTGGCGGGTGGAGAAGTGCACGACGAATTCCTTGTCCACAGTGTCCACTGCCGAGGCCATCGTGGCCGAGGTGTTGACCACCAGCACGTCCCCGGCCCGCAACAGCGACGGCAGATCGGCGAACCGATGGTGGCTGACGCCGTCGGCCGAGCCGACCAGCAGGCGTACCTCGTCGCGCGCCAGGCCGCGAGCCTCGGGCGGCTCGTGCGCCTCCAATTCGGGGGCGAGGGTGAACTCCAGTGTCGCCGTCATGCTTCCGTCCAAACGAGTACGCGGTTGCCGTCGGGGTCGGCGAGCACGAACCCGTAGTGCCCGCGGGGGAAGGTCGCCGGGGTCGTCTCGGCCGCCGGTCCGGCCGCCAGGTGCACGGCGTCGACGCTGGGCCGATCCGGCAGTTCGAGGGCCACGCCCGGCGGCCGGGTCGGGCGCGTGGTCTGGACTATCTCCACCCGGCCGCCACCCGCGTCGTAGACCGCGCCCTGCTCCCCCGGTCGCTTCCAATGGTCGATGACGGGCAGGGCCAGCAACCGGCCGTAGTGATCCGCGCTGCGCTCGAAGTCGGCGACCTCGAAAGGAACCCACAAGGCGCTCACGCGTTCACCCCGGTCGGGATCCAGTCGGCCAGCTTGTGGCGGCCCGACGACGGACGCTGGGCCAGCAGCCCGAGCAGGCCGGGCGCGACCGACTCCGGCAGCGGCCGGTCGGAGATGTCCTCGCCGGGGAAGGCGTCCTGGTGCATCCGCGTACGCAGATCGCCTGGGTCGACCTGCCACACGGTGACGGCCGACTCCTCCACGCCGAGAACCTTGCCGAGGTGTTCCAGGGCGGCCTTCGAAGCGCCGTAGGCGCCCCATCCCTCGTACGCCTCGACGGCGGCGTCCGAGGTCACGTTGAGCACCACACCCCGCCCCGTACGCAGCAGCGGCAGAGCGGCCTGGGTCAGCGCCACCGGCGCGACGACGTTCACCTCGAACAGGTCCCGCAACGCCTGCCCGGCAACGGCTCCCACCGGCGGCAGCGGGCTCGGCCCGAGCGCTCCGGCGTTGTTGACGAGCAGATCGAGCCCGCCCAGTCGCTCGGCCTGAGCGATCAGGACGCTCCGGTGTTCGGCGTCGGTGACGTCGCCGGCGACGGCGACCACGTTCGGCAGCGCCTTCGTGGCGCCGACCAGATCGGCTTCGTGCCGGGCGTCGGCGATGACGCTCCAGCCGGCGGCCGACAGCGTACGGGTGAGGGCCAGGCCGAGTCCGCGGCTGGCTCCGGTGATGATCGCGGTAGGCATGTCTCGACGCTATGGACTGCTGGGCGCACGCGAATCGGTCCCGAGCCTCCGCCGTCCTAGGTCCTTGGACCTAGGACCCGACTCCGCCGGTCCCGGCTATGTTGAGGACGTGGACGAACGCAGCACCCTGGACGAGCTGAGCACCGCGGTGCTGGCGGTCAGCCGGCACCGGTCCGTACGCGAGGTGCTGCAGACGATCGTGAAGGCGGCGCGTTCGCTCCTCGACTGCGAGTACGCCGCGCTGGGCGTACCGGACGATCAGGGCGGTTTCGCCGAGTTCGTGGTCGACGGGGTGTCCGACGAGCAATGGGCCGCCATCGGCCCGCTCCCCCGCCAGCACGGCCTGCTCGCCGCGATGTTGCACGACATGCGGCCGCAACGGCTGCCCGACGTGCGCTCCGATCCCCGGTTCGGCTGGTGGCCGGCGGCGCATCCGGTGCTCAAGGACTTCCTCGGGGTGCCGATCACCGACGGCGAGGAGATCCTGGGCGCGTTGTTCCTGGCCAACCGGCGGAGCGGCGAGTTCACCGCCGAGGACGAGAGTCTGCTGGCGGTGCTGGCGGCCCACGCCGCGATCGCGCTGACCAACGCCCGGCTCTACGAGCAGGGCCGGGAGCTTACCCTGCTCGAGGAGCGCCAGCGGGTCGCCCGGGAACTCCACGACGCGGTGGCGCAGAAGCTGTTCAGTCTGCGTCTGACGACCGAGGCCGCCGCGGCGTACGTGCGCAAGGACCCGGCCCGCGCCGAGACCGAGTTGCAGGAGATCCGGCGGCTGGCGGCGCAGGCGACCGAAGAACTGGGCCAGATCGTCGCCGAGCTGCGGCCCCGTGAGCTGGCCGACACGGGTCTGGTCGAGACGCTGCGGCGGCGGGCGGCTCTCCTGGATCGGGTGCACGAGGCGCGGGTCGAGTTCGTCGCGGAGCTGACCGGCAAGCTCACCGCGGCCGTGGAGGAGGTCGTGCTGCGCGTCGCCGAGGAGGCGCTGCACAACGCGTTGCGGCACGCGTCCGCCTCGGTGGTCCAGGTGCGCCTGGCCGACGGTGGGCGCGGCGTGGTCTGCACGATCACCGACGACGGCACCGGCTTCGACACGAGCGTCCCGGCCGCCGCGAACGCCCGGCTCGGCCTGTCGTCCATGCGCGAGCGCGCGCGCCGCGTGGGCGGCACGCTCTCGGTCGCCTCGCGGCCCGGCGGCGGCACGACGGTCACCCTGGAGGTCCCCCGTGGCTGAGATCCGCGTCCTGCTCACGGACGATCACGCAGTGGTACGCCGTGGGCTGCGAGTCTTTCTGGAGACTCATGACGACATAACCGTCGTCGGCGAGGCGGGCGATGGCGCGGAGGGCGTCGCGCAGGCCTTGGCGACGCAGCCGGACGTGATCCTGCTCGATCTCAAGATGCCAGGCGTGGACGGCGTCGAGGCCATCAAACGGCTCCGCGACGCGGGCAGCGCGGCGAAGGTGCTCGTGGTCACCAGCTTCACCGACGCACCCTCGGTCCTGCCGGCGATCCGGGCGGGCGCGGCGGGCTGCGTCGCCAAGGATGTCGACCCGGCCGCGCTCGCGAACGCCATCCGCACCGTCCACGCTGGACACGTCGTGCTGCCGCCGGCCATCGCCGCCGCGCTGAGCACCGGGGTCTCCGGCGACCGGCTGGATCAGTTGACCGCCCGCGAACGGGAGGTCCTCCAGCAGTTGGCGCTCGGCCGGTCGAACCGGGAGATCGCCCGCGAACTGCACCTGGCCGAGAAGACGGTGAAGACGCACGTCTCGGCGATCCTCATGAAGCTGGAGGTCGACGACCGAACCCAAGCGGCCCTGTACGCCGTCCGCCACGGCCTCGCCTGACCGGCGCCGGGTCAGGCGGCGAGGGCGGGC
Source organism: Hamadaea flava (assembly GCF_024172085.1). Classification (NCBI taxonomy): domain Bacteria; kingdom Bacillati; phylum Actinomycetota; class Actinomycetes; order Micromonosporales; family Micromonosporaceae; genus Hamadaea; species Hamadaea flava. The sequence continues at coordinate 6,577,594 of NZ_JAMZDZ010000001.1, read as the reverse complement.
TCTAAGCGGCGGTCGGCCGCGGCAGCCTCGGCCCGGCTGTGGTTGAGCAGGGCGTCTGCTTTGGCCAGCGGGATGCCGGTCGCGATGAGCAGGTTCAGCACCGCCGCGTCGGCGTCGGCCGCCACCGCCGCGCTCGCCAGGCCGAGGTGCTCGTCGCGCATCACGTCGATCCAGCGCGCGGCCGAGACGAGCTGCGGCTGCGCCACCCGGAGCGGGCCGTCCCGGCGGAGTTCGTCGCGCAGCAGACCGACACCATCGGCGAGGGACTCCAGCATCGGCGGCAACGCGACCGGCACCGGCTCGCCACCGTGCAGGACGCCCCACCAGGCGTGCCGAGCCATCACCCGGATGTTGCGGACGGCGTACCCGATCTCGCGGGCGGTCTCCGCGTACGCGTCGAGGTCCTGCCCGGTCGTCCAGAGCGTGATCGCCGACGAGCGCCGGGTCGCCAGGAGCACCTCGTTCAACCGGCGTAGGTCGTTCTCCGTGTCGACCAAGGCGTAGACGGCGCCCCGAGCCGATTCGGCGTCCCGCGTACGCAGCGCGCCCGCGATCGTCCGCACGTTCACGGTCAGAGTGTTGAGCAGCGGCTCCAACTGCGCGTTCACCTGTCGCGTCGCGTTGCGGGGCGTGGTGAGGAACGCGACGACCATCGCGACCGCGACGCCCACGACGAAGTCGAGCACGACCCGGTCGAACGATCGGTATCCCGCCGCGACGGCCGCGATGGCCAGGCCGAAGCCCATGCCGAAGAAGAAGACGGCGACGGAGCGCCGATGGCGGGCGCAGACGAATTCCAGCGTCGTGATCGCGAAGAGCGGCGCACCGACCGGTTTGTCGAAGCCCAGTAGCAGCGCGACGACGATCGCCAGCCCACCGGCGGCGAGGATCTGCAGGACGGCCGGCAGTTCCCGGCGAGCCACCCGGCTCAACCAGCGCCATCCGCCCTGGTGCGTCATGGTCTCCCGCGAATCCATCCGACAAGTCTGGCGATTCGATTACGCGTTGTACAGGGGCAACTACTAAATGTGTCTCAGTCCGCAATGGCTTCTGACCTGGGAAAACGGACACCAGGCGCGGCAGCTCGCATCCGGCGAGATCGACTAGGCTGGACGAGTGTTCGCGCCGGGTCAGCTCCTCCTCCACCGCGGCTTCGTCGGCGAGCGCCTGGTGTTCCTCAAACTGGCCCGGGTCGTCCAGCACGACGAGCGCGGCCTCCTGCTCTGGATCGCCCACGGCACGCCCATCCTGATCAGCCTCTCCGAGGCCGGCGAGGGAATCCGGGACATGCCTTACGCGGAGTGGATCACCCGGCGCGAAGAGCTGCGGCAGATGGTCCGCTACGGGCCGGACATGCTGATGTTCATCCCGCCGCAGACCGCCGGGGCCGCCTCGGCCCATTCGGTCTGGTTCTTCTGGGACGGGCGCCACAACTTCGGCGGCTGGTACGGCAACCTCGAGGAACCCTCGGTCCTGTGGTCCGACGGCCAGCTCGCCGGCGTGGACACCACCGACCAGGATCTCGACATCTGGGTGTGGCCCGATCGCACCTGGGCGTGGAAGGACGAGGACGAGTTCTCCGAGCGCCTCGCCTTCCCCGAGCACTACTGGGTGCCCGATCCCGACGCCGTCCGGGCCGAGGGCGTACGCCTGACGAAGGTCATCGAGGCGGCTGAGTTCCCGTTCGACGGGACGTGGACGGACTACCGGCCCGACCCGGACTGGACCTGGCCGTTGTCCGTCCCCGACGGCTACGACCGCCCCCGCGCGCGATAACGCGAGAAAGCCACCCCGCCCGATAACGCGCGACGAAAGCCGCCTGGACCCGGTAGCGCTGGAGGAGATCAGGTTCGGGCGCGGATCACCGCGTCCATGTCGTGATTGAGCCGGGCCAGCAACCGGCTGAGCGCCGTCCGGTCGGCGTCGTCCCAGTTCGCGAGGATCTGTTCGTAGAGCGCGACCCGGGCTTGGCGTACTGATTCGACCCGGGCCAGCCCGGCCGGGGTGGGGCTCACCAGGATCACGCGGCCGTCCTGCGGTCCCTTGCTCCGCTCCACGAGCCCGTCCCGCTCCAGCGCGCTGACCTGCCGCGTCACTGTCGAGCCGTCCAGCCCGAGCGCTTCGGCGAGGGCATTGATCTGGGCCGGCCCGTGTTCGGCCAGCCGCCGCAACAACAGGTACGCCGCCCGATCGAGTGCCCGGTGCGGGGCTTGTTCGCCTGCTCGCCGGGTCGCCTCGGCGCGTCGCATGAGCAACGCCACTTCCATCTCGATCGTCTCGAGTTCCCGCTGGTCCGACATAGCTGTATGATACAGGTTAGTTAGCTGTACGATACAGATATTTTTCGACAGATCCTTCGGAGGCCCGCCGATGTCTCGCGGCAACGAACCCAATCGTGGCGCGATCTACGCCACCGCCATCGCGGCGTACCTGGCGATCGCCGGGATCGCCGTGGTCGACCCGATCCTGCCCGCCATCGGCGAGGCCATCGGAGTGTCGCCCTGGCAGGTGGAACTGCTGTTCACGGCGTACATCGCGGTCATGGGGCTGGGCATGATCCCGGCCGTGCTGGCGACCGGGAAGTTCGGCTTCAAGAAGATCCTCATCACCGGGGTCACCACCGTGGGCGTCGCCGCGATCCTGGCCGCGTTCAGCCAGAACATCGGCCAGCTCGCCACCCTGCGCGGGGTTTGGGGACTGGGCAACGCGATGTTCTTCGCGACCGCGATGGTCATCATGATCGCCCTGGCCAAGTCCCGCGAATGGGTCGTCGGGCTCTTCGAGACCGCGCTCGGCCTCGGCTTCGCCACCGGCCCGCTGATCGGCGGCCTGCTCGGCGAGGTCTCCTGGCGACTGCCGTTCTTCGCCTGCGGCGTCTTCATGCTGATCGCGCTCGGAGTGGCCGCCACCCGGCTCCGCGAACCAGCCCCGCAGCCCCCCGTGAAGCTGGTCGAAATCGGCCGCACCTTCAAGCGCAAGGCGTTCATCGCGCTGTGCGCGATCACCGGCACCTACAACTTCGCGTTCTTCATCGTCCTCGGGTACGCCCCACTGGCGCTGCACCTCGACGTCGTCCCGCTGGGGCTGGCCTTCACCGGCTGGGGTCTCGGCCTCGCCCTGGGCATCCTCGGCATCGGGCACCGGCTGGCCCACCGGATCGGCGCGGTGCAGACGGTCGGCATCGCGCTGACCGGATTGCTGCTGTGCCTGGTCGGTTTCGCGGTGTCGACGACCACCCCGGAGAAGCTGGTCATCCTGGTGCTCTCCGGTCTGTGCATGGGTGTCGCCAACGCTCTGCTCACCGACCTCGCCCTCGGCCTCGGCTCGGCCGACCGCCGGGTCGCCACCGGCGCGTTCAACCTGGTCCGGTGGGGTGCGGCCGCCCCGGCTCCGGTCGTGGCCGGGCTGCTGGTCGAGCACTCCACGCCGGCGTCCCCGTTCTGGGTCGGCGCGGCGGTGCTGGCCGTGGGCGTAGTGGCCTTCCTGCTCTTCGGCAAGCTGATGGCGCACGGCATCGGCGAGCGCGTCTTCTGGGCGCGGCTCAACGCAGGCGCGCGTACCGCCGAGAACACCCCCGAAGAGGCGATCGGCGAGGCGTACTGAGCTTCACCCGTCCCCACGCGGGGGCCGGCGGACGACCACGGCGACGGCGACACCGAGCACCACGGTGAGCACGCCGGACAGCAACAGCGTCCGCTGGCCCCCGATCTCGCTCACGACCGGTCCGCCGAGCAGCGTTCCGGCGGCGACCGACGGAATGGTCAACGCCGTCCGCGCCGCCAGTACGCCGCTCAGCAGCTCCGGCGGCGAAGTGCGCTGGAACAACGCGGTGCAGATGGCGTTGAACGGCCCGTAGATCACCCCGCCCACGGCGAACCCGACGAGGCCGGGCCAGATGCCGGCGGCGAGGCCGATCGGCAGCAGCGCCAAGCCCCAGCCGATGACGACGCCGACCACGACCGTCCACAGTGACCATCGCTGGAGGAGGCCGGCCGACAGGCCGCCGACGACCGCGCCCACGCTGAACACGGCCCAGTACGCGCCCAGCACCCCGGGCGACGCGTCCAGCTCCCGGGCCACGAACACGGGCAGGGCGACCTCGACCGGACCGTAGAGGAAGTAGAGGACGCAGGTCACCGCGACCAGTCCGAGCAACTGCGGCCGCCGCAGCAGTTCGCCCCACGCGATGCCGCCACCACCCGAGCGCACCGCCGTCGACCGGCCGGCTTGGGGCAGCGCCGTCAGGGCGAGCACGAGGAACGAACCGGCGTCGGCGAGGATGACCCAGGCCGGCCCGGTGGCGGCGGTGAGGAAGCCGGCCAGCGCCGGTCCGGCGACGAGCGCGGCCTGGGTGAACGTCGAGATCAGAGCGTTGCCGGCGATCTGCTCCTCAGCCGGCAGCACCTCTGCCACCAACGTATACGCCCCGGCGTTGCCCCAGGCGTGCAACAGCGACGAGACGGCGAGCAGACCGACGAAGCCCAGCGCGCTCAACGCTCCGGCCAACGCCAGCGCCGCGATCGTGCCCAGCACTACGGCGCGGACCGCGGCGTCCACCGCCACCAGTGCCGCTCCGTTCATTCGGCGTACAAGTCGGCTGAAGACGACGGCGCCGACCGACGCGGGCAGCGAGTAGGCCGCGACCGCGAGACCGGTCCAGACGCCCGCCTGGGCGGGCGGCGCAAGCTGGAGGGCGAGCCACGCGACCGCCACCATGCTCATCCCGTCGCCGAGGGCGGACACCGCCAGGCCGGGCAGCACGCGGCGCAGGCTGCGGCGGGCCAGAACGCGGCGGTAGACGCTGGTCGGGGCTTCGGCGAGGGTCGTCACCGCCCGATCATGGACCCTCGACCGAAGTTGAGGTCAACTCGGGGCTTCACCCTGCCCCAAGGGCCGGGTGCAGACTTGGCGCATGCACCGCGACACCCGCCGTGCGGCCCTCACGATCAGCGAGTTCGGGCGCCGCACCGGCCTCTCCCACAAGGCGCTGCGCCTGTACGACCTGTCCGGCCTGTTGCCGCCGGCCGAGGTCGACCCGGCCAACGGCTATCGGCTGTACGCGCCGGAGCAGCTCGACCGGGCGAAGCTGATCTCGCTGCTCCGACGGCTCGACATGCCGTTGGCGACCGTCGCCGAGGTGCTCGACGGCGTCGCCGAGGGCGCCCGTGACGGACTCGAACGCCGGGTGCTGCGCTGGTGGAACAGCCAAGAGGACCAGCACCGCGTACGCCGGGAGCTGGTCGAGTATCTGCGGTCGGAGTGGTTGAGCACCGATCCGCAACGACCCGAGTACTGGGTGGCGACGCGGTCGGTCCCGGAGACGAAGGTCGCCGCGATTCGGCGCGAGGTCGATCAGGCGGCCCTCGTCGACACCATGTGTGCCGCCGCCGCCGAGATCCGCGGGCACCTGACGGCGAGCGGCACCGAGACCGAGCAGCTCGGCTTCGGCCGGGAGGAGTGGTGGATCTACCACGGCACGGTGTCCCCGGATAGCGAGGCGCCGGTCGAGGTGTGCATCCCGTTCACCGGGCCGGCCGAGCCGACGGCGAACATCACCATTCGCGTCGAGCCCGCCCAGATTCAGGCGTACGCCACCGTCACGAAGCGCGAATGCCTGTATCCCCGGATTCTGCACGCCTACGACGCTGTCACGCGGTTCGTCCGCGACACCGAGCTGAGCCCGTTCGGGCCACCCCGCGAGGTCTACTTCACCTGCCTGGACTCCGTCGGCGACGACGACCCGTTCGCGTACGTCGCCCAGCCCATCGAGAGGATCCGCCCATGAACGAGTACGCGCGCCATTCGGCGTACACCGATCCCGGCCCCTTCGGCGCGCTGCTCGACGCGCTGCCGTCGGACATCCCGGGGCTCACCGCCGCCGTCCGGAACACCGTCATCCACTATCGACACTCCGGTGAGACGCTGCCCGACGAGCACTTCCTGGAGATCAACAATCGCTGGGTCGAACGGATTCTGGCGACCGACCAGGAGCGTCACCCGTACGCCCTCGCCGAGCCGCGCGAGGTCACCGATCGGGTGCTCGGCTGCTGCCGCGACTACACCCTGCTCACCGTGGCGGGCCTGCGGCAGCACGGCATCCCGGCGCGCAGCCGGATCGGGTTCGCGAACTACTTCCGCGAGAACTACCACCATGACCACGTCGTCGTGGAGTACTGGAACGGCGACCGCTGGGTCTGGGCCGACAGCCAGCTCGACCCCGGGCCGACCTGGCCCTTCGACGTTCAGGACATGCCGCGACCCGCCACGGGCGCCCCGTTCGTCACGGCGGCCGAGGTCTGGACGGCGTTCCGGAAGGGCGAGGCCGACCCGTGGAACTACGGGATCGGGCCCGATCAGCCGGTCGGCGGTCCCTGGTTCATCTTCGACTACGTGCTTATCGAACTGGCCCACCGGCAGCGTGAGGAGATCCTGCTGTGGGACGCGTTCGGCGCGATGAGTGGGGACTTCGCGGACGAGATGTCCACTGAGGATCCGCGAGTGGCGCTGGCCGACGAGATCGCCGCACTCTTGATCGCCGCGGACGCCGGCTCGGAAGCGGCTGAAAGCGAGCTTTCCGAACGCTTTGCGGCCGATGATCGCCTGAATCCCCGGGGCCAGGTCATCTGCCATACGCCCGACGAACGTGGGATGTTCGCCGTTGATCTCACAACGCGAGAATTGGAAACGGTATCTGCGTTCCCAGGCGTGGCGCAGAGCGCGGCATAGGTGTAACGTCTCCGGCGTAGCTCGCCCGCATGGCTTCCCCCGTGGCCACGCGGGCGAGCCCTTTTCTGGCTTCTTTTTCCTCACCCGACCAGGGTTCTTTCCTCACCAGATCAGGGTTCCGGGTCGAATCATGGTGCAAGATTCGACCCGGAACCGTGATCCAACGCGATAAGCGAACCGCGATCCAGCGCGATAAGCGAACCGTGATCCAGCGCGATAAGCGAACCGTGATCCAGCGCGATAAGCGATCTCAGTGCCGGAGCACCGCGACGCCGTGAGCCGTCAGCGAGACCGACGTCACCGAGGCGTCCGAGCCGAGCAGGTCGACCGCCGGTGCTGGCAACGTCACGGTCACGTCCGACGCGGAATGGTTGAGGAGGAACAGGTAATCGGCCTCCGCACCGTGCCGGACGATCGCCTGCACGTCGTCAGGCAGCCCCGGCAGGACCGGTTCGACCCCGGCTTCGGCGCGTACCCGGTCGAGCAGGGTCCGCATCAGCGCCGGGTTCGGCCGCGTCCCGAGGTACCAGGCGACGCCGTCGCCGTACTGGTGCCGCGTGATCGCCGGCCGACCGGCCAGCTCACCCTCGGTGAACGTCGCGACGGTCTCGGCGCCCTCGGTCTCGATCCACTCCGACCAGATCGTGCCGCTGCCGCCGTCCACGCCGATCGAGCCGCCGACCGGCAACGGCCAGAACTCGTCGATCTTCAGGCCCAGCACCTCACGCAGCGGCGCGGGATATCCGCCCAGGTAGGCGCGCTCCTGCTCGTCCACGATCCCCGTGAAGAACGAGACCACGAGGGTCCCGCCGGCCGCGACATAGCGGGTCAGCGCCGCGGCCGTCACCTGACTCAGGAGATACAGATTCGGGACGACGACCAGCTTGTACGCCGAAAGATCCGTCGCCGGATGCACGACGTCGACGGTCACGTGCGCGTCGAAGAGGGGGTCGAAATGCGCCCGATGTGCCGGGAGCAACTCGACGACGCCGGGATGGGCGTCTCCTTCGACCGCGCGCCAGTTGTCCCAGTCGTGGAGGATCGCGGCCTCCGCGCGTACCCGTGAGTCCGCGATCTCGGACGCCGCGGCGAGTTCCCGGCCCAGGGCCTGGACCTCCCGGTGAGTCCGGGTGTCCGCCCCACCGTGCGGGACCATCGCCGAGTGGAATTTCTCGGCGCCGCCGACGGCCTGGCGCCACTGGAAGAAGAGCACCGCGTCCGCGCCCTGGGCGATGGCCTGCCAGCTCCACAGCCGCATGACGCCGGGGGCCTTGGGTGCGTTGCGGGGCCGCCAGTTGACCGCGCTCGGAGCCTGCTCCATGAGCAGCCACGGCTGCCCGCCCTTGACCGAGCGGATGAGGTCGTAGCCGAACGCGGCCTCGACGTGCGACCGCCGGTCGTAGGGGTCGGGGTAGCTGTCGAGGCTGACGACGTCCTGCTCGGCGGCCCACTTGTAGGAGTCGATCGGCTTGTGCACCAGGCCGATGAAGTTCGTGGTGACCGGCACGTCCGGCGTGTGCGCCCGGATGATGTCGCGTTCGACCAGGTAGCACTGGAGGATCGCGTCGTCGCTGAACCTAGCGAAGTCCAGCTTGTGCGCCGGGTTGCCGAAGGTCGGCATCGCCCGCGGCGGGAAGATCTCGGCCCAGTCGGAGTAGCGCTGCGACCAGAACGTAGTCGACCAGTTCTCGTTGAGCGCGTCGATGTCGCCGTACCGGTCACGCAGCCAGCGCCGGAAGTCCTCGGCCGAGACGTCGCAGAAGCACTGCCGGGTGTGGCAGCCGTACTCGTTGCCGATGTGCCAGATCTTGAGCGCCGGATGGTCGCCGTACCGCTGGGCGAGCTGCTCGACCAGGCGGCCGGCGTACTCGCGATAGATCGGGCTGGACGGGCAGTAGTGCTGCCGGGAGCCCGGCCAGAGCCGGGTGCCGTCGGCGCGCTCGGGAAGGATCTCCGGGTGCTTCACCGACAGCCACGGCGGCGGCGAAGCCGTCATGGTGGCCAGGCTCGCCCCGACCCCGTACTGGGCCAGGTTGTCCATGACCTGGTCGAACCACCCGAAGTCGTACGCGCCAGGGGCGGGTTCGACGGTGGCCCAGGAGAAGATGCCGACGGAGACGAGGGAGACCCCGGCCTCGGTCATCAGCTTCATGTCCTCGGTCCAGACCTCTGGCGACCATTGCTCGGGGTTGTAGTCGCCGCCGTAATGGATTCGGTTCATGATTCCTCAACGAAGTAGCGGTCGTAGGACATGGGATGTCCTGCCTCACGTGTCGAAACTAGGTAAACCACGGCCCGCCGTCAAGCGCGTACGCGGTGTAAATTGCTGTACCGACAAGGTGGGATGTCGGGAGGATTCAGATGGCCAGGCGCAGCGGGGAAACCGTTCAGGACCGGATCGTGGCGTTGATCCACGACCGCGGCCTCGTGCCGGGCGAGGCGATGCCGACCGAACCGCAGCTCATGGACCTGCTCGGGGCCAGCCGCAACAGCGTACGCGAAGCGGTCCGGGCCCTTCAGGCGCTCGGGATCGTCGAGATCCGGCACGGCTTCGGCACGTTCGTCGGCAAGGCCTCCCTCGACGTCCTGAGCCCGTCGCTGGAGTTCCGGATCCGATCCGGCTCCCAGGGCGCGGTCAAGGCGCTGCACGATCTCGTCGAGATCCGCGAGATCCTGGAGACCGGCCTGATCGCCCGGGTCGCCGGCTCCACCAACGCGTCCCGGCTGTCCGCATTGGACGCCCTGGTCACCGCGATGCAGACCGACCTGGAGGCCGACCGGGCCTTCCACGCCCTGCTCTACGAGAGCAGCGGCAACGAACTGGTGCTCCAGCTCATCGACCTGTTCTGGCAGGTCTACCACCAGGTCGAGCCGATCCTCGGCGCGCCCGACTCGGTGATGGAGGACATCGTCGCCAACCACCGCCGCATCGTCGACGCGCTGCGCGCCCAGGACCCGGTCGCCGCGTCCGACGCGATGCGCCAGCACTTCCGGGGAGTGAAGGCGCGCATCGCCCGCGCCGAATCCACCCCCTAACCCCTTTGGGGTGCAGATCAGGGATATGCAGCCTTCCGAGGCGCTCGGAAGCACGCATATCCCTGATCTGCTGCTCATTCAGGGGTTGTCAGGCGGAAGTGACGCAGTCGAGGGTCAGGCGCAGTCCCAGTCGGCCGCCGATCGGCAGGTTGCGCGTACGGATGAGGTCGAGTTCCGTGGCCGACAGGGCGCGCTGGTAGACGCGTACCTCGTCGAGGGTGCCGCGGAACCGGTCGGCCCCGTCGACCCGCTGTCCGACGTGGAGGCCGACGACGCCGAACTCCTTGCCGTCGGTCACCGAGCCGGGCGGCACGGCGGCCGAGGCGACCGTCGTCCCGTCGATCCCCAGCACGAACCGGCCGTTCACCCGCTGGAGCACGACGTGGTGCCAGGCCCCGTCGTTGTATGCCCCGACCGACTGCACGGTGACGTTGAAGCGGTCGACCATGATGAGCGCCCGGATCCGGTTGGAGCCCGGTTCGGCCCGCAGCCAGATCTGCGGAGTCGTGCCGCTCCCCGTCCGGTACGCCCACAGCAGCGAGTGGTTGCCGGCGGTGTCGCTGTACCGGAACCAGGTCATCAGCGTGAAGTCGTCCCCGCCGAGGTCGATCGACTCGTCGAACGGAACCTCGATCCGGTCGTCCACGCCGTCCAGGGCGAGCCCGCCGCCGAAGCGGCCGTCAGCCACCGTCGCCGCGCCGCCACGGACGTAGGCGACGTTCGCCGAGTGCGACGCGTCCGGCGTCGTCGGGCCGGGAGCCGGCGGCCCGGGAATCCCCGGCGGTGTCCCGTTCGGCGTCGCCAGGTACGCGTCGTTGAACCGAGCCCACCGGATGGATTCGTAGGGGGTCCCGGCTCCGGCCTCATAAGCGAGACCGGTCAGGTCGCCGGCCAGCGCGACCAGGTCCGAGTACGCCGACGGCCCCCACCAGAAGACCTTGCCTTCCTGCCAGGGCTGATAGGTACGCCCGCCGTCGTCCGAGGCGCGTACCGACATGACCTCGCGAGCGACCGGATGGGCCGGCGCGGACAGCAGCAGACGATCGCCGGAGAGCAGGACCGAGCCCTGCACGTCGGGCATCGACAGCCCGATCGTCGAGAAGGGGCGGTCGAAGGTCTCGCCCCCGTCACTGCTGTACGCCACCGCGCGGTGGCCGGGGTCGGTGCCGCGTTCCCGGGCGAGCGCGTAGATCCGGCCGTCCGGCAGTTCGGCGACGGTCACCTCCTGGGCGATGATCGTGCCGTCGGTGAACGCGCTGGTCGCCCCGATGTGCCAGGTCACGCCGCTGTCGTCGCTGTAGAGCAGGTGCGTGCCGTAGAGGTGGTCGCCGACCCCGTCGTAGCTCTCGTGGTTGGCGCCGACGATCAGCCGTCCCGCGTGCGGGCCGTGGGTCAGCTGGATGCCGTGCATCGGGCCGGTGGCGTACCAGAAGTTCCATTCCGGCTTCGTGCCCTCGGTCATCTCCCGGGCGCCCGACCAGGTGGCCCCGTTGTCGTCGCTGACCTGCACGAAGGGCAGGCGCAGGCAACCGTTCGCGCAGGGGGCCGGTCCGTTGTGCGTACTCACGAGCACGACGCGGCCCGTGTTCTGGTCCACGATCGGGACCGGGTTGCCGTGGGTGCTGCCGTTGCCCTCGGACACCACCTGCAGCGGACCCCAGGTCTGCCCGTTGTCGGTGGACCGCCGCAACACGATGTCGATGTCCTCGTCGTCGCCGCAGTCCTTGACGCGACCCTCGGCGAACGCGAGGACGTCACCGTTGGCCGCCCGGACCAGGGCGGGAATGCGGAAGCAGAAGTAGCCCATGCTCTTCTGCGGATAGACGACCTGCTCGTCGAAGAAGGGTGTGCTCTGATCCTGGGCGCCGGCCGGAGCCGCTAACCCGGTGGCCAGGAGCACCAGCGCGCCGACCAGGGCGGCCGCGCGGCGTGCGTACCTCATCTCGTGCCTTTCGGGAGACGGAGTGGATTGCCGGACATCCTATGTCCGACGTGGGATGTCCACCAGAGTTGGTCTTGACCGTTCCGAAATCCAGGCTTAACGTGCCTGGAACGTGGGACATCCCATGTCCCGTTCGGAGGGAGTCCACCCTTGCGTCTCTGGAAACTCACCGGGGCCGGCCTGCTCGCCGCCGGTGCCCTGACTGCGAGCGTCATGCCAGCCACCGCTTCTGAACAGGCGAAATGCGTCACCTCGACGCCGTACACGGCGAACACCGAGGGCTACAGCGCGTTCCGCATCCCAGCCGTGATCACCGCCGCCAACGGCGACGTCCTCGCGTTCGCCGAGGGCCGCGTCGGCGGCCTGGGCGACGCGGGCAACATCGACACCGTCCTCAAGCGCTCCACCGACGGCGGCTGCACGTGGGGGCCGCTCCAGGTGGTGCACGACAACGCGAGCAACACCGCGGGCAACCCGGCCCCCGTCGTCACCACCGGCGGGCGGATCGTCCTGCTCACGACCTTCAACGCGGGCACCGCGACCGAGGCCATGATCCTGCGGGGCGAGGTCACCGCGGAGCAGTCCCGGCGCGTCTTCGTCCAGCACAGTGACGACGACGGGGCCACCTGGTCCGCGCCCACCGACATCACCGCGCAGACCAAGCTCACCAACTGGCGCTGGTACGCGACGGCGCCCGGCCACGCCACCCGGCTGACCGTCGGGGCGCACAAGGGTCGCCTGGTCGTCCCGGCGAACCACTCGATCGCTCCCCCGGCGGGGTCCGCCGACACCGGAGCCGAGGCGAAGTACTACGGCGGGCACTCGCTGTACAGCGACGACGACGGCGCGACCTGGCAGATCGGGTACGTCGACGACAACCCGGACAACTACGTCAACGTGAACGAGACCACCGCGACGCAGTTGCCGGACGGCCGGGTCTACTTCAACACCCGTGACCACAACGGCACCGCCCCCGGTACGCGTGCCGACGCGTACAGCACGGACGGCGGCGCGACACTGGTGAAGCCGTTCCACCCGCAGGGCACCATCGCCGGACCCGTCGTCGAGGGCACGGTGCTGCAACTTCGCGGCCCGAACGCGCCTTTGCTGTACGCCGGCCCGGCCGACCCGGCCGCTCGTGCGGTGCTGACGATCCGGATCAGCCACGACTCCGGCATCACCTTCACGCCGGCGCTGGCGCTGTCGGGCCTGCCGGCGGCGTACTCGGATCTGGTTCAGGTCGACGCCAACACCGTCGGCGTCCTGTACGAGACCGGTGACTTCGGCGCGAACGAGCGCATCGAGTTCCACCGCGTCCCGGTCCAGTCCCTTCGCTGACCCATCACCCATCCGCATCACCTGAAAGCGCTGGATCAGGGATCTCGGTCGAATCTTTCCGCAAGATTTCGACCCGGATCCCTGATCCAGCGCTTTTCGTAGCAGCGTCAGGCTGCGATGCGGGCGAGCCGGGAGCGTACGCCGGCGAAGTGCGCCCGCATCGCGGCCGCCGCCGCGGAGGGGTCGCCGGCCAGCACGGCCTCGTAGATGTCCCGGTGTTTGCGGGCCACGTCGGCCGGTGCCTCGTCGGGCGCGCCGAGGTCGTCGCGGAGCTGGTGGTAGACCTCCCAGAACGCGCCGAGCAGCTGACCCACGAGCGGGTTGGCGAGCGGCCGGTAGAGGACGTCGTGGAACCGGCGGTCCGTCTCGGGCGCGATCGCCTCGCCGCCCGCCGCCTCGGCCTCCATCTGCACGATGGCGTCCAGCGCGTCGGTCAGCTGCGGCGCCGTGGTCCCCTGCTCGATCAGGAGCACGACCAGGCCGCTCTCCAGCACCTCGCGGATCTCGATGAGGTGACCGAGGTGGTTGCGTTCCTCGGGCATGGTCATCCGGCTGTGGAAGGCCAGCTCGTCCACCAGCCCGCTCAACGACATGCGTCCGACGAACATCCCGAATCCGTGCCGAATATCGACAATCCCGACGGCTTGCAGAACTTTCAGGGCTTCTCGGACGGAATTGCGCCCAATGCCTAGTTCTTGCATCAACTCGGACTCGGTCGGGAGCGGGTCCCCGGTGCTCAGGCCGCGCTGAAGGATGATCCCCTTCACCGCCTCCTGCACCTCGACGGATCGGCTTCGACGGCCCCTAGCAGCGGGAACGCGATTCGCGGGTACCTTGGTGGGCTGACCGTCCCCGTTCCGATCGGCCTGAAACATCGCGGACATCTCCAGGTCATCTCCTCTTGACCGGGGACGGGATCGACCCCTAACGTGCACTCTACAGGACATGGGATGTGGGACGTCCAATGTCCGAGGATCACAATAAGCCGAAACCCACCCCCAATAGGAGGCACCGTGAGCGCCCCGGTTTCTCGGCCAGCTCTCAACCTCAGCGGCAACCGCCGCGACTTCCTGCGTATCAGCGGGACGGTGAGCGCCGCCGCGGCCATCTCGGCCGCTCTCGGCGCATGCAGTGGACCCGCTTCGACGAGCACCGCCGGGGCCGGCGGCGACAAGGACCTCATCACCGCGGTCATCGGATACGGCAACAACCAGAGCTGGGACCCGTCGATGACGGCCTCGGCCTTCACGATGGCCGCGAACAACCACATCTACGAGGGTCTGGTCGACACCGACCCGATCACCCGTGACCCCTACCCGGCGCTGGCCACCGCGCTGCCCGCCGACGTGAACGCCACGAGCTGGAAGTTCACCCTGCGCGACGGCGCCAAGTGGCACGACGGCCAGCCGGTGACCGTCGACGACGTGCTGTTCACCTTCGAGCGCGCGCTCGACAAGTCCACGCTGATCTACTCCTTCTTCGCCTCCTGGTTGAAGGAGGTCAAGAAGGTCGACGACAAGACCGTCGAGCTGGTCTTCAAGTTCGCGTTCCCGGACGCGCTGCCCCGCCTCACCATCGCCAAGATCATGCCGAAGCACATCTTCGGCGCGGCCGGCGGCTGGGACGCGGCCAAGAACGGCAAGGCGGTCGGCTCCGGCCCCTACAAGCAGACCGCGCACAACCCGAAGTCGAACAGCACCTTCGAGGCGTTCGCCGACTACAACGGGCCGCGCAAGGCCACCGTCAAGAAGATGAACTGGCTGTCCATCGTGGACGCGCCGGCCCGGGTCGCGAAGATCTCCGGCGGCAGCGCCGAGGCGCAGATCGCCGACAACATCCCGTACGCGAACATCGACCAGCTCCAGAAGGGCGGTCTGACGGTCGAGGGCGGCAAGGGCATGAACCACATGTTCTTGATGTTCAACACCGCGCAGAAGCCGTTCGACGACATCCGCGTACGCCAGGCGCTGTTCTACGCGATCGACACGAAGAAGATGATCGACGTCGCGTTGAAGGGCCACGGCGCGGCCTCGTCGAGCTTCCTGAACGAGCAGAACCCGTCGTACGCGAAGGCGAAGACGGTCTATGCCTACGACCCGGACAAGGCGAAGGCGCTGCTGAAGGCGGCCGGCGTCACCAACCTGACGGTGACCCTGATGGCGGTCAACGTCAGCTGGATCGCCGACTGCCTGCCGACGATCGCCAACTCCTGGGAGGCGATCGGCGTGAAGACCACGCTGGAGCCGCAGGACACGGCCGCGCTGTTCACGAAGATGGACCAGTCGCAGAGCTACCAGGTGGTGGCGGCCGCGTCGAACCCGAACCAGTTCGGTCTCGATGCCGACCTGATCCTTCGATACAACTACACGTCCGGTGGGACGTGGATGAAGTACACCAAGTGGGACCAGAGCCCGGTCGCCAAGGATCTCTTCGCCAAGATGGACGCCGCGACGCAGGAGCCCAGCCCCACCAAGAAGCTCGACCTCGTGCACGCGTACCTCGACATCATCGCCGAGCAGGCGGTGCTCTACCCGGTCGTGCACACCGAGCTGATGACGGCTTGGGACTCGAAGAAGCTGAGCGGCGTCCGGCCGCAGGCGTACCCGGGGATCAACCTGCTCCAGGCCACTCGCCAGGGCTGAGACGCGGACCTGGGGAGGCTCGCCGGTCACCGGTCGCGCGCTGAGTGCAGTTCTTGCGTATCGCGCAAGCGCTCCACGGCGCGCGGCCGGTGACCGCCACACGAAAGGAGGCCCGCGGTGGCGGTCATCGCCCGGATGTTGGTACGCCGCATCCTGATCCTCATCCCGCTGTTGCTCGGCGTCATCGCATTCGTGTTCATCGTCATGCGGTTCTCCAACAACAAGCCGGAGTACGCCTACTTCCAGGGCGCCAACCCGACGCAGGACCAGATCCACCAGTTCCAGGTGGAGAACGGCCTGCTCGACCCGATGCCGGTGCGGTATCTGCGGTTCGTCGGCGACCTGCTGCACGGTGACATGGGAACGAGCGTGCTGACCAAGGCGCCGGTCCTGGACTCGGTGATGACGGCGTTGCCGCTCACCCTGCAACTGACCTTCCTCGGCCTGGCCATCGCCGTCGTGCTCGCGACGGTCTTCGGCGTGGTCGCGGCGATCTTCCGCGATCGCTGGCCGGACCAGCTGATCCGGCTCGTCTCCCTCGTCGGGGTGGCCGCGCCGGGCTTCTGGCTCGCGCTGCTGATGATCCAGTGGCTGGCCGTCGACCGCGGCTGGTTCCCGACCAGCGGATACATCAACCCGGCCGACTCGATCGGCGGCTGGCTGCAATCCCTGACGCTGCCCGCGTTGTCGCTGTCGTTGCCGGTCGCCGCCCAGCTCACCCGGACCATCCGCACCTCGATGGTGGAAGAGCTGGACAAGGACTATGTGCGTACGGCGATCGGCAGCGGGCTGCCGCCGATCGTGGTCATCGGGCGCAACGTGCTGCGCAACGCGCTGATCAATCCGCTGACCGTGCTCGGTTTGCGAATCGGCTACCTGCTCGGCGGCGCGGTCGTCATCGAGACGATCTACTCGCTGCCCGGCATGGGCCAGCTGATGATCAACGGCGTACGCGACGGCGACCCGGCGGTGGTGCAGGGCGTCGTGCTCACCATCGCGGTCGGCTTCGTGGTCGTGAACCTCGTCGTCGACATCCTCTACCTGCTCGTGAACCCCCGACTGAGGAGCGCCGGCTGATGCGTAGTGGTCTGGCTAGACGCCTCTCCCGGCCGGGAATCCAGTTCCGCCGGCTCGGTCTCCCCTCCTGGATCTCCGTAGCGATCGTCGTCCTCATCGCGCTGGCCGCGATCCTGGCTCCGGTGCTCGCCCCGCATTCGCCGTATGTGCAAGAGGCGGACGGCGGCGGACCCACCGCGGACCATTGGATGGGTCTCGACAGCGCCAACCGGGACATCTTCACCCGACTGCTCTACGGTGCCCGCTGGTCGCTCATCATCGGCCTCGGCGCGACCGCGATCGCCCTGGTCCTCGGCGCGCTGATCGGCGCGATCGCGGCGACCTCGCGGCGGGCGCTCGACGAGGGCATCATGCGGACGCTCGACGTCGTCATGGCCTTCCCGGGCATCGCGCTCGCGGCGGTCCTGGTCGCCGTCTTCGGTGGCAGCATCCCCGTACTCGTCCTGGCGATCGCGTTCCTCTACACGCCGTCGGTCGCCCGGGTCGTCCGTGCCAACGTGCTCGCCCAGTACGGCGAGGACTACGTCGCCGCCGAACGGGTCATCGGAGCGCGTACGCCGCACATCCTGCTCAAGCACGTGGCGATCAACTGCGCCGCCCCGATCCTCGTCTTCTGCACCGTCATGGTGGCCGACGCGATCGTGTTCGAGGCGTCGCTGTCGTTCATCGGCGCCGGCGTACGCCCGCCGGACCCGTCGTGGGGTTCGGTCATCGCCGACGGCCGCAACATGGTGCTGCTCGGCGGCTGGTGGGCGACGGTGTTCCCGGGTCTGCTGATCCTGATCACCGTGCTGGCGCTCAACATCCTCGCTGAGGGCGTCTCCGACGCCTGGGCCGCGCCGGCCGCCCGTCCGTCGATCCCCACCCAAGGTCGGTCCGACGTGGACCGGCTGGAGGCGGCGACGCCGGGCAGCGGCCAGGTCGTCGAGCTGCCCGGCTTGGCTGAGGCCGCCCAGCGACTGGCCGCCCGCGCCCGGCCGCTGCCGACCGGCGAACCCGTCCTCGAGGTACGCGATCTCCGGATCGGCTTCGAGGGGCGGCACAACGGGGTCGACATCGTCGACGGGATCTCCTTCGACGTACGCCCGGGTGAGGTGCTCGGCTTGGTCGGCGAGTCCGGCTGTGGCAAGTCCCTGACCGCGCTGACCGTCATGGGGCTGCAACCCCGGGGCGCCCGGATCAGCGGGACGGTCTCCTTCGGCGGGCGCGACCTGCTCACGATGCCGAAGTCGGCCCGCCGCAAGCTGATGGGCCACGACATCGCGATGATCTACCAGGACGCGCTCTCGTCGCTCAACCCGGCGATGACGATCAAGTCCCAACTCAAGCAGGTCGTCCGGCGCTGGCGCCGACCCCCGCTCGATCCGGCGTCAGCTGGGAGGACGGCGGGTCGGCAACCTGAACAGCAACGCCGGCGTACGCCCGCCGAGCTGCTGGAGCTGGTGGGGCTGGACCCCGCGCGTACCCTCTCGTCCTATCCGCACGAGTTGTCGGGCGGCCAGCGGCAGCGGGTGCTGATCGCGATGGCGCTGTCCCGCGACCCGAAGCTGATCATCGCGGACGAGCCCACCACGGCGCTGGACGTGACCGTGCAGGCTCAGGTGATCCAGTTGCTCCTGCGTCTGCGCGCGGAGCTGGGCTTCGCCCTGATCCTGGTGTCGCACGACCTGGCGTTGGTCGCGGATGTGACCGACCGGGTGGTCGTGATGTACGGCGGGCAGATCGTGGAGACCGGGGTGACCGCGCGGCTGGTCGGCGCACCCGCTCACCACTACGCCCGGGGCCTGCTCGGATCGGTGCTCTCGCTGGAGGCCGGTGCGGAACGGCTGACCCAGATCCGCGGTGTCGTCCCGTCGCCCGCCGACTTCCCGAGCGGCTGCCGGTTCGCCGACCGCTGCCCGATGGCGACCGAGATCTGCCGGGCCGAGCGACCCACCCTCACCGGGGAACCCGGCCACGAGGTCGCCTGTCACCATCCAGCGGTCGCCTCGGTCGGCGCCGCGGCCCTGTCGGGGGAGGCGCTGTGAGCACACCGTTGGTAGCCCTCAAGGACGTGCACGTCGTGCACAAGGCCCGCTCGGGCGGCCTGTTCACCCGCGATCGCGTGTACGCGCTGACCGCGGCGGACCTGACCGTCTCGGCCGGGGAGACGGTCGGCGTCGTCGGCGAGTCCGGCTGCGGCAAGTCCACGCTGGCCCGCGTACTCGTGGGTCTGCAGAAGCCGACGCAGGGCACTGTGGCCTTCGGCGGCGAGGACCTGTGGAAGCTGCCGACCGGTCGCCGCCGCATCGCCGTCGGGCGACAGACGGGGTTGGTCTTCCAGGACCCGTCGACCGCGTTGAACCGGCGGCTGCCCATCCGGCAGGTGCTCCGCGACCCGCTGGACGTCCACGGCGTCGGCACCGTACGCGAGCGCGAGAAGCGGGTCAGCGAACTGCTCGATCTCGTCGGCCTCCCGGCGAGCGTGGCGAACGTGCTGCCGAGCCAGGTCTCCGGCGGCCAGCGGCAGCGGGTGGCGATCGCCCGGGCCCTGGCGCTGGGACCGAAGCTGCTCATCGCCGACGAGCCGACCAGCGCGCTGGACGTCTCGGTCCGGGCCCAGATCCTCAACCTCCTGCTGGATCTGAAGAAACAGCTCAACCTGGCCATGGTCTTCGTCTCGCACGACATCTCGACCGTACGCCGGATGAGCGACCGCGTCGTGACGATGTATCTCGGCCGCATCGTCGAGGAGGCGCCGGCCCTGGCGGTCCCCGGCGGCGCCCGGCACCCCTATACCCGGGCGCTCTTCTCGGCCACGCCCGGACTGCTCTCCCCCATCGACCCGATCCCCCTGGTCGGGCCGGTGCCCTCGGCGACCCGGCCGCCCAGCGGGTGCCCGTTCCGGACCCGGTGCTGGAAGGCCACCGACGTCTGCGCGGCCGAGATGCCCTCTGTATCCACTTCGGACGAAGATGGGCACATCTTCCGTTGCCATCACCCGGTTCTCAACGGCGCGACCGACCTCGAATTGATCAGCCAAGCACAGGAGCGTTCATGACCACCGCCGCCACGGCACTCTCCGGCGTCATCCCCCCGGTCTGCACCCCTCTCACGCCCGACTACGAGGTCGACAAGGGGTCGTTGATCCGGCTCGTCGACCACTTGATGGACGGCGGCGTGGACGGGTTGTTCATTCTCGGCTCGTCGTCGGAGGTGGCGTTCCTGCCGGACGGGCACCGCAAGGTCGTCCTGGACACCGTGATCAACCACGTCGGCGGACAGGTCCCGGTCCTCGCCGGGGTCATCGACATGACGGCGCTGCGGGTGCTCGACCACGTACGCACGGCGGTCGAGGCGGGCGCTGACGCGCTGGTCGCCACCGCTCCGTTCTACACGCGTACGCACCCGAACGAGATCGCCTGGCACTTCAAGGCGATCTCCGCGCAGGCCGGCGTCCCGGTGTACGCCTACGACCTGCCCGTCTCCGTGCACAGCAAGCTGACCGCCGACCTGCTGCTGGAGCTGGCCGCCGAGGGGGTACTCGCCGGGCTCAAGGACTCCAGCGGCGACGAGGGCGGCTTCCGTCAGGTGCTGCTCGGCCGCCGGGACCGGGACCTGCCCGGGTTCGCCGTGTTCACCGGTTCGGAACTGACCGTCGACTCGGCGCTCTGGATGGGCGCCGACGGCGTGGTGCCCGGCCTCGGCAACGTCGACCCGCACGGCTACGTACGCCTCTACCAGCACGCCCGCGCCGGGGACTGGGTGGCGGCGCGAACCGAGCAGGAGCGGCTGTTCCGCCTGTTCGGGCTGGTCGCCGTGGGCGGTCCGCACATGGGCCGCAGTTCGTCGGCGCTCGGGGCGTTCAAGGCCGCTCTGCACCTCCGTGGCGTCATCGACCACCCGACGACCGCTTTGCCCCAGATTCCGCTCGACGCGGACGAGGTGGCCCGGGTGGGCAAGTTCCTCGCCGACGCCGCCCTCCTCTGACCGTTTCCGCGCTTCCCCGGCGCGCTGGATCAGGGATCCGGGTCGGATCTTGGGCCAAGATTCGGCCGAGAACCCTGATCCAGCGCGCAAAGCAGCCCAGCGCCCGAAACCGCGTGGGGGCGGTGAGAAAGGCCACCGCGGCGAGGGGTGTTACTGAGAGCAAGCACGTAGCTACGGTGGGCTAATGGAGATCGAAGCCCTCCGGCAGGCCACGCTGACGATGAAGGACCCCCTCGCCGACGGCTACCGCTCGCTGACCGAGATCCGCAGCGCGTACCGCCGGTCGCTGACTGAACGAGACGCCATCGCCGCCCACCTCGTCCGCGAGGAAGGCTGGACGCTGAGCGAGGTCGCCCACGCGATCCGCGGCGTACGCCATCACACGGACTGGGCGGAGACCATCGTGACCTGGACCGAGCCGTCCGGCGCGGTGCCGGACGCGGAGCGCCTGCTCTACCCGGCCCAGCAGACGGTCGAAGAACTCCGCGAACTGCACTCCCTGGCCGCCGCCAAGATCCAGAACTCTGAGGAGAAGCCGCTCGCCCACGAAGGCGACGCGCTGGAGCGGCTCATGGCGGAGGAGGGTCGGCTGCAGCAGGTACGCACCTTCCACGACACCGCCGAGGCGGCGCGGGACGTCGTCGGGGCGAACCTGGTCGCCCACCACGGCTGGCGGCCCCGTCAGGTCGCCGCGCTCGCGGGGGCCGAGGTCCCGGACATCACCGCCGCTTACGAGGTGGCCCGGCTGTCGCCGCCGTCCGAGGCGGACACCGAGTATCTGCTCGAACTGGCCGGGCTCACCGACCATTTGCGGGCGGCCACCGCAGAACAGGCCGCCCGCGTGGAACTGGCCAAGTCGCGAGTGAGCACCGCGGCCTGAACCCACGGCACGGTTGGGCGAGCACTACCGCGGCTTGCCCAGCTGGTGCCAGTCCGTCTCCTCCATGTCCACGTGATAGTGCTGCGCGGCCTTCTTGATGTTGGCGAAGGCCAGGTCGCGGTCGTCGTCGCTGACGTCCTCGACCTGATCGAACCGCGCCAGCGCGTTGCGTACGTGGTCGGCGTCGGTCAACGGCTCCTTCCGCTTGTCGGGGAAGGCGTAGACCGACTCGGGCAGGTCGGAGCGCTTGGTCAGGTCGCCGTGTTTGGTATGCGGTTTCCAGGTGGTCTTCATGTCGAGCGGCGTACCCCGGGATGCCCGCAATATGCGTCGGTAGGCTCGGCGGCATGATCACCAACTGGGCCGGCAACGTGACCTACGCCGCGCGCGCCGTGCATCGGCCGAGCACGCTCGACGAACTGCGGGCACTGGTCACGCGGGCGGATCGCGTACGGCCGCTGGGCACCGGCCACTCGTTCAACCGCCTCGCCGACACGTCCGGCGAGCTGATCAGCCCGGCCGCGCTGCCCGCCCTCATGGAGATCGACTCCGCCGGGCATCAGATCCGCGTCTCGGGCGGCGTCCGCTACGGCGAACTCTCCCAACACCTTTGGACCAACGGGTACGCCTTAGGCAATCTGGCGTCGTTGCCCCACATCTCGGTCGCCGGCGCCGTCTCGACCGGTACGCACGGCTCCGGGGCCGGCAATCGCAGTCTGTCGGCCGAGGTGACCGCGGTCGAGATCGTCACCGCGGACGGGTCGATCGTCGAGGTGTCCGAAGGGGACGATCGCTTTCCCGGTTCGGTCGTGGCCCTCGGCGCGCTGGGCGTGGTCTCGGCGCTCACCTTGCGGATCTCCCCG
The DNA here is from genome assembly GCF_024172085.1 of Hamadaea flava. Lineage (NCBI taxonomy): Bacteria > Bacillati > Actinomycetota > Actinomycetes > Micromonosporales > Micromonosporaceae > Hamadaea > Hamadaea flava. Next base: position 6,555,121 of record NZ_JAMZDZ010000001.1, on the reverse strand, counting down.
GCGTACGAGGTGAGCCAGTCGGTCTTCGAGAACCTGCCCGGTCCCGTCGCCCGGGCGCACTTCGCCGAGATCATGCGCTCGGCGTACAGCGTCAGCCTGTTCACCTCCTGGACCGGAGAGGACGTCGACCAGGTCTGGGTGAAGTCCGTCAACGGTGCGCCCACCGAGCTGTTCGGTGCGATGCCCGCCGACGGGCCCCGGCATCCGATCCCGGGCGGCCCTGCTGAATGGTGTACGCCACAGCTCGGCGTACCGGGTCCGTGGCACGAACGGCTGCCGCACTTCCGGCTCGAGTTCACTCCGAGCCACGGCGACGAACTCCAGTCGGAGTACTTCGTCCCAGCCGACCGCGCCGTCGAGGCGCTGGACGCGGTCGCCGCGATCCGCGGGCACATCGCGCCGGTGCTGCTGATCGCGGAGATCCGCGCGATCGCCGCCGACGAGCTGTGGCTGAGCCCCAGCTCCGGCCGGGACACCGTGGCTTTCCATTTCACCTGGAAACCGGACGCCGCCGCGGTTCAGCCGGTCCTGGCCCGGTTGGAGGACCGCCTCGCCCCGTACGCCGCCCGCCCCCATTGGGGCAAGGTGCACCGCACGCCGCCGGAGCGGTTGGCCGAGCTGTATCCGCGGCTCGGCGACTTCGCCGCGCTGACCCGAGACCTGGACCCGCGGGGCAAGTTCCGCAACGACCTCCTCGACTCCCTCCTCGGTCCTTCGCTGTAGCGGCAGATCACGGATGTCCATGCCTCCGAGTGCCGCGAAGGCATGGACATCCGCGATCTGCAGGAACCGCTAGCGGGGAACCCGCGCCAGCAGCCGCACCGCCGTCACCGTGTCACCGGACTGAGCCGCGTGCTCGGCGTCGGCGATGAGCTTCTGCCACCCCGGCCGGGCCCGCCCGGCGATCACCGCGTTCTGCGCGACCGCCCGCAACGCGTCCAACGAGTCGCCCGGCGTCGCCGTACGCAGTCCCCAGCCGTACGGGAAGAGCGGTTCATAGGTCGCGTCGCCGACGTTGATCGGCACCTGGTCGGCCGAGGCCGGCCAGCTCACCGGGAGCCGTCCGGTGAACGGCTTGCGGCCGAACAGGACGTCCGCCACGCCGCCGCCTTCGCTGCCCGGCAGCCACCCGGCGACCAGTGCGTCCATCTCGCCGAGCTGGTCCGTCACGAGCTGCGTACGCCCGGAGACGATCACGACGACGCAGGTGGCGATGGCGGCGCACACCTTGTCGATCGCGGCCTTGTCAGCGGGCTGCAACGACAGCGACTTCTCCTCCTGCTGCGGAACGGTGCACCAGCCGCATTCGGGGCCGCCGACGTCGCCGTAGCCTTCGGCGTAGGGGGTCTCGCCGACGACCACGATGCCGACGTCGGCGCCGTCGGTCGGGGCCGAGGCGTCCGCGCTGTAGGCCACGTCCGACGCCACCGAGCGGATGCCGTCGAGGATGGTGGTGCCCGGCGTGTTGGCCCCGGAGTTGCCCTGCCAGCTGATGGTCCAGCCGCCGGCCTGGTTGCCGATGTCGTCGGCGTTGCGCCCGGCGACGTAGACCTTGGCCGACTTCCGGATCGGCAGCGCCCTGCCGGAGTTCTTCAGCAGCACCTGCGACTCGGCGACCGCCTGGCGGGCCAGTGCCCGGTGTGCGGCGCTGCCGACCCGCACCACGTTGTCGAGGCTCGCGTACGGGTGCTCGAACAGGCCCAGCTCGAACTTCTTGCGCAGGATGCGGGAGACCGCGTCGTCGATCCGAGCCACGCTGACGTTCCCGGCGGTGACCTCGGCCAGCAGCAGCTGCTCGAACTGCGGGGCCGAGTTGGGCTCCATGAACATGTCGATGCCGGCGTTGACCCCCGTACGCACCTTGTACGCGGTGAGCCCGCCGTTGGCCGGCTCGGCCGGGTCGGGGATCTGGTGGATGCCCTCCCAGTCGGAGATCACGAACCCGTCGAAGCCGAGCTTGCCCTTGAGGTATCCGGTGAGCAGCTCTTGGTGGGCGTGCATCTTCAGCGGATTGCCGACGCCGTCCTCAGTCCAGTCCACACTGGAGAACGACGGCATGACCGTGCCGACGTCGTACTTGCCGACGGCGACCACGTAGGGCGCGAGGTCGATCTTGGCGAAGTCGGACCGGCTCGTGACCGTGACGCCTTGGTCGATGGTGTAGCGCTGCTCCCACCACGGCTTGCCCAGGTTCGCGGCGGCCACGGCGGCGTCGTACTCGGTGTCGCCGTCACCGGCGAAGTGCTTGGCGGTGGACAGTACGCGATCGTCGCTGGCGAGCTGGGAGACGCTGTGCCCCTGCTGGCCGTCGATCATCGTGCCCATCCGCACGACCAGTGCCGGGTCCTCGCCGAAGGACTCGTAGGACCGGCCCCAGCGCTCGTCCCGGGTGACGCAGATGCACGGGGAGAAGCTCCACGGGATGCCGGTCGCCCGGACCTCCTCGGCGTTGGCGTGCCCGATCCGCTCGACCAGCGCGGGATCGCGGGTCGCACCGAGGCCGATGTTGTGCGGGAAGACGGTGGCGCCGTAGACGTTGCCATGGCCGTGCACGGCGTCGATGCCGTAGATCATCGGGATGCCGAGCCGGGTGCTCAGCGCCTGGGCCTGGAACTCGTTGACCATCGCGACCCAGTCCTCGGGCGTGTTGCCGGCCGGCGTCGAGCCACCGCCGGACAGGACCGAGCCGAGCTGCCACTGCGCGACCAGCGTCGGATCGCTCGCGACGGCGGCCCGCTCGGCCTGCGTCATCTGGCCGATCTTCTCCTCCAGCGTCATGCGGGCCAGCAGGTCCTTGACGCGCTGGCTCACCGGCAGCCGGGAGTCGCGATAGGAGGGTGCGGCGGCCGCCGGGGTGGCGGGCGCCAGTCCGAGAATCAAGACGCCGGTGGCCGCCGTGGCCAGCCCGCGTCGAAGCCGAACGTTCATTGGGGGGAATCCTTCCGGTGGGACGGCAGGAACCGAACGATCGACTGAAGGCTATTGCCCACTTCGTAAGACAGTCAATATAAGCAATAAAGAAAGCAGGTCAGCGAAGTTTGCGGGTGTCCCGGAGCTGGAGGTAGGGCTCCTTGTCCGCAGGATGCCCGGCGGCGATGGCCCGGCCGCGCTCGAGTTCGGCGTCCAGCTCGGCGCCGATCAGGATGGCCAGATTGCTGAGCCAGAGCCAGATCAGGAAGACCACGACGCCGCCCAATGCCCCGTACGTCTTGTTGTAGGAGCCGAAGTTCGCCGCATACAGTCCGAACAGGACAGATGCGAGAATCCAGAGGAGCACCGCCAGGAAGCCGCCGGGGCTGATCCACCGGAACCCGCCTTGCCGGGCGTTCGGCGAGGCCCAGTAGAGGATCGCGAACATCAGCGCGACCAGGACCACCAGCACCGGCCACTTCGCGATGTTCCAGGCGGTCACCGAGGCCGAGCCGAGCCCGAGCACCTCGCCGAGCCGGGTGGCGACCTGGCCGCTGAGCACCACGATCAGGATGCTGGCGATGAGCAGGACGCCGATCACGATCGTCACGGCGAGCCGGATCGGCAGCGTCTTCCAGATCGGCCGGCCCTCGCGTACGTCGTAGATGACGTTCGAGGCTTGCATGAACGCGCCGATGTAGCCCGACGCCGACCAGATCGCGATGCCGACTCCCAGCACGGCGGCGAGCCCGGCCCGGCCCTGCCCCTGGCGTACCGTGTCGGCGGCCCCTGTGACGATGTCGCGCGCACCCGCCGGCACCAGCGGCAGCACCTCGGTCAGCATGCGCTGGAAGGCGTAGTCGCTGATCAGCCCCAGCCCGGCGACCAATGCCAGCAGCCCCGGGAACAACGACAGCACGCCGTAGTAGGTCAAGGCGGCAGCCCACACGGTCAGGTGGTCGTCGGAGAACTCCTTCGCGACGCGCTTCAGCGCGGCGAACAGACGACCCCGTCCCAGTTTCGTCGGCCCCGCCGGCCCGGCGTCCGGCGGTGGCGGCTGCACATCGGTCACCGTCCGGGATTACCCGGGCCGGAACACGGGAAACGCACGGTCAGCGGCCGCCCAGGCGAGCCACGCGCGACTCCAGATAGCGGCGCTCCGGCAGGCTCGTCGTGCGTTTCGCCGCCAACTGGTACGCCGAGCGCGCGCCGTCGTCGTCGCCGGCCATTTCGAGCAGGTGCGCCCGGACGGCGGCCAGCCGGTGGTGGCCCGTCAGCCGCTCGTCCTCGGCGAGGCGGTCGAGCAGGGCGAGGCCCGCTTCGGGACCGTGCACCATGGCCGCCGCGACCGCCTGGTTGAGCAGGACGACCGGATTCGGGGCGAGCACGTCGAGCAGCTGGTACAGCGACAGGATCTGCTTCCAATCGGTGTCCTCGGCCCGGGGCGCCTCGTCGTGGACCGCCGCGATCGCCGCCTGCACCTGATACGGGCCGATCCGGGCGGCGGCGAGCGTACGCGTGACGAGGTCGACGCCCTCGGCGATGCGCTCGGCGTCCCACTTGCCCCGGTCCTGTTCGGCCAGCGGGATCAGATCCCCGTCCGGCCCCGTACGCGCACCGCGCCGAGCCTCGGTGAGCAGCATCAACGCGAGCAGCCCGGCGACTTCGCCGTCGTCGGGCCGGATCTGGTGCAAGGCCCGGGTGAGCCGGATCGCCTCCCCGGTCAGCTCGGCCCGCAGGAGGTCCGGGCCGGAGGTCGCGGCGTACCCCTCGTTGAACATCAGGTAGAGCACGTGCAGGACGACCCGCATGCGCTCGGGCACCTCGTGGGCGGGCGGAGCCTGGAAGGTGCTGCCGGCCGACTTGATCTTCTGTTTGGCCCGGCTGATGCGCTGCGCCATGGTCGCCTCGGGCACCAGGAAGGCCCCGGCGATCTCGGCCGTGGTCAGGCCGCCGACCGCCCGGAGGGTGAGGGCCAGCTGGGACGGCGGGGAGAGCGCCGGATGGCAGCACAACAGCAGCAGCATGAGGGTGTCGTCGCGGTGCTCGGTCACCTCGTCGGCGGCCGCCGCGACCAGCTCGTCCGGCGGCGACTGGGCGTACACGGCCTCCTCACGGCGGCGCCGGGCCGACTCACTGCGAATCTGGTCCGTCATCCGGCGCGACGCGACCGTCACCAGCCACGCCTTCGGATTCTCCGGTACGCCCTGCTCCGGCCATTGCAGCGTGGCCGCCAGCAACGCCTCCTGGACGGCGTCCTCGGCCTCGGCGAAGTCGCCGTAGCGGCGGGCGACCACGCCGAGGACCTGCGGCGTCAACCGGCGCAGCAGGTCCTCGGCGGCGGCGGGAACCGTCACATCTCCAGCCCGCCGGGCTCCATGAGCGGCCGGACCTCGATGGCGTTGAAGGTGGCGTCGGGGATCTTGGCAGCCAGCTCGACCGCCCGCTCGGTCGATTCGCAGTCGACCATGTAGTAGCCGGCCAGGAACTCCTTCGCCTCGACGTACGGCCCGTCGGTGACGGCCGGCACGCCGTCGCGTACGCGGACGGTCTTGGTCGCCGACGGATCGGCGAGCGCGGCGAACCCGACCATCTCCCCGGTCTCGTTCAGCTCCTTGATCAGGGCGTCGTGCCCGGCGAAGACGGCTTCCCGGTCGGCCTCCGACAGCGTCTCGAACACGGTCGGGTTCATGGTGATGATCAGCAGATACTTCACGGTCTCTCCTCGTTCGCGCGTACGCCGTGGTTCGGCGGTCTCACGAGGGGGTCGGAGCCGGGACCGCTTCCTCGACACCTTACCGCCGGGAAATCTGCGGTTAATCACTCACGCCTCAGGAGAAGTTCCCGTTAAGCCTTGACAGAAGACTTCGACATGTCTGAGTATTTCTCATCACTCATGCAAGCTCCGGCCTTACCCCCAGGAGGACTTGTGGCCCAGCTGTCCCTTCTCCGCCGAGCGGCCACCGCCGTCGGCACCCTCGCCGTCGGGCTCGGCACCGTACTGGTGGCCCCCGGCGTCGCGCACGCGAGCACCGACTATCCAGCGGCGGCTTGGGTTCCGGCGAGCACGAGCAACTACACCGCGTCGAGCCGTGAGTCCAGTTATCCGATCAACTACATCGTCATCCACACCGCGCAGGGGTCCTACTCCGGCACGATCAACTGGTTCCAGAACGCGTCGGCCGGCGTCAGCGCGCACTACGTCGTTTCCAAGGGCGGCGCGGTGACCCAGACGGTCCGGGACAAGGACATCGCCTGGCACGCCGGCAACTGGACCTACAACACCCAGTCGATCGGCATCGAGCACGAGGGCTTCATCGACGACCCGAACTGGACCAGCGCCGCGATGTACCAGGCGTCGGCGAACCTGGTGCGCTACCTCTGCGACAAGTACGGCATCCCGAAGGACCGGGCGCACATCATCGGTCACAACGAGGTGCCGGGCGCGACGCACACCGACCCCGGGTCCTACTGGAACTGGTCCACGTTCATGTCCTACGTGAACGGGTCGACGCCGCCGTCCTGGCAGCAGGTCGTGGACAACACCACGTCGGGCCGGTTCACCGCCTCGGCGAACTGGGGCACCTCGACCTACTCCGCGCAGCGGTACGGCGCGGACTACCGGTTCGCCAACCCGGAGGCGATCTCCGACGCCGCCTGGTACAAGTTCAACATCCCGGCGACCGCCACGTACAAAGTGGAGACCTATTATCCAGCCCTATCCGGATACAACAACTCCACACCGTTCGTCATGGTGACCGCGTCGGGTAATCAAAGCGTCAACATAAGCCAGCAGGCCAACGGCGGAACCTGGGTCAACCTGGGGACGTACACGTTCAACGCCGGCGATTACAACGCGGTGGCCGTCAGCCGGTGGACTTCGGGCACCGGATACGTGATCGCCGACGCGGTTCGGCTCACGAGGGTCTGATCACGGCGATCAGTCAGTGATTCCTTTGTGACGAAGCCCTCCGGTGGGAGGAGGAGTACGGCGCCGGACCTTGGTGAAAGGTCCGGCGCCGTCGCGTTACAAGCGCCAATGTCCGAATCAATACCCCTATTCTCGACGGATGGTCTGAGCTACGCTTTCCGGACATGTTGGGCGGCACACCGGTTGAGGGGGTTCGGTGGTAGCGCTGACTATGCCCAGGAATCGGCGTCCGGCGCGGCCCCGGCTCTACGGCTGGTTCGTCGTGGTGGTCGTCGGGGCGGCGACAGCTCTGCTCACGACACACGTGGGTCAAGCGGTCTCCGCGTACGCGACGACGCCGGCCTGCTGGCTGATGACCGGGCTCTGCGTGCTCGCGGCCGCGTCGGCGTTCGTCGCGGGCGACCGGCTCTACACCGCGGTCGTGTGTCCCAGCCTCTGTTTCAGCTTCGCGATCCTGCTGTGCTGGGGACTCGGACCGGCGATCGTCGCGCAGTCGATCGCCGTCTTCGTGGTGGCGACCAAGCTCAAACACACGATGGGCCAGGCGGCCCTGGTCGCCGGGGAGTACGCCGTCGCATTAGGAGCGGCGTACCTGGTGATCGTGATCGGCGATCCCGACCCGTTCCACAAGACCGCGACGGCGGAACGCCTCGGGGACGCGGTCACCATCGCGGGATCGGCGCTGGCCTGGCTCTTGGCGTACAACTTGATGGTCTGGATCGCGGCCCGCCTGCGGCTGGGACCGGCCCGCTCACGCCGGGTGACCGAGAGCCTGCCTTATCAGACCCTGTTCAAGGCGTCGCTGTTGTTGCTGAGCCCGGTGCTGGCCGTGGCGGCGCACATCAACGAGGCGTTCGTCCTGCTGATCTTCGTCCCCCTGTACGCCGTCCAGCGGATGGCGCGGCTGTCGGCCGAGCGTGCCCGGGTGGCGCGGGTCGACCCGCTCACCGGCCTGGCCAACCGGCGGGCGTTGCAGCGCCGCTTCACCGACATGGTGGCCACCCGCGAGGGACCGCACATCGCGCTGCTGATGCTGGACCTCGACCGGTTCAAGCACGTCAACGACGCGCTGGGGCACGAGGTCGGCGACCGGCTGCTGGTGTCGGTCGCGCAGCGGCTCCAGCGCGAAGAGCCGGTCGACGGGGTGATCGGGCGGCTCGGTGGCGACGAGTTCGCGATACTGGCCACGAACCTGCACGACGTCACCCAGGCCGAGCTGATCGCGGGGCGGCTGCTGGCCGCGCTCGCCGAGCCGCTGCGGCTGGACGGGCTGCCGATCGATATCACGGGGTCGGTCGGGATCGCGGTCTACCCGCAGCACGGCGAGGACTTCGCGACCCTGATGCGGCACGCCGACCTCGCGATGTACGAGGCGAAGCGGCGCGGCGACACCGCCGCCGTCTACGACCCGGCGTCGGGGCACACCAGCCCGCAGCAGCTCGGTCTGCTCACCGACTTCCGGCAGGCCCTGGAGACCAAGCGCGAGCAGGTGACCCTGCACTACCAGCCGCAGGTGTCGCTGACGACCGGCGAGCCGATCGGCGTCGAGGCGCTGCTGCGCTGGCGGCACCCGGGGCGGGGCCCGGTCCCCACCGCCGAACTCCTCCAGGTCGCCGAGCACACCGCGGTCATGCAGCTGCTGACCACACGGGTCATCGACGAGGTGGTGCAGCAGGTCGCCCAGTGGCGGGCCGACGGGCTGAACCTGCGGGCGTCGCTCAACGTCAGCGCCCGGGATCTGCACGGCGGCGAGATCGTCGACCAGCTCGCCCGCCGGCTCGCGCTGCACGGCGTACCGCCGGAGCTGATCCAGGTGGAGATCACCGAGAGCGCCCTCATGTCGGACGCCTCGCGCGCGCACGCCACAGTGGAACGGCTGGCCGCGCTGGGCGTCGGGGTGGCCCTCGACGACTTCGGCACCGGTTACTCCTCGTTGCAGCACCTGCGGAAGCTGCCGCTGACCGAGATCAAGATCGACCAGTCGTTCGTCGGCGGCATGGCCCGCAACAGCGACGACGCGGCGATCGTCCGCTCTACTGTGGAACTCGCCCGGGCCCTCGGACTGCGGGCGGTGGCCGAGGGCGTGGAGAACGAGTACACCCGGCAGATGCTGGCCGGCACCGGGTGCACGCTGGCCCAGGGGTTCCTGGTGGCCCGGCCGATGCCCGGCGACATGATCCCCGCCTGGCTCGCCCGCCAAGCCCCACCCCTGCCACCCACCCACCCCACCCCCGCCGCCGTTCTCGTTGATCATGGAGTTAACCGTGGTCTCGACGGCGTGGCGAGGATGGAGACACCATGATCAACGGCGCACCGCGGCCAGAACTTTGGACGCGGTGTTGCGGAGGGTGATGGCCAGCCGCGTCGACGGGACGAGCAGGGTAGACGCCATGCCGACCCCGTTCTGCTTCGGCTCGACCAGCTTGCGGTGCTCGGCCTCGTACGCCCGGAACGCCGTCTCGTGGTCGGCCGGGTTCGCCGCCAACGAGTCGGCCAGCGTCGCCGCGCCCGCCATCGCCAGCGTCGAACCGTCGCCGAACAGGGACACCGAGGAAGCCGCGTCACCGAGCAGCACCACTCGGCCGGCCGACCAGCGGTCGAGCCGGACCCGGCCGACGGCGTCGAAGTAGAGGTCGTCGGTCTCGCGTACGTGCCGCAGCAGCTCCGGCACCCGCCATCCGGCTCCGGCGTACGCCTCGACGACCCGGCGCTTGTGATCGGCTGCGTCCCGGTAGTCGTAGCCGGGGTCGGCGGGCGCGCGCCAGATGAAGGCGGCGATCGGCTTGCCGCTGCCGGGGTGCAGCGACAGGGACCGGTTGGGCTCGTTGTACATCACCACCTGCCGGGGATCGAGGCCGAGGCCGTCGATCGCCAGCGTGGCCACCCACATGCCCAATTGCTCGACGAACCGGCTCTCGTCGCCGAAGACGAGCCGCCGAGTCCACGAGTGCACGCCGTCGGCCCCGACGACCAGGTCGAACCGGCGCGGTGCGCCCTTGTCGAAGGTGACCTCGACGCCGTCGGCGTCCGGCTGGAGGGTCTTGATCGAGTCGCCGAAGACGAACTCGGCCTCGTCACGGGCGGCATTCAGGAGGATCGTCGCGAGATCCATGCGGGGCAGTTCGATCGACTCCGACTTCGGCGGCATCGGCATCCGCCCGACCTGGCGGCCGGTCGCGTTGACGAAGCTCAGCTCGGTGACGGCGGTCGACGCCGCCTGGAGCGCCGGGACGACGCCCATCCGCTTCGCCACCGTCATCGCCGGTCCACGGACGTCGATCGGGTTGCCGCTGGAGCGCAGCTCGCCCGCCCGCTCCACGACCGTCGGCTGGAAGCCGTGCCGGGCCAGCCAGTACGCAAGGGTGGGGCCGGCCACGCCGGCGCCCGAGATCAGAACGGTTCGGTTCGTCATGCCACGACCATAACTGCACTCAGTGCAGAATTGCAACCAGTGCAGATCGGCGTTGGGTGCAGTACGCTGTCGGCATGGAGACGCTGCGGGAACGCAAACGCGCGCGGACGCGGCAGGCGATCATCGACGCCGCCACCGAGCTGTTCAGCGAGCGCGGATACGACGGCACGACGATCGCCGACATCTCGGCGGCGGCCGACATCGGCACCCGGACGTTCTTCAGCTACTTCGCCAGCAAGGAGGAGCTGCTCTTCCCGGAGGCCGACCTGCGCGTGGCCGCGGCGATCGCCGCCATCGACAACCGGCAGCCGGGCGAACGCCCGGTCGAGGTGCTGGTCCGGACGCTGCACGAGGTCAACACCGGCAACACCGAGATGGTCGGCACGATGGCGCAGCTACGGCTGCAGCTGATGCACTCCACCCCGGCCGTCCGGGGCCGGGCGTTGCAGGTGCAGCTCGACTCGCTCATGGAGATCGCCGGCCACCTGCACCAGGCGTACGCCGACGAGCTGAACCCGGTGGAGGCCGCCGCGACGGTCGGCGCGTTCATCGGCGCGGTGTCGGCTGCGCTGCAGATGCTCCTCGACGAGCCGGGCGCACTCGACGACCCCGCCGAGATGCAGCGCCGGATGTGGGCGGCGGTGGAGAAAGCGCTGCTGTGGACCGCGAAAGCGCCTACAGCAGGGGCTTGACGTCCCGGGCGACGAACCGCATGAACCCCTCGGGATCGGGGTCGTCCGGCGTCGGCTGCAACACGACGGTGGTCGCCCCGGCGTCGGCCCAACGGCGTACGCCCGCCGCGACGGTGGCGGCGTCCCCGAAGACCGCCACGTCGTCCAGGGACTCGTAGCCCCAGCGGACCCGTTCGGCCTCTAGGCGTACGCCGGCATCCGGTCCGGCCGCCGCGTGCAGGTAGACCACGGCCGGCTTGTCGTCGGCTCCGATCAGCTGCCGGGCCTCGCGCGTACGCGTGGGCGTCGTCCCGCCGGTGAGGATGGTGCCGTCGGCGTCCGAACCGGACAGTCGCAGCGTCCGGGGTCCGACCGCGCCGACGAAGATCGAGGCATCCGCCGGGGGCCACACGAGAGTGACCTCGTCCAGGTGGACGTACCGCCCGTGGGTCGTCACGGTCTCCCCGCGCAGCAACGCTTTCAGCGCGTCGAGGTACTCCCGCAACAGGGTCACGGGAGAGTCGACCTTCGCGCCGACCTGGGCCATCCAGTCCTGCACCCCGTGCCCGATCCCGACCTGTACGCGCCCCGGGAACAACCGGTGCAGCGTGGCGACCTCCATCGCGGTGATCGCGACGTTGCGCAGCGGCACCGGCAGCAGCCCGACGCCGACCGTCAGCCGGGAGGTCCAGGCCAGTGCGGCGGACGCCGTCGCGATGCCGCTCTCCCAGAAGCAGTCCTCCCACAGCCACAGCTCGTCCAGGCCGGCCTGATCGGCCGCCTCGGCGACCGGGCGGAGCCGTTCTGGCGCCCACTGGGGAAGGAAGACCGCACCGAGTCTGATCACGACCGCACCCTACTCCGGCAGATCACGGATACGCAGGCTTGCGACGCCCTCGGAAGGCTGCGTATCCGTGATCTGCGGCAAACTAGTGGGAGGTCGTCGGGCGGAGCAGGAAGACGACGGCGACCGCCACCCCGGCGAGGATCACGGCGCTCACCAGGGCCGCCAGGTGCATCCCGGTCACGAACGCCGACCGCGCCGCCGCGATCACCGAACCGTCACCGCCCAGCACGGCATCGGCCAGTGTCTCCCCGGCGGCCGGCGGCGTGGACGAGCGGTAGACGGCGGTCGCGAGGCTGCCGAGCAGGGCGATGCCGAGCGCGAAGCCGAACTCGCCGCTGGTCTCGTTGAGCGCCGCCGCCGAGCCCGCCTTCGCCGGCGGGGCGTTGCCGACGACCAGGTCCGTGCCGAGCGTGACGAACGGCCCGGCGCCCAGATTGGTCAACGCGAACCCGATCGCCACCAGGGCAGGCGCGGCATGGGCAGGCACCTGCGTCAGGACGAGCAGCCCGACGCACGAGAGCCCGATGCCCCCGCCGATCAGGTACGCCGGCCGGATGCGCCGGGCCAGCAGCGGCGAGACGAAGAACGCGATCCCCGAGGCGGCCACGCCCGGCAGCATCCACAGCCCGGCACGCAACGGCGAGAGGCCGCCGACGAGCTGCAGGTGCTGCGAGATGAACATCATCAGCGCGCCCATCAGCATCGTCCCGGCGAACATGCAGCCCAGCGCCGTGCTGAACGCACGATTGCCGAACAGCCGCAGATCCAGCAGCGGGTCGGCGAGGCGCCGCTGCCGGCGTACGAATGCGATGCCGAAGGCGAACCCACCGGCCAGCGCAAGGAACGGGATCGGCTCGGGGCCCACACGCGCGAGTTCCTTCAGGCCGTAGACGATCGGGAGGATCGCGGCGAGGGAGAGGGCCACGCTGCGGAAGTCCAGCCGGCCCGCGCTTTCGTCGCGGTGCTCGGGCAGGATCAGCGGCCCGAGGATCATCAGCAGGATCATCGCCGGCACGCCCAGCAGGAAGACCGAGCCCCACCAGAAGTTCTCCAGGAGTACGCCGCCGACGACCGGCCCGACGGCCGCCCCGCCCATGAAGCAGACCAGCCACAGCCCGATCGCCAGACCGCGCTGCTTCGGATCGCGGAACATCGCCGTGATCAGGGCCAGGGCGCAGGGCGCGAGGGTCGAGCCGGCCACGCCGAGCAGGGCGCGGGAGGCGATCAGGGTCAGCGGGCTGGTGGAGAACGCGGCCAGCACCGAGGCGAGGCCGAACGCGGCCGAGCCGATCAGGAGCAGCTTGCGCCGTCCGATGCGGTCGCCGAGCGTACCCATGGTGATCATGAAGCCGGAGAGCATGAACCCGTAGATGTCCATGATCCAGAGCTGCTGGGTGCTCGTGGCGCCGAGCGCCTCCGAGATGTGCGGCAGGGCCAGCAACATGACGAAGACGTCGATCGAGACCAGCAGCGTCGGCAGCGCGAGTACGCCGAGACCGGCCCATTCCCGCCAGCCGGCGCGGTGCTCGTTCATCGTGTTCCCCCTCTCGTGTCCCCTCCTTTCGAGGGGCTGTCACGAGCGGGTCGGAGCCGCGGCGCGGTTCTCTACACGGCTACTTGCCGAGGGCGGCGGCTTTCTCGGCGCGGCGCGCGAAGACCTCGTCCTTGCGGGTCTCCATCTCCTTGAGGACGCCCTTGCGCTGACGGCTGCCGAGGCGGTCGATGTAGAGCTTGCCGTTGAGGTGGTCGGTCTCGTGCTGAAGGCACCGCGCGAAGTAGCCGAAGCCCTCGATGACCAGCGGATTGCCGTCCTTGTCCTGGCCACGCACGATCGCCCGGTCCGGCCGCGACACCGGGGCGTACGGGCCGGGAACGGACAGGCAGCCCTCGTCGTGCTCGACCAGCCGGCGCGCGGCCGGGGGCAGCTCGTCCAGCACAGGATTGCAGATGTGCCCGACGTGGCGTACGCCGTCGTCGTCGGGGCAGTCGTAGACGAACAGCCGCAGGTCGACGTCGACCTGGTTCGCCGCCAGGCCGACGCCCTGGGCGACGAGCTGTGTGGCGAACATGTCGTCGACGAGCTTCGCCAGCTCCGGGGTGCCGAACTCGGTCACGTCCTGGCAGGGCCGGTGAAGGATCTCCTCGCCGACGACGGTGACCCGGAGCACCTCGCCCCGCGCCGCCTCCGGCGGGACCTCCGGATACTCGTCGACCGGCTGGCCGAGTACGCGTACACGGCGGTCGACGGGCTGCTCGGCCATCGGTTCCCCTTCCTTGACGGACTTCAAGAAAAGTAGCAGTTGTAAGGTCGTGATCATGGAACGCCCGCGGACCGGCCAGATCATCCTCCTCAACGGCACCTCGAGCGCGGGCAAGACGAGCATCGCCCGCGAACTGCTGCCGCTGCTCGACCGGCCGTACTACTTCATGCCGGTGGACGCCCTGAACTCGATGCGCCACCAGCGCCCGATGAGCGCGGACGAGCTGGAGGCGACGCTCCAGCGGCTGGCCGCGGGCTACCACCGGGCAGCGGCCGGAATGGCCGAGGGCGGCAACGACGTGGTGCTGGACCATGTGCTCCGGAAGCCGTCGTGGCTGCGGGAGTGTGTGGAGCTTTTCCCAGCCGACGTCGTGTTCGTCAAGGTCTACTGCCCGCTGCCGGAGTTGCAGCGACGCGAGGCGGCCCGCGGCGACCGCGCGATCGGCAAGGCGGAGTCGCACTATCCGCTGGTGCATCGCGACGCCGTGTACGACGTCGAGGTCGACACCAGCGAGCTGAGCCCCCGCGACTGCGCCGAGCGGATCAAGTCCTTCGTGGACGCTCCGAGCGACGAGCGCGCCTTCGCCCGCCTGCGCCGCGCGTACGCGTGACGGGTCAGGCGCCGAATCGGCGCTGCCGCCGGGCGTACGACCGCAGCGCCCGCAGGAAGTCGATGTAGCGGAACCCGGGCCAGTACACGTCGCAGAAGTACAGCTCGGAGTACGCCGCCTGCCAGATCAGGAAGCCGGAGAGCCGGATCTCGCCGCTGGTCCGGATGACGAGGTCGGGATCGGGCAGGCCGCTCGTGTAGAGGTGGGCGGCGATGTCCTCCGGGCTGATCCGCTCGGCGAGTTCCTCGGGGGTCACGCCGAGCCGCGCCTGCACGTCGATCAGCGACCGGACCGCGTCGACGATCTCCTCGCGGCCGTCGTAGCCGATCGCGATCGTCAAGTCGAACGGCGCGTCCCGGTCCCGGGTCTCGTCGACCGCCCGCTTCAGCGCGGCGCGCGTCGACTCGGGCACGTCGTCCAGCCGGCCGGCGACGTGCAGCCGCCACTGGCCCTCCGGGTGGCGCAGCCGTTCGGCGACGACCTCCTCGATCATGCGCATCAGGTGGGCGACCTCGTCCGAGTCGCGCTTGCGCAGGTTGTCGCCGGAGCAGACGTAGACCGTGACGGCCGGAATGCCCAGCCCGGCGCACCAGTCCAGCACCTCGTCCACGTGCTCGGCGCCGTAGCGGTGACCGATGTTGGGGTTCTCGAACCCCTGCTGCCGCGCCCAGCGGCGGTTGCCGTCCATCACGATCGCGACATGCCGGGGCAGTTGCTCCGGACGCAACCGGGAGCGCAGTCGCTGGGCGTACAGCCGATAGATCACGTCGAGAACCTACCGGCTTGCCCCGCCGCACTCAACTGTTCTATAACTGTTCCATGAGTTCTATAACAGTATCGCCGAGCACCGGGGTGCTCGGCCGATTCGGCCAATACGGCGGGCGCTACATCCCGGAATCCCTCATCCCCGCCTGCCAGGCGGTGGCGGAGGCGTTCGCCGAGGCGTGGGCCGATCCCGGCTTCCGCGGCAGCCTCAGTGCGCTGCTGTCGGCGTACGCGGGCCGCCCCACTCCGCTGACGCCGGCCCTGCGGCTGTCGGCCGAACTCGGCGTGACCGTGCTGCTCAAGCGGGAAGACCTGACGCACACCGGATCACACAAGATCAACAACGTCCTCGGTCAGGCGTTGCTGGCCCGGCGCATGGGGCGTACGCGGCTGATCGCGGAGACCGGGGCCGGCATGCACGGCGTCGCGACCGCCACCGCCGGGGCGTTGCTGGGTCTGCCGGTGAAGGTGTTCATGGGCGAACGGGACGTCGAACGCCAGGCGCACAACGTCTTCCGGATGCGGCTGCTGGGCGCCGAGGTCATTCCGGTCACCACCGGCAGCCGTACGCTGAAGGACGCGACCAGTGAGGCGATGCGCCACTGGGTCACCGACACCGACGAGGCGTACTACTGCGTCGGCTCGGTCATCGGCCCGCACCCCTATCCGACGATGGTCCGCGAGTTCCAACGCGTCATCGGCGACGAGGCTCGGCGGCAGTGCGCAGCCGAGCTGGCGAGCGCCGTTCCGGACTACGTCGTCGCCTGCGTCGGCGGCGGCAGCAATGCGGCCGGCACGTTCGCCGGATTCGTCGACACCTCCGCCCGGCTGATCGGAGTCGAGGCCGAAGGCGGCTCCGGCGCCTCGCACGGGGCGCTCGGCGTACTGCACGGGTTCCAGTCGCTGTTCCTCCAGGACGAGCACGGGCAGATCCAGGAGGCGCACTCGATCGCGGCCGGGCTGGACTACCCCGGCGTCGGGCCGGAACACGCGTACCTGCGCGATCTCGGGCGCGCCCGCTATGTCACCGTGTCCGACTCCGAGGCGATCGCGGCGGCCGTCCGGATGGCCCGGGCCGAGGGCATCCTGCCCGCCATCGAGTCGGCGCACGCGCTCGCCTGGGTCGCCCGCGCCGCCGGTACGCCCGACCTCCCCAGCGGCTCGACCGTCCTGGTCACCCTCTCCGGCCGGGGCGACAAGGACATCACCACCCTGATCGCGGAGGCGGACCTGTGACGAAGCTGCTCATGCCCTACATCACCGGCGGCGTCGTCGCGGGCTGGACGGCGTACCTGCGGGCGTTCGAGGACGCCGGGGCCGATCTGATCGAGGTCGGTCTGCCGTTCTCTGACCCCACAGTGGACGGTCCGACCATCCAGGAGGCCTCGGACGCCGCGCTCGCCCGGGGCGCGACGCCCGGCTCGATCCTGGCCGAGGTGGCCGCCGACCCGGTGACCATCCCCCTCGTGGCCAGCACGTACGCCAACCTCGCCCTCCGGCCGGGGTTCGGGGACGCGCTGACGGCCGCCGGGGTCACCGGGCTGATCGTGCCCGACCTCCCCCTCGACGAACTGGATCAGTTGCAGGTCCCCGGGATCGCGGTCAGCCTGCTCGCCTCCCCCGCCACCCCGGACGACCGGCTGGCCGAGATCGGCAAACGCAGCCAGGGCTTCGTCTACGCCGTCTCGGTCATGGGCATCACCGGCGAACGCGACCGCCTCGCCCCGTCGGCCGCCACCCTCGCCACCCGGCTCAAGCAAATCACCGACCTGCCCATCCTGATCGGCTTCGGCATCTCCAGCCCGGAACAGGCGGCCGAAGCCGCCGAGGTCGCCGACGGGGTGATCGTCGGAGCCGCCGTCATGCGACGAATCCTCGACGGCGCCAGTCCCGCCACCCTCGGCGCCTTCGTCGGAACACTGCGCGCCGCACTCGACGTGCGATGATCCTCCCAACAGCCGCAGATCACGGTTATGCCTGCCGAATCCGCTCGGTGAGGCATGCGTACCCGTGATCTGCTGCCGACGACGGACGGCGAAGGGGGCGGCGTGGCGCGGTATCGGGAAATCGCAGGCGACCTCGCCGCCAAGATCCGCGACGGCCGCTACTCCCCCGGCGAGGCGCTGCCCGCCCAACGGGAACTGAGCCAGGCGTACGGGGTCACCTTGATGACGCTGCGTCAGGCCCTGCGGGAACTGAGCGCCGAAGGGCTCATCGTCCAGCAGCCCGGCAAAGGCACCTTTGTCGCACCGCCCCATTTGGCGTACCAGTTGGGATCTTTGCGGAGCTTCGCCGACGATCTGCGCGACCAGGGCCACGAGGTCCGCACGACGGTGATCTCCTGCGCGCAGCGCCGCGTGCCCGCGCGCATCGCGGCGCGGCTGCGGATCCGCGAAACCGAGACCGGCCTGCGGCTGGAACGGGTCCGCGCATTCGCCGGCCGCCGCGCCATCCATCAGATCTCCTGGGTACGCGAGCCGCAGGCGGACCGCTTGCGCGACGTGGATTTCACCAGCGTGAGCCTGTACGCGGCCCTGGCCGACCAGGGGGTCGCAGTCGCCCGCGCCGCCGAGACGATCCGGCCGGCGACGCTGGACGCGGACGTGGCCCGGCACCTCGACGACGACGAAGGCGTGCCGGTGCTGGTCAGCGACCGGATCACCTACACGCCGGACGGGACGGCCCTGGTGGCGGACCGGGCGACGATCCTCGGCAGCATGATGCAGATCACCGCCGACCGCGCCGCCACCACCCTCTCCCTCACCTGGCGCCCCACCTAACCCCCTGCTTTTCTCTCTCCCCCCGTTTTTCTGCGCGCCGTTTTCTGCGCGCCGTTTTTTCTGCGCGATCATGAACTAACGGTCGTGATCGACCGGCGCGTCGTGTCCACAGCACCCTGATCAACTCCGCGCCGGCCTGATCAACTTCCGCTCGGCTAGGCGCCGTCGGCGCAGGCGGCGACTCCCGGCGTCGCAGTGGTGAGGAACGCCAGCTCGGCGTCGCGTACGCAGTGCGAGTTGAAGAACGCGATGTGCGCGTCGCCTTCGTAGGTCAGCGTCGAGCTGCCCTCGATCTGGCCGGCCACCCGGATCGCGAGGTCGTAGGGCGCGAGCGGGTTGTGCCGTGTCACCACGAGCAACGTCGGCGGTGCATTGTGGACGATGACCGGCCGGCGCGGCGCGACCGACGGAACCGGCCAGCCCTGGCAGCCGCTGACGTAGTCCCATGAGTCGGATACGCCGCCGGTATGCGGGGCGAGCCGGCGGATCTCCCGGCGCAGTGCTTGGAATTCGGCGTACCCGGTGATGTCGCGCGGGAAGTCGACACAGCCGCTGGCCCGATACGGGTGGTAGTACGGGGGCGCGAGCGTACCCGCGTACGCGCCGGCCCACCCGGTGGTGTCCCCGGTCCGCAGCGCTCCGAGCGCCGCCGCCAGATCGGACCAGCCGCCGTATCCGGCCGGAACCGTGCCGTTCTCCAGTACGTACATCGCGATGTAGCCGATCTCCTCACCCGTCATCGCGTGATCGAGCCCGGCCACCGGCAGTGGCTCTCGATTCGCCCGTTCGACGACCTCGTCGTAGATCGCGGGAATGTCCTGCCCGTACAGGGCGCAGCTCGGATCGCTGCCACACCACGCGACGAATCGGTTGAACGCCGCCTCCGTCTCACGGACCTGGGTGCGTACGTAGGTCGCGGTCGGCACGGTGTGGTCGAGGGGGCTGTCCAGCACCAAGGCCCGGATCCGGCCGGGGAAGAGCTGGGCGTAGGTCTGGGCGATGAGGCTCGCGTAGGTCCAGGCGAACCAGGTCAGCTGCGGTTCCCCCAGCGCCACCCGGAACGCCTCGGCATCCCGGGCCTGTGTCTCCGCGTCGAGATGACGGATCAGATCCTGGTCGCAGCTGGCTGCCGCCGCCTGGTTGTGCCGGCGGAGCTCTGCGTAACCGGCGGGGTCAGCCGGGAAGCGGCTGACCGCCGGGTCGTTGAAGGCGCGGTCGCAGCCCAACGAGGCACTGTGGACGTTCGCGTCGGCGGTCCCGTAGGACAAGTCGAGCCCGCCGCCACGGGAGTCGATCCCGACGAGGTCGAATCGCTCGGCCAACTCCGGCAGCAGGCCGAGGCCACCGTGTGACGGGGTGGCGACCTGGTTGACGGCCAGCACTCCGGCGCCCGGCCGGAAGAACAGCGTGCCGATCTTGCGGGCCTGGTCGGTGGCCGGATGCCGAGCGACGGCGAGGGTGATCTTCCGGCCAGACGGCCGCGACCAGTCCAGCGGTACGCGCAACGTCGCGCACTGAGCGGTCTGGTCGGTCTTCGGGCCGCACGTCGTCCAGTTCAGCCCGGTCTCCGTCAGCCCGGTCTCCGCCGTCGCCTGGGTGACTCCAGCCGAGGTCGTCGTCGCTGCCGTCGTCGCTTTGATCGCCGCCGTCGTCGTTCCTGTCGCCGTCGTGGTCGCGGCTGCCGCGATTGTCGGCGTCGCTGCCGTCGTGATCGCGGCTGCCGCGGATGTACCTGTCGTAGCCGTCGTGGTGGATAGCAGGACGGCGGTCAGCGCGATGCGCAAGAGGTGCATGAAAGCGTCTCCTTATGTAGGCGGTCTACATGTAGACGGTATGACCATACACCCTACGCATGTAGACTGTCTGCGTGCGTCAGGACCTCTTTCGCGGCCATCTGGAAACATTGCTGTTGGCCGTCCTCGAAGACGGCCCACGCCACGGGTACGCCATCAGCCAGGAACTCGCCCTGCGAAGCGGCGGCGTACTGAGCTATCCGACCGGTTCGCTCTATCCGGCGCTCCGCCGGCTGGAGACGGCCGGCCTGGTTCAAGGCGCGTGGGCGGGCGACTCCGGGCGGCAGCGGCGCACCTACGAACTGACCGCGGCGGGGCGGCGTACGCTCGCCGCCGACAAACAGGACTGGCAGCAGTTCACGACTGCGGTCGAATCCGTACTCCGGCTCACCTGACCCCTACCGCACTCGCCCCCGGCGCTCGTCGTTCCCGAACGCCGGACGCGTCGAACGCCGGACGCGTTGAGCGCTGGACGCGTTGAGCGCCGGACGCGTTGAGCGCCGGACGCGTTGAGCGCTGGATCAGGGATATGCCTGTGATCTTGGATCAAGATTCGACGCAGATCCCTGATCCGCTGCCAAAGAAGGCGCGCCGCCAAAGAAAGCGCGCCGCCAAGGAAGGCACGCCGCCAACGAAGTCGCCCGCGCGCAAAGGAAGGCGCCCGCCGGAAGGGGGCGGCCGCCGGGAGAGCGAGCGGGGCGGCGTCAGGAGGCGAGGCGGGCGGCGTACCAGGTGCGCCGGGCCGACACGAGCACGGCCGCGAACGGCGCGGCCCACAGCAGCTCCCCCACTGCCGAGCCGCCTGGGGCGGACAGGGTGAGCAGCGTACCGGCGGTGAGGGTGCCCACGACGGCGATCGCGGCCACGGCTGCGGTGGTGCGTACGAGGGTGGGCCGGAGGCCGAGGCGGCGAGTGCCCCAGCCCATCGCGACGACCGCCGCGATCGCTGCCGCCAGCGCAGCCTGGACGAAGAAGTCGGTGAATCGCGCGAATCCGAGGTAGAGCGCGCTCGGTTCGGCCGAACCCCAGTCCTGTTGCCAAGCGCCGGTCCGGCCGATCAGCTCGGCGAGTCCATGGTGGACGCCCAGCACGATCAGGAGCAGCCACGCCGTACGCCGTCCCCGGGCCGCTGCCAGCACCTCCTGGAACTGCGGGGCGAGTGCCCGGACCGGGCCGAACTCGGCGACCGCGCGGTCCTCCGCCGCTGTCCCGGTAAGACCGGCGTCGCGGTAGGCGTCCGCCGCGTCGGTCAGCGCCTCGCGTACCTCGGTGAGCATGCCGTCCCGGAGTCGCCCGGGGCCGCGGAGCCGTCCGGCGAGCGCGTGGACGTAGTCATCGACAGCACTGGCCACGTCCTCAGTCTCGCGGCCCGGCCGCGCCACCGCCATCGGGGAGAACCCTCAGCGGGCCGCCGCCATCGAGGAGAACCCCCAACGGGACGCCGCCGTCGAGGAGACCCGGCGTACGCGGCGAAGGCGTTCTATCAGGCGCTTCAGCGGTTCGACGGCTGGGCGACGATGGCGCTCACCGCCGCCGCCCAGGCGGTTCAGGTGTCGGCGTTCCCGGACGCGTACGCCAAACACGAGAGCGCGGCGACGAAGGCCGTCACCACGCTGCTCTCCTAAGCCAAAGCTGCTCTCCTAAGCCAAAGCTGCTCTCGTAAGAACCGAACAGCTATTCGAAGCGGGCCGGATCGCCGGCGCCGTACCGGAGGATCTCGGGCTCGTCGCCGGACAGATCCACCACTGTGGTCGGTTCGGTCCCGCAGTCGCCGGAGTCGATGATCGCGTCGATCTGATGGTCGAGCTGATCCTTGATCTCCCAGCCCTGCGTCATCGGCTCCTCCTCGCCCGGCAGCAGCAGGGTGCTGGACAGGATCGGCTCGCCCAGCTCTTCCAGCAATGCCTGGGCGACCCGGTGGTCCGGGATGCGTACGCCGACGGTCTGCTTCTTCGGGTGCATGAGCCGCCGCGGCACTTCCTTCGTCGCCGGGAGGATGAACGTGTAGCTGCCCGGGGTGGTCGCCTTGACCAGGCGGAACACCGAGTTGCTGATCTTCACGAATTGGCCGAGCTGGGCGAAGTCGCGGCAGATGAGGGTGAAGTGGTGCCGGTCGTCGAGCCGCCGGATCTCCTTGATCCGCTCCAGGCCGGGCCGGTTGCCGAGCTGAATGCCCAGCGCGTAGCACGAGTCGGTCGGGTACGCGATGAGCGCGTCCTCCTTCAGCAGGTCCACGACCTGCCGAATGGCCCGTGGTTGGGGGTTGTCCGGATGAACGTCGAAGTACTTCGCCACACCCGAAGCTTACGAGCGCAGGAAGAGGGAGCGGGCGAGTCTGGCCACACCTTCGCGTACGCGCCCTTCGCCGATCTCCGCGAGGAGCGCCGACACGTGGACGGCGGACAACGCCGCGAGCAGGGCGTGCGCGGCGAAATCAGGATCCGGAGTGCCTTCGAGCAGGATTCGGGCGTGCAGATGCCAGAAGCGGTACGCCCCGACGCGGTAGCGGGCGCCCGGCGAGGCGGTCTCCGACATCCGGACGAGCTCCAGGTTGGCCAGCAGGAAGTCCAGGTACGCCCCGGCGAACGCGACCAGCCGGGGACCCGGCGCGGCACCTGGGCCGAGCGGCGCGGGGCCGGACAGGATGCGCTCCTGCAACTCCCGTTCCGCCTCGTCCAGCACCGCCATGGCCAGCCCGGACTTGTCGCCGAACCGGCGGAACAGGGTGCCTTTGCCGACGCCGGCCTTGGCGGCGACCTCGTCCATCGTCACGGACTCCGCGCCGCGTTCGCGGAACAGGACCGCGGCCGCGTCGAGCACCGCCCGGCGATTGCGGGCGGCGTCGGCCCGCTCGGCGCGGGCGGGCGTACGCACTGCGAGAAGGTCCGCCTCCTGAGGCATAACCGGACTGTAGTCCTACAACCTCGGAAAAGGCTCAGGATGCCTCGCGTTTGGCCCGGGCGCGCCGCTTTCCCTCGTGCATCGCCTGCACTCGGGCGATCGGAATAGCAAGCCGACTGATACCCCAATAAAGCGGCCCCGGCGGTGCGCCAACACCGTGAATCCGGGGCCTGACCGGAAACGAGGTCCGGCTAGTGAGCACCCTACCGACCCTGCCCACATGCGGGCAGCCCGCCACCGTCCGAATCGAGGCGTACTCGCCCCGCGACGGCCTGGCGCACGGCACGCTTGACGTGTCCGTCAACGTCTGCGATGCCCACGTCGAACCGGTCAGCGCGACTCTGCGGCAGGCCGGGTTCACGGCACACAGGGACGGGCAGGCCCAGAGCGGCAAGCGTTGCGGCGACGGGTACGACTACACCCAGCCGGGACTACCGTCCCTGAGGGCGCCCGAACCGCCGCCTGCGGCCACGCCGCCCATCCACTTCCCGTACGGCCACCCGTGGTCCTGCGGTGCCACGGCCGGCGAGACGACGAGCACCGAGAAGGCTGCGGTCACGTGTGGGGTTTGCCGGTCGGAGATGGAGATCTTCCCCGATCGCGAGCCCGGGCTACGTCTCGACGTGCGCGGGGAGCAGCTGGCGGATCAGGTCCGCCGCTTCCTGGACAGCGGTAGCTGGGACCTGTTCCGCGACGCGGCCGACCAGCTGTACCGCCACGCGACCCGGCGGCGCCCGGGAGGTGCCCGATGATCCCGTGGTGGCTTCTGGCCCTGCTCTGCGCCGCGGCGTTCGCTGGCGGCTACCTCATGGCGGCTGGCACGAGTCGTCCCCGGTGCGTCGTCTGCGGCAAGGCGCTGGCGCGGGTCTGCCCTGAGGGCCGCTGCGGCGGTACGCCGGGTACTCGCCCCGTGAGTACCCCCGACCCCAACGGTTCGATCTTGCGTGGGGCTCTGCCCCATGACGGCACCGATCTGCGTGGTTCGGGCGACAACGCAGATACCAACCATGGTCGAGACGACCACGGTTGGGCGTCTCACGTCGACACGGCGCTCGCAATCGGCGGTGCCGCATGAGTCAGCACCCCGCGTGGTGTGACCGGCAAGGCTGCGCCGAGCGCGCCGAGCACCGGTCGGCCGACGTCCGCGCCAACACCGTCGAAGGCGACGAGATCCAGCTACGCGTCACCGACCCGGGCGCACCTCGTCAGGACCCGGCCGACGTCGAGCTGTACATCGTCAGGGCCCGCCTGGTAGCCCAGATCCACGACGGCAGGACGCTCCCGCCGTCCGTCGAGCTGCTGACCTACGAGGAGCCGGCGGAAGCGGACGGCAGATCGGCGCTGCTGACCGTGCGCCAGACCTCGATGCTCTCGACGGGGCTCAGCGACCTGGTGGCGCTGGCTGGCGGTGCGGCATGAACGCGATCGTCTTCGTGCCGATGGCGGCCGACCGCCAGCGCTGGATTGACCTGTGCCTCGACTACTGCGCCGAGCGCCGCTACGTCGTGACCTCGATCGTGTTCGGCGCTGACGACGCGCTGGCAATGCTCGTCGGCGACCCGAAGGCCGTCCTCGTGACCGCCCGGATGGACATGCTGCCGCGCGTCGAGGCGGTCGTCGACAAGCGCACACCGGCCCGGCCGAACGAGCGTGAGCGCCGACCACGGCGGGTCGCCGTCGCACACATGCGGGGTGACCGATGACGCGCAACCACCGCGTACGCGGCCCGCGTACTGCCCCCAACATGATGCTCGGCCAGCACCCGGCGAAGCCCATCACCTTCCAGGTCAGCAACCTCGTCGCGCACGTCGCAATATGGCTGGCGCGCGAGGCGGGCTGGGACTACCACATGGACGAGGACTCAGCAGACCAGGCTGCGGCGGATCTGCTGCGCGCCTTGGGGATCGCTCCGCTCGACAACGACGGCAACCTCTACCAGGGCGCGGAGGCGGACCGATGACGGACGCCGAGATCCTGGTGACGCTGCTCCGTGCCGCGCAAGAGCGCATTGGCACCGTGCAAGCCGAGCTTGCCGCCGCGCGCCTCACCCGCGCCCGCCTGGCCGCACTGCTGGCCGATCAGTACGACATGACGCACGAGGAGATTGCCCGGGCGCTACCCGGCATGTCTCGTCAGCGCGCCGGCCAGCTCGTCGCGCAAGGGCGGCTTGCGCTGGCGACCCCCGTTGTTACAGCGGGGGTTGAGGGTGTCATTAGTGATGACACCCATCCCCTCCCGGCACCGCGCTCTGAGGATGCCGCCGGCAGTGCTGACGGCACGGCCAGATCACTTTCGGGGCGTCGCGAAAGTGATCCTGGGGTCACTACTAATGAGGGCAGCCGGGACCAGCCTTTTCCGGCGCGTCCCGGAAAAGGCATCGCCCGGGGTACGCATCCAACGCGTACCCAACTCCCGCTGTTCGCCGGGCCCGACTACGACAACCTTCCCGGCGTCGGGAAAACGGACATGACGTCAGCACTACTGACGTCACCGCAGGTCGCTCAGGTTACCGGCCCCGGCAAGCTGGGCGACCAGGGCTTTCATGGCGAGTCCACTTTGCGTGCACCCGCAAAGTCGCTGCCCTAGCTGTTGGCGGGGGTCCTCATTTGACGAGGACCCCTTCTTCCCGGCGGCGGGAAGAAGCCATGACGTTGGCAGTACCGACCCCATAAGGGCGTCGGTCTGACAGACACCCTTTGCGGCCGTTGAGAGTGGGGCTCTACCCGATCGGTAGAGCCCTGCCCTGAGCGACCGACGCTCTACGGAGTTCCTTGCATGGTCTCCGTGTCCGCAGGCATGTGGACGAACAGCCATGCCCCTCGTACAGCAGGCCGACGTGGGCGGCCCGACCCTGGTCTGATCACCCCGGTCGACACATTGGCGGAGCCTGCACACCTACGGGTGGGCGGGCTGGTACCGCTGGAGGGATCGAAGCGTGCGGGTTGTTCCCTGGTGAGCTAAGGGGTGGGGGGAATCCCTCAGTCTCTCCAGCGAGTCAACCGCGGTTGACTCAGGTGCCGACGTAACCCGTGACGTAACGCATCTATGTGCCTGCAAGCGTCTCCGCTCTCGCGCCGACGTCTGCGCATCGGGGGTACCCGGGGGGTGGATCATGGACGTGACCAGGGCAAACGCTGACCCCGCCGCCCAGTCAGGCATTTCTCTCCCCGAAGAAATTTGGGCAGGGCTTCGTTACGCCCGGACGCCGTTACGCGAACCGATGTACGCACAGGCCGCAGTGCAGCGTCAGGCGCACGGCGATACCGCACCAAGAAGATCGAAGGAAGATGATGAATCGCTTCGCGCCCCGGGGCGCGAAGCATTTAGGTCCGACGCGCAGGCCAACGACGGAGGAAAATTCCCGCAGATCTGCGGGAATTCACCAGCCTACGGAGAGTGATTCGACTTTCGCCCCGGGGCGAAAGTCCGCGACGCGGGCCACTGAGGCATCCATAGATATCCGCTCCAAGTGTGGCCCCGGGGCCACACTTGGTCCGATCGAGTAACGAACGTCCTTCTGGGTTCGGCCGAGCGGGCGAAGGTGATCAATGCGTCGCTTCCGTACCGTGCCACGAGTGACGTCCGAGCCCGTCTTCCCGCCGCCTACGCCGACCCGCCGCGCACGGCCGCTGTGGCCGTTGATCGTCGGCACGCTGGTCGTGCTGTTCGCGATCTCCGGCGGCATTGCCTTCGCCATCGTTAAGTTCGCTGGATCCGCAACGCCGCAGGCGTCGGCATCACCCGCGGCGCCTACGGCCTTCATGCTGGCCGGCACGATGGTGCTGAGCCCGTCGGAGTTCGGATGGACCCGCGACCCGTGGAACTGCTGGGGCCGCGGCGGATACGACGACATTCGCGAGGGCACCCAGGTCGTCGTGACCGACGCCGACGGCAAGACCGTGGCGGTGGGACAACTCGGCAAGGGCGAGCCGAAGGCCGAATCCACCCGATGCGAGTTCGTGTTCCTCATCGCCGCCGTGCCGGAGGGCAGCCAGTTCTACGCCGTCGAGGTGGCGCATCGAGGCAAGGTCCAGTACCCGCGAGCCGAGCTGAACAGCGCGATCACGCTCAGCTTCAACTGATCCTCCGAGTAGGTGACCGCAGGCCGGGATCACCCGGCGGATGGACGGGGTCACCAGGCGGATAGGTCGTTGATCAGGCGATGACCAGCGACGAGACCCTGCGCGAATACGTCAAGCGGATGGTCGACCAGGCCCCGCCACTCAGCCCCGAACGTCGTGAACTCCTGCGGGCCCTGCTGCGGCCCGCCGTCGAGAAGGCGGATGCGGGGTTCCGTCAGCGATCGTGACGGAACCCCGGTAACCCCACTGATGACGCCTTCGTGGTCAGGTAGCCGACTCTGCGGCGGCGACGCCGGACGTACCGTCCTCGGATGATCGAGACCCCCGCAGCGAAGCGGCGCCCTCGGATGTGGCTGCTGCTCCTGGTCGTCGCCGTCATCGCTGCAGGTGCGACAACAGGCGTCATCTTCGCTACCAGCCGCACGGGTTCGCCGACTGCCGAACCGCAGCCCACAGGGACGCCGTCCGCTGCTGCGACCAGTACGGGGGGCATGCCCGATACCCGGGACTTGAACGCCCGCCACGCGTGCGAATGGAACGTCAAAGCCCAGACCGACGACAAGCTCAGTGACCGCGAGACGCTGCGGCAGATCGTCTTCGCCGCCAGCCAGTCATCCGACTCCGCGGTGACCGTCGCGGCGAACCTGCTGTGGGACTCGTTCGAGATGGCCGAGGCAGCGAGAGGCGCGTCCGACGAGGTAGCACGGACCCTCGACGTGACCACTCAATCCATCCGGATGCAGACCGTCTGCGTACGCGCTGGCTACCTGTAGCCGGGAGGGCGGGGGTACCCCTGGGACGTAATCTTGGCCGTGGCTCTCCACCCCGCCGACCCCCTTCTCGCAATGTGTACGGGTCTGGGACTTGATCAACTCGACGAAAGGGGTCCATCGCGTACTGCGGCGGACCCCTGTTGCGTTACGCGTACCGGCCGGCTCAGCGGCGCGTCGACCACTGCTTCCGGGCCTCGCCGATGATGTTCGCCTTCGGCGGGATGCCGAGCCGTTCGGCCAGCATCGCGAACGCTTCCCGGTCGTAGTAGAGCTGTTCCATGAGGTCGCGCTCGACGGCGTCCGCTTCCCGCTGGAGGTCCAGCGCCCTGCGGAAGTCGCCGGACTGGGCCAGGGCACCGCGGGCGTACTGGAACTGCAGGTTGGCGTCGTGTCGCTTGCGCCGCAGGACGAGGGCGATTCGCTCGGCCCGTGCTGCGCCGTCCTCGGCCGAGAAACGCCGCCGGTCACGGTCGGCCTGGACATGGCGGCGCTCCTTGTCCAGGGTCGTGCCGAGGGCGCGGAGGACTGCCCGCAGTTCGGGTTCGGTGAACGCGGCGCGAACCGTTGCGGCGCGGCCGCGAACCGGGCGGCCGCCCAGCGTGAGGATGACCGCGCGAGGGTCGGCGGGGTTCGACGTCGGCCCCGCCTCGGAGACGTCGACGGCGCGCAGCCGCACGCGCTCCTCGCCGTCGCGTACTCCCGCCGGCGCGCAGTCCCGGATCCCGCCTCGATACGAGCAGCTGCTCAGCTCGCCCGAGCGGATCCGCTCGGCAACCTGCACCCCGAGCGGTGTGTCGTCGAGGTAGCCGGTCGCCCGCAGCCCCGTTTCGTCGACCGTGAACTGGTGCCACCAGCCGCACGGTTTCGACAGCACGCTCGAGGCCCGGTCGTCGGCGTAGTCCCGGCCGTGGTTGACCAGGATCGGCACACGGTGCGGTCCGCGCTTCAGCCAGTCTCGGAACGTGTCGGCGTCCTTGATCGTCCACAGTGCGCCGCCGTCCGGTTCGCCGCTGCGTACCTCACCCCAGACGGCGACGTACGCCTCGATCTTGCGGTCCATCCGGCGCGCCTCCGGCATCGTGGACAGCGCCCCTCGTACGGACACCGACGTCGTGTCGTATGCGGGGAACACGACGGGGCCTAGTTCGTAGGCAGTCGCGTCGCGAACCGCCCGGCGCTCGAACCCGTCGGAGTGGGTCCAGTCGTCGCCGCCGTCGGGGACGGTGAACCGGAAGCTCATGCCCGTCACGGCGCCCTCGGCGATGGCTTCGCGGACGCGGTCGACGTCGGGGTGCGCGAACAGGCGGGCGCGGACGAACAGGCCTCGAGCGTCCTCGCGGATCTCCTCGATCTTCCCGATCGGCACCTGGCCGATCCGCGGGTCTTTGCCGTGATCCCATTGCAGGACAGGGGTTCGCTGCGCCAGCGACCGCGTGAACGCGCCGGGCAGGATCGTCTCGTAGAAGTCACCCTGCGCGTCGCGGATCAGCGTGGGCGAGTTGAACACGGCCGCGTAACCCTCAAGGGTGCGGCCGTCACCGGTGGCGGCGGTTTCGAACTGGTACGACCGCGTGCACTGGCCGGTGACCCGGCGGACGGTGCTTGACGTGGCTCTCATGGGTGCTCCTTTCGTAGCTCTGGCATTTGGAGGTGTGCCCGGCCGGCGGGAGGTTCGTGCTCGGGAGTCCAGCGAGCACCGCCGGCCGGGCGGCTTTCAGCGGATTTCCCGCTGGTCTGTGTCGGGTGGTCCTGCTTCGCGCCAGCCGACTTGGACGGCGGCTGCGAGGTAGGCGGCTGCGACGAAGGCGCGTCGGGCGGCGAAGCCGATCAGCCAGAACAGTCCGACGATGAGGGTCAACAGCAGCCGGCGGAAGTTGATCTGCGCGGCCCGGGTGCGGATGGCGTCGACGTCGACGCGGTCGAGGGCAGTCATTCGGTCAGCTCCGAGAGGTCGTCGGGAACGGTGGGCAGCTCGCCGGTGATCGCGAAGGTGGTTACGTCTGGGTCGGTCAGGATTCGCTTTGGCACGATGGCGATGCGCTCGCCGCCCCAGTGGATCTCGTAATCCTCGCCGTCTGGGCGCAACGTCACCGCCGAATGGTTCGCGTCGCACCAGCGCAGCCGTCGCATCACGTCGTCCGCCGGGAGCCGCTTGAGGCAGTCGGCGACGATGTCTTGGGCGCGGCTCTGGATCCTCTGCACAAGCTCGGCCACGCCGTCGGTCTCGGTCATCGCGCCTGCCCGAACATGACCTGGACGTCGCCGCCGGCCGTCGTGCGTGTCTCGTACCGCAGCATCTGGACAAGTGAGGCGGCCAGGTCGCGGCTGTGGCCGATCAGGGATGGGTCGAGCGAGACGGTGACCGCAACTTGAACCGATCCGCTGCCGGCGCCCACATCGCCGGTGCCGCTGCTGAGCATCGCCTGCGTCTGCTGGGCGGTGTGGACGTAGCCGCTCGCGGTCGGCGTCACCAACTCAGGCCCGTTCTCCCCGACCAGGTACGTGCGTCCTGCCTCTACAGGGCCACCGGACGCCCGTCCGGAGGGGTTGCGCTCACCGGCGCGGTACTCGGAGAACTCGAGGATCGCCCGCGCCTTGTAGACGTCGGCGTACTTGTCGAGCGCGCGGTGCGCCGCGAGAGCCTGCTTCTCAATGTCGGCCAGCTGCGCGTCGGTCAACCCGCCGGCCTTGAGCGTGGCGCGCAGCGCCGGGGTGAGCTTGCCGTCGAAGGTGCCCGCGGCCGCGGCGCTGGCGGAGCTGGCGGCCAGGATCGCCTGCGCAAGCGCGAGGTTCGCCTCTTTCGCCTCGCGGCTGTTCCTACCGTGCTCCCTGACCGCCTCGCTGTACTCACGCTGGCGGTCCTTGACGTCTTGCAGCCGGTGGATCAGGTTCGCCGTCGGATCGAATTGGTCCTCGACCGATTGCGAGAAGTCGACCATCGCCCGACGCGCCCGGTCGGTCGAATTTGCCAGGTCGTCGAAGCCGCCCACGAGTGTGTCGTTGGACGCTTTGGCTTTGTCCAGATCTTCGATCAGGGACTGCGTCTGGTCGTCCACCCAGCCGGTCGCCAGACCGAACGGCGCGATCGCTGCGGCGATCCCCAGGAAGCCGGCCTCGCCTTCGGCCACCGCATGCGTTGTGCGGACCAGCCACTCGTAGGTCGCACTCAACGCCCCGACGATGTTGCCGAAGCCCTCGACGCCTTCCTCGACGATATTCAGCAGGGAGATCCAGCCCAACGTGGCGCCGTCGGACTGGCTGGAGATCGCCTGAAGCATGTAGGAGATCGAATCGCCGAGTTCGGGCAGCTCTTCAGACACGGCGCGAATGATGGGCTCTGACGCTTCCAGGGCGTCCGACAGACCGGGGCCGAGGTTGCGGATGAGCCCGCCCAGACCTTGGGAGAGCGGTACGACGAGCTTGGACAGGCCGCGGAATTCGTCGCCGACATCGGCGAGGAGTCCAGTGGTGGCATCGTCTACCTCGCCGATAGCGACGAGCAGCGGGGCGACGAACGACTGACCGTTGGACTGGAGCTGGCCGAGTAGATGCTGGCCGAGTTCCTTACCGGCCGCAGCCACCCGGTCGTCCTGCGCTGCGAGCGCGATCCCGCCGATGATGCCGCCCGTCCCGACACCGCCGAGCACTGCACCGCCGATCGCCGCGCCCAGCAACGGTGCCATCACGGCACCCGTGCCGGCCGCGCCAATGATCAGCGAGCCTTTCAGCTCCGACGGCAGGCTGGACAGTGCGTCGCGCAGGCTGCCGAGCAGGTTGCGGCGGATGACCGGCGCGACTTCCTCAGCGTCGTCGCCGACGCCGCGCATCTCCTTGCGCAGCTTCTCCAGGAACGAGATCGTCGACCGGTCTTTGCGGATGTCCTTGAACAGAGTCTTGTCGCCGGTCCGGTCGAACTCGTCCAGCAGCACCGCAAGGTGCAGTTTCGTCAGGTCGAGCTGCTCGTCCAGCTTGCCGAGCTGCCGGTCGAAGCCCTTGACCTCGTCCTTGGCGTCGTCGGCCTTGTCGCCGAGTTTGTCGAACATCCGACCCGCGCCGGCGTCCTGCCCGGTCGCCCGGAAACGCAACTCTTCAGTCGAGGTGGCCATGTCACTTCCTTCCTTCACGTGAGGCATGCCGGCGCCGTAGGCCGGCGGCCCGGGCGACGGCGAACGCAGCCCGGTCGGCCTGTACCTGGGCGCGGCGGCGCTGGAAATCTGCGCTGCGCTCGAGCGCGCGCAGTCGCAGCAACTCCGCAAGATCGGCGGGGTCGCCGAATGTCTGATCTCGGGGGGAGATGCCCGCCAGTAGCGGCGGGGTGGCGACTGCGTCAGGATCGGCGTCCGGTGACCGCCCCCCATGCCCTCGCGGCGTGACGCGGGCGTGACGCGGCACGTCGAGTGGCGTTACGCGTCGGGCTTCCGGTCGGCGATGCTCAAGCTGCCGGGCGCGGAGGTCCTCGGTCACAGACCCTGGGCTCCGCCCAGACCCGCCGCTCGCTGCGCTCGCTAGATTTGGATCTTCAATCTCTAGGGAGGCGTAGCCGACCGGCTGCTTTTGATCTTGGGTCACCACGGTGCCCGCGCTTCCCGAAGCTGATCTTGTTCACCAGATTTGTCACTACACCGGGTGTTCGGGTAGGGAAGAGTGACGCTCCCTTTGTGACATTCCTGGTAAGCATGATCATTTAGGAGGAGCCTGCGTACGGCCGACTCCTCGACCCCCTCGGCGAGCCTGTAGTGCCACGCCGTGTCGTAGCCGCCGTCCTCAACCTGCAGCAGGCCGATCAGGTGAAGTTCCTGCAGGGTGCGGTCGACGGTCGTGCGTGGCCTCTGGACGCGCTTGACGACTTCGCGGGTCGGGGTGACAGGGTGCTTCGCGACGTCGGCGAGGATCGCGGCCCGCAGCGGCGGCACCGAGTCCCGTGCGACCCGCAGCGCAATCCGGCGGGCGCAACACCGCCGCATCCCGAGCGCCAGGCCGCCGCGCAGGATCTGGCCGAGCATCTTCGCGAACCGCGTCGGCATCTCCGGGGCGTGCGCCTCGATCGGGTCGCCCCGGAAGTCACGCTCGACGGCGGTACGCGACAGCGTCACCAGATCCGCCGCAGTGAGCAGTACGTCCATGTCCTCGTCGCCGAGTACCGCAGCGCTGGCGTACAGCCCGGCCATCACTTCGGAGACGGCGTCCGCGAGCTCTTTGCGCATCGCGACCTCGTGGCCGACGTTCGCCAGAGCCTGCCGCCCGGCGGAGGCCCGCCCAGCCGTGGAGTCCATACGCACCAAGGCGAAGCGGTCGCCCATCGAGGCGATGACACCGTGAGCTTGGTCGTACGCCGTGGTGACCGCACCGACGAGGACGATCCGCCCGGCCCACGTCAACGTACGCCCGCCGTCGGTGCCGACGTTGCGCTCCCACTTGCCGTCGTAGACCTCGCGCAGCGCGGCGAGGACGGTGGCCCGGAGGTCACGGTTCATCGACAGGATTGACGTGAAGTCCTTGATGACCAACAGGCCCTCGTCGCCGATCTTGCGCAGCAGCCCACCGGTCGCGTCTTTGGCCTTGTCCTTGTGGGAGGTCGCGGACAGCAGTGCGCCCTCGCTCGCGACGGTGGATGTGACGGCCGCTCCCGCGCCGGCCAGTGCGCCGACGGTCTCGGTCTTGGCGTTGCCCGAGCCGGACACGACCAGCAGCCAAACGGGGTCGCCGTCGAGCCGTTCCGCGGCGGCCGTGCACAGCACCGCGTCGAGGGCGTCGAGGTCGTATTCCTTGCCCAGCCAGCGATTGAACGCCTCGTGGACCTTGTCGACGGCGGCCGTGCCCGCAACGGACTGGCGCTCCCAAGCTTCGTGCTCGGAAGTGTTGGGAGGGAACGGGTTCACGCGACCCACCCCCGGCCTTCGCGCGCCGCGAGCTGGTCGCAGTAGCGGATGAGGACGTCGACCGGCTTGGCGGTGTCGTGGGGTTGCCGGCCCGCGCCGAGAGTGTCGATCAGCACGGCCGCGATGTCTTCCAGCGCCAACTGGGCACCGTCGGCCATGCCTTTCGCGTACGCAAGCGCGGGCGATTCCCACCAAGCGATGTCGGCCGCCGCTGCTACGCTGGCGGTGGTCGTCGAGCTGACCGAATTTGAGGCCGCCTCAGAATGGGTGCTGGGGCGGCTTTCTCGTATCTGCTGCATCAGGCGGCCGCCCCCGTCTGCCCAATGGCGGGCGAGGTGCGGATCAGTGTGGCCAATCGGGAGGCCAAGTCATCGCGGAGCGGCGGTGCCGTCCTGACGGCGGCGGCGATCTTCGCCTCGACGCGGTCTAGCGCCTGGCGCTCGGCCAGGTCATCGGGCTCACGGTTCATCGCGCGCCGCCAGCTGGCAGCGCAAGCAGAGCGGCGAGCTGCCGGCGCTGCTCTTCGGTTAGCGGTGGCGCAGCGTCGACGATTTTGCGGATGCGCTGCTCAGCGAACTTGAAACGGGCCTTACGTCGGGCGTCTTCGGTCGCAGACCGGCGCTCTTCGACTGTCGGCAGATCCTGGATGCGAGGCACTGGCGCTCCTGGGCGTCACGGACCACCCGTCCTGCCGCGATTCGCAGCTATCGAACGGTTGATGCGTGCCCACAGTCGGCACAGCGACCTTGCTCGTTGCTGAGTCTAAACCCAACTGGGAGTCAGCGTGCAACTCTGGTCGGCAGGGCTCCTCGCCGCCGGGCTGCAAGGAGATCCGCCGCCTCCGCCACGGTGCAGTTCGTATCGTGGCCGCGCGAGCACTTGAGCCTGAAGCGGATCACGTTGCCCGCCACCTTGAACCAGGGGCCTCTCGGTTGGCCGTCCACCGTGAACGGCTTGATCCCGACCGGGCCACCTTCATGGAGCTGGACGAACCGAGCAAGGCGGCGCGTGCTTGCGGCGCCACAGGCTTTGCAATGCACATCGATCCAAGTCACGTCAGCGTCATCAGCCTCGACCGGGTTATATCCGTCGCCCGCCTCGGACGGAAACCAATAGGTCGTCATCACGCGTGGCTCCACTCGTGGCTGATCCGGTCGGCCACGACCGCAAGCCGTTCCGCTGGCGGGGTCCAGCGGGTCAGCCGCACCGTGGCGGGCCCGAGTGTCAGTGCCCCGAACAGTCCTGCGATGACTTCGCGCCGGGCCGGCAACGGGAACGCCTCCCATGCGGCCTGTACGCGCTCCGTGCCGAACTTGCCCGCCTCTATCAACTCAAGCAGGGCGAGCGGCGCTCCGGCCGGCTGAGCCCGGCGGCGGGCGTCCTCGATTGCCGGCACCATCGCCGCCTCTTTGCCCGCCAAAGCTTCCGCAGAGATTCCGCCTGGCCGGTAGAACGACTGCCGTGCCGCTTCAAGCTCTGCGCGCAGCTGGCTAAGTTCCTCCTCCGCCGCGCGGGATGCGACGTCGTCGACCACCCAAAGCCTTCTCGCGTCCTGGCGGGCCAGCCTGGCGACGACCAGCCGGGTCACGTACTCGTCCACCTCCGGCATGGGCGCGCTGGCGCAGCGATCCATCTTGCAGCCGTAGGTCGCACCGCGGCCGTCGGTCGCGCAGAACCCGGACAGCATGGACCCGCACGCTGCAGTCATCACGGCCGAGTTGCCTGACAACAGGTACTTGATCTGGCCCGGCGCGCTGTTCCTCCGTGCCCGGCGGGCCGTCTCACTATTGCCGCCCAGAACCGCCTGTGCCGCCTGCCATTCGGATTCAGTGACCAGGGGCGGCCACTGCCCGATATGGAGATCGCCGTTGTGCATCCGTACGCCGCGGGCCGGGTCGTCGGGGTGAGGTCGATACGCCTGGTTGCCCGCAATCCCGCGGATAGTCGAGTGGTACCACGCTGCCCCGCCTCGCGGCGTCGCCGTGCGGGAGGCGTTGAGTCGGTGGGTGACCTGGTGTAGCGGTTCGCCCCTGCCCACCGAGACGATGATGTCGCGCACCACGGCGGCGTGTTCCGGATGCGGCAACTGTTCCAGGAACGCGCGGGTGGCCGGGTCGTATCTGCGGACGTAGCCGTAGGTGGTCGGCGCATGCGGTCGGCCAGCAGACGCCGCTGTGGCGTGGCCTCGCCGGACGCGCCCCGACGTCTTGTCCGACTCGTACGCCGAATCCACGCCGTCCTCAGCAAGGCTGCGGTAATCGCGCGGGTTCCGCGGGTCGTAGACCCGGCTGTGCGACACGGCGGCGACGCGCACCTGGTGCTCCCGGCATGCGTCGAGGAAGGCCACCCAGGTCGCCAACGTTCTATCGCCCCTGCTTGGCTCCCACAAGACCACGACATCGATCGAAGGGAGTAGCTCCAGCAGGCGAGCCCAGTTCGTGCGCGACTTGGTCGCGTACCGCGATGCTGACGACGGATCGTCCAGCTCAGCCACGACCGTCCAGCCGTTCGCCTCAGCGAAGGCACGGTTCTCCGCCTGCTGGTCATTGATCGACTTCTGCTTGGCCGAGCTATTCCGTCCGTAAATCGCCGCTCTGCTGCTTGCGCTTTTTCCGCTCACGACCGTACTGTAGTGCCAACAGACGAGGTATCGGAATGGTGTGCCCCTCCTCGACCAGCCCCGGGTCCAGCTTCTGCGGCGGCGGCATCAGTTCGGCCCACGGATCGGCTTCGGCCAGCAGCGGGAGCGCCGTGCGTACCGTGAAGTCCGCCGGGGTCACCCGATCGAGGTCGGCCCAGGGCACCGGGAACGAGACCGGCGTACCTGGGCGAAGTCGCGGACTGTAGGCCGCGACCACAGTGGCCCCACCCGCGCGGGTCGAGTCGAGGAAGACCTTGCCCGCGCGGTCCTCGCGGATGAACGCGGTCGTCGCCACCTCGGGGTCGAGCCGTTCCGCGCGGGCCGCGACCGCCCGGGTGGCCGCCGCGACGTCTTCCGCGCCCGTCTCGCCGTCGAGGGGCACGAACACGTGCACCCCCTTGGCCCCGCTGGTCTTCACCGCGCCGGCCATCCCGGCCTGCTCAAGCACCGCGCGGACCAGGTGCGCGGCGGTCACCGCCCGCGCGAAGCCGCCGCCTTCCGGCGGGTCCAGATCCAGGATCAAATGCGACGGGTACGCCCAGCGCTCCGCCACGACGAGCGTCGGGTGGTATTCGACCGCACGTTGATTGGCGAACCACAACAGGGTCTGGCGGTCGTTGCAGAGCGCGTAGGACACCTCGCGATGCGACGATTCCGCCCACAGCGACACGGTCTTCACCCAGTCGGGCGTGTACTTGGGGACGTTCTTCTGCATGAACGGTTTCTGGCCGCGCAGCACCCGGATCACCGACAGCGGCCGGTCGCGCAGCACCGGCAGAATGCGCTCGCGCACGGCGTCCAGGTAGTCCACGAGGTCGCGCTTGGTCGCCTCGGCCCCCTCGAACAGGGACTGGTTTAGGTTGGTCAGCGCGACGCCGGCCCGCTCCTCGCCCATGCCCCGAGGGTAACCAGAACCCCAGACATTTGGGGTAGCCTCACGCCTCGTGACCGACGCTGGGGAGGACTACCTCGAGCCGCTCGACGACCCGCTGCAGCGGCTCGCGGCCGAGGGCGGCTGGGACGAACGCGCCCGCGCCATCGAGGCGGACGTCGCCCGGGAGCGCCGGCGCGCGCTGCGCCGCATCCCCCGGGTACGCCGCCGGCGGGCCGGGGTGTCGTGGCTGTTCCTGCTGCTCGTGGCGTTGGCCGGGGCGAGCGGCTGGGCGATGTGGTCGGGCGTCGTGCCGCGCCAGGCCGCCGTGTTCACTTTCATCCTGACCGGCTGGCTCGTCACGCTGTGCCTTCACGAGTACGCCCACGCCCTGGTCGCTCACCGGGGCGGCGACGACACCATCGCGGAGAAGGGCTATCTGCGGCTGAACCCGCTGAAGTACGGCCACCCGGTGCTGACCTTCCTCCTGCCGTTGTTCGCGCTGCTCACGGGCGGTCTGCCACTGCCGGGCGGGGCGGTGCAGGTCGAGTCGGACCGGCTGCGCAGCCGGCACCGGGACGCCCTGGTCTCGATGGCGGGCCCGGCGGTGAACATCGTCGCGGCCGGCCTGCTGCTCACGGCGCTCGCGGTGCTCGGCCCGGACGGGATCTACGACCTCGGCGAGCCGCACGCGGTCTTCTGGGCCGGGCTGACGTTGCTGGCGTACCTGCAGGTGGCGAGCGCGGCGTTGAACCTGCTGCCGATCCCGGGCCTCGACGGGTACGGGATGATCGAGCACTATCTGCCCGAACGCGTACAGGAGATCGGCCGCAAGATCCGCCCGTTCGGGCTACTCGTGGTCTTCCTGCTGCTCTACCTGCCCCCGGTACGCGAAGGCTTCGGCGACCTGACGCTCTGGATCACCAACAGCTCCGGCACACCGGTCAACGGCATCTACTACGGCTACCAGATCTTCCAGTTCTGGCGCGGCTGGTTCTAGGGGCTGCTCCTGCTCACACAGCGGCGCGGTGGCAGTCTTCTGTCGTGCCGGTGAGGCCGACCGGCTCGGTGTGCGAAGGGTTCCACAGCTCGTTCGCCTCGCCGCGATCGAGCGCGGACTCGTAGATCCCGACCTTGTACCGGATGACGGACAGGCACTCATGGAGCTCGCGGATCCGCGCCAGCACCTGCTCCTCGTGCGCCCGGAGCAGGCTGAGGCGCTCCTTCTCGTTGCCCGCGCCCTGCCGGGCCAGCTCGACGTACTGCCGGATCGCCGCCAGCGACATCCCCGAGGAACGCAGCTTCGTGCATACGGCGAGCCATTCCACGTCTTCGGAGTGGTAGACACGGCGGCCGGTGGCCGTGCGGCGTACGGGGTTGGCGAACAACCCCTCCTTCTCGTAGAACCGCAGCGCGTGGACGCTGAGCCCGCTGCGCTCGGCGACCTCGCCGATGGTCAGATCCATTGCGACCCCTGTCACATCGGTGGCGATTCGTGCTTGATCTAGAGCCGACTCTAGCTTCTACCTTCGGCAGATGAGCAAAGTCTTCTTCGTCACCGGTGCGTCCCGCGGGCTCGGCGCCGAGATCGTCCGCGCCGCCCTCGAGCGGGGACACCAGGTCGCCGCGACCGCCCGGGACGCCGCCGCGGTAGCTAAGGCGTACCCGGAGGAACCGGCGAACCTGCTGGCCCTGACCGCCGACGTCACCGACCCCGCCCAGCTCCGGGCCGCCGTCGAGGCGACCGTCGAGCGCTTCGGCCGCCTCGACGTCGTCGTCAACAACGCCGGCTACGGCCTGGTCGGCGCGGTCGAGGAGGTCTCCGACGAGGCCGCCCGCGACCTCTTCGAGGTGAACGTGTTCGGCGTGATCAACACGCTCAAGGCGACTCTGCCGGTGCTCCGGGCGCAGCGCTCCGGGCACGTGCTCAACCTCAGCTCGGTCGGCGGCTTCGCCACCGCGCCCGGCGTCGGCCTCTACGGTGCGACGAAGTTCGCCGTCGAAGCCCTCTCCGAGGCGTTGCAGGGCGAGCTCGCCCCGCTCGGCGTACGCGTGACGATCGTGGAACCGGGCGGCTTCCGCACCGACTTCCTCAACCCCGCGAGCCTGCGGACCGAACCCGCGACGATCGCCGATTACGAGGCGGGCGCGGGACCGGTCCGGCAGAGCATGGGCGCGAACGACGGCAAGCAGGCCGGCGACCCGGTGAAGGCGGCCAACGCCATCATCGACGTGACCGAGGTGGCCGAGCCGCCGTTGCGACTGCAGCTCGGGGCCGACGCGATCGCCCGGATCGAGGCGAAGCTCGACCTGGTCCGGCGCGAGCTGGAGCAGTGGAAGCACGTCGCCCTGGCGACCGACCTGTAAGGTGCCGCGCTCGGGTCCTCAGTGCGTCAGCTGGACGCGGACCTGGTGGGCCGCGGTGTCGGTGAGGGCGGTCTCGGTGGAGACGTCCCGTTTCGCTGCGATGACAGCCGGCTCGCCGTCGCGGCGGATCAGCTCCTGCACGTACGCCTGAACGTCCTCAGTGGTGACGTCGAGGTCATGGGCGAGGGTGGCGATGGTATCCATGCGCCACCCTTTCCCCGGCCCGGCCGGACTAATCGGAGAGCAGCGGCGGCCCGTCGACGAGGGCGGCGAGCCGCTTCGGCGCCATGAGCCGGTAGCTCTCGGTGAGCAGCTCGGCGACCTCGATCCAGTCGACGTCGTCGGTGAAGATCATGCCCACGACGTTGTCGCCCCAGTCCGCCCGATAGAACGATTGTCCACTCTGGACCAAGGCGACGATCTCCTCGCCCGGTGCCCGGAAGGTCATCACGCAATCGTCCTCGGCGTCCCGGAGGTAGACGTGCGCGACGGTCCGTTGCCGGATCCGCCAGCGGACGCCGATCCAGGCCGGTTCCTCGTAGGCCTCGGGCAGGGCACGGCAGATCGCCCGCAGCCGGAGCAGGATCTCCTCGGGGACGTCACCAGGCGCGCTCACGAATCCGAAGCTACCGGCCACCACCGACATTCCTTGTTATGGTCGGTCGATGCCGGCGTACGCGATCCGACCCGCCCGAGCCGAGGACGCCGCCACGGTGGCGGAGATCTGGATCAAGGGCTGGGCCGACGGCCATCTCGGCAACGTCCCCGACGAACTCGTCGCCGTACGCACTCCTGACGCGTTCCGCCGGCGGGCCGGCGATCGGGTGGCTGCCACGACGGTCGCGGTGAACGCGGCAGGCGAGATCGCCGGATTCGTCATGGTCGTCGCCGACGAGGTGGAGCAGGTCTACGTGGCCGCGACCCATCGTGGCGGCGGGGTCGCCGCGAGTCTGCTGGCCGAGGCCGAGCGCCAGGTGGCCGCGGGCGGCCACGACCGGGCGTGGCTCGCCGTGGTGGACGGCAATCACCGGGCTCGCCGCTTCTACGAGCGATGCGGCTGGAGCGACGACGGCATGGTCACCTACCAGGCCGAGGTCGCGGCCGGGACGCTCGCGGTCGCCTGCCACCGCTACGGCAAGGTCGTCAGCGGAACTTCGGCAGTCGCTGGGTGAAGGTGAGCACGTCGGCGAACAGGTCGCCCTTCTCCGCCAGCCGTTTCGGCAGCGTCCGGATGGTGAACTTGTCCGGCCGCAGCCGCTTGTCGTCCAGCTCGTCCCAGTCGATCGGGGTCGACACCGGCGCTCCCGCCGCCGGACGGGGGCTGTAGGGCGCGACCAGGGTCTTGTTGATCGCGTTCTGGGTGTAGTCCAGCCGGGCCAGCCCACCCCGGTCGTCCTTCTGCCATCTGAAACTGACGAGGTCGGGCACGAGCGCGCCGACGGTCTTCGAGAGCTGCTCGACCCAGGCCCGGGTGTCGTCATAGGTCGGCCCCGGGCGGATCGGCACCCAGATCTGGATGCCGCGACGGCCGCTGAGTTTCGGGCGCCCGGTCACGCC
Organism: Hamadaea flava; assembly: GCF_024172085.1. Taxonomy (NCBI): domain Bacteria; kingdom Bacillati; phylum Actinomycetota; class Actinomycetes; order Micromonosporales; family Micromonosporaceae; genus Hamadaea; species Hamadaea flava. The sequence goes on along the minus strand of NZ_JAMZDZ010000001.1, from coordinate 6,514,070 downwards.
GAGGTGCTCCAGGGCGTCCCGATGCAGCTTGGCCAGCATCACCAGGTCGGCCCAGCTCGTCTTCTCGCCCGGGTCGAGGTCGATCAGGGCGTACGTGGGCCGGTCGGGTCTGTCGACCCGGGAGGTCCAGGCATGCCATTCGAGCCCGCCGTAGTTGGCCGCCCAGACCAGCGCGGCCGCCTCGTCCACCACGAGATAGGTCGTCGTCTCACCGGGATCGGCGTCGGGGTTCTCCCAGCGCGGCAGCCATTCCGGCGCGTGATCGGGCAGTTGCTTGTGCCAGAAGCCTTTGCTGTCGGCCCCGTTGGGATAGCGATGGAGGTTCATCGCCCGGCCGGTGAGGTAGGGCAACGCGATCGGCGCGATCTCGGCGGTATAGCGGAGCAGATCCCGCTTCGTCACCGGCTTCTGCCGCCCCAGCGCCGGGAACAGGACCTTGTCCAGGTTGGTGACTTTGAGCGTACGCCCGAAGACGTCCCACTGGCCCGACGAGCCCAGGGCGTCCAACGCGGCCAGTTCGTCCGCCGTCACCGGTGATGTCTTGAGCGGGACGGCCGCCCGGGCGATCGGCTCACCGGACCGCCACATCTTGTCCGGATCGGCTTTGACCTGGTCGTTCGTCCGTCCGGAGCGGACCGACTTCGGATGGTCCTCGGGATTCCAGCCGTTGACCGCGTCGTCGTCGCGCTTCTTCAGCAGCAGCCACTCTTCCTTGCCCGACGCGCCCCTCTTCGTACGCACCAGCACGAACCGGCCGTGCAGCTTCTCGCCGTGGAGGTCGACGTGCAGCTCTCCGTCGGCTACGGCCTGGCCCGGGTTCTCCTCCTTGGCCGGCTCCCAGGTGCCGGCGTCCCAGACGATCACGTCGCCGCCGCCGTATTCCCCGCGTGGGATGACGCCCTCGAAGTCGAAGTACTCCAGCGGGTGGTCCTCGACGTGGAAGGCGGCGCGGCGTACGCCCGGGTCCTGCGTCGGTCCCTTGGGGACGGCCCAGCTCACGCCGACTCCGTCGATCTCCAGCCGGAAGTCGTAGTGCAGGTTGCGGGCCCGGTGGCGCTGGACGACGAACCGCAGACCGGCGGCCTGATCGCGCCCGCGCGCCTCGCCCGACGGCTCAGGCGTACGCGCGAAGTCCCGCTTGCGGCGGTAAGGCGCAAGCTTCTCGCGCTTCCCCTCAACCGAAGCGGACCGCGACGACGGCACGGACCGAGTCTACCCAGTGATCCACGCGTCAAACGCGTTGACAGCGCGACCGCGTACGCGGCAGGCTGCGGGAACATGGGTGATCACATGATCCGAGCCATGACCCCGGCGGACGCCGACGACGTCCTGCGCATCTACCAGGCGGGGCTGGACACCGGCGAGGCCAGCTTCGAGATCGACGCACCCACCTGGGAGCGTTTCGACGCGAGTCGACTGCCTGAGCACCGGCACGTGGCCGAGCTGTCCGGGCGCATCGTCGGCTGGGTCGCCGTCTCCGCGGTCTCCGCCCGCCCGGTGTACGCCGGAGTCGTGGAGCACTCGGTCTACGTCGACTCCGCCGCGCGCGGCAACGGCGTCGGGATCGCACTGCTCACGGCGTTGTTCGAGTCGACCGAGGCGGCCGGGATCTGGACCGTCCAGTCCGGGGTCTTCCCCGAGAACACCGCCAGCCTCCGGCTGCACGAACGCGCCGGCTTCCGGGTGATCGGCACTCGGGAGCGGGTCGGGCGGCACGGCGTACGCGGGTGGCGGGACGTCCTGCTCCTCGAACGGCGCAGCAGCGTCGCCGGGGTCTAGCCGGCCCGGGCGATCACGATCTCCGGCTCGTCCTGCGCGATCGGGTCGAACCCGGCCGCCCGCAGCTCGCCGGTGAACGCCGCCGGCTCGGCGAGGTACACCTCGAAGCTCTCGCGCGCCTCGCGTACGAGCCGGTCGTCGTGGGTCACGCGATAGGTGAACCGCCACCGCGCCCGGTCCGGCCCGGCGTCCGCGCAGGTCACCTGCCCGGTGTATCGGTCGTCGCCGAGCCGCCGGGACGGCAGCTCCCAGGGCGGTTCCAGGCGGTGCGGCGGCCGCTGCACCACCAGCCGCCCGCCGGGCACCAGCGCCACGCGGATCGCCGCCAGCACCTCGGCCCGCTCCACCGGGTCGAGGCACGCCATGGTGTTCACGCACCACGCGAAGTCAGCGACCGCCGTCAATCCCACGTCTTGTACGCCCATCGCATGAACCCGGATACGGTCCAGCAGGTGCGGCATCCCGGCCAACCGGCTGAGCAGGACGGCGCGCATGGGAGCGCTGGGCTCGACGGCGTGCACGACGACCCCGGCCCGCTCCGCCAGGAGCGCGGTGGCCAGCCCGGTCCCCGCCCCGACATCGAGGATGCCGACGGTCGGCGTACCCAGCCAGCGCCCGAGCAGCCGCTCGGCGAGGCGGCTGAACTCGGCGGCCTGCAGCAGGTCGTAGAACTCGGCGGTGACGGCGTACGAGTGCCCCACTCCCCGATCATCCCAGCTCAGGCCCGCACCGCCGGCCACCCGCCCGGAACGGGGGTGGGGAAAGTCGGGTGACGTGGGGGGTGGGGGGCGCTTACCGTGATCGTCATGACGATGCTGGTTCAAGTCGATCTTCGGTCGGACTCTCGCTACCTCACCTGCTGGGTCGAGCCGCGTGTCCGCGTCGGCGACCAGGTGACTCTGAAGTCTTCGGAGGAGCCCGCGCGCCGGTGGGACGTGCTGCGCGTCGGCCTGCCGCAGTCGTCGGGCGCGATCAAGCGGGGCTGGGACAACAACATCTGAGCCCCGAGCAGCTTTACCGGAACAGCGGCGCCGTCCCTCTGGGCGGCGCCGCTGTCGTTCGCTCGGCGGTCAGCGGCGGCCATACGCCCGGAGCACCCGCATCGCCCGGAGCGTCTCGATCCCCCGCCACTCCACAGTAGACGCCTGGCTCGGCGGCTCCCAGGTGATCGGCCAGCCGCCGTCGGGCTGCTGGTCGCGGGCGAGCCGGTCGAGGTGCCCGTCGACGGCGGCGTCGGTGAACAACGGCCGCCACGGGCTGTCGGGCGTGGGCGCGAAGTGCAGCGGAGTGAGTCCGTAGCCGGGATCGTCCGGGTCGGCGCGGAAGAACTGGAGCTTCGCCAGCCAGCCGCCGACCTGCGCGGCGAGCGCGTCGGCGCGTACCCGATCGGGTGCCGCCGCGAGGAAGACGAGCACTTCGCTCAGCGAGTGTGCGTCTTCGGCGAACCCGGCTTCGAGCCGGCCGAAGGTCCACTCGGTGGCCTGGTCGAGCCACGGATGCGTGACGCCGAGCCGGTGCAGCCGTCCGGCCAGGCCGGCGGTCGGGTTGAGGCCGGGCGCGTAGGTCCAGTCGGACCAGTGGTCGGCGCGGGGATAGCGCTCGATGACCGGGAACGCCAACGGCACCGCACCCTCGGGCGTCGCCACCGAGCCGAGCCAGTCGCAGGCCGCCCGCACCCAGTCCGGCGCGGGCGCCCCGGCCGTGACGAGGACGTCGAGCGCGCACTCGACGTCGATGGGCAGGCTGGCCGGGCAGCGTTTGTCGGGTTCGAGGCCGTGGCCGAAGCCGCCGTCGGCGTTGCGGTACGCCGCCACGGCGGCGACTGCTCCGGCCGGGTCCGCCCCGTCGAACAGAACGGCGGCGAGACGGCGTTCGACCAGCCGCCCTTCCCGGTCGAGGAACGCGCGAGCGGAATCGACGAGAGTCATGAGCCGAAGTGTGGCAGCACCCACCGACACAATCCGCCGGACCGACGAGACGCGAAGATGGGGGCATGCGCGCCTCCCGGATGATGACCCTGCTCCTGCACCTTCAGGTACGCGGCCGGGCCACTGGTCAGGAGCTGGCCGACTTGCTGGAGGTCAGTGAGCGTACGGTCCAGCGGGACGTCGAGGCGCTGGCCGCCGCCGGGGTGCCCGTCCGCTCGGTCCGGGGCCCGGCCGGCGGCTACCGCCTCGACGGCGGCTATCGGACCCGGCTGACGGGGATGGGCCTGGACGAGGCGGGCGCGCTGGCGTTCCTCGGGCTCGCCGGCCCGGCCGAGCAGCTGGGCCTGGGCGAGTTGCTCGAAGGCGCCCGGATCAAGGTCTGGGCGAGTCTCACCGGCGAGGCGCGGCAGCGGGCGGGGCGTACGGCGGAACGGTTCCACCTCGACCCGGTCCGGTTCTACAGCACGCCCGAACCGGTGCCCTGTCTGGCTCAGCTCGCCGAGGCGGCCTTCTTCGACCGCCGCGTACGCCTGGAGTACGTGCGCGGCGGGAAGGCGTCGACTCGCGTCGTCGACCCGATGGGCCTGGTGCTGGCGGCCGGCGACTGGTATCTGCTGGCATTGCGGGACGGCGTACGCCGCACTTACCGGGTTTCCCGCGTACGCGAGGTCGAGCTGCTGGCCGACGCGGCGCACCGGCCCGCCGACTTCGACCTGGCCGAGGCGTGGGCGGCGGCCCGAGCCGAGTTGGAGGACGAGCACGTCGCGGTGGAGGTGACGGTGCGGGCCACGCCGCAGGCGCTGCCGCGCCTTCGGCGCATGATCCCCGTACGCGGCCAGCACAGAGTGCCGGTGGCCGCCACCGAGCCCGTCGAGGTGACGGTGCCCTTCGACGAGGAGTGGTGGGCCGTCGAAGGGCTGCTCAGCTTCGGCTCCGCGATCGAGGTGCTGGCTCCGCCGTCGGTCCGCGACCGGGTCGCCGCCGAGATCCACGCCGCGGCCGCGCACTACCCCAGCTCCGAGACGAACCCGGCCCAAGTCGGACCAGCGGCCTGAGGCGTTCTACCGGCCCTGGGTGGCGATGCGTGTCGCGTCCCCGAGACGACGGCGCAGCAGCGACCCGACCCCGGCGAGGAGCACACCCAGCCCGGCGGTCGCCATCGAACCCAGCCGCCCCTCGTACGCCTGCGCCTCACCGCCGCTGACCCGCAGCTTCTGCGTCGTACCGGTGCGGTCCGGCCGGCCGTCGAAGGCCACGGTGGCCTTGTGCGTCACCCCGTCGGCGGTCCACGTCACGTCGCAGTGCTGCGTGTACGTCCGGCCGTTGCCACTACCGGTGGTCTGGAGCCGGCACCGGTCCACCTTCCCCTCGGCGGTGGCCCAGTTCCAGCTGCGCATCACCTGATATCCGCCCCAGACGACCAGGACGGCGGCGATGACGTATAGCGCGAGGCCCATGCCTCGCCGTTTTCCGGCGAAATCCACGCGCGCATGATCACATGAAGCGTCAAGTCATCGGATCAGCCGAACAGATCTACGCGAGTTCCCGGTAGTAGAAGTACATCGGCTCGGTCTCGCCCGGCTCGGTGTTGCTGAACCCGTGCGCCTCGTAGAACCGGCGGGCGTCGACGTCGATCCCGTCGACGTTGACCTCCAGCGATTCCGCGCCCCGCTGCGCGGCCAGCGCGCAGGCCGCCTCCAGCAGAGCGTGGCCGAGCCGCTGATTGCGCTGCTCCGGGCGTACGTAGAGTTCGTCGAGCACGACCGCCGGGCCGGGCGTCCAGACGCTGGGCCGGAACGAGAGCACCGCCAGCCCGGCCGCGGGCTCCCCGATGAGGAACACTGCCAGGTCGTCGCCGGGAAGTAGCCTGGTCAGGCGCTCCGTGAGCCACTCGGCCCCCGGGGTGTAGGTGTCGAATTCCCGATTGAAGTCGTCCAGCAGCACGGCTACGACGGCCGCGTCGGCGACTCGCGCACGGCGTACTGGAGCGGCAGGGTCAGTCGGCATCGAGCATCAGCGTGATCGTCACGGTGTCCCCCAGTTCGAGCTTCTCGGCCCGGCGTACGTCGGCCCGCACGGGCACCAGATACCCACCGTTCTTCGGGAACAACGACGTCGTCCAGTCGGTGTCGCCGACGCGTACGCCGACCGGGATGACGCCCCAGCCATAGGTCAGCCGGGCGGCGACCTCCTGGATCTCCTGGCACACGTCCGTCGGCACGGTCACGAAGTGATGCGGGGCGGGACCGCGCCAGTGGAAGATCTCGCCGGTGAACTCCAATTCCATCCGGCCACAATAAAAGACGTACCCGACAAAGGATGTCGGGAATAGCCGCTAGCTTGGGCTTCATGAGTGAGAAGACAGCTCCGCCCTGGGAGCCGCCGCTGGCCGGATCCGAGGAAGAACACCTGGTTGGCGCGTTGGACCGATTGCGCTGGACGTTCCGGTTCAAGGCCGACGGCCTCGACGAAGCGGGACTGCGTACCTCGATCGGAGCTTCGACGCTGACCCTCGGCGGTCTGCTGAAGCATCTGGCGGCCGTGGAGGACTACACGTTCACCGCGAAGCTGACCGGCGACCCGATCGGTGCGCCATGGGACGCCACCGGCTGGGACGGCACCAACGACTGGGAGTTCTCGTCGGCCGCCAGGGACGACCCGGCGACCCTGTACGCGTACTGGGACGGGGCGGTCGACCGGTCCCGGGCCCGGCTGGCCGCGGCCCTGCAGAACGGCGGGCTCGACCAGCCCGTGCACACCGGTTGGCCGGATGGGCGCAAGGCCAGCCTCCGTAGGCTGCTGTGCGACCTGATCGAGGAGTACGGCCGTCACACCGGGCACGCCGACCTGCTGCGGGAGGCGGTGGACGGGCGGACCGGCGAGGACCCGCCCGCGGACTGGCGGCCGGTCAGCCGTCCACGGTGACCGGAGAGGTGTCCGGAGACTCGGAGAACTCCTTGAAGGTAAAGGCTTCCGGCCCGGCTCCCTTTTCCCGGAGAAGGTCGAGCCGGGCCATCCCCTCGGCCGCCGTCGGCAGGTGCCCCTCGGGGATCCACCACATCACGCTGTAGACCTCCACCGCCTTGGTGAACCATTCACGGCGCCGTTGCAGCACACCCAGATGCCGCGACCGGTAGACGTAGTTCCAGAGGTCGTCGCGCGTCCGCCACACCGACATGTTGATCAGTAGGTCGTCGCCGAAGTCGTGCTGGACGGTCGCGGTCGGATCGGTCTCCGACTCCTTGAGCCGCCAGACGAATCCGGGCGCGACATCGGCCAGCGCGTTGATCGGCTCCAGCAGGGCGACGAACTCGGCCAGCTCGGGCGCCTCGACCGGGGCGAGGAGATGCCCGACGTTCAGTTGCGCGAGATGCATGGCAGCAGCATGGCCGACCGGGCACTTCTATGTCAATGAGAATTGTTTTTAGAAAACGAGACGCAGCACTCGCCCGGCTTCGGGTCAAGTTCGGCGGTCGCGTCGTCGCCCGCGACGCCTTGGCACAACGCCAGATTCATCGCGCAGACCAACAGCGGCTGCTCGTCCGCGACCTGCTGAAACGGGCAGTTCCTGAGGCGTACCACCTGGTCTTGCTCGTAGGGCTCGTAGCCGCGCTCACGCAGCGTGGCCAACCACCCGCCGGGCTCGTGCAGTCTCTTGCCCGCGCGCGCCGCCGCGGCGATCGCGCCGTCGGCGGCGTCCAGTCCGTGGACCACCTCCGCGAGCAGCGACGCCAGCTCGCGGTAGTCCCGCTCGGGCACCGTGACAGATCGACTTGTACGCGCACGGCGGTAGACCTTGGCCGGTCGCCCTGCGCCCGGGCCTGGCCGAAGCTCGCCCAGGCGCGCGAAGCCGGTCTCCAGAAGCCCGACCTCGGCGAGTTTGTCGAGGTGAAAAGCGGCCAGCGTACGCGAGACGCCGACCCCTTCGGCGGCCTCGTTGCGCCCGACGTCGCGACCGGAAGCCGCGACGAACTCGTAGAGCGCCCGGCGCACCGGGTCGTGCAGCGCGGCCACCGCATCCAGGTCTTTCACCCTCGTAGTGTGCCTCAGTCCCGCCGCCTCTTCCCAAAACCGGCGCGGGACGGTTGAATCGTTTCCCATAGATGAATACGTCCGGAGCAAAGGGCGCGGCCGGCGTGGCCGCGACTCCCACTCGCCCAAGTGTCGCTCCGGGCACTCCACGGACAAGGAGTCATCGCATGACCGCCCACACCTACCGGCGGTGGCTGTCCATCGCCCTCTCCCTGGCGATCGTCGCCGCCCTCGCAGTCGTGCTCCTGACCACCGGCCTCGCGAAGGTCGCCGACGCCCACGGCACCACCGTCGATCCCGCCTCCCGCAACTACGGTTGCTGGCTCCGCTGGGGCTCGCGCTTCCAGGACCCGGTGATGGCCACCGAGGACCCGATGTGCTGGCAAGCCTGGCAGTACGACACCAACGCCATGTGGAACTGGAACGGCCTCTACCGCGAGGGCGTCGCCGGCAACCACCAGGCCGCCGTCCCGGACGGCCAGTTGTGCAGCGCCGGTCACACGCAGAGCGGCCGGTACAACGCGATGGACACGATCGGCGACTGGAAGGCCCAGTCGATCGCGAACACGTTCAACGTGAAGCTGTTCGACCAGGCCGGTCACGGCGCCGACTACGTCTACGTGTACGTCAGCAAACCGGGCTTCAACCCGGTCACCCAAGCCCTGAAATGGTCCGACCTCGAACTCGTCGGGCAGAAGGGCAACACCCCCGTGTCGCAGTGGACCACCGAGTCGGCCGGCGGCTGGTCGACCCTGATCGGCGCGAGCGCCCCCGGGCGTACGGGCCGGGCCATGGTCTACACCATCTGGCAGGCCAGCCACATGGACCAGTCCTACTACTTCTGCGCGGACGTGAACTTCGGCGGCTCGTCGTCGCCGTCGCCGTCCACGTCGGCTTCGGCGTCCACCTCGCCGTCCGCGTCCACGTCCCCGTCCGCCTCCACCTCCCCGTCGGCGTCCACGTCGCCCACCTCGTCGAGCGGAACCAAGTCCTGCTCGACCGCGTACACGGTGGTCAACCAGTGGTCCGGCGGATTCCAAGGTCAGGTGGCGGTGACCGCCGGCGGCGCGGCCATCAGCACCTGGAAGGTCACGATGACCTGGCCCAACGGCCAAGTCGTGACCAGCGCGTGGAACGGGACGGCCACCACGGCCGGCACGGTCACCACGGTGACGAACGCCAGCTGGAACGGCAGTCTGGCCGCCGGGGCCGGCACGACGTTCGGGTTCCTCGCGAACTCCGGCACGACCAACGCGCCACCCGTCTTCACCTGTGCCGCGACCTGATCCGCTGATTCGCTGAGCTGATTGCTGAGCTGGGGCCGTGTTCATCCCGTTGAACGCGGCCCCATCGCGTACGCCCTCGCCAGTAGACTCGGGAACTCGAAACTCGACGCGACGGGGGCGTTCGGTGGAGCAGAACAACTCTGGGCACGAGCCACTGTTCAACATGGACGGTTCACTGCCCGATGCGGACGAATCACTGTCCACGGCGGACGATCCGCTGGCGGACTGGCTGGCGCCGCCGGGCTCGACTCCGCCACGGGGTGCCGCGTGGCTGCCCATTCTGGCGATCGTGGCCAGTGTGGCGCTCTTGGTCGGCGGGGGCCTCGGCCTGATGAAGCTGCGCAGGCACCCGGCACCCGGTAGCGGCTTACCCCCCGAGCCGACCACGGTGGCCAGCCCCGGCAGCGCCTGGGCTCGGGACTTTCCCGTGGCGACCGCGGCCGACCTCGACGGCGTCTGCCGAGGCTGGTACTACCCGCAATCGCCCGCCCTGACGGGTTCGGCGCCCCACCCCATCACGGTCACCGTGCTGGACGAGGTCTTCAAGACCCGCAACCAGCCCAGCTCCATCGAGGTGCCCGACGGGACCGCCAAGTCCTTGCGGGCCGCCTGGCAGCCGGCCGATCTCACGAAGACGCAGATCGTCGCCTGCGTCGATTTCGCCGCCGCCGGGAAGTCCCTCGGCACGTGCAAGTTCACCACTCCCAAGCCCACCACCGTGGCCTTCGCGGAAGGCGTGTACAAGGTGACGGCGTACGAGGTGGCGACGGGACGGAAGCTTCTCGACGTCCGGCTGACGGGGGCGGAGAAGGACTGCCCGGCCGCGGCGATCGTCCCGGCCGAAGGCGAGATCGTTCTCCACAGCTCGGTCACCGACCGGCAGCTGTACAGCCAGCTCCACGCCCTCGTCGAGCGCTGATCAGGACTCTCGCAGGTCCCGCAGCGTGTGCCCGGTGGCCTGCTTGAACAGGTACTCGGCGCGCTCGTAGGACAACCGCGTCCGGCCGGTATGCGGGCAGACGTCGGCCGCAGCGGGCGGCCGGCCCGGCCCGCGCCGCCGATCGGCGAGGAACACCGGCCCCCGCTCCCGCCCGGCGATCAGGCCGGGCAGCAGCGACGCGGTCTGCGACCGCCAGGTGATCCAGGTCTTCCCGGTCCACGCCCGGCGCTCGTCGAGATCCAGGTCGTCGACGTTCAACGCCAGCACGCTCCGGGGCCCGGCCGACGACTCCGCCAGCAGCCGCCACAGCACGCGTTCCCGCAGAGGCAACTCGCGAGCCCAGAGTTCGACCAGATCGAGCCCACGCCGCAGCGACGGCGGCTCGGTTCGGCGGTCGAGCGTACGGGCGAGATCGGGGAGGTCGGCCCAGGCGCTGAACGACCGGACGGCCGCCCGATGCCGATTCCAGGTACGCGCCGCCGCCCCGGCCCAGGCCAGCTCGAACGTCTGCGCCACCCGATCCGGGGTCAGCTCGGCCAGCGGCAGACTCTCCCCGACGGCGAGGCACAGGCGTCGCAGCGTTTGCGCGTACGCCCGAAGGGTCTGCGCGTCGAGATCCTCCCGGCGCAGGAAATCCGCCGTCGCTTGGCCGAGCGACAGAGACGGCGGTGCGTCGTCGGCGAGGCGTTCGGCTCGGCGACGGAGGAACTCCCGCTCGGCGGAGTTCGCCGTCAACGCGGCGGCCCGCTCGAACTCCCGCCGGGCCTCAGCCGGCCGGCCGAGCCGGGCCAGCAGATCTCCGCGTACGCCCGGCAGCAGGTGATAGTTCTGCAACGCCGGATCGGTGAGCAGCGCGTCGACGAGGTCCAGCCCCGCCTGCGGCCCGGCGGACATGCCCACGGCGACGGCCCGGTTCAGCTGGACGATCGGCGTCGGCAGCAGCCGGGCCAGCGCCCCGTAGAGCGCGGCGATCTGCCGCCAGTCGGTGTCCTCGGCCGTCGGTGCCTGCGCGTGACAGACGGCGATCGCGGCCTGCAGCACATAGGGACCGGGTGGGCGGCCGAGATCCCGGGCGCGCAGCATCGCGGTGAACCCACGCCGGATGAGCAACTGGTCCCAGCGGCCCCGGTTCTGCTCGTGCAACTGGACCGGCTCCCCGTTCGGGCCGATCCGGGCGGCGCTGCGGGACGCCTGGATCTCCATCAGCGCCACCAGCCCGTGCACCTCGGGCTCGTCCGGGGCCAGCTCGGCCAGCTGCCGCCCGAGCCGGAGGGCTTCCAGACACAGGTCGGCCCGGATCAGATCGTCGCCGGCGCTGGCGGCGTAGCCCTCGTTGAAGATCAGATAGACGACCTCGAGGACCGAGGACAGCCGCCCGGCCAGTTCCGGACCGGCCGGCAGCTCGAACGGGACGCGCTCGTCGGCCAGCGTCTGCTTGGCCGCCGCGATGCGCTGGGTGATCCGGGCCTCGGTGGTGAGGAAGGCGCGCGCGATCTCGGTCGCCGTCAGGCCGCCGATCAGCCGCAGCGTCAACGCGACGCGGGCCGCGGTGGGCAGCACCGGGTGGCAGGAGATGAACATCAGCCGCAGGACATCGTCGGGCTGCTGATCCGGCTGCTGGTCGAGGTCCCGGGCCAGTTCCTCGTGCTTGCGGTCGAGCCGCTCCGACCGTCGAATGTGGTCGATCGCGCGACGCTTCGCGATCGTCGTCAGCCAGGCCCCCGGATTGTCCGGCACCCCGGCCGACGGCCACTGCTCCAACGCCGCGACCAGGGCGTCCTGGGCGAACTCCTCGGCGAGTCCGACGTCGTGGACAAGCCGGGTCAGCCCGGCGATGATCCGGGCCGACTCCAGCTTCCAGACGGCGTCGACCGTCCGATGTACGGCGGTCACTGGTGGGCGATCAGCCCTGCGGCCCGTAGACCTGCTGAATCACGCTGACGCCGTCGCCGACGATCTGCCGGAACCGGCGGCCCAGTTCGATCGCCTCCTCGCGCGAGCGCACCTCGATCAGCGCGAAGCCGGCGACCGCCTCCTTCGCCTCCGTGAACGGGCCGTCGGTGACCGTGATCTCGTCGCCGGCCGAGGTCAGCCGGACCCCGCCGGCTTCGAGGCCGCCGGTGGCCAGCAGGATGCCGGCCGCGGTCGTCTCGTCGATGAACTTCGCCATCTCGGTGAACAGCTTCTCGTCGGGCTTGTTGTCGTCGGCCAGGGCCGTCATCAGGAACCGCATGACGTGGTCTCCATTCCGGTGTGAAAGGGCGTGTCTGACAGGACGTCGGATGGCCGATGTGACAGGTAACTGCCTTGTTCTCTGTCACATCATCCGATCGACGTGTCAGTGAAACAAGTCCTCACGGCTGAAGGAGCCCGACATGACCGCCAGCGTCACCACCGCCTCGTCCACCGCCGCCACCGTCGCCCCGTCGGCCGCCGCCTCGTCGGCCGGCACTCGCGTACTGCTCATCTGTGCGGCAGTGAGCGCCCCGCTGTGGGCGGCGGTGAGCCTGATCCAGGCCGCCACCCGGGCAGGCTTCGACCTGACCCGCCACCCGCTGAGCCAGCTGAGCACCGGCTCGCTCGGCTGGCTCCAGATCACCAACTTCCTCGTCGCCGGGCTGCTCACCGTCATCGGCGCGGCCGGGCTGCGCCGGGTCGTCCGCAGCAAGTGGGCGCCGCGCCTGGTCCGGATCAACGGCCTCGGGATGATGGCCGCCGGAGTCTTCGTGATGGACCCGGCGGACGGCTTCCCCGCCGGTACGCCGGCCGGCATCCCCGCCTCGTTGAGCTGGCACAGCTACGGTCACTTCGCGTCCGGCACGATCGCGTTCGCCGCCCTGATCGCGGCCTGCTACGTGCTGGGCCGGGAGTTCAGCCGGGACGGCGACCGCGGCCGGGCGATCGTCTCCCGGATCACCGGAACCGCCACCCTCGTGGGCAACCTGTGGGCGATGACCGGCGGCAAGGCCGGCTCGCTGACCCTCGCCCTCGGCGTCATCCCCTCGATGCTGTGGATCTCGGCACTGGCCGCCCGTCACCTGCGTCGCCGGTGATCTCACCCGACCCGGAAAGCCCCGCCAGACGGCGGGGCTTCCGTCGTGCGATGAACCATTCCGCCACGGCGAGATTGATCAGCCAGGCGGCCAGCATCAAGAGGGCGTACGCTCCGACGCCGGGCTCACCGACGGCCACCGTCCAGAACCCGAAGGTGAACGCCTGCGTGCCCGCGCCGAGGCCGAGCGCGTACGCGCGCATCATCCAGGCGCGATGCGTGGTGAAGTCGCGCCGCCGGACGGCCACGAAGCCGAGGACGAGGCAGAGCAGCATCCCGGTGGAGACGACCACCCGGATGACGCTCAGCCCGGAGTCCTCGATCGGCGGCATCGCGTACGTCAGCGTCATCCACAGGCCGGAGCCGGCCACCGCGATGCCGCTCGGCACGACCAGGCGTCCGGCGTACCGGTGCCAGCGGCGGCGGCGCAGGCTCGGCGCGAACTGCAGCGCTCCCAGCACGGAGAACAGGATGCTGCCGACGATGTGCAGCACGATCGGCAATGGCGCGGTGACGAAGCGCGCGTTGTCCGGCGTCACCTCCGGACGCGAGGCCAGTTCGGCGCCGCGGACGAAGGCCGCGATCACCGGAACGAGGCTGAGCACGATCAGTCCGGCCGGAGCCGGCCACTGGGATTTCCACGAAGAGGTCACGATTCGATGGTCGCGACGGCGGGCGGATGACTCATCGGCAATCAGGTCGCGACGAAGGCGTACCCCGGAACGGCTCGCCCGTAGTACTTCCGGCTACTTCGGGCGGACGCGCTGCGTCTCGTACGCCCACATCGCGATCTCCACGCGATTGCGTACGCCCAGCTTCGTCATCAGGCTCGCGATGTGGCTCTTCACCGTGCTGAGCGTGATCCGCAGCTCGGCGGCGATCTCGGCGTTCGTCCGTCCACGTGCGACAGACGCGAGCACCTGCTCCTCCCGGTCGGTCAGCGGATCGATCGGCTGGGCGGGCGGGGCGCTGGGGCCGGTCTCGGCGAAGGCCTTGAGCAGCCGTGCGGTGACGGCCGGGGCGATGAGCGCGTCGCCGTCGGCCGCCGCGTGCACGGCCTGCGCCAACAGCATGGCGCCGGCGTCCTTGAGCAGGAACCCCTTGGCCCCGGCGCGCAACGCCGCGTAGACGTACTCGTCGAGGTCGAACGTCGTGATGACGACGACGGCGAGCGGATCGGCGACCTCCGGCCCGGCCAGCGCCCGGGTGGCCGAGATGCCGTCCAGTTCCGGCATCCGGATGTCGAACAGGCACACGTCCGGGCGTACGCGGCGGGCCAGGCGCACGGCGGCCACGCCGTCGGCCGCTTCCCCGACGACTTCGATGCCCGGCTGCGCGTTGAGGATCATCACCAGTCCGGTGCGGACGATCTCCTGATCGTCGGCCACGATCACGCGTACGCTCATCGCCCGCTCCTCGGTAGCACGGCGGACACGACCCAACCCCGTTGCCCGTCGGGTCCAGCCTGGCATTCGCCGCCCAGCAGCTCGGCCCGCTCGATCATGCCCAGTACGCCGAATCCAGGCGACGCCGCGCCAGCCATCTCCCCGTCGTCGCGCACCGTCAGGCGTACCACCTGGTCGTCGGCGTGGAGCTGGACCTCGATGCGGCTGGCGTGCCGCGCGTGGCGGCGGGCGTTGGTGACCGACTCCTGCGCGAGCCGGTAGAGCGCCGCGCCCACGGCCGTGGGCAGCTCGCGGAGGTCTCCCTCGACGGTGATCGCCACGGGCGGGCCGGGGTGGTCCGCGAGCCCGGGGAGGTCGGCGATGCCGGGGTTGGGCGCCAGTTCGGCCGCCTCGTCCCGGCGCAGTACGCGGACGATGGTCCGCATCTCCCCCAGCGCCCGGGTGGCCTCGGTCTCGATGATCCGCAACGCTTCCATCGGCGCCTCCGGCTGGACGGGCGCGACCGCGAGCCCGGCCTGGGCGCGGATCACGATCGCGGAGAAATGGTGGGCGACGGTGTCATGCAGGTCCCGGGCGAGCCGTTCGCGCTCCACGAGCCGGACCTGCTCCAGCTCCCGGGTCCGGGCCTTGACCCGGAAGCGCAGCGCGGCCCCGAGCGCGAGCGCCGTGCACAGGATCGCCGCCCCGCCGAACGCGTCGGTGCGGCTCAGCCGGTCGACGGCCACCGAGACGGCCAGGTTGGCCGCCATCAGGACGAGCCCGGCGACCATCTCGCGCCCGGAACCCCAGCGGAACAAGGCGTAGGGCAGCACCAGCACGTAGATCATGACGTACGAGTCCGGCACCTCCGGTGCGAGCGCCGCCACCAGCCCGGACACCACGAACGCGGCAGCCAGCGCCAGGAGCGGACGCGACCGTCGCCAGAGGAGGGTGGGCGCGAGCCCGAGCGTCACCAGCAGCGCGAGCGGATGCCCGCGCAGACTCGGCCGCGCCGCGAACTCGACGACCGCCAAGACGACGACCAGGCCGACGAACACCCAGTCGCGCCGGCCGCGCGGCGGTGCGTCCGGCGGCCGCGGCTCGGCCCAGATCGCGCGTGGGAGGTGCATCACGGCCCGATGGTACGAGCGAGGATCAGACTGCGTATCCGCCCAAAGTACGACCGTCGACCCGCGTACGCGCCCGCGCCTCGGCGATCTCCGGAGCGTGCGCCTCGGCCCATTCGCCGATTGCGATGACCAGGGGCAGGAACGAGCGGCCCAACCCGGTCAGCGCGTACTCCACCCGATCGAGCTTCTCCTCGCGGGCCACGAGCCCGTCCGCCGCCAGCGTCCGCAGCGTACGCGTGAGGATGCGGCGGCTCAGCCCGTCGACCGCCCGATCCAGCTCGTTGAAGCCGTACGCCCGCTCGTCGAGCAGCGCCAGCAACAGGACGCTCCACTTCTCGCCGACTCGCCGCAGCACCTCGGTCGCCGCGCACACCTCCCGGTCGGCCGGAGTGGAGGGCACATCAATGTGCCTTCTGTCGGGCAACGCAGTCGTCAGCACAGGATCAAGTATGCGCACAGTAGTGATCCTCGGCGGCACCCGCGGCATCGGCGGCGGCCTCGCGGCCCGGCTGCGAACGGCCGGCGACCAGGTGATCGCGATCGGCAGCGCCGACGCAGACCTGACCTCCGTACGCCAGACCGCCGCCCTCGCCGATCGGCTCCCCGACCGGATCGACGCCCTCGTGTTCGCCGCGGGCCGGTTCACCCCGCGCCGCGTCGTGACCGCAGAAGGCTTCGAGCAGAGCTTCGCCATCTACGTCCTCGCCCGCTATCTGCTCGCGGAACGGCTCCGGCCCGCCCTCGACCGGGCCGAGAAACCCGTCGTCCTCAACCTCTGCGGCACCGGCGGCCGGCAAGGCCACCTCCACTGGGACGACCTCCAGCTCACCCAGGGCTACAGCCTGCTCCAGGCCACCATGCAAGGCGCGCGGGCCAACGACCTGCTCGGCGTGCACTTCGCGGCGCAGGACCCGGGCAGCCGCATCCGCTACGTCCTCTACAACCCGCTCTTCGTCGACAGCGGCCAACACCGCTACTTCAGCCAGCCCACCCGCGCACTGGTCGGCGGGGCGGCCAAAGTCTTCGGCACCAGTGTCACCTCAATGGCCCGGCGGCTGGCGGATCTGCTCGCCGACCCGCCAGCCGCGCCTCTCACAGCTTTACGCCGTGGTACGCCGATCTCGCTGGCGCGGCCCGAATTCGATCGCGCGACGGCGGAGCGGCTGGCTTCCGTCCTCGCTTCCCTTCTCGCATCCCTGGTCACGGATCCGGCACAGTAGCTGTGTCCATAGTGGCCGTCACCAGGGCAGCGGGCCGTCTTCGCTGAAGAAGCCGCCGGTGGGGCCGTCCGCGTCGAGTGTCGCCAGGCGTACGACGACGGCGGCACCCTGTGCGGCTGTCCGGTGCCCGAGGTGGGCGTTGATGTCGGTCGCGCAGAACCCAGGCGCGGCCGCGTTGACGAGGATTCCATGCTCGCGCAGCTCATGGGCGTACTGGACGGTCACCGCGTTCACCGCGGTCTTCGACGGGGCGTACGCGATCGCCGGGGGCAGCGACCCGAACTTGCCCTCCTGGTCGCTCGTCCAGGTCAGCGAGGCCGCGTCGCTGCTCAGGTTCACGATGCGCCCCGCCTCGGCCCGCCGCAGCAACGGCAGCAGCGCGTTGGTCACCATGATCACGCCGAAGACGTTGGTCTCGAACACCGCGCGTACGACGTCCAGGTCGGCCAGGCTGGGGAGCTGAGCGCGGACGTCCATCGGCGCGTCCGGGGCGGCCCCGGAGATCCCCGCGTTGTTGACGAGCACGTCGAGGTGGCCGAACCGGGCCTCGACCTCGGCAGCCGCCGCCGTGACGGTTCCCGGATCGGTGACATCCAGCGTGACGGCGTACGCGTCACGACCGGCCGCGCGCAGCGCGGCGGCGGCTTCCTCGCCCCGCTGCGCGCTCCGGGCGGCGATCACCACCGTCATCCCCGCCTCGGCGAGTTGTTCGGCGACGGCCCGGCCGATGCCCTTGTTCGCCCCGGTCACCAGTGCGATCTTCTTGTCCATGGTCAGTCCCTGCTCTCTCGGCCAGCGTTTCTGGCGCCTACTGACCTGGAGATGCCGCTGCTCCAGGGCTTGTGACGGGCGGGCGGCGTGACGAGGACCACCGCCCGTCGAGGTCACACGATCACGGGGATCGGCGTCGAATGCGTATGACCGACACCGCCACCGACGCCTTCGTCAGTTACCGCAGCCTGCTGTTCACCGTGGCGTACGAGATGCTCGGCTCGGCGGCGGACGCCGAGGACGTCCTGCAGGAGACCTGGCTGCGCTGGTCGGGCGTCGACCTCGGCGTCGTCCAGGATCAACGGGCGTACCTCGTGCGGATCACCACCCGGCTCGCCCTGACCAGGCTGCGTACGCTGCGCCGCCGCAAGGAGTCCTACGTCGGCCCATGGCTGCCCGAGCCGTTGCTGACCGCGCCCGACGTGGCCGAGGACGTCGAGCTGGCCGACAGCGTCTCGATGGCGATGCTGCTGGTCCTGGAGACGCTCACGCCGACCGAACGGGCGGTGTTCGTGCTGCGGGAGGTGTTCGACGTGGAATACGAGGAGATCGCGGAGGCCGTCGGCAAGACCCAAGCCGCCGTACGCCAGATCGCCCACCGGGCGAGGGAACACGTCGCCGCCCGCCGGCCCCGGGGCGAGGTGACCCCGACGCAGGCTCGGACGGTGCTGGACGCCTTTCATCGGGCGGTGGAGACCGGCGATCTCCAAAGCCTGCTCGACATCCTGGCGCCCGACGTCGTCTTCCTCGGCGACGGCGGCGGAATCGTGCAGGCGGTGCCACAGCCCATCATCGGCGCCGACCGCATCGCGCGCGTCTTCCTCACCGGCATGACGAAGATCTCCGCCACCACCAAGCTGCTCCCAGCCCAGATCAACGGCTATCCGGCGCTGATCCTGCGCGTGGACGGCGACGTCGACACCGTCCTCGGGCTGCGGGTGGACGACGGGCGCATCACCGGCCTTTACGCCGTCCGCAATCCCCAGAAGCTCTCCCGGGTCTCCCAGGAGACCGCGGTGACCCGACTCTGAGTCCTCACGTGCCGGTTGTCAGCTGAGGCAGACGCTTCCCGGGGTCAGCTGAGGCAGACGCTTCCCGGGGTCAGCTGAGGCAGACGCTTCCCGGGGTCAGCTGAGCAGACGCTTCCCGGGGTCAGCTGAGGCAGACGCAGAAGGGGTGACCGGCCGGGTCCAGGAAGACGCGGAACGTGGTGCCCGGCTGATGATCGGGCTTGGTCGCGCCGAGGGCGATCACCGCCGCCTCGGCCTCGTCGAGATCCGCCACGACCACGTCGAGGTGCATCTGCTGCGGCGCCTCCTGACTGGGCCACCTCGGCGCGACGTAGTCCTCGACCTGCTGGAAGCAGATGCACTGGCCGTAATCGGCCCGGATCTCGACCCAGTCCTCCCGGGTTTCGACCTTCCAATCCAGCATCGCCCCGTAGAACGCGCCGAGCGCGGCCGCGTCCGGACAGTCGATCACGAGGCTGGGAAACCGTGCGATAGCCATGTCGGCGAGGCTACCGGCGACCGCCGACAATCAGGGCTTACGCCAGACCGAGACATGACTTTCGCTGTCATTGGTGAACGGCGCGCCACGCCAGTCGGCCAGTCTGCGTACCGGCTCCAGCCCGGCGAGCCGCGCCATGAGGTCGCACTCGGCCGGCCAGATGTACCGGAAGTTGCTGGCGCCGTATCGGGCACTGCCGTCGGCGTACCGGTAGTAGTGGTGCGAGGTGCCCTGCTGCGTCACCATGTCGTAGGTGTCGAAGCCGACGTGCTCCTCCGAGACGTCGAACGGCACCGCGGACTGGCCCGGCGGGAACCGGCGGATGCCCGGCACCCACAGCTCGATGACGAAATGGCCGCCGGGCGCGAGGTGCCGAGCCGCGTTGCGGAAACACTCGACCTGTTCGTCCTGCGTACGCAGATTGCCGATGCTGTTCCACACGACGTAGACGAGCGAGAACTCGCCGGGGACGGTCGCCGAGGCCATGTCGCCGACCACGACCGGGATCTGTTCGGCGGAAGCCGACTTCCGCAGCTGGTCGACCATCGGCTGGGACAGCTCGATCCCCGACACCCGTACGCCCCGCGCAGCGAGCGGCACGGCGACCCGCCCCGTGCCGATCGCCAACTCCAGCGCGGGACCCGATCCGGCCAGCTCGGCGAGGAAGTCCACGGCTGGTCCGAGGACCTCCGGGGCGTACATCGCGGCGGAGGTCTCCTCGTACCGCTCGGCCGCCGCCTGGTCCCACAGGTCGCTGCTTGTCACGCGCGCTTCTCCTCATTCGATACGGTCAGCCCGGCTTTACGCAGGGTGTCGATCACGACGCCCGACTTCTGGGCCGCGTACTCGGCCATGAAGGTGACCCCGGCGGCGGCGATCCGGCGCTTCTCGGCGGCGTACCGCTCCCGGTCGGCGGGGTGATCGCGCAGCCAGTCGCGGAAGATCACATGCCGCAAGAACTCGTCACAATCCGGGCCGAAGACGTGCACGTTCGCCGTCGGATCGAAGCCGTGCAGGCAACGGTGCTCGTACCAGTCGGGTTCGCGTACCCGCAGGACATAGCCCGCTGCCTCCAACGCCGGAAGGTACGCGGGCTCATCAGCCGGATCGGCCACGATCACGTCGATGTCGATCCGGGGTTTCGCGGCCAGACCCGGCACGGACGTCGAGCCGACGTGCTCAACCAGCAGCGCAGCCGGGCCGAGCGCGGCACGCAGCCGCTTCTCATGCGCGGCGAACATCTCCGGCCAGGCGGGATCGTAGTCCCGGATCTCGATGACCCCGGCCGGTCGCGGCAACACCCCGCCCGCGTTGCGCTGGCGCAGCCACTCCTCCGTGACCTCCGGCGAAGGCTCGGGCAAGGGCGGCATCCGCATCCCGGCACCCTACCCGCGCCACCCACCCACGCGGAGGCGATTTTCCGCGCCCCCGCCCCGCGTGCCCCCGCACCGCGTGCCCCCGCCGCCCGCCACGCGCCCCCGGCTCCGGCCGCCCCGCCTTGGGCATTGGATCAGGGATATAAGTCGAATCTTGAGCCAAGATTCGACTTATATCCCTGATCCAGCGCGAATGAACGCGCGGCGCGGCGCGACTGAACGCTCGGCGCGGCGCGACTGAACGCTCGGCGCGGCGCGACTGAACGCTCGGCGCGGCGCGACTGAACGCTCGGCGCGGCGCGACTGAACGCTCGGCGCGGCGCGAATGAACGCGCGGCGCGCAGCAGCACGGCGCGAAAGCGAGTCAGCGGGGAGCGAAGCGAGTCAGCGGGGAGCGACGAGCGGCGCAGCGGGGCGCGTGGCGCGGAAGAGCAGGACGCCGACCGCCGCCGACGCGAGGGACAGCACGACCGCGACCGGCCGGACGTGCTCGTCCTGCCATTCGAAGTCGCCCGCGGTGATCTGGGCCTGCGTCGCGAAGCCGAACGTGTCCACCGGGATCAGCGAGGCCGGGAACCACATCGGGGCATAGGCGTACGGCAGGGCGGCGTCGTAGTTGAGCGTCCAATAGTGGTAGACGCCGTAGATGAGGTGGCTGTCGAGGATCACCGCAAGGTCGATCGACACGAGCGCCCCGGCGATCAGTGCGACGACCGCCGGCACCGGGTGGGCTCGGCGGCGGAGCCACACCGTCAGCAGGCCGGTCAGCGCCATCCCGGCGGCCCAGAGCCCGACGGTCGCGGCCTCGATCGGGACGTACTCGGTCTGCAGGCCGTGCGCGAGGAGTACACAGAGGAACATCGTCGGCAGCCACGCCGCCAACGGAAGTCCAGCCGCCGGCCAGACCGCGCGTACGGGGACGGAGTCGCTCGACATCCGGTCAGGGTACGCGCCAATGATCGCCGGCGATGCCCCCTCAGACCGGCATCGGCTGCGCGGGCGGCGGATGGGGCAGGTCGCGCGCGCCTTCGGGGCGCAGTCCGTCGAGCAGCACGGCGAGGTAGCGCCGCCACAGCTGTGGCGACTGCTGGGCCAGCGGCTCGGCTACGTGTCCCGGCGCGCACATCAGCAGCACCACGTCCGGCCCCGTGACGTCCGCCCGGATGGCGCCTTGCCGTTTTGCTCGCTCGACCAGCGCGTACACCGAGTCGAACATGCGTTGCCGCGCTCGGGTCACGTCGGCGGTCGCCAGGACGTCTGGGCTGGCGGCGTACAGGAACGAGATGTTCTGATCCTGCTGCTGCTCGACGCTGGCCGCGAGGAACTCGTGCAGCGCCGCCTCGGCGTCGGCCGCGCCGGCCAGCGATTCGCCCAGCTCACTCAGGGTGTCCAGGCGGTCGATGACGATCGCGGCCAGCAGTTGCTCCTTGGTCGCGAAGTGCCGGAACACCGTGCCCTTGCCGATGCCCGCCCGGCGCGCGATGTCGGCGATCGACGCCCCGATCCCGTGCTCGCGGAACTCCTCGGCGGCGGCGCGCAGCAGCTCACGGCGGTTGCGTGCGGCGTCTGCGCGCAGCGGTCGGGTCACCACGCGAGCGTACCTTAAGTTGACCGCCCGGTCCGGTTAGGCTACGGTCCGACCTAACGTGACCATCCGGTCCGTTTAATGGGAGGACCCTCATGAAGGCCGTCGTCGCCACCGCCTACCGCCCCGTCGACCAGCTCACCGTCCGCGAGATGCCGATCCCCCGGCCCGGCCCCGGCCAGCTCCAGGTCCGCGTCAAGGCGGCCTCGATCAACCCCGCCGACGTCCTGCTCCCGCGCGGCGACTTCCGCGCGATGGTCGAGCTCGACTTCCCGCACATCCCAGGCAACGACTTCGCCGGCCAGATCACCGAGGTCGGCCTCGGCACCAACGGGTACGCCGTGGGCGACGAGGTGTTCGGAGTGGCCTTGCCCCGGGTGATGCGCTCGATGGCCTCGCCGACGCGGCCTTCCCTAGGCACCGGATCGCTGGCCGAGTACGTGGTGGTCGAGGCGGACACCCCGCTGGTCGCCCACCGACCGGCCGGGCTGACTGCTGTGGACGCCGCTGCGCTGGCGACGACCGGGTTCACCGCCGTCGCGGTCGCCGCCGTCGCCGATCTTCGCCCCGGTCAGACGGCCCTGGTCGTCGGCGCTTCGGGCGGTGCGGGCACCGCTGTCGTGCCGCTGCTGGCAGCGGCGGGCGCGCATGTCGTCGCGACCACCACTTCGGCCGAGGCCGAGCTGCTCCTCAAGCTGGGCGCGGCGGAAACCGTCGATTACCGCGCCGTCGACACCGTCGAGGAGGTGCTGCGCCGCCATCCCGCGGGGGTCGACCTCGTGGTGAACGCCGTTCCGAGCCTCGAATCCCTGGCTGGACTGGCTTCGACCCTGATTCCGGGTGGCCTCCTGATCAGCATCACCGGGCCGGTGCCCGATCCGGCGGCCCTCGGCCGGGCCGATGTGCGTACGCGGTTCGTGCTGGACATGGAGGGCGTCCACGGCGGCATGGCGAAGGTCGCCGAGCTGGCCGCGGCCGGTCGCCTGCCCGCGACGATCAGCCGTCGTTATCCGCTGGACCAGGCAGTTCAGGCGCTCGCCGACTTCGCCGGTACGCACAAGACCGGCAAGCTGGTCGTCGTCATGGACTGAGTCGCGGCCGAGCGACACCCCGCCCGCTGGGGTACCGTGCCCGAGTCCAGCGTCGGCGTTCGAATGTGGAGACAGTCCAGTGACCTACGCCCCGGTGACCACTCCAGTCGTCCCACCCCGCCGCGGCTTGTCCACGGGCGCCGTCGTCGGCATCGTCGCGGGCGGGCTGACGCTGATCCTGGTCGTGGTGGCGGCGGTCGTTCTCGGCAGCTCGGTGTTCGGCGCCGACACGATGCAGCTCAAGGCGACCGGCATCAGCATGGAGCCGGCCATCCGTGCCGGGCAGACCGTGACCGCCGAGAAGGTCGCCGCCGGAAAGTACCGGCCGAAGCGCGGCGACATCATCGCGTTCCCCGCTCCGGCGAGCTGGCTCTCCAGCGACACCAACCAGACGATCATGAAGCGGGTGATCGGGTTGCCGGGCGACCGGCTGTCCTGCTGCGACAGCACCGGGCGGTGGCTCGTCGGCGGGCAGCCGCTGGCCGAGCCCTACCTCAAGACGCCCGGCACGGAGCGGCCCTTCGACATCGTCGTCCCCGACGGGCGGCTGTGGGTCATGGGCGACAACCGGGAGAACTCCAACGACTCACGCCGGATGTTCATCGTCAGCAACGACATCGGCATGGCGACCATTCCAGTAACGGTAGTCACGGCTCTCGTCCAGCAATAGCTCGTTCGACGGCAGCCGGAGCCGGTCGGCCAGCGTGCCGCCGAACGCCACCGTGTCCTCGTGTGAGGCGTACGCGATCCAGGCCAGTGACTCGTCGACCCAGACTGCTTCCTCGCCGCCGTAATAGCGCGGTGCCATCAGGGATAGTTCGATCGCAAGGTCCTGGCCGCCTTCGCGTAGTTCGATCACCCGCTGCGCCCCGAGTTCCCGGAGGAGCTGGCGGATCAGCTCGGCCTTCGGCTCCTCCCACATCGTGCTTCCCTGGACGATCAGCACGTCACGTGGCACGTCGGAGAAGAGCATCGGGTACCAGACGAGGTTGGCCACGCCCCACCGGATCTCCACCCGTTCACGCCACTCCGTGGACTCGTCCTTCGTCAGCACGCGCCGATAGCCGACCGGTTCGGCATGGAGATCCGGCTGCGCCGCCCAGTCGCGTACGCGGGTGGCGAACAGTCCGCGCTCGTCGGCCATCGCTTGCGCCTGAGTCTCGTCGGACGGGCGGGTGAACAGGGAATCGGCCTCGAACGCCGCCCGCCGGAGCAGGACCGCCAGCTCGGGTGCGGGCGGCAGATCGTCGGCGTCGAGGCGTTCGATCTCGGCCAGCATCGCGTTGACGACGTGGTACCGAGGGAACGGCCGGCTGTCGTCGGCCCACAGTTCGGCGTACCGGTCGGTCAGGTAGCGCCGGGCCGTGTCATGCAACGCCTGGGGTTCCACTCGGCGATCGTCCCGCATGTCTGCCACCCAGGCGCCATGGCGCGCACGTCCGCCGTCCCCGAGGCCCTCGACACCCGGACCGTGTCCCGCCGTCTCACATGATGTCGGGTTTCAGAAAATTAAGATCTGCTCCTTGTAAGTTCAAGATACTCAAGGTACAACTTTAGTTATGACAGCACGGACGATGGACTGGCAAGAACTCACCAACCTGACCCGGGGCCAGCCCTTCGTGGTCGAGCGGGTACGCCTGGCCAGCGGCGTGGCGATCGAAGGCGCGTTCGAGCCCCCGCAACTGGGCCAGCTCAGCCTGGAGGACCAGGTGTTCGTCACGGCGTTCGTCCGGTGCCACGGTTCCATCAAGGAGATGGAGCGGATCTTCGGGGTGAGCTACCCGACGATCAAATCCCGGCTCAACCGGATCACGCAGACACTCGCCTTCGTCGAGACCGATCCGGCGCCGTCGCGAGCCGATGTCATCGATCGGCTGCGCCGCGGCGAGATCGACGCCCAGCAGGCATTGCGCGAGTTGGAGGGTCGCCCATGATGCCACAGCTTCTGACGGTGAAGACCACGCGTCACAACCGTCGCCCCATCCGGATCTGGATTCCGGTGCTCCCCGTTCTGCTCGTCCTGTCGCCGCTGATCGTGCTGGCGGTGGGCGTGGCAGCGGTCGCGTGCCTGGTGTACCGCATCAACATGCTGCGGGCGCTCGGCTCCGGCTGGCGGATCGTGTCCGCCCTCCCCGGCACCCGGCTCGACGTCGAGCACGGGCGCACGGCAGTACTCGTGACCATCAGTTAGTCACCCGGAAAGGAAGTGCACCGTGAACGAACAGCGCAAGGACATTCTGCAGATGCTCGCCGAGGGCAAGCTCACGGCGGAGGAGGCCGACCAGCTCCTCGCCGCCCTCGACCGCGATCAGCCCGCCCCGGCCGCCCCGGCCGCGGATGTCCGTCCGAAGGGGAAGCCGAAGTATCTGCGCGTCGTCGTCGACGCGACGGACGACGGCACGCCCAGCCGGGTCAACATCCGGGTTCCCCTGCAACTGCTCCGCGCCGGCGTACGCCTCGCGGCGTTGATCCCTCCGCAGGCGCTCGGCGAGGCCAACAAGGAACTCTCCCGGTCGGGCATCCCGTTCGACCTGACCCAGCTCAAGCCCGACCAGCTCGAAACCCTCATCGAGCACCTGGACGAGCTGACGGTCGACGTCGACCAGCCGGACGCCAAGGTCCGCATCTTCTGCGAGTAGACGCCGTCCGGATGATCGGACGGGCCCCCGGGAAGGTGCTGGAACACCTCCCCGAGGTTCGCGCCCGCAACAGCAGAGCACGATGGAACTGCCGACCTGAATCCTAACCGAATCGACCGCTCTGGCCAGGGGCCACCGACTGCCGGTGGCCCCTGGTTCCACCCTCGCGGGGAGGCCCCGATGTTCGGAATCGCCGGTTACCGGCCCGTCGTGACGGACACCGTCGGCGCGACGCTCAGCACCCACGGCCCGAACCTGCGGGCGCTCCTCGGGCGACGGCTCGACTCCGTACTCGGCCTGTGCTTCACCGTCGACGGGCAATGGTGCAGCACCTATCCGCTCATCCTCGACTTCGGCGGTACGCGCCTGGAGCTCGTCTTCGACGGCTTCGACCAGCTGTACCTGAGCTGGAACACGATCGACTCCGGCGTACCGATCGACACGGCAGATCCTGCCGACCCCGCCGACTCTGCCGACCCGGACCCGGACCTGGCGCTGGCCTGGGCCGACCCGGGCAGGCCGGAACTGGACGCCGTCCTCGGCGCGGCGGTCCAGCAGGTCGCCGTGCTGGAGAACGACTTCCACCTCGATCGGGTGGACGGGCAACGGGCCCAGGCGTGGTTGCTGGCCGGACTCGAACTGGTCTTCGACAACGGCCGGAAACTTCAGCTCTACAACGTCTTCAGCGAGACGACGCTCGAACTGGACACGCCGGAGTCGGAGCGCCGACGCCGCGAAATACTCGGCTGACACAGCGGGCCGAATCGCTACTCTGATGCCGTGACCTCGACTTCTCACCCTCCTTAGGGCCACATCGCGTGGTTCGAAGCAGGGTTCGATTGTGTCTCGTACCGACAAGGACGCCCCGGCCTGGCTGGGCCGCGAACGGGAGCCCCGGCACACGCCGGAGTGCCTGTCCGGCCGCGGCGAATGCGCGCTGCCGGACGCTCCCCCGAGACATCGGCAGTTCGGCAAGTACGCCGAGTGCCGTTGGCTGCCTGCGCCCTGGCGGCCGGACCATCCGCCGGCGTGGTTCGTCCGGGACTACTGGACCAGCCGGCAGCGCTTGACCGTACGCCTGACGCTGCTCGAAGCGGTCAAGGAGCATCGCGACGGCGGTCCGGTGGACGCCGAGCCCGCGCCGTCGCAGCATCGGCACGGCGCGGCCTGGGTCTGGAACTGACCCTCGGCCGCTGTCGGCAGGGCTGTCCCGGCTGCCGGGAACCGGGACAGCTCGCTTGGGCCACACTAAGCACCGTGACGGACCAGAACAGCTCAGACGCCTTCGACTTCAGCGCCTACCAGGCGGCCGCCGCGCGTACCGGGGCGCCGATCGCGACCGACCACCCCATCGTCTATCCCACGCTGGGCCTGGCCAACGAGGCGGGCGAGGTCGCCGGGAAGGTGAAGAAGATCTTCCGTGATCGGCAGGGCGTGGTCACCGACGCGGATCGGGAGGCGCTGACCATGGAGCTGGGCGATGTGCTGTGGTACCTGTCCGAGCTGTGCACCCGGCTAGACATCCGGCTGGAGGACGTCGCCGCCCGGAACATCGCCAAGCTCGCCGACCGGGCCTCGCGCGGCGTACTCCACGGCGACGGCGACGCCCGGTAAGCGGGCGGGCCGAAGCCTCGACCGTCCGATCCGGCCGGTGCCGTAGGTCGGCCGTATGGTGCCGTGGATCGCACTGACTTGCCTGGTCATGGGCTCGCTGAAAAGCTCTGTTCATGATCAGCACCGGTGCCGTCCTCGGCGTCGCACTCGTCGAGCTCACAATGGTCGCGATCCCCGGGCCGAACATGTTCTATCTCGTCTCGCGCACCCTGGCCCAGGGGCGTACTGCCGGGCTGACCTCGCTGCTCGGAACGGCCGCCGGATTCGGTGTCTACCTGCTCGCCACGGCCGCCGGGCTCGTCGCCGTCTTCGCCGCCGTTCCGGTGCTCTACACAGCGCTCAAGGTCAGCGGCGCGGCGTACCTGTTGTATCTGGCCTTTCAGGCGCTCCGGGGTCGCAAGGGTTCACCGTTCGAGTCCCAGCAGTTGCCGAATGACCCCACCTGGCGGCTTTTCACGATGGGCTTACTGACCAACCTGCTCAATCCGAAGATCGCGATGATCTACGTGGCGCTGCTGCCGCAGTTCATCGAGCCCGCCCGCGGCCACGTCGCGGTACAGGCGGTGCTGTTGGGCCTGGTACAGATCGCGATCGCGCTGATCGGCAATGGGCTCATCGTGCTGGCCGCCGGGAAGGTCGCGACATTCCTGGCGGCCCGGCCGAGGTGGATACGCGTCCAGCGCTATCTGATGGCGTCGGTGCTGGGCGTCTTGGCGGTGCGGATGCTCGCCGACCGCGCACGCCCGCTCTCCGCCTAATGCCTGAGAACCTGTTGATGGGCGGTACGGCTCAGCTCGATCATGTGCTCAGCCGTGCAGGGCGGGGTGGTAGATCAGCTCCTGGATGTTGCCGTCGAGCGTACGGCTCTCGATCAGTTCGAGATCGAAATCGGCCGCCCCTTGGAAGATGGGCTCCGCACCGGTCTGACCGGTGATCACCGGGAAGATCGTGACCTGGACCCGGTCCACCAGGCCGGCGGCCATGAGTGCCCGGTTCATCGACAGACTGCCGTGCGAGCGCAACGGCACGTCGGACTCTGCCTTGAGCCGGGCGACGACGTCGACGGCGTCGCCGCTCATCACGGTCGCGTCCGGCCAGTCGGGGGCGCCGTCCAGCGTGCTCGACACGACGACGGCCGGCAGGTGCGTCATCCGGGTGACCCACGGGTCACGCACGGTCTCCTCGGCGCCCTCGGCGAGTAGTTGGGTGAAGACCCGATACGTGGTGGCCCCGAAGACCATCCGCTGCTCGCCCGCGTACAGGGCGAGACGGTGTTCGAGCAGCTCGGGGCCTTGCTTGCCCCAGTATCCACCCCAGTCTCCGCCGTTGACGGAACCGAAGCCGTCGAGGCTGGAGAAGACGTCGAACGTGTAGGTCGCGGTCATGATGATCTTTCCTCCGATGCGTCCTGGAAATCTGTGCGTCCCCGGGAATCTGTGACGTCCTGGGAAGTTATTGATAGAGACCGAGTGCGACGGCGAAACTCATCGCCGCCGGGCATCTGGATTCCCGTGGGAGCTGGATGCATTCCCACTCTGGACCGCTCACTTCGGTGCGGGATCGGATCGTGAGGATGACTCGGTTTGTCTGATATGATGGCTTTGGTCGAGTATGGCGAGACCGCTATCGGTGCTGGCCGTGGTGAGCAGGCGATCGGCGGATCGAGCGCAGCGGAGGGGAGCCCGGAGATGCATACGATCGGATGGGCGGTCCAGATGCTTGAGGACGCCGAGAGCGTCGAGGAGGTTCAGCACATTCTCAAGGGCAGCGCCCGAGCCGGCGTGAACGCCCAGGGTGTCACGATCGTCCGGCTCGACGACGACGGGCACTGCCATTACGCCGACGAGGACGCGATGAGCCCGCTGTGGAAGGGGCAACGCTTCCCGGTCGACCGGTGCATCAGCGGGTGGGCCATGATGCACGGCCAGACCGTGGTCGTTCCGGACATTCGCGTCGACGGTCGCATCCCGCAGGAGGCGTACCGGCCCACTTTCGTGCGGAGTCTGGTGATGGTGCCGATCCGTCCGCAGTCTCCGATCGGAGCGATTGGCGCCTACTGGGCCGATCTGCACCGCGCGTCCGCCGACGAAGTCGCCGCACTGGAAGAGCTTGCGGCCGCCGCCGCAGCGGCGTTTGCCCGGATGGACAGCTCGATCGCAGAGTCGCCGGCCCCAGCGGACGCGATGTCGCCGAACTAACCGTCGCGCCGATGTCGGTGCTGGACGTGTTACGCGACGCCGGGGCGGAGTTCCTGACCGCTGCCAGCCGCAAAGATATCGCCACAGTCGTCGCACGCGCCGTCGCACGCCTGGCCGAGCGCCGCGACGGGCCCGCCGTCTTCGCAGATCTCTTCCCGCCCACGAGGACGCCTCCCACCGCCGCCGTGCGTCGAGGGGCATTGGTCCTCGACCGCGACACGGCCGATCGGCCGGACCTCTCGGTCGCTCTCGAAGTGCTCGCGTCCCAAGCCACCTTCGCACTCGAGCGGGTACGCCTGACCGAGGAGATCATGGAGCGCCACCATGATCGGCTGAACACGCTGGTGGAGCAGACGAGCGACGTCATCCTGATCATCGACGACGACGACCGGATCCGGTACGCGAGCCCGTCCGCCCGCGTCCTGCTGGGCACCTCGGCACTGTCCGGAGCTTCGCTCGTCGACCTGGTTGATTCGTCCGAGCGGCGACAGGCCGGGT
Source organism: Hamadaea flava (assembly GCF_024172085.1). Lineage (NCBI taxonomy): Bacteria > Bacillati > Actinomycetota > Actinomycetes > Micromonosporales > Micromonosporaceae > Hamadaea > Hamadaea flava. The sequence goes on along the minus strand of NZ_JAMZDZ010000001.1, from coordinate 6,484,037 downwards.
ATCTGCTGCGTTATGCCCGATCGATCGACCCCCGGGCCGTCGCCGGGGGCAGCCGAGCCGACTGGACCCTGCGCGCCGATGACGGCCGAACCGTCCGGGTCGAGGTTTCGTGTCGCGATCTGCGTACCGACGAGTCGATTCGCGGCGTGGTGGTGACGCTCCGGGACGTCACCAACCAACGCCGCCTGGAGCACGAGCTGACCCGGCGGCTGTTTCGGGACGCGCTCACCGGGTTGCCGAATCGGCTGTTCTTCGACGAGCGGGTCAGCGAGGCCATCGCCGCGGACCTCGACGTCACCGGCGTCCTCCTCATCGATCTGGACAACTTCCGGGCGATCAACGAGGCCCTCGGCCGCGAGACGGGGGACGCGGTTCTGCAAGCGGTGGCGAAACGGCTGGGCGACGCCGCCGAAGACTGCCTCATCGCCAGGGTCGGCGGAAACGAGTTCGCCGTACTCGCGGCGAACGTCTCGGGCGTCGAGATCGTCGACGAGCTGGCGGCCAGGCTCATCGACGCCTTCGCCACCCCGATCCTCGACAGCGCCGACATGTTGTCGTGCACCGCGAGCATCGGAGTGGCCACGACGATGAACGCCGGTACGGCCGAGGAACTGCTGCGGCACGCCGACCTCGCCCTCGACTCGGCCAAGGCCACGGGCCGGGGCAACTGGCGACGGTACGATCCCGCGACGTCGACCGCCGTCGGCTACCGGCTGGAGTTGCGTACGGCGCTTCGGCAGGCGCTTCAGGACGACGCGCTGATGGTGGAGTATCAGCCGATCATCGCGCTCGGCACCGGTCACACCGCCGGGTTCGAGGCTCTGGTCCGCTGGCGGCACCCCACCCGGGGCGTACTGTCACCGGGCGAGTTCATCGACATCGCCGAGGAGTCCGGCCTGATCACCCCGATCGGCGACTGGGTGCTCGCCACGGCGATCCGCGACGCCCTGGAGTGGCCGCGAACCGCGTCCAACACGTACCCGTACATAAGCATCAACGTGTCGGTCCAACAGTTCCGCTCCACCGGTTTCGTGGACACGGTGCTCCGTCTGCTGACCGAGACCGGCCTGCCCCCGGCCCGGCTCGTCCTGGAGATCACCGAGAGCCTCCTGCTGCGCGACGACGACAAGGTCTGGAACGACCTGAAGCGATTGCGGCAGTGGGGCATCCGGATGGCGATCGACGACTTCGGCACCGGCTACTCCGCCCTGGGCTACCTTCGCCAGGTTCCGCTCGACATCGTCAAGCTCGATCGGATCTTCATCAGCACGATGGCCACCTCCACGCGACAACGCGAACTGGTGCGGGGCATCGTGCAGCTGACCAGGACGCTCGGCCTGACGGTGGTGGCGGAAGGGATCGAGACCGAGCGCCAGCGGGCCATCTCGATGTCCATCGGTTGCGGCTACGGCCAGGGCTTTCTGTTCGCCCGGCCGATGTCACACGAAGACGCCGTCGCGTGGACGAGGCGACCGAACGCCGAGTGACCTCCGGGCGTGATAATCAGGTGAAGACCGCGACTGTTCCTGGTCAGATAGACCCGTGTCTCACCTCCGAGCGTCCCTCCGCCGGCTGATCCCCCCGACACCGCTGTCCCGGCGGCTGGCGACCCAGTCTCTGTTGTTCGCGACCGCGGAGGGAACGTTCCTCACCGGTTCGGCAGTCTTCTTCACCCAGGTCGTGGGCCTGCGGGCGGCGCAGGTGGGGCTTGGCCTCACCGCGGCCGGCGTCGTGTCGTTCCTGCTGGCCTATCCCGCCGGCAAGCTGACCGACCGGATCGGGCCGAAACGCATGTGGGCTGTCGGCGCGTTGGTGGCCGCCGTCCTGTTCGGCGCCTGGCCGTTCATCGGCAGCTTCGCCGGCTACCTCGCGATGGTCATCTGCTTCGAGATCATCGAGAACGCCGCCGGGGCCGGCCGGAACGCCTACATCCTCGACGTCATGCCCGAGGAGGAACGGGTGGCGACGCAGGCGTACATGTATTCGGCGCTGAACGTCGGCTTCACCCTCGGCGCGATCATCGGCGGCATCGCGCTTGCCGTCGACGACTTGACCCTCATCCGGTGGATGCCCCTGTTCACGCTGGTCATCGGCTTGTTCAACGCCGTGTTCATCGCGCGGCTGCCGAGGGCGCCTCATGACATCGCGCGGTCGTCCTCCGGCCGGAAGTCCACCGGCGTACGGCCGACGGGGCGCGGACCGCTGCACAACGTCGGCTGGATGCTGAGCAGTTTCTTCAGCGGCACCATGTGGACTAACCAGGTGCTCCTCAACGTCGTCATTCCACTGTGGCTGGTGCAGGCGACGGATGCGCCCCATTGGCTGCTGGCCTGGTTGTTCGGCACCAACACGGTCCTGTGCATCTTCCTGCCCGCGTACACCTCCCGTGGGGTCAAGACAGTCTCCGACGCGCTGCGCTCCGTACGCATCTCCGGCGCCTTCTTCGTCGCCTCCTGCCTGATCACCATGGCCACGCACAACACAGCCGGTTTGCTGACCATCTTCTTGGTCTGGCTGGGGCACGTGGCCGTGACCGGCGCGGAGTTGTACTTCTCGGGCGCCGGCTGGGCGTTCCAGGCCAAACTCATGGATCCGGCCCGACGCGGCGAGTACGGCGGCGTCGCCGAGGTGTTCAGCACGCTGGGCGGCCGCTGGGCACCGGCCTTGTACACGTTCCTTGCCATGTCGTGGCATCCCGCCGGCCTGCCCAGCGCCGGCTGGCTGGTGATCGCCGGCATCTCACTGCTCGCGGTGGCGGGGTTCCACCCGTCGGTACGCATGGCTGAGCGCTTCCTGACGCGCGAGGGCATCGTCGACGGGCCCGCGACCGACAAGGTCGAAGCGGCCTCCACCGCCTCCTGAGCCCTCCGGTGGCAAAGGTCGAGCCACGGCCGCAGCAGATCCGGCAGCGGCCGAACCGGACAGCAGGTCCCCATCTCGCCGAAATCACCGGAGGTTAGACCGCTCGACGCGAAGCCCTGGCCGACCACCGACAGTCAGCACGTCATCACGCAACTCCGGTACGCAATCGGGCCAACACGGCCAGTGAGCAAATGACGCTACCCTTCGTGAACCCCTTGTAACGCAACGGAATTGCGCCTTGTCGGCTCCTTGGATCCACTTTGGATGTTACCCAGGTCACGGTCGCATGAGGCCACATCACCGTGTTGATCATGCCGTGACGATCGCGAGGTTTCGGGCTGATTGTCCGCCCGATTCATGCCCGACTCCGGCTTTGAGCGTTGATTGCGAAGTCTACGAGGTGTTTGCCGGACTTAACCCGACAGACCCCAGGCGGCCCATCATTTCCGAAGTCAATCTCTGACACAGAGAAGTATTTCTATCTTGCCTGGTTGGCACTGGACTTCTGGCCCCTATCGTTGTCGGCATGCGACACGACAACGACGTCAATGCCATGACCACCATCCGTGCCAAGGCCTTCAACTTCGTCCGTGCCCACATCCTGTCCCCTCGACGCGCAGCGTCGTACGGCCTGCTCGCGGTAGTAGGCGCCGGAGCCCTCGCGCTGTCCGCCGCCCCGGCTACCACCGAAGCAGCCACCCCCGCGGCCGCGGCCTCCGTAGCGACCGCCGCGATGACCGCCCCCAGCAAGCAGTCCACCCCCAGCAAGAAGGCCGACACCAAGAAGGCGGCCACCTCCACCACGAAGCGCGCCACCTACAAGGTGCTGAAGGTCAACTACCAGTCCCAGCCGAACTTCTACTGGTGCGGCCCGGCCGCCACCCGTAACGCCCTCAGCGCCATGGGGCACAACGTCACCATGGCCAGCCTCGCGAAGACGATGGGCACCACTGAGGCCGGTACCGACAGCGCCTACGAGATCACCTCCGCCCTCAACAAGATCATGGGCGGCAACAAGTACCGCACCACCGAGATCCCCAAGTCGTCGGCCACGAGCAAGCAGGCCGACACCCTCAAGAAGGACATCGTCGCCACCATCGACGACAACCGGGCTGTTGTCGCCAACGTCGCCGGCACCGCCAGGGACGCCAACGGCGGAGCCCACAGCTACGAGGGCGGTCACTACATCGCCGTCCACGGCTACCGCAACGACGGTCGTCAGGTCGAGATCGCCGACTCCGCCGACCCGAACAGCGCCAGCTACTGGATCAACACCACCGATCTGGCCAACTGGATCGCCACCCGGGGCTACAGCCACTGACGCTTGATCGCGTAGTGCGACATGGGGCGGGCCGTCATCGGCCCGCCCCAAAACTGTCTTCCGGTAAAAACCCGTTGCGACCGACCGACATCAAGGGTCTGATCGGGCCATGTTGCTGCCCACTCCCACGCTGCACACGACTCGCCTGAAGCTGCGGCCCTTCGACGACGCGGACGCCGACGACATCTTCGCGCTCCAGAGCAACGCCTACGTGTTGCGCTTCTGGGACTCGCCACCGTGGAGCGAGCGCGTACGCGCTGAGCGGTTCATCGCGGCCTGCCGGCAGATGGCCGAAGAGGGCACCGGGGCGCGGCTGGCCGTGGATCGAGCATCCGATGGGGCATTCATCGGCTGGTGCACTCTGAACCAATGGAACCCGGAGTTCCGCAGCGCGTCGCTGGGCTACTGCTTCAGCGAGGCGGCCTGGGGCCACGGCTACGCAACGGAGGCAGCGCGCGCCTTGCTGCGATGGGCGTACGACACGCTGGACCTGAACCGGGTCCAGGCCGAGACCGACACGCGCAACGTGGCATCCGCGCGTGTCCTGGAGAAGCTCGGGTTCGAGCGCGAGGGGACGCTGCGGGAAGACTGCATCGTGAACGGCGATGTCTCCGACTCGTGGATCTTCGGCCTGCTCCGCCGCGATTGGCAACCGTCCGCTTGAGACCTGGGACGGTGAGTCACACGGCGGAATGGCTGGTGATGCCGTCCAAGATCGTGGTCAGGTTGTGGTGGAAGGTCTCCTCGGCGTCGAGGTGAGCGCCGTCGATCACTAGCCGAGCCACGGTGGGATAGCGGCCCGTATTCAGCATGCGGGTCAGGTAGGGCCCGAGGCTGGTTTGCCACGCGGCCAACTCGGTGCCGGTGGACCGGGCGGTACGCCGCTCGGTCACCTCTCGGCGAATCGCTCCGATCATGAAGGAGTTGAGGGCGCCCAAGGCCCGCTGAAGCCCGTCGACATCGCGTATGCCGGGGGCCTGGTCGAGCGCCGCCGCGGTCGTCTCGCCCACCGCGAGCGCATGAGGTCCCAGGTGTGGCCGTCCGCCGAGCAGGTCGGCGAACCACTCGTGGTCCAGGGCGGCAGTACGGGTCCGGTGCACGACGGCCAGCACCGTGGCCCGCCACTCGGCGTGCTGGGCAGCCTCGGCGATCTGGGCGTAGACGGCGTCGACCATCAGGTCGAGCAGCTCGGATCGGCTGGCCACGTAGTCGTAGAGCCGCATCGGGCCGACCCCGAGTTCCTTGGCGATCTTGCGAACCGACAGCACGTCGAGGCTTTGGTCGTCGGCCAGGTGAATCGCTGTGGCGACGATCTTCGCCCGGCTCAGCGGCACTGGCGCCGCTCGGGGCTGCGGCTCCGGCCGTTCCCAAACGGGCACTGATTCGCTACCGTACGGCGTATCCATAAGATACAGCGTACGGTAAGGGAGACCCTGATGCGAATCGCGATCGCCGGTGGCGGCCTCGGCGGCCTGACCTTGGCCCGGATTCTGCACCTGCACGGCATCGACGCGGTGGTGTACGAGCGCGAGGCGAACCCATCCGCCCGGTCACAAGGCGGAATGCTCGACCTGCACCCGGAGTCCGGGCAGCGGGCACTGGCCGAGGCGGGCCTGTCCGTCCGGTTTCAGGCTGAAGCGCGACCGGAAGGCGAGGAGCACCGCATCCTCGATCCGGCCGGTCGCGTCCTCGTGCACCACATGCCCACGCCCGGCTCGTTCTCCGGACGCCCCGAGATCGACCGGAGCGCGCTGCGTGATCTCCTGCTCGATTCACTTCCCCTCGGCACAGTCCGCTGGCAGCACCGGCTCGTCGCGGCGACGCCACGATCGGGCGAGGGCTTCGGGCTGGAGTTCGAAGGTGCCCGGCGCGTCGACTGCGACGTCCTCATCGGTGCCGACGGCGCACGCTCGGTCGTTCGGCGGCTGTTGACCGACGCGCCACTGTCCTATGTAGCTACTCTGGTGGAGCTGAGCATCAGCGACGCCGATCGGCGCCACCCGGCGATCGCCGAACTGGTCGGCCCCGGGAACCTGTGGAGCATCGGCGTGAACCAGATCCTGGCGGCGCAACGCCTCGGCGACGGCACAATCCGAGTCGGGATCTCACTGCGCGCGGAAGATCGCACCGTCGACGCGTACCGGAGCAAGGGCGCCCTGCTCGACCTGTTCGACGGCTGGGACCCCAGCCTCATCGCACTCATCGAAGCGGGCGACAGCGGGCCGACGCCTCGCGTGGTCGAAGCGACGCCCACCGGTACGCGCTGGGCGAACCAACCGGGGATCACCCTCATCGGCGACGCCGCGCACCTCATGCCGCCGGTCGGCGAGGGTGCCAACCAAGCCATGCTCGACGCCGCCGAACTCGCCACCGAACTGGCCGCCAACCCCGCCGACCCCGACTCGGCGATCCGGGCGTACGAGGAGGCGATGTACGCCAGAATCCACCCGATCGCCGAGCGGTCCGCCCGAATCCAGGCGATGATGCTGTCCCCCACCGCGGCCGACGACATCGTCCGCTTCTTCACCCGCCGGCCCGCCAAGCCGACGCCGGCGGAACCGACGAGTGACGAGGCGCTGTGCGGGCCGGCGGAAATGACGCGGTTCAGCGAACCGAACGCGTGAACGTCAGGTGAGTGACTCCGCTGGGCGAAGCCGTGGCCTCGATCTGGTAGTCCTCCTCGATGCCTTCCAGCCCGTCCCAGAGGCGTACGCCTCGCCCGAGCAGGATCGGGACCACCACGACGTGCATGTGGTCGATCAACCGGGCCGCGAGGAAATCGCGGACCACGGTGACGCCTCCGCCGATGCGTATGTCCAGCTCGCCCGCAGCCTCGCGGGCTGCCTTGAGCGCCTCGGCCGGCGAGGTGTCGAGGAAGTAGAACGTCGTGCCGCCCGCCATGTCGATCGGCTCACGCGTGTGGTGGGTGAGGACGAAGGTCGGCGTGTGGAACGGCGGGTTGGGGCCCCACCAGCCCTGCCATTCCGGGTCCTTGTGCCATCCCGGGTAACCGTACTTTCCGGCGCCCATGATCTCGGCACCGATACCGGGACCGTGCTGTTGGGCGAAGGCGTTGTCGACGCCGTGGCCACCGCCGGGTTGGCCGACCATCTCGCCCCAGAACCGGGTGGCGAACATCCACTCGTGCAGCCGTTCGCCCGCGTGACCGAACGGGGCGTCCAGACTCAGCCCCTCGCCGGTCCCGAACCCGTCGAGCGAGATGGAGAAGTTGTGGACTCGGGTGACTGACATCGTCGGCGTTCCCTTCCTCGGCAGTCAGGCCAATTGCTGCTCAATTCCCTCATAATGGCCGCTCATGCGAGATCCTGCCGGTTATCGGCATATTGGCCAGCGTGGCGTCACGGCTCCATCGGCACGGGCGACGCCACCAAGGTCACGCGCACGCTCGACTGCGTACCGGGATGGCAGTCACCGCAGGTCACCACGGGCTTCAGTCGCAGTACGCCGGTGCGGAAGCCGACCGGCACCTCGATGTCCAGCGATTCGGAGGTGGGGGTGCCGTTCAGCGCTTCGGAGAGCTGCCGCTTCTCCGCCGGAGCCGGGTACGCCTTCCCACCCACCGTGACCGTGATGCTGTGCGACAGGTCCAGGGTCACTTGGCCGTCGGTGTCGGCGAGCATCTGATACAGCGACCCCTCGAAACGCAGCCACGCCTTCCCGGCGGGCGCCCAGCCACGGTCCTCGGACCAAGGCAGCAGGGCCAGCGAGCCCGACATCCCGATCCGGCCCGGTTCCGGCGGCCGGATATTCGTCCGGACGTCGAAGTCCTTCATGGCATAGCGGGTGTAGAACAACGGATTCGCATCCGAACCCCGTTTCCCCGTACGCAGATCGAGAGTCTGCGTACGCCCCTTGTCGGTCATCTTCAGCAGAACCGGCGCGCCCATGGGAGCGGAGATGACGAGTACGCCGTTGCGGCCGAAGCGGACGGACGACGATCGAGCCTGTCCGGCGACGACCACCTGCGTCGCCGGCGTCAACGCGCCGGATTTGCCGACGGGACGCGGCGACGGCTGCGCCACGTGAACCAGGAAGAGCTCGGCGCCCGACTGCGCGACGATCGCCCCCGGCAGACCCATCCGGGTCGCGTCGTCCTCGTCGATTCGCGGCGCCGTCGCCGTCCAGTCGAAGGCCGCGGCGTACTCGGGACCGATGATCGCCGCGTCGGCCGAAGCCAGCGGATGTTTCTGCCGCAGCAGCGGGCTGGCCTCGCTCGGCGAGTTCTGGGCCATGCGGACGTAGTCCGGCGCGACCACCTCGGCCGCCGGTCCGGACGGCGTCGGCTCCGATTCCGGTTCCGGCGTCGTGCATCCGGCCGCGACGACGGCCAGCAGCGTCAGCGGGAGGAGCAGGCGCAGGCGTGACATCTCGATTCCCTCTGTCGACTTTGGATGTCGAGATGCTAACGGGTCGCGCTGCCCGAAACCGGCCCGGCGGTGACGGTGTTCCGGCTATCGGGCCGACTTGGCGTCGTAGTCGTGCCGGGACCGCTCCACCGTGTCGAGGTTGGTGCTCGCCCAGGTCGCCAGGTGCGCGAAGAGGGGGGCGAGGCTACGGCCGAGATCGCTGATCTCGTACTCGACTCGGGGCGGGACTTCGGGGTGATAGGTACGCACGATCAGGCCGTCCCGTTCGAGTTGGCGCAGCCGCTGAGTCAACACCTTCGGCGTGATCGTGCCGATCCGCCGTTCCAGCTCGACGAAGCGCTGGCGGCCGTGTTCATGCAGACTCCACAGGATCGGGGTGGTCCACCGGCTGAACACGATGTCTACGACCGGGCCGATCGGGCATGCCTCCTCGGGGACGTTCGACGCCCGTGCGGTCCAGGTCGGCTTGGTTGGCATGTATATCCCTTCGGCATAGTCACTTTCTCCTAGGTACCTACTATATCGGCGGTGTTAGCGTCATCCCGTCCCGGCCGCCAGGCCAGAACTGATCGCTCTGACCAGGGAGAACTTTCGATGATCGTCGTTACAGGAGCGACCGGCAACGTCGGCCGACCGCTCCTCCGAGCACTCACAGCCGCAGGACACAAGGTGACCGCGGTGTCCCGCCAGATCCGTGAAGATGCCGTGCCGGAGGGCGTACGCGTCGTGGCCGCGGACCTCACCGACCTGCGGGGCCTGCGGCCCGCCTTCGACAACGCCGAGGCGCTCTTTCTCCACGACGGCAGCAATAGCGCCGAGATGCTGAAGCCGCGGGACATCCTGAGCCTGGCCACGTCCGCCGGAGTGACCAGGGTCGTGTTGCTGTCGTCGCAAGGGGTCCGCACTCGCCCCGATTCTCACTCCCACGGCGTCCTGATGCGCTCCACCGAGGACGCTGTACAGCAATCGGGCCTGGACTGGACCGTTCTGCGGCCCGGCGGATTCAACTCCAACGCGTACGCCTGGGCGGATTCGATCCGTCATCAACGGACGGTCATCGCGCCGTTCGGTGACGTCGGCATGCCGACGGTAGATCCCTCCGACATCGCTGAAGTCGCCGCTATCGCGTTAGGCGACGACGGACACGCCGGAGCGATCTACGAGCTGACCGGGCCGGCGGTCAGTACGCCGCGACAGCGTGCCAAGGCGATTGCCGACGCACTCGGCGAGCCCGTCCAGTTCATCGAGCAGACCCGCGAGGAGGCACGCGCACAGATGCTGCGGTTCATGCCCGAGTGGGCGGTCGAGACCACGCTCGCCGTCCTCGGCGAGCCGACACCGGCCGAGCGGGAGGTCAGCCCTGTTGTCGAGCAGTTACTCGGCCGCGCACCACGCACCTTCGCCGACTGGGTCCGCGACCACATCTCGGCATTCCGGTAGGACGGGTCGACGAAGATCGGTCGGAAGGCGTCCGAAACCGCAAGTCGAGATGGTGCGCCGGCAGAAGTCCGGTCCGCTAGGGTGGCCGAGTGAGTTTGCCACTGCAAGCCGAGGTGCACGTGCTGAATGGGCTGCTGATGCCGATGCTTGACCATTGCGGCCGGCTCGTAGCCGACGATGCCGCCCATCGGATCGGCGGGTGTGGACGGTGAGTCGCGACGGCAGCCGGGATTTCGATTGGGAGATCGGCGCCTGGGCGACCCACGTCAGAGTGCTGCGGGGTGCGTTCTCACCTGAGGCGACTTGGATCGAGTTCGACGGGACGTCCGTTGTTCATTCCTTCTGCGAAGGCGGCTCCAATCTCGTCGAGCTGGACGTCGCGGGCGCGTCGGGCAGAATTCAGGGCGTCTCGCTGCGGCTCTATAACCCCGAGGCTCGACAGTGGAGCCTGAACTTCGCCAACATGGGCGACGGCTTGCTCACCCCACCGACATTCGGAGAGTTCACCGACGAACGAGGCGAGTTCTTCGGCGTCGACACGCTGCGCGGACGTGCGGTCCTCGTCCGTTTCGTCATCCTGAAGATCAGCGACGACTCGGCGCGTTTCGAACAGTCCTACTCCGCCGACAGCGGCAAGACCTGGGAGCTCACCTGGGTGGCGACGGACACCCGCACGACGGGCTGAGCTGGTCCCTGGCCGCTCGTCGGTGAGCGTCCGTCGCCTCAGCCGCGCGGCGCTGGTCGCGGAGAAAGTCCGTGATCTTCGCGCTGAGGAACGAGACGAACTCGAGCTGCCGCGATAGGGGTGGAAACCCCCACGCGGAGTCGGATGGTTTCCGGCTTCCGACCGCCGACGGCGTTGCCTAGCGTCGATGGTGTGATCGAACTACGTGAGCTGACCAAACGCTACGGCGACCAGGTCGCCGTCGACGGGCTGAGCGTCCGGGTCCAGCCAGGGGTGGTGACCGGCTTCCTCGGCCCGAACGGATCCGGCAAGTCCACGACGATGCGGATGATCCTCGGCCTGGATGCCCCGGACCATGGCGAGGCACTGATCGGCGGCGTCCGGTACCCGGAGCTGAACTGGCCGCTGAAGACGGCCGGCGCGCTGCTGGAGGCCGGGGCGTTCCATCCCGGCCGCAGCGCCCGTGCGCACCTGGCCGCGCTGGCCGCGAGCAACGACATTCCCGCTTCCCGGGTCGAGCGGGTGCTGCGCATCGTCGGGCTGTCCGACGCGGCGACGCGGCGCGCCGGCACCTACTCGCTCGGCATGCGCCAGCGGCTCGGCGTCGCTGTGGCTCTGCTCGGCGATCCGGGTGTCCTCCTGCTCGACGAGCCGGTCAACGGGCTGGACCCGGAGGGCATCCGCTGGATCCGGGACCTGCTGCGCGGACTCGCTGCCGAGGGCCGGACGGTGTTCGTGTCCAGCCACCTCATCGCCGAGATGGCGCTGACGCCGACCGGCTGGTGGTCATCGGGCGCGGCCGGCTGCTGGCCGAGACAACCGTCGCCGAACTCGCCGCCGGCGAAGACAGCCTGGAGGACGCGTTCTTCCGGCTCACCTCGCAGGCCACCGACTATCGCGGAGTAGGAGCGCCATGAGCAGGTACGGATTCCGGCACGCGGCCCGGATGGAGCGGATCAAGATGCGCAGCGTCCGGTCGACGTGGTGGCTGGCCGTCGCGGCGGTGGTCTCGATGGCCGCGACCGGCGCCGGGGTGGGCCTCGGGTACCGGTCGCACACCCCGCTCGCCACCGTCGCCCAGATCCTGAACAACAGCCTCGGCGGTGCCATTGTGGCCCAGCTGCTCCTGGGAGCGCTCGGCGTCCTGATGGTGACCGGTGAATACGGCACCGGGATGATCCGCTCGACGTTCGCCGCGGTGCCGCGACGTCGGATCGTCCTGGCCGCGAAGGTCGCCGTGTGCGGCGGCGCGGCGCTGACCGTCGGCCTGGTCGCGAGCTTCGCTGGCTACCTGAGCGGGCAACTCGCGATCCGCGGCACCGCGATCCCGGCCGCCTCCGTCGGTGACCCGGCGGTCCTGCGCGCGGTCCTGCTGACCGGCGTGTACCTGGGCTCCACCGCGCTGATTGGGGTCGGGATCGGAACGATCGTGCGGCACTCGGGCGCCGCGATCGGCATTCTGTTCGGTCTGATGTTCGTCCCGATGATCGTGGCCGGGCTGTTCGGCGAGAGTGGAATCTCGGTCGGGCGGTTTGTCCCGCTGCTGATGCTGCTCAACTCGATCGCGGTGACCTCGCCGATACCCGGGGTGTTCTCCGCCTGGATCAGCACGCTGCTGATGTTCGGGTACGCAGCGGTGGCCGTCCTGTTCGGCGGCGTGCTGCTCCGCCTTCGCGACGCGTGACCAGCGACAATGGGCTGATGACCGTGCTGCGCGCTCCGTTCACCACGCTGGCCCTGCGCCAGGCGGTGTTCTGCGTCGCCGGCGCGGTCGGGGCCGTCGCGATCCTGGCCGTACCGGCGGTCGTGCCGGCCGCGGGCGTCCTCATCCTGTGGGCGACCGGGGCTTTGGCCCATCGGCCCGGACCGGGCGTCGCACCGTTGTTCGTAGTCCTGTTCACGGTCACCATCGCGCTCCTGGTCGTCCTGGCCGCCCCGATCGGGCGCGCGATGGGAGCCGTGCAGCGCTCACTCGCGGAACGGCTACTCGCCGTGCAGGTGGACGCCCCGCCGCCCCGGCCCTCCAAGCGGATCGGTGCCCTGGTCTCCGACGGACCGGGTTGGCGTGCCGTCGGGTACGGCCTGCTCAAGGTGCCACTGGCCATCCCCGAGGGCTACGGCGCCTTCTGCTATGTGTTCGGCCTGATCAACCTCAGCTACCCGGTGTGGTGGCCGCTGTTCCGTAACCACCCGGCCGGCACTCTGCTCGGGCCGGTGCGGGCGCTGACGCCGTTCGGCATGATCAGTACGCGGACGTTCGCCGGGACGTTGCTCATCGCCGCGGCTGGCTTCGCCATGCTGCTGGTCGCACCATGGTTGATGCGGGCCGGGACGGCACTGGACCTTGCTGCGATGCGACGCCTGCTCGGTCCGCGCCGGCTCGCCGAGCGCGTCCGCGAACTGCAGGTCAGCCGGGCCCACGCGATCGACGACGCGGCCGCGATGATGCGCCGCCTGGAACGGGACCTGCACGACGGCGCGCAGATCCGGCTGGCTACGGTGGCGATGAACCTCGGCATGGCGACCGAGAAGCTCGGCGTCGACGGCCCGCCACCCGACCTCGCCCAAGCCCGCGAACTGGTCGCGCTCGCCCGCGCCGGAGCGAAGGATGCCCTCGCCGACCTGCGCGACCTGGTCCGCGGTATCCACCCGCCGGTCCTCGACAACGGGCTCGGCGACGCGCTGGCCACGCTCGCGACGAGCACCGCCCTCCCGGTCACGGCAGACGTCGAGCTGCCGGAGCGGCCGGCGCCCGCGATCGAGACCATCGCCTACTTCTGCGCCTCCGAGCTTCTCGCGAACGCAGCCAAACACAGCCGGGCGACTCGCATCCGGCTCGGCGTAGTTCGATCCGGCGAGCACGTGACGCTGACCGTCGCGGACGACGGCATCGGCGGGGCGAACCCGGACGGTCCCGGCCTGTCCGGCCTCGCCCGCCGCATCGCCGTCGTGGATGGCCGAATGCGCGTACACAGTCCGAGCGGCGGTCCGACCCGGGTCGAGATCGAGCTGCCCACACAGGTGTGAACGGAGGCGACAGCATGCGGGTGGTGATCGCGGAGGATGCCGCGATGATGCGCGAAGGGTTGGTCCGGCTGCTCACCGACCGCGGCTTCGAGGTGTGTGCGGCGGTGGCCGACGCGGACGCGTTGCATTCCGCGATCGCCGCCGTCGTACCGGATGTGGCCATCATCGATATCCGGATGCCGCCGACGCACACCGACGAGGGACTGCGCGCTGCCATCGACATCCGACGCGACCATCCCGACGTCGGTGTGCTGGTGTTCTCGCAGTACGTGGAGACCCGCTACGCGACCCGCCTGCTCGCCGATCGACCGACCGGCGTCGGATACCTGCTCAAGGATCGCGTCGCTGACGTCGCCGATTTCGTGGACGCACTGACCCGCGTGGCATCCGGTGGTACCGCACTGGATCCGGAGGTGGTCGGCCACCTGATGCGGGCCGGGCAGGACACGGCCGGGCTGGCGTCGCTGACCCCACGGGAGCGTGAGGTGCTTTCGCTGATGGCCGAGGGACGATCCAACGCCGGGATCGCGGCGGCTCTTGTCATCACCCCCGGAGTGGTGGAGAAGCATGTGGCGAACATCTTCGCGAAACTCAGGTTGCCGTCCTCGGATAGCGACAACCGTCGGGTCCTGGCCGTCCTCCGCCACGTCGGCGTCTAACGCCACGTCACCTCCAGCGCCAGCACGCGATCCAACGCCCGCTTCAGTCGCTGACCCGCAGCGATCTCGCCGAGCATCTGCCGATCACAACGCGGCAGCAGCATCCGGATCGCCGCCTCCGCCTCCTGTCCTGACCCTTCGCCGACGGCGAGATGCACGAGGTCGAGCACCGTCTGCTCCGGCGTCGTCACCAGACACGCGCCCATGTCCGTTTGAAGCCTCTCCACTCGCATCGATTCGACGTCGCGAACGTAGAACCGGATCGTCGCCGGACGATCGGTGAGCCTCAGCGGCTCCCTCCGTCGAGGAGCAGCCACATTGGCGACAGCGACGGCACGCGGGATGGCGTGATGTAGCCGAGCCGCGGTCATCCCCATCAACGCGTAACGGCCGACGCCGAACTCTGCGGCGGCGATTCCGGCCGCAGCCCCTTCAAGCGAAGGAAGCCAATTGTCGCCGACGCGGTCTTGCGGAACGATCGCGTAGAAACCAGGAGCGAGCCGGTGGAGCAACCCGCTTTCAGCCAGCCGGGCAAGCTGCGGGCGTGCATGGGCATAGACCGTGACATCCCGCGGGCGGACCGTCCGCATCGGTGCCCGAGTCAGCTCAGGCGGCAGCCCCGCCTGCCTCGCCACCATCGGATACTCCTTCGATACCCATCATTCCTACGGCTACCGTACCCCTCAACGGTACGTTAGCCGCAAAACGCGGGGGCAATCAGTCAAGCGCTGAGTAGGGACCGGCGGGCTTCGCATAAAGACACAAGCGCCACCTCGTTTGACGGCTCAGGATGATGGAGTGGGCCGCGGCCGGCAAGTCCCGGGCACAGGCCCGGAGCCCGCCTGACCTCGAGGGCTGTCATCGAAGCTGGAACAGCCGCCGCGCCCGCGCGACGGCGAGCACACCGACGACGGCGGTGCCCACCAATAGGACGACCCCCAGGCGACTCCCCCTGGGTAGCCGGTCGATGCGACCTTATCGGTGAGGTCACCGCACGATCGCCCGGCATCTGCCGGACGTGCCCGTGGGCGAGGCCGCCGAACTCATCGACCATATGCCATACGTCCTCAGCCCCGCCGAAACGCCCCCCGCACTGGGGCTGGATTCTTCGACGGCTACGACGCCACCGAGGCTGCCTCGGGCCGCAGGCTCGCTGAATCCTTGACCGCCCGTTTCGCAACGGCGCCCAGGCCCTCCCTCGACACACACGAGGACCTGGTCACCCACGCCCACCCGATCGCCTGGCTGGTCCGCTACGCACTAGACGCGCCCCCAACCCGCTGGCTTGACCTCAACAGCGCCAACACCGCCCTGACACTCATCGAGTACCGAACGGCCCTGCCCCAGCCATCATCACATTCAACGACCAAAGCCACCCTCCCACCCGACCTGCGCTGGACCGGCTTCCCCAGCACCGCCGGACCGTAGGGGGATCCGATACATACTGCATGACGCCCACCGCCACATGGAACAAGCCCGACGAACTGTGGCGGCTAGCGTGGCGGCGTCTGGGTGGCGCTGAACCTGAGATGCCCGGCCGGTCGCGGACCGGCCGGGCATCTCGTCTCATACGCCGTCGCCTACGCCCCAGCCACGTGCGAGATCTGGTAGGTGGCATCGACCGCGTCGGCCTCCAGCACCACCGTCACCGGCCCGGCCGGCAGAGTGCACGTGGTGCTGCGGTTGATCGACGGTGAGCCCAAGTACCCGCACCACACAACCCCGTTGGCGTCAACCACGGTGAAGCCGGCGTCACCGGTGCCCGAGGTCCGGGTGTAGGTGAAGACCTCCTTTGCGCCATGCTGGTCGGCCGGGACCGAGAAGCAGGCCGCGAAGTGGTCATGGCTGGTCGTGATCGACGCGCCCGTGGCGCCCTGCGGCAGCACGGCACAGGAGTTGGTCCCGCTCACCCGGGGGAAGCTCACGGTGTAGCTACTGGCCGGATTGCCGTTGGCGCCAGTCATGACCGCGTAGAACGGTGCGGCTCCGGTGAGCTCACACGAGTACTGCCGGAGCGAGTAGGTGGAGTCGCACACGTAGTTTCCGTCCGCGTCCACAACGGTCACCGAGGGCCGTCCAGCACCGCTCGCGTTACCCGGCAGCACCTCCATAATCTTCGCGCCCGCCGGGCTGGCCAGTTGTACGCAGTCGAACTGCGCCGGGGAACCGAACTGCCCCTGATACGCCGCCAGCGACCCCAAGTCGTCGGAGACCTGGGGACAGCCGAACGGCACCGTCGGCAGCACCGCCAGGGCGTACTTGTAATCTTCGTCGAGGACAGTGCTTGGCACCGAACCGTTCAGGACCAAGGTGTAGCTGCCCCCCGCCGGGAAGGTACACATCTGCGTGGTACAGACCTTGATCCCCGCGGCGTCGTAGATCTGGCCGTACGCCTCATAACCGCCGGCGTCCACGGGCTTGATCCGGTAGCTGCCGGCCGCCGGGATCCGCAGAACTCGGCACCGGTTGCCCGCCAGTGAGCCTGCCGGAGCGGCGTTGTAGGCCCCCGGTGTCACCGTCGGGCATCCGATCGGCTCGTTGAGTCGGCGTACCTGCAGTTTGTAGGTCAGATCGGTGCTCCCGCTGTCCCAGTTGCGAAGGTAGGACAGCACCCGGTAGGTCCCGTCCGCCGGCAATTGACAACCGTCCTCACTGGAGTAGCCCGTGCAGACAAGCGTGCCGGAGCCGTCGACGAGCAGTGCGCGCGCCTCGTTGTACGCCGTCGGGGCGACGTAGGTGAGAATCCGGTCGCCCGCCCGTCCTGTCACCGGTACGCAATTGATCTGCACCGGCGATGTCACATGGAGCACCAGTGCCGGCTGGTCCCAGTTCGTGGCGGTGGCCGAACCGCAGCCGGCGCTTCCAGACAGGTTCGTGATCCCCAGCTCGTAGGTGAGCGAGGGCTCCCAACTCTGGTTCAGCACGACCATCGTGTACTGGCCGGCCGCCGACAACGGACAGCCGTCGGCGTTGCTGTACTTCTCGCAGACCTGCCGACCGGCGTTGTCGTAGATCCACCACCACAGGTACTGGTCCTCGAACTGGCTGAAGCGTACGCCGACGGTTTCGGGGTTCGCGACGCTCAGCTGGTGGCAGGCGATCCTGCTGGTGACGGTTCCGGAGGCCACGGCGCTGCCCTGGTCGCCGAAGGGGCCGGCCGTCGCCGCCGGGCAGCCGACGGAGTTCGAGATCCGTGGCAGGTAAAGCGTGTACGCCGCCTGGTTGCCGTAGAACTCGTGCAGGAACAAGTGATACGGGCCGGGCCGGCTCAGCGTGCAGTTCGCGGCGTACCGAACGAAGCAGACCGGTTGGTACTGCGCGTCCAAGATGGGCCCTTGAACGTCACCGCCTCCCGGAGCGGACAGGTAGAGCACCGAACCCTGCGGCTGGTCGAACGCGTAGCACTGACCCGCCGAACCCGTCGGCAAGGTCCTGGCCACGCCCGGTGAGGCGAAGGAGAAGAACGAGTCCGCGAGCGCGGAGCAGGACGACGGCGTACGCATCGACTCGACCGAGATCGTGTAGTTGCCGCTTCCGCCGGAGTAGAGCCAGACCGTCAGCGTGTAGAGCCCGGCCGCACCGAGCTGGCACGAACCTGCGTCAGTGGAGACGCCGCAGACGACTGTTCCATGCGAGTCGGCGATCGAGGCGCTGACCCCGTCCCCCGACGACCGACCGAGCAGGGTGTACAGGGTGTCGTTAGCCACGCTTGTATGGATCTTGAAAAGATCCTTGCGTGTGCCCGTGATAGAGCGGCACACGACAACCGCGCCGAAGGCCAGGTTGCCTTCGCACCGTGTCGAGGAAGTGTCGACCTCTGCCGTGGTAACGGCGCCTGCTGTCGTGGTAACGGCGCTGGCCGTCGGCGTGGCGGCGTTGGCCGTCGTAGTGCCGTTGACTACGGGCGGCGGGACGGCAGTGGCCGACGCTGATGCGGGCAGGAGTGGCAGCAATGCCGCCAGCAGTCCGCCGGCGGCACCAGCGGCCAGGAAACGCAATCTCATGGGAACTCCCCGTGCACAACTCAACCGCGATGTGCGGTATCGCGGAAGCATCGTGCCACGGCCCGACAATCGCCACTGTCCCGTTCGTGGCCCCGTCTGCGGCGGCCGAAGGCCTAGGCGCGCGTACCCCACATCCGGCCTCGCAGGTCGGCTCCGCCTCAGACGAGCGAAAGCCCAGCTCACTAATGAGCTGGGCTTTCCTTAATCGGACATTTCCCGTTTGCGGGTGGGGCCGCAGCGTCAGAACGCGAAACGCGTACCAATGATCACAGGTGATCCATTGCCAGTCCGGATGGAGAGCCGGGCACCTCGCACTCGGTCGGCGCCATCTGAGCCCGACGCGCCCTCAGCGCCTCGGCCAGGCGGATCACAAGTCGGCGACGTTGCCGCGGCGCCGAACCAGCAGCCCACGCCATCTGCACAGCGCCCCGCAGCCGCAGCATCCGTCGCTCGCCCTGCCCGGCCACAGCGACCGCGACACCAGCAGCTTTGACCTCCCGGCCGTCGATGGCGCAAAACACCAGGACGTCATGGCTCGACTCCCTCTGCCATCGGACGAAGTCCAGTTCGTTCCATCCGATCGCCTGCTTTCGGATCGGTGTACGGACAACGAGACCGTCGGCGCCAACTTCGGTGAACGTCATGTGGAGGCTCCAGGCGAAGGCGACAGGGACAGCCGCCAAGCCCCAAAGACCGACCGCGATGCCAGCGGGCGCGACGTCGGGCGCGAAGGTGGCCCAGACGGCGACAGCCGAGCCGATCAAGGCACTCGTCATCACGAAGGCGCGAAGCCCGACCGAATGCCGAAAGCGGCGACTTCCGTGCCAGGGCCTCACCACAGCCGACGGCTCAGGGGGGCGTAGTGATCGAGCGTCCGGGTCAACTGACGAGCGATACCGCCGTGCCCGTCGCGCCTCCGCGTACCACAACAGGCCGATCGGAAGTCCCGTCAAAGCTCCGACCGCTGCTGACTCGGCGACACCCTCGTCGCCCAAGACACCCCGGAAGCATCCGATCAGGCTGAACCACAGAGCACCTGCGACCAGGTACCCCACCGGGGACAGGCCATGATTCGAAGAGTCGGTCGTGCGCGCCACCACAGGATCATGGCACCCCGGTGCCGGCGACTTGGGTCCGCGAAACTCCTCCCTCCGTGACTACGATCGACTACGCTGTAGTCATGACTGCTCCGCGTTCTGTGCGGTTCGATGAAGAGGTGCTCTCCCGGCTGGACAAGTACGTCAAGGAGCACCCGGGATCGTCCTCCTCATCGGTCGCCAACATGTTCATCGACGAGTCGCTGCGTGCGTACGAACATCCCGGCATCGTCTTCCGCCCCGGTCCAGCCGGCCGCCGAGCCGCACTAGCGGGTGGCCCGGATGTCTGGGAGGTCGTCGCGGCGCTCAACGCCATCCGCGCGGAGAGTCCCGACCTGGACGGGAACGCCCTCGCCTCCGAGCTCGCAGCCGTTACCGGCCTAAGCTCGGCTCGAGTCGGTGTCGCACTCCGCTACTACGCTGCCTACCCGGGAGAGATCGACGAACGAATCGCCAGCAACGCTGAGGTCTCCGAGCGAGAGGAGCAGCTGTGGGCGGCCCAACAGGCGCTTCTGCGACGGAAGTCGTGACTGGCGTACTGCTTGACGAGATGTATCCGCCTGCTCTTGCGAAGCGACTGCGCGACAAAGGCCACGATGTGCTCGCCGCACTGGACGTCGAGGTTGGCTTAGCCTCCCGGTCTGACGACGATGTGCTGGCGTGGGCCGCGCGTAACAACCGATGCGTCGTAACCGAGAACGTCAGCGACTTCGCCCGTCTCGCCGCACAGGGGGCCGCCCACGCCGGCATCGTCTTCGTGTCCGCACAACGATTCCCGCGTACGAGTAACGGCCTCGTCAGGCTGGGCGATGCTCTCGAAGCGCTGCTGGCGGAGAAGCACCTGCCCGGCCCGGACGGTGTGATCTGGCTGGCTTCCAACTGACGCGCATTTCGAATGCTGACACAACGCCGCGCGCGCTCGGGCAGCTCAAGACGAATGTGTGGGGCCGGCGGGGCTCGAACCCGCGACCGAGGGATTATGAGTCCCCTGCTCTGACCGGCTGAGCTACGGCCCCTGGCACGGCGGTCGGCCGGGCGGGCCGGTTGACCTTCGCGTGGTCCCTAGAGTAGCCGTCGGGGCCAGCCGATTTCATCCACCGTCCCGTGCTTTTCAGCGGATCAGGGTTATCCATGCGATCCAGACCCAAGATCGCATGGATAACCCTGGCCCTGGGAGGGGGTCAGCGAACCCCCAGGGTCACGTCGGCGACCATGACCCGATCGTGGCCGACCACGCGTTCGGGGCCGGTGAGGTGGAGCGGGATCGTCGCCCGGAGATCGGTGCTGGAGGCGGCGAGGCGGAGTTCGAGGTCGCCGGGTTCGACGATGCGGCGGCCGTCCAGGCCGGTGAACGCGGCGAGGTCGGGGTGGAAGCGGAAGCTGACTCGGGTCGATCGTCCGGCGTCGAGGGGCACGCGGGCGTACCCGACGAGGCGTTGGACCGGCCGGGTGACCTGCGCCACCGGGTCGTGGAGGTAGAGCTGCACGATCTCCGCGCCGGGCCGGTCGCCATCGTTGGTCACTGTCAGGGACACCGTGATCGTCTCGTCGGCGGCCAGCTCGGTGGGTTCGGCTGGGGTCACGTCGCTCCAGCTGAAGGACGTGTACGCCAAACCGTGGCCGAACGCGTACAGGGGTGTGGGGTCGACGCTGCTGACGCCGGTGCGGTGGGCCAATCGAGGTCCCAGGTACGCAGCAGGCTGTCCGCCGGGGCCACGCGGGATGCCGATCGGGAGGCGGCCGGAGGGGTTGACCCGTCCGCTGAGCACTCCGGCGACGGCGGAGGCGCCTTCTTCGCCGGGGAGGAAGGCTTGCACGATGGCCGCGCAGCGGTCGGCGTACGCCCCGAGCGCGTAGGGCCGTCCGGTCAGCAGGACGAGGACGACCGGGGTCCCGATGTCGAGCAGTTCGCTCAGGAACCGGTCTTGGTCGCCGGGAAGGCTGAGGTCTTCGACGTCGCAGCCTTCGCCGGTGGTGCCCCGGCCGAAGAGTCCCGAGGTGTCCCCCACGACGGCTACGCAGACGTCGGCGTCGGCGATGTCGTCGGTGAAGGTCGCCGCCGGGAGTTCGGCGGGCAACGCCGTCCGCAGCGTCGGCACGTCCACGCCCGGGTCGGCTTGGAGGCCGTGGTGGGCGGCGAACGAGTAGCAGCCCAGCATCGCGGCCACGTCGTCGGCGTACGGGCCGACGAGGGCGATCTTGGCGGCCCGGAGTGGGAGGGTGCCGTCGTTGGCGAGCAGCACGACGGATTCCTCGGCGACGCGTCGGGCCAGGTCTCGGCTGGCAGCCGGGTCGAAGTCGACGGCGGTGGGCGGGTCCAGCCGGTCGAGCAGGCCGAGGTCGATCTTCTGCCGCAGTACGCGATCCGCGGCCCGGTCGATCAGCGTTTCGGAGATCGCGCCGGAGCGTACGGCGTCCAGCAGCGGTTCGCCGTAGCAGCGGGTGGCGGGCAGTTCGACGTCGACGCCGGCGGCCAGGGCGAGCGCGGCCGCGGCCGCCGGGTCGGCGGCGACACCGTGCAGGGTCTGGAGGAACGACACTCCGAAGTAGTCGGCGACGACGGTGCCGGTGAACCCCAGCTCGTCGCGAAGGAGTCCGGTGAGCAGGCGGACGTCGGCCGCGGCCGGCACTCCGTCGATTTCGGCGTACGAGTGCATGACGGAGCCGGCGCCCTCGCGCAACGCGAGTTCGAACGGCGGCAGGAGCACGTCGGCGAGTTCGCGGGGGCCGACCGCGACCGGCCCGAAGTTGCGCCCGGCGCGCGAGGCCGAGTAGGCCGCGAAATGCTTGAGGGTGGCGATGATCCCGGCTTGCTGGAGGCCGCGCACGTAGGCCGAGCCGACGGTGGCGACGAGGTACGGGTCTTCGCCGACGGTCTCCTCGGTCCGGCCCCACCGGGGGTCGCGGACGACGTCGAGGACCGGTGCGAGTCCTTGATGGACTCCGGCGGATCGCATCGTCGCGCCGATGTGCGTGGCCATCAGCTCGATCAGCGCCGGGTCGAAGGTGGCGCCCCAGGCGAGCGGCGTCGGGAAGACGGTGGCCCGCCAGGTCATGAACCCGACGAGGCACTCCTCGTGGACGAGGGCGGGGATGCCGAAGCGGCTGGCCTCGACGATCTCGGCCTGGCGGCGGCGCAGCCACTGCGCGCCCTCGACGGGCTCGACCGGAGCGGTGCCGTAGGGCCGGGTGAGCTGGCCGAGGCCATGCTGGACCAGCTTGGCCCAGTCGATGGTCGACTCGGCGAACTCGTACTGGTGCGGCGCGACCTCGGCGCCCGGGTTCGGCGACGATGCCACCCAGGCCGAGCCCAGCTGGGCGACCTTCTCCTCGAGGGTCATCCGGGCGAGCAGATCGGCGGCCCGGTCGGCGGCCGGTCGGGCGACGTCCTGCCAGATTTCGCGGGCGGTGTCGCCGGTGGCCTTGTCCGTGAGCATGCGGCTCCTGCCTGTCTTCCGGAACTTTTGGTCCGAGTTTTCGTCATGGCAACGCTTGTGACGGACCGACGGGCCGACATAGCGTACGTCATGGGACCGAAAATTAACGATAGTCCTCCGAAACTTTGGCTCACTGGGGCGGCCGTGGCCTTCCGCAACATTCCGGTCGTACGCTGAACCGACGAATGATGAGGAGACAGGTAGTGGCGGCGGACGAGCAGAGGATCACCATCACCGCGATCGCACGGGAGGCCGGCGTCTCGGTGCCGACGGTGTCGCGGGTGGTGAACGGGCGAGCGGATGTGGCGCCCGAGACGCGCCAGCGCGTCGAGGACTTGCTGCGGCGGCACGGATACCGGCGGCGCATCGGGCGTACGCGCGATCGGGCGGACCTGATCGACCTCGTCTTCAACGACTTGGACAGCCCCTGGGCGGTCGAGATCATCCGCGGGGTGGAGGACGTCGCCCACACCAGCGGGGCGGGCACCGTGGTGTCCGCCATCCACCGGCGTACCTCGTCGACCCGGCAGTGGCTGCAGAACCTGCGCGCCCGGGCCAGCGACGGCGTCATCCTGGTCACCTCGGTGCTCGACCCGCCCGTGCAGGCCGAACTGCGGCGGCTCGACGTGCACCTGGTCGTCATCGACCCGGCCGGGGTGCCGTCGTTCGACGTGCCCACCATCGGCGCGACCAACTGGGCGGGCGGGCTGGCCGCGACCGAGCACCTGATCTCGCTGGGCCACCGGCGGATCGGCTTCGTCGCCGGACCGCGTCGCCTGCTGTGCAGCCGCGCCCGGCTGGACGGCTACCGCGCCGGATTGGAGGCCGCCGGGATCGAGGTGGACGACTCCCTGATCCAGCCGGGCGACTTCTACCACGAGTCCGGCTTCACCAGCGGAACCGCGCTCCTGGAACTGCCGGACCCGCCGACGGCGGTGTTCGCGTCGAGCGACCAGATGGCGTTCGGCGTCTACGAAGCCGTACGCCGTAAGGGTTTGCGCGTGCCGGACGACATCAGCGTGGTCGGCTTCGACGATCTGCCCGAGGCCCGCTGGGCGTCGCCGCCGCTGACCACCGTCCGGCAGCCGCTGGCCGAGATGGGGATGCTCGCCGCGCGTACCGTGCTCCGGCTGGCCCGAGGTGAGGAGGTCGAGAGCCCGCGCGTCGAACTGGCCACCGAACTGGTCGTCCGGGACAGCACCACCCGCGCTGGCCAGTGACCGTGATCCGGGTGTGATCTCATCGGCTTAACCTCCTCGAAGTCCGCCGAATGCTCGGCGGACTTCGTTCGACCAGGAGGAAGAGTTGAACACACGGGGGAAGACGGTTTGGGCTGCCCTCGCGGCGGCGGCACTGGCCGCGACCGCGACCGGGTGCACCAGCCACGACACGGGTTCGCCGACGTCCGCCTCGTCCGCGCCGGCCGCGTCGCCGACGCCGAGCCTGAACTTCCAGGCGGGTGCGGCCGGCATCGGGGATCCCTACTACCCGACCTATGGCAACGGCGGCTATGACGTCGCGTCGTACGCGATCAAGGTCAAGTACGACCCGAAGACGAATCGGCTGAACGGCGACGTGACGGTGACCGCTTCGGCGACCGCCGACCTGTCGACGTTCAATCTCGATCTGCGCGGTATGACGGTGCGGTCGGTCGCCGTGGACGAGAAGCCCGCGACGCAGACTCGCACGGGCAACGAGCTCGTGATCACCCCGGACCACGGCTTGGCGACCGGCGTGAAGTTCACCGTACGCGTCGTCTACGACGGCGTACCGGGCTCGGTGACCGATCCCGAGGTCGGCAAGATGGGCTTCTTCCACACCGCCGACGGTGCGTTCGTGGTCGGTGAGCCCGAATCGGCCAGCCTGTGGTTCCCCGTCAACGACCATCCGCAGGACAAGGCCACCTACGACGTGCAGATCACCGTCCCGGCGGGGCTGACCGCCATCAGCAACGGCGTACAGGGGCCGCAGCAGACCGAGGCGGGCTGGACGACCTGGAAATGGTCGGAGAGCAAGCCGATGGCCAGCTATCTGACCACGCTCGCCATCGGCGACTACCGCGTCGTGAACTCCACCCACAAGGGCAAGCCGGTCGTGCTCGGCGTGACGAAGCAGCTTGCCAAGGGGGCGGCGGACACCTCCATGAGCCACACCGTCGCGATCGCCGACTATCTCGAGTCGGTCTTCGGGGCGTACCCGTTCGACTCCTACGGCGGCGTGGTGGTGAAGGACGACGACCTCCACTTCGCGCTCGAATGCCAGAGCCGGCCGGTCTACTCGGCCGGGTTCTTCCGGCGCGGCGTGAACGACAGCGTCGTGGTGCACGAACTGGCCCACCAGTGGTTCGGCGACAGTGTCTCGGTCAAGACCTGGCAGGACATCTGGCTGAACGAGGGGTTCGCCTCGTACGCGGAGTGGCTGTGGGCCGAGCACAAGCACGAGTCCACCGCTCAGGCGATCTTCGACAACGTCTACAAGAACTCCGACGCGTCGATCTGGCGTACGCCTCCGGCCAAGCCGGGCAAGAAGGAGCTGTTCGGCGACTCGCCCTACGACCGGGGCGCGATGGCACTGCACGCGCTGCGCAAGGCGGTCGGCGACAAGGCGTTCTTCGAGATCCTGAAGAAGTGGGCCGAGCAGAAGGCGGACGGCGTCGCGACGACGGACGAGTTCGTCACGCTCGCCGAGCAGGTCTCCGGCAAGCAGCTCGACTCGGTGTTCCAGGCCTGGCTGTTCGGCACGAAGAAGCCCGCCAAGCCGTAGCCGCGTACCTGATCGACGCCGCGAGGCGAGGTCCCGGGTGGACGCTTCCCGGGACCTCGCTGTCCGCGACGCCTAACCGACGGTGCAGGTCACGCCGTTGAGCGCGAACGACGCCGGTTTGGCGGTGTTACCTGTGTGGGTGGCCTGGAAGCCGATGCTCGTCGAGCCGCCCGGCGCGATGGTCCCGTTGTAACTAACGTTGCGGGCCGTCACTGCGCCGCTGGCCGGCGCGTAGGTCGCGTTCCAGCCGCCGGTGATGGTCTGCCCGGACGGCAACGTGAAGGTCAGCGTCCAGCCGCTGATCGCCGTCGTGCCGGTGTTGGTGATCGCGATGTCCGAGGTCAGGCCGGTGTTCCAGGCGTTGACCGTGTCCACGACCTTGCAACCCCCGCCGGGCTGCGGCGAAGTCGTCGGAGACGTGGACGGCGAAGTCGAGGGTGAAGTCGACGGCGAGGTGGACGGTGACGTCGTCGGCGAGGACGTGGGCTGAACGTTCAGGCCGAAGAAGGCGACCGCCATCGCGGCCTGCCCGCTCAGCGGCAGGCTGTGCCCGACGCCTTGCACGCTGATCGCCTCGACGGGTGCCGTGACGCTGTTGGTCCCGTAGCGCGTCCGGGTCCAGCCCGACTGCGGAGTGTCGGTCAAGACGGGGGTTTGGCTGACGCCGAGGACGTTGGTCCACTGCTTGACCTGTTCCCCGAAGTTCGGGTAGCGCAGCGTGGTGTCGTCGGTGCCGTGCCAGATCTGCATCCGGGGGCGCGCCCCGGAATAGCCCGGGTACGCCGCGCGTACGAGGTCGCCCCACTGCTGTGGCGTCTTCGTGATCGTGCCGTTGGCGCAGGCGCTGTTCCAGCTGGACCCGTCGGTGGTGGCGAAACACCCGAACGGTACGCCCATGAACGACGCCCCGGCCTTGAAGACGTCCGGGTAGTCGCCCAGCATGACGTTGGTCATCATGCCGCCGGAGGAGGCCCCGGTGACGTAGACCCGGCTGGCGTCGGCCCCACGGTTCTGGAGCACGTAGTTGACCATCGACATCAGCCCGACCGGGTCGCTGCCGCCGTTGTGCGACAACGCCTGCGGCGACGAGACGTCCCAGCAGCTGCCGCTGCGGGTCGCCGACGGGTAGATGACGATGAAGCCGTACTGGTCGGCCAGGGACGCGAACTGCGTACCGGAGTAGAAGGCCGGTCCGGTGCCGGTGCAGTAGTGCAGGGCGAGCAGCACGGCGGGCCGCGTACGCACGGTGTCGGGGACGTAGAGGTACATCCGCAGGTTGGTGGGATTGGTACCGAAGCCGGTGACCTCGGTGAGCGTCGCCGCCTGGGCGGGCGGGGCGCTGATCATCGCCGCCGTCACCGCGACCAGGGCGGCGGTGACGAGGGCGAGTAGGGCTTTCACGCGGGTTTGCATGATCACCTCTTCCGTGGAGAGCCGGCATCCGTGGCGACGCCGGCGGGACAAGCGGTCGGCGAGCGTGCCGACGGCGCCCGGGGACACCGTCGGCACGTTGCCGATCAGGGCGCTGCGCAGGCGTACCCGCTGGGCAATGCCGTGTTGCTCGTGGGCCGCGCGACCTGGAAGCCGAAGGAGGTGCTCGCACCGGCCCCCAGCGTGCCGTTGTAGTTCGCGTTCTTGGCGGTCACGGTCTGGCCGCTGACCGTGAGCACCGCGTTCCACGAGCCGGTGATCGTGTGGCCCGCGGGCAGCGTGAAGGTCACGGTCCAGGAGGTGATCTGGCCCGAGCCGGTGTTGGTCACCGTGACCGGCTGGATCACGTAGCCGCCCTGCCACTGCGTCTGGGTGGTGCCCACGGCCGAGCAGCCGCCGGGTCCGCCGCCGCCGGCCAGCGTGGTGACGCTGACCGTGGCCGAGACGGCCGACAGGTTGCCGGCCGCGTCCTTCGCCCGGACCTGGTAGCGGTAGGTCGAGGACGCGGAGAGCCCGCTGTCGGCATAGGACGTCGACGTCGAGCTGCCGACGACGGCGAACGCGCCGCCGCTGGCGCCGGGCGCGCGAAGGATGTCGTAGCCGGTGACGGCGGTGTTGTCCGTGGACGCCGTCCACGACAGCGTCGTGCCGCTCGAAGTGGTGCCGGACGCGGCGAGGTTGGTCGGCGCGCTCGGCGCGGTGGTGTCACCGCTGGGCGTGCCGCCCAACGCGGTCGCGATCGCCGTGTAGTCCGCCTTGGCGTTGTAGCCGGCGTCGTAGATGAGCGCCTGACCCTCGCTGGGGAAGGTGTCGGGCACCCACGAGTACTTGTCGGTGAAGCCCCAGATCGTCACGCCGGGGCAGGCCGTCGACGCCAGGCAGGCGTTGATGATGTTCGTGTAGTACTGGTTCTGCGTGGTGATCTCGCTGGCGTCGGCCGGCAGGACGATGCGGACGTCCAGCTCGGTGAAGCGGACCTGCACCCCGAGCGCGGCGAACCGGGCGACGTTCTCGGTGACCTGGCCCGGGAAGCCGTACTGGGTGGCCAGATGCGACTGGAATCCGACGCAGTCGATCGGGACGCCCTGCGACTTCAACGTCGACACCAGGTTGTACATCGCCGTCGACTTGGCGTTGATCCCCTCGACGTTGTAGTCGTTGATGCACAGCTTGGCGTCGGGGTCGGCGGCCCGCGCGGCCCGGAAGGCGTCGGCGATGAAGCTCGAACCCAGCGTGTTGTACCAGAAGCTGGTCCGGTAGCCGCCGCTCTCGTCGAACACCTCGTTGACGACGTCCCAGGACTGGACAGCCGAGTTGTTGGCGAAGTGGCCGACCACGGTCGCGATGTGGTCCAGCATCGCCGCCTTCATCGCGGTCGCCGACAAGCTCTGCACCCAGCTCGGCGTCTGCGAATGCCAGACGAGCGTGTGCCCGTGGACGATCTGGTTGTTCGCCTGGGCGAAGGCGACCACCTGATCGGCGCCGGTGAAGTTGTACTGGTTGTCACTCGGCTCGGTGGCGTCCCACTTCATCGCGTTCTCGGCGGTGACCTGGTTGAACTCTTGAGCCGCGATCGTCCGGTACGCCGTCTCGTTGGCCAGCGGACTGGTCGCGACGGCGGTCCCGATGAACTTGCCCTTGGCCGCCGCGAGCGTACGCAACGGGTCGGCGGCCGCGGCGGGCTGAGCCGACAAGAGGCTGACGGTGAAACCGGCCAACGCGGTCAGCGCGAGCGTCGCTGCACCGAGCCGGCGGGTACGGAGTGGCATTGTTCCTCCCTGCGTTGATGGGGCGTTCGCGCTGGTCAGCGAGGAGCGGACAGGCGCGCATCAATGGAAGCGACCCCAGTATTGAGGGTGCCGAACAACACGTCAATGACCTTCCGGAAATTATCGGAATCGTTATCGCATCCCGGCGTCAGCACGCGGCCGCAGTCCGCGTCGCCGCCCGCTCAGCGCTGCCACCGCCCGTTCCGCGCTGGATCAGGGATCTGTGTCGAATCTTGGGCCAAGATTCGACCGAGAACCCTGATCCAGCGCTGAAGCCGGGGCGCGGCGCGGCGCGGCGCGGTGAGGCGAGGCGAGGCGCGGTGAGGCGAGGCGCGGTGAGGGTGGGGGCGTCCGTTGTTCGGAATTGATTGATCGGCAGGTCAAGGGCTTCCTGCGCGCCGCCGCCCGGTCTACAAACGACGCGTGGCAAATGTGCTCAAGAAACCCTGGTTCCTCATCGGTTCCGCCGCCGTTCTCGCGGTGGCCGTCGGCACGGCGGTCGCGCTGAGATCGGGCGGGGACCCGGCGACCTTCACCCCCACCTCGGCCGAACCGAGCGCGGTGGCCGACGAGGCCGCCGCCGACATGACCTTCGTGGCCGAGGGCAAGGCCGCCGCCGCGACGCATTCGGCGGTCTCGTTCACCGCCAAGGAGACGCTGAACGGACGCGACGGCGCCTCGATGGACGCCAACGTCGTCAAGAAGGACATGTACAAGGCGGGCGCGACCATCAAGGTCGTCTGCCAGGACCGCGGCGACATGGCGTACGGGTCGGCGATCTGGGATCGCACGTCCGACGGCGTCTACGTGCCGGACGCGTACGTCAAGACGGGCGCCGACGGCTTCGCCCCCGGCGTCGCCCGCTGCACCGACCTCGCCCAGAGCGGCAAGGCGTACCCGGCGACCGCCGATCTCAACGGCCGGGCCGGGCCGTCGCTCACCGCCCGGGTGGTCGAGGAGAACATGTACCGCAAGGGCGAGAAGGTCGTCATCGTCTGCCAGATCGCCGGCTCCGTCGCGTACGGGTCGACCATCTGGGACAAGACCGACGACGGGGTCTACGTCCCCGACGCGTACGTGAAGACGGGCACCGAGAAGAACTTCGCGCCCGGGATCGCCCGCTGCACCGACACGGCGCCCGCGCGATTCGGCTTCAAGGCCTCCGTGGACCTCGCCGGGCGGGACGCCAAGTCCGTCTCGGCCAAGGAGGTCAAGACGTACGCCGCGGGCAGCACCGTCTACATCACCTGCCAGACGATCGGGGCCAACGCCTACGGCTCGAACATCTGGGACAAGACGGTCGACAACCTCTGGGTCGCCGACCACTACCTGAAGACCGGCTTCGACAACTTCACGCCGGGCGTACCGAAGTGTGCGGGCACACCGGTGGCGTCGCCCAGCCCGACGGCCGCCGCGACCGGTGGCACGACCTTCCCAGCCAAGGTGGACCTCGCCGGACGCAAGTCGAAGTCGACGTCGTCGGCCGAGGTCAAGACGTACGCGTCCGGCAGCAAGGTGCGCGTCGTCTGCCAGGCGTACGGCGCATACGCGTACGGGTCCTACATCTGGGACAAGACGAGCGACGGGCTGTGGGTCGCCGACTACTACCTGAAGACGGGCACCGACGGCTTCGTGTCGGACTTGGCGCGCTGCGACGACGACAAGCCGACCGGCGGGCCGTCGACGAGCACCGGCACGGGCTCGCACTACGGCGACTGCCGGGACGGGCACGGCCGGATCGGCGGCGCGAAGGGTTCGACGGCCGGCACCGCCGCGCAGAAGGTCGCCCGGGTCATCGCCGCGGCCAAGGCCATGACGGGCAAGGGCCTGTCCTACTCGTGGGGCGGCGGCGGCAAGGGCGGGCCCTCGTGCGGCATCAGCTCGCCCAGCCCAGGTGGTCACATCGACTACAACCGCTACGGCTTCGACTGCTCCGGTTACACGCTGTACGCGTACTGGGTCGGGGCGGGCGTCGACATCGGCCCGAACACCGGCAGCCAGTGGGGATCCGGCCGGATCCTGCCGTACAGCCAGCGTAAGCCGGGCGACCTCATCTTCTGGTTCTCCGGCGGGGTGAGCGTCCACGTGGCGATCTACCTCGGCAACAACCAGATGCTGGAGGCCGCGCCGCCGCGGGGTTCGTCGAGCGTGCATCAGACCTCGGTGTACGGCTCGCACGCCTCGGTCGTCCGGGTCCTGGGCTGACGAAGCCCGGCGGCACCTGTCCGTAACCAAGTGAGTGCACTGTGGATAGTCCTCGGGTTATCCACAGTGCGCTGCTCATCGGCTTGACGACAGGCTCGCGGCTCGGCACGATGATCCCTTCCGAACGCTGGGAGGATGTCGTGGCGCGTCAGGAGAATCCTGTCGATCCCTTCGCCGGCCCGCTCCAGTCCTTCGCGTACGACCTTCGCAAGGTCCGGATCGAGGCGGGCAATCCGACCTATCGCTCGCTGGCCAGAACGGCGGGCTACAGTCCCACCACGCTTTCCGAGGCGGCGGCCGGACTCCGCAAACCGTCGCTGGACGTCGTCCTCGCGTACGTGGGGGCCTGCGGTGGCGACGTCGAGGCCTGGCGGCGCCGCTGGGAGCAGTTGGACCGCGAGATCGCGGAGCCTGATCCGGAACCCGGCACGGATCTCGACGCGGGGCCGGACGAAGGGCCCATCGCAGCGCCCGGCAGGCGGAGGAGCTTGCGGTGGCCGATCCTGGCCGGCGGCGCGCTGGCCCTGATCGTGGCGGCGACCACGATCGTCCTGGTGCTCGGCGACCCGGCGCCGAAGGCCGACGCGAACGGCTGCCCGGCCATGCCGTCGCATCGCACCTTCACGGCCGTGACCTACGGCAAGGGCGCACCGGTACGCGCAGCCGCCTCACTCGCCGATCCCGTGCTCTCCACCGTCCCGAGTGGATGCACGCTCGGCTTCACCGGTTTCTGTGTGGGACAACGGGTGCACGACGCCACCGGCGGTACGCCCGACGTTCGCTGGTTCGTGTTGCCGGACGGCAAGGTCGTCCCGTCCGCGTTGGTGCACGGCAACCCGCCGGCCGCGTTGACCCCGGTCGCCTGCGCGAAGGGCCGGCCGGTGCCGGACGGCATCGCGCTCGTGCTCTCGGCCGACAGCGCGAAGCCCGGCGGGCTGAAGGCCACCGCGAGCGGTCACAACCTGGAGATCGTCGGGTTCGCCGTACGCCGCTCGACCGGCGCCTGGCGTCCGCTCGGGCTGACCGAGAAGTTCACGACGTCGGTGTCCATGACGCCGGGCGAGCAGGTCGTGGTGGCCGCCGCCGCCTGTTTCGGCGGCGGCGGGCCGACCGGGTTGATCGATGCCAGGCGCTATCCGGGCGCGGCGCAGTCGGCGACGCTCAGCACCGCCGAGTACGCCGCCGCGAGCAAAGCAGCCTGCGCCTACCCCTGACGCCCGGCTTACCGCTGGCGCCGGGAGCCGATCAGCGCGCGAGCGACCAGGAGGGCCGTGATCAGCACCACCTGCCCGCCGAGCACGATCTTGGTGACGTCGACGGCCGGTCGCCAGCTGACCTGGCCCTCTCGGACGACGAAGACGCCGAGCGCCTTCGCCGATACGCCGACCCCACCGCCGCTGCCTTTGCCCTGGTCTTCGGGTCCGGTGCCGCCGCCTCCCCCACCGCCACCGCGCATCTTGGCCGCGGGCAGGATGGTCACGCCGTTCTCCGAGATCGGCGCGCCGAAGACCTGATCGGCCTTGGCGTGATCGATTACCTCGCGGACTTTCTCAAGGACGGGCGCATCGGCGTCCATCGTCTGGGTCATGGTGATTCCCCCTTCCTCCCCTACTGAACCTGCTGGAGAGGGGTCGGGCGACCACAACGGCGGAATAAGACGAGAAAGCCGGTCGGCGAACCGACCGGCTTCGTGATCCAACTGGCTCCCCGACTTGGACTCGAACCAAGAACCTGCCGGTTAACAGCCGGCTGCTCTGCCAATTGAGCTATCGGGGATCGCAGGTCAGGGCGGTGAGGATCTCCTCTCGCCCTGGCGACTGCACAAGAGTACACAACCCACCGGCCACCGCGCGAGCGGGTATGTCATGCCGCGTCCGTGTCTCCCGTACGGGCGGGTCGCCTGGCCTTCCAGAGCGGTCAAAGGAGACAATTTTCCCAGACGACCAGTGCTCGGCGAGATCAGTCATCCGGATGAAGGTGTACTCGGGGGCAAAAGCGGGCATGGTCTACGGGAGTTGGAGGAGGGAGCACACCAATGGGCAAGATGTGGTTCGTCGCCGGCCTCGCCGTCGGCTATGTGCTCGGCGCCCGCGCGGGTCGGGAGACCTACGACCAGATCGCGCGTACCGCCAAGCAGATCTGGGAGAACCCGACCGTTCAGGAGGCCGCCGGCGTCGTGCAGGCGCAGACGGGCAGACTCGTGGACACCGCTCGGGACAAGGTGGGCCTGACCGCCGACAAGATCGAGACGACGGCAGACAAGGCCAACCGGAAGCTCGCCAACGCGCAGAGCCGACTGGCGAGCTGACTCAGCAGTGGGTCACCTGCGGGTCGTCCGCCGCTCGGCGAGGCGCCCGCGACGCGCGGTCCGGCGCTTGCGCCGGGCCGCGCAGCCCTAGCTCGCCCAGTTCCGCGTGCGCGAACTCCACCTCGGCCGCCGCGTCCTCGCTGTGCTCGCCGGCGGGCAGCCGATAGGCCCAGGTCGCGGTCTCCACTTCCACGTGGTCCGTGAGCGCCTCAGGCCCCGCGAAGAGTTCGGCCAACGCCGCCCGCGCGACGGGCAGGGTCGTCGTCAGCGGCGCGGGCGGCCGCGAGTGCAAGGGCACATGCACGTGTACGCGCAACGGACCGGTCAGGTCAGCGTCGAGGGCTTCGGGGAGATCATCGGTTCCAGCGCCGGACGGCGTCCGCGTCGGATGGGGGAACCGGGGTTCGGCGAAGCTCTCGAGGACAGGCCACGCGGCCGTCGGATCCGGGGCGACGAGCGCGGCCGAGACCTGCACCTTCACGATCTGCAGCCGATGTTCCCGCAGGGCTTGCACGGCGTCGGCCGGTGACTCCCACGCGCATGCGAGGTGGGCGAGGTCGAGGCAGATCCCGAGGAAGGTCGGGTCGACGTCGGAGAGGTGCTCGATCGCCTGGGCACTCGTCTCGATGAGGCAACCCGGCTCGGGCTCGAAGCCGACCCGGACCAGCCGCCCGGTGTGCCAGGTGATCTCGGCCAGTCCGTCGGCCAGGTCCTCCAGCAGCCGGTCGGCGCGGTCGGCGCGGTCGGAGTCCCACGGTTCCCGCCAGGCGACCGGCACGGTGGAGACCGAGCCGCGCTCGGCGTCGTCCGGCATGAGGTCGCACAGCACGCGGGCCAGGTCCAAGGTGTATTCCAGGCGCTCTCGCTGAGTCCAGTCCGGCCGGTAGACGGCTCGCTTGGCCGGACTGAGGCGGCTACGCGAAGAGCCGGCGTCGGCCGGCTCCGCTGCTGGGGGAACGCCGCCTCGCGGCGGGCTTTCGTGGGGCCCGGCCGGGTCTCGGTAGGGGAACCCGTTGAGGGTCACTACTTCCAGGCCACGCAGGGAAAGCTCGGAACGCAGCCGTCGGCGCATCGAGAAGGAGGCCGCGAGCGCGGACGCCACCGGGGCGGCGAGCCACAGCCCGAGGCCGAGCACGTCGACGCCCAGCAACTTGCGCACCGGTACGGCGTCCGAATCCAGCTGAGCGAGAATGCTCCGGAGATCGGTGGCCGGCCGTACGTTCGTGCCGTAGGCGAGGTGGACCGTCTGGCCGTCCCGATGCTGCAACCGCATCAGCCACCCCCAGGACCCGTCGCGAGCGGCCGGAACGCAACTGAACGTCCATTTCGGATCGTCTAGTTCGTCCGGTCCCTAGATCTTATGCTCGCGTACGCCGGGCGCCGTCTTCTGTCGGATCAACGACAGTTCGCCGTGCCAACGACGACGTTATCGCAGGCCCGCCCACTCGTTGTAGCCCGTCCGGCCAGGTGCTGTCACGGGCCGGTCCGTCCTCAGCGTCTCGCCGGCTCGGCTGCTCGTTTCGGCGGCTACGCTGCTTGTTCCCCGGGCTCCGCCGCTTGTGCCGTCGGCTCGGCCGGTCGTTCCGTGGGCTCGGCCGGTTGTTCCCTGGGCTCGGCTGCCGCATCGGCGGCTCGGCTACTTGAGGAGCATCCTCTCCAGACGGCGTCCGGTGAAGTACAGCCCGACCGCCATCATCACGACGAGGTAGAGCGCGTGCACCGCCGTCCCCCAGTCGGGGTGGCCGGTCGTGATGTCCCGGACCATCTCCACGGCGTGGTAGAGCGGCGTCAGCTGGATGATCCACTGGAACACGACCGGGTAGTTCTGGATCGGCGCGAACGTCGCCGAGAACAGGAACAGCGCGAACTGAGCGGTCGCCATCAGGTCGAAGTCCTGCCAGCCGCGCATCATCGTCGTGAAGATCATGCCGACCGCGCCGAACGCGAATCCGACCAGGATGGTCGCGGGGAACGCGGCCAGCGCCCAGCCGATCGTCGTCAACTTCATCACGACCATCACGCCGAGGAACACCGCCGTGTAGACCGAGCCCCGCATCATTGCCCAGACCAGCTCACCGAGCGCGATCTCCACCGGCCGCACCGGAGTGGCGAGGACGGCGTCGTAGGTCTTGGCGTACTTGAACTTGAAGAAGAAGTTGAACGTGGTCTCGGCCATGGCCCCGTTCATCGCCGACGTCGCCAGCATCGCCGGGGCGACGAACGTCGCGTAGGGCAGGACCTGCCCGTCGATCAGCGTGATGTCGCCGACCAGTGCGCCGACGCCGATGCCGATCGACAGCAGGTAGAACACCGGCTCGAAGAAGCCGGAGATGAGCACCAGCCAGTAGGACGCGCCCGAGCGCAGCGCGCCCATGTTGCGGTTGACCACGGCGCCGACCCGCACCGGCGCGACGCCGGGCCGGGTGACCGCCGCGGCGACGAGTGTCGTGACCATCGCTTCAGTCCTCCAGCCGCTTGCGGAAACGCCAGACCGCCAGGGCCACGCCGATCGCCGTCCAGACGATCAGGTAGCCGACGTGGATCCAGATCGGCCACGGTGTCGGCCAGCCGAGGGTCGCCTCCCGGGACAGCACGACGCCATGCCACAGCGGAGATGCGTATGCCAACGGACGAACCAGCGCGGGCAGCTGGTCGACCGGGAAGAAGACGCCGGAGAACAACGTCGCCGGGATGACCCCGAACCGGAACAGCAGCGCGAAGTAGTTGTCGTTCTCGATCGAGGCGGCGAAGGCCGTCACCGGACCGGCGACCGCGACGGTGACGATCGCGGCGATCACGATGGTCATCGGAGCCCACCAGGAGTGCATCGCGCCGAACGCTCCCACGATGATCAGGAACGCGATCGTGGCGATGACCCCGCGGAACATCAGGTAGAGCAGGTGGCCGCCGACCATGTGCTGCGGCTCCACCGGCGCGGACCGCATCGCCTGGTAGGACCGGGTCCACTTGAACCCGCCGAGCACCGGGTAGGTGGACTCGCCGATGCCGATCTGGAAGGCGGTGGTGATGACGACGCCCGGGGCGATGTAGCTCAGGTAGTCGACGCCGCCCAGCCCGCCGTTGGCGTTGACATAGCTGCCCACGCCGACGCCGATGCTCAGCACGAACAGCAACGGCAGCAGGAACGAGGAGAACACGGAGGCCTGCCAGAGGCGGCGGTAGAGGGTCAGCTCCCGCTCCAGCGTGGCCAGCATCGGATGGGCCATCGTCAGTCCACCAGCGTCCGGCCGGTCAGGTGCAGGAAGACGTCCTCCAAGGTGGACCGCCGCACCAGCACGCCGCTCGGTGCCAGCTCCCGCCGGTGCACCTCGTTGATCGCGCCGTCGCCGTCGTCGGCGTAGAGCAGGACGCGGTCGGGCAGGACGTCGATGCGCTCGCCGATGCCCACGAGCTTGTCACGGAAACCTTCGAGCGGGCTCTCGCCGAACCGCAGCTCGACCACCTCACGGGTGGAGTAGGTCTCGATGAGCGCCCGGGGCGACCCCTCGGCCACGATCTTGCCCGCGTCCATCACCACGAGGCGGTCGCAGAGCTGTTCCGCCTCGTCCATGTAGTGCGTGGTGAGCACCAGCGTCACGCCCTGCTGCTTCAGCCGGAACAGCCGCTCCCAGAGCAGGTGCCGCGCCTGTGGGTCGAGACCGGTGGTGGGCTCGTCGAGCAGCACCAGCTCGGGTTCGTTGACCATCGCGCGGGCGATCGTCAGGCGGCGCTTCATCCCGCCGGACAGCGGTTCGACCTTGCTCTCGGCCCGGTCGGCCAGCTGGACGAACTCCAGCAGCTCCAGGGCTCGCGCACGGGCGGCCGCCCGGGAGATCCCGAAGTAGCGGGCGTAGGTCGTGAGGTTCTCCCGGACGGTGAGGTCGGGATCGAGGTTGTCCATCTGGGGGCAGACGCCGAGGCGGCTGCGGATGCGGGTGCCGTCCTTGACCGGGTCCAGGCCGAGGATGCTCAGCTCACCGGCGGTCGGCGTCGAGACACAGCCGATCATCCGCATCGTCGAGCTCTTCCCGGCGCCGTTCGGCCCGAGGAAGCCGAAGGCCTCACCCGGTGCGACGTCGAGGTCGATGCCGTCCACCGCGGTGAAGTCGCCGAAGCGTTTCACCAGGCCGCGGGCACGAATCAGAGACTGATCAGTCACGGCCCGACCCTAGTCGCCGGGTCTGACATTCGGAACCGGATTACCGACCGAACGGCCACGAGCTGCCGTCTTTTCGTGAATTCATCGACGACTTTCTCCGGATGCCTTGCCCTCCAAACAGATGAATGAGAATATCGAGCATCACCGAACTCCGACCCCCAGGAGGTCATCGTGATCAATTCCAGGCACCCCACCCGACGGGCAGCCCTGGCGAGCGGGGTAACCGCCCTGCTCTTCGCCCTGGCCGTCGCGCCGTCGGCGTACGCCGCCCCACCGAGCCAGGCTTTCGGCCCCGATCGCGCCGAAGCCCTCGCCACCGGACTGGGTGCGCGCAGCGCCGGCGCGTACATCGACCAGGTCACCGGTAAGAGCGTCGTGAGCGTCACCGACGCCGCGGCCGCCGCCCAGGTACGCGCATCCGGCGGCGTCGCCCAACTGGTCCGGCACGGTTCGGCCGCGCTGGCCGCCGTCACCTCGGACCTCGACGCGACCGCGGCGGTAGCCGGGACGGCGTGGGCCACCGACCCCGCCACCGGCCAGGTCGTCGTCTCGATCGACCCGACCGTCACGGGCAAGGCGCTCGCCAAGGTCACCTCGGCCATCGCCCGCCACGGCGACGCCGTACGCGTGGAGTACCTGTCCGGTGCGCTGCACAAGACGATCGCGGGTGGCCAGGCCATCTACGGTGGTCAGTACCGGTGCTCGCTCGGCTTCAACGTGCAGGACTCGGCCGGGAACTACTACTTCCTCACCGCCGGGCACTGCACCAACATCGCCAGCAGCTGGTACGCCAACTCGGCGAAGACGACGCTGCTCGGCACCCGGTCCGGGACCAGTTTCCCGGGCAACGACTACGGCATCGTGCGCTACGCCACGAGCTACACCAACCACCCCGGTTCGGTGTACCTATACAGCGGCAGCCAGGACATCACGGCGGCGGGCAACGCCTCCGTCGGCCAGGCGGTCCGGCGCAGCGGCAGCACGACCGGCGTACGCAGCGGCAGCGTCACGGCGACGAACGCGACCGTCAACTACGCCGAGGGCACCGTCACCGGCCTCATCCGGACCACGGTCTGCGCTGAAGGCGGCGACAGCGGCGGTTCGCTCTTCGCGGGCAGCATCGCGCTCGGCCTCACCTCCGGCGGCAGTGGCAACTGCACCTCGGGTGGGACGACGTTCTTCCAGCCCGTGACCGAACCGCTGTCCGTGTACGGCGTCCACGTCTACTAAGCCTCACACCCAACGTCCCCCGGAGCCTTCCCCCTGCTCCGGGGGACACCTTCGGCCAAGACCTTCAGGGGCGAGCGGACAGCCAGCGCGTCCAGGCGACCCCGTCGACGCCCGGCATCCGCCGGCCGACCAGGCGAGAGCCGTCCGGCTGCTCCTCGGAGCTGACGATCGAGCCGGTCACCCGGAGGCGTACCTGGTGAGGTAGATGACCAGGGTCGATCAGCACCAGCTTCAGGTGCGCGGAGTCCGCGACGACCACGGGATCCGCGGTGTCGTCGACGACTTCGCTGACCGTGACGACCAGGGTCGAGCCGTCCCACACCGCCTTGGTGATCTCGTGCCACCCGATGCGGGCCCGATCGACCCACAGCCCGAGGTTGGTGGCCACGACCAGACCGCCCTCGGGCCGCGCGGCCCAGGCCAGGGTCCGCTCGCCTGAGGAGAACAACTCCCGGTACGCCTTCGGCAGCATCCGCCGCGACCAGAACGCCATCACAACCCACTCGATGCTTGGTCGCGCAGGGCGCGAGCGGTGGTCTCCAGCGACACGAGGTCGCTGAACAGCCCGAAGTACTCGTCCTTCTGCGTGACCGGATTGATCCGCTGGAGCTTGGACTTGACGTTGTGCACCCGCCGGTCGACCGCCGCGAGCTGGAGCCGGGCGAGGGTCACCGTCACGTAGTGCGGATCGGCGTCGCCGTCATAGCGCAGCTCCTCCACGGCGAGCTGGTTCACCAGCGACTGCGCCATCAGGTCACCGCAGCCGTCGGTGATCGCGGCGATCCAGTTCGGCCCGGACACCCCGCGCACCGCGCCGCCGGCGGCCGCGATGGCCAGCCGGATCTGCACGTGCTGCGGGTCGGAGTAGCAGTCGGCCTCGGCGTTGTCGAAGACCGGCCCGGCCAGCGCCGGAACCTGGATGGCGAGCTTGAGCGCCTCCCGCTCGACCAGGATCTGCGGATCGTCCGGACTGGTACGCGGCCGGGGCGGGCGGGCGTCGACCGGCTGGCCCTTGACGGACGCGTTCACCGCGCGCTGGACGACCTCGACCTCCATGCCGAGCTTGCCCGCGAGGATGCGGCCGTATTCCGGGCGCAGCGACCGGTCCTTGATCTGCGCCACCAGCGGGGCGGTCGCCCGGAGCGCACCCACCCGGCCTTCGGCGGAGTCGAGGTCGAACCCCGCGATCGTCGTACGCAGAACGAACGAGACCAGGCGCTCCCGGCTGGCCACCAGGTCGCGGACGGCCGTGTCGCCGCGATCCAGCCGCAGCTCGCAGGGGTCCATCCCGTCCGGCCCGACCGCGATGAAGGTCTGCCCGACGAACCGCTGGTCGTCGGCGAACGCGCGGAGCGCGGCCTTCTGCCCGGCGGCGTCGCCGTCGAAGGTGAAGATGATCTCGCCCTTGAACGTGTCGGTGTCCATGAGCATCCGGCGCAGCACCGAGATGTGCTCGGAGCCGAAGGCCGTCCCGCAGGTCGCCACCGCCGTCGGCACTCCGGCCAGGTGGCAGGCCATCACATCGGTGTAGCCCTCGACCACGACCGCCTGGCCGCGCTTGCCGATCTCCCGCTTGGCGAGGTCGATGCCGTAGAGCACGGTCGACTTCTTGTAGAGCGGGGTCTCCGGGGTGTTCAGGTATTTGGGGCCGTCGTCGTCGTCGAACAGCTTCCGCGCGCCGAACCCGATGACGTCGCCGCCGGTCTCCCGGATGGGCCAGATCAACCGGCGGCGGAACCGGTCGATGAGGCTGCCCGACCGGGCCGGCTTGGCCAGCCCGCCGACGGTCAGCTCCTCGGCGGTGAAGCCGAGTTGCCGCAAGTGCTTGGTCAGCGCGTCCCACGAATCGGGGGCGAAGCCGCAGCCGTAGGTCTCGGCGGCGCCCCGGTCGAAGCCCCGCTGAGCGAGGAACTCCCGGGCGATGCGGGCGCCCGGGGTCATCAGCTGCTCCGCGTAGAACTTCGCCGCCGCGGCGTGCGCGGCGATCAGCCGCTGCCGCTGGCCGTGCTGCTGGCGGACCGGCGCCGAGCCGCCCTCGATGTAGCGCAGCTGGATGCCGGCGCGGGCGGCCAGCTTCTCGACCGCCTCGGTGAACCGCAGGTGGTCGATCTCCATGACGAAGTTGATCGCGTCGCCGCCCTTGCCACAACCGTGGCAGAAGTAGACATTACGGTCGCCGGCCACGGTGAACGAAGGGGTCTTCTCGTCATGGAACGGGCACAACCCCTTCAGGTTGCGCCCACCCGAGCCCTTCAACGTCACGTGCTCGGAGATCACGTCGACGACGGAGGTGCGCTCACGCACTAGCGCGATGTCCTCGTCGCGGATCCGTCCGGCCATACCCACATCCTAGGGCGAGCCACCGACGACGTTCACCACGCCCGAGACCGCCGGTCCGGGCTCGAATCGATCATGCCGGCGCGGAGTCGATCAGGGTCCCCAGGACACGACACACCGGCTGATCACGACCATTAGTTCATGATCGCGCCGAAAGCAGGGGGGGTGAGGGTGGGAGGGTTAGGGGGCGAGGAGGCGGGCGTGCCAGGCGACGGCGGCCGGGTCGGTGAGCGAGGCCACCTGGTCGACGATCACGCGCAGCCGGGCCGCGTCGTCGGGCGCGTCCTTCCAGAGTGGAGCGAAGACCGGGTCCAGCTCGGTCGGCGCGCGTTCGCTCAGCACCCGCACGAGGTCGGCGAGGATCTCGCGCTGGCGGGCGTACCAGGGTTCCATGCCGCGCCGCCGCATCACGTAACGCAGCGCTATGCCCTTCAGCAGGGCACACCGGATCCGGGCCGAGCGGGGCACGATCAGGTCCGCGTCATAGCGGCTCGACTTCCCCGGGTACGCCTCCCGCGTGGCCGTCACCGCGGCGGCCACGAAGCGCCCGGTGAGCACGGAGGTGCTGTCCTTGAGCAGCGCCTGCCCCCGATGGGTGCCGTCGTACGCCGAGAGCCGGGCCAGCACGGGGTCGGCGAGCAGTTCGGCCAGCGCCTCCCGGAGGACGTCGGCCGGTTCGTCGGAGTAGATCGCCGCCACGTCGGCGCAGAGGGCGGCTTGCTCGTCGGCGTCGTCGACGAGCAGGCCGACCTGGACGAAGCCGGAGAAGATCCCGTCCTCGACGTCGTGCACCGAGTACGCCACGTCGTCGGCCCAGTCCATGACCTGCGCCTCCAGGCAGC
Organism: Hamadaea flava; assembly: GCF_024172085.1. Taxonomy (NCBI): domain Bacteria; kingdom Bacillati; phylum Actinomycetota; class Actinomycetes; order Micromonosporales; family Micromonosporaceae; genus Hamadaea; species Hamadaea flava. The sequence continues at coordinate 6,442,073 of NZ_JAMZDZ010000001.1, read as the reverse complement.
GCCGGTCGGGGTCGGGGGCAGACGTACGCAGCCAGGCGAAGACCGCCGCGTCGTCGGCGTACACCCCGAATTTGCGGCTGCCCGGCCGCCGGGGCCACGGGTATTTGCAGGTCGCGTCGAGGGAGGCCCGGGTCAGGTTGAGTCCCGCGCCCGGGATCTTCGCCTCCAGCCGGGTCAGTACGCGCAGCGTCTGGGCGTTGCCCTCGAATCCGCCGCAGGCCGCGGCGACCTCGTCGAGCGCGTCCTCGCCGTTGTGCCCGAACGGCGGGTGCCCGAGGTCGTGGGCCAGCCCGGCGACGTCGGTCACGTCGGGATCGCAGCCGAGCCGCTCCCCCATCTCACGAGCGATCTGAGCGACCTCCAGCGAGTGCGTCAGCCGCGTACGCAGAAAGTCGTCCGACCCGGCGGTGTGCACCTGGGTCTTGGCCGCCAGCCGGCGGAACGCCGCCGAGTGCAGCACCCGGGCCCGGTCCCGCTCGAACGCGTTCCGCTCCTCGCCGGTGTCCTTGCGGACCTCGGCGATCCAGCGCTCGGCGTCGATCTCCTGGGCGGTCACTACTCTCCGGCCTTCTCCCGCATGACGCAGAACTCGTTGCCTTCCGGGTCCGCGAGCACGACCCAGCTGACCTGGCCCTGACCGATGTCGACCTGCCGGGCGCCCATGTCGATCAGGCGCTCGACCTGGGCGTCCTGGTCGTCCGGGACGAGGTCCAGATGCAGCCGGTTCTTCCCGGACTTGCCCTTGTGGGCCGGGGTGAAATGGAGACACGGCATGTCGATGTCGGGCCCGATCGTCAGCTCGCCGTTACGCTCGTCGAGGATCGGGTAGCCGAGCACCTCGGCCCACCAGCGGCCCAGCCGGGCCGGATCGGCCGCGTCGACAACCACGCCATACCACCGCAGTCCCATCCATACAGGCTACGTGGACCGGCGTCGCCAACATAGAGTCGGCAAGGCATCACCGGGTGTCCGAACCCCCCACCTCCAGGGCCGCGCGGCCGGCTTCCAACCGTGCCACCGGTACGCGGAACGGCGAGCACGAAACGTAGTCCAGCCCGGCGCTGTCGAAGAAGTGCACCGAATCGGGGTCGCCCCCGTGTTCCCCGCAGACGCCGATCTGCAGGTCCGGGCGGGCCGCGCGGCCTTCCTCCACGGCGATCCGGACGAGGCGGCCGATGCCGTCGGCGTCGAGGGTCTCGAACGGCGACACCCCGAAGATGCCCAGTTCCAGGTAGCGGCCGAAGAACGCGCTCTCGACGTCGTCCCGGGAGAAGCCCCAGCCCATCTGGGTCAAGTCGTTGGTGCCGAACGAGAAGAACTCGGCCGACCCGGCGATCTCACCGGCGGTGAGCGCCGCCCGCGGCACCTCGATCATGGTGCCGATCGGCACCGGTACGCCCGGATCGACGTCCCGGATGACGTCCAGCGCCTGGGTGCGTACCGCTTCGAGCTCCTGAACCGCGCCGACCAGCGGGACCATGACCTCGGGCCGGGGGTCGCCACCGGCCTGCTTGACCTGGCGCGCGGCCTCGGCGATCGCGCGGACCTGCATCGCGAACAGGCCGGGGATCACCAGGCCGAGCCGTACGCCGCGGAGCCCGAGCATGGGGTTCTCCTCGTGAGTACGGCGCACTGCTGCAAGCAGTTCCTTCTCGCGTGAGCCGAGCCGCCCCTGAGCGTCCTTGACCGCCAGCTCCTCCAGCGACGGCAGGAACTCGTGCAGCGGCGGGTCGATGAGCCGGACGGTGACCGGCAGTCCGTTCATCGCCTGGAGGATCTCGGCGAAGTCCGCGCGCTGCAACGGAAGCAACGCGGCGAGCGCCTGCTCTTGTTCGTCCGAAGTGGATGCGAGGATGAGCGCCTCGACCAGTTCCCGGCGGTCGCCGAGGAACATGTGCTCGGTCCGGCACAGGCCGATGCCCTGCGCGCCGAAGCGGCGGGCGCGGCCGGCGTCCGCGGCGTTGTCGGCGTTCGTCCAGACTGCGAGGCGACGCATTTCGTCCGCGTGCCGCAATGCCCGATCGACCGCCCGCACCAGCGGACTCTGTGCTGTGTCACCAGAAGCATTCAGTCCGCCGTCCTCCCGGCTGACGCCGGATCGAGCGGGGACCGAGTGCGCTGCATCCCCTTCGAAATACTGCACGACCGGGCTGGGCTCGACCGGGATCTCGCCGAGGTAGACCTTGCCGGTGGTGCCGTCGATGGAGATGACGTCGCCCTCGCGGACGGTCGTGGTGCCGACCTTGAAGCTGTCGTCGGTGACGTCGAGCGCCTCCGCCCCGCAGACACAGGTACGCCCCATGCCCCGGGCGACGACGGCGGCGTGGCTCGTCTTGCCGCCGCGGCTTGTCAGGATGCCGGCGGCGGCGATCATGCCGGGCAGGTCGTCGGGATTGGTCTCCCGCCGGACGAGGATGACCTTGTCCCCGGTCGCCGCACGCTCGGCGGCGCGGGCGGAGTCGAAGACCGCCTTGCCGACGGCCGCGCCCGGCGACGCGGCGATGCCCTTGGCCAGCGGTTGCGTGTCGGTCTTCGCGAAGGTCGGGAACATCAGCTGCATGAGCTGCGCCCCGGTGACCCGCCGCAACGCCTCGTCCGGGTCGATCACCCCCTCGTCGACCAGCTGCCCGGCGATGATGAAGGCCGCGGCGGCCGTCCGCTTGCCGACCCGGGTCTGGAGCATCCAGAGCTTGCCGCGTTCGATGGTGAACTCGATGTCACAGAGATCCTTGTAGTGGCCTTCGAGCACCGACATGATCCGCATCAGCTCGGTGAAGCTCGTCGGGTCCAGACCCTCCAGGTCCTGCAGCGGGATCGTGTTGCGAATGCCCGCGACCACGTCCTCGCCCTGCGCGTTCGGCAGGTAGTCGCCGTAGACGCCCTGCTCGCCGGTCGCCGGATCGCGGGTGAAGGCCACGCCGGTCCCGGAGTCGTCGCCGAGGTTGCCGAAGACCATCGCCACGACGTTCACCGCGGTGCCGAGGTCGCCCGGGATCCGCTCCTGACGGCGGTACAGGATCGCGCGCTCCGCGTTCCACGACTCGAACACGGCCCGGATCGCCAGCTCCATCTGCTCGCGCGGCTCCTGGGGAAAGTCACGGCCCGTGTGCTGCTTGAAGATCTGCTTGTACGCGTCGACGAGCGCCTGGAGATCGTCGGCGTCGAGGTCGACGTCCGCGTGCGCGCCTTTTACTCGTTTGGCCGCGTCGAGGGCCTGTTCGAAGGCCTCGCCCGGGACGTCGCAGACGGTCTTGCCGAACATCTGGATCAGGCGGCGATACGAGTCCCAGGCGAACCGGATGTTGCCCGACTGCCGGGCGAGGCCGGGCACGCTGGCGTCGGTGAGGCCCACGTTGAGGACGGTCTCCATCATGCCGGGCATGGAGAACTTGGCGCCGGAGCGGACCGAGACGAGCAGCGGGTCCTCGGGATCGCCGAGCTTCTTCGCCATGGCCTGCTCCAGCGCGGCGAGGTGCGCGGAGATCTCGGCGTCCAGGGACGCCGGGGTCTTGCCGTCGCGCAGGTACGCCCGGCAGGCCTCGGTGGTGATCGTGAAGCCCGGTGGCACGGGCAGCCCGAGGTTCGTCATCTCGGCGAGGTTGGCTCCCTTGCCGCCGAGGAGATCTTTGAGGTCCTTGTTGCCTTCGGCGAACGCATAGACATACTTATCGGTCATCCCTGACCTCCCGGTCGGCCGGTAGCACCTGAACGTTCACTTAGGCCGCACGGTATTCCTCGTTCCGAGCGCGTCGAAACCGCTCGTGAGAAATGGCACATAGATTGACACTTGTCCAGTTCATACTAGTCCGTGGGCACGCTCCATCGGGCAGAACCGCGCAACCCGTACGCTGTGGGTCATGCACCTTCCCTCGGTCACCGCGCTGCGGTACGTGACCCCGCTGCGCGAGGGCGGCTCGCTTCCCGGCGTCGTCGAGGCCGACGACCTCGGCACGTACGTCGTCAAGTTCCGGGGCGCCGGGCAGGGCCCGAAAGCGCTGATCGCCGAGGTCGTCGTGGGCGAGCTGGCCCGCCGCCTCGGCCTGCCCATGCCCGAGCTGGCGCAGGTCGAGTTCGGCGAGGTGCTCGGCCGGGCCGAACCCGACCCCGAGGTGCAGGAACTGCTGGTCAACAGCACCGGACTGAACCTCGGGATGGACTTCCTGCCCGGTTCGCTCGGCTTCGACCCGCGCGTCCACAAGGTCGATCCCGGCCTCGCCGCCCGGGTGCTGTGGCTCGACGCGCTGGTGGAGAACGTCGACCGCACCTGGCGTAACCCGAACCTGCTCATGTGGCACGGTTCGCTCTGGCTCATCGACCACGGCGCGAGCCTCTACTTCCACCACAACTGGACGAGCGCGGCGAATGCGGTGCTCCGGCCGTTCAAAGCGGCCGACCACGCGCTGGCCGGGCAGGCGTCCTCGATCGTGGGCGCGCACGAGGCGCTGGCCCCGCTCGTGACGCCGGACGTGCTGACCGAGGTGCTCGGGCTGGTCCCCGACGGCTGGCTCGTCGATCCGCACTCATGGACCGCCGACTTCGAGACGCCGGACGAGGCGCGGTCGGCGTACGTCACGCATCTGCTGGCGCGGCTGGAGCAGCCGGCGGCCTGGCTGCCGTCGCTGGAGGGTGTGTCGTGACGCGGGTCGCCTTCGAGTACGCCCTGATCCGCCTGGTCCCCCGGATCGAGCGCGGCGAGATGATGAACGTCGGCCTCGTGGTCTACTGCCGCAGCCGCGACTTCCTCGCCGTGCGTACGCATGTCGACCCGGACCGGCTGCGCGCGCTCGACCCCGACGCCGACCTCGACGCGGTGGACGCCGTGCTCATCGGCTACCAGCAGGTCTGCGACGACGAGCGGCGGATGACGCTGGGCGAGCGGTTCCGCTGGCTCACCTCACCCCGCAGCACCATCGTGCAGCCCGGTCCGGCGCACACCGGGCTCACCGAGGATCCCGGGCTCGAGCTGGAGCGGCTGTTCGCCGTCCTCGTCCTCTAACGGGGCCAGCCGTCCGGCCGGGACGAGCAACGGCGGGAAGGCGCTGGCGAAGTACTCCGCGACCAGCAGCAGGTGGGTGACCTCCCGGTCGACGGCGTCACCCGGATCAGCGCCCGTACGGCTCCAGGTCCGCCGTACCCGGGCATTCGAGGTGCCCTTCGCCGCCGACTTCCCCGCCACCGCCAACGCCATGAGCAACAACGCCGCCTCGGTCGTCGGATCGTCGTCGACCGGCGCGCCCAGGCTCCACTGCGCGTCCCGGATCTCGATGACCCGCCGATAGAGGCGCATCCGGACGTTGAACGGGTTGACGTGATCGCCCAGCCGGGACGGCGTACGCCCCAGGACGAACCCGGGCACCGCCCGCTGGAGGGTGTGCCACAGATGGTGCAGCCGATTCAGGGCGGCGTAGTCGGCGATGTAGTCCCCCGCCACGGCGATGCCCGGCAGCCCGCAGCCCACGGCGACCAGCAGGAATCCGAGCATCAGTTCGCCCTGCCCGGCGGCGCCGAGCCAGCCGGGCGTCCGCTGCCCGGCCAGTTCGCCGGCGAGGCAGAGCAGCCGGAACGCCACGAACCCCAGGAACAGTGACGCCGCCGCACACAGCACGAACAGCCCGGTACGCAGCAGCGTACGGCCGGACCGGCGGGCCTGCGTCCAGAAGAGCGCCGCTCCGCGGCCCGCGCCCGCGGCGTACGCGACGTAGGAGAGCGTGGCGTAGAGCGCCACCGACAGCTGCCCGGCCCGGTCGTCGGTGAACGTCCCCGGACCGGGCGGCCGGGTCGAGACGAGGAACAGCAGCGTGAGACCGGCCATGACGGTCGCCGTCACCAGATAGAGCCGCGGTCGCCAATACGGCCGCGGCTGGGCCGGACCGGTCACCGCCGAGGCGAACACCCAGACCGAGGCGACCGCCGCGACGCCGCTGAGCGTACGCACCAACGCGGCCAGGTCGGCCACACCGGTGGCCGAGTCGACGGCGTACGCGATCACCGGCTCGTGCGCCGTCGCGGCGAGCGAGATCGCCAGCAGGCTGAACGTCATCACCCGGTGATGGGCCGACGGCCGTCGCCGGACCAGCCGGACGAGGCCCACGCTCCACAGCAGAGCGAGGACGGCGAGATCGGGACCGGTCACCGCTGGGCGGCGGGCTCGGTGAGCCCCGCGTCCACCCGGCGGGCGTGGCCGAAGACGTCGCCGAGACCGCCCGGGGCCGGCGTCGCAGCGCGCTGCAGGATCAGCGAGGCCAGCATCTCGGCCGCCTGCTCCTGCTCGGAGGAGTAGCCGCCGCGCCGCAGCACCCGGCGGACCATCGCCGGATCGAGATCGGGCAACAGCCGGTCGAGCGCGTCCGGCTCGCCGGCGGGCTCCGCCGTGATCGCGTGGTCGAAGAGCATGTGGCCGAGCTCGTGCAGCACGATGTGATCGCGGTGCAGACTGCTGCCGCCCGGCACGTGGAAGACGTGGTCGGCGCGGTCGGTCGCGATCCACATGCCACACGGGAGGTCGGCGGCGTCCTCGACCGGCAGTTCGTGCAGATGGAGCGGGCGGCCCCGCCACTGCGCGACCTGCTCGCAGAAGGCGCGCACGTCGAACGGGCGCGGCACCGCGAGCCCGGACAACCGCGCTTCGCACTCCTTGCGCAGGCGGCGTAGACGCATTGGTGCATCGTCATGCAGTCGCCCGGCGCGGGTCAACCTTTCGGCGCTCAAGCTGGCGGTTCCGCTGGTAACCCTTCGATGCGTCGGGCCTGCTCTATCATCCCCCGAATGGCTTGCAGACTCGACGGCGACAGCCCCGCCGCGCGCAGCGCCAGCGCCCGCACTGAGCTGTCCCGCATCGCGGAGAGCAGGTCGAGCTGGGCGTTGGTGGCCGTGGCGACCGAGTCGTCGAAGAAGTATGCCGCCGGCACCCCGAAGAACTCGGCCAGCGCCTCCAGGTGGCGTTTGGTCGGGTTGTCGCGCCTGCCTTTGCGCAGCTGCCAGACATAGGTGTGGGAGATCATCACGCCCGTGCCCCGGATGGCCTCGGCGACCTCCTCATAGGTGTACTCACCCCGGCCGGCCGGGCGTACGGTGCGGAACAAGTGGTCCAGTCGATCGGCGAAGGTCACTTGACCACCACCCCCCGTTCTCAACATCAGCTTACGGCAATGCGTTGCGACATAAACTCTTGACACGTTGCGCCGCCCCCGCGATACTTCAAGCTCCGTGTTTTCAACTGAAGTTGAGAAGGCCCTGGGCTAGGACTATATCGCCAGTTTATGCGGCGCGCAGCTCAGGATTCGCCGGGAGACCAGCCGGATGACGCTCAACAGAGCGACGGGGGCATCCGGAGGGGCACAACGGCTGTCTGGCCCGGGCACAGTCCCCGGCCAGACAGCCGCTTTTGTGCATCTACCCCCGTTTCGTTGCTGCGCGGATGATCGTCGGCTGCCGACAGTCATGGCGCTTTCTGCCCCTTGATCGTCGGCTGCCGCCGATCAAGGGCACGCCGACCCGCAAGAACGGCGGCTGCCGCCGATCAAGGACACGCCGACCCGCAAGAACGGCGGCAGCCGACGATCACCATCGCGAGAGCCTCAAGAACGGCGGCAGCCGACGATCATGGAAGCGCGGAAGCAGGCGAGCACGCAGTGGATGCGCGGCGGGCGGGTGCCGAGCGGGCAGGTGCCGAGCGGGCAAGCGGGCGGGCGGCGGAGCGGGCGTCACGAGCGGGGCCAGGCGGCGAGCGGGCGGAGCGAAGCGACGGCCGCGACGAGACGGAGAACCCCGGCCACGATCCACGGGGCGGCCAGCCCCCACCACTGTGCGACGTAGCCGCCGAGCAGCGCGCCGATCGGCTGCGTACCGAAGGCCAGGAGCAGGCCCACGCTGGCGACCCGGCCCATGAGGTCGGCCGGGACGGCGCGCTGACGCACCGACATCACGGCGACGTTCCACAGCGAGGCGCTGAACGTCGTGACGGAGGCCAGTGCGGTCAGGGTCACGATGTCGTGGGCGTACAGGCCGAGGACGATCATCGCCGTCGGCGTCACGAACAGCGTCGTCGTCACGGTACGCCGCCCGCCGAACCGGCCGACGATCCGTCCACTCAGGAAGCTGCCGAGCACGCCGCCGATTCCGGTCAGCGCCACGACCACCCCGTACGCCGCGTCCGAGACGCCGAGCCGATCGCGTACGAAGAGCACGAAGGTGGCCATCGCCAGGAAGTTGGCGAGGTTCGCCACGCCCGCCAGCAGGGACAGGGTCCGGAGCAGCCGATGCGAGGCCAGCCACCGCACACCGGCGGCGATCTCCCGCTGAAGCGACCGGCCGACCGACCGCTGAGCCGACCGGCCGGACGAAGCGCCCGAAGAGACGCCCGACGGCAAGCCGGGAGAAGCGCCGGAGGAAACGCCAGAAGCAGCGCCAGAAGCAACGCCGGAGGAGCGACCGATGCGATGGACCAGGATCGCCGAGACCAGGAACGACGCGACGTCCACCCAGAACGGCAGCCCGGCGGCGACCGAGAACAGGAACGCGCCCAGCGGCTGGCCGAGGAACTGCCGGTTGGCGAAGAGCGCCCCGTTCTGCCGGCCGTTGGCCTTCTCCAGGTCGGCCGGGTCGACGACCGCGGGAAGCAGCCGCTGACCGGACACCTTCGCGAGCGTCTCGGCCAGCCCGACCGCGAACGCGACGGCGTATACGGCGAGGATGCCGCCGGACCGCACCGTCACGAGGACGGCCAGCACCCCGATCAGGAGCGCCTGGGCGAGTTGGACGACCATGAGCGTCCGCCGGGCGTCCAGCCGGTCGGCGACCGCTCCGGCCGGCAGCGCCGCCAGCAGCCAGGGCAGCGTGCCCCAGGCGGTCACCCCGGCGATCAGCCGCGGATCGGTGGTCATCGTCGCCGCGAGCAGCGGCAACGCGGCGAGGAACGCGCCGTCGCCGAGGCTGGAGATCGCGCCCGCGCTCCACAGCAGGCGCCAGTCGCGCCGGGCACGCCGGACGGGGGTTTCGAGAAGTGCCGTCATGCCGGGGATGCTGCGGCGAACTCGTCGAACGCGGCCACGATTTAGCGAACGCTAAATTGGGGCCATGGCTCTGCGCATCCCGCTGGACGGGCTCGAACTGGCCCGCGTGCGCTTCGCCGTCTCGCCCGCGTACGAGACGGTCTTCGCGCTCGCCGCGCTCCACCGGCCTGGCGTCCACGCCGTCCACCTGCCGTGGACCCGGTGGGCGCGGCCGCGCGTGCCTGCCGGTCCGGGGGTGGATCTCCTGCTCGATCTGGCCGCGAACGACCGGTTCAAGCCCGCGTTCCTGCTGCCCGCGCCGGACGTCCGGCTGCCCGCGCTCAGCGACGAGCTCCGTCGGATCAAGTCCGTTTCGGCCTCACGGGTACGCGAAGAGCTGCGGACGCTGCAGGTCGACACCCCGCGGACCCGGCGCTTGGCGGAGCAGCCGCGAGACGGCCTGCGCGCCGCGGCGGACGCCCTCGAAGCCTGCTACGAAGCCCTGATCGCACCACATTGGACTCGGATGCGACGCGTGTTGGAGGCCGACATCGCCTTCCGGGCGGGGCTGCTGGCTCAGGGCGGCATCGAAGGGCTCTTCGCGGGTCTGCACGACGAGCTGCGCTTCCTCGACGGGGTGCTCCACGTCCATCCGCGGCGTCCGCCGTACGACAAGAAACCGGTGCAACTCAACGGGAACGGGCTGATCCTGTGCCCGAGTGTGTTCTGCTGGCCGCGCGTCACCGCGTCGGTCCGCCCGGTCGCGGCCGGCACCCTGCGCTACCCCGCGCGCGGTGTGGCGACCTTGTGGGAGCGGCCCGAACCCGTTTCCGACGCCCTGGCCGCGCTCCTCGGGCGTACCAGAGCGGAGATCTTGACGACCCTCGCGCAGCCCGCGACGACGACGGATCTGGCCACCCGGGCTGGGCGTCACAGCCGGGGCGATCTCCCAGCACCTGGGCGTGCTGCGCGGAGCCGGGCTGGTGTCGACCAGCCGCGACGGCCGCACGGCGCTGCACCTGCGGACCGACCGGGCCGAAGCCCTGCTGGCTTAAGCCTTTCCGCCGCAGGCGGTGCCGCCGCCCGCCCGGTACATCATGTCCTGGTGGGTGACCTTGGCCTTGATCGGCACCTTGCTTTGCAGGGTCTGCACGATCTTGCCGCCGCGCTGCAGCTCGAACGACGGCGTGGTGCCGGGCACCATCGCGACCGCGAACGACACCATTCCCGCCGCCGTGACATCCTTCGTGGACACCGAGCCGCCCTGCTTGATCACGAGCTTGCCGGGCGCACTGAGGAAGGCGAGCAGTTCGACCTTGTTCGACGCCCCGTCGCCGTTCGCGATGTGCATCGCGATCTGCTGGAGGCTCGTGTCGTAGGGCGCGTCGGTCCGGTGGCTGCGGTGGAAGTAGTAGAGCGCGTCCCGGACCAGGCCCGGCCGCTTGCCCGTCTTGAACCACGACGTGTAGTACGCGATCGTATCGGCGACGGCGTATCCCCGGCCTTTCGAGGGCGCCACCCAGGACTCGGTGTAGTCGTTCCAGGTGATCAGGGCGAGCCAGTCGGCGTCACCGGCGATCGCCTTCTCCATCATGGCCCGCAGCGCGCCGCTGTTGGACGACTCCCAATAGCGGCCGTCGTAGATCCGGGTGTCCTCGAACGCGATCGGCGCCATGTACTTGCGCCCGTTGGCGTGCGCCTCGACCGCGCCTTTGCGGACCGAGTCCGAGCCGCCGACCCATCGGTTGCCCCAGAGGGAGTACCCGTAGACGCTGTTGTTCCAGGCGGCTGCCCGCACGTTCGGCGAGCCCGAGAGGAAGATCGGCACCAGGACGCTCTGCACACCGCTACCCGCCAACGTGGTGCGGATGCCGTCCCAGAAGGAGACGGCGACGCGCTCCGGATAGAACGGGGCCAACACGATCTTCCCGTCGACCTTGTAGAGCGCCGGCTCGCTCTTGACCTTGAGCACATCGTTGACGATCGACGCCTGCGTGGAGTTGGCGCCCTGCTGCAGGTCGGGGCTGAGCATGATGCGGAACCCGGGATCCACCGCCTTCGCCGCCGCCAGCATCGCGGGCAGCTGCGTCCACCGGGCGTCCGAGCTGACGCTGTGGTACTCCCAGATGAACCCGTCCAGGCCCATGTCGATCGCCTGGCGGATCTCGGTCTCGAAGTCCTTCTGCCGCCAGTTGCCGGACAAGGGCGCCCGGGTCAGCGGCCGATCGAGCATCTCCTCGCCCTGCTTGGTGCCGCTGGCGAGCCGGTCCGCCTCGGTCGTCCACTTCGCCCAGTAGTCGCTGCCCGGGTCCTTGTTCTCGATCGAGATCGGATACGGCGGGAAGTAGAACGCGAACGCCTTCTTCTTCGCCGCGCGCAGGGTACTCGTGGACGCCTTCGTGAAGGCGTACCGGCCGCAGTTGGTCGCCGGGACGACGCTGGGACTGGCGCTCGCACTCGCACTCGCGCTCGGGTCCGCCGACGCGTCCAGCCCGGCCTCGGTCCCCGTCCCGCCGGTCTCCTGGCCGAGGGAGGCCGCCTCCCGGGTCGCCACCGAACAGGCCGCCACACCCGCCGCGGTCAGCAGCAATACGCCGGTGACCGCCGCGGCGGCGCTGAGCATCAAACGTTTACGCATGGCTCCGGCGGCCGCCTCTCTGTCCACTGAGGTCAGAAGTCTGCTCCGCCGACCGGTTCCCGTCAATGCCCGTGACACGGCATCATCACGTTATGACACCCCGCTACGGACCGGTACGCCGAGTCGCCGTCCTCGCCGACGTCCACGGCAACGTCCCCGCCCTCCGGGCGGTGCTGGCAGAGCCGGACGTGCAAGCCGCCGACCTGGTGGTCTTCCCCGGCGATCTCACCTGGGGACCGGAACCGCAGCGGACGGTCGACCTCGTCCAGGCGCTCGGCGACCGGGCGGTGTGCGTACGCGGGAACGCCGATCGGGCGGTCTACGAACTGGCCCGCCAGGGGCGTACGCCGGAACGGGAGCGGGACTTCTGGATGCCCCAGCAGCATTCGGCCGAGGCGATCGACTTCCTGGAGTCCTTCCCGTTCACCGTCGTCGTCGACGTCGAAGGGCTGGGCGGCGTGCGGTTCTGCCACGGTTCGCCGCGCAAGGACACCGAATGCGTGACGCCGGAGACCCCCGAAGCCCGGTACGCCGAGCTGTCGGCCGGAGTCCCCGAGCATGTCATCGTCACCGGCCACACCCACCTCCAGTTCGACCGGGCGGTCGCCGGGCGGCGCAGCGTCAACTCCGGCAGCGTGGGCCTGCCCTACCACCTCGGCAAGCCGGGTACGGCGTACTGGGCGTTGCTCGGGCCGGACGTCGCCCTGCGGTCCACCCGGTACGACGTCCAGGCGGCGGTCCAGGCGTGTGTGGACACCGGCGACCCCCGCGCCGACGTGATCACCCGATACCTGCTCACCCCGCCGACTCCGGCCGAGGTCACCGCGCACGCCGAAGGGCTCGTCTTCAGCGACTGACAACCATTTCACCGCTCCACCCGGTTTCCTTGCCGGCGGGCACGGGGCCCGCCGTCCAAGGAGGACTATCCATGCGCAGAAGGACGATGGTGGCCGCGCTGGCGGCCGCGCCGCTGGCCGGACTGCTCGGCGGGACGCCCGCCCAGGCCGGTGGCGCCACCCTGCCGGAGGTCATCGACCTGCCCGACGGCTGGAATCCCGAAGGGATCGCGGTCTCGGGTACTCACTTCTACGTCGGCTCCATCGCGACCGGCTCGATCTACCGGGGCAGCCTGCTGACCGGACGGGGTGGCGTGTTCATCCCGGGACCGGCCGACGGCCACCTGATCGGGCTGGAGATCGACCGCTTCAACCGGATCTGGGCCTGCACCGGCCCGAACGGCGGAGCGATCGTCTACGACGGGAACACCGGCGCGAAACTCGCCGAATACCAGTTCGGCGGCGGCTTTGTGAACGACGCGATCGCGACCGAGGACGCCGTCTATTTCACCGACTCCCCCAGCGACCAGCTCTTCGTGGTGCCACTCGGCCGGGGCGGCCGGCTGCCCGACCCGTCGGCGGCGTACGCGATCACGCTGCCGGGCGGGCTCGGCGAAGTGGACGCCTTCAACAACGGCATCGAGACCACGCCGGACGGGCGGCAGCTGCTCATCGTGCAGATGGTCGCCGGGCGGCTGTTCGCCTTCGACCCCCGGCGCGGCAAGGCCACCCAGGTCGACCTCGGCGGGGCCGGCGTCCTCAACGGCGACGGGATGATCCGCCGCGGCCGGACGCTCTACATCTGCCGCAACTCCGACAACATCATCGCGAAGTTCGCCCTCGGGACGGACCGGGCGGTGCTGGTCGACGAGATCACCGATCCGCGACTGCAGGTCCCGGCGACGATCGCGCTCTTCGGCCCCTACCTGTACGCCGTGAACGCCCGGTTCGACGTCGACCCGGCGCCGGACGTGACCTACAACGTCGTACGCCTCCCCGCCTAAACCAACGCCGCTCCCCGCCTCGTTGATCATTCCGCAGAGGAGTTGATCAGGGTCTCCGGGACACGACACACCGGTCGATCACGAACATGAGTTCATGATCGCGCAGACGGGGCGGGGGTGGTGGGGGTGGGGGTGATGGCCGACAGGAGGGTGCGGATGGTGGTGGCGGGGTCGAAGGAGGAGGTCGGGCTGGCGAGCTGGTTCAGCAGCAGCCCGTCGATCAGGTCCAGCAGCATCCGGTAATGCCGTTCCGGCTCGGTCGAGCCCAACGCCGCGACCAGGGGCACTCCCCAGGCGGCGAGCCGTTCCCGGTTCTCCGCGATCCGCCGCTGAAGATCGGGGTTGAACGCCGCTTCGTGGAAGATCGCGTACCGGGCGAGCGTGACGGCCCGGCCGGGACCGGCCAGCTCCGTGATCATCGCGCCGGCCGCGGTCGCGAATCGCTCCGCGTCCAACGGCTGCGCACCACCCAGGCGGCCCCACAGTTCGGTCTCCCGGTCGACCAGGCGACCGAGCACCCCGCTGATCAGGGCTTCCCGCGTACGGAAGTGGTTGGACGCCGATCCCTCGGGCAGCCCGGCCACCGCGTCCACCGTCCGGTGGGTCAGCTGCCGGAGTCCCCGGGTGCCCAGCACTTCGATCGCGGCGTCGAGCAGCAGCGTACGGCGATCAGTCACAGTCAGCACACTACACCTGTAGTCATGAGCACTACAGGTGTAGTACGGTCGAGTCATGAGGAGAACAGCAGCGATCGTCGGCGGCGGCATCGGCGGCCTCGCCACCGCGATCGGACTGATCCGCGAAGGCTGGGCCGTCACCGTCTTCGAGCGGGCCGACGACCTGCCCAAGACCGGCACCGGACTCGGCATGTGGCCGTCGGCCATGCGGGCGCTCGACCAGCTCGGCGTCGGCGCGGCCGCTCGGGCCGCCGGCCGTCCGCAGGCCAACGGCCACATCCGGCGGGACGACGGCTCCCTGATCGCCACCCTCGACGTCGAACGGCTCGCCCGCAAGCAGGGCGAACCCGTCTACCTGCTGTCGCGGCCGGCGCTGCTGCGCGTGTTGGCCGAGGCGGTGCCGGACGGCGTGGTCCGCTTCGGCGACCCCGTCACCGATCTCGGTGCGCTGCGCCAGGCGTATCCCTTGGTGGTCGTCGCGGACGGCGCCAACAGCAAGGCCCGCGCGGCCCTCTTCCCGGACCACCGGTTGCGCTACGCCGGGGCCACGGTCTGGCGCGGCGTCACGGACCTCGAGCTGGCCGCGGGTGGCGAGTTCTGGGGGCGCGGCGTGAAGTTCGGCGTCACTCCGCAAGAGCCCGGCAAGACCAACTGGTACGCCGTGCTGACAGTGCCCCAAGGCTACCGGCCGGCAGACGACCTGGCCGAGTTGCGCGGCGTCTTCGGCGACTGGCCCGAGCCGATTCCCGCCATCCTGAACCGGTACGCGGAGACCGAGGTCCTGCGCCACGACCTCACGTATCTCGACCCGCCCCTGCCGTCCTACGTGTCCGGCGACGTGGTGCTGATCGGCGACGCCGCCCACGCGATGACCCCGGACCTCGGGCAGGGCGCGTGCCAGACGCTGATCGACGCGGCGGCGCTGGCCGACTGCCTGGGCTCTGGCGACGTCGCCGCTGGACTGGCCCGGTTCGACGCGCTGCGCCGCAAGCCGACGCAGAAGATCGCGGCCACGGCCGGGCGGGTCAGCCGCCTGACCCAGTGGCGACGGGGATTGTGGCTGCGCGACCTGATCACCAGGGCGGCCCTGATCCCCGGCCCGCCCGCCTGACCGCCCGGTACCTGACCGCCCGGTGAAAGTGCGCCGGAAATGGTGCGACCCCCAGGGTTCCGCGTGATGCGGACCGGCTGGACTGAGCCGGATAAGCCCTGGGGGTCGGGTAGCTGCCTGTTATTCGCCACACCGTTGTCACACGGCCCTGACGAAGCAGTCAAGGACAGCGGCTAGCGGACAGCCACCTCACGAGTCCCATTGCTATACAGCTGGACCACCTCCTTTCCCGTGTACTGCGAATCTACCCACGCGATCTTCACCCCCGCAACGGTGTTTTCCGACTCTTAAGATCATTGGATGCCGCACCCCCCGGTGGAGTACGCCGAACCCGCCCCGTTCCTCGCCGCCCTCGACGATCTCGCCGACGTGTACAGCGCCGCGTTCTCCGGCCCGCCCTGGGACGAATCCGCCGACCAGGTGCGTACCTTCGTCGCGTCGGTGCCCGACTGGACCGCCCGGGACGGATTCCTCGCCGCCTGGGCCCGGGACCCCGACGCGATCGCCGGTTTCGCTTTCCGCGTACGCACCCCGTCCCCGGTGCCGTCCGACGGCTTCTACGGACTGCTCCGCGACCGGTTCGGCGCGGTCGTCGACGACCTGGCCGGCGCCGTCGAGGTCGTCGAACTCGCCGTACGCCCGGACGCCCGCGGCGGTGGACTCGGCCGGACCCTGCTCACCACGGTCCTCGACGACTCCCCCGCCTGGCTGGTCACCCGGACCGCCGCGACGGCCACCATGGCCTTCTACGCCCGGCTGGGCTGGCAGGTCCAAGCCGAAGACGATGGCCTAGCCCTCCTAACCCGCCCCTAACCCACCCGTCCCTTTCCGCGCGATCATGAACTAACGGTCGTGATCAACCGGCGTGGCGCGTCCCGGAGTCCCTGATCAACTCCCTAACGGAGTGATCAACGCTGCGGACATAGTTGACGGTCGAACTTTCGGCATACCCCCGCTAGGCTCAGCGGATGTCGGAGTCGGCGTTCACCGTATGGGGTGGCGTGTTCGCCGCCGCCGTGCTCGCGGTCGCCGCGCTGGCTCTGCTCGTCTCCGGCAACACCGGCGCGCGTAAGTCCGCCCCCGACTGCCGCCCGCTCGTCGAGGAGGCCCGCGAGCTGGAGGAGATCGCGGCTGCGGCGTTCACCAAGGCGCTGGAGGCGGCCGACACGGCGGCGCGTACGACCGTCGAGCTGGAGAACGCCGAGAACCATCGGGACGAGTGCGACCGCCACCAGGTCGGGGCGGCGCACGCGCTGGCGGACGGGCTGCAACGTGTGTCCATTGAGGAGAGCGCGCCGTCTCGGGAGCCGGTCGGCGAGGCCTCCCGGGCCGCGATGGTGGCGTACCGGCAGGGGGCGATCTCGGTGGAACAGTTGCAGACCCTTTGGCACCGGATCGACGGCTGGGACGCGACCCAGGAGGAGCAGTCGCACGAGCTCACCCGGCTGCGCGCGGAGGACGTCGAAGCACGGCGTCGCTACGACGCCGCCGCGATACTGGAGCGCTCGGCTCGGCAGGCGTACGAGATCGCCCAGATCGCCGCCCGAGCTCTGACGGAGGAGGCCGCCGAAGCAGCCGCGGAGGCGCAGGAGGCCCGGATCGCCGCCCAGAAGTGCCTCCGGCGGTCGGGGCGGCTGCCGACCCAACGGTGACGTTTCCCGGATCGCGCGTAGCCTTCGGATCATGAGGCTCACTCCGGGTCACGAGGTCATGGTCCGATTGGTCAAGTACGGGCGCGAGAAGCTGTCGTACGCCGCGACGGTGGTCGACGACGACGGCAACCACCTCGCCGTCCGCGCCCCGTTCGCCGGGGACGAGGCGAAGGACCTGGGGTACATCTGGTTCGAGCCCGGCGACATCTTCACGGAGCACTACTGGCGTGACCGGTGGTACTCGGTGAAGGAGATCGTCGCCGCCGACGGCGTACGCAAGGGCTGGTATTGCGACATCGCCCGGCCGGTGACGGTCGAGGACGGTGCGGTCATCGCCGACGACCTCGACCTCGACCTGTGGCGGTCCGCCGACGGAACCGAGATCCTGCGCCTCGACGAGGACGAGTACGCCGCCAGCGGCCTGGCCGAACGGGATCCGGCCGCGGCCGCCCAGGCCGAGCAGGCTCTGGACACATTGGAGAGGATCGCCCAGGACGGCTTCGACCAGCTCCTGGCGTTCTGATGTGCACCGTCGTCGTCAGCTTCGAGCCCGGCTCTGCGATCCCCGTGCTGGTCGTCGGCGTACGCGACGAGTTCCTCGCCCGGCCGTGGCGGTTCCCGGGAGCGCACTGGCCGGACCGGCCCGGAGTCCTCGGCGGCCAGGATCTTCAGGCCGGTGGTACCTGGCTGGCCGTCGATCCCGTGCAGCCGGCCGTGTCCTGCGTGCTCAACGGCTTCGGCCCGACGGCCGGCACGGACGGCCGCCGCTCGCGCGGCGACCTCCCGCTCGGGGCGCCTCTGGAGGACCCGGTCCACTACGACCCGTTTCACCTGGTCCGGGCCACTGCTCTCGGCGTACGCATATGGTCATGGGACGGCCGTGAGCTCGACAGTCAAGAGCTTTCCCCTGGCCTGCACATCGTGACGAACATGGGTCTGGACGGGATTCGGGAGCGGGACGCGCCCGAGCAGGCCGTCACCGACATCCGGCAGCGGCTGGAGTACTTCCGCCCGAGGCTGGCGGCGGCCCGGCCGGAGCCGGGCGACGGACCCGTGGCGACGGCGTGGCGCGAGTGGTTGCCGCTGTTCACCGGCGACGGGCTGGCGCGCGAGGACTCGCGGGCGCTGCTCGTACGCCGGGAGTTCGGCGAGGAGTTCGGCGAGCACGAGATCTGGGGAAGCAGTTCGGTGTCGCTGGTCGCGCTGCGGCAAGATGGCGTGCGATACGACTTTTCGGCCGTTCCCGCAGATGACGCTCGGTTTGAGTGGGTTAGTGTGGCGTAGCTCACATGTGATCGACCGCGTGGGAATAGTTGACGCTTCAAACACCTTCGGTAAGCTGTAACCCGTTGGTTGAGAGTTCAACTACCTAGGAGATTCAGATGACCACCGCTACCGCTTCCCTCGCCGAGCTGACCGGACAGTACGCCCTCGACCCGTCCCACACGCGCATCGGCTTCACCGCTCGCCACGCGATGGTGACCAAGGTGCGCGGCGCGTTCAACGAGTTCGAGGGCACCGGCTTCCTGGACGGGTCCAACCCCGAGAAGTCCCAGGTCGCCGTGACGATCCAGGCGAAGAGCATCGACACCCGGAACGAGCAGCGCGACGGCCACCTGCGCAGCAACGACTTCTTCGACATGGAGACGTACCCGGAGATCAAGTTCGTCTCGACCGCCGCGCGCCAGGTGGACGACAGCACCTTCGAGCTGACCGGCGACCTCACGATCAAGGACGTGACCAAGCCGGTCACCGTCCCGTTCTCGTTCGAGGGCGCGGTCAAGGACCCGTGGGGCAACACCCGAGTCGGCTTCGAGGGCGCCGTCACGATCAACCGCAAGGACTGGAACGTGAACTGGAACGCCGCACTCGAGGCCGGTGGCGTACTCGTCAGTGAGAAGGTCACGCTGGAGTTCGAGCTCTCGGCGATCAAGACCGCCTGACACGCCCCCACCGGGGCGGTTCCGCCTCGCGGGGTGGATGAGCTGCAGATCAGGGATACGCAGGCAAACTTCGGCACCCGAAGCCTGCGTATCCCTGATCTGCTTGTGACGCCTACGCGAAGCGCAGGCGGGCGCGCGGAGCGGAGCGCGGGCGGGCGCGCGGAGCGGAGCGCGGGCGGGCTGGCGCGGGTTAGAAAGTGAAGCCGCCGGGGCGGCCGTTGCGGTCGGCGATCAGCCCGGCCAGCGTCGACACGGCGATCTCGGCCGGTGCCTTCGACCCGATGTTGAGCCCGATCGGGCGGCGTACGCGGGCGATCTGCGCCGGGTCGACGCCGAGCTCGGTCAACGCCGCGACGTGCTGGGCGACATGGTGAACGCTGCCCATCACCCCGATCCAGCGGGCCGGGGTGTCCAACGCCGCCTTGAGGATCGCCCCCAGTTCGGGGCGATCGTGATCGGTCACCACGATGTCGGCGGTCAGGTCCGCGAACGACGGGTCGACGCTGCTCGCCAGCCGGTGCGTACCGCCGATCCGGGTCAGGTCCGGCTCGACCAGCACGGTCCGGTAGCCCAGGTCCTGGCCGAAATGCAGGAGGAACTCGGCGACCGGCGTGGCGAAGACCGCGACGAGCGTACGGTCGCCGGACTCGGCCGGGATCACCCCTTGCGCCAAGTCGCATGCGAGCGATGTCATGCCGCCAGCGTAAGCGCCGTCACTTGCGGGGAAGGCGTACGCGTGTGGGATTCTTGGTGGCGTGACCTTGCGGCTAGGCCCCTTCCCGGTGGATCCGCCCGTGGTGCTCGCCCCGATGGCGGGAATCACCAACGTGGCGTTCCGCCAGCTTTGCCGTGAGCAGGGCGGCGGGATCTACGTCTGCGAGATGATCACCACGGTCGCGCTCGCGGTGCGCAACCCGAAGACCGAGAAGATGATCGAGTTCGCGCCGGACGAGAATCCGCGCAGCATGCAGCTCTACGGGGTCGACCCGGAGATCACCGCCAAGGCCGTCCGCCGGGTGGTCGACGAGAACCTGGCCGATCACATCGACCTCAACTTCGGCTGCTCGGTCAAGAAGATCACGTCCAAGGGCGGTGGCTCGGCCATCCCGTGGAAGCGTCGTCTCTTCGGCGCGATCGTCAAGGCGGCCGTCGACGCCGCCGCGCCGGCCGGCATCCCGGTCACGGTGAAGATGCGCAAGGGCATCGACGACGACCACCTCACGTACGTCGAGGCGGGGCTGATCGCCCAGGAAGCCGGGGCGAAATGGGTCGCCCTGCACGCGCGTACCGCCGCGCAGCGCTACTCCGGCCAGGCCGACTGGGAGGCGATCGCCACCCTCAAGCAGGCGCTCGACGTCCCGGTGCTCGGCAACGGCGACATCTGGGAGGGCGACGACGCACTCCGGATGGTGCGCGAGACCGGCTGTGACGGCGTCGTCGTCGGCCGGGGCTGCCTCGGCCGCCCGTGGTTGTTCGCGGATCTCCAGGCCGCGTTCGAGGGACGCCCCGAACGGGTCATGCCGAACCTCGGTGAGGTCGCGAACGTGATGCGCCGCCACGCCGAGCTGCTCGTCCAGTGGTGGGGCGCCGAACGCGAGGCGATCACCGACTTCCGCAAGCACGTCGCCTGGTACCTCAAGGGGTTCCCGGTCGGGCCGCAGCTGCGTCAGGCGATGGCGATGTCGTCGTCGCTCATGGAACTCGACGACCTGCTCGGCAAGCTCGACTTCGCCGCGCCGTTCCCCGAGGCCAACCTCGGCCAGCCGCGCGGCCGGACGAACTCGCCCGCCAAGGTGGTGCTCCCCTACGGCTGGCTCGACGATCGCGACTCCGACGCCGTGCCCGAGGACGCCGAGCACGACGACTCCGGCGGCTGACCCGGGCTGACCCCGCGCGCCGGCCTCGCCCCGTCAGGGGCCACGCCCAGCGAGGGGCTGGATCAAGGATCCGGGTCGGATCATGGGTCAAGATTCGACCCGGATCCTTGATCCAGCGCCCGAACGGGTCAGGCGGGTGGGATGTTCTGGTTGCGCCGGAACAGGTTCTCCGGGTCGTGCCGACGCTTCAGCGCCGCCAGCCGGTCATAGGTCGCCCCCGGGTACGCCGCCCGCACCCGCTCGGGGTTGTCCTCGTCGCCGACGAACCCCACGTACGCCCGAGGCGTCCCGGTTTCGAGCTGATCCCGGAACGACGTGACCCACTCGTGCTTGGCGATCCGGTCGGCCGGGCTGGTGTAGAAGGCGGCCAGGTTCACCATGTACGCCGCATCCCGGTGGGCGAACGCGGTGGCGTCGGCCGGAATCCGGGCCATCGCCCCGCCGAGCGGCCGGATCTGGGCGACCCGCATCGGCGCGTCGCACTCGGTGAGCTGCTTGAGGATCGTCTCGACGGCCGCGTCGTCCACCGAGTCGACGAACATGTTCTCGCCGACCGCCGTCGGGCGGTAGGACGCGTCCTCCGGCGGGAACATCTCGGCGTACGCCATCGGGTGGATGGTGTCGGCGATCGGGGTAGCCAGCGCCCGGAGCGGGCCGAGGATCTTCTCCGCCTCGGCGGCCGGGCCGGCGTACCCGAGGAGGGTCATCACGATGAGCTTGCCGTGCGCTTCTTCGGGGATGAACGGCGCGGGCGGGGCGGCCATCACGTTGACGATCGCCGACAGGTCCTCCGGAGCGGTCGAGGCGATCTGGAGCACGCCCGCGACCACCTCCGGTGTCGCGGGCTGGATCAGCATGCCGCCGACGAAGTCGCCCAGCTCGTGCAGGCGGTAGTGGAACTTCGTGACGACGCCGAAGTTGCCGCCGCCACCCCGGATCGCCCAGAACAGGTCCGGGTCGGACTCGGCGTCGACCTGGTGGATCCGGCCATCGGCGGTGACCACCTCGACCGCGAGCAGATTGTCGATGGTCATGCCGAACTTGCGGACGAGGAAGCCGATCCCGCCACCGACGGTGAGGCCGCCGAGGCCGACCGAACCGGTATCGCCGAACCCGGTCGCCAGCCCGTGCTCGCCGGCCGCCGCGGTGTACTCCCCCGCGGTCACCCCCGAACCGGCCCACGCCGTCTTCCCGGTCGCGTCGATCTCCAAAGTCTTCAGATTGCGGACGTCGAGGACGATGCCGTCGTCGACGGCGCTGTGCCCGGCCCCGCTGTGTCCCCCGCAGCGCACCGCCAGCGGCAGCCCCGACTCGCGGGCCACCGCGAGGGCGGTCGCCACGTCCGCCGCGTCGACCGGCCGTAGGATCACCGCGGGTCGCTTGTCGACGTCTCCCGCGACGACCTGCCGCAGCTCGTCGTATGCGGAGTCGGACGGCCGAACCACCTCGCCACGGAATGTGTCTGGAATCGAAAGCCCCATGTGACGGCATTCTGCCGAGGCCCCCTGACATTCGGAGCCGAACGGCCGCATCAGACAGGCATTTACATTCTCAGTAAGGTTTACTAATAATTATCGGATGAAGAAGCTTCGATTTATCGCTGCCGCAGGCGCCCTCGCCGTCCTGGGGGCGGCGATGGTGGTGAGCACGCCGGCGTACGCGGCGAATCTGCTGAGCAACCCGGGCTTCGAGACCGGAACGCTCTCCCCCTGGACGTGCGCCGGCAGCACCGGCTCGGTGGTGAGCACCCCGGTCCACAGTGGCACCAAGGCGCTCGCCGGGGCGGCCTCGGCCTCGGACAACGCGCAGTGCACGCAGACCGTCGCCGTGCTGCCCAACACGGCGTACTCGCTCACGGGCTGGGTCCGGGGCAACTACGTCTACCTCGGCATCGTCGGGGGCGCGTCGACGTGGACGCCGGCCGCGGCGGCGTACACGCAGCTCACGGTGAACTTCACGACGACTGCCACGCAGACGAGCGTGCAGGTGTTCACGCACGGCTGGTACGGCCAGGGCACCTATTACGCCGACGACGTGTCCTTGGACGGCCCAGGCGGGTCCAGCGTCCCGGGTACGCCCGGCGCGCCCGCCGTGGGCACGGTAACCGACACCTCGATCGCCCTGTCCTGGGCCGCCGCCTCCGGCACGGTCACCGGATACCGGATCTACGAGGGCAGCACCCTGATCACCACGGTCACCGGGACCAGCGCCACGATCAGCGGGCTGACCAAGTGCACGAGCCACACCTACACCGTCGCGGCGTACAACTCGGTGGGCGAGAGCGCCAAGAGCGCCGGGACGAGTGCCACGACGACCGGCTGCACGACGGCGCCGCCCGTCCCCAGTGGACTGTCGGTCACCGCCACGACGGCCAACTCGATCTCGCTGGGCTGGTCCGCCGCGAGCGGCGCTACCGGATACCGGGTGTACGAGGGCAGCACCCTCGTCACCACCGTCAGCGGCACGACTGCGACCGTGGGAAGCCTGGGCGCCTGCAGCAGTCACAGTTACAGCGTCTCGGCGTACAACTCGAATGGCGAGAGCGCGAAGAGCGCGACCGCAAGCGGGACGACGACTGGATGTTCCACGGGGCTGCCGCGACACGCGCTGATCGGCTATCTCCACGCGAGCTTCGCGAACGGGTCCGGCTACCTGAGGATGGCCGACGTGCCGGCCGCTTGGGACATCATCAACCTGGCCTTCGGCGAGCCGACCTCGGTGACCTCCGGCGACATCCGCTTCCAGCTGTGCCCGGTCAGCGAGTGCCCGGGCGTCGAGACGGAGGCGCAGTTCATCGCCGCGGTCCGCGCCAAGCAGGCCGCGGGCAAGAAGGTGCTGCTGTCCATCGGCGGCCAGAACGGCCAGGTCCAGCTCACCACGACCGGCGCGCGGGACACCTTCGTCAGCTCGGTGAGCGCCATCATCGACCGCTACGGCCTCGACGGGCTCGACGTGGACTTCGAGGGGCACTCGCTCACGCTCAACGCGGGGGACAACGACGTGACGAACCCGACCACGCCGGTCATCGTCAACCTCATCTCGGCGTTGCGCACGCTCAAGAGCCGCTACGGTTCCGGCTTCGTGCTGAGCATGGCGCCGGAGACGTTCTTCGTACAGCTCGGCTACCAGTTCTACGGTGGCAACTGCGGCGGCTGCGACCGGCGCGCTGGCGCCTACCTGCCGGTGATCTACGCGCTGCGCAACGACCTCACGGTGCTGCACGTGCAGGACTACAACTCCGGCCCGATCATGGGCCTGGACAGCCAGTACCACACCATGGGCGGCGCGGACTTCCACATCGCGATGACGGACATGCTCGCCGCCGGGTTCACGGTCGCGGGTACCGGGTTCACCTTCCCCGCGCTGCGCGAGGACCAGATCGCCTTCGGCACCCCGGCCGCGGTCAGCGCGGGTAACGGGTTCACCTCGCCCGCCGCGGTCCAACAGGCTTTGGACTGTCTGGTACGCGGAACGAACTGCGGCGGTTACACCCTGCGTGGCGGAACCTCACCGGCGTTGCGGGGACTCATGACCTGGTCGATCAACTGGGACCGTTACTACGGCTGGGAATTCATGAACAGCCACGAGCCCTACCTGAACTCGCTCCCCTAGTCCCTTTGTTGCAGATCACGGTTACGCATGTCTGCCCCGGCGGTTTCGGCATGCGTAACCGTGATCTGCGCCTATCGCCGAGGGGACCTACGCTGACGGCCATGCGTGCGCTGAAGGTCGTCCCCGCCGCCGTGGCGCTGCTGTTGGTGCGTACGGCATGGCACCTGCTCACCGATGCCGACGCCCGGGTGGCGGACGGCGTACTGACCTTCGGCCGGGACGACTGGTTCAGCACGATCGTCCTCGGGCTCGGCTGGACGATCACGGTGCTGACCGGGGTCGCCGTGCTCGACGGCGGACCCCGGCCGCTGCGGCGCGCGCTCCGGGCGCTGCCCGTCGCGCTGGTCGCCGTGGCGGCGTACGTGGTGCCGCTGGTCGTCTGCGGATTCCTGACCGGACTGCTGCTGCCGGGCGAACCCCTGGTCGTCGTCCTCGTCGTCACCCTCGTGGCGATCATCCTCATCGGAGTCGCGACCAACTTCGCCCTGTCCGCCACCGTCGCGGTCGTCGAACAGGCCGGGTTCGCCGCCTTCACCACGTACGCCGAACTGCGGGGAAAGCGCTGGGACATGGGCGTCCTGTTCGCCTTCGGCGTCGTCGCGCCCGTCGCCGCCTTGGCGCTGCCGGACCGGTTCCTGCGTCCGGCGTCGGTGCCGACGGGGTTGGCGGTGCACCTGCTGCTGACCCTGATCGCGGGGACGGCGGTGGTGCTCCCGGGGATCACCCTGCTGACGATCTATCGGCGTACGCGGATCATCCCGGAACTCTCCCCACGCTCGACGATCCCGCCGAGCCGGGCGGTAGTGATCGCGACGGCTGCCCTTCTCCTGCTGCCCACCGCAGTCGCCGGCGCGATCGTGTCGAGCCACCGCCTCACCGAGGTACGCCACGAGCCGTACCTCGGCAGTTCGGTGCTCGCCGTGGGGTGGCCGGCGGCGCACCACCCAGTCCTGGTGACGCTGGACGGGATCGAGGACTGCCTCGACGACCGCTGCTCGGAGTTCCGAAGCACCGAGATCCCGGCGATGACGTCGGCCGCGAGCGTGGCCCTCCGGCGCGACGGCACGGTGGTCATCCTGTCGAATCGTCTGCTGACCGTCTGTGACCCCGGCCGGCAGTGCTCCGGCGGCCAGGCCGCGGGCCGGATCGAATTGCTGAACGAGGCCCGCGCTTTCGCCGTCGCGGCGCCGGAGACGGGCGAGATCGTGCTTGCCAAGGCCACCCCGGCCGGCGCCGGGGACCGTCGGCTCGCCCTGATCCGGTGCCGGGACGAGTCCTGCCGCGCGGGCACGACCGTAGATCTCGGGCTGGTCACCCCACCGGCGACCGGCGACGCCGAGGAGACGCTGGTCGCCGGGGTCGACCGGAGCGGGCGGCTCTTCGCGGTCTACCGCGACCTGGCCGGCCAGGGCTGGCTCGGCTGGTGCACCCGGACCGACTGCGCCGAGACTCGGCTCATCAGGCAGGGGCAGACCGACGCCGACGCCCCCACAGCCGACGATCTTCTCCGCGCTCCCCGGGTGGCGGGCGTACCGCGATGTTCCTTCGGCACCTGCCGAGGGCTGATGCCGGCGGTGGTCGCGGCCCGGCCCGGCGGCGACTACTACGCCGTGATCACCGATCCGGCCGGCCCGGACGAGCTGGACGTCCGCCTGGTCCGCTGCCCCGACCCGGACTGCGAAAGCTACGTCCACGTCACGACCCTGGTACGCGACTACCGGGCGACCTGGCCCGGCGACCCGCTCCGGTTCGGCGTCTCCGACTCGGGCCGCCAGGACGAGCGCTGGATGATCGCCCTCGCGCCCGACGGGCGGATCCTGCTGACCAAGCCGCACGAGTCACCCTCGGTGATCATCACCGTCGACTCCGCCTGAGTCCGCACGCCCCGCTCGCGCTCACGGGCCCGTTGGGCCGCCCGGCGTTCGCGCTGGATCAGGGATCCGCGTCGGATCTTGGCCCAAGATTCGACCGAGAACCCTGATCCAGCGCCCAAAAGCGAGTGCGGAAAGCCGGGCGGAAGAGGGTGACTGGGGTCACGCCGGGGTATGTCACTTTTCAGGAGGCTGCCCTGTCCCATGGGCATGACCGAGATGAAGAACCAGACCGTGATCGTGGCCGGAGCCAGCGGCGTCTTCGGCCGTCACATCCGCCATGCCCTCACCGACGCCGGGCACACGGTGCTCGGGCTCGGCCGGGGCGACCACAACGAGATCCGGGGCGACCTGCTCGATCGGGAGGGTCTGCTCCGGGCGTTCGCGGGGGTCCAAGCCGACGCGGTGGTGCACGCGGCGACCGCGTTGAAGAAGCCGCCGATGACCCACAAGGGCATGCACGGCACGGACGACCTGCGGATCGCGGGGACCGCGAATCTGCTCGAAGCCGCCAAGCCGGCCGGCGTACGCCGATTCGTCGGCGAGAACATCGTCTTCGGCTACGGCTACCGCGACTTCGGCGACCGGGTGCTCACCGAGGCGGACGAGTTCGGGGTGACCGACCCGGACGCCGGGTTCAACCGTCATCTGGAGGCCATGCGGGAGAAGGAGAACTTGGCTCTGGCATCGGGGCTGGAAGCCGTCTCGCTCCGGTACGGCTTGTTCTACGGGCCGGGCGCGACCGAGACGATGGTGCAGATGCTGCGCAAACGGCAGATGCCGGCGTTCAACGACCATGGTCGCGTACTGCCGTGGACGCATCTCGCGAGCGCGGCGAACGCCGTCGTCGAGGCGATCGAGCTGGACCGGCCGAGTCCGGCGTACAACGTCGTGGACGCCGAGAAGGGCTTCGGTGACATGATCAAGGCCATCGCGCACGCCTTCGAGGCGCCCAAGCCGTTCACCGCGCCGACCTGGATGATGGCGGTCGCGCCGTACATGTACCGCGCGCTCCACATCAACCTGCGGGTGTCGAGCGACAAGGCTCGCGAGGAACTCGGCTGGCGGCCGGAGTATGCCACCATCGAGGAGGGGCTCGGGGCCCAGACCCTGCTGCGGGTCTAGCCTCGAGACATGATCGACACCCAGGTCTTCGCCGAGCATCGGCGGCTGCTCTTCGACGTCGCGTACCGGATGACGGGGAGCGTCGCCGATGCCGAGGACCTCGTGCAGGAGGCGTGGCTGCGTTGTCGCGAGGTGGACGCCGGCCAGGTCGCCAATCCGCGTGCATACCTGGTCAAGACGATCACCAACCTCTCCCTCAACCAGCTCACCTCCGCCCGCGCCCGCCGCGAGACCTACGTCGGGCCGTGGCTGCCCGAGCCGGTTCTCACGACCCCAGACGCCGGGCAGGAGGTGGAGATGGCCGAGTCGATCTCGGTGGCCATGCTCGTCGTCCTGGAGACGCTCAGCCCCGGCGAGCGCGCGATCTTCCTGCTCCATGACGTCTTCGGGTACAGCCACGCCGAGATCGCGGCCATTCTCGACAAGTCCGAGCCCGCGGTGCGCCAGACCGCGACTCGGGCTCGCGCGCACGTCGCGGCCCGTCGGCCGCGCTTCGACGTCGACCAAGGGGTACGCGATCAGGCAGTGGACCGGTTCCGGCAGGCCTGTGTCGGGGGCGACCTGAACGCGATGATGGAACTGCTGGCCCCCGACGTCGTCTGCTGGTCCGACGGCGGCGGCAAGGTCACCGCGGCCCGCCGCCCGCTGCTGGGCGCCGACGGTGTCGCGCGCTGGCTCCTCGGCGTCTTCGCCAAGCCGGAGTCGCAGGGCGCCGAGCTGGAACTCGTCCAGATCAACGGGGAGCTGGGCATCCTCGGCACGGTGGCCGGGCAGCCGGTCGGCGCCGTCTGCTTCGACTTCGCCGACGGCCGGATCACCGGCGTACGCATGCAGGTGAACCCGGACAAGCTGCGGGGACTCAGCCGGTGAGGCTGTCCCGCCGCAGGTCCACGAACGCGATCGTGGCCCCGTCGAGGACGTAGCGGTCGATCTCGGCGAAGCCGTGCCGCAGCGCGAATCGCAGTCCGTCCGCATTGGACTCCAAGACGACCGTCTCGACGGCGGTCGCCCCGAGGTCGGCGGCGACGGCGAGGGCGTGCCGGTAGATCAGCTCGCCGTAGCCCTGCCGCCGGTGCTCGGGCAGGACGCGGGCGATCACGGTCGCCGCGGTCGGGTCGCCGGCCGGCGGCCGGACGGTGTAGTTGCCGATCAGCAGGTCACCCGAGTACGCCACGGCGAGCCGGTTCCGCTGAGCGCGTACCCGGATCTCCTCGACCGACAGCGGGTCGGTGGGGATGATCAGATTGTGGACGTGCTGCCAGTCGAGCAGCACTTCCGCAGACTCGACGGATTCCTCGACGGATTCGAAGCGAAGGTCGGGCACGGCTCAAACCTAAGGGGTGCGCGAATGCTGCGACGGCTCGACCTCGGACACATCATCCGGCCCGCGTCCGAAGCCGGCACCGAGCATCCCCGGGTGGAGTCGATCCTGGCGTACGTGGTGCGCCGCCCGGAGGGCGTGCTGCTGTTCGACACCGGCATCGGCTCGCATCCGGAGGTCGACGAGCATTACCAGCCGCATCGGCGCGATCTGCGGACCGCGCTGGCGGACGCGGGCGTGGACCTCGGCGAGGTCTCCCTCGTGGTCAACTGCCACCTGCACTTCGACCACTGCGGCGGCAACCCGCTGTTCCCCGGTACGCCGATCCTGGCCCAGCGGACCGAGCTGACCACCGCGCGTACCACCGAGTACACCCTGCCCGAGTTGGTCGACTTCACCGGCGCTCGCTACGAGGACCTGGACGGCGAGATGGAGATCTGGCCCGGGGTGTGGATCATTCCGACTCCCGGGCACACCGACGGCCACCAGTCCCTCGTCGTACGCCTGGACGACGGCACGGTCGTACTGGCCGGGCAGGCACACGACTTCGCCTCGGAGTTCTCCCACGACCACCTCGCGTACGCCGTCGGCGCCGCGCCGCACAGCCCGTGGCTGGAACGGTTGCTGGAGTTCGACCCGAAGCGGGTGCTGTTCGCCCACGACTCCGCCGTCTGGGAACCGCCTAGGTGAAGCGCCAGATCGTGGTCGGTTTGACGCCGGTGTCCTCCAGCGCCCGGCGTACCGGGACGTCGTAGCGGCCGACCTCGGTCAGCAGGCGACGCGGCAGGAAACCTCGGCCGGGGTCGCCGACGAGCACCTCGACGCCCCGGCGAGCGGTCGCGGTGAGCAGCTTCGTCATGGCGGCCCCGACGGACGCGGTGTAGAAGGCGTCGCCGACGAGGACCACTTCCGCGTCGCCGATCCGCATCGGGTCCGCCGCGCCGAGCACCGCCTCGACCTGGGCTCCGTTGGCGACGGCGTTGCGCTCGATCGCGGTCACCGCTTCCGGGTCGGTGTCCACCGCGCGTACCCCTTGGGCTTGGGCGAGCCAGGCCGCGATCGCGACCACCCCGGAACCGGAGCCGAGGTCGACCACCCGGCGGCCGCGCACGGTCTGGGGCTGGTCGAGCAGATGGCGGGCCAGGGCGACGCCGCCGGGCCAGGCGAACGCCCAGAACGGCGGCGGGCGGTCGCTGGAGTAGCCGCCGTCGAACAGGCCGGTCTGCTCGGCGGCCTGGTAGAGCCGGATCTCCGGGAGCAGCGGCACCTCGGTGAGCCGGGTCGCGGTCACCCTTGCTTCTTCGCGTCGTACGCGGCCTGCGCGGCGAGGACGGTCGGCAGCCGGCCTTCGAGGAGGTCGATGAGGCCGCGCAACCGGTCGGCGACCTGCTTGCCGAGCGCCGTGAGGCTGTATTCGACGCGGGGCGGGATGGTGGCCTGCACGTCGCGGCTGACCATGCCGTCGCGTTCGAGCGTCTGAAGGGTCTGGGCCAGCATCTTCTCGCTCACCCCGTCGACCCGGCGACGGAGCGCGTTGAATCGGTACGCGCCCTCGTCGAGCGCGACCAACGCGAGGATGCCCCACTTGCCGGCGATGTCCTCCAGCGCGTTGCGGGAGTCGCAGCCACGGGCGAACACGTCGGCGATCAGCTCGTCGCTCGGCTCGATCTCGGGGATGCGCTCGGTCATGCCTCCACGGTACGCGCTCATGCAGCACTATCCGCTATGTCGGCGCTCACCATCGGTTTGCACTTTCGAAAAGTTAGTGCAGTATTGCTGGCGAGCATCACTCATCTCGACCAGGGAGAACGCATCATGATCGTCGTCACCGGTGCCACCGGGCAGCTCGGCCGCCTCGTCGTCGCAGACCTGCTGGCGCGGGGCGTACCCGCGGGGCAGATCGTCGCCGCCGTCCGCACCCCTGAGAAGGCCGCCGACCTGGCCGCCCAGGGCGTCGAAGTACGCCGGGCCGACTACGACGACCCGCAGTCGCTCAAGGACGCGTTCGCCGGAGCGCAGAAGGTGCTGCTGATCTCCGCCTCCGTCGTCGGGCAGCGGGTGCCGCAGCACAAGAACGCCATCGACGCCGCCGTCGCTGTCGGTGTGCCGTTCCTGGCGTACACGAGCATCCTGAACGCCGACACGACCGGCGTCGCGCTGGCCACGGAGCACAAGGAGACCGAGGCCCACCTGGCCGCCTCCGGCCTGGCGTACGCGCTCCTGCGCAACGGCTGGTACACCGAGAACTACACCGGTTCGGCCGCCGCCGCCATCGCCGCCGGGACCGTGCTGGGCAGCACCGGAACGGGCCGGGTCGGCGCGGTGCCGCGGGCCGACTACGCCGCCGCGGCCGCTGCCGTCCTCACCACGGACGGGCACGCCGGAAAGGTCTACGAACTCGCCGCCGACGAGCCGTTCACGATGGCCGAGTACGCCGCTGAGCTGGCCGCGGTGTCCGGGCAGCCGGTCGCCTACGCCGATCTGGCGGCCGACGCGTACGCCGAGGCCCTGACCGGCTTCGGGCTCGACGCCGGCTACGCCGCCGCCCTGGCCGACGCCGACCTCGGCATCGCGCGCGGCGAACTCGTCTCCGACAGCGGCGACCTCGCCCGGCTCCTCGGCCGCCCGACGACTCCGCTCGCCGACGCCGTCCGCTCCGCCCTCTGACGGATTGGTTGCAGATCACGGTTACGCAGGCTTCCCCCTGCGGGTTTGGCCTGCGTAACCGTGATCTGCGCCTAACGGGTGAGGGTTAGGGGCTGGTGCAGGTGACGGTGGGTACGGCGTTCGTGCCGGTCTGCGTGGCGAGGAAGCCCACGCTGACCGATCCGCCGGCCGGCACCGAGGAGTTCCAGCTCACCGGTTTGACCGTGATGCTGGACCCGGACGCGGTCAGCGTGCCGTTCCACAGTTGACTGATGGTCTGGCCGTTGGCGAAGGTCCACTTCACCGTCCAGCCGCTCAGGGCCGCTGAGCCGGCCTTGACCACCACCTCACCCTGGAAGCCGCCGCCCCAGGTGTTCACGATCGAGTAGGTGGCCGTGCAGGCCCCCGTGGGCGCCGGGGTGGACGAGGTGGGACTCACGCTGGCGCTCGGGGAAGCCGAAGCGCTCGGCGACGAACTCGTCGTGACCGACGGCGACGGCGACGGGTTGGTGCCCCCGCCGATGCCGGTGACCTCACCGTTGCCGCCGTCGAAGACGACGTCGGAGCAGCCGTAGAAGGTCTCGGTGCTGTCCGACCGCTTCCAGACGGAGTAGATGACGTGCCGTCCGGTCTTGTTCGGCAGGTTGCCGCCCCAGTAGTAGTTGCCGGTCGGGGCGGAGCCGTTGAGCGGCGGGTGGTCCACCGACAGGAACGGCGTCGACTCCATGTCGGCCCAGGTCAGCGCCTGGTTGGGGTTGTAGCCGTCCTTCGTGACGTACAGGTAGAACCAGCCGGGGTGGGCGGCCCAGGCGGCGTACGTCCAGTTGAAGGCCGCACCTGAGGTCAGGTGGGTGAGCGGCCAGTCGTTGCGCGGGGCGTCGAAGCCCGCGTACTTCGTGAAGCCGCCGCTGCAGAGCGCGCCGTCGGGAATGAACCCGGTGGTACGCCCGGCGCCGTCGGACCGGAGTACGCCGAACCAGTCGTAGAACGGCTGGGCGCCGCCGACCGCTAGGGCGTTCTGGCAGGCGGCATTGGTCGGTCTGATCTCGCCCGTGGAAGTGAGACCGTCCTTGTAGCACAGATAGGTGCGGCTGCCGGGGGTCAGCAGCGCGCCATGTGCCCAGGTTGTGGCTGGAATGAGCGCGGCGACGACCGCCGCGATCAATCCCACCACAATGGAGTGTCCCACCGTCGCGCGTCTGATCTTCACCTTGTTCTCCCTTCGGAGGTGATCAGCACGGGGACGTCAGGGCCGTGGGAGAGGCCCAGTGCGGCAAGCGCATCACGTGATCACGAATCCAGCAATGCAGATGTCACAGTATGGGAACGCTCCCAAGGCTGGGCGGCGTTATCGTGTCCCGATGCCGGAAGTGATCGTTCTCGGGTTGGGCAGCATGGGCTCCGCGGCGGCGTACACGCTGGCCGCGCGTGGTCTCGACGTGGTCGGCGTCGACCGCTTCACGCCACCGCACGAACGCGGCGCGCACGCGGGCGGCACCCGGATCATCCGCATGACCTACGCCGAAGGCGCGGCCTACGTCCCACTCCTGCGGCGGACCTACCAGCTCTGGGCCGAGCTGGAGCGGGCCACCGGAGTTCGCCTCGTCACCCCGACCGGCGGGCTGAACCTCGGCCGGCCCGACAGCCCCACCGTGAGCGGGGCGCTGACCAGCGCGCGCGAGCACGGATTGGCGTACGAACTGCTCGACGCGGACGCGATCCGCCGCCGCTTCCCGCAGTTCCACCCGGCCGAGGACGAGGTAGCCGTCCTCGACACGGCCGCCGGATTCCTCACGCCCGAGATCGCGATCTCGACGATCCTCGGCCTCGCCGAGCGTGCGGGCGCGACGCTGAGGTTTGGCACAGCCGCCGTCTCATATAGCGAGACGCTGGCCGGAGTGTCCGTCTCGCTGGCCGACGGCAGCCGGCTGGAAGCCGAGCGACTGATCGTCGCGCCCGGCGGCTGGGCGCCTGGCCTCCTCGGCGCCCTGCCGCTCCGCGTGGAACGCCGGGTCCAGCACTTCTGGCGGCCCGGTCCCGGCTTCGCTCCCGCCGAGTTCCCGGCCTGGATCTGGGAGGCGGGCGGGCTCACGGCGTACGGGGTGCCCGCGTATGAGGGCCAGGTCAAGGCCGCGTTCCACGCCCCGCCCAGGCCCGAGACCGTCGACGCGGACGCCGGCGCCGAGCCGCCGCGTCCCGACGAGGAGCTACCGGTACGCGATTGGCTGCGCCCGCGTCTCCCCGGTCTCGCGGACGCCCCGTACGCCGGGGGCAAGCAATGCCTCTACACGCTGACGCCGGACGAGAACTTCGTCATCGGACCCGTCTCCGACCGGGTGACCGTCGCCGCCGGATTCTCCGGGCACGGGTTCAAATTCGTGCCCGTCGTCGGTGAGATCCTGGCCGACCTCGCGACCGACGCCGTCCCGCCCTTCGACCTCGCGCTCTTCTCCCCCAGCCGATTCCGCTAGCGGCGTCTGGCGTCAGAGGGCGTCGATCGCGCGGAAGATCCGCACGTCGGAGATCGGGTACGCCGTCCCCATGCTCTGCGCGAAGTAGCTGACCCGCAGCTCCTCGATCATCCAGGGGATCTGGGTGACGGCGTCGGCCGCCCGGCGGGCGGGCGGAAGCTGGGCGACGACGTCGGCGTACTCCTGCTGGATCTCGTGGATCAGATCCGTGTGGGAACGGTCGCGCTGGATGTTGCCGGGCAGCTTCTCCAGCCGGATCTCGATCGCCTTCAGATAGCGCTGCAGGTGCGGCAGCAGCCACCAGCCCGTCTCGGCCACGAAGCCGGGGCGGATCAGCCCGCTGAGCTGCTTGCGGATGTCGTTGACGGCGGCCACGTACGCGATGTTGGACACCGCCTTCAACCGCCGCTCGATCTCGTACGACGCCTTGAGGATCAACTCTACTTTGGAGACGACCTCCTCGAACGCGTCGAACAGGCGCTCGCGGACGGTGGTCGACAGTTTCGCGTACGCGGACGGGTCCCAGGCCGGGCCGCCGCTCTCCGCGATGACCCGGTCGACGGCACAGGCGACGCAGTCGTCGAGGAGTGCTGCGACACTGCCGTGCGGGCCCCGGCTCAGCGCCAGCTTGGCGGAGTTGTCCAACCGGCTCGACAGGTAGCGGACCGGCGAGAACGGCAGGTTCAGCATCAGCAGCCGGCGGGTGCCCCGCCACATCGCCTTCTGCTGCTCGGCCTCGCTCTCATAGAGGCGTACGCCGACCGAGTCGCCCTCGTCGTGCACCGCCGGGTACGCCGTGACCGTGTAGCCCATGCGTTTGCGCTCGACCGAGTGGGGGATCTCCGCCGCCGGGAAGTCCCGGAGCCCCGATTGCTCCACATCGGAGACCGCCTCGTGGAAGACCTCCTTGGTCTTCGGCCGCAGCTGTTCCTGGATCGCGGCCAGATCCTTGCCGGTCGCGAGCACCTTGCCGTCGTCCTCGACAGAGAAGGTCATCCGCAGGTAGTCCGGGACACGCGACAGATCCCAGGCGTCGTACGGGATCTCGACGGCGGCCAGCCGGTGCAGATGCCGCCCGAGCGCCTCCAGCAGGGTTCCGTCGTACGGCTTGAGCTGCGTCAGGGCGTACTTGGCGTGATCCGGGACGGGCACGAAATGCCGCCGCAGCACCTTGGGCAGCCCGCGCAGCAACGCGGTCACGAGTTCTTCCCGCAGCCCTGGAATCTGCCAGTCGAAGCCTTCGGTGGTCAGCCCGGCGAGGGCGGGAAGAGGAATGTGGACGGTCACGCCGTCGGCGGCGGCGCCCGGCTCGAACTGATAGGTCAGCGGGAACTCGTGCTCCCCGGTACGCCACCCGTCCGGGAAGTCCGCCTCGGCGACCCCGCCGGCTCCGGCGTTGACCAGCATGTCCAGGTCGAAGGTGAGCAGGTCGGGCTGCTGGCGCCGGACGGTCTTCCACCAACTGTCGAAATGCCGCCCCGACACCACGTCAGTGGGAATCCGGCCATCATAGAAGTCGAACAGCGTCTGGTCGTCGACCAGGATGTCCCGACGCCGGGCCCGGCTCTCCAGCTCCTCGACCTCGCCCAGCAGCTCCTTGTTCTTCGCGAAGAACTCGTGCCGGGTGTCCCAGTCGCCCTCGACCAGGGCGTGCCGGATGAACAGCTCCCGCGACAGCGGCGCGTCGATCTGCCCGAAGTTCACCCGGCGCTGCACCACCAGCGGTACGCCGTACAGGGTGACCCGCTCGTAGGCGAGGACGGCGGCGGCCTTCCGCGACCAGTGCGGCTCGCTGTAGGACCGCTTGACCAGATGACCGGCCAGCTGCTCGACCCACTCCGGCTCGATCTTGGCGACCGTCCGCGCCCACAGTCGCGTCGTCTCCACAAGTTCGGCCGCCATCACGAAGCGCGGCGACCGCTTGAAGAGCACCGATCCGGGGAAGATCGCGAACTTCGCGCCGCGCGCTCCGGCGTACTCGCGCTTCTCCTGCTCGTAGAGACCGATGTGGCTCAGCAGCCCGGCCAGCAACGCCTGGTGGATCGCGTCGCCGTCGATCGACTTGTCCGGGTCGGGCGCCGCGCTCACCGCCACACGCTGGTCGCCGTTGTCCCCCACCGCCCGGCGCAGCTGCCCGAACAGGTCTTGCCATTCGCGTACGCGGAGATAGTGCAGGTACTCGGACTTACAGAGCCGGCGGAACTGATTGCCCGACAACTCCTGCTGCTGCTCGTGCAGATAGTTCCAGAGATTGAGGTACGCGAGGAAGTCCGATTCCTTGTCGGCGAACCGGGCGTGGGACTGACTCGCCTGTTGCTGCTTGTCCTGCGGGCGTTCGCGAGGATCCTGAATGGACAGAGCCGCCGCGATCACGAGCACCTCACGCAGGCAGCCCGTCCCCTCGGCCGCCAGGATCATCCGGCCCAGTCGCGGGTCGGCCGGGATGCGGGCCAGCCGTCGCCCGACCGGGGTCAGCGTGCCCTCGGCGGTCAACGCGCCCAGCTCGTGCAGCAGGTCGTAGCCGTCACGGATGTTGCGCCGGTCCGGCGGATCGATGAACGGGAAGTCCTCGACCTCGCCCAGCCGCAGCGCCACCATCTGCAGGATGACCGAGGCGAGGTTGGTCCGCAGGATCTCCGGATCGGTGAACTCCGGCCGCGACTGGTACTCCTCCTCGGAGTAGAGCCGGACGGCGATGCCGTCGCTCGTCCGGCCACATCGGCCGGCCCGCTGGTTGGCGCTGGCCTGCGACACCGGTTCGATCGGCAGCCGCTGCACCTTCAGGCGCTGGCTGTACCGGGAGATCCGGGCGGTGCCGGGGTCGATGACGTATTTGATGCCGGGCACCGTCAGCGACGTCTCCGCGACGTTCGTGGCGAGCACGATTCGCCGCCCCGTATGCGGCGAGAAGACGCGATGCTGCTCGGCGGTGGAGAGTCTGGCGTACAAGGGGATGATCTCGGTGAAGCGGAGCTGGCGGCGCGTCAGGGCGTCGGCGGTGTCGCGGATCTCGCGCTCGCCCGAGAGGAAGACCAGGATGTCGCCGGGGCCCTCGGCGGCCAGCTCGTCGACCGCGTCCGAGATCGCGGTGACCTGGTCGCGGACCTCGTCGGTGTCCTCCTCATCCCCCTCCACGACGAGCGGGCGATAGCGCATCTCGACCGGGTAGGTCCGCCCGGAGACCTCGATGATCGGGGCGGGCTTGCCGTCGGCGTCGGCGAAGTGCTGGGCGAATCGCTCCGTCTCGATCGTCGCCGAGGTGATGATGACCTTGAGGTCGGGCCGGCTGGGCAGCAGCTGCTTGAGGTAGCCGAGGATGAAGTCGATGTTGAGGCTGCGCTCGTGCGCCTCGTCGATGATGAGCGTGTCGTACGCCGTGAGCCGCCGGTCGTGGGCCAGCTCGGCCAGCAGGATGCCGTCGGTCATGAGCTTGACCAGGGTCTGTTCGCCGACGCTGCTGCCGAACCGAACCTGGAAGCCGACCTGCTGGCCCAGCTCGACCCCGAGTTCCTCGGCGATCCGGTCGGCCACCGTGCGCGCCGCGAGCCGCCGCGGCTGGGTGTGCCCGATCATGCCGTCGACACCCCGGCCCAGCTCCAAGCAGATCTTGGGCAGCTGCGTCGTCTTACCCGACCCCGTCTCACCCGCGACGATCACCACCTGGTGATCGCGGATGGCCGCCAGGATCTCGTCTTTCCGCTGGCTGACCGGCAGTTCTTCGGGATACCGGATGACCGGTACGCTCTCGCGCCGCCGCTGGAGCTGCTCGGGCGTGCGCCCTCGGCGCTCCCGCCGCTCCGGCCTACGCTCCCGGCTTGCCCGCTTTTCTGGACGACCCTCACGGGTCTCCAGGCGGCCTTTGCCGGTGGCTTCGGGGCTGCCCTCGGGGGCGGCTTCCGGTCGGGGTGACCGGGTCTCGGGTCGGCGCGGCCTGCGGCGGCGATTGGCGGCTTTTCGCGGCGTCTGTCCGTCTGCGGGGCGCTGCGTCGGGCGCTCGGGCCGGCTCTCCTCGGGTGTGCTCATGTCACCCGCCAGGGTATCCGCTGCCCTCGCCCGCTCTCACCTTGATTATCGCGGGACGGATCGGTCCGGCCGCCCCGGAACGATCGGCGGCTGCCGACGATCAGCCCGCTTTCCCGCCTGTGATCGTCGGCAGCCGCCGATCAAGGGGGCGCAGACCTGCAAGGTCGTCGGCAGCCGCCGATCACGGACGCACGGCCCGCTAAATCGTCGGCAGCCGCCGATCACGGACGCGCGGACCCCAGAGAATGTCGGCAGCCGCCGATCATGAAGCTCTCGCGTGGCAGATCGTCGGCTGCCGACGACCATGCGGCGCCCGCCGGCAAGGCGAGCGCCCCGCCGCCAGGGAAGGCGACGGGGCGCGGTAGCACGATAGGAGCTAGCAGCCGGGCAGGCGCTCGACGAGGTAGCTCTCGACCTCGGCGAGGGGGACGCGCTCCTGGGTCATCGTGTCGCGGTCGCGAACCGTGACCGCGTCGTCCTCGAGCGTGTCGAAGTCGACGGTGACGCAGTACGGCGTACCGATCTCGTCCTGACGACGGTAGCGGCGGCCGATCGCCTGGGCGTCGTCGAAGTCGACAGTCCAGCGCTGCCGGAGCGTGGCGGCCAGTTCCCGGGCCTTCGGCGACAGCTTCTCGTTCCGTGACAGCGGCAGCACCGCCACCTTGACCGGCGCCAGGCGCTTGTCGAAGCGCATCACGGTACGCACGTCGACGCCGCCCTTGGTGTTGGGCGCCTCGTCCTCGTCGTACGCGTCGAGCAGGAACGCCAGCACCGCGCGGGTGAGGCCGGCCGCCGGCTCGATGACGTACGGGAACCAGCGCTCGCCCTTGTCCTGGTCGAAGTAGGACAGGTCGACGCCGGACTCCCGCGAGTGCGTCGAGAGGTCGAAGTCGGTCCGGTTGGCGATGCCCTCCAGCTCGGAGAACTCGGTGCCGCCGAACTGGAAGCGGTACTCGATGTCGACCGTACGCTTGGCGTAGTGGGAGAGCTTCTCCTTGGGGTGTTCGAAGAAACGCAGGTTCTCGGGGTTGATGCCGAGGCTGATGTACCAGTTCCAGCGCTCTTCGAGCCAGTACTCGTGCCACTTCTCGTCGGTGCCCGGCTCGACGAAGTACTCCATCTCCATCTGCTCGAACTCACGGGTCCGGAAGATGAAGTTGCCTGGCGTGATCTCGTTGCGGAAGCTCTTGCCGACCTGGGCGATGCCGAACGGCGGCTTCTTGCGGGCCGAGTTCGAGACGTTGTTGTAGTTCACGAAGATGCCCTGGGCCGTCTCGGGGCGCAGGTAGTGCAGGCCCTCTTCGCTGTCGACGGCGCCGAGGTAGGTCTTCATCATGCCGTTGAACATCCGCGGCTCGGTGAAGGTGCCCTTGTTGCCACAGTTCGGGCAGTTCAGCTCGGCCAGGTCGAAGACCGCGTCCGGCTTCTTCGCCAGGAATGCCTCTTCGAGGTGGTCGGCCCGGAACCGCTTGTGGCACTTGGTGCACTCGGTCAGCGGGTCGGTGAACTCCCGGACGTGGCCGGACGCCTCCCAGACCTGGCGGGCCAGGATCACGGCCGAGTCGAGGCCGACGATGTCGTCACGGAGCTGAACCATCGAGCGCCACCACTGCCGGCGGACGTTCTCCTTCAGCTCGATGCCCAGCGGACCGTAGTCCCAGGCCGATCGGGTGCCGCCGTAGATCTCGCTGGACGGGAAGACGAAGCCTCGCTTCTTGGCGAGATTGACGACCTTGTCGATGCGATCCGCAGGCATAGAGATAGCTCCTTCCATGGAGGGCTGACTGAACTCCTTGCGGCTCAGGCAAGCCTTCCCCGGCGCGCCGGCTGGCTGTCGGCGCGATGCCGCTGGGGGTGTACCCAGACGACCATATGGGCCGGTCCGGCGACCGGCACCCGATTAACGCTACTGGAGCGCCCCGGACGCGTGCCCGAGGGTCAGGCCGTGCCGCAGACCTCGATGCGCCCGGTCGAGCTGTCCTGGGCCAGCTGGTACGTCACATTCCGGTCCGGACCGGACGCGTACTCCAGGGTGACGGGCACCTGGAGGGTGTTGAGATCCACCTCACCGACGGTGTATCCGGTGCTCGTGGTGACGTTCCGCTCCAGCGCCGCGAACTCGTCGACGTCATAGTGCTTGCGCATCTCCGCGCACACCAGGTCGTACGCCTCGGCGGGCTTGCCGCGCTCCAAGGCGGAGAGATAGCGCGTGACCGTCTGGTTCGCCTGATCCTCCACCGCGCGTACGCCGGTGATGGCAAGCCCGACCAGCAGAGCGATGCCGCCACCGCAGAACAGCAGCAGGGCCACCGCCCCGGTGCCGAGTCCCCACCAGAGGCGCGTGGACGACCCCTCGGTCGGGGCCGCGACGAAGGGCGGCCGGGCGCCGGGGCCGGGCGGGACGCCCTCAAGCGTGGGCTGCGTCACGGTCACCGACTCTATACAACTCGGTCGCTAGTCCGCGGCTCGACGGGGCCGCCGGGCGGCGCGCTCGCGAGCGACTCGTACGCGACGGGCTCGTACAGCGACTCGGCCAGCAGCGGCGTGGCGGTCATCTTCACCTCGAAGGCGCCCAGGGCCCGCCGGTACGCCCCGACGTTGGCCCATTCCGTGACCAGGCACCAGGACGCGGGTTCGTCCAGCGACCGCGTCAGCTCCCCCCGCAGATAGCCGGGCCGGGCCGCCAGCGCCGCCAGCGCCGCGTGGGCGCGCTCGACGAAGGTCTCGACGCCGTCCCCGGACTCGGGGCTGACCACGAACCTGTTGAAGACCAGCATCCTGATCGTCCTCCTCCGGTTGTACAGCGTAATGGGTCACAACATGAAAACGCTTTTGACAATCATTCTCATCTAGAGGAGAGTGGTGACCATGAGACTTCGCCACCTCCTCTCGGTCGCGACGGCGGGCGTACTGCTCGCCGGGGGCCTGGCCGCATGCGGGCAGGACGGCGCGAGCGCCGACGGCAAGCTGCCCGTGGTCGCCGCCTTCTACCCCCTGCAGTTCGTCGCCCAGCGCATCGGTGGCGACGCCGTCCAGGTGACCAACCTGACCGCGCCCGGCGCGGAGCCCCACGACCTCGAGCTGAGCCCCAAGCAGCTCATGCAGATCGCCGAGGCCAAGGTCGTCCTCTACCTGAAGGGCTTCCAGCCCGAGGTCGACAAGGCCATCGACGCGCAGGCCAAGGACAAGGCGATCGACGTGCTCACGCTGGTACCCACGCTGACCGCGACCGGCGAGGAGGCCAGCGAGACGCCGGAACTCCAGGGCAAGGATCCGCACGTCTGGCTGGACCCGACCCGACTGTCGACCATCGCCGCCACCGTCGCGGCCAAGTTCACCGCCGCCGACCCGGCCCACCAGGCGCAGTTCGCCGACAACGCGGCGAAGCTCGCGGCCGACCTGGCCGAACTGGACATGGAGTTCGCGACCGGCCTGAAGACCTGCCAGCGCAAGGAGATCTTCACCAGCCACGCCGCCTTCGGCTACCTCGCCGACCGCTACCACCTCACGCAGATCGCGCTGACCGGGCTGGACCCCGAGCAGGAGCCCACCGCGCAGTCGCTGGCGGACATCGCGGCCGAGGCCAAGAAATACGGCGCGACTACGATCTTCTCCGAGACGCTGGTGAGCCCGAAGATCTCTGAGACGATCGCGAAAGAGGTCGGGGCGAAGACAGCGGTCCTCGACCCGCTCGAGGGGCTGCCCACCGGATCTACCGGCGACTACCTCTCGGTGATGCGGCAGAACTTGACGGCGTTGCAGAGCGCACTGGGGTGTTCGTGACGGAGGTCCTGCAAGTCCGGCGCGGGGTGGTCGCGTACAGCGATCGCCCGGTCCTGCGCGGCGTCGAGCTGACCGTGCACAGCGGTGAGGTCGTCGCCCTGCTCGGCGCCAACGGGTCGGGCAAGTCCACGCTGATCAAGGCGGCCCTCGGGCTGGTGCCACTGACCGCCGGTGAGGTCCGCCTCTTCGGCACGCCGCTGCGCCGGTTCCGCCAGTGGCCCCGGATCGGCTACGTCCCGCAACGGCTCGGGGCCGGCGGCGGCGTACCGGCGACGGTCGGCGAGGTCGTGGCGGCCGGTCGGCTCGCCCGCCGAGGGTGGCGCCCGGCCTCCGCTTCGGACAAGGCTGCGGTGACGGCGGCCATCGAGGCGGTCGGTCTCGCCGATCGGGTACGCGATCCGGTCGCGACCCTGTCCGGCGGTCAGCAGCAGCGTACGCTGATCGCCCGCGCGCTGGCCGGAGAGCCGGAGCTGCTGATCCTCGACGAACCGACCGCCGGGGTGGACGCGGCCAGCCAGGAGACCTTCGCCGGGGCGCTGAGCGACTTCGTGGCCAAAGGCGGCTCGGTGGCGCTGGTCGCGCACGAACTGGGTCCGCTGGCGCCGCTGATCGACCGGGCGGTGGTCCTGCACGACGGGCTCGTGGCGCACGACGGGCCGGTGCCCGAACCGGCCGAGCACCACGCCCATCCGGAGCACGATCACGTGCACCCGCACGCGCCGCAAACCTCGCCGAGCCTCTGGGAAGCCCCATGAGCATCTTCGCTTACCAGTTCATGCAGTACGCGCTGCTGGGCACCGCGATCACCGGGCTCACCGCGCCCGCGCTCGGCGTCTATCTCGTACAGCGGCGGCTGTCGCTGATCGGCGACGGCATCGGCCACGTAGCGCTGACCGGCGTCGGGATCGGCGTACTGATGCACAAGTCGCCGGTGCTGGTCGCGACGGTCGTGGCGATCATCGGCGCGGTCGCGGTCGAGATCATCCGGGAGCGCAGCAAGACCTCCGGCGACATCGCGCTGGCCATCCTCTTCTACGGCGGCATCTCCGGCGGCGTCTTCCTGATCGGGCTCAGCGGCGCGAGTCAGGGCCTCAACGCGTTCCTCTTCGGCTCGCCGTTGACCATCCGGAACTCCGACATGGTGACCATCGTCGTGCTCGGGGTGGCCGTCCTGATCGTCTCGATCGGGTTGCGCCCCTGGTTGTTCGCGGTCTGCCAGGACGAGGAGTACGCCAAAGTCGCCGGCCTGCCCGTGCGTACCCTCAATGTGATCGTCGCGGTGACCACCGCCGTGACCGTGACCACGGCCATGCGCTCGATCGGCCTGTTGCTCGTGAGCGCGCTGATGGTCGTGCCGGTGGCGACCGCGCAGCTGGTCACCCGGGGCTTCCGCAGCACGATGGCGTTGTCGATGGCGCTGGGCCTGACCAGCGCGGTCCTCGGCGTGGTCATCGCCGGGCCGTCGAACACCGCTGTCGGGGCGACGGTCGCCCTCTTCGCGATCGCGTTGTTCCTGGTCGTGGCGGTAGGATCGGCGGGCCTGCGGGCCTGGCGGCGACGGTCGATCCCGGCCGGCCATCCGGCCTGCGACCCACCCGACGTGCTCCTGAAAGTGGATCGCTGATGACCGCTCCGCGTAACACCCGTCAGCGCACCGCCGTCGCCGCCCTGCTCGGCGAGGTCGACGGGTTTCACAGCGCTCAAGAGCTGCACTCGATGCTGCGCGACCGCGGCGACGCGATCGGGCTGACCACGGTCTACCGGACGCTTCAGGCGCTCGCCGACGCCGAGGAGATCGACGTCATGCGCCCGCCCGGCGGCGAGCACCTCTACCGGCGGTGCAGCGACACCCATCACCACCACCTGGTCTGCCGGTCGTGCGGGGCGACTGTGGAGGTCGAGGGGCCGGCGGTGGAGAGCTGGACGTCCAAGGTGGCGGCCGAGCACGGCTACTCCGACGTCAGTCACACGCTGGAGCTGTTCGGCACGTGCTCGGCCTGCGCCACCGCCCGCTGAGGTGATCATTGCGCCAGCCATGCTGTTCGGCGGGCATCTCGCCGCGCGAAACGACATGGCGGGCGCAATGATCTGTGAGGTTACGCCTGGGCGAGCGCCGGCCGGCGGCCCTTGGGCGTGCGGGCACGCTCGATCCACCACTCGGCGATCAGCAGGTTGACGATCCAGCTCAGCCAGATCCCGGCCTCGACGGCCTGCTTGATCAGCGCGTCCTGATCGCCGCCGAACTGGCTGTCCAGCATCGGGGACAGCGCCACGATGAGCAGCACCGTCCACAAGCGATTGACCACGATCGAGGTGCAGAGCGCGAAGCTGCGGATCATCCAGCGGCGGTGTTCGGCGTACCGGGCGGCGCGGGCGGCTCGGAAGCCGCGATAGGTGACGAACAGCCAGACGATCGCCAGCGTGACGTTCCCGGCCTTGCCGGAGAAGCCCGGCGTGACGGCGAGCGCGCCGACGAAGATCCCCAGGATGCCCGCCGGCAGCACCCCGCCGAGCACGTACACCCGGCCGGTCCAGCGATGCAACGCCGGCCGCTTCTGCCGCAGCCACGGCCAGATCTGCATCGAGCACGCGATCAGCGCGACGGTGCCGAACAAGATGTGACCGACCAACAGCGGAAAGTGCCACGGGTACCGCGGGTCCAGCGGCAGCCGGGAGTTGTCGGGAGTGAAGCTGAGGTAGGGCGGCAACGAGAAGGCGAGGAACACCAGGACGACGAAGGCGAGGGGACCGATCCAGGGGCGCTTCATAGCGACTCCTCTGTTAGGGTGACTGCGTGCGACGTACGCAGAAAAGCGTATGCCATACGCAGAAGGGTGGCAAGTGGTGAGTCTGCTGTGGACCGGTCGGCCGTCGGCGGCGCGGGGACCGAAGCCCGCGCTGAGCCTGGAGCGCATCGTCGCCGAGGCGATCAGCCTGGCGGACGCGGAAGGGCTGGCCGCGGTCTCGATGAAGACACTGGCCACCCGGCTCGGGGCGGGGACGATGTCGCTCTACCGATATTTGCCCGGCAAGGACGAACTCGTCGCCCTGATGCTCGACAGCGTCATCGGCGCTCCCCCGGCCGGACTGCGCGACGGCGAATGGCGAGCGGCCCTGCAACGCTGGGCGTACGCCACTCGGGACGTGTTCCACCGGCACCCGTGGTCGATCGGGATCATCGGACAGGCCCGTGAGGTCGGGCCGAACGAGCTGGCCTGGGGCGAGGCGGCGCTGGACATCCTGGCCACCGCCGGTGCAACGGACCACCAGATCCTCGACATGGTCTTCGCCGTCAACGCGTACGTGCGAGGGGCG
The DNA here is from genome assembly GCF_024172085.1 of Hamadaea flava. Classification (NCBI taxonomy): domain Bacteria; kingdom Bacillati; phylum Actinomycetota; class Actinomycetes; order Micromonosporales; family Micromonosporaceae; genus Hamadaea; species Hamadaea flava. Next base: position 6,397,178 of record NZ_JAMZDZ010000001.1, on the reverse strand, counting down.
TCGCAACTGTCCGCGCCCGGCGGCCTCGGGCCCGCCGTCGACCCGGCCGACATCGTCGCGTCCGGCCGGATCGAGGAGTATCCGCACTTCGCCCGGCTGGCCACGGTGTCCGCCCCGGACTTCGATCCCACCACCGGATCCAGCTTCGACGTCGGACTCGGCTACCTCCTCGACGGGATCTCGGCGACCCTGACGGCCTAGCAACCTCGCGCGGCAACGCCTATTCATCGACAGGAATGGGCACTATGGACGTATGCCGAAGCTCTACGCGGAAAAGCCCTTCCGGTTCGCCCGCCAGCTCTTCGCCGACGTCTTCGTGGCGGCCTGGACCGCCGCCTGGATCTGGCTGGGCCACCGAGTGTTCGAGCTGATCATGGAGCTGGCCACGCCCGGCCGCAAGATCGAGGACGCGGGCAACGGCCTGGCCGACAATCTGGCCGACGCACAGTCCAAAGCGGACGGCATCCCGCTGGTCGGGGACAAGCTCGGCGTCCCGTTCGGCAAGGCGGCCGAGGCCGCCAAGTCGCTGGCCGAAGCCGGCCAAAGCCAGCAGGACGTCGTCCACGATCTCGCCCTGATCCTGGGCTGGGCGATCGGCGGCATCCCCATCCTGCTGGCCCTGGCGCTCTGGCTGCCGTTGCGGGTGCGGTGGGTGCGGGCGGCCAGCGCGGCGACCCGGCTGCGCCGCCGTCGGGGCGGCGTCGAACTGCTCGCGTTACGCGCACTGACGAGTGCGTCGCTGCGTCGGCTCGCCACCCTCCCCGACGACACGGCCAGCCAGTGGCGCGCCGGTGACCCGGGCACAATGGACAGCCTGGCCGCCTTGGAACTACGCCGCCTCGGCCTGCGTACGCGGCTCACTTCGCGCTGACCCCTTTGGCGGGCGCCCTGGCCGCGCTCGCGCTAGGCCGACCGCAAGTGGGGCGGCGCGGTGGGGTTAGCGGGTGATGTGGGGGAGGCGGCGGCGTACGTCGGTTTCGCTGGACGGTCCGGGCTCCCAGGTCGCCACCCAGTCCCCCGACTCCGGCGGCGGCAGGATGCCGTCCTCGAGGAAGGCGTACCGGCCGTCGACGATCCGGGTCGAACCGCGTACGTCGGCGGCGTCGGTGTTGCGGTGCAACCGGCGGAACGCCCGCTCGGCCCGATCCCGGGCCTGCCGGCAGAACAGGTCGGCCAGTTCCCGCTCCTCGGCCCGGCCGGACGCCTGGGCGCGTACGCAGGTGGCCGCGATCGCGAACAGCTCGGCTCCGATGTCGACGATCCGGCTCAGGTAGCTCTGCTTGAACTCCATCTTGCCCTGCCAGCGGGCCATCCCCCGGAACGTCTGCCGGGCCAGCTTGCGCGACGACCGCTCCACGTACCGCAGATGCCGGCCCAGGTCGCCGTATTCGGCGTACCCGTGGAAGGAACCGCGGCCGACCGCGAGAGTGGGCAGCCAGCGGGCGTAGAACCCGGCGGCGCGCAGGCCCGCGCGGACCTTGCGGCCGGTCGGGGCCTTGGGGTCGATGATGTCCCCCGCGACGCTGAGGTGCTGGTCGACCGCCTCGCGCGCGATGAGCAGGTGCATGATCTCGGTCGAGCCCTCGAAGATGCGGTTGATCCGCAGGTCACGCAGGATCTGCTCGGCCGCGATGCCGCGCTCGCCCCGGGCCTCCTGCGACGCGGCGGTCTCGAATCCGCGCCCGCCGCGGATCTGCACGAGTTCGTCGGCGGCCTGCCAGGCCAGTTCGGAGGCGTAGAGCTTGATGAGCGCCGCCTCGATGCGGATGTCGTTGCGGTCGTCGTCGGCCAGCATGCAGCAGAGGTCGAGCATGCTCTCCACGCCGTAGGTGGTGGCCGCGATGAACGCGATCTTGGTCGCGATGGCCTCGTGCTTGGCGATCGGCACGCCCATCTGGACGCGTTCGTTCACCCAGCCGCGGGCGACCCCGGTGCACCACTTGAGCGCGCCGACGCAGGACGCGGGCAGGGACAGCCGCCCGGTGTTGAGCGTGCCGAGGGCGACGCGCATGCCGCGGCCCTCCTCACCGATCCGGTTCTCCGCCGGGACGAAGACATCGTCGAACCGGGTCACGCTGTTCTCCAGGCCGCGCAGGCCCATGAAGGCGTTGCGGCGTTCGACGGTTATCCCCGCCGACTCGCTCTCGACGACGAACGCGGTGATGCCGCCCTTGCGCCCCTCGGACTTCGGTACGCGCGCCAGCACGACCAGCAGCGTCGCCACCGTCCCGTTGGTCGCCCAGAGTTTGACGCCACTGAGCTTGTAGCCGCCTTCGACCGGGGTGGCGCTGGTCCGCATGCGGGCCGGGTCCGACCCGACGTCGGGCTCGGTGAGCAGGAACGCCGACACCTCGCCGGCGGCCAGCCGGGGCAGGAAGCGCTTCTTCTGCTCCGGGGTGCCGAACATCTTCAGCGGCTGCGGTACGCCGATCGACTGGTGCGCGCTCAGCAGCGCCCCCAGCGACGGGTTCGCCGACCCGGTCAGCATCAGGGCCCGGCAGTAGTGCAGATTGGACAGACCGAGCCCGCCGTACTCCGGATCGATCTTCATGCCGAAGCAGCCCAGCTCGGCGAGGCCGGCGAAGACGTCGTCGGGGATGAACGACTCCCGTTCGATCTGCGCGCCGTCGACGTTGTTCGCCAGGTACTCCCGCAGCTTCGGCAGGAACGCCTCGGCACGGGCCGCCTTCTCCGGATCGGGCTGCGGCCACGGGCTGATCAGGTCGAGCCGGAACCGGCCCAGGAACAACTGCTTGCCGAAACTCGGCTTCTTCCACTCATCGCGGCTCGACTCGAGGATCTCCCGGGCCTGGGCTGCGGTCACCTGTGGCTTGGCATCGGTCGCGGTCATTCGCGTACACCCCCGGTGGGACGGGATCAAGTGGTGTCGCCCTATACGTTACTGCCCAGTCTTACCCGCCGGTAGGTGTCTGTTAACTCCTGCGGATCACGGTTATGCATGCCTCCTGCGGCATCGGATGCCTGCATAACCGTGATCTGCAGGGAATGGGGCTACTCGTACTGCTGTTTGGGCGGGTCGACCGGACGCCACGAGGTCACCACGATGAACGGGATGATCTCGTCGTTGACCGCGTCCCGCATGGTCCGGTCGGTGTAGGTGCCGACAATCTCCACCCAGGCGTCGTCGGCCATCCCGGTCGGGCCCTGACCGGCGAAGGCGACCTTGATCGGGCGGGCGTCGGCGGCACAGCACGACAGGATCATGCGGCCGAGCACCTGTTGGCCGTCCGTGCTGGTGACGAGGAAGCCCACGAGCTTCACCTTGCGGTCGCCGAGGGACACGCCCTTGTCGAAGACGGCCCGGGAGGCGTAGTCGAGGACGGTGATCGGCACGACGTCGCCCGGCGGCAACGGCGGATAGTCCGACTCGGCCGCGGTGGACAGTGCCGTACCGGACTGGCCGGCGGCGTACGCCCCCATCGCGGGCGGCGCGACGAGCAGCAGGCCCAGCACCGGGGCGATGATCAGCCAGCCGACGAGGGGCCCGCCGTGCGCGTGCGCGTGCCCGCGATCATGGTTCTCGGACTCGTCCTCCCCGACTTCCGCCGAGCGGTACTCGTGCCACAACGTCATGACCGCCGCGGCTACCAGCAGCACGCCGGAGAGGATGAGGAACGGCCGCAGCCCCTCCTTGACATAGCGGAGATAGAGGTCGCCGAGGCTGATCTTGAGGACTGCCCCGCCGAGCAGCAGCATGATGACGGATTGCGCCTGCCGGTTCACAGGAAGACCACCCCCAGGAGGCCGGCCACCCCGGTCGCCATCACGAAGGTGGCCGGGGCGAACCGGGTGGCGAACCGGCGCCCGAAGACGCCGGCCTGCATCGAGATCAGCTTGAGGTCGACCATCGGCCCCACCAGGAGGAACGCCAGCCGGGCGGTGAGCGAGAACTGCGACAGCGACGCGGCGACGAAGGCGTCCGCCTCCGAGCAGATCGACAGCAGCACGGCCAGCACCGCCAACGCCAGTACGCTCAGCACCGGCCGCTGCGCGACCGCCAGCAGCCACTTCTCCGGCACGAGCACGTTGATCGTGGCGGCCGCGCCCGCACCGAGCGCGAGGAAGCCGCCCGCGTGGATGATGTCGTGGCGGCAGGACGCCCAGAACGCCCGCGACTTCGACAGGTCGTCGAGTTCGGGCCGGTGCGGCAGCTTGATCCAGTCCGCCTTGCCGAGCCGCAGCCAGAGCCAGCCCATCCCGGTCGCCACGATCAAGCTGCCGATCGCCCGGAGGACGACCATCTGCGGCCGGCCGGGGAACGCGACCGCCGTCGCGGTGAGCACGATCGGGTTGACCGCCGGGGCGGCCAGCAGGAAGGCCAGCGCCGCGGCCGGGGTGACCCCGCGGCGCATCAGGGAGCCCGCGATCGGCACGGAGCCGCACTCACAGCCCGGGAGCACCACCCCAGCACAGCTGGCTACCGGCACCGCCAGCGCGGGGTGCTTCGGCAACGCCTTCGCCCAGAAGCTCCGGGGCACGAACACCGCGATCACGGCCGAGAGGACCACCCCGAAGACCAGGAACGGGGTCGCCTGCACCATCACGGAGACGAAGACCGTCGTCCAGGTGCTGATCCGGGGCCCGTTGATCAGGTCGGCGACCTGCGTACGGAACAGGACCAGGAGGACGAGGAGGACGGCGAGCACCTCGACTGAGCCGACCCGCCATCGTCGCGGTCCGTCCGGCGCTTCTTCGGCCGGCCGGGGCCGGGTCGGGGAGACGGTCGTCACGAACCCGTACGCTACCGGCCGGGACAGGGTGTAACCTACCCGGCACAACTGAATATCAGACGGACAGGGGAGCGCACAGCGCTGAGAGTGCGTCCCGCTTTGGCAGACAAGGCGGCCGCAGACCCTCGAACCTGATCTGGACAAGGCGTCGCCCTGGGGAGGGCCGCCGATGCCAGCGTAGGGAGTTCGGTCTTCACCTCATCGTTTGCGCCATGCCATCAATCCCTCCTTGGGATCCTGAAGGCATGGCGTGCGTCTTCTCCTGGTTCCCCCCTCGAACTAGGAGTCGTCCATGAACAACACCGCTTACCGGTGGCGAACCGTAGACATCGTCGTCACCGCGGTCGTCGCCGTCGCCTTCGGCGTCGTCTTCTGGGCCTGGAACCAACTGTGGTTCGGGCCGTTCAGCGCCGCCTTCGCCGGCTTCCCGCCGGCCGGAGCGATCATCACCGGCGTGTGGTTCCTGCCCGCAGTGCTCGCTCCGCTCATCGTGCGCAAGCCGGGTGCCGCCCTGTTCGCCGAACTGGTCGCGGCCGTCATCTCGGCCCTGCTCGGCTCGGCCTGGGGCGTCACCGTCCTCTACTACGGTCTCGCCCAGGGCGCGGCCGGCGAACTCGGCTTCGCCATCGGCGCGTACAAGCGCTGGGGGCTGCCGAACGCACTGCTCACCGGCGGTCTCATCGGCGCCGCCGCGACCGTCCTCGACCTGACCACCACCTCGTACGGCGAATGGTCGGCGGCGTGGCAGATCACCTACGCCCTGATCCAGATCGCCAGCGGCGCCCTCATCGCGGGCGCGGGCTCGTTCGCCCTGGCCCGGGGGCTGTCCAGCACCGGGGTGCTGGACCCGTTCCCCTCCGGGCGTACGCGCGAGCTGGTCTGATGCTGACCCTGGACGGGTACGGGTGGCGGCACGCCGGCCGCCGCGCATGGGCGGTCCGCGGCGTCGACCTGCGGATCGACCGTGGCGAACGGGTGTTGCTGCTCGGCCCGTCCGGGGCGGGCAAGTCCACGCTGCTCGCGGCGATCGCCGGCCTCCTGCCGACGTCGTCGGGCGAAGCGGAGGGCGTCCTGAAGGTCGACGGCCGGCCCGGCATCGTCTTCCAGGACCCGCATTCGCAGCTGGTCATGCGCCGCTCCGGCGACGAGGTCGCGTTCGGGCTGGAGAACCTCGGCTGGCCCGTCGACCGGATCTGGCCCCGGGTCGACGAGGTGATGCGGGAGGTCGGCTTCCCGTACGACCGCGATCGGCGTACCGACCAGCTCTCGGGCGGTGAACAACAGCGGCTCGTCCTGGCCGGGACCCTCGCGCCCCGGCCGGACCTGCTGCTGCTCGACGAACCCACGGCCAACCTCGACCCGCAGGGCGCCGCCCAAGTGCGCCAAACGCTCCGCGAGGCGGTCGAGGCCGAGGTCACGGTGGTGCTGGTCGAACATCGGATCGACGAAGTCCTGCCGCTCATCACCCGGGTCGTCGTCCTCGACCCCGGCGGCGGAGTCCGTGCCGACGGGCCCCCGTCGCTGCTGACCGGTCCACTCGGCGACGAACTGGCCGCCGCCGGCGTGTGGGTCCCCGGCCATCCGGTCCCCGCGCAGCGCGCCTCGGCGTCACCCGGTCACGCCTTGATCTCCACTCAAGAGCTACGGGTACGCCATATGGCGTACCAGGATGTGCACGTTCGAGAGGGCGAAACCGTGGCCGTGACCGGCCCCAACGGCGTGGGCAAGTCGACGCTGGCCCTGGCCCTCGGTGGCCTGCTGCGACCGGCGGCCGGTGCGGTGGTGACGCCGGACGGCAAGCCGCACAAGTGGCGGGCGAAGGTGCTCGCGACGCGGATCGGATCGGTGTTCCAGAATCCGGAGCACCAGTTCGTGACCTCGACCGTACGCGACGAGCTGGCCCTCGGCGGCACGCCGCCCGCGCGGGTCGACGAGCTGCTGGAACGGCTGCACCTGGCCGAACTGGCACGGGCGAACCCGTTCACGCTGTCGGGCGGGCAGGCCCGGCGGCTGAGCGTGGCGACCGCGCTCGCCGCCGCACCGCGACTGCTGATCCTGGACGAGCCGACCTTCGGGCAGGATCGTCGCACCTGGATCGAGCTGGTCTCGCTGCTGGCGTCGCTCCGCGACTCCGGGCACGGGATCATGACCGTCACCCACGACTCCTCGCTGGTCTCCGTGCTCGCCGATCGGACGGTCTCGCTGTGATCCTGGCCCGTCGTGCCCCCGTCGCGAAGCTCGGCGCCGCGCTCTTGCTGTCCTTGGCCGCGCTGACCACGTTGAACGCGGTCGTCCTGGGCGGCATCGTGCTGCTGACCTTGCTGGTCACGCCGCTGTTCGGGCTCACGCCCTGGGGCTTGCTCCGGCGCGCCTGGCCCGCCCTGCTGGGCGCGGCGAGCGTCGTGATCTCGCTGTCGCTGTTCGCCGCCAACCGGTCGGGTGCGGTACTGGTGGACTTCGGGCCGTTCCTCGTGACCACCTCGGTCCTGTCCCTGTCGGTGAGCTACGCGCTGCGGCTGCTCGCGCTGGCCCTACCCGCCGTCCTCGTGTACGCCACCACCGACCCGACCGACCTCGCCGACTCCCTGATCCAGCACGTCAAAGCCCCAGCCCGCTTCGCGATCGGCGCACTGGCCGCGTTCCGCCTGGTCGGGCTGCTCGGCGAAGAATGGCGGCTCATCTCGATGGCCCGCCGCGCCCGAGGCATCGACGCGGGTGGCAACCCCCTGCGGTGGGTACGGCTGTTCGCCGGCACCGCGTTCGGGCTGCTCGTCGGGGCCATCCGCCGGGGAACGCGGCTGGCCCAGGCCATGGACGCTCGCGGGTTCGACTCCGGTACGCCCCGGACCGTCGCCCGGCCCTCGCCCTTCGGGCTCGCCGACTGGGCCCTCCTGCTCGCTTCGCTCGCCCTCGCCGCCCTCGTCATCGCCCGCTGACTCCCCCTCCGCGCGTCCCCCCGGCTTTCCGCGCGATCATGAACTAACGGTCGTGATCAACCGGCGTGTCGTGTCCCGGACGGCATGATCACTTACCTAGCGCCCTGATCAACATTTGCCGAAAGCACGCGGGGTGGAGTCGGCGGCGGACGCCGCGCCAGGATGGAAGACGGCCGCACCCAGGTAGACAGGCCGTGCCCGAGGCGGACGGCCGCCCGGAGGCGGGTGCCCTCAGGCGGTAGAAGGCAGCGGCGGGCGGACGCGAGCACCGTCGGGCGGACGCAGGCCGCGTTCAGGAAGCCAGGCCACGCTCAGGAAGCCAGGCCGCATTCAGGAAACCAGGCCGCGCTCAGGAAGCCGGGCCGCGTCAGGCGGAAGCGGGCGGCGGCGGGACCGGGTTCGGCAGCGCCCCGCCGAACCGCCGGTCGCGCTGGGCGTACAGCTCGCAGGCGTGCCACAGGTGCCGGCGGTCGAAGTCCGGCCAGAGCACGTCCATGTAGATCAGCTCGGCGTACGCGCTCTGCCAGATCAGGAAGTTGGAGGTGCGCTGCTCGCCGGACGGCCGCAGGAAGAGGTCCACGTCGGGCACCTCGGGGTGGTACAGGTACTTGGCGAACAGCTTCTCGCTCACCCGGTCCGGGCTGATCCGGCCCTCGGCGACGTCGCGGGCGATGGCGGCCGCCGCGTCGGCGATCTCGGCCTGCCCGCCGTAGTTCACGCAGAACTGGAGGGTCAGCTTCGAGTTGTGGCGGCTCATCTCCTCCGCCGTCTCCAGCTCGTCGATGACGCTCTTCCAGAGCCGGCCTCGGCGACCCGACCAGACGACGCGTACGCCGAGGTCGACGAGCTGGTCCCGGCGGCGCCGGATGACGTCGCGGTTGAAGCCCATGAGGAAGCGCACCTCTTCCGGCGAGCGCTTCCAGTTCTCCGTGGAGAAGGCGTACGCCGACAGGAACGGGACGCCGATCTCCAGCGCACCCTCGACGGCGTCGAAAAGGGAGTATTCGCCCCGTTTGTGGCCTTCTGTCCGAGGAAGTCCGCGGTCCTTCGCCCAACGGCCGTTGCCGTCCATCACGACGGCGATGTGGCGCGGCAGCGCTCCGGAGGGCAGCGCCGGCGGGCGGGCACCCGACGGATGCGGAGTCGGCTCGATGGGCGCCGACCTGCGGCCGAGGCTGACTTTCCTGATCACGTGCGCTCTCCCCGATCCACTAGAGGAAGCGAGCGTAGCGCGCGTTCCATATGCCACTGCAGGTGCGCTGCGACCAGGCCACTGCACTGGCGGCGCTGGGCTTCCTCGGCCGCGTCGGCGATCTTCCAGTCGCCGTTGAGCAGGGCCAGCATGAGTTCGATCGTGGCGGGGTTCGGATGGGCCGCACCCGGCGGCCGGCACTGGCTGCACACGCTGCCGCCGGCCGCGACGGAGAACGCCCGGTGCGGCCCGGGAGCGGAGCAGACGGCGCACTCGGCGAGCACCGGCGCCCAGCCCTCATGCGCCATCGCCCGCAGCAGGTACGCGTCGAGCACGAGCGTCCCGGAGTGCTCGCCGTCGGCCAGCGCCCGGAACGCGCCCAGCGTCAGCTGGAACAGCCGCAGCGCAGGCTGGCCCTCCTCGGCGGTCAACCGCTCGGCCGTCTCCGCGATCGCGCTCGCTGCGGTGTAGCGCGGATAGTCCTCGACGAAGTGCTTGCCGAGCAGGGAGATCCCCTCGACCTGGGAGATCGTGTGCAGCCCGGCCCCTTCGGCCCACTGCACGTCGATGTGGCCGAAGGGTTCCAACCGGGCGCCGTAGCGCGAGGTCATCTTGCGTACGCCCCGGGCCACGGCGCGCAGCCGCCCATGCCGGCGGGTCAGCAGGGTGATGATCCGGTCGGACTCCCCCAGCTTCTGCACACGCAACACGATGGCGTCGTCGCGTTGGAGAGGACGGCGCATGCCAGGCATCCGACCATCCTCCCGCCCGCGTACGACAACAGTTACAGGGTCGGCGGCAGTTACAGCGTGGGCGGCGCGAACGTGCCCACGGCCGACTCGACCGCGGCGGCCACCCGGTACATCCGGTCGTCGCCGAGGGTCGGAGCCATCACCTGGAAGCCGACCGGCAGCCCCTCGGACAGGCCGCACGGCACCGAGATCGCCGGGCCGCCGTAGAGGTTCGTCGGGATGGTGAACAGGTCCGCCAGGTACATCTGGTACGGGTCGGACGTCCGGGAGCCCAGTTCGAACGCGACGAACGGCGTGGTCGGCGAGACCAGCACGTCCACCTGCTCGAACGCCGTGGTGAAGTCGCGGGTGATGAGCGTGCGCACCTTCTGGGCCTGCCCGTAGTAGGCGTCGTAGTAGCCGGACGACAAGGCGTACGTGCCGATGATGATGCGGCGCTTGACCTCCGGGCCAAAACCCGCCTCGCGGGTCATCGACATGACCTCTTCGAGCGACCGGTTGCCGTCGTCGCCGACGCGCAGACCGAAGCGCACTCCGTCGTACCGCGCCAGGTTGGAGGAGCACTCACTCGGCGCGATCAGGTAATACGCCGGCAGCGCGTACACGAAGTTGGGGCAGGAGACCTCGACCACCTCGGCGCCGAGCTTGGTCAGGGCCTCGACGGTCTCGCGGAACGCACTCATCACGCCGGGCTCGGCGCCCTCGCCCGAGAATTCGCGGACCAGACCGACCTTCACGCCGGTCAGGTCGCCGGTCGCCCCGAGCCGCGCGGCCCCGACCACGTCGGGGACCGACGCGTCGATCGAGGTCGAGTCCCGCGGGTCGTGCCCCGCGATGACCGCGTGCAACAAGGCGGTGTCTTCGACGGTACGCGCACAGGGGCCGGGCGTGTCCAGTGAGGATGAGAAGGCGAGGAGCCCGTATCGGCTGGTGCCACCGTAAGTGGGCTTCGCGCCGACGGTGCCCGTCACAGCGCCGGGCTGCCGGATCGAGCCGCCGGTGTCGGTGCCGATCGACAGTGGAGCCTCGTACGCCGCGAGCGCCGCCGCCGAGCCACCACCGGATCCGCCCGGAATCCGGGCCAGGTCCCACGGGTTGAAGGTCGGACCGTACGCCGAGTACTCCGTCGAGGAGCCCATGGCGAACTCGTCCATGTTGGTCTTGCCGAGCATGACGGTGCCGGCCGCCCGCAGCCGCTCGACCAGGGTCGCGTCGTACGGCGGACGCCAACCTTCGAGGATCTTCGAGCCCGCCGTCGTCGGTACGCCCCGCGTGGCGAGCACGTCCTTGACGGCGATCGGCACACCGGCCAGCGGCCCGAGCTGCTCCCCGGCGGCGATTCTGGCGTCGACCGCCGCGGCGGCGGCGAGCGCGCCCTCGGTGTCGACGTGGAGGAAGGCGTGGACGCGGTCGTCGACGGCGGCGATGCGGTCGAGGTGCTCGCGGGCGACCTCGACGGCCGAGACCTCACGGTTGGCGATGAGTGCGCCCAGCTCAGCAGCGGTCTTCTTGATCACGCCGGTCACTCCTCTTCGCTCAAGATGCGAGGAACCCGGAACCGGTCCTCGTACGCGTCCGGCGCGCCGGCCAGCGCCTCGGCCGGGGTCAGGCACGGCTGCTCGACGTCCTCGCGCAGCACGTTGACCAGCGGAACCGAGTGGGACGTGGGCGGGATGTCCGCGGCGGCCACCTCGCCGACCCGGGCGACGGCCTGCAGGATCACGTCGAGCTGACCGGCGAAGACGTCCAGTTCCTGCTCGGTGACGGCAAGCCGCGACAGGTGCGCCAGATGCGCTACCTCTTCGCGGGAGATGGCGGCCATGCTCTGCCCCCTTGACTGAGTTCGTCGGGTTCGGTGGGCTCAGCCTGCCATCGGCGGGCTGCCCCGAGCGAGTCTATTTGCCCGGCTCGGCAAGATCGCCTCCGGGTCCGCGCCGCGTTCTCCTGCCCGAGTCGATCACCTGCCCACGGAGTTGATCAGGGCGCTGCGGACACGACACACCGGTCGATCATGGCGATAGGTTCATGATCAACGGGGCAGGGTGCGACGGGGTGGGGTGGGGTGGGGTGGGGTGGGGTGGGGTGGGGTGGGGTGGGGTGGGTTAGGGGGATTCGGGGGTGGGGGCGGGGACGATGACGGCGTGTGGGTGGGCGGCAGGCAGGCGGGAGGCCAGCCGGCGCGCGCCCGGCAACGTCGTTCGGGCGATCCAGGCCAGCAGGTCCTCGGCCGGCATCGGTCGGGCGTAGAACCAGCCCTGGGCCACTTCGCAGCCCTGCTGGTGCAACATCCGCCAGGTCGGCTCGTCCTCGACGCCTTCGGCCACCACGCGCAGGCCGAGCGCGCCGGCCAGTTCGATGATCGAGCTGACGATCGCGGCGTCGTCGGGGTCCTCACGCATCCCGAAGACGAACGTGCGGTCGATCTTCACCTCGGCCAGCGGCAGCCGCCGCAGGTGCTGCATCGAGGAGTACCCCGTGCCGAAGTCGTCCAGCGCGATCGCCACGCCGAGCTTGTCCAGCTTGGCGAGGGTGGCGAGGACCCGGTTGGGGTCGGCCATCAGACCTTCCTCGGTGATCTCCAGCTGGAGCTGGTCAGCGGTGACGCCGTGCTCCCGGAGCAGGTCGGTGACGTGCTCGACGATGTCGTCGTTGTGCAGGTCCCGCACGCTCACGTTGACCGCGCAGCGCAGCCGCAACGCCATCGGCCGCCAGCGGGCGAGCTGCGCGACCACCTCGGCCAGCACCCAGCGGGTGAGCTGGCGCATCACCGCGCTCGGCTCGGCCGCCTTGATCAGCTCCTCCGGGTCGACCGGCCCGTACGCCGGATGGTGCCAGCGCAGCAGTGCCTCCACGCCGACGACCTCACCGGACGAGATCTCGATCTGAGGCTGGTAGAAGACGTTCAGCCCGCCGCCCTCGGGGTCCTCCAGCGCCTTGCGGAGATCGGCGACAAGGCTCAGGCGACGGGGCGAGTTGTGGTCCGACTCCGCGGCGTACAGGGCGATGCCGTCGCCCCGGTGTTTGGCGTCGTACATCGCGACGTCGGCGTGCCGCATCAGCGTGGCGAAATCGGTGCCGTGCTCTGGGTAGAGGGCGATGCCGATGCTGCCGGAGATGTCGAGCGGCAGCCCGTCCAGCGTCACCGGGTCCTGCAGCGCCTGCGTGATCCGGGCGGCGAGGCGTACGGCGTCGTCGGGGCTGGTCAGGCGGCCGGAGACGATGGCGAACTCGTCGCCGCCCAACCGCGCCACGAGGTCGCCCTCGCGGATGTTCTTCGCCAGCCGGTCGGCCACCGCGACCAGCAGCCGGTCGCCGACGGTGTGCCCGAGCGCGTCGTTGACGTGCTTGAACCGGTCCAGGTCCAGCAGCAGCAGAGCGAATCGTGCCTTGGCGGGCGAGCGGGCGTACTCGGCGGCGATCGAGCCGACCTCGCTGATCAGGACCTTGCGGTTGGCCAGCCCGGTCAGCGAGTCGAGCCGGGCCAGCCGGGTCTGCTCGGTGGACAGCACGGCCAACCGCTGCACGGCGATCAGCGGGATGATCGCCAGCGGGACGTAGAGCGCGCTCTGGTCGGCCGCGGCGGCCAGGATCACGCCGAGCAGGAGCAACGCGCCGGTGGTCAGCGCCTCCGGGGCCAGCGGGGCGCGCAGGGTCGGCCACAGTGGACCGCCGAAGCGCAGCCAGACCGCGACCGAGGTCGTCGTGTACTTGCACAGGAACCAGGCCACGGCGGCCAGTACGCACACCGCCACCGCCCAGCCGGCCGCGGCGTCGATCGGCAGCAGCGTCGCGCCGAGGTGGATCACCGCCGACGCGGCCGACAGCGCGATCGCGTACTGGGCGATGTTGAAGACCGCCCGCCACGGTTTGTGCTTCATCCGCCAGGACGAGACGACGACCGCCGCCGCCTGGACCACCAACGCCGCCGCGAGGTTCGAATCGATGAGGATGGCGAAGCTGAAGCAGATCGACGGGAACACCGCCGAACTCATCCGACGCCCCGGCGGGCTCATCGGAAAGGCGTCCGCAACCAGCGCCATCGCCGCCATCAACCAGATCTCGGCCTCCCAGGGGCCGGAACCGGCGAACGGCGTCGCGAGTTCGACAACAAGGACGGCGGCCGCGAGGACGACAACAATCGCCACATACCCGATAAAACGGCCGGAACCCATGACGGGTGCGGCGTTCCGCAGCGATTCGGGAGGAGCGGTGATGGACGGAGTCTCCGCCCCACCGGCGGCCGAGCGCGACGCCGATGCCGTCATGCGACCCCCACCTTCCCGCGTATCCGCAGGTCGGAGCCCTAGATCGAGCGCCGACACACGAACCTACAGACTAGGACCTCCGCAGGCGCAGAGCGAGCGTCCCGCGACTCCCCGTCACCGATGTGACATAGGAAACCACACCGCGGAGGGTCGCGGGGAACGGCGAACGTCGTTGTAAGGGGCAGATTCAGGCAGCAGTCGACGCGGCGTGGCTCCGAGCTGCTTCCGGCCCGTCGGCGAGCAGGATCGCGAGACCCGCGTCGTCGAGGATCGGCACACCCAGACTCTGCGCCTTGTCGAACTTCGAGCCCGGGTTCTCCCCCACGACGACGAAGCTGGTCTTCTTCGAGACCGATCCGGTCACCTTCGCGCCCTGCGCGGTGAGCGCGTCGGACGCGTCGTCGCGGGTGAAGTCGGTCAGCGTGCCGGTGACCACGACGGTCAGCCCGTCCAGTGGCTTCGGGCCGGTGTCGACGCCCATCTCCTGCTCCATGACGACCCCGGCGGCCTGCCATTTCTCCACGATCTCGCGGTGCCAGTCGACGGTGAACCACTCCCGGACCGCCTCGGCGATGATGCCGCCGACATCCTCCACCGAAGACATCCGCTCGACGCTCGCCTTGCTGATCGCCTCGACCGAGCCGAACGCGTTGGCCAGCGCCTCAGCCGCGGTCGGGCCGCAGTGCCGGATGGAGAACGACACCAGGACCCGCGACAGCGGGACCGTCTTCGCCTTCTCGAGGTTGTCCAGGAGCTTGGCGGCGTTCGCGGAGAGCGTGCCGTCCTTCTTCGTGAAGAACGGCGACCGCGTCAGGTCCGCGGCGGTCAGCCCGAACAGGTCGCCCTCGTCGGCGATCACCTTGTCGTTGATGAGGGCGACGCCCGCCTTGTAGCCCAGGCCCTCGATGTCGAAGCCGTCGCGGCCGCCGAGGTAGAACATGCGCTCACGCAGCTGGGCGACGCAATAGCGCGTGTTGGGGCAGCGTACGTCGACGTCGGACTCCTTCGCCGGAGCCAGCGCGGCGCCGCACTCCGGGCAGTGCGTGGGCATCACGAACTCGCGTTCGGTGCCGTCCCGCAGGTCGACGACCGGTCCGAGCACCTCCGGGATGACGTCGCCCGCCCGCCGGATGGTCACCGTGTCGCCGATGAGGACGCCCTTGCGCTTGACTTCCTCTTGGTTGTGCAGGGTCGCACTGGTGACGGTGACGCCGGCGACGTGGACGGCCTCGAGCACGGCGTAGGGGGTGACCCGGCCGGTGCGGCCGACGTTGACGAGGATGTCGACGAGCTTGGTGTTCGCCTCCTCCGGCGGATACTTGTACGCGATCGCCCAGCGCGGCGCCCGGCTCGTGTTGCCCAGGCGGCCCTGGATCGCCACGTCGTCGACCTTGATCACGACGCCGTCGATGTCGTGCTCGACGTCGTGCCGGTGCTCGGCGTAGTAGGCGATGAACTCGCGGACCTCGTCGAGGGAGTCCACCACCTTCCAGCGCAGCGACGTGGGCAGACCCCAGCTCTGCAACAGCTTGTACGCCTCGGATTGCCGGGGCGGCTCGAAGCCCTCGTGCGCGCCGATGCCGTGCACGATCAGACGCAGCGGCCGGGAGCCCGTGATCGAGGGATCCTTCTGGCGCAGCGAGCCGGAGGCGGCGTTGCGCGGATTCGCGAACGGACGCTGACCGGCCGCGACCAGGCTGGCGTTGAGGTCGGCGAAGCCGGAGGTCGGGAAGAAGATCTCGCCCCGGACCTCGACGAGCGCGGGGACGTCGTCCCCCTTGAGCGTCTTGGGGATGTCCTTCAGCGCACGCACGTTGGCGGTGACGTCCTCGCCGGTCCGCCCGTCGCCCCGGGTCGCCGCCCGGACCAGCCGGCCGTTGCGATAGGTCAGGTTGATGGCGAGCCCGTCGATCTTCAGCTCGCACAGGAACGCGACCTGCCCGCCGGCGTCGCGCACCACGCGATCGGCCCAGGCCGTCAGCTCCTCGTCGGAGAAGGCGTTGTCGAGGCTGAGCATCCGCGCCGCGTGCTGGACGGTGGCGAACCCGGCCGCGGCCTGCCCGCCGACGCGCTGGGTCGGCGAATCGAGCGACCGCAGCTCCGGGAAGTCCTGCTCCAGGCCCTCCAGCTCACGCAGCAGACCGTCGTATTCCGCGTCGGAGACGGTCGGCGCGTCCAGCTCGTAGTAACGCTGCTGGTGTGTCTCGATTTCGCTGGTCAGCTCGGCGATCCGCGACCGGGCGGAGTCAAAGTCCTTCTCGCTCACACGAGGAATCTAGCCGCTGGGTACGACAGTTCACGGTCCGGCTCAGACCTCGGCGAGCCGCCGCCCAGCCTCCCGGCACGCGGCCAGGACCTCACGCGCATAGGCGGGTGTCGCTCCGGCGAGGCCGCAGGCGGGTGTCACCACGACCTGCTCGGGAAGCTGGGACTCACTGAACCCGAGGGTGCGCCACGTTGTGCGTACCTTATCCGCGACGGCAGCCGACGACGGCGCGCGAGTGCCCCGCGTGGCCGCCGCGCCCGCGAAGAGCGTGAGCCCGGCGTCGATCAGTTCGCCCACCGGATCGAGCTGTTTCACCTGGTCGAGATCGAGCGCGACGCCGGCCGCCCCGGCTTGGCGGAACAGCGCGAGCGGCGCGTCGGGCGCGCAGCAGTGGAGCACGACCGGCGCGTCGGCGGCCTCGATCACGCGGGTCAGCGCCTCGCGCGCGACCGACTCGGCGACGGATCGATAGGTGTGCAGCCCACTGGCGGTGCGCACCTGCCCGGCCAGGACCGCGGGCAGCGACGGCTCGTCGAGCTGCAGAATCACCTGCGCCCCCGGCACGCGGCGACGCATGTCCGCCACATGCAGGCGCAGCCCCTCCGCCAGCGACTCGCTCAGGTCGCGTGCGGCGCCGTGGTCGGACAGCACCGCCTGCCCGAGCGCCAGCTCGATGCTCGCGGCCAGCGTCCACGGGCCCGCGGCCTGCACCTTCAGCGGTCCCGCGAAGCCGTCCGCCTGCTCGGTCAGCTGGTCCAGGTCTCGTTCGAGGAGATCATGGGTACGCCGAAGGTCACGACCGCCCCGGGAGGCGATCCGCCACCGTCCTGTGTAGAGCTCGACCGGCAGACCGACGAGCAGCCCGGCGCCCCGCCCGATCAGCTCCGCGCCCGGACCTCGATTCGGCAGCTCCGGCAGGTACGCCACCGGCAGCTCGCCCAGGCTGTACTTGACCGCCTCGACCAGGTCCGATCCGGGCAGCGACCCGATTCCGGTGGCGCTTCCGCGCGGCAGCTCGATCATGCGGCGCTCGCCACGGCCGCGGCGGCGGTGACCGCCGTGGTGCCTGTGCTCATGGCGGTCGCGCTGCGGTCGGTCGCGCTGCGGTCGGTGGCGCTGCGGTCGGTGGCGCTGCGGTCGGTGGCGCTGCGGTCGGTGGCGCTGGTGTCGGTGGCGTTGGCACTCGTGATGGTCGCGCTGGCGAGGACGGCGTCCCCGGCGGCGTCGGGCCGGTAGACGACGATCGCCTGACCGGGCGCGATCCCCCGGGCCGGCCGGCGCAGGCTGGCCGTCAGGACGCCGTCGACGATCTCGACCACGGCGTCGATCGGCTCGCCGTGCGCCCGGAGCTGCACCTGAGCCTCCGTCTTCGGCTCCAGCGGAGCCAGGACGATCGGGCGCGTGGCGGTGACGACGGTGACGTCGAGCGCCTCGGCCGGGCCGACGGTGACGGTGTTCGTGACCGGCGTGATGCTCAGGACGTAGCGCGGCTTGCCATCCGGCGCGGGACGGCCCAGGGCCAGCCCCTTCCGCTGGCCCACCGTGAAGGCGTACGCGCCGTCGTGGGAGCCGACGACCTCGCCGGTGGTCGAGTCGACGATGTCGCCGGGCGCCTCACCCAGCCGCTCCTGGAGGAACTTGCGGGTGTCGCCGTCGGCGATGAAGCAGATGTCGTGCGAGTCGGGCTTTCCGGCGACCGACAGCCCCTGCTCGGCCGCCTCGGCGCGTACGTCGGACTTCAGCGAGTCGCCCAGCGGGAAGATCGCGTGATCCAGCTGCTCCTGCGTGAGTACGCCGAGCACGTAGGACTGGTCCTTCTCGGCGTCGGCGGCCCGCCGCAACACGCCGTCGTCGCCCAGCCGGGCGTAGTGCCCGGTCACCACGGCGTCGAAGCCCAGGGCCAGCGCCCGGTCCAGGACGGCGGCGAACTTGATCTTCTCGTTGCAGCGCAGGCACGGATTAGGCGTACGCCCAGCCGCGTACTCGCTCAGGAAGTCCTCCACGACGTCGGCGTGGAACTCCTCGGCCATGTCCCAGACGTAGAACGGGATGCCGATCACGTCGGCGGCCCGCCGCGCGTCGTGGGAGTCCTCCCGCGAGCAGCAGCCCCGGGCACCGGTCCGGTAGCTCTGCGGATTCTTCGACAGAGCCAGATGCACTCCGGTCACGTCGTGCCCGGCCGCCACCGCTCGGGCGGCCGCGACCGCCGAGTCGACACCACCGGACATCGCCGCAAGAACTCGCACCCGACGAGCTTACCCGGGGACTACGCGCGGCCCTTGCGGAGTTTCCGACTCCTTGGCCTGACTTGGCCGGGCTCGACAGCGTTTCGCGGCTCCTTGGCCTGACTTGGCCGGGCTCGACGGCGTTTCGCGGCTTGGCAGTCTCGCGGCAGGGCGAGGTTACGCGCGGTCCTTGCGGAGTTTCCCGGCTCGGCGGGCGCGCTCGACGACGGCGGGCAGGGCGGCCACCAGCTCGTCGATCTCGGCCGAGGTGGACGTGTGGCCGAGCGAGAAGCGCAGCGACGAGCGGGCCACCACCGGATCGCACCCCATCGCCAGGAGCACGTGCGAGGGCTGGGCGATCCCCGCCGAGCACGCCGATCCGGTCGAGCAGGCGATCCCCTGCGCGTCCAGCAGCATCAGCAGGGCGTCGCCCTCACAGCCTGGGAAGGCGAAGTGGGCATTGCCCGGCAGCCGGTTCACCGGGTCGCCGTTCAGGACGGCTTCGGGGACGGCGGCGCGTACCTTGGCGATCAGCTCGTCCCGCAGGCTCGCCAAGTGGGCAGCCGTCGCGGCCTGCGTCGCGACCGCGATCTCCACCGCCGTGGCGAACGCCACGATGCCGGGAACATCCAGCGTGCCGGAGCGCACGTCCCGCTCCTGCCCGCCGCCGTGCAGCAGCGGGGTGCAGGGGACGTCGCGGCCGAGCAGCAGCGCGCCGACCCCGGTCGGGCCGCCGAGCTTGTGCCCGGTCAAGGTCAGGGCGGCCGCCCCGGACGCGGCGAAGCCGACCGGGATCTGGCCCACCGCCTGAATCGCGTCCGTGTGCAGCGGTACGCCCCGCGCGCTCGCCAGCGCCGCCAGCTCGGCGACCGGCTGGACGGTGCCGACTTCGTTGTTCGCCCACATCGCGGTGACCAAGGCGACATCGTCGTCGAGCGCCTCGTCGAGCACGCCGGGGTCGATCCGCCCCTCGGCGTCGACCGGCAGCCAGGTGACCTTGGCCCCCTCGTGCTGCTCCAGCCAGTTCACCGTGTCCAGGACGGCGTGGTGCTCGATCGAGGAAGCGACGACGCGGCAGCGACCGGTGGGCCGTTGTGCCCAGAAGATGCCCTTGATAGCGAGGTTGTCGGATTCCGTCCCACCGCCGGTGAAGATCACCTCGGACGGGCGCGCGTCGAGCGCCGCCGCGATCCGTTCCCGGGACTCCTCGACCTTGCGGCGGGCACAGCGGCCTGGCCCGTGGAGAGAGGACGCGTTGCCCACGTCGCGAGCGGCTGCGACATAGGCGTCGAGCGCTTCGGCGAGCATGGGCGTGGTCGCCGCGTGATCGAGGTATGCCATCGCCCCTCAGCCTATCCGCCACTGCCCCCTTCATGCAGATCAGGGATATGCAGCCGTCCCGAGCCTCGGGAAGGGCGCATATCCCTGATCTGCATGCTTGCCGGAGCGGGCCCTACTTGCGCTTACGGATCTCTTCTGCGGCCTGGGGCACGACCTGGAAGAGGTCGCCCACCACGCCGTAGTCGGCCAGCTCGAAGATCGGCGCCTCGGCGTCCTTGTTCACCGCGACGATCGTCTTCGAGGTCTGCATGCCGGCCCGGTGCTGGATCGCGCCGGAGATGCCCAGCGCGATGTACAGCTGCGGAGAGACCGTCTTACCGGTCTGGCCCACCTGGAAGGCGTGCGGGTAGAAGCCGGAGTCGACGGCCGCCCGGGACGCGCCGACCGCGCCGCCGAGCAGGTCGGCCAGCTCCTCGACCAGCTTGAAGTTCTCCGCGCTGCCGACGCCGCGGCCGCCGGAGACGACGACCGACGCCTCGGCCAGCTCCGGGCGGGCGCCCTTGGCCTCGGCGACCCGCTCCACAACGGTGGCCAGCTTGGCGTTGTCCGGCACGGCGACCGCGACGTTCTCCACGGCGGGCTCGGCCGGCGCCGGGGTCGGCGTCAGCGAGTTGCCGCGGACGGTCACGAGCGGGAAGCCCTTCGTGACCTTGGACTTGACGATCGTCGAACCGGCGAAGACGACCTGCGTCGCCACACCGTCCGCGCCCAGCGCCACCACATCGGTGAGGATGCCGTTGTCCAGCTTGACCGCGAGGCGGGCGGCGATCTCCTTGCCCTCCTGGGTCGAGCCGATCAGCACGGCGGCCGGCTCGGCCGACTTCACGATCTCGGCCAGCACGGCGGCCTTCGGGGCGACCAGGTAGCCGTCGAGGTCGGCGTCCTCGGCCACGAGGACCTTCTGCGCGCCGTACTCGCCGAGCTTGGCGAGCAGCGGCTCGGCCGTGCCCGCGCCGCCGAGCACCACCGCGACCGGGGTGCCCAGGTCACGGGCGAGGGTCAGCATCTCCAGCGTCACCTTCTTGACGGCGCCGCCGGCGGACTCCACTACAACCAGAACGTCAGACACTTGAACCTCACACGAACTTCTCGGTGGCGAGGAACTCGACGAGCTGCGAGCCGCCGTCCCCGTTGTCGGTCACCTTGACGCCGCCCGCGCGCGCCGGGCGCTTGCTGTGCTCCACGACCGCGCTGTACGCGCCGGCCGCGCCGACGGAGGCCGCGTCGATGCCCAGGTCGCCGAGGGCAAGGCTGGAGACCGGCTTCTTCTTGGCCTCCATGATCCCCTTGAACGACGGGTAGCGCGGCTCGTTGATGGTGTCCCAGACGCTCACGATCGCGGGCGTAGCGGCCCGGACGACCTCGTAGCCCTCCTCGGTCTGCCGCTCGGCGGTCAACGTCGAGCCCTCGACGGTCAGCTTGCGCGCGCCGGTGAGGGCGGCCACGCCGAGCCGCTCGGCCAGCATGTGCGGGAGCACCTGGCCGCGCGCGTCGGTGGCCTCCGCCCCGCAGATCACGAGGTCGGGCTCCAACTGCCGCAGCGCGGCGGCGAGCACGGCGGAGGTGCCCAGCGCGTCCGACCCGTGCAGGGCGTCGTCCACAACGTGGACCGCCTTGTCCGGCCCCATCGACAGCGCCTTGCGGATCGACTCGGTCGCCCGGTCGGGACCCATGGTCAGCAGCGTGACCTCCGAGCCGGCGTTCGCCTCGCGGATGCGCAGGGCCTCCTCGATGGCGTACTCGTCCATCTCGTTGATCACGTTGTTCGCCGACGCTCGGTCGACGGTGTTGTCGTCAGTACGCAGCGTGCGGTCCGCGCCGGAATCCGGCACCTGCTTGACGAGTACGACGATCTTCATCGTGCTTCGACGCCTCCTGTTATGCCACAGCCCGAACGTTCGTTCATGCTGCCATGTGACACCGGATTCGGATGTTACCCGCTAGTAGCTTGCCGTGCTCAGCCAGCTGCTCCCGGGACCGAGTGACACAACTCACCTCGTAATGATCGCGGGCCGGTAGAGTCCTCTATGCAGGAGGTGTCGCACATGTCCACACAAATGGCTCCCCTGCCCGTCGCCGAGACCGTGCCCACTGAGAAGTCAGTGCCTACGGAAAAGACAACCACGAGGCGGCCTCGGAAGGACGGGCAGGTCCGTCATCACACCCGGAAATCACCGGACGAGCATTTGTGCACGTGCGGTCGACTGCGGGAGGAATGCGTACGGGACGCCGTCCGGGCGATGTGGCGGTCACCCGGCACCTGACCGGCCCGCCGACCCTTCGGTCAGCCGTAGCGCCGCCGGTCAGCCGTAGTGCCGCCGCTGCGGCCAGGTCAGCTCGGTACGCAGCCCGTTCTCGGTGAAGACCAGCGGATGCCGGGGATCCACCCGGATCGGCGTACGCGGGTCGCGATCGTCGTCGACGGGCAGCCCGGTGGCCTGCCGTTCGGCGTTCGGCACGCCCACTCCGCCCGAACCGGACGGAATCCGGTCCGGATCGCCGGGATCGTCGTGGCGTCCCGGCAGGACGGTTTCGTTGACGAAGTCGTATTGGTGCGCCATCTCGTGGTAGAGCACCGCGACCGGCGGCGTCGAGCCGAGGAACGTGCTGAACCCGGGGTTGTAGTCGATGGCGCGCTGATGCCCACGATCGAGGGAGACGTCGGCCGACGCGGCCGCGTTGTGCTCGCTCCACTCCCGGATGGTCAGGGTGTCGCGTCCGGTCAGCCCGGCATCCAGCGCGGCCAGCATCTGCTGACCGGTCGGCGACGCCGCCAGGAACTCCAGGTCCGACCGGACCCGCGCGGTGAACTCCGGCGAACCCTCCACCTGGATCTGCGCCGGGATCTCGGCCAGTTGCACGGCCACCTCCCGGTCGACGCTGGTCAGAGCCGCGTCCTTGTCGTGATACGCGATGTCGTCGCCCGCACCTCCGTCGACCACGTCGGCCCCGCCACCGGTGTAGACGACGTCGGCGCCGGCCCCACCGGAGACGCGATCGGCCCCGGGACCGCCGACGAGCACGTCACCGCCGTCGTCGCCGGACAGCACGTCGGCACCGTGACCGCCGTCGAGGTAGTCCCGGCCGTCGCCGCCGTCGATCGCGTCCGCTCCGGCCAGCCCGTACGCCGTGTCGTTGCCGTCGCCGCCGAAGATCCGGTCGTCACCCGCGCCACCGGCGAGGTAGTCCGTGCCGGCCAGCCCGTAGAGCACGTCGTGTCCGTCGCCGCCGTGCAGTTCGTCGTCGCCGTCGCCGCCCACCAGCGTCAGCCGCACCGAGGTGCCGGGCGCGACCGTGACGGTGTCGTCGCCGCCCCCGGTACGCAGGACGAGCCGGAGATCGCCGGGAAACCGCCACTGACCGCTCTGCCCGGTGACGACCTGTTCGCCGGTGGCCGGATCCACGCGAACCTCGACTCGGTCGTCACCCGAACCGGTGCTGATCACGACGGTGTCCCCGCTGCGCAGCACCTGCGTCGCGGCGACCTCCGTCGGCACGGCGAAGGTCGCCGGCTCGGCCGTCCGCCAGGTCTTCGCCAGCGCCTCCCACTCGGGCAGCGTCGCGGTGATCTCCTTGGCCTGCAAGGCCAGCGTCTGCTCCAGATCGCCGCGCAGCCGCACGGCCTGGGCGACGGCCGCTCGGGCCGCGCCCGCCCCGGCCGGATCGCTGACCGTCAGGCTGACCGTCCCGTCGGCGTAGGGCCGGGCCTGGAAGACGTCGCACACGACGGAGAAGTGCGCCGACAGCCGGAAGCGGGTGGTCGCCGATGCCTCGGCGCAGACCTCCAGGGCGGCGGCGACGCGCGCCGCCAGGCGCGTGCAGCCGTCCACTCCGCCGGCCAGCCGCGCCCGATGGGCGGCGTAGGTCGAGGCGGTCGCGCCCGACCACTCGCTGAGCACGCCGGTCGCCTGGCCGGACCAGTCCCGGCGTTGGGGCTGCGGACCGGCGGCCAGCCCACGCCAGGCCGCGGCCGCCTGGGCGTAGCCGTCGTCGGCGAGGTACCAGTGGTCGGCGACGCGCACCTCCCGGGGCCTCACGACCGCCGCCCCGGTGCGCCCATGCGCCAGGCGGCCCGGTCGTCGGCCTCCTCGTACGCGAACGCGGTCTGCCACAGCCGGTCGGCGTCGGCCGCCATCACCTCCGCGATGCGGCGTACGGCGAGATCCGCCCGGACGGCGGCCTCCTCGGCGGCGCGGCGGGGCGCCGTCCGAGGAGTCGCCGGGGTCAGCAGCGGGCCGTGCGTACGCCACGCATCCGCCAATGCGGTGGACAGGTCCAGCGTCGCCGACGCCAACCGGCTCACGCGCGCCGGATCGACCCTCGTCTCCTCAGCAGCCATGTCTGCGACGGTAGGGCGTACCGGGCGAGCCGGGATCCGGTTGTGGACGACGGCCTTCCGGTGGCAGAACCAGAAATGCCGTCATCACAGCCCTGACGGTTCATTCACCTGCCAGGTCGGGTCATTCAGCAACCAGGTCGGGTCATTCACCGGCCAGGTCGGGTCATTCAGCGGCCAGGTCAGGACGGAACATGTACGGCGTCGTGGTGGTGATCGGGATCAGGCCGACCCGCTCCAGGATCGGGCGGCTGTCCGGCGAGCAGTCGACCTGCAGCAACGAGAACCCGCGCTCGGCCGCCCGGCGCGCCCGGTGCTCGACGATCGCCTTGTAGACGCCCCGGCCCCGGTACTCGGCCAGGGTGGAGCCGCCCCACAGCGTGGCGAACTCCGTTCCCGGGATGTACCTGGTCCAGCCGGCCGAAACCACCCGATCCCCGGCCTCGGCCACCACGACCAGCAGCCCGTCGGGGTCGGCGGCCAGCTCACCGGCCAGGGACTCGGCGAGGTGGTCCCGGGACCCGTCGCCCCAGACCTCCTCCTCCATCACCGCGATGCGGTCGAAGTCGGCGCGGCTGGTCACCTCGCGCACGCGTACCCCTGGGATCTCGCGCAGCGGCGCGGCCGCGATGGGCGCGACCCGGCCGATCACCACGGTCTCCTGCACCTCGGGCGTGAAACCGTGCGCGACGAGCCGGTCGGCGAGGTCCGCGGGCTGGTCATGGCCGTGCAGCTTCCACTCGACCTCCTCGCCGCGCTCGGTGAACGTGACCACCTGGCGACGGATCAGGTCGTCCAGCTCGGCGCCGTCGAGTCCGCCGAGGTCACGATAGGTCAGGTAGCCGCTGCGGCTGAGCCCGAAGAAGCGCACCAGCGGACCGTCCCGGTCGACCGTCACACCGGCGGGCAGCCGCTCCGGCACATGGGCCTTGAGCTGTTCGTCATAGATCTCACGCAGGCGTCCCGCGTCCAAAGCTTCGTTCACGTCGGGATAATAGGCACGTGCTCCGCCTGATCAGGATGTGGTTTTTCCCGCGCGACGTGCTCGACGTCGGCACCACTCCGGACTACCGCTTCTCCCTGGCCAACGAGCGGACCTTCCTCGCCTGGATCCGGACCGGCCTGGCGCTGGTCGGCGGCGGGCTCGCGGTGGCCCAGTTCCTGCCGCCGCTCGCCGTCCCGCACCTGCGCGAGATCTTCGCGCTCGGGCTGATCCTGGTCGGCGCGGCATGCGCGCTGCGAGCGGTCGATCACTGGGTACGCTGCGAGATCGCGATGCGCAAGGGCAGGCCGTTGCCGGCCTCCCGATTTCCGGCGATCCTGGCGTTGCTGGTGGTGGCCGGTTCCATCCTGTTGTTCATCGGCCTGGTCGTATGACGGCCGCGCCGGTCGACCGAGGCGCGCAGGCCGAACGGACCCGGCTGGCCTGGCGGCGTACGGCGTTGGCGGTGACCGTCGTGTCGCTGCTGACCGTGCGTCTCGCGCTGCACCCCGGGATCACCCCGGTACGCGCGGCCGCCCTCATCGGGGCCTGCGGCGTCTGGGTGTTCTTCCTGATCGTGGCGCAGCGTCGCATCTGGTCGCTGGCCCGGCCGGCGGAGAGCACTCCGGACGGCGCTCCCGAGCGGCCGCCCGTCAACGCCGCCGTACGCTCCCCGGCGTTGGCCGCCGTGTCCTGTTTGGCCATGGCTCTGGTGGGCATCGCACTGACAGTTGATCTTTGGCCGCTACCGCTCTGGCGTTAACGCGAGAATTTCTCTACGCTCCGCGACCATGAGGAGGATCACACTCGGCACCGCGGCCGTGCTGTGCGCGTACCTGGTCATCGGACTCGGTCAGGCGCCCGCCGCCGCTCACGACGAGCGCCCCACCCGGACGCTCGACGGCAGCGGGAGCGTGCCGGTCTACCGGACCGAGGGACCGACGCTGCTGGTCTGCAAGACCGACAAGGCGGCGTTCGACCAGGCGATCACGGGGTTCGCCCCGGATCTGAAGGCGCAGAACGAGGCGCTGTGGACGCAGTGCCAGGCCAACGGCTACCGCCATCTGCAGGCGGCGGTGGACGCCGCGAACCTCCCCGGCACCATCATCAAGATGCTGCCCGGCCGATACCAGGAGGAGCCGAGCCTGGCCCCGGCGCAGGGCGCCTGCGAGAACCTCAGCGGGCTGCGCAAGTCGGCGCTGTACAAGTACGACGTGCTGACCCTGCAGCAGCAGCTGGACTGCCCGCACAACCAGAACCTGGTGGCCATCATCAACAAGCACGGACTGCAGATCGAGGGCACCGGCGCCAAGCCGACCGACGTGATCGTCGACGCGCAGTACCAGAAGCTCAACACGATCCGGGCGGACAACGCCGACGGCGTCTACTTCCGGAACATGACGGCCGAGCGCAGCCAGTTCAACGCGTTCTACATCATGGAGACCGACGGGTTCGTCCTGGAGAAGACGGTCGGCCGCTGGAACGATGAGTACGGCTTCCTGACCTTCGCCGTCGACCACGGTCTGTACACCGAGGCCGAGGGCTACGGCAACGGCGACTCCGCGTTCTACCCGGGCGCCGCGTCCAACATCAACAAGGACGAGGGCTACACCCCGCCCCGGTACGCCGTCGAGATCCGCAACAGCTACGGCCACGACAACATGCTGGGGTACTCCGGCACGGCCGGTGACTCGGTCTGGGTGCACGACAGCGTGTTCACCCACAATTCGACCGGAATCTCGACCGACAGCGCCTTCCCCGACCACCCGGGCATGCCGCAGAACCACTCCAAGTTCGAGCGGAACGTCATCGCCGACAACAACAACGACTACTACCGCTACCACAAGGACGGCACCTGCCAGAAGCCGTACGACCAGCGCGGTTACGAGAACGGCGTGGTCTGCCCGGTGGTCGGCGTACCGGTCGGCAACGGCGTGATCAACCCGGGCGGCAACTACAACATCTGGCGCGACAACTACATCTACGGCAACAAGTACTCCGGCTTCGTGACCAGTTGGGTGCCGGGCTTCGTCCGCAACGACACCGCCTTCGCCGCCCAGTTCGACACCTCGAACCACAACCGCTACCTCAACAACCACATGGGCGTCAGCGAGAAGGGCGAGGCGAAGCCGAACGGCGTCGACTACTGGTGGGACGGCCAGGGTGTGGACAACTGCTGGACCACCGCGTCCGACAGCGTCGACGTGTCGTCCAACATCGGTCCGCTGCCGTCCTGCGGCTCGGACGAGCTGCCGACGGCGCTGGGCGCCAAGCGGTACATCGGCGAGCCAGCCGGGACGCTGAAGATGTACTCGTGCGCGCAGTACAGCCTGCAGAGCCAGAAGATGCCGATCGACTGCGACTGGTGGGGCGCGTACGCCGCCTCCACGTCGGAGCGCATCGAGGTGCGCTGGGCGTTCGGCGAAGCCGTCGTGCTGGGGCTGCTCTTCCTCGCGACCTTCTACCGCCGCCTGCGCCGGTCGCCGGTCGCCACCGCGGGAGCCGGTCTCGTCGCGGCCGGCTTCGTCCTCGGCGTGATCGGCACCGCCCAGTACAACGCGCTGCTGGAAGGCATCGGACTGGGCCTGGCCGGACTGGGCTGGCTCGCCCTCGGCCTCCGGCTCCGCCGGGTCGGCCGCGGCGCGCTCGGCTGGCTCACCCTGCTCGTCGCGGCCTTCGCCCTGCTGGGCGCGGTGGACCGGGCTGTCGTGATGATCCCGTTCATCCCGGTCGCCCCGTCGCTCATCCGGGTGCTCCTCGAGGTGATCTGGATTCCGACGGCCATCGTGTCGCTGTTCCTCCGCGACAAGTCGGCCGCCGAGCCCGCCGCCCCCGCCGAAGACCCCACTCCCGACACCCCCGACCCCTCCTCCGAACCCACCCCCACCCCCGCCTGACCCCTGCGGATCACGGTTACGCAGGCTTCCGACGGCCTCGGAGGCATGCGTAACCGTGATCTGCATCTAAAGCGTCAGGGGGCGTCAGCCGCCTGTCAGCGAGGTGTCAGTGCCCCTCGGCAGAGTCCGGGGCATGACGAACGCGATTGTTGCGGAAGGGCTGGTCAAGCACTACGGCGAGACCAAAGCCCTGGACGGCGTCGACCTCGCCGTCCGGACCGGCTCCGTGCTCGGCGTACTGGGTCCGAACGGGGCGGGGAAGACGACGCTGGTCCGCATTCTGGCCACACTGCTGGGGCCGGATGCGGGGCGGGCCGTCGTCGGGGGGTTCGACGTCGTACGCCAGGCGCACCAGGTCCGTGGCCTGATCGGGCTGACCGGCCAGTACGCCAGTGTGGACGAGAGCCTCACCGGTGTCGAGAACCTCCTGATGATCGGCCGGTTGCTCGGTCTCGGCCGCCGGGACGCCCGGGCGAGGGCGAACGAGTTGCTCGCCGACTTCTCCCTGAGCGATGCGGCCGACCGGGCGGCGAAGACCTACTCCGGCGGTATGCGGCGGCGGCTGGACCTGGCCGCGAGCCTCGTCGGCCGGCCGCGGTTGCTCTACCTGGACGAGCCCACCACCGGTCTCGATCCCCGGGCTCGCCTGGAGATGTGGGACATCGTCCGGAACCTGGTCGCCGACGGCGTCACCGTGCTGCTCACCACGCAGTATCTCGAGGAGGCCGACCAGTTGGCGGACGAGATCGTGGTGGTCGACCACGGGAAGGTGATCGCCGGGGGCACCCCCTCCGAGCTCAAGTCCCGCACCGGCGCGCAGACCCTCGCCGTACGCCCAGTCGACCCGGCCGATCTGGAGATCGTCACCA
Source organism: Hamadaea flava (assembly GCF_024172085.1). Taxonomy (NCBI): domain Bacteria; kingdom Bacillati; phylum Actinomycetota; class Actinomycetes; order Micromonosporales; family Micromonosporaceae; genus Hamadaea; species Hamadaea flava. Next base: position 6,368,366 of record NZ_JAMZDZ010000001.1, on the reverse strand, counting down.
AGGTCGTCGCCGAGGTCGCGCGTACCAGTCCGGAGCTCGCGGACAGCGTGGTGACCGCGCAGGTGACCGACCCGGCGGCCCTGCCCGCCGTGGTCCGCCGACTCGACGACGCCGAGGTCGCCGTGGCCGAGCTGACCCTGCGCACGTCCACCTTGGACGAAGTCTTCCTGAGCCTGACCGGCCACCGCACCGACCAAGAAGGAGTCCCGGCGTGACCACCCTGTCCGTCACGAGCGCCGTCCCCAGCCGCGTGAGCCCGCTGACCGGGCTGAAGAACACGGCGACCCTGGCCTGGCGCAGCCTGGTCAGCATCAAGCACAACCCGTTCGAGATCATCGATCTCAGCATCCAGCCGCTGATGTTCCTGCTGTTGTTCACCTACACGCTGGGCGGCGCGATCGCCGGGTCGACGGACAAGTACCTGGCCTTCGCCCTGCCGGGCATCCTCGTGCAGAACACCATCTTCGCGACGATGAACATCGCCCTGCTGCTCAACAACGACCTCACCAAGGGCGTCTTCGACCGGCTGCGCTCGCTGCCGATCTCGCGGTGGTCGCCGCTGGCCGGGCGGATCCTCGCCGACACGGTGAAGCAAGCCTGGTCGGTCGCGCTGCTGCTGGGCTTCGGGCTGATCCTCGGTTTCCGGGTGCAGACCAGCTTCTGGGGCGTGCTCGGCACGTTCGGGCTGATGCTGGTCTTCTGCCTCTGCGTCGCCTGGATCGCCGTTCTCGTCGGCGTGGTCGCGTCGGCCGAGGACAAGGTGCAGATCTTCATGTTCTCGTTCATGTTCCCGCTGACCTTCACCAGCAACATCTTCGCCCCGACCGAGTCGATGCCGGGCTGGTTGCAGTCCTGGGTGAAGATCAACCCGGTCACCATCCTGGCCGACGCGGTCCGCGCCATGCTCAACGGCGGAAACGTCGCGACCCCCGTGCTCCAGTCGCTCGCCTGGGCGGCCGCGATCCTCGCGGTCTTCGCTCCGCTCGCGGTCTGGCGCTTCAAGCGCCGCGTCTGACCCGGCGGTCAGAGCAGCTCGATCACATTCTCCATCGTGTACGCACGACCGCGCTCGACCGCTTCGGCAAACGCCGTGGGGTCGAGCGCGGCGCGTACCGCGGACTCGACCCGGACCCGGTCGACGACGGCCTGGTCCTCGACTCCGACGATCGCGGCGGCGGCGCCCAACTGGGTCGCCGCCTTCGTCGCGTCGCCCTGCCGGTACGCGAGGTCGGCCAGGCCGATGAGGACCATGCCGACGATCGGCGAGTCCCCGGCGGACAGCCCGTCCTCCAGCGCCGTCCGATGCTCGGCCGCGGCGGCGGCGTACTCGCCCTCGGCGGCCAGCACGTAGCCGAGCCCGTTGCGGATCATCGCCCGGAACTGGGGCGCGGACATCTGCGGGCCCAACTGGATCAGCGCCGTCTCCATGAGCCGCCGGGCGGCGGGTAGGTCGCCGTCGAGCCGCGCCATGTTGCCCCGGCCGAACGAGACGACCGCGTGGACGTGCGGCTGCGTGGCGTCCTGGGTCAACCGGGTGGCCTCCTCGATGGCCTCCCGCGCCGCGTCCGGCTCCTGCGCCAGGTAGAGCGCCCAGGCCAGGTTCATCCACTGCTGGACCTGGTCCTCCTGCGCGCCCAGTTCCTCGGACAGGCCGATGGTCTCGCGGGCGTACCGGGCCGCCGCGGCGTAGTCGCCCGCGTTGTTGGCGATCGTGCCGAGCGCGTCGAGCACGAGCGCCAGCCCCCAGCGGTCGCCGAGCTGCCGGAACCGGTCCAGGGCCGTCTCGAAGTCCTGGACGGCGATCTCCCGGTCCCACCCGAGGTTGATGGCGGCGTGCCCGTGCAGCGCACGAGCGGTCGCCGCGACCCAGGGGTCCGGGTCCTCGAAGTACCGGGCCAGGATCTCCGCCTCGCTGCCGAGCCCGTTGATCCCGCTGGACATCAACGCCCGCATCGGTTCGGCCAGCCGCAGCATCGGATGCTCCGACTCATGGCCCCGGGCGATCTCGGCCGCCTCGTGGAGGACCCGGGTGGCGTGCTCGAAGTCGCCGAAGGTCTCGACGTAGATGACCGCGGAGAACACCTTCGCCAGCGCGAGGTACCGCACCGGCGCCTCGCCCGGCAGGTTCAGCGCGTCCTCCACCAGAACGGTGGCCTCCGAGCGGTAGTTGCGCAGCCACCAGTACCAGCCGAGGCCGGCGATGAGGCGTACGGCGGTCTCCTTCTGCCCGTGCGCGACCGCCCAGCGCAGCACCGAGAGCAGGTTGTCGTGCTCGGTCTCCAGCAGCCGCAGCCAGGGCAGCTGATCGGCGGTACGCAGCCGCGCCTCGGCCGTCTCGGCCAGCCCGACGAAGTACTCCGTCCAGGCCTTGCGGGCGTCGGCCTCCTCGCCGGACTCGGCGAGCCGCTCCAGCCCGTATTCCCGGATCGTCTCCAGCATCCGGTAGCCGATGCCCTCTGCCCGGATCAGCGACTTCTCCAGCAGCGCTCCGACGACGTCCAGAGCGTCCGGGCCGAGCAGAGCCTCGGCCAGCTCGACGCTGACCACCGAGGTCGCCATCGCCAGCCGCTGCCAGCCCCGGCGTTCGTCGTCGCCGAGCAGGTCCCAGCTCCAGTCGATGACCGCGCGCAGCGTCTGATGCCGGGGCAGCACCGTCCGGGAACCGCCGCGCAGCAGCCGGAACTTGTCGTCGAGCCGATCCGCCAGTTGTCGCGCCGGCATGCTGCGCAGGCGGGCCGCCGCCAATTCGATGGCCAGCGGCATGCCGTCCAGCGCCCGGCAGATCTCCACGCCCGCCTCGTCGATCTCGAAGTCCGGCCGGACCGCGCGGGCGCGCTCCTGGAGCAGTTGTACGACCGGGAAGGTCAGCGCCTGTGCCACCGTCGCGTCCGGCGGCGGCAGCCGCAGCGGCTCCACCGGCCACAACGCCTCCCCCGGTACGCCCAGCGGCTCCCGGCTGGTGGCGAGCACGCGCAGCAGCGGGCACGCGGCGAGCAGTTCGTCGACGAGCCGGGCGGCGGCGTCCACCACATGCTCGCAGTTGTCGAGGACGAGCAGCGTCCGATGCTCGGCCAGCACCGACAGGATCCGGTCGAGCGGATCGGCGATGTCGAAGAAGACGTCCTTACGCAGGGCGCGAGCGCGGGCGCCGAGCGCGGAGACGACCGCCGGGGCGACGTCCTCCGGCTTGGTCACCGTGGCCAGCTCGACCAGCCACACCCCTTCCGGGTACGCCGGAAGCAGTCCTCTCGCGACTTCGAGCGCCAGCCGCGTCTTGCCCGAACCACCGGGCCCGGTCAGGGTGACCAGCCGCGACCGGTCGAGCGTCTCGCGTACGCGGAGCAGGTCGGCGTCGCGGCCGACGAAACTCGTGCGTTGGGCGGGCAGGTTCGTCCGGGGTCCCTTGGCCGGGACGGGTTCGCCGTCGCCCCGCAAGATCTCGACGTGCAGCTGCCGCAGCGCCGGGCCGGGATCGGCGCCGAGCTGATCGGCCAGCAACTCCCGATGACGCTCGTACGCCGACAGCGCCTCCGGGCCGCGCCCGGTCGCCAGCAGCGCCCGCATCAGCAGCTCGACCGGGCGGTCCCGCAGCGGATGGGCGGCCGCCAATTCCTGCAACGCGGCCAGTTCGACCGTGCCCGCCTCGATCTGCCGCGCGAACAGCGTCTCGCGTACCTCGTCGCGCAGGGTGGCCCAGCGAGCGAGCGTCGCCTGGGCGAACTCGGCGCCCTCGGCCTCCGGCAGCGCCTCACCCCGCCACAACGCGAGCGCTTCCTCGGCGCGGCCCGCCGTCGCCAGCCGCTCGAATCGCACCGCGTCCACCGCGTCAGCCGGTACGCGCAGCAGATAGCCGCCGGGCGCGGCCTCGATCGGGAGACCGGCCCGGCGCAGCCGGCTGACCAGGGCCTGCAACGCGTTGGCGGCATTGGCCGGGACGTCCTCGGCCCACACCGCGTCGACCAACCCGGCCGCGCTCACAGCCCGGCCGGGATCGAGCGCGAGCCGGATCAGCAACCGGCGCAGGCGTACGCCGCCGAGGTCGAGACGCGTGCCGTCGTCGGCCCGCGCCTCCAACGGCCCCAGCAGCGAGATCTCCACCGGCCCATTCTGCCCGACCGGTGCTTCCGGCCGGAGAACTAGGCGAGGTTGGCGGAGCGGGGGTAGGCGTCCGCCGGGTCGGTCAGCACATTCACCAGGTAGGGCACTCCGGCGTCGAACGCGCGCCCCAGCGCCGGACCGAGCTGGGCCGCGTCGGACACCGTTTCGCCCGCGCCGCCGAGCGCCTCGACGACCGTGTCGTACCGCAGCCCGGGCTGCAGGTCGGCGGCCACGTCGTAGCCGTAGACCGCCCGCATCGGGTGCTTCTCCAGGCCCCAGATGCCGTTGTTGCCGACCACGATGACGACCGGCAGCTGCTGGCGTACCAGGGATTCGGCGTCCATCAGCGAGAATCCGGACGCGCCGTCGCCCATCAGGACGCAGATCTGCCGATCCGGGTGGGTCACCCGGGCGCCCATCGCGTAGCCCATGCCGGTGCCCAGGCACCCGTAGGGTCCGGGGTCCAGCCACGTCCCGGGCTGCGCGGGCTCCAGGTAGCGGCCCGCGTAGGAGACGAAGTCGCCGCCGTCGCCGATGGTGATGGCGTCGCGCGCCAGCACCTTGCGCAGCTCGCCGTAGACGCGCGCGGGCTTGATCAGCTCGGTCTCGGCCGCCATCTCCGCCGCGTGCTTCTCGGCCGCCGCGGTCTCCACCGCTCGCAACTCGCCGACCCAGTCCGCGTGCGTCGCGCGTACCCCTTGGGCGAACGCGGTGAGGATCAGCCGGAGGTCGCCCGCGGGCGAGACCGCCACGGAGACGTGCTGGGCCCGCTGGGCCGGCGCGTCGACGATGTGGACGACCTGCGCGGACCCGAAGTCGCCGAAGCCGAGCCGGAAGTCCAGCGGCGTGCCGACCACCGCCACCACGTCCGCGCGGTCCAAGGCCGCGCGCCGGGACTTCGCGAAGGCCAGCGGGTGTTCCGGCGGCAAGGCGCCGCGGCCCATGCCATTGGTGAAGACTGGTACGCCCAACGCCTCGGCCGCCGCTCGCAACGCCTCGACGGCGTCCCCGGCGTAGACGTCCGACCCGGCGACGATGACCGGTCGCTGGGCGTTCCGGAGCAGCTGGGCCGCCTTCTCCACATCGTCGGGATCGGGTTCGATCACCGCGACCTCGGGGGCCTCGACGACGGCTTCGCCGGTGCTGAACACGACCTCCAGCGGGAAGTCCAGGAACGACGGTCCCCTGTGGGCGGTGAGGCTCGCCTCCAGCGCAAGCTTGACGTCCCGGGCGATCTCCGCCGGATCGGTGACCGTCTTCGCGACCTTGGTGACCGGCGCGACCAGCGGGATGTGGTCGATCTCCTGCAGGCTGCCCGAGCCCCAGCGGAACTGCGGCGCCCGGCCACCGAGCACGAGCACCGGCACGGCGTTGAAGTACGCGCTGGTCAGCCCGGAGATGCCGTTGGTGACGCCGGGGCCGGCGGTGAGCGCGGCGACGCCCGGCCGGCGGGTCAGCTTGGCGACCGCCTCGGCCGCGAACACCGCGGTCTGCTCGTGCCGCACGTCGTACAGCGGAAAGCCGGCCTGCACCGCCGCATCGTAGAACGGGAAGATGTGCCCGCCGGAGAGGGTGAACAACTCCCGGACGCCCGCCTGTCGCAGCGCGGCCAGCGCGAGCGCGCCGCCGTGGCCCTCGATGGTCTCGGTCATTGGCGCAGCCTACCCACGCTCTCCAGAAATGTGAAGGACTCTCGCCTTTGTTTCGCGTCCACGGCCGCCTACTTTGCGGTCGAGCAGCGCGACGGTGAGCAAGGGGTACCGCCAGACCTCGCCGACGGTGTAGGTGGCCAGGAGAAACGGGGTCTTGCCGCCGTCCAGGCCGTCGCGCGGATCGCTGGGATCGTCCGCGCGGATGACCCAGATGCGCGGCGCGGCGCCCACACAGCCGGCGACGTCGGCACACTCCACCGCGAGGAGGTGCCCGCCAGTCCGCTGCGGACTCACCATCAGCGCGTCGCGCGGCGTCTGGCCGGCGGGCAGGTACCGGGCGACGATGTCGCGCGGCGACCACGGGATCGACGGATGGTTGTCGCCGTAGACCGCCACGTCGTCCAGCCGGAGCCGGGGACCGATGATCTCGGCGATCCGGCGGCCGGCCTGGGTGTGCCCGTCCGGTCGCCGGATGATCACGTTGTTGGCCGCGCCGAAGACCGCCAGCAACGCCACGACCGCCGTCGCCTGGCGTACGGACAACCGGCTCAGCCCGTACGCGGCGAGCAGGGCGAGCCCCGGCAGGGTGAAGGCGACATAGCGGGAGACCCAGATCGGGGCAACCATCCCCGCCGCGAGCAGGAGACCGATCGGGAGCAGTCCCCAGCACGCCATCGCCAGCACCCGCCGCTCCCGGCGTACGCCGAGCAGCCCGAGGATGACCAGCGTCGCGGTCACGGCGATCGGCCCGGCGACGGTCAACGCCCGTTCCACCACGCCGTTCTTGCCCGCCCAGCCGAGCAGCGGGATCCAGGAGATCTGCGCGCGCTGGGTCGACGCGGCGACGGTGAACAGTGCGACGCCGGGAAGGACGGCGGCACCCGCACTGACCAGCCAAGTCCACCGTGCGTACGCCGGCCAGGCGAGCACGGCGTGGGCGGCGAGGATCATCGCGCCGAACGGCAGCAGCAGGACGGCGACGCCGAGGGCGACCGCGTACGCCGCGAGCCGGGCCGGGCCCGGTCGCTCGACCCAGCGCAGCAATAGCAGCGTCGCCAACGCGAATCCGAAGATCGCCAGTGAATAGCCCCGGGCCTCCTGAGCGAAACGGGAGAACACGGGCAGCACCGCCAGCACGAGTCCGGCCAGTACGCCGGCCCGATTGCCCCAGAGCCGAGCCCCGATGGTCGCGGTGACGCCGACCGTGCCGACGGCGGCCACCGCGGACGGCAGCCGGACGGCGACCTCGGAGGTCCCGGCGATCGCCGTCCAGACGTGCAGGAACGCGTAATAGGGCGCCAGCACGAGATCGGTCTCGTTCAGCAGCTCCCGGAGCCCGCCCCAGGACAGCACCGCGGCGTTGACCGAGGCGAGTTCGTCGGCCCAGAGCGCCGGGCGGCCGAGATACCAGGCGGCCAGCACCGCCATCAGCAGCGTCGGCGCAGCCCAGGGCAGGTCTACCGGACGTCGGCGTGGCGGGACGGAGGGGTGGACGGTCGCGCTCGGGGCTTGTGGCGAAGGGAGGGTGGAACCGGGTCTCACCGTGGCCATCGGCCCTTCCTCGAGCGTCGGCTTTCCTCGAGTGTCAACTTTCCTTGAGCTGCCACCGGCAAAGCATGAGAATCCCCGTCGACTGCCGGGGAACGTATATCAAGGACACAGTCCCCGTTGTCTCCTTCCGACGTTAAGCCCAACGAATCTCGGAGGAGGTTGACGTGTCGTCGACGGTGTTGCCCGAACCACCCGTGTCCATTGCGGAGTCGCTCGATGGTGGCCGTGAGCGCCGAAGACTCAATCGATCAGGCCGGCTCGACATTGCAGTGACAATCGTCTTTCTCGGGGCGGCAATCGCGATGGGAATGCGGATTCTGGGTGATCCGGCGCATGCGGCCATCGCGGCCAACCCGGATGATCATGTCTTTTTCGAATGGGTTCTGGCCCATGCCGCCGACGCCCTCAAGCACGGCGAGTCGCCGCTTTTCGGATCAGAGATCAACACGCCCTACGGCGTGAACCTGATGGCGAACACCTCGGTGCTGACGATCGCGGTGCCGTTGGCTCCGCTGACACTGGCGGCCGGCCCGTCGGCCGGCTTCGCCGTCTTCCTGATCCTCGCCCTCGCGGGCACCGCCACCAGCTGGTACTTCGTCCTCTCGCGACACCTGGTCGGCAGTCGGGCCGCAGCCGCCATCGCCGCCGCCTTCGCCGGATTCGCGCCGGGGATCGCCTCGCAGGCACAAGGCCATCCGAACCTCGTCGCCCAGTTCCTCGTCCCGCTGATCCTCTGGCAGGTCGTCCGGCTCCCGAAGCAGAGCGCACGCACGGGCGGCGGAATCCTGGCGCTGCTGATCGTCCTGCAGTTCTTCCTCAACGAGGAGATCCTGTTCCTCAGCGCGCTGACGCTGCTGGTGTGCGTACCGGTGGTGCTGGTCAGCCGGCCCCGGGCGATCCTCGGGAACTGGGCGGCCTACCTCAAGGGACTCGGGACGGCGGCGGCCGTCAGCTCGGTGGTCCTCGCGTACCCGATCCACTTCCAGTTCGCCGGCCCGCAGAGCTATCACGGCCTGCCCGAGATCGTGAACACCGGATTCGCGATCGACGTCGCGGCGTACGCCTCGTTTCCGGCACGGACGCTTTTCCTCACGACGCCCTCGGCGGAGCGGCTCGCGATCAACCCCAGCGAAGCCAACGCCTTCTTCGGCTGGCCGCTGTTGGTGGTGCTCGCGATGCTGGCCGCGTGGCAGTGGCGCTCGTTGGCCGTCCGGCTCAGCGTCACCGTCGCGGTGGTCTTCGCCGTCCTCTCCTGGGGCGCCACCCCGAAGATCCACGGCCGACCGGCGCCCTTCCCGGGACCATGGCGCTACCTGGTCGACCTGCCGCTGCTCAACTCGGTCGTGCCGGCCCGGCTCGGCCTCGTCGTCACCGCGGCCGTCGGCGTACTCCTCGCGGTAAGCCTGGACCGGCTCCTCCGGCTACGCCCACAAGGGCTTCGCTGGGTGGCTGTCGCCGCGCTGCTCGGCGCGATTCTCCCGTTGGTTCCAGCTCCCCTGAAGACCAAGCCGTTCCCGACCGCGCCACGCTTCCTGGCCAGTGCGGACTACCGCGAATACCTCGGCGACGGCCAATCGATCATGCTGGCCGACACCTCCCGACCCGGAGACATCGCCATGATGCGCTGGTCCGCCGCGCACGGCCTGGCGTACGCGATCACCCGTGGCTACTTCGTCGCACCGCGTCCACACTCGGCCGACCGGCGCGCCACGTTCGCCAGCGAGCTGACCCCGCAAGTCTGGCGGCTCGCGACCGTCGCGCGTACGGGCAAGGCAGCGGCCTTCGGCCCCGCGGACCGACGGGCGTTCGCCGCGTCGCTTCGGAACTGGCGGGTCGGCGTCGTCATGCTGCCCCGCGACTGGAAGTACGCCGCCCAGTTGTCAGCAGCTATGACGGCGCTCGTCGGGCGACCGGCCGAGACCGTGGACGACGTGCTCGTCTGGCGGGTAGCGCCTTAACCTCTGTCGGTCGCCCCTTCGGCCTGGGCGTGACTGTTCCACTGGGCTACGCCGTTGAGCCGGGCCGCACCGTTGAGCCGGGCCGCACCGTTGAGCCGGGCCGCACCGTTGAGCCGGGGCCGCACCGTTGAGCCGGAGGCCGCGTCATGGGGGATGACGCGGCCTCCCGGACGTCTCGCGCGTCAGCGGCCGGTGAACTCCGCCGGGCGCTTGCCGACGAACGCGGCCATGCCCTCGCGCTTGTCGTCGGTCGCGAAGAGCGCCGCGAACAGCTGCGACTCCCAGGCGAGCCCGCCGGCCAGATCCCGGTCGAGGCCGCCGTCGATCGCCGCCTTCGCCGCCGCGATGGCCTGCGCGGGGCCGCCCACATACGCCCGGACGAGGTTGATCGCCTCGTCGTAGACCTTGTCGGCCGGGACGACCCGGTCCGCCAGCCCGATGGCGAGCGCCTCCGCGGCGTCCACCATCCGGCCGGTGAAGATGATGTCCTTGGCCTTCGCCGGGCCGATCAACCGGGACAGGCGCTGCGTACCGCCCGCGCCGGGGATGATGCCCAGCTTGATCTCGGGCTGGCCGAGCTTGGCGTCCTCGGCGACGACCCGCCAGTCGGCGGCCAGCGCCAGTTCGCAGCCACCGCCGAGGGCGTACCCGGTGATCGCGGCGACCACGGGCTTCGGGATCCGCGCGATGGCGTCGAAGGCGCTGCTCAACGCGCCCGCTCGCTTCGCCATGTCGACGTACGACATGTCGGCCATCTCCTTGATGTCCGCGCCGGCCGCGAACACCTTCTCGCCGCCGTAGATCACCGCCGCCCGGACCGAGTCGTCCGCCGTGATCTGCGCGGCGACCGCCCGCAGCTCCTCCTGGACCTGGATGTTCAACGCGTTCATCGGCGGCCGCTCCAGCCGGATCGTGCCGATGCCGTCGTTGATCTCCAGGCGTACCAGTTCGCCCATGTTGTGTCACCCACTCCTGCTGGCCGCCCGGCTCGCAGCGGCGTCAGCCGCTAGGACCGTGGCGGGCACCTTGTCATTCTCGGGTCGCCCGTTCGAGCCGAGCATATGGGGCGCGGACGGGCTTGGCGTGCGAGGATGGTTCCACGTTGATGGGGGTCAATCTTGATCGTTTACTATCGAGATCGGCACGTCCAGGTCACCTCCGAGGCGCTGCACGTCGGCGAATCCCGGATCCCCCTGGCGCGACTGCAATACGTCTGGCATCGCGAAGGTGTGGCCGAGCCCGCCGTACGCCTTCGCCGGACCCAGCGCGGCGTGATCGGTTTCGCACTGATCGTCGGCGCGCTGCTCGCCCTGATCGGCGTGCTCTACGTGTTCGCCGGGGTCGTGGGCCAGGCGGCCGGCGCCGGGCGCGTCCTGCTGCCGTTGGCCGGCGTGGTGGCGCTGATCGGCTTCGCCGGCCCGCTGCTGGAGATGGCTCTGCACCGCGTCGATCACAGCGTCGACCAGGGCCATCAGGTGCACGAGATCTGTGCGGTGATCGACGGCGTGGAGCGCCGCCTGATCCGGATCGCCGACACCCACCGGTTCGGCAAGATCTATCGAGCGCTGGAACGGGCACTCGAAGACACCGAAGGGGGCGCGCTCGAAGCGGCCGAATTCGCCCAAGGCTCCGAGGACGGCACCTGACCGTCAGCTGACCGCCGCGAGGGTCTGCGTGGCGATCTCCAGCTCCTCCTCGGTCGGGACGACGAGGACGGCGATGTCCGCCCCGTCCGGCGAGATGACCGTCTCCCCGGCCGCGTTGCGTACGGGGTCGACCTCGATGCCCAGCCGTTCCAGCCCGGCCAGCGACGCCGCCCGGACCACCGGCGCGTTCTCACCGACTCCGGCGGTGAAGGTGATCGCGTCCAGCGCCCCGAGCTGGGCGTAGTACGCGCCGACATAGGACTTGATCCGGGTGCAGTAGACGTCGAAGGCCAGCTGGGCACGTTCGTCGCCCGCCGCGACCCGGGACAGCACGTCCCGCATGTCGTTGACGCCGCTCAGGCCCTTCAACCCGGATCGCTGATTGAGCAGCTCGTCCACCTCGTCGAGACCCATCCCTCCCACGCGAACCAGGTGGAAGACGACGGCCGGATCGATGTCGCCGGACCGCGTGCCCATGACCAATCCGGGCAACGGCGTGAATCCCATCGAGGTCGTCACGCTCCGGCCCGCCCGCACCGCGCACGCACTCGCGCCATTGCCGAGGTGCAAGGTGATCACGTTCGCCTCGGGTTTGCCGAGCAACTCCCCCGTACGCCGGGACACGTACGCGTGCGACGTCCCGTGGAACCCGTACCGGTGAATGCCGAAGCGCTCGGCGACCTCGTAGTCCAGGGCGTACGTGGCCGCCGCGGGCGGCATGGTCCGGTGGAACGCGGTGTCGAAGACGGCCACCTGCGGCACCTCCGGCAGCAGCTTGCGGGCGACTTCGATGCCGGTCAGGTTCGCCGGATTGTGCAACGGCGCCAACGGGATCAGGTCGCGTACCACGGAGATCAGCTCGTCGTCGACGAGACTGGGCGCGGAGAACCGCGTACCACCGTGAACCACGCGATGGCCGACCGCGACGAGGCCGGTGAGGTCGAGCTGCGCCAGGATGTCGCGCAGCGCCGCCTCGTGATCGGTGACGCGCTCCGCGATGCCTTTCGCGAGCGTCTCGCCGTCGTCGAAGAGCCGGTATTTCACGGACGACGACCCGCAGTTCAGCACGAGAACCCGGCCGGTCACGAGGCCGCCTGGATGGCGGTGATCGCGACCGTGGAGACGATGTCGCGGACGGTGGCGCCGCGCGACAGGTCGTTGACCGGCTTGCGCAGGCCCTGCATGACCGGGCCGACCGCGACCGCGCCCGCCGAGCGTTGCACCGCCTTGTACGTGTTGTTGCCCGTGTTCAGGTCCGGGAAGATCAGCACGGTGGCGTGCCCGGCGACCTCGCTGCCCGGCATCTTCGTGGCGGCCACGCTGGGGTCGACCGCCGCGTCGTACTGGATCGGGCCGACCACCGGCAGGTCCGGCCGGCGCTTGCGCACCAGCTCGGTGGCGTGCGCGACCTTGTCGACGTCCGCGCCGAACCCGCTGATCCCGGTCGAGTAGGACAACATCGCGACCCGGGGCTCGACCCCGAACCGCTCAGCCGTCGCCGCGCTGGAGATCGCGATGTCGGCGAGCTGCTCCGGGTTGGGGTCCGGATTGATCGCGCAGTCCCCGTACACCAGTACGCGATCCGCCAAGCACATGAAGAACACGCTCGACGCGATGGACACCCCCGCCGCAGTCTTGATGATCTCGAACGCGGGCCGGATCGTGTCGGCGGTCGGATGCACACAGCCGGAGACCATCGCGTCGGCACGTCCGCTCTGGACCATCAGCGTGCCGAAGTAGTTCACGTCGCCGACCTGGTCCCACGCCTTGTCCACGGTCATGCCCTTGTGCTCGCGCAGTTTGGCGTACGTGGCGGCGAACTCGTTGCGCCACTGGCTCGCGTTGGGGTCGACGATGCGCGCCCCGGAGTCGTCGAGCCGGAGGTCCAGCCCCAGGTCCCGGGCCTTTTCCCGGATGACGTCGACCGGGCCGAGCAGCGTCAGCTCGCACACGCCGCGCCGCAGCAGCTGCTCGGCCGCGCGCAGCACCCGCTCCTCGGTGCCCTCCGGCAGCACGACGTGGCGCAGATCCTCCCGCGCCCGTTCGATCAGCTCGAACTCGAACATGAGCGGCGTCACGCCGTCGGACCTGGTCACATCCAGCCGGGCCGTCAACTCGGGAACGTCCACAGACGCCTCGAACGCGCCGATCGCGGCGGTCACCTTCCGCTGATTCTGCGCCGTCAACGCACCCTCAAGCCCGGTGAGCCGGCCGACGGTGTCGAAGCTGTCCTCGCGTACCGATATCACCGGAACCTCGCCCCGGAACCTCCCGACCAGCGAGACCACCCGCGGGTCGGGCTCGATGCCCAGCGTCAGCACCAGCCCGGAGATCGACGCGAGGCCCGCGAAATGCGCGGCCATGGCCGCGACGATCAGGTCGGACCGGTCACCCGGAGTGACCACCAGACAGCCATCACCCACGTGGTCGAGGAACGTCGGCACGGTCGCGCCACCGACCACGATGTCCAGCACGTCCCGGTCCAGCGCCTGCGGCGAACTGCCCAGCAGCGGCGTGGCGTTCAGCACCTGCACAACCTCCGCGACCGTCGGGGCGCTCACGGCCGCGACGCGCGGAACGGCATAAACCGGCGTTCCATCAAGATCAGCTTGTACGCCAGAACGCAGCTCAGGCGCGACGCGATTGGCCACGATCGCGACCACCGAATGACCGGCCACCGCCTGCCGAGCACCCCGGATCGCAGTGTCGAGGTCCGCCGCGCTCCGGCCGTCGCCGTCCACCACGGGCAGCAGCGGAGCACCCAGCTCCCGGGCCAGCCGAAGATTCATGCCCAGCTCGTCGGGGAACGTCGGCTCCCCCTCGCCACCGTCCGGCGCACCGAAGTCGGTGCCGACGATCACCACCGCGTCACAGCCGCGCTCGACCTCGTGGAACCGTTCGAGGATCAGCCCGACCATGGCGTCGACCTGCCCCCGGGCCAGCATCAACGCCGCCTCGTCATACCGGACGCCGGTCGCGGCAGCAGCCGGTGGCATCCCGTAATGATCTCGCAGCAGCGCCACGATCGGATCGTCGTCCTTCCGCGTGAACGGCCGGAACACCCCGATCCGGCGTACGCGTCGGGACAACAACTCCGCCACGCCGAGAGCGATGGCCGACTTGCCGCCGCCCGCATCCAGGCCGGTCACGTACACGCTGCGCGCCACGTAGATCACTCTACTTCCGCCGCGCCGAGGCCACTCTGCTTACCTGCCTCGGCGGGCATGCGGCATGATCACGGTCAATTCCATGTCGCTATGGCACCGCAGAAATGACCATGATCATGGACAGCCATGATCAGCCCAGCCGCTTCCCGCAGCCCTTGGCCACTCGCGGAGGGCTTACTCCGGCCCTCGGGGGGCGGCTCGTCGTGGTTCTCGGGGGGCTCGTCGTGCTTCCGGGGACGGCGGCGCGCTATTCGCGGACGGCGCGGCGGCCGTGGAGATCGGCGCGGTCGGCGGCGGCCCGGCCCTCGGCCCAGCCCTGCCGGTTCGACACGGTGATCGAACGGGTCTTGAGCGCCGGGAACAGCTCCTGGAACTTCGCGGCGACCTCCTCACTCCGCGCCTTCAGCACCGGCAACAGCGTGCTCTCCCCCACGTCCCGGATCGTCTCGCTGACCGCCGTCTCGGTCGCTCCCCGCAGCCGCTCGCCGATGCGCTGGGCGTACGCGGTGAGGAAGGCCAGCCGGAACGACCGGGTGTTGTTGCGCCCGAACCGGTCCTGCTTCGGGCCGGACTGCGTCATCGCCGCCACGGCCTGCACCAGCAACGACGTGAACAGCAGCTCGACGGAGTCCAGATCGCCGGGGAACCCGGTGACAGTGGCGAACCCGTAATACTCCATCCACACCGAGCGGCAGCCGTTCGCCTCGGCCACCGCCTGAAGCAGCAGCGTCTTCGCCGCCTCATAGGGGTTGTCGATCGGAATCCGCCGGACAGCGGGCTCGTCCTTGCCACCCGTCCGCGCCATCAGCAACGCGAAGTCGATGCTGTGCCGGGTCATCAACTCCTGCGCCTTGGCCGTGTACGCCTCCGCCTCCTCCGGGAAGGTCGTCGACTCCGCCTTCGCCAGCAGCGCGCGTACGCGGTCGAGCATCTTCTGGTCCACCGTCTTCGGCGAGACGTGCTGCGGCCGCGCCTCGCCCGGCAACGGGCCCTGGAACGGCAGACCCGGCAGCCGCCGGAGGTGCCAGATGGTCTGAATCACGAGCTGCGGATCGGCCTGCCCGACCGCGCCATCCCGGTTCGCGTCGTCGCCCGGGTTCGCCGGTTCATCTGGGCCCGCAGCCTTGCCGGGGCCGCCAGGATCCGCCGCTTTGCCGGGGCTCGCGGCGCTGCGGGGTTTCGCTGTGATCTGCGCGAGTTGCGCCTGCCAGCGTTCGTCGACCGTGGCCGGGGCATAGGCCCGTGTCTGCGCGAGCATGGCCGCCCCGGCGAGCCGGGCGTGCTCCTCGGTCAACGCCTTCTTCACCGACCGGTGCAGCTCGAACGGCTGCCACCCGCGCTGCCACACCGCCAGCACCTCGGCCTGCATCAGCGCGAACACCGCCGCCGACGCCCCAGGGCGCGCAGCCAGCGCCTGCACCGCCCGGGTCAGCTCAGCCGGCCGCCGCGCGTCGTACGCGAAGACGCCCTCAGCGACGATCCGCTCCACGATCTCGCGCTCGGTCGGCATGCGCTTGTCCCCCACCGCATCCCCCTCCGTCGCGAGCCGTTCCGAGCCGTTGTGAGCCGTCGCGAGCCCAACCGCCTCAGCAACCCTATCGGGCCGGGCTGACGCTTCCAGCCGTCGCCGCCGCGCCCGCCTGCACCGGGATGGTGATCTCCAACTCCCCCTCGCTCACCACTTCCGCGCCGAATCCGCTCGCCCCGAACAGCATCGCGCTCGGCCGAGTGGCCACCGCATCGCTCACGACGATCCCGCCCCGCGCCCGGCCGGTTTCGTCGAAGTAGCGGAACGGGAACGCCTGCAAGGCGTTCCCATGTTTCTCGCGTACCTCGGCGTAGCGAGGCGAGTCGTGGATCGTGCCTGGCGAAGCGCCGTAAGCCGCCGTCACGATAGGCAACGTGATCATGGAGGCGAGCATGTCCGCGATCTGAATTCCCGCGTGATTCCGGCTGTCGGCAAAGGCAAGCACCTCGGGAATTCGACGGCAGGGATCGTCGACAGCTCCATGTTTCGCCGTGAAGATCGAATGCGCCAGCATCCTGTCCTGACGTTCGCTTCGCCCATCCGCATAGATGAACCCCAGCGAACTCGAACGCTCCAGATAGCGCGAGAACTGGCTTGCGATGTGCCACACCGAATCGGTGTAAGTGCGGTCGGGATCCAATCTCTCACCCGGCCGCTTGATCCACACCCGGCCGACCACCTGACAACCGAAGCGACTCACCAGCTCCAGCAGCCCGGTCCGCGCATGATCGGCATGCCGACGGCTGTCTCGTGAATTGCTCCGCGTCTGGTGGAGAAGCCGTGCGCCCTTGATCTCGTTGAGGATGTCGTCATAAGACGGCTCGCCGGGGAACCTCGCCGGGAAGTACTCCCGCTTGAAGTCCATGAAGGCGAACGTCAGCGACCGGAGAACGTCGGCGTCGACGATCACTCCGAGAACGATCATGGCCGGCGTGGCCGACGGATGGCCGTCGGGCGGCTCGACGCCGCCTGACTCGTCGAGATAGAGCAGATGCACCCGTGGACGATAGGCCCACCGATAAGGACAGAGCAATACCGCATTTGATCTGTGGATAACGCTACCGCATTCTGTGGATAAGAAAGGCGGTACTCGTGATCCCATGACCCCGGAAACGCTGAAGGCCACCTCGCGGTGGCATTCAGGGGGCGCTTTCGGCTTTCGCCTACGACGTGCTGACAGATTAGCCGACCGGCATCGCCGGCGCAACTAGGAGAAGCGGGCGGCCAATTCGACCGTACGCCGCGCCGCCGCCACCATTGCGATATCCACGAATCGGCCGTCGGAAAGGACAGCAGTCCCCGCATCCGGATCGAATGCGGAGAGCAACTCTGCCGCCTTTTCCACCTCGGGTTCACTCGGCCGGAACGCCTCGACGATGACGGGCAGTTGCCGGGGGTGGATGGCGGCCCGCCCGAGCAGACCGAGCCCACGCCCGGTGACGCAGGACGCAGCCAGCCCATCCAGGTCGGAGACGTGCGGGTAGACCGACATCGCTGGCGGGCCGAGTCCGGCGGCCCGCGCGGCGACGACGACGCGGGATCGGGGCCAGGCTAGCCCGGCCTCGGCGGAGACGTGCAGATCGGCGCTCAGGTCGGCCTCGCCGAGCCCGATCGAGCCGTCCGGCCCGCAAACGGTCGCGATCTCGAACGCCGCCTCGACACCACGGGCCGACTCGATCAGCGCGTGCACCGGGACTCCGGCGACCGCGGCGGCCCGGACCGCCTGGGGCGTCTCCACCTTCGGGACGCGTACGCCGGCCAGGCCGGGCAGCCCCGTCAAGGTGTCGAGCTGTTCGAACGCGCTGATGCGTACCTGGACCGGCACCGAGTGGGTGGAACCGAGCAGGTCGGTCACCGCGTCCAGGGCGTACGCCTTCCGAGCGGGCGCAACGGCGTCCTCCAGGTCGACGATGACCGTGTCGGCGCCGGAGGCGAGCGCCTTGCGGAAGCGTTCGGGCCGGTCGCCGGGTACGTAAAGCCAGGTCAGCATCAGACCACTCCTCGTTCGCGCAGGCCGGCTATCTCCTGTTCGGTCAGGCCGAGGTCGGCGAGGATCGCGTCGGTGTCGGCGCCGTGCGGGCGGCCGGCCTCACGGATCTCGCCGGGGGTGGCGGAGAGCCGGAACGGGACGTTCTGCATGAGCAGTTCACCGCCTTCGGCCGTGGGCACCTCGACGAACGTGCCGAGGGCGGCGAGCTGGGGATCCTCGGCGAGTTCGGGGACCTCGTAGACGGGGCCGACGGCCGCGTCGGCCTCCGCGAACGCCTTCAGCACCAGGGATCGGGGGCGGGCCGCGATCCAGTCGGCGACCGCCTTGTCGAGCAGGTCGACATGTTGGGCGCGCCCCGCACCAGTGGCGAACCACGGTTCGTCGACGACTTCGGGCAGCCCCACCAGGCGCATCACCCGCTCGGCGACCGACGTCGCACTGGTCGAGACCGCGACCCAGTGCCCGTCCGAGCACCGGTACGCGTTCCGCGGCGCGTTGTTGGCCGACCGGTTGCCGAGCCGGGGTGAGACGTAGCCCAGCTCCTTCCACCAGGTGACCTGGGGGCCCAGCATCGCCATGATCGGCTCGACCAGGGAGAGGTCGACGACCTGCCCGGCGCCGGTGACGTCCCGGGATCGCAGTGCAAGGAGGACGGCGTACGCCGCGGACAGGCCGGTGACCGAGTCGGCGAGCCCGAACGGGGGCAGCGTCGGCGGCCCACCCGGTTCGCCGGTCGCCATCGCGAACCCCGACATCGCCTCGGCCAGCGTGCCGAATCCGGCGCGCGAGGCGTAGGGCCCGGTCTGGCCGAACCCGCTGATCCGGGCGATGACCAGGCGCGGGTTCACCTCGTGGAGCACCTCCGGGCCGAGTCCCCAGCGTTCGAGGGTGCCGGGTCGGAAGTTCTCCACGAGGACGTCGGCGTCGGCGAGCAGGCGCTTCAGCAGCTCCGCACCCTCCGGTGTGGACAGATTCAGCGTGCCGCACCGCTTGTTGCGCATGAGGACGCGTCCCCACAATCCGCCGGGGCCATGACCACGGGCGGTGTCGGGCACCTTCGGATGCTCGATCTTCACGACGTCGGCGCCGAAGTCGCCGAGGAACGCCCCCGCGAGCGGGCCGGCGATGACGGTCGCGACCTCGACGACCTTGATGCCGTCCAGCGGCTTCATGCGGCCACCGCCCGTCCGTCAGCGACCAGATGGCGAGAACTCTGGCCGGTCACGGGAGGTCCACCGCGATCCGGAAGCCCACGCTGGGCGAACGGTCCAGCCCCAGGCCCATGAGCAGCAGCTTGATGCTCACCTCGGGCGGCTGCGGGCCGCCGTCGAAGTACCACATCGAGCCCTCGGCACGATGGGCGCTGCCGCCCTTGAGGATCACGAACCGCGTACGCCCGTCGCTGTGTTCGCTCTCGGTCAGGTTCCACACGAGCGGGTCGCGCCGGTCGATGACACCCAGTTCGGCCGCCACCTGCCATTCGTCCTCGGTCGGCAGACGCGCGCCCGCCCAGGCGGCGTACGCCCGGGCCTCGGCGAGCGTCACCTTGGTGACCGGCGCCTCGGGATCGGCGACCGGCCACGGCCCGACTCCGACCGCCTCCCGGTACGCGGCGAACTCAGCCGCGCTGACCTCCAGTTCACCGATCGCGAACCGGCCGAGGTCGACCCGGCGTCGCAACGTCGCCGTGTCGTGCAGGCGAGGCGGCAGCGGCTTCCACTCGTCGACGAACGGTGCCTCACCGTAGAGGCCGGTCTCACGACGGCGATGGCGCACGATCAGGTCCCCGCGACCGGCCGGCACCTCGACGAAGCCGCTCGGCGGGCGCTCGACCGCGGCCGCCCGGTGCGGTACGCGTACCGCGGCGCGAGCCGGGAAGCCGGATTCGGCCATGGTCGCCGAAGACTGTTCTCCCGAGGACGTCGCCCAGGCGACGGCTCCGGCGGCCAGCTGCCCCGAGGCCACGACGCTACCGCCGTCGACGATCCAGGGACCGTCATAGTCCGGCCCCCGGTTGACGATCGTCCACAGTGTCTCGCCGTCGAGGTCCCACCGGGAGGCGTACACCGCCGTCCCGGCGGGATGACCGGCCAGCGGCGTCCACTCGGCTTCCCGGAAGAACCGCGCGTGCGTCGACCACGTCTGGCGCATGAACCGCAGCAGTGCCTTGTCCCGCTCCGACCAGCCGACCCAGACGCCGAACACCGATTCCCAGACGAGCAGGCCGGTGCCGTTGAACCAGGCCGATTGAAGCTCTTCGAGGTGGTCGCGATGCCAGCGGCGGGTGTGGTGCAGCATGTGCCGGGGCTCGAACCACTTCGCCCGCAGGACGCCCGGAACATCCGAATCGGCGAACCACTGCGCCCAGGACATCGTGTGGTCCTGGATCCGATCCAGTGGCACACGCGACTCCCCGGCGAGCACGATCTGCGGGGGCAACGCGTCGACCAGCTCGGCCGCGGACTTCAAGGTGTCGAGGAAGACCCCGTCGACCCCTAGGTCGGCGACCAGTGTGGCGACCTCGTCGGCCGAGCCGCCGTCCCACGGGTTGTAGTCGACGAAGACTTTCACGCCGCGAGCCTGGAAGGCCCGCACGACGTCGGCCAGGCCGGGGACGTCGCGATAGAAGGCGAACTGATCGCGATCGTCCAGTCCGATCACCGGGTATGCGTGCCACAGCACGATCCCGTCGAAGCCGCCGAACTCCTCGATCGACGTGTCGACGAACGCGTCGACGGTGAACTCACCGGTCGCGTGGTCGAACAGCGACTCGTCCCAGAGCCAGACGAGGGCGACCGCGAAGCAGTCCAGCGGCACCTGCTCGTAGCGCGATCCGTCGTAGTCCAGGCGCTCGCGGGCGGACTTACGCCAGCGAGCGAGCGCGTTACGCCAGGCGGGCCACTGCGCGGGGTCCTCCGGGGCGGCGAAGATCTTCGCCTCGTCGAGGACGGAGAGGTCGGCGTCCAGGTCCAACGGAACGGTCGTCGGCTGATCGATCGGCCGGGGCACGTAGGGATTCACGGCTTGACCGCCAGCTTGTCGATCTCCTCCCGCAACGCCAGCGAGCTGGAGGCGCCCAGCCGCGTCGCGCCGATCGCACCGGCCGCGCAGGCCCAGGCCAGCGTGTCGGCGATCGGTTTACCCTCCGTGTACGCCACGGCGAACGCGCCGACGAAGCCGTCCCCGGCGGCGGTCGTGTCGACGGCGTCGATCTTCGGCGCGGGGATCTGCATCCAGGTGCCTTCGCGGTCGGCGTAGAACGCCCCGTCCGCGCCGACGGTGAGCACGACCTTCGGCGCGATCTGCCGCAACCGCTCCATCAGCGAGTACGCGTGCATGCCGCGGGCTGAGGCGCTCGGGCTCCGCCGGGCCGAACTGTCGATCTTGTCGCCGAGGACCATCTGGGCCTCGATGAGGTTCACGATCAGGACGTCGACCAGCGAGAGCAACTCGACCGACAGGCTCCGGGCCGGAGCGGCGTTGAGGAGCACCGGAACACCGGCGTCCCGGGCGACCTGAGCGGCCTCCTGCACGGTCTCCAGCGGAATCTCGAGCTGCATCACGAGCGCGTCGGCGGCCGCGATCGCCGTCCGGTCGGCTTCCGTCAGAGCGGTCAGTTTCGAGTTCGCGCCCGGCGCCACCACGATGAGGTTCTCGCCGTTGTCGTCCACGGCGATGAGCGCCACCCCGGACGGGCCGGGTTCGGTCCGCAGCAGGGACAGGTCGAGCCCCGCCTGCGCCATGTTGTCGCGTACCTGCTGGGCGAAGGCGTCCTGGCCGACCGCGCCGACGAACGTGACCTCCGCCCCGGCGAACTGCGCGGCGATCGCCTGGTTGGCGCCCTTGCCGCCCGGGACGGTCGTGAAGCTCTCCCCGAGGACGGTCTCACCCGGCCGCGGCAGAACGGCTGCGGTCGCGACGAGGTCGAGATTCACGCTGCCGACGACGACGATCTTCATGTGCTCACCTTCATTGTGCGTTCGGCCAACTCGGTGAAGGTCACCTTGTCGCTGCCGGGAATGCTGGTCCGCAGGGTGTCGCGCAGCGGCGCGGCCCAGTGGTCGGGAACGGCTCCGGCCAGGGCGGCGGTGATCGCGCCCACGGTCGCGCCGTTGGAGTCGGTGTCGCAGCCCGCGCTCACCACAGCGCAGACCGACGCGGCGAAGTCGCCGCCGTGGTACTCCAGCGCGGCCGCGACGAGGGCGGCGTTGGGCAGAACGTGCACCCAGTGGCGCTTGCCGTAGCGGGCGTAGATCTCGTCGACCACGCCTTCCCAACTGTCGCCCCGGGTAGCCAGGTCACGGCCGTCCATGATGGCGTTGGCGAATCGGCTCACCGGAGGCACGACGGATTCCCCGGCATCGAGCACGTCGTCGATGTTGTCGGCGGTGAGCGCGGCGCTGCTCATCGCGGCGACCCACATCGCGCCGTAGATCCCGGCCCGGACGTGGCTCACCGAAGCGTCCCGGTACGCACACTCCGCCGCCAGATCCGGTCGTCCGGGATGGATCCAGCCGTAGAGGTCGGTGCGGATCTGTGCCCCGATCCACTCCCGGAACGGGTTCCCGCGCAGCGCGGTCTCCGGCGGCGTGTGGCCGAGCAGCAGATTCCGGTACGCGATCCGCTCGGCCGTGAAGACGCGCCCGCCCGGAAGCTCGTCGAGCCAGGCCTGGGCGACGTCGTCGGCGGTGAACCCCGGACCGCACCGCTCCACAAGCCGCAGCGCGATGAGGGTGTAGTTGAGGTCGTCGTCCTCCGGCATCCCGTCGCTGACGCCCGCCGCGAGCGGCTCGGCGAGGCTCGTCGGGGCGGATCGCCGGTTCCACGGCCAGCGCCGGGTGACCTCGTCGGGCACCGAATCGCCGGCGATGTAACCGGTCAGCGGCCACTGCCCGCTCGACTGCAGGATCTCCCGGATGCCTTCCCGGGGAATCTTCTCGACCGGCTTGCCGAGTACGCAACCCGCCGCGCGCCCGACCCACGCGGCATGCAGCCGCTCCAGGTCGTGCCGCGGCTGCTGCCGCGGAACATTGCGCCACAACGCTTTGACGCCCGCGAAGTCGTCGGGTTCGCCGGGGCGGACCGGCATCGGCTGCTCGTCGAGCGCGGCCATCAGTTTCTCCGCGAGCGCGTGCAGCTCAGGCGTCGCGGGCGTGGCCGAGGCGCCGCTGCTGCCCGCGGTGAGCGATCCGCCTGCGTCCAGCCACCGCCAAGTCACCTTCGAGACGTCTTTGCCCAGGTCACGGGCGGTCACCAGCTCGTGGGAGAGCAGGTCTTCGGGCTGAACCCAGCTCAATCGCATGGGCATCAAGCTACCGCCGACCACTGACAACGAACCGGGAATCGTTGCGGCATCCGGGATATCGCGGCCTCACGACGCTGTGAGACCGCGTTATCCCGGATATCGCGGGCTTCCCCGGCGACAAGTCCGCCAGGGGAATGATCATGAACTCCGGGGCTGCGACACACCGCCGACAACGACCATAAGTTCATGATCAACCCACCGGGTCCCGGGGAGCCGGAGCGGCAGCGGGAGCGGAGAGGAGCGAGCCGACAGACTGAGCACGGGCGGAAGCCCGCGCGAAGTCGGAGGCGAGCACCTCGGAGGCGACGAGCGCCAGCGAGGAGCCGACAGCGGCCAAGTCCAGCCGAGACTCCGCAGACACCTCAGCGACCCAGGAAGCGGGCACCCCGTCGATCCCGTGCAAAGCCCCCGCGATGGCCCCCGCCATGCTCGCGATCGAGTCCGCGTCACGGCCGTAGTTGACCGAGCCGAGGATCGTGTCGCGTACGTCGCCGCCGGAGACGGCGAGCATGCCGAGTGCGATGGGCAGTTCTTCGATCGCGTGCAGCCGGGACGCGCGGCGCGCGCCCAGTCCGGGTTCGCGGTACGCCTCTCCGACCGTGTCGAACGGTGCCATCGCGGCCCGCAACCCCTTAACGGTCGCCATATCCAAGCAAGACCGAGAGGCGTACCCGTTGGCGGCGGTGAGCACCGCGGAGATGGCGGCCCGGGTGCCGTCTCGGGCCACCGCGAGGGCCGCCGTGAGCACATCGTCCACAGTGGCCGACGGAACGACGGCCGCCGCGACGCACGCGGCCATGACCCCCGCGGCCTCGCGGCCGAAGCTGTGCTGGTGCGCCCCGGCCAGCTCGATGGCCTCCCGGTACGCCGCCACCGGATCGCCCGCGTTGACGATGCCGACCGGCGCGATGTACATGGCGGCGCCGCAGTTGACGGCGTTGCCGGTGCCCGCCTCGCGGGGGTCGGCGTGGGCGAAGTGGAGCCGGGTGATCAGGTGCCGCTCGCCGGCCGCCAGCCGGTGCAGCGCAACGGTTTCGCGTTGCAGGTCGGGCACCCACACGAGGTGTTCCAGCAGATCGGGCACGAGCAGCCCGGCCATGTCGTACGCGTCCAGGTGGTCCCGCTTGCGGGCGTACGCCCGGACGAGCGCGTGGGTCACCAGGGTGTCGTCGGTGATCCGGCCGTGCCCCTTGGCGTAGGGCGCGGTCGGCTTGTCTTCAGGCGCCCGCATCGGCGGGACGATCCCCGTGACGGGCCCGCCGTAGCGGGCCCGGATCTCTTCAGCCGAGTGGCCCTCGACGGCGCCGCCGAGGGCATCACCCACGGCGGCGCCGGCGAGGCACCCGATGCTCTTGGCGAGGAGCACTACTTCAGGACCTGCTTTCCGCCATCCTCCAGCGTCTTCGCCAGCTGATCGATCGAGATCTTGTTGGCGAAGTACTGCTGGAGCGCCGGGGTGGCGATCTTCGACTTCCACTCGGAGTAGCCGGCGGCCCGCTGGAACGGCGCCTGCACCAGGGTGTCGGCGCTGGCCACGGCCACGTCCCAGCCCTGCTTGCCCTGAGTGGACTGGACGAGCTGCGCGCCGGCCGCCTTGCCGGTCGGCACCAGCCAGTCGCCGTGGGCCAGCTTGGCCATGTTGGTGGCGTTGAGGAAGTTCGCGATGAACTTCATGGCCTGGGTCTTGGCCTTGGAGTCCTCGCTGATCGAGATGGTCTGCGGGTTGGCCGCCTGGTTCTGCGAGGTGCCCTTGAGCGCCGGCAGGGTCACCCACTCGAAGTCCTTGGGCGCCTGCTCGATCATCTGCTGGCGCAGGTAGATCGAGCCCGGGAGCATGGCGTACTTGCCGCCGAAGAAGCCCGGCAGCGGGTCGGTGCTGCCGAACGACAGCGCCTCGGGCGACGCGGACTTGTCGACGTAGACCATGTCGTGGATGCGCTGCGGGATCGCCTTCTCACCGTCGCCGACCTTGACGGTCCACTTGCCGCCCTCCTCGTAGAAGAAGGCGCCGTCGTAGTTGAGGGCGAGGTTCATCACGCGGTTGGTCGGCGACTTCAGCGCCCAGGCCACGCCGTACTGACCCGGCTTGGTCAGCTTCTTGGCGTTGGCCGCGAACTCGTCCCAGGTCCACGGGGCGTTGGCGGCGGGCACCGTGACGCCGGCCGCGTCGAGCAGCTTCTTGTTGGCCAGCACGACCTGCGACTCCAGCAGGAACGGCACGCCGACGACCTTGCCGTCGACGGTCACGGTCTGCCAGACCTTGTCGGAGATCTCCGACTTGAAGTCGGCGGGCAGCAGCGAGCTGAGGTCGGCGAGGTAGCCCTGCTTGGCGAACTCGCCGAGCGCGGCCGACTCGTAGTGGATGATGTCCGCCGCGTCGCCGCCCTCGAACGAGGTCAGCAGCTGGTCGTGGACGGAGTTCCAGTCACCCTGCACGTACTCGATCTGGATGTCGGGGTTGGCCTTGTTCCAGTCGTCGACGATCTGCTTGTTCGCGGCCAGCGACTCCTTCTGCCAGGCGAGGCTGAGGAACCGCAGCTTGACCGGGCCGGTCGACTCCGGCTCCTTGTCGTCACCGCACGCCGCGAGGAAGGCGGCCGTCGCGACCAGGCCGGGCAGGGCCAGCAGCGATCTTCTGTTGATGTTCACGGGCGATCTCTCCATTGAGGTTTTCCCATCCATAGCCGTTTAACCCTTGACCGCGCCCGCCAGGGAGCCTTCGGCGAGACGCTTCTGGAGCACGGCGAAGAAGACCAGGCTGGGCAGCGTGGCCAGCAGCGAACCCGCCGCCAGCGGCCCGAGCCGCGCGATCCCCTCCACCCCGACGAATCGAGCCAGCGTCACCGGCAACGTCGCCAGTTCGGGGCTCTTGAGCAACACCAATGCGAAGAAGAACTCGTTCCAGGCGCTGATGAAGGCGAACAGCGAGGTCGCCACCAGGCCCGGCGCGAGCAACGGGGCCACCACCCGGCGGAGCACTTGAAGCCGGGACGCGCCGTCGACCGACGCGGCCTCCTCCAGCTCGCGCGGGATGCCTCGGACGAAGCCCTGGAGCATCCACAACGCGAACGGCAGCGACCAGGTGACGTACACCAGGATCAGGCCGAACCGGGTGTTGGTCAGGCCGGCCTCCCGCAGGATCAGGAACAGCGGGATGACCAGCAGGACGAACGGGAACAACTGGCTGACCAGCACCCAGCCGAGGGTGATCGTGCTGAGCCGGGTCTTGAAGCGCACCAACGAGTACGCCGCCGGCAGCGCCAGGAGCACGGTCAGCGCCGCCGACGCGGACGCGACGATGAGGCTGTTCAGCGCCGAGCGCGCCAGATCCTGCTCCGTGAACGCCGTGACGTAGTTCTGCAACGTCGGGTGCTTCGGGATCAGGGTCGGGTGCAGCTCGACCATCTCGCGCGGCTCCTTGAAGCTGATCGACAGCAGCCAGACCAGCGGGAAGCCGAGGAAGACCAGGTAGCAGCCGAGCGTCAGGTACTGCGCGGCTCGTTTAAACGTTTTCACCGAAGCCGTGCGGGAACGGGCCATCAGTTTGCCTCCCGGAGGCGGCGGCGCAGGTACACCGCGAGGAGCGCGACGATGAGGAGGACCATGACGTTGCCCAGCGCGGCCGCGTATCCGTAGTGGCCGTAGCGGAACGCCTCCTCGTAGGCGAACAGCATGGGCAGCATCGTCTTGCCGCCCGGCCCGCCTGCGGTCAGGACGTAGACCAGGCCGAACGAGTTGAAGTTCCAGATGAAGTCCAGGCTGGTGATCGCGACCACGACCGGCGCGAGCGCGGGCCAGGTGACCGCCCGGAAGCGCCGGAACGCCCCGGCTCCGTCCATCTGGGCCGCCTCGTGCAACTCCCGTGGCACGCCTTGCAATCCGGCGAGCAGGACGATCGTCGTCTGCGGCAGCCCGGCCCAGATCCCGACCAGGATCACCGCGGGCAGGGCGGTGCTGAAGTCGCCCAACCAGTTGTGCCGCAACCCGTCCAGGCCCACTCGCGAGAACGCCTCGTTCAGCATGCCCGCGTCCGGGTGGTAGACGAGCTTCCACATGATGCCGACCACGACCGGCGGCATCGCCCACGGCACCAGCGCCAGCGTCCGCGCCAGCCAGCGCAGCCGCAGCGGCTGGTTGAGCAGCCCGGCCAGGCCCAGGCCCAGCCCGAACTGCAGGATCGTCACGGCGAAGGCCCAGATCAGGCCCACCTTGAAGGCGTCCCAGAACTGCGTGTCCTGCACCAGCTCCTGGTAGTTCTCCAGACCCGTGAAATTGATGTCCACGTTCCGCCCGGCTCGCGCGTCGGTGAAACCCAGGAACACACCGCGGAGCAACGGCGCCGCGGACAGCATCACGACTGGGAGCAGGGCAGGCAACAACAGGAGATACGCGAAGCGCTTGTTCTGGTCGCGCGATGGCTGACGCGTCGCGCGCGGGGTCTCTTCGAGCGTGGCCGTCATGCGGACTCCCGGCGGACGAGGGCGGGGGCGATGCTCTCCCGGCGGGCGGGCAGCGTCGGATCGTCCAGACGGGACAGCAGAAGTTGGGCCGCCTTGCGGCCACGGGCCGCCGCGCCGAGGTCGACGCTGGTCAGCCGGGGGAACGTGAGCTCGGCGATGTCGGTGTTGTCCATGCCGACCAGCGCCACCTCCTCAGGTACGCGAATGCCCGCCTCCAGCAGCGCGTGCAGCGCGCCGGCGGCGATGAGATCGTTGGCGGCGAAGATGGCGTCCGGTCGGGTGCGGTTGAGCAGCCGCCGGGTCGCCTGAAGTCCGGCGTCGAAGGTGAACTCGCCGTTCTCCACGCCGACCGGTTCGTGGCCGTGCCGGGCGAGCGCGGCGCGGAATCCGGCGTCACGGTGCGCTCCGGGCACCGTGTCCGGGGCGCCGTTGATCAGGACGATCCGCGTACGCCCCAGCTCGACGAGGTGGTCGACGGCGAGGGCGACGCCGGCGATGGAGTCCGCGCGGACGTTGTCGATCGGGGTCTCGTCGGGCAGCTGACCGACGACGACCACCGGCACCGCCGTACGCCCCAACTCGTGCAGATGCGCTTCGGTGACCCGCAGCGGCGACATGATCAGGCCGTCGACGTAGCGCCGGGCCAGCCCGCGCAACAGCTCGGTCTCGTTCGCCGTGTGCGCGTTGGTGGCCTGGATGAGCAGCTGCCGGCCGGACCCGGCGATCTCCTGCTCGATCGCGCGCATCATCTGCACGTAGACCGGGTTGCCGATGTCGGCCACGGCCAGCCCGATCAGCCCCGTACGCTGCGCCTGAAGCGATC
Organism: Hamadaea flava; assembly: GCF_024172085.1. NCBI lineage: Bacteria > Bacillati > Actinomycetota > Actinomycetes > Micromonosporales > Micromonosporaceae > Hamadaea > Hamadaea flava. The sequence continues at coordinate 6,340,188 of NZ_JAMZDZ010000001.1, read as the reverse complement.
GCGCGATGGCGTTGGGCACGTAGCCCACGCGTTCGGCGGCCGCCTTGACGCGGGCGGACAGCTCAGGGCTGCCCCCTAGTCCGTTCAGCACCCGGCTGGCGGACGCGATCGAGACTCCCGCCAGGTCGGCGACGGTCCGGACAGTGGCCGGACCGGTGTGAGTCCCATGTTGGAAACGTTTCCGTCCCACGTGCGACGCCTCCGGGAAACTTTTGGCGAACTTTCCCGGGAGCTTTCCTCACGTTGTGGCGACCGCAACATCATCCGTTCGGCCGGTTCTCGTGCCACCTGCCCTGCCACACCTAGCCAGGATTCCCAGCAGATCACGGTTACACCTGCGATCTTGAGCGGTTTTAGCAGGCATAACCGTGATCTGCCGCCTAAGACGGGGGCGTCCGGGCGGGGCGTCAGGGCTTGGCGACGATCTCGCGGCCGAGCGGCCACAGCGCGGCGGGCACGAGCTTGAAGTTGGCGATGCCGAACGGGATGCCGATGATGGTCAGGCACTGGGCGATACCGGTCACGACGTGCGTGAGGGCCAGCCACCAGCCCGCGATGATCAGCCACACCACGTTGGCGATGGTCGAGGCGATGCCCGCGCTCGGCTTCTCGGTGATCGTGTAGCCGAACGGCCACAGCGCATAGCGGGCCAGCCGGAACGAGGCGACCCCGAACGGGATCGTCACGATGAAGATGAAGCACAGCACACCGGCGAAGGCGTACGCGAGAGCGAGCAGGAAGCCGCTCCCGAAGATGAACCAAAGGATGTTCAGGATGGTCCGCATCCTCTGATCATCCCGCGTGGGCGCAAGCGTTGTTCAGCGGTTGGCCCAGGGAACCGATTCCCAGCCGTCAGGCAGCGCCCGGGGCGTCCAGGACGGGTCCGGCTCCCAGGTCGCCCAGCTCTCGTCCCACCAGCGCGCCCCCGCGTCGAGCCGGGCGGCGATCCGGTCGCCTTCGGCCTGGATCTCGGAGACCCGGCCCGGGTAGCGCAGTTCGCCGGTGCGGGCGAACTCCTCGACGTCCTTCCACTCCCACGAGGGCGCGCCGGCGGGCCAGACGATGTCCAGCTCGTGGTCGAGGGTGTCGAACCCGATGGGCGTACGCCGTGGCGCGTCCTGCAGGTTGAAGTACCACCCGGTGAACCGCCGCTCCGGGCCCGTCCAGAACACGAAGATCGCGTGGTCGACGTCCGCCCAGTGCAGCGAGAGCAGGCCGTGGCCCTGCCAGCTACGGTGCCCGGCTAGGTCCCACGGATGCCGGCCGGCCGGGAACTCGCCGTCCGGGAACGCGAACGGGCTGCCGGGTGGCTGATAGGTCACCAGCAGGTCGCCGTCGTCCTGTACGCAGATCGACGGCGACGCGAACCACAGTTCGCCCCGGATCACCTCACGGCGTACGACGGTGTCCCCAGGGCGGAAGAGCGTCAAGACGCTCGGGCGCTGAACCGCCCGTCCTCGTAACTCACCTTCAAGGGGACGCCGAAAGTCGCCGACAAGTTGTCGCCGGTGATCACCTCGTCCAGCAGCCCGGCCGCCACGACCCCGCCTTGGCGCAGCAGCATGGCATGGGTGAAGTTCGGCGGAATCTCCTCCACATGGTGCGTGACCAGCACCAACGCCGGAGAGTCCGGATCCGCCGCGACCCGGGCGAGCCGGCCGACGAGGTCCTCGCGACCGCCCAGATCCAGACCGGCGGCCGGTTCGTCGAGCAGCAGCAGTTCGGGGTCGGTCATCAGCGCCCGCGAGATCTGCACGCGCTTGCGCTCGCCCTCGGAGAGGGTGCCGTAGAGCCGCTCGGCCAGGTGCCCGACGCCGAACTGCGCCATCAGCGCCTCCGCCCGGGCCAGGTCCCCGGGGTCGTAGTCCTCTTTCCACCGGCCCATGACCGACCAGGCGGCGGTGACGACCACGTTGCGGACGATCTCGTCGGCCGGGATGGTCTCGGCCAGCGCCGCGGTCGACAGACCCACCCGCGTACGCAGCTCGTGCAGGTCGGTCCGGCCGATCCGCTCGCCCAGGACGTGCATCGTGCCACTGGTCGGGTGCGTACGCCCGGCGGCCAGATTGATCAGGGTGGTCTTCCCGGCGCCGTTGGGGCCGAGCACGACCCAGCGTTCGTCCAGCTCGACCCGCCAGGTCAGGTCACGCAGCAGGTGCTGGCCGGAGCGCGTGACGACCACGTGATCGGCCGCGACGGCCAGATCCGGGTCGTCCGCGGCGGGAAGGTCGTCCACGACGGGTGGGTCGGGAAGCTGATCGTGCGCCACGGGGCTATCAAATCAGCTACACCGCGAGCGAGTACGCCCGGGGCCTCGCCCGCCGGGGTCCATCACAAGATCGGCGGCGACCGACGATCAGCCCGCCCTCGCCACCAAGAATGGCGGCCACCGACGATCATGGAGCCCCGAACCGCCGAGATCGGCGGCCACCGACGATCATGGCGTGCACCGCCGCCTGACGCAGACGCGGCGGCCTCGGGCAGCGCGGAGGTCCGTCTTACCTGCTCGATCACGCGGCCATCGTAGCGAGCCACAGAAATCAGCCGATCGGTTGGAAACTCGCGATGCCTCCGCCGACGTCATAGCGGGCATGACAGCGGTGATCGAGATACGCGGATTGCGGAAGACCTTCCGCAGGCTGCGCGGCGGCGGGAAGGTCGCCCTGGACGGCTTCGACATGACCGTCGAGGCGGGCCAGGTGCACGGCTTCCTGGGGCCGAACGGCTCGGGGAAGACGACGACGTTGCGGACGCTGCTCGGGCTGGTCCGCGCCGACGCTGGAGAGATGACCGTGCTGGGCCGGCCGAGCGGAGACTACGCCCAGGTGGCCCACCGGGTGGGTGCGATCGTGGAGAGCCCGGCGTTCTTCGAGAACTTCACCGCGCGCAAGACGTTGGCGCTGCTCGCTACGGCGGGCGGGGTGGCGGCTCCGCGAGTGGACGAGGTGCTCGAGCGGGTCGGCCTGCGCGATCGGGCCGACGAGCGGGTGAAGACCTTCTCGCTCGGCATGAAGCAGCGGCTCGCGGTGGCCTCCGCCCTCCTCAAGGCCCCGGAGCTGCTCATTCTGGACGAACCGGCGAACGGACTCGACCCGGGCGGCATCCACGAGATGCGCACGCTGCTGCGCGATCTCGCTGCGGAGGGCGTCACGGTGCTGGTCTCCAGCCACATCCTGAGCGAGATCGAGCAGGTCTGCGACACAGTCACGATCATCTCGCGCGGCCGCCGCGTGGTCGCGGGACCCGTCGGCGACGTGCTGGCCGAGCATTCCAAGGGCGAATATCTGGTACGCGTGAAGCAGCTGGACCGGGCTCGCGAAGTCCTCGAAGGGGCGGGCCTGACCGTCTCGGCGACCGACGGCCACCTGGTCGTGGCCGGGGTCGCCGACGCGGCCGAGATCAGCGAGGCGCTCGGCCGGGCCGAGGTGTGGCTGACCGAGCTGACCCCGATCGGGGCCGATCTGGAGAGCGTCTTCCTGGACCTGACCGCGACCCGCCCGCTGCCGGGGGCGTACCGGCAGGTCGACGACGCGGTGCGGGTGCAGTCCAGCGAGATGGAGGTCGTCGCGTGAAGGGCAATCTGCTCCGGGCCGAGCTGCAACGGCTGTTCTCCCGGCGGTTCGTGCAGATCCTGACGGCCGTGATGATCGGCGTGTTCGGGGTGACCGTCGCGGTGACCATGGCGGGCAGCCACCAGCCGACCGCCGCCGACTGGGCGAGCGCGGTCATGCAGGCCAACTCCGAGAACGAGATCCACCGACAGCTCTACGACGAGTGCGTGGCCGCGCATTCGCCCGACTCGACGGCCGTCGAGCGGGCGAAGTACCCGAACGTCTGCCGGCTGACCGTCGTACAGCCCGAGGACTTCCTCTACGACACCTACGTCTTCAAGACGTCGATCCGGCCGCTGATCGGGTTCCTGGCGGCGTACCTGGCGTTGTTCGGGTTCCTCGTCGGGGCCACCTTCATCGGGGCCGAACTGGCCAGCGGCGGTGCGACCAATCTGCTGCTGTGGCGGCCGGAGCGCGTACGCGTCCTCGGGGCGAAGCTGGCCGTCCTGCTCGGCTCGGTCGGCCTGTTCTCGGTCGTGTTCTCGGCGATCTACGTCGCGACGTTCTACGGCATCGCCCAGGCGACCGGCTACGTCGGCGGGATCGACTCCGACTTCGTCGGCAACCTCGTCGTCCTCGTCGCTCGCGGTGTCGCGCTGGCCGTGATGGTCACCGCGGTCTCTTTCGGGGTCGCCACCGTCGGCCGGCACACCGCCGCCGCCCTGGGCCTGCTCACGGCGTACGCCGTCGTCTGGGAGGCCGGGGCGCGCCTGGTCATGGAGGTGCTCGGCTATCGGCCGCAGGAGCCCTGGTTCCTGTCGACCTACGTCGGCACCTGGATGACCGGCTCCTTGCAGTACTACATCAGGTACGACGAGTACGGGCACGTCGAGTGGTGGCAGGGCGCGGTTGTGCTCGGGACGCTCGTCGCGGTGGTGCTGGCGACCGCGTTCGGCGTCTTCCGCCGCCGCGACCTCGCCTAGCCCTTTACGGGTGCAGATCAGGGACGTGCAGGCTTCCGGAGGCTCCGGTAGGCCGCACATCCCTGATCTGCAAGGAACGTTAGTTGGTGGTGGAGCCGAAGACCTGGTCGCGTACGGCGTCGAGGCCGGTCAGCAGCGCCCCGCGCAGCACCGGCTCGGCGCCGACCTCGGAGACGACGACGCGCGGCGAGACCACCGAGATCGCGGCGACCTCGTGCTGCACCCGGTCGGCGAGCGGTGTGCCGCCGGCCTGGCCGACTTCGCCGGCGAGCACGACGAGCGACGGGTCGAGGACGACGCCGATGGAGGCGACGCCGAGCGCCAGTCGCCGGGCCAACTCGTCGAGGACGGGACCGCCCTTGGTGCCGGCGGCGATGGCAGCCCGCACCGCTTCGCCCGCCGTACGTCCCTTGAAGCCGTTCTCGCGCGCGACGGCGAGCACCGCGTCGGCCCCGGCGATGGCCTGGAACGCGCCCTTGGCCCCCCGCTTGCTGACGTCCCGAGGCAGGTCCGCGCCGGGGACGGGCAGCCAGCCGATCTCGCCCGCCGCACCGGTCGCGCCGCGGTGCAGCCGCCCGCCGAGCATGACGGCGAGGCCGACGCCGCGGTCGATCCAGACGAGGAGGAAGTCGCCGACACCGCGCGCGGCGCCTTCGTGCGCCTCGGTGACGGCGGCCAGGTTCACGTCGTTCTCGAAGAACACGTCGGGGATCAGGTCCTCGCGCAGGTTGGCGAGCAGACCGCGATGCCAGCGCGGCAGGTCCCACGCGAAGGCGATGTCGCCGGTCGACGGGTCGACCAGACCGGGGGTGCCGAGGACGATCCGGCGGATGTCGCTCAGCGCCGCGCCGCCGAGGTCGGCCGCCTCCAGCACGGCCGAGTGCACGAGGCCCACGGGGTCGTCGGTGTCCCGAGTGGAGTGCTCGACACGGCCTACTATCGAACCTGTGATGTCGGCGCAGGCCGCGACCACGTGGTCCGGGCCGACATCCACGCCGACGACGTAGGCACTGGACGGTGTCACCGCGTAGAGCTGGGCATTCGGACCCCGCCCACCGGCCTGCTCGCCGACGCGCCGGACCAGGCCGCGCTCCTCCAGGCGTTCGACCAGCTGGGATGCGGTGACCTTGGACAGGCCGGTGCGTTCGCCGAGCTGGGTACGCGTGAGGGGACCATGCTCCAGCAAGAGTTCGAGTGCGGCTCGGTCGTTGAGAGCGCGCAGGAGACGGGGGGTTCCCGGGAGACGAGCAGATGACATGGCGGCAGCCTCTGGCGTTTAGTAAAGTTTCTTATTAGATTGGCAATGCTTTACCACTAACGGCTAGGGTACGACGTCTCAGTAGGTGGGGACGTCCCCCCGGTCAAGCGACACGGCCCCGCCGCACCGGCGGAGGTCCACCCCGGAACACGACGAACAGTGGGACACGAGATGACGATCGACCCCGGGCTGCGGCGCCTCATCCTGCAGACCCTGCTCCCCTCCTTCGGTGGACGGACCGAATCGGGCGTGGGCATCGGCGCCGGACGGCTCGACGCCGAAGCCCTCACCGCCCCCCGATGGGCCGTCGACCTGGTATCCGAAGGGCTGGCCGGATTCTGCCTGTTCGGGTACAACATCGAATCCCCCGAACAGCTGGCCCGACTCACCTCGCAGCTGCGGGCGGCCCGCCCCGACGTTCTGATCAGCCTCGACGAGGAGGGTGGCGACGTCACCCGGCTCTACCACCGCAGCGGCAGCCCGTACCCGGGCAACGCCGCGCTGGGATTCATCGGCGACTACAGCCTCACCAGCCGCATCTACCAGGCGATCGGCCAGGATCTGCGGGCCGCCGGCGTGAACCTCAACCTGGCGCCCACCGTCGACGTCAACGTCGCCACCGACAACCCGGTCATCGGCACCCGCTCGTTCGGCGCCGCCACCACGCAGGTCGCCGCGCACACCGCCGCGGCCGTCGTCGGCCTTCAGTCGACCGGCGTCGCCGCTTGCGCCAAGCACTTCCCCGGACACGGCGCGACGGTCAGCGACTCCCACCTCGGGCTGCCGACCGTCGACGTCAGCGAGCAGGTGCTGCGGGAACGGGAACTGCCTCCGTTCGCGACGGCGGTCGCTGCCGGGGTCAAGTCCATCATGACCGCGCACATTCGCGTACCAGTGCTGACGGGCGATCTGCCCGCGACCTTCAGCCGGCGCGTGCTGCACGACCTCCTGCGGGCGGAATTCGGCTTCACCGGCGTGATAGTGACCGACGCGCTGGAGATGGCCGGAGCGGCGCAGGCCGCCGGCGGCATCGAGCGGGCCGCGGTGCTGTCCCTGAACGCGGGCAGCGACCTGCTGTGCATCGGCGCGGACGTGGACCTGGACCTGATCGAGCGGGTCGTCGCGGAGATCGCGACAGCGGTCGAGCGCGGCGAACTGCCGCTGGCTCGCCTGACCGAGGCCGCCGAGCGGAACTCGCAGCTCGCGGCGTGGACGCAGGGTGCGTTCCCGACCGAGATCGAGCCGGACCTGGGCTACGCGGCCGCTGCGCGGGCGATCCGCGTCGAGGGTTCGGTCGAGGGTGTCGAGAACCCGCTGGTCGTGCAGCTCGTCGCGGGCTACAGCATCGCCGAGGGGCCGGTGCCGTGGGGCCTGGCCCAGCACCTGGGCGGCACCGAGCAGCTCACCACGGACGCGGCGGAGACCTCGACCGGTGCGCTCATCGCGAAGGCGGGCGACCGCCCGATCGTGATCGTGGGCCGGCACATCCACCGCACCGAGCCGGCCCGCCGGCTCACCGAGGCGCTCGCGGCCACGCATCCCACGGTGGTCGTGGAGATGGGCTGGCCGGCGGAGTGGCGGCCGGCGGGCGCGAAGGCGTTCATGAACACCTTCGGGGCCAGCCGGGCCAACGGTCACGCGGCGGCGGCAGCTCTGCGCCTCGCGTGACCCGCGGGTGGCCGGACTCTCACGGGGGGAGTCCGGCCACTGATCGCACTCCTGGCGGCTCGGGCAAGCCCTCCCCGGCGGTTAATTCACGTTGTACGCCTGAAGCCGCCAGCGGCCCTTGGACTCGACACGCAGCTCTACCCAGTGGCAGTTGCCGATCGAGCCGAGGGTCGGCAGGAACTCCTCCGGCAATCCGAGGAACGCGGCGACGCCGTACTTGATCGAACCGCCGTGCGTGGTCAGCACCGCCAACCCGCCCGGTACGCGTTCCGCCGTCTCCCGGATCACCTCGCCGACCCGCTTGGCCAGGTCGGACAGGGGCTCGATGCCGTCGCCCGGATCGGGGTCGGCCGCCTCCCACCGCGCCCGGGACTCCGGGAAGCGCACCTTGATCTCCGGCGTCAGCAACGTCTCCCACAAGCCGAACCCACGCTCCCGCAAGCGGGCGTCTCGTTCCGGCCGCATCTCGATCAGCTCGGCCAACGCGTCCGCCGTACGCGCGGCGCGCTGGAGGTCGCTGCTGATGAGCAGATCCGGCTTCAGCGGGGCCAACCGAGCCGCCGCCTGAGCCGCCTGCTCCCGGCCGAGGTCGTTGAGGGGCACATCAGTCTGGCCCTGCACCCGGTGCTCGGCGTTCCAGTCGGTGTTGCCGTGCCGCCAGAGGATGATCCGGGTGCCGGGCGTCAGGCCCTCCGCGCTGGTCATGACGGGCTGTCGGCCAGGTCCCGATCGACGAACTCGATCCGTGGGCAGTCCTTCCACAACCGGTCGAGCGCGTAGAACTCACGCTCCTCGGAGTGCTGGACGTGCACCACGATGTCGACGTAGTCGAGCAGCACCCAGCGGCCCGACCGCTCACCTTCACGCCGAACCGGCTTGGCCTTCTCCGGCAGCTCCAGCAGCTTCTCCTCGATCGCGTCGACGATGGCGAGCACCTGCCGCTCGTTCGGCGCGGACGCCAGAACGAAGGCGTCGGTGATGATCAGCTGGTCAGCCACGTCGAGCAG